>JADLFM010000155.1 GCA_020845495.1 Chloroflexota bacterium
ATAGGCGAACGGTCTGCTCGTGATAGCACTAACGAGGCGGATGGAACGGGGAGACTGCGGCAAGCAACCCGGTCAGTTGCTGCGGCTCGCTCTGCATCAAGGCATGCAGTTGCGGTATGAGTGTCGGCTGGAGGTTCCTGGTTGGGTCACTGACTGCGCTGAGCGGAGAGTCAGCGCCTCGGTGGGGGAGACTGCTATGAGCGTCCGGGCCATGCCACAGCGACGTCCCGAAGACGGGGGTGATGCTCACCAGAGTCAGGGTCAGCAAGACGGCCAGCAGTACCGGCCCACTGGTATCCGTGATGATGCGATGGGCTGTCACCCTGGCCTTAGTCTCCATACTCGCAGAGTTTACCGCTGGACCAGGCCTCCCACCCGTCCTTGACCGCGAGCGTTGCAACAACCGAGGCAACTGGTCATCGGCTCCGTGGAGTGATATCAGAACGGAGGCATCACGCCGCTCGGTGGTGGGGAGTGGAGTCGACGCGACGGGTTGCGTCCTGCTGGGGCATGGGTGCTACTTGGCGAAACGTCATTTCACACCATTCAATCACGACGGCGAAGGAAACCAAGGCAGGCGTCGCGAAGACCACGTAACGGAGGAGAGCGATCTCCGGCAGCTTCATCAGCAGCAGGATGGTTGCGATCGACACTGTATAGAGTGCCCCGATCAACAGCAAGCCACGAATCACCATGATGGAAGGCTCCTGAGTCGTTCAGCAGACATGGAGCGAGCGAACAACTCCCGCCTCAAGGCGCAACGGCAGCCCCTTCGCAAGCACGCTGCCGTCAACATCCTGCGCGCTCCCGTTGTCCTCGGCGACGTGATAGGACGTGCCGGCGGCAACGGTGAATCCCTCTGGCCACTCGTTCAACCGCTGAAAGTCGATCGGCAGGTGGAGATACTCCTGGTGGCGCGGCGTGTCGAAGTGGAGGACGCCGTCCCACGCCCCCGTGCTTGAGATGACGAGATCCACGCATGATCCAGTCTGGGCCGCGCCGACGGCGAGACCGGGCTGCCATGGCTCCGCCACGACGCCGCGCGTGAGATAGAGGCCGTACAGCAGCGCCGAGCGGACGAAGTTCCCGTCGAGGTAGTTGTCCTCCACGATCCCATCAGGGGTCTGGAACCCGAAGAGGACTGCCGCCTGCTCGTCGGCCCACTGCGCGGCGTCCGTGTCGTGAAACTGCGCCAGTAAGTACATGGCGCTTTCGAGGCTATCGGCGTTGCCATCCATCACGCCGCGCTGCCATGGGTAGAATCGGTAGCTGGGCAAGGCGCGCAGCTCCTGGCGTGCGGCTTCCTCGTAGCGGTCAGCGTGAGCTAAATCACCATCGGGAATGGCTCGTTCAAGCGCCGCCTGTGCGAGGAACGGCTGGGTGATGTAGCCCCAGTTGTCGGTGAGGCCTGATTGGTCAACCCGACCCGAGGGGATCTGGATGACACGGAACCAGAGCCCGTCCTGATTGCGCCCGGTCTCCAGGATGCGGTCGAGCATCTTTCGGATCGCCACGCGATGAGCTGGCGCGTCTGGTGCACCGCGCAGCGACTCGATCATGTGCCAGCCGACCAGCCCCGAGACGATCTCATTCCCGTGGTCCGAGAGCCGAAGACGTGGCTTCCCGATCGGCTCGCCTTTGACAAAGTCCCATTCGTGAACCGGCAGCCAGTCGCTCTTCGGCAGCATGTCCTCGACGTAGGCGCGACCGATCCGATCGGCCATCGCGAAGTAACGCTCGTCCCCGGTGGCCCAGTACGCGCGGTCCAGCGTCTGGAGGACGTCACCGTTCACCTCGTTCGTGTCGGCGGGAATCGGACCACGCCTGGTCGGGGTCGAGGATGCCGCCAGGATCTCGTCGGTGACCTCCTGGAGGCGGCCGAGCCAGGGATCAGGACCAAGGCGCTCGACCAGTGGCAGGAGCGCATCTTTGGTGTACTCAGCCGCGCCAAACATACGCCGGTCTGCTGTCTGCCCAGCGTGCTGTCCGCCAGGAAAGAGGATGTCGTCTGGCAAGGCTGGCGCTGGAGGTGCCAGGCGCCGCTCAGCGGCCAACACGGCAAGGGCCTCGGGATAGCGGTCTCGCAGCAGGAGACCGGCGCCGATAGCGATGTGGGGGAAGAGGTCGGAGCTGGTGTCTTGGTAGAACCACCCGAGCGTACTGCTGTCGGGCCGCCAGTTGGCCATCAGCCCGGTCGCGGGGTCCACCTTGTCAAGCCAGTGTTGGACGACTACGGATGCGCGGGTGAAGGCTTCGGCCGCGAGGATCGCGTTCGCACGGGCCTGCAACGGAGCATCTTGTGCCGCCACGGCACGTTGCTTCTCAGCGAGAACCGATGATCGGCTCGCCGTCGCCCCCGGAACCAGGGAGCGAAGCAACGGTAGGGCGGGCAACCACTGGAGATCCTCTACGTCCTGGGCGCGCTGCTGCAGCTCGGCCGTGCTGGCCGTTGGTATTCCATCATCCTCGTCGTAGACCGAGCGATTGCGTATCGGCTCAGGTGTCGGCGTCGGTCGCGCAGCACGCGGCTCATCGCGGCGCGACCTCTGATCGCTCGCTGCGCTGGTTGGTGGCGGCGGAGGCTGCCCTAGAGTGGAGCATGCCGTGAGAATGACTACGAGGCTGGTCACGCCCAGCACCGCCAGCCGCCGGAGCGGATTGGACGGTCCACGTGGGGCACGAGTTTCAAAAGGCGCACCAAACTGCATACGACCCCTCGCTATCGTCGACACACCCCGCGAGTGTTCTGCACCCGCACGAGACGGTCGCTCAGGTACTCCGGATGTCCTCAGCGGTGTCGTTACTTGAGCGTTTCAAGTAGGGCCACCAGATTCGTCGCTTCCGGTTCGGTCAGGCCGAGATTGGGCATCATCGTGTCGGACTTCAAGCGCTGCGGGCTCATAATCCAGGCTCTCAAGCTCTGCGGAGTGTTGGGAATACTGCCGGCGATCATCTTGCGACTGGCGACGCCCGTGAGGGCGGGGCCGAGTACACCGGTGGCCTCTGGGATACCCCGGACCTGATGACAGGCGATGCAACCCTTGGCGAGAAACAACCGGTGGCCTTCAGCGGGATCACCGCCAACAGACTCGTCGGCTGCTGGCGGTGCCTCGGTCGCCTTGACCGACCGCTTCGATGGCGTGGGATCGGTCGGCGCAGCGGCGCACCCGCTGAGCGGAAGCACGGCCACTGCTGCTGCGACAATCCAGCATCGGCCATTCACGAGCACGGCTCGCCGGCACACCAAGCGTTCCCAAATGACAAGTCCAGCCACCTAACGTCTCGGTGATCGGAGCAGGCGGGCTGAGTTTGCCATGATTGCCACGTCAGGCAGGCTCTGAGCGGCGGCTGCCCAGACCGGTGGGAGTACTCCAAGAAACGCAAGGGCGATTCCGACGATGTTGTAGAGCGCAGTGAAGCCGAGATTCTGGCGGATGGTGCCGGCGCTGCGGCGGCCGATGCGAAGTGCTTCAGGGACGAGCGACCAATCGTCGCGCATCAGCGCCACGTCGGCCGCCTCGATCGCCACATCGCTCCCAGCTGCGCCCATCGCGACGCCGACATCGGCCTGCGCGAGCGCCGGGGCATCGTTCACACCATCGCCGACCATCATGACGACCGCGCCCTCGGCCTGGAGCGCCTTCACGACCGCGATCTTTTCGTCGGGGAGCAGATCGGCCTTGTACTCAAGCCCGAGGCGACCCGCCACCGCGGCAGCAACCCGTTTGTTGTCTCCGGTGAGGAGCAGGAGATGCTTGATGCCGAGACCCCGCAGATCGGCCAGCGCCGCCTGTACCTCCGGGCGAACAACATCCGCGACCGCCACGAGCCCGACAATGTCGTCATCGCTCGCTGCGAAGAACACCGTCTTGCCAGCGTCCTCGAGCGCTTGCGCACGCTCCTCAGCGTATCCGCCGAGCGGGATGCCGCGTTCGACGAGAAGGCGACGGCTTCCGACCGTCCATTCTCGGCCGTTGACGGTCCCGGTCAGGCCCCGTCCCGGCAGCGGTGAGAACGCCTCCGGTTCGCTCCACGACAGGCAGCGCTCGCCGGCCGCGCGAACGATGGCCCTGGCGAGTGGGTGCTCGCTCCGAGACTCGACGGCCGCAACGGCGCCGAGGAACTCGCCCTCGCCGACGCCATCTGGCGCAACCACATCGGTGACGTGCGGCTCGCCAAGAGTGACAGTCCCCGTCTTGTCCATGACAACCGTATCGACCTTCGCCAACTGCTCGAGCGCGATGCCGCCCTTCACCAGCAGGCCGCGTCGGGCGGCACTTCCGACACTGGCGAGCACCACGACGGGAGTTGCCAGCGTGATGGCGCAAGCGCAGGCGACAACCAGGACGGCAACGGCGTTCACGACCTGACCTGTGACGACGTAGGTTGCGAGCCCGATCAGCAGGACGGCTGGCAAGTAATAGGTCGAAAAACGATCCGCGAACCGCTGGACCGGCGCTTTCTGGGCCTCGGCCTCCTCGACAAGTCGGACGATCCTGGCAAAGGTCGTATCGGCACCGACCTTGGTCGCGCGGATCTGGAGATACCCGGCCTGGGCGATCGTTGCTGCGAAAACGGGATCCCCCGGCCCCTTGTCGACCGGGACGCTCTCACCGGTAATGGATGCCTGGTCAACGGGTGCTTGCCCGTCGATGACGTCGCCGTCGATCGGGATGCGCTCGCCCGGCCGAACGACGACTACGTCACCGGTTGCTACCTCGGCGACCGGGACCTCGACTTCAGCGCCGTCTCGCAGGACGTGCGCTGTCGCCGGTTGCAGGGCGACGAGCTGCTGCAGTGCCTGACGGCTCCGCTCAGTCGTAAGCTCCTCCAGCCAATCGGCGAAGCGCATGAAAAAGACGATCAGCGCTGCCGTCGTCCATTGGCCGATAGCTGCTGAGGCGATGACGCCAGCGGTCATGAGCGTGTGGCTGGTTACTTCAGCTCGCCGTGCAGCGAGGAGCACACCCCGGAAGACCTTCCATCCCCCAAGGACGATCGCCAAGGCCGGGACCCACCAAGGGAGCCAGTCGAATGCGGCATCGAGGAGTCCGAGTCGCTCTCCGAGCGCTGCGACAAGGACGACAGCGGCCACCATCCCGAGCGCACCCCAGCCGATGATCTGCCCGACGTCGCGCTGGCTCTTGGTCGTCGTGTCCACCGCTGCCGGCTGGCGAACGCTGCAGCCGGTCTCGCCGATCGCAGCGACGATCTGCGCGGGTGTAACAGCATCCGGATCGTAGGTCACGGTTGCCCGTTGGGCGGCGACCAGCGCGCGTACCTCGTGGACGCCTGCTAGTCTGCCGACTGCCGCCTCGATATGGGCAGCCTCGTCGGCACAGTCCATTCCCGCGATCGGCAGGTCGATGCTGGTGCGCTTCGCTGCTGTCGCCATCTCCATCCCATCAAGCCTCGTACCGGGTGCAGGCGTACACGCGATCGGCCACCCCCGTGAGGATGCCCTCAACCTGACGCAGGACGTCCTCGACGCGGGCATCGGCCAGGCGGTAGTAGACGAAGCGGCCTTCCTGACGGCTGACGACCAGGCCGCACTCCTTCAAGCATGAGAGATGGCTGGAGGCGTTCGGCTGCGAGAGCCCGGTTGCCTCAATCACCTCAGATACCGATTTCTCGCCAGGGCGTAGGCTCTCCAGAATCGCTAGGCGCGACGGGTCGGCAAGACCGCGGAAGAGCTTCGCTTTGAGCGTCAGGGAGAGATCTTCGATGACTGCCACGACTGTCCCTTCGAGCTAGTGAGGAAATATAATCATATGGCAATATGATGCGCCAGTCGTGGCATCTAAAGTTGGGCTGGTGAGATCTAGCTGGCGTTGAAGGGCCTGCATGAGTGGGCGGGCTTTGCACCCGTCGTATTGAGCAGCCAGGGCGTGCCCGAGGTGCTGAAGCAGCTCACCGCTGTCGGAGCACACGCCTGAGCTGGGTCCAACACCGCGCGTCTCCGTCAGGAAATGAGAGTGGAGTAGATGACCACAGCGACGAACATGACAACCTCCCGAGCCATCGACGCGGGTACCCTCCGAGCGTGGCTCTCGGGTGACGCACCTGTCCACGTCGTGGACGTTCGCACTCCGGCCGAGTTCGAGTCGGCGCACATCCC
>JADLFM010000156.1 GCA_020845495.1 Chloroflexota bacterium
ACCGCAGGGCTCCATTTCGGCCGGCAACAGCGGCCGACGACCAGCGGGCATTCTGCGGTCGCTGTAGGGACCGTCGCCAGTTGACGAACGCCCGGACCATCACGTTCGCGAACGGCAGGACGGCGATTGCCGGTCAGTGCGTAGCATGCGGCTGTTCGACGTCGCGGATCACCCGGTCGCCAACTTCAGGCGTCGGCCAGAGTGGGTAGCTGCCCGCATGGACACACTACGCCGTGGGCCGGGTGGGATGTGAGAAGAGTCTGGCACTTGACAACCATTGGCCCGGAACCCGGCGTCGGGACCACGCTCCGACACCATGACCACCGACGCCTCGACGATCCCACGTGGACGACGCGGTTCACCATCAGGGAGAGCGGCCTGCGACTGGGTCGTCTCGCCGGGTTTTGGCATCACTGGGGATGATCACGCCAGCCGCCCTTTCGCCGCGCCGCCATCTCTGCTGATGACGAGATGGCCGCCAACAGTCGAACCTAGACCGACCGGTGACTTTCCCGTCAAGCTTACTGCCGAGCCTGAGCTACAGTGAGCCGAATGATCCGTTCGCTCAGCCAGAAATCGGCGGCGGCCATGCGGCGCAGCAAGGGTTCAACCTCGTCGATGGCGATGAACCCGGCCCTGACGGCATCTACGACCACGCGGGTGGTGCCGAAGACCGCAACACCGTGGACCTGGGCGACCCGGTGTCCTCGTCGTTCATCGACAACGAGGCGCATCCCGAGCTCGATGGCGACGACGATGGCCTCCGATTCCCCAAGGTCGAGTCTCTCGACATGACGGAGTTGTTCGACCATCGCGGAGTCACGCGGAGGGCGTATGCCAATCCAGGACGCTCCATCGATGGTAGCCGCCCTCACACCCTGCCTCATCGCATCATCCCGCACGGCCGGTGGGATCAGGATCCGGTGGTAGAGTGCCGGAAACAGCTGGAGATGACCGACACGGGAGAGGCTGACGAGCGGACTCGCATCCGAGACGATCAACGGGTCGGTGGTTGATTCTCCGGTGCTGCCGCCTCGAACTGCTGGAGGAACTCTTCCTCGGACAGATCGATGTACGGCACCTCGTGCTTGGCCAGCAATGCCAGGAAGTCGCTCTTCGTCACCCTGAGCTGCTCGGCCGCCCATCCGCTCGACACTTCGCCTTGCCGAAACAACTCGACGAAGGCCAACTCCGCGAGGTGTCGCGCCGCTTCCTGGGCTGTTGGACCCAGGAGGCTGACGACGCTCTCCGGGAGCTCGACCACCAGGGAGCTCCTCTTCGACCGCGCCGATACAGGTGAACTGCTCATGCCCAAAGTGTACATGCCGCAGCAATGCTTTCACACGGGCAGTTGTAGCGGCCTTGAATGGATCGCCGCAACTGCCCAGGGACTACTCAATTGCGTAGAATGGTTCCCATGGGGCAGAGGGCTCGATCCGCAGCAGGGATACTAAAAGAGGGACTACTCGATACGTGCCAACTCACGCCCTCTGCCCCACGCTCACGACTGGCCGCTGCGACGGTGGTGAGCACTGGTGTCGCGATGCAGATGTGACCATCTCCGCAACTGGTGTCGAACTTCGGGCTAGCAGCGTGGAATACGGATGGAGGCCAACGGACCAGGAGCGTGGCAGCATCACGCCGGATACTCCGTTCGGCTATGCGATCAATGAAGGGAGCCGGTGAGATGGACGGGCCCCCTGCTATCCAACGCGGCTCGCGGTGGGCCTTCGATCAGGTGTTCACGCGTTGAAGTAGTGACCACGCCAGCGCAGCCCAGGGTGACAGGCTCACGACTGCATCACATGATCCGAAAAGCCTCCAACAGAACACTTGTTCTTGATGGCATAGCATCGTAAAATGGCGGCTACGCAAGCCGCACGCGCGGGAGTAGGTCAACCGTCATACGATCCAGTTGAGATCACCCGGCACCTGTTTAGGAGTGCACTCACGTGACTGACGATGGCCAGGATGCAGACTTGCTTCGCCGAGCGACGGCGTGGATGGTAGCTAGGGGATGGAAGCGGAAGCTAGCGAAGGAACGCGCGTGTCGGCAGAGCCTCCTTGAGCACGGGCTCAACGGACTGGATGTCATGTGCAGGCTGTTGCCGATCGTCTCGCGTCCGGCGCAGATGCATCTTACTGAGTCCGAGGGGCGCATCCTTCAGGTGGCGATCCTTGCTCATGACGTCGGCAAGGAGGTCGACGAGTTCCAGGAGTACCTGGCGGGCCGGCGCAGATCAGCATCACATATCGATCGTGAGCGCACACGTCAGGTAGTACCGGCTGTCTGCGAGGGGCTCGGCTTTGACGACCTGACCTCCGATGTGATGCTGGTGGTCGAGGACTGCATCAACGCACACCATCCGAGTCCAGCTAGCGTTCTGCGCGGCATCATGCATGGGTCCAGTCGGTGGTGGATACTGGCACAGGTCGTGATGGCGGTCGATCATCTGTGCTCGGCGGCCGATCTGCACGCCGCGCGCGACGAGCTCAGCCGTGGCTTCCTGCGAACTGCGGTCCAGGCAAGCTATCACCAGGTCGTGATGCGGGGCGTTGCGACGACGTTGCTGCATCAGGCCGCGCAGGAAGCGTTCGTATCGTCGGGCTGGACGCCTTTGCTGTGCTTCGCCAATGGGACGCTCTACGTGGCCGATGGCACATCGTCAGTTCAGGTGCCCTCTACAAACGACATCGAGGCACAGCTACAGCAGGAGATCGGAAGACTCCTCTCCGGACGCGATCTCCAGGGGATTATCGTTGGCAGTCCGATCGCCTCAATGTTGCCCAAGCCGGAGCTTGTCGATTTTGCGAAGGTCGACTCGTATCTGACGGTCGCGGGCACTCGAGTTCGTCGAGGTACCTTCGCGAAGAAGAAGGTTGATGACCGACGAAAAGTCGTCGCAACCTATCTCGACGCGAGCGGCCGGAGCGCAGAGTCGTTGACTGATGATCTGCTGTCCAGGGAGACTGCCCGGATCGACGCTGCGCAGCCTGAGATGGTGATCTTCAAGCTGTTTAAGGCTCTGTCAAGTACGGCGATCATCGGAAAGGAAGCTTCGGACGAGGTGGCTGTGTCCTATGACGCGCTCTTCGGTCCTGAAGCCTGGTCGCAGCTGCAATCGACATCGACGCTGATGCCGGCGAAGGACATGGCGCGCACAGTCGATCGGTTCTGGCACCTTCCGGGGCATCGGTTCGGTATGGCTGCAGCCCAGATGGAGGAGGTGGAGCCAGAGCGGCGCACTCGGTTGCTAGTGGCGGCCCTGAGCGGCCTGGTGGCCCAGGCACGCGCGAAGAGTGCCACGCCGTCGCCTATTGAGGCCCTCGCGCAGCAGATGTCTCAGGCGTTCGTTGACGATCTCGTCACTCCGACCGTAGAAGGCGACCCGCGCGAAAGAGCGCAGGCTCAGGTCGAGACGTACAGCCGGTCGAAGGTGACTGCTGGAAAGCATGTGCGTAATGCTGTGTATCTCTGCCCGATGTGCTCTCGGACATTTGACCGGAGCGAGGGCGAGCCGGCCAGAGCCGACTTTCTGCCGAATCCGGAGTCACACACCAATCGCGCAGTGGCCCATGGACCGTTCGATCGGATCGTGATCTGTAACGGCTGTCGCTACGAGCGCGTGCTGCTCCAGGTGCTTGTCGGGAAGACGCCCGCGCAGACGCTCGTGTTGTTGCCGCACATGAACATCGGCAGTGGTGCTGGTGCTCTACTGGTTCAACGGGTGCAGGAATTCGTCGATGCGACGAAAGCCACGATGACCGGCGCGTCGACAAGCCGCGTGACATTGGGGCTCACCGGTTTGATGGCCGGCAAGCTCGGAGATGAGCTCCCGGATACGCTCTCACCCGAGGAGCTCGCGCGACTGATGACGTATCGCGTCTCCGAGGATACCCGGAAGCGCCACCTTCGCGAGCTTGTCAAGGCGATGCGCGAGGCGTACGACGATGATCTGGAACAGGTCAACGACCTCTGGGACACTACCTACCCGTCATGGAATGAGGCGGCTACATCGCTCATGAACAACGAGGTACGGGACTCAGCGGCTCGGGGCCTAAGACAAGAGGTGCTCAAACAGTTCCCAGCCCTCTACCACGTCGGTGAGACGCCAAATCTCCTCCTCGTTCCTCTCCCACTCGCAATCGCGGCAGATGAGAAGGAGTCGGACGCCAATCGCGCCCTTCGCGAGCTCTACGTCCTTCTTCTCATTGGCCTGACCTTCGACGTGGCCGTCGTCGCCACGAGCGAGGGTGAGAGCGTCCATTGGACTGGAGGGGAGGGAGTCGCCCGAGCGCCTGCGGTTCCAGCCGTGCGAGCTCTGATCGGCGAGGAATGGGTGCAGTCGGAGAACGCGTCAGGCTGGGTTCGGAAAATTGGCGCGGCAGCCCAACTCGGCCCGGCCTGCGACTTCTCAAAGCGATCGGACTTACTCCAGGTGTTGACCGCGTCGCCGCCGGAGCGATTGCTTGCCCGCATCGAACAGGCCGGGGCCGAGCGCGTGGGCATGAAGCACATTCGGTTGATCGAGGCCGTCAAGGGGACTCTGGCCGAGGAGGTAGTGGGGTGAGAAGGCCGATCAGTATTCAGGTACCGCGATTCGACGTGGATACCGTACAGCCACAGATCGACGAGATTTGCGGTGCCTTTGATCGCTACCTCGGCATGTACCGTGGGCGTGGAAGTGCTTCAAAGCACGCCCTGATGGGGCCGGTCGGCAAGATCATCAGTGAGATCCAGCATGGTCGCACGGACCCGGCATCTCTAAAGGGCTATGCCCTCCATGTCCACGAGGCTGCAGAGCGTTTCCCCAGCCTGGATGCAGTCGTGGCGCTAGACTCTGGCATCGACCTTTTGGTCGAACTCATCGCGAGGCCGGATATTCCCCGGACCGCGCACGACATCATTCTGGATCGCATCGACCACGGCGTGTACTACGCCCGCCGCAGGCACCAGATCGAGCAGCGCGAACAGTTCAACCAGGCGTTTCGCGACCACCTACGGCAGCAGTACGGCTCTTTGGAGAGGCTCTCGGCAGCCTGGAGCGAGCCGGTCACGACCTGGGACCGGGTCTACGCGTTCGGTGCGCAAAGTCAGACGTATCGGCGGGCCACAGAAACGAGAAGGCGCGACATGGATGGCTTTCGCGAGCTATCGCGGCAGAGAGCTGACGCACCCGTGGACGATTTTGAGGACGAGGGGGTGGACGCATGAGCCTCAAGCTGATCGCGCCGTATCTGATCCCTGCCCCAATGCCCTTGATCGGTGCCGAGACGATTCAGATCATCATCCTGCGCGAGGTGCTCGACTACACGGTCCTGCGAACCGAAGAGACACGTGAGCTCAACACGGTCTCGACGCCGCTTTCGATCGATGACGGCTCGCCGACAAAGCGCGTCGCCTTCCTGGGCACGAAGCAGAAAGCGCCGGAGTCGCGAGAACTGGAGCATCTACTTCGGACGGCCAACCGCGTTGCTGGCCGCACGGAGCCGGACTGCTATCTGAAGGATCATCTCTGCCTGCGTTGTCCCCGCTGCGGTCTGTTCGGCGCGACCGCCGCGACATCGGGAAGCCAGGAGCGGGCAAATATCAAGCATCGGATCGAGTATTCGACGGCGTTCTCACTACTGCCCTTCGAGGATATTGCCGACGAGATCACGTTCAACGCCATCAACGACGACACCCAGATGACCGGGCAGGCGCTCGGCTCCCGACACGTCGTCCGGCCAGCAACGCTCTTTCCATCGATCGTCACCCTGAAGAGCGTGACCCGCTACGAGTTCGTGTTGACGGTCAAGACGCTGCTCGCGTGCAAGTCCTATGGGGCTGAGTCGCGCACGCAGGGCGAGTGTCGGAACACGATCGTGGGCATCGTGGCCGGCTGGGAGGAGGTTCTGACTCCCCTAGAGCTCACCCTCGAGCTCTACGATCCGGACGGTAGTGATCCGTCCGGCAAAGTCGCGCCACTTGTCAACGAGAAGTACAAGCCGCTCGCCGCCAATCGGGATCGGGTCACCGTGCTCACCGTCGATCAGGTGGAGGCGCTCGTCTCGGAGTGCAGCACCGAGAATCTCGACAAGGCGTTTCTCGACGCGGCGTACAAGCACGTCACGGAGTATCGGCGAGAGCAAGGAGTCCGGTGATGCCCGGCCCGCTCGACCTGAATGCCCAGGGGGTGCGGCTGTTCGCGGGGCGACTCTGGAATCACGACTTCCTCTGGTTCTCGTCGTACGAGATCAGCAAGGTGGCTTCGACCTTGCCATACCTGCACAACTATGCGCTGACCTATTCGATGTCGGATTTCTCTTACGGCATCTCCCCTGGACCAGGACCACGGTACGATGACGACCTCGCTCGGATGCCGCTCTACTGCACGCCCGCCGAGGCCCAGGCGACGACACGAGTGCGCTTCACGCAGAACGCCCTCAACGATCTGACGGGCCGAACAGACGATGGCCCGAGTGGACGCAACACCCCGAACCTTGGCTGGCGTGTCGTCCTGGCTCCCGCGTGCGAGAGGAGTGAACCGCCATCAGGTACCGGGTTTCGGTTCTACTGCTTCACCTGGGGCATGACCGCGCCACGTGGCGTCGCACGACTTGGCAAGAAGGGCTGCCCGGTGCGCATCACATGGGAGGAGCTTTCTCAGCCGACAGCCCGCTTCGCGGACGAGCCGACCGTTCCGAGTCACGTCGTCAACCCGCTCGATGTGCGTGGTCGGCTCCTGGCGTACGAGCCGATCAGCCTGCCGCCCCACCTGCTCCTGCGCCGTGCCGAGCTTGTGGATGATTGGGTCGTGCGCGTAGGCGAGCACAGGGTCCACGTGCCGGCCCGCGTTGCGGCTCGGCTCCAGCCATGAAGATCGATGCGCTGACGCTATCGCTCTACGACCATCCAGAAGCCTCCCGGCCAGTGTATGCCCACCAGGCTGCGATGCTGGATGCATGGAACGCGCACGACACCTTCCTCGTAGTGACACGCACCGGCACCGGCAAGACGCTCGCCGCGATGCTCCCGGTGCTGCGCGAGCGCCGGTTTGCCATTGCCGTGTACCCGACGAACGCCCTCGCCAGCGATCAGGTCCGTGCAGTAGCGCGGATGGCAGGTGAGGAGGGGCTGGCTCCATACGTGTGGGAGCCCGGCCAGGAGGACCGGCGGCGCTTCGCGAACGCCGACGTGATACTGACGCCGCTAGATGCCGATCGTCTGGAGCGGTGGCGCAAATCGGCACGCCATGCCACGAAGGGGCAGGCGCTGAGCGACGTGCTCTCCGTTCACGGCAAGAAGCCAGGTACGTGCGGGCATATCGTCTTCGTCAACCCCGACATGCTGTTCCTCTTGCTCGCGGCGCGCTACCGTCGAGGAGTAGAAGCACTCGCAGCACTGGGGCAGTATTCGGTGCTCATTCTCGACGAGTTCCACTTGTATCAGGGCGTCGAGCTCGCCCATGCGCTGTTCATGGCTCATCTCGCTCGCTCGCTTGGCGTGTTCGAGAAGCTTCTGCTGCTCTCGGCAACGCCACCACCAGAACTATTGGACATTCTTCGTCGCCTCTGGGATCCGGTCATAGTTGACTCGATGACTCCTACCGTGCGACCGCAGATTGGTAGCCGTGTGGCCGTTCACGACGTGTCTCTGGTCGCCGTTCCTGCTCAGGCCGAGAAAGTCGAGGTGATCGAGGCTGAGGTACGCCGTCGCGTCGAGCGTTGGCGAGCGTTGCACGCAACTCGCGAAGACGCCGAGCTCATCCCCGGCCTGGTCATCGTTGACTCAGTAGTCAACGCGATCTGGTTGGAAGATCGCTTGCGTCAGGACGACTTCGTTCGACGCGAGGAGCTGCTGATTGTGCGAGGGCTCTCGCACCGTGCCACCCGCACCCAAACCGGGCAGGAGATCGCAGCCCTCGGAACGGCAGCTATCGAGGTCGGCATCGACTTCAAGGCCGCTGACTTGATCTTCGAGGCGAGCGATGCAGCATCGTTGTTGCAGCGAATCGGACGGGCCGGCCGGCACGGGCCGAGCGACGCCATCCTCATCGCTCCGGCGAACGTGCTGAACGGGATCGAAAGATTGCCGGCCCACGTCGATCGCGCAACCTTCGAGGAGAACGTGTACCAGTGGTACCCTCGTCCGCAAACGCAGCCCTGGTTCGTGGAGACGCTGGGCGGCTGGTACACGATCAGATCGATGGCGCGTGGCTTGATCCGCATGCTGAGGCGCGATCATCACGCAACCGACGAAGAAGCAGCTGACGCTGAGAAGCTTACGGAGTCGATTCTTGAGAGCTTCGCACAGCGATTGGGCGGCGATCATCCCAAATTCAAGCGTCGCAGCGGCCGTCATTTCGAGGAGGCTGAGCGATATTATCCGTGGCTTCTGGCGTACGAGCGCCTCGGCACATTCAGAACGTCGTTGCCGTCAATCTGGGTAAGGGATGCACGAGAGGCCAGACGGCGCAGCGACCCGAGGCTGGGCACATATCAGGCCGATCTGAAGATCTTGCTGCATCGCGGTCGTGATCTCGAATGGCTCCCCAACGAGCCGGTGCCGGATGGCTCATATGGTGCGATGAAGGTCCAAGGGTACGGCAAGTGGCAGAAGGTTGACATCGTGCAGACGTTCACGCCCGATGACGTTGGACAGTTCTTCCGGATGCACGAGAAGCCCCACATGCATTTTCTGCAGAACCGTCACCCTGTCCCAGGATCAAACGCGGTGATGGGGCAGGATCACATCTTCACGGTTGTGAAGCAGACGGATGTTGCTGAGTCCGACGTGGATTGGCGGCTGCCGGCCTTCCAGTCGGGAGAGTTTCTCGTGGCCTTCGATGGTGCGGCGCTACTGCTGAGCGAGTTGGCGCAGCGTCCAGGTAGTTGATCTGAGCCTTGCACCGACCGGTGGGCTTCTGGCACCTGATGAAGGGCAACACGGGACGTCCCCAAGGTCCCGTCGAACTGTCATCCCCGTTGTCTCGCTCGGATGATGTTCATTACGCGCAGATAGGACGCGAGTATTAGAAGCACCGGGGAAACGTGTCGATGTCGCCGGAATTTCCCCCGCGCAAAATTGCCCGATCTCTCGCACTGGTAACCACGATCGGAGATCCAAGGCCCAGGGGGAGGGGGGTGCGCCTTCCTCGGTGGGCGCACTGTTCGTGCCTGGCTGGCAGCCGAGCGAGCAACCACGCACGACCAAGCGGATAACGCCCACCATTGGCACATCGCGGAGCTCTGACCCACCGGTGGTGCGCCGCAGCGATCACGATTCTCCTGCCGGTGGGGACGGCACGGCCGGGAATTTACGCCCAAGTTGACGCCCTAATCACTGCGGACATTGGGCGTCAAGCCCAGACAACTGCGGAATTCCGAACGGACGCACTTCGAGTCAGTAGACGCCAGCAGACCCCTGCGGACGGGCTGCCTGGGATTTGTAAACAGCAGGTTGCGGGTTCGATTCCTGTCGTCGGCTCCACTGAGAGCGTCGCTATCTGGTAGCGGCGCTCTTCTTGCGTTCCGGGGAGCCTGAGGAATCGGCGCGGCCGGCCGCGCCCGGGCCGGCAGGCCGCGCTCCCGCCGCCATCGCCCGCCCAACCTCTGCCAGCGTATTTGTCGTGGCGTCAGTTTCGGACTACACTGTTCCTATTCTGAATACCGGGCGATTCTGCATTGGCGCAGGTCTGGGAAGCGAAGCCACCCACGGTCATGGTCACGACGTGAACGACGACCCTCGATCCTCATGCTCGGCCGGCACTGACCTGTCGCTGGCGAGCACCATCGGCCCGATTGACGCCGGTATCGTGCCGGCGCTGCTCGACGCCTACCGGCAGCGGACGGGCCTGACGGTCTCGCTGACCGGGGCGGGAACGAACAAGACGCTCCAACTGGCGCGTGCCGGCGGGTTCGACGTCGTGCTGGTGCATGCGCTGGCCCTCGAACAGCAGTTCATCGCCGAGGGGTACGGGCTGAGCCGGCACGAGGTCATGGCCAACGACTTCGTCGTCGTCGGGCCGGCCGCCGACCCGGCCAGGATCGCTGAGGCAGCCGATGCCATCTCGGTCTTCAGACAGCTTGCCGAGCAGGGCGCGCCGTTCCTCACCCGTGGCGATCTCTCCGGCACCCACGTCAAGGAGCTGGACGTCTGGGAGGCGGCCGGCCTGACCCCGTCCGGGGACTGGTATCGCACCGCCGAGCACGGCGCCGAGGGCAACGTCGCGACGGCCCGCGAGTCGGCGGCGCTCCAGTGCTACACCCTGCTGGACCGCGCCACCGTCCTGACGCTCGGCGAGCGGCTCGGGCTGGCCGTCCTCTTCGAGGGCGATCCGCTCCTGCTCAACATCATCTCGGTGCTGCCAGTCGATCCCGCCAGGCTCCCCGCGACGCGCGGTGAGGCGGCGGCCGCGTTCGTCAGGTGGCTGCTCGGAGACGAGGCCCAGCGTCTGATCGCCCAGTTCGGGGTGGCCGACTACGGTCAACCACTGTTCTTCCCACGCGCGCCCGGCTGGGCCCAGACCCCGACGGCGCTCCTCGACCAAACAGCGGGGGCTTCGTAACGAACAACCCCCAACCGCGCGCCTTCATCGCTCGCCATCGTCAAGCCTGTGTGCTCGTCATCGTCTCGTACAAGAGGAGGACTCATGAAGCTCTCACGTCGTGCCGCCGGGCGGCTGCTGGTCGCCGCCGCTGTTGCCCTGGGCGTTGCCGCTCCCTGGGTGGGGACGCCGGCCCCGGCGGCAGCTGCCCCGGCGGCAGCTGCCCCGGTGGCAGCCGCCCCGGCCCAGCAGGCCACGTTGACGGTCTTCGCCGCCGCGTCGCTCACCGACGCGTTCAAGGAGATCGGCAACCTCTTCGAGGGCGAGAAGACGGTCCCCGTGACGTTCAACTTCGGTGCATCCAGCCAGCTGCGGACGCAGCTCCAGCAGGGCGCCCAGGCCGACGTCTTCGCCTCCGCCGATCAGGCGCAGATGAACAACGCCCGCAACGACGGCTCCATCGCCGGCGCAGACGTGACCTTCGCCCGGAACCGGCTGGTCGTCATCGCGCCGAGGAACAACCCCGCCGGCATCCAGAGCGCCGCCGACCTCGCGCGGCCGGGCATCAAGTTCGTGACGGCCGCTCCCGAGGTGCCGATCGGCGTCTACACCCAGAACATGTTCGACAAGATGAGCCAGATCTCGGTGTTCGGCGCAGACTTCAAGGACCGCGCGAACGCCAACATCGTCTCGCGCGAGCCGAACGTGCGGCAGGTCGTGGCGAAGGTCCAGCTTGGCGAGGCCGACGCCGCCGTGGTCTACCTGACCGACGTGACGCCGCAGTCCGCGCCCGATCTGCTCACCATCGCCATCCCGGACGACCTGAACACGCTGGCGACCTACCCCATCGCGCTGACCAGCAGCGCCGCGCAGGGCGAGCTGGGGCAGGCCTTCATCGATCTGGTGATGTCCCCGGCCGGGCAGTCCGTCCTCGAGAAGTGGAACTTCACCACGGTTGGCCCGACGATGCGCACCCCCTCGACGTTCTCCGATCTGCTGGGCTTCCAGCTCCTGACGGCGCGGTAGGCTGACCGATGAGCGTGCTGATCTCCACACACCCCCGTTTCCGGCGGGCGCTGGCGGCAGTGCTCGCCCTGCTCCTGCTGACGGCGCTCGTCGCGCCGTCGGCTCCCGCCGCTCTGGCGCAGGGCGGCTACGCCGAAAGCTTCGTACTGACCGGCCTCGTCGAGAAGCCGAAGACGTTCACGCAGGCCGACCTGCAGACGTACCCAAGCGTCACGCTGACGGCGGCGTTCGGGGCCGGCCAGGGCTTCCAATCGGGCAAGTTCACGGGCGTGCAGCTTTGGGATCTGCTCCAGGAGGCGAAAGTCCAGCTTGACCCGGCCCGCAACAACGACCGCCTGCGAAAGTACGTGGTCGTCACCGGCAGCGACGGCTACGATGCGATCTTCAGCCTGGCGGAGCTTGACCCCGACTTCGGCGCTGAGATCGTGCTGATCGCCTATGCGAAGGACGGCCAGCCGCTCGGTCCGAGCGAAGGGATGGCTCGCGCGGTGATCGGCACCGACAAGCGCGGCGGCCGGCTGGTCAGCAACGTCGTCCGCATCGAGGTCCGCGACGTCGACAGCCCGCCGCGCAGCAACTAGGGAACCACCATCACCATGCCCACCACGTCGGAGATGGCGACACAGCTCGACGAGCGTCCGAACGCTGCCGCCGCCACCGACCGTGCAGGCGCCAGCGGTCTTCGCCGTCCCATGCGGCGGCGTCGACGCTGGCGGATCGCTCCCGGTCCGGTGCTCCTGATCGTTGGAGCCGCCGCGTTCACGCTGGTGATCCTGATCCCGGTGCTGGCCATCTTCGTGCGGGTGCTGCCGCAAGAGCTGTTCTGGCAGGTAGCCCAGCGGCCGGTGGTCGTCGAGGCGCTGCGCCTGAGCCTGATGACGACGATCTTGACGCTCGCGCTGTCGGTGATCCTCGGCACGCCGCTGGCGTATCTTCTGGCACGCAAGCGCTTCCCCGGGCAGACCTTGCTCGACAGCCTGATCGAGCTGCCGATGGTGTTGCCGCCCGCTGTGGCCGGCATCGGCCTCCTGATGGCGTTCGGACGGCGCGGCCTGTTCGGCCCGTTGCTGACCTCGATGGGCATCACCATCGGGTTCACCACCGCCGCGGTGGTCATCGCCCAGTTCTTCGTGGCCGCGCCATTCTACGTGCGCGCCGCCCGCTCCGGGTTTCTCGGGGTTGACCGTGAGCTTGAGCACGTATCGCACACACTCGGCGTGTCGCACTGGGCCACCTTCTGGCGCGTCACCGTGCCGGTCGCGCTGCCGTCCCTGCTGGGCGGCGCGGTGATGTGCTGGGCGCGGGCGTTGGGCGAGTTCGGCGCGACCATTATGTTCGCCGGCAGCTTCCAGGGGCGCACCCAGACGATGCCGCTGGCGATCTACGGCGCGCTCGAGAGCGATCTCGACGCCGCCCTGGTGCTCTCGGCGATCCTCGTCGTCGTCTCGTTTGCGGTCCTCTTCGGGCTGCGACAGATCGTCGGCCGGCGAATCGCGACGGAGGTCTGATGCTCGACGTCAGCCTGTATCGACCGCTCGACGGGTTCACCCTCGACGTCAGCTTCTCGACCGACACACCGGTCTCGGCGCTCGTCGGGCCGTCCGGCTCCGGCAAGACGCTGACGCTCCGGGCGGTCGCCGGCGTCTTCTCGCCGGACGCGGGCCGGGTGGTGCTTGACGGCGAGACGCTGCTCGACACCGAGCGCGGCATCGATCTGGCGCCCCAGTCCCGGCGGGTTGGCTACGTGCCGCAGCAGTACGCCCTCTTCCCTCACCTCGATGTCCAGGCAAACATCGGCTTTGGACTCCGAGGGGTGGACGCCGCCGCGCGTCGGAAGCGAATCGGCGATCTGCTCGATCTGGTCGGGCTGAACGGCCTCGAACGCCGCCGGCCAAGTCAGCTCTCGGGCGGGCAGCAGCAGCGGGTCGCGCTGGCGCGGGCGCTGATCGTCAAGCCCAGGATTCTGCTGCTGGACGAGCCGTTTTCGGCGCTCGACAGCGGGATTCGGCAGCCGCTGCGCCAGAACCTGATCGAGCTTCAGCAGGCGCTCGGCTTCCGCGCGCTGCTCGTCACGCACGACCCGGCCGACGCGGCCATTGCCGGCCAGCAGTTCCGCTTCGAGCATGGACAGATCGTCGAGGGCGCGCCCGCCTGACGGCCCTCGACGACCCCGTGCACTCGGGCTAGCTTGCGCGAGCCCGCCTGCCGCCGCCCAGCGCCGACATGGTCTGCGGCCTGCGTGGCGCGGCAGCCTGCACGCGCTGGTCCGCCTCCGTCGACTCCAGCTGGAACCGCGCCACAAGCTCGGTGAGCCGCTGGGCCGTCGTCGCCAGATCCTGTGCCTGAGCCGACATCTCTTCCACCTGGGCGCTCATCTCCTCGGCCGAAGCTGACACCTGCTCCGTCGCCGCGCTGTTCTCCTCAGAGACCGACGCGATGGACTGGATCGCGCCCGTCATCTGGGTGGCCTGCGCGGCCATCTCCTCGGTCGCCGCCGAGCTCTCCTCGACCACTGCCGACAGGGACGTCATGATCTGGACCACGTCCGCCGCCCCGCGCGACATCTCCTGTGCCGCGTTCGCGATGCCTTCGACCTGGAGCACTGTCGAATCCACGGCTGACAGAATCTCGGTCAGCGCCGTGCCGGCCTGGTCCGCGCGAAGCGTCCCCTGCTCGACCTTGGTCGAGCCTGACGTCATCGCCTTGACGGCGTCGCCCGTGCCAGCCTGGACCGCGACAATCAACTCGGAGATCGCCTTCGTCTCGCGCTGGGAGCGCTCGGCCAGCTTGCGGACCTCGTCGGCGACCACCGCGAAGCCCCGACCGTGCTCGCCCGCCCGGGCCGCCTCGATGGCCGCGTTCAGGGCGAGGAGATTGGTCTGCTCGGCGATGTCGTCGATGGTCTCGACCACCGCGCCGATACGATCCCCCAGTCGGCCCAGCTCTTCGACCTTCGACGCGGCCTCAGACACGACCGTCTGGATCTCCTGCATCCCGATCACCGTCTCGCGGACGGCCGTCGCGCCGTGCTGGGCGGATGCCTTCATCTGCTGGCTGGCCGAGGCCACAGACTGCGCGTCGCCGGCCACCCGGCCGATGCGCTCGGCCATACTGTTCGTCGTGTCCGACGCGGACTGGATCTGGCGCGCCTGCTCCTGCGCCCCGCCGGCCACGTTGTCGATCACCTGCCCCAGCTGCTCGATGGCCACGCTGGACATCTGCGCTGACTGGCTCGTCTCCTGGGCTCCGCTGGCGACGTTCTGGACGGCCTGCGTCACCTGCTGGACGGCGGATGATGTCTGCTCGGTGGCCTGACCAAGCTCCTGCGACGTGTGCGACACCGTGGTGGCCGCTCCACGGACGGCGTTGACGATCTCGTGCAGGCCAGCCCGGCTCTCCTCGTACGAACCGATACAGGCGATGATCTTCGTCCGCATTGCATTCGTGGTCACGGCCAACTGGCCCAGCTCGTCCGAACCGAACTTCTCGATGGGCGGCGTGACCGGCGTGACGCCAACGGTCAGGTTGCCCTGCGCCACGTTCTGGAGGCCGTCCGCGAGCCACGCAAGGCACTTGTCGGCCAGGCTGTTCAGCGTGTTCGAGACCGACTCCACGCCGCGTGCGACGGTCGACGCGACGAACCAGGCCACGCCGAAACCGATGCCGATCGCCAGGAGCGTGAATCCGATAATCAGCCACTGCGAGAGCGCGGCCGCGGACTCCATGCTCTCGTTCATCTCCTTGCCGACCTTCGCCTGGACGTCGATCAGTTTCGTGATCGTTCCGAGCGTATCGGAGAAGAGGCGGGCGCCCTCACCTGCCCGCAAGGCGGCTGCCTCGGCAGGCTTTCCGCTGTCGGTCAGCGCCTGCGCCTGCTGACGCATCTGGAGAAAGGCCGGGTAGTGGCGGTTCCAGACTGCCAACCCCTCGACCTCGGCCGGCACGAGGGTCGTCGCCGCATAGGCCTTGATCTCCTCGTCGATCGAGGCCACCAGCTTCTGATCGCTGGCCTTGACCTGGGCGCGCCCGGCCGCGTCGATCAGGTCGTAGTTCAGGCCATTGACGCGCAGCTCGAAGAGGCCCATCTGGACCTTGGAAAGCCGGATCGCTGGCATGAAGCGGTCGTCGTAGAACGTGTGAAAGTCTGACGTGAAGCGGCTGGTGTTGCGATAGCCAATAATCCCAACGATGGCGAGCATCAGCAGGACGGCTCCGAAGCCGGCCATGAGCTTGGGCCGGATACCAAATGACACCGAGACCCCCTTCAGGTAACGGCCACCGAGCCAGTGTCCGCCATCGCAGCATGGGCCAGATGACGGCGCTCGGCGGCCGGACGTACGCGCGTGAGCCGGCGGGCGCAAGGCCCCCGGGCTGGTGTTCCGAGTCGCGGTATGCAGTCGCCCGTGAACGCGGCACCGGGTCCGGGCTGCACTGCTCACCGCTCACCAGGCAAAACGACGTAGGGATCGGTGGGTGGGAGGGGAAAAAGAAAAGACTTGGGAAAGATTTCGGAAAGACGACCTGCGCCGCCATCTCCTCTGTGGCTGCCGAGCTCTCCTCGACAGCGGCGCTGATGCCCTCATCTGCGTTCGTCGGGCGAGACCGCACAGGGTCGTCTCCGATGAAAACGCAGGGTGTCGAGCGCGCGAGATGGCGGCAGGTATGAATTGCGTGCAGTTTGGGTGAGAGGATGTGCGGCCGTCAGCCGGCCGGTGCAGCTCCGTTGAGGGCCGCGATCAGCCCGTCCGGGTCGAGCGGGCTCAGGAACAGCCGCCGGCAGCTGACCGGGATGACCAGGACCCAGGTGCGCGGGGCCGGGTCGAACTGCAGCTCGACCAGCCCGCTCAGCGAGCTGTTGATGACCAGCGTGTTGACGGCATTGGTGTGGATGCCGATACCGTAGGTCCAGTTGACAGTTGCACGCTGGGCCGACACGATGGCCGCGCGCGAGAAGCGGTAACGGAACAGGCCAAGCCGTACGTGCAGCGTGTCCTCCTCCACGTCGATGTACGCGGTCGAGGTTGTCACACCGATCAGGAGGAGGAACGGCCAGACTCGCCGGTCAATAGGCATCGGGAAACGCAACGGAACGACCCCCGTTCAGACAGCAGCCGCGATGTCCCGGCATGATGGTCACGACCAGCCCGAGACGACACACGCGGTGTACGAGCGCGGCCTCGCTCGGACGCCCATACCGTCATGATAGGACGCCTGGATCTCACTTGCCGTCATTGCAGGGCGCCCGACTGGGGCTGGTGGCACATCGTGTGCATTGGGCTGCGACGGGCCGGGCGGCGAACACTCCTGCCTCCTCCGCTCAAGACTGACGATCGACGGAGGCATGTGCCCGATGGCGGACGGAGTAGGCGCCGGCAAGACGATTGTCGTCGTGAACGACAGCCCTGACCTGCTGGAGCTGGCGGAAGGGCTGCTGCGCGACGAGGACTTTGACGTCAAAGTCGCCGTGGTTGGTCACGGGGCGTTTGAGCTGATTCGGGATTCGCAGCCAGACGCCGTGATCCTCGACGTGCGACTGCCGGACGTGTCAGGCTGGGACATCTTGCAGGCGCTCAAGCTGCACCCCCGGACCGCCGAGATCCCCGTGCTCGTCTGCTCGGCGGCCGTCGCCGAACTGCACACACTCAGGCCGCAGCTCCGTCGGATCGGTGTGGAGGTGCTCGTCAAGCCGTTCGCTCTCGACGCGCTGATTACAAAAGTCCGTCAGATGATGGACAGTGCTTCGGGTTAGCAGGCCTCATCGATTACGATATGGACGATGGCGGCGAAGCATGGGTGCAGCGTGGCCGGGGCTGCGCCCCTGGCGCCTTCGTGCGAGTTGTGCGGAGGGCTGCAAAAGGGGCCTGGAGATTGTGACCCGAATCCTGGTGGTGGACGACACCCCAGCACTGCGGGACCTGCTCGTCGATGCGCTGTCAGACATCGGGTTTGATGCGCGCGGCGCGGAGCATGGTCGAGATGCCCTGGTCAAGACCGAATTCTGGCGGCCAGACGCCATCATCCTTGACTTGATGATGCCGGTGATGGATGGCCCGACGTTTCTCCGCGCTCGCCGCGACGTGCCGCAGCTGGCCGGCGTGCCAGTCCTGGTCTTGACGGCGCAACCGGAGCACGAACGGCTTCTTGGCGGACTGGATCCGACGGTCGTCCTGCGAAAGCCGTACGATCTCGACGAGCTGCTCGACGCCGTGCGGGCGCTGATCGAGCGGGACAGCGGCCGCGAACAGGCTGGCTGAGGTCAGCCGACGCGGTCGTCGCCCCGCCAGTCGCCCGCGCCAGCGCGGCGCACTACGGCCAGACACAGGTCGAGGTCGTGATCTTCTGCAGCCGCCGCGACAGGCCTTCGGCCACCACCGCGTTGCCGAGCGCCCGGTAGTGCTTGTCGATCAGCCGCTCGACGCCGGTGCGCCGCGAGGCATCGAACAGCCGCTCGGTCACGTCGATGACCCCGACATCCGCCCGATTCAGCTTCTGGAGCAGCGGCTCGTAGACCTTCTTCTCGTTGTGGCGCATCGCGACCACGTCGGCCTTCCGCCCAAAGAGCACCACCACCGGCGTCGCGCCGTCAGCCTCGACCTGCCGCGCAAACTGAATCAGGATGCGTGAGGCGACTTCCAGCCCCTCGCTGTCCGGCGCGTAGGCCCAGCCGATGTCCCGCGCCTCGTCGTTGTCGGACCGGAGGGCCTCGTACTTCTTCTGGTATGCGACGGTCCGCGCCAGCCGGAAGAAGTGCGAATAGTCGAGAAACGTGCCGGCAAACATGCCCCGCGCGTACCAGAAATCGTTCGGGCCGTAGTTCCGCTCGACCCAGGCCGGATCACGGAAGTCCAGCGCGGAGGTCGCCGGCGAGGGCAGCAGTTTGAGGCCGTCGCCGTCCAGCAGATATCGCGGCTTGCCGAGGGTGATGCCCGTTTCCGGCTGGTAGAACGGCCGGAACCGATTGACCACGCGGTTCACGTTTTCGACCATGAAGCCGATCAGCACCGCGCACGGGTGATACTGGCGGCCCTCCGCTTGATACCGAAGGTATGCCTGGTCCGGCGCGTACCCCGAGACGCCGAAGTTGAGCACCTCGATGCCCGGTACGGCCGCCTCAAGCTGGGCCGTCCAGCACTCGTCGTTCTCGACGTCATCGCAGTGGGTGAAGGAGTCGCCGAAGGCGGCCAGCCGGGGGCCGGTGGTCGGGCGTTCCAGGCCATACTCGCGGTTGGCGCGCATGCCGGCGCTGTTCGAGCGGTAGGTGGCGCTGTTCGAGGCGCGCTCCAGGCCCTTCGCGACCGTCCAGCCAAGCTGCTGATCGAAGGTGATGTAGGTGTCGCCGGCCGCGATGCGCTCGAGGCCGGCACGGTCGTACTGAAGCGGGAGCAGATCCTCGGCCGGCACCGGCGAGACGACCCGCAGCGCGATCTCGCCGAAGATCGCGCCAAGGAGCAGGCCAAACACCACGACGGTGAGACGACGAACATTCATGCCAGGGCAGGGACTCCACAGGCGGCTGCTGTACGGCCTCGGCAGGGGGTGTCCGAAGCGAGGCGGCGAGCGGTCGCTCGGTGAGGGTACGCGCGAGACTCGCGGTGCGTCAAGCCCGAGCCTGCCCTGCTGGCATACCCTGACCTGCCGTGGCTACCAGTCCCATCGCCATCTGACATTTCGTTCTGCTCTGCGCGGGGGCGTCGTTTCCCGCCTGCTGGCGAACCTCAACAGCGTGTCGGTCGGCGGCCCGCGCAGGCGGCAACGGGCGGCCACGGCATCGGAGATATCAGGTGGCACGAGCTGCGTTCGGATGGTGGCGGCTGCGACGGCTCCTCGGTGTGCTGCTGGTGCTCTTGCTGGTCGTCACGCAGGCCGTGCCGCGGAACCCCCTGTCTCCGCCGGATGCGCTCGCGCTGACCAGGACTGGCAACCTCTGGACGGTGTCGCCGGGCGTCGCCTCCGAGATCCAGCCGGCGATTGACGCCGCCCGTGACAACGGTGGCGGCAGCGTCCGGCTGCCGGCCGCGGTGTACCTGCTGACGCTGAAGGTCCGCGTCCACAGCGACGTGATCCTCTACGGCGATGGCATGGATCAGACCATCCTGCGCTGGGCGCCCGGTGCGACGCTCGACCACATGATGTCGAACGGCAGCCTGACGGCCGGGAACGCGAATCTCCAGATCTGGAACATGACGCTCGACGGGCAGAGCATCCCCAGCGGACGCACGGATTGCTGCTTCGGCCTGCGGCTGAACAACGTCCAGAACAGCTACGTGGTCAACGTGGCGGCCGATGGGCACAGCAAGGACGGCATCTACATCGGCTACAACCAGAGCAATGGCGCACAGAACGTCCGCGTCAGCAACTGCCGCGCCAACAACAACGCCCGCAACGGCATCTCGCTGATCCACGGCAACAACAACATCATCGATCACTGCCAGGTGCTCAGCAACAATCGCGGTGAGGCCGTCGCCGGCATCGACGTCGAGCCGGACCAGGGGCTGAGCGTCACCAACAGCAAGATTGTGGCGAACACCGCGAACAGCCAGAATGTCGGCATTCAGCTCTTCGTGCAACACAACGGCTACGCGACCAGCTACCACAACGCCGTCTGTTACAACAGCGCCTCCGGCAACACGAGCGCCGGCGTCTACGACTATCGCAGCGATCAGAACATCTTCGTAGACAACCTGACCAGCGCCAACGGCACCAACTTCTCGGTGGATGACAGCGCGCTGATCGGCTCGGCCTACGCGAGCTACTGCCAGCTACCGGCCCTGCCGAGTAACCCTGGCCTCACCCCGACCGCGACGCCGACCGTCACGCGCACGCCCACGGCCACCCTCACCCCCACGGTCACCCAGACGCCGACCGTCACGCCGACCCCGACCCGCACGGTCACCCCGACGCCCTCGCTGACGCCGACGCCGCGTCCCTCCTGTACGCCTCGGCCGGCCGTCACCGTGACGACGACGCGCGGCGCGACCACCGGCACGTTGAACGTGACCGTGACGGTCACCCGCCCGGCAGCGGCCCCGAACAACACGGTCCAGCAACTGCAGTTCGGGCCGGCCCAGAACGCCACCATCGAGATCGGCGGCCAGCAGCACCCGGGCGGCAACTTCAGCGTCCCGATACCGCCGGGAGTGCAGCAGGCGACCTTCACAGTTCGCCGCCAGACGGCCGGACAGGCCGCGACCGCGCCGTTCGCGGTGGTGGACGACTGCGGCGCCTGGCAGACGTTCGTCGGTGGCGGCCCGGGCGCCTTCTAGGCGACCGCCTGTCAGCGGTCGTTGGTCGGCAGTCAGTAGACTACGCTGACAGCAGCATGCTGACCACCGATCATCCGCTCCGGAGGCAACGATGCCCGGCAAGACCGTCCTGGGGATCGATGGCGACCGCTTCACCATCAACGGCTCGCCCACCTACGCCGGCCGCTCCTACAACGGCTGGTCCGTTGAGGGCCTGCTGATGAATGTCCGCGCCGTTCAGGCGACCTTTGACGACATCAATCCCGAGACCCGTCATCTGTGGTCCTACCCCGACACGGGCGTCTGGGATCCTGAGCGCAATCTGAGCGAGTTCCTGGCCGTCTTGCCGGAGTGGCGTGCGGCCGGCCTGCTGGCGATCACCGTCAACTTCCAGGGCGGCTCGCCCGAAGGGTACAGTCGGACCCAGCCCTGGGAGAACACCGGATTCGATCCAGAAGGGGAGCTGCGCCCGGCCTTCCTCGACCGGCTGCGTCGCGTCCTCGAGGCGGCGGACGATCTCGGCATGGCCGTCATCGTCGGGCTGTTCTACCAGGGCCAGGACGAGCGGCTCCGCGACGAGGCGGCCGTCATGCGCGCGGTGGACAACGCGACCGTCTGGCTGCTGGACGGCGGCTGGCGGAACGTCATCGTCGAGATCGCCAACGAGTGCGATGTGCCGAACTACGAGCACCCGATCATCGGATTCGACCGCTGCCATGAGTTGGTCGCGCGGGCGCAGTCACACACCAGAGATGGCCGACGGCTGCCGGTCAGCACCAGCTACCGTGGCGGGGCCATCCCGAGCGACAAGGTGCTGGCTATCGCCGACCTGGCCCTGATTCACGGGAACGGCGTCACCGATCCGGCCGTGATGCGCTGGCTGGCCGAGCGGACCCGGATGCGGACGCGCAATCGCCCGATTCCCATCGTCGTCAACGAGGACGACCATTTCGCGTTTGACGAGGCCGACAACAACATGCTGGCGGCCGTCAGCCGGTACGCATCGTGGGGCCTCTTCGACGCCGGCGAGGGTTCTGGCGGCGGCGGCGCGCGCAGCAACTACCGCGACGGCTACCAGCTGGTGCCGGTCAACTGGAGCACGAACACCCCGACCAAGCAGGGCTTCTTCCGGCTCCTGCGCGAGGTGACCGGCGGCGCCTGAGCGCCGTTCAACGGCAGCGGGGCGAGCGCCCCTTCTGCGCTCGCCCCGCGTGTCTCTTCACCTGCCGGCGGGTCAGCCTACTCGAAGATCCAGCGGTCCGTCTCGCGGCTCCAGCTCACCAGCTCGGCGTCGCTGAACCAGAGAGCGACTTCACGCTGGGCCGTCTCTGGCGCGTCCGAGGCGTGCACCAGGTTGCGGCCAACCTCCAGGGCGTAGTCGCCCCGGATCGAGCCGGCCTCGGCCTCGAAGGACTTCGTCGCGCCGACGGACTTGCGGACGGCGACGATGGCGTTCTTGCCCTCGAGCACCAGGGCCACCACGGCACTCGACGTAATGTACGAGATCAGACCGTCGTAGAAGCCCTTGCCGAGGTGCTCGGCGTAGTGCTGCTCGGCCAGCTCCTTCGGCACCTGCATCAGCTTCATGCCGACGATCTTGAGTCCACGCTGCTCGAAACGTGTGAGGATCGGACCGACCAGCCCACGCTGGACGCCGTCCGGCTTGATCAAGACGAGTGTTCGTTCCATGGTAGGGGACCATAGCGAAGCGCCGGCCGGTCCAGCAAGGGGAGGGGACTTGGTTCCAGGGCGATTGCATGTTGATGTCGTCGTGCCGCCGCGTTGGGGCTTGAAAGCCCCGCCTACACGCATGCAGTCGCTGCGCGACGCTCCAGTCGCACCAGTGCCTGCCGTTCCCGACGGCCGTCGCGCAGCGACGGAATGACTGTAGGCGGGGGTTTCAACCCCCGACCGCCCGTTCCATGATGCTTCGGGTAC
>JADLFM010000157.1 GCA_020845495.1 Chloroflexota bacterium
CAGCCAGCGTCCGTCCGCGAGGACCAGCCGGCAGGCGACGTGCTGCCGAACTCGCTGTTCGCGCAACTGTCCGGTTGTCGTGTCGATCGCCCGGCGCGTCTGCTCGACGATGGCCGAAGCGGTCGCGGAATCGTCGGAGAAGGCGGTGACATTGACGGCCACCGAGTCGGTCGCGATGGTTTGCTGCTGGCCGACCGAGGCGGGGTCAACCTGGGACGTGTTGACCGCTTCGCGGACCGCGCCGGTGCTCAACTCCATCAGGCGTGCGCGGTAGGCGTCGGGTTCGCGGAAGTCGAAGTTGCCGTACGCCTCGACGAATTCACGGGCGGCAGTCTCGACGGCGCTCATGTCCTCGCCCTGGCCGCGCAGGCGGCTCGCTCCCTGCCAGCCGCTGAACAACGAGATCACGAGCAGCAGCCCGGCGAGCCCGCCGACGACCACCATTACTCCGCGCGCGCTGGTCATAGCTGGATGCCTCCAGCGTGTGGCCGTCCGACGCCAGCGAAGTGGCTCGACCAGTAGGGGTCGGTGAAGGCGACCTCCTTCACGAAGTCGCCGGCCTGCGGCGCCATGACGACGAGTCCGCTGCCCACGTAGATGCCGACATGCGTGATGCGTTCGGACGACGGATACGTGTGCTCATAGAAGACGAGGTCGCCTGGCTGCATCTCCTCGACGCTGACGGCTGTCGCCCAGTCGTATTGAGCCTGTGCGGTGCGCAGTGTCGCGATACCGAGCTGGCCGTAGACCCATTGCACGAGACCGCTGCAATCGAAGGTGTCTGGACCTGCAGCGCCCCAGACGTAGGGCGAGCCGATACGCGAACGGGCCAGCGCGACCGCCCGCGCGGGAATGCCGGCAGGGTCGAGGTAGCCGTAGCTCGCGGCTATTGAGAGGACGTGGTCGACGTACGCCCATGAGTGGTTGTAGGCGTAGAGAGCCGGCCGGAGGTCCCCCGGGGCACCGCTCGCGAGCAGGTACGCCGCCGCTGCAGGCAGGCAGTCGCGGAAGTTAGCCGGGTCCGCGACGCCGTCGCCATCGCCGTCGATGCCGTAGCGTACCCAGGTCGCCGGCATGAACTGGCAGTAACCGACGGCGCCTGCCGTGCTCGGTCCCATGTTCGTGCCAAAGCCGCTCTCGACCTTGGCGATGGCCGCCAGTACCTGCCAGGGGACGCCGGTTGCGGAACCGACCTGCTGCATGACAGCCAGGTGCTCGGGCGGGATCTCGGCCAGTGCGGAGGCCGTGGGACCGGACTGGGCGGGTTCAGGCACACCACCAAGGGCGGCCATCGTGAGCAGCAAGGGAGCGAAGAAGACGAGTCCGACCGCGCCGGCAACCTTCAGACCACCGCTGGCCACTCCGCCGAAGATGTCACCAGTAGCGATTGCGCTTGGGTTCATGGCATGCACCTCACGCCCGTCCCGAGGCGGCACGCGCGGCGCCGGCAGCGCCACCGCCAGCAGCCGCGCCGCCAGCGCTCGCCGCTCGCCCGGCTGCGCCAAGTCCGCCCATCGCGTGCGTGACGGCGGCCAGGGTGAGGACGTTCGTGATACCAGCGGCGCTGCGGCTGCTTCGAAGCAGGGACGGGACCTTCAGCGTGAGCCAACACACCGCGAGCCCGAGCAGCATCGTGAGCAGCGCGTTGGACATGCTGCCCGGGGTGAGCTCGACCATGAGCGACGAGCCGAGGCGCAGGACCATCACCTGGACGGCCTGCTGGAACACCGTGGTCGTGAAGAGATCCACCCACCAGCGCGTCCACTGCTGCGTCTGTGGCAGGATCCACATGAGCGCCGCCACCGGCCCGAGGACGATGAGCATCGCCAACAGCGCGAGCCGCATGAGCATCTGGAAGACGAGCAGGATGGCGACGATGCCGTACGCGACCGCGGTGAAGATGAGTGCGATGCCCTCCTGCGACGGCGTCGCCTGGTCGTAGCCGGGCAGGCTCACATCACCGATCGCCGCCGAGACGGCGTTGTTCACGTCGATGAGCAGCCGCGCGAACTCGATCGTCAGGTTGGCCGCCAGTGCCGCGAGGATGACCCTCGGCAGGAGCTCCATCGCCTCGTGGTAGGGGCTCCGCGTGTGCTCCTTGAGGATGACGTTGAAGCCGCCCCACATGACGATGACCGCGAGCGCGGCGTTCACAATCGCCCGCGAGAAGTCCCACAGGCTGCGGACCGTCGGGCTGTCGTAGGTGCCCTCCGCCGGCGTCTGAGTCACGAAGTTGAGCGACGAACCACCCAAGCCCAGCGCCCAGTCGACGAACCCGCGCATGGCCTCCAACAGCGCCTTCCCAACGATGGTGAACACCGCGTTCACGATGTCGCCCGCCCAGTTCAGCGGATTCAGTCCCCCAGGAATCCAATCCGTCGGGTTCGGAATCCAATCGGTTGGGTCCGGGATGGGCAGGTCGACGGGGATGGCCTGGGGTGGGGCATCGGGGGCGGGCTGGGCTGGTGGGGTGACTTGTTCAGTTGCCTCTGAGCCGGTGACTAGGGGTACCCCAGCCGAACCAAATTCCCTCCGGGTCTGAGCAAGTCCATCCGGTTCTTGAG
>JADLFM010000158.1 GCA_020845495.1 Chloroflexota bacterium
CCGTCGTCCGCCGCTCGACCTTGCTGGTGCGAATGACGCCGCAGCGCCGCGCGGCACCGTCCCCGAGCGGGTCGAGGGCGGTGTCCATGACGTAGCTTGCCAACCCCTCCACGAACGGGTCGGTCCGGCCGAGATGACGTTCGTCGGCGCGGACTGGCAGCTCGAAGCGGGCTGTGAAACGCTGGGCAGCCCGTGCTCGTGCCAATGCCTGCTCGTACTGCTTGACCTGCGCATCACTGGCCCCGGCCGACGCGCTGGACGGGTCCGGCAGCCCGACCGCCTCCTTGAGTGCGCGAGACAGCTCAGCCAGGTCCAGGCGAAGCGCCTCGCCTGCAACCCGTCTCCCTCCAGATGAGTTGGAGGCAGTCTGGCCGCCGTGGGCGCGGACGGCGTCGGTGACGAACTGGGCGACATCGGTGCCTGCGCCGATCGCTGCCTGGGCTGCGCGCAGCTCCAGCGCCACCTCGTCCACGTGGATGCCGTGCTGGGCGAACAGCGTCCGTGAGCGCTTCTCACGGTCTTCGGCCGCCTCCCACTGGCTGAACAGCTCTTTGGTTTCGGGCTCCATGAGCGCGTCGAAGCCCGGCAGCGTCAACGCCGTGGCCGTCGCCGGGCGGTCCCGCAGCAGCAACCCTTCCAGGATCGCCTCGACAACCTGATTCGTGTCGACCGGCACGGGCACGGACACGCCGAGGCTCTTGCGGATCGCCTTGTGCTTGCGGAGCAGGACGTCCAGCACGATCCCGTCGATCTGGTTGTCAGTGCCGTAGTAGGTGACCACGCGGACCGATGAGCTGGGCTGGCCGTAGCGGTCGACGCGCCCCTCCCGCTGCTCGTGGCGGGTCGGGTTCCAGGAGAGGTCGTAGTGCAGGACGGCGTCGAAGCTCTCCTGGAGGTTCACTCCCTCGGAGAGGCAGTCGGTGGCGACAAGGACCCGCCGCGCCGCCCGGCCGAGCTGACTGACCCGCTCCTCGCGCTCGGCCGGCGCGAGCCGACCAGTGACCGCCGCTACCTCGACGTCCTTGTACGCACCTTTGCCAGCCTTGGCCAGATCGGCGCGCAGGGCGTCGGCCACGGCCTCGGCGGTTGGGATGAAGCGGCAGAAGACGATCGGGTTGCTGTCCTCATCCAGGAGGGCACGCACGATCTCGGACGCCTTGTGGAGCTTGGCGTCCTTCGCACCGACCAGTGCATCGGCCTCGCGGGCCATGTCGAGCAGGCGCCGCCGGGTGCGCCGCTCGTCGTCGGAGTCGCCGCCGGTATCGCTCCCGGGCGCCAGGTCAACGCCCTCGGCCGGCTCGTCCTCGATCAGATCCAGCACGGTGCGCCGGCCGATCTCGTCGGCCTCGGTCTCGTTCTCGGTCTCGGAGACGGCAGCCCGGCTGCGGAGAGTGGCGGCAGCGGCGGCGGGACTGGATGCCAGTGAGCGAAGCAGCGCCAACGCCGACCACCAGCGGACGCGCTGACGGAACCGCCCGCCGGACTCGTCAGCAACCGTCTCGCGAGCGTAGGCTAGAACCCGATCGAACAGCCGCCGATACTCGGTCGAGAGCTTGTAGGTGGCCTCAGTCTCCAGACGCTCGGGAAACGGCGTGTCGGTCTGGAGGTAGCTGCGCAGGTCTTCACGCCGTCGCTGTACGAAATGGGCGGCCAGCCGGCGGCGGTGTGTTTCGTTCTGGCGTCCCGACAGATCCTCGGGGAGATCGGCGAAGCCCGGATCGAGCAACGTCAGCAGCGATCGGAACGCGGCGTCGTTGCCGCTGTGCGGCGTCGCCGTGACCAGGATGAGGTGGCGATTGCGGTCGGCAGCCAGCCCCCGCACAAGCTGATGGCGCTGATGGCGTCCGCCTCGGCCGCTGCTGCCCGGATCGGCGCAGGTGTGGGCCTCGTCCACGATCACCAGCTCCGGGCAGGCGCGCAGGAATTCTTCGCGGCGCCGATCCGACTTGATGAAGTCGGTCGAGACGATCACGTACGGGTAGCGGTCGAACAGCGACTCGCCCAGGCGGCAGGCTCGTTCCAGACGGGCAGCAGTGCTCGGAAGTACCAACTCGGCGTCGATGTGGAGTTTCGACCGCAGCTCGCCCTGCCACTGTTCGGCCAGCGGCGGCGGGCACAAGATGGCAAGGCGATCTACCTCGCCGCGATCCAGCAGCTCGCGCGCGATCAAGGAGGACTCGATGGTCTTGCCGATCCCAACATCGTCCGCGATCAGCAGGCGAACTGGATCGAGCTTGAGAGCCATCAGTAGCGGCACCAACTGATATGGTCGCGGCTCGACGGCGATCTGCGCGAACGAGCGGAACGGGCCGGCGCTGGAGCGGAAGCCGAGGCGAACGGCATCGCGGAGCAGTCGACAGGAGCGGAAATCGCCGGGACGATTCGGGTCGGGCAGATCGAATGAGGCAGCCTGGACCGTTTCAAGGGGGAGATAGATCCCGGCAACCTCGTCCTCGGTTCCCCCAAGAGGTCGCAGCACCAGAAGATCGTCGTCCGAGTCCGGAAGGACGACCCACTCGCGGCCCCGCGCTTTCACCAACGACCCGACGGCGAACGTCACGCGCCAGCCCTCCCCGCCCCGTTGCCGTCGACTGGACCACCGAAGACGCCGGGATACGCCTCGATCACCAGATCCCAGTCCTCACGGTCGCCAAAGCGAATCACGGTGTACCCTCGATCCTCCAACGCGTCGATCTGATCGACGTCGCGCTGGCGTCGCTCAGGATGCGCGTCCTCGTCGCCGTCGACGTAGACAGCAGTCTGGCGCTGCTCATAGACGAAGTCGGGCCGAGCACCCGGCGGCACAATCTCGACGTGGGCGCGCGTGGGCAGGTTGTATCCAGAAGTTTCCAGGAAGCGTAGCCAATCGCGCTCGACGCTGGCTCCGCCGTCAGTGTCCACCGGCGCCAGATCGCCAAGCGCAGGCAAGGTCGCGGCCGGTCGGACAGGGGCGGCTGCCAGGTCCATCAGCAGATCGACGATCTTCATCCTGTCGAGGATTCGGTGGTCGCTCTGATTCGAGTAGCTCATCAGGCACGAGTAGCAGGCCGCCTCGCAGTCCTCGCGAGCACGCGGGGCGCGCCGGAGATCGCGACCGTCGGCGGGATCAAAGTGACACAGTTCGAGTGCCTCATGTGCAACCTCCATCAGCGCATCCGGGCTCTCGACGAGCCGTCGCAGGACTCCGGCGCCACCTTCTGCCGACTCGTAGAAGAGGAGCATCCGGCGGTCGTCAGCGCTGGGGAGCGGTTCTGCTGCGAGCTCGCTGTCTTCAAGCTGGTAGCGAATCTGAATCGCCTGCTTGAGGGCGGCCTGTAACGACGCCATGACCGCCGCGTCCAGCCGGTCGACTGGCTCGAACAGCAGGCAGTTGCGGCGATCCTCGACGTACGGGATGACGCGCTGGGTCTTCGCCGAGAGCGTATCGACGGCGTCGTCATCGCCGACGAGCTCGCCGCCCCGCGCCCAGTAGCCGCGTTCGGTATCGAGGACAAATCCGGGCAGGCCATCGGCACCACGCCGTCGCCAGCCCAGATTGATCCGCCAGATGGTCGCGGCGTCACCATACGCTAGACGAGCGAACACCTCGCCATTCCACTCGACGGTCGCCTTCCGCTGGGTGACATTGCCGCCATGCTCGGCGAAGCGGAGCCCGGACTTTATCTCGTACCCGAGGCGGAAACGCTCTTCCTCATCCGACGTGATCCGGTCGCGCCGACGGGTCGAGACGTTCTGCAGGCGGAACAAACCCTTGTACTCTTGAGGCAGCTCCTCGCCGCACCGCTCGCAGTTGTCCAGCCCGTGATCTGTTGCCATCGCGTGCATGTAGCCACACGCCGCGCACTGCTTGGCGCTCATCGTCAAGACGTCACCGGACCGGACCGGCAGGATCACCTTGTTGATGATGTATCTCGAACCCTCGTGATAGACGACAGCGCGTGGACCAAACTCCGAGATGGCCAGGAAACGGGGACGCGAGAGGAACTCCTCGCGTCCCTGATTGCCACGTCGACCAGGGATGAACGCCGACAGCGGCAGGCGCGGGAAGCTGTAGCCGGGCAGGAACCCTTCGCTGGCGAAGTAGCGGTAACTGTAGAAGTCGGACTGGACCGGGTTGTCGTCTTCGACAAGGAGGGCGAGCTGGGCCTCGGCCTCGCGCCGCAGTCGCTCGGCCTGGCGTCGATCCTCAGCTGGCCGGGAGGCGTCGAGGATCACCCGATTCTGGGTTTCCACCTGGAGCCTGGCCGAACGGTACAGGCCACGCCAGCGCTCGCAGGCACGATCGAGCTCCTGAGGAACGTTCGCCAGCACGTCGTCAAGCCAGTCCTCACCCCACCAGGCAGTGGATGCGAGCAACGACCTGATTGAGCGCAGGGCGCGTTCGGCCCGAGCGCGAGCACGCATACGGGGCTCAGGATCGGCGAGGATGGCCTGCACCTCTGGCTTGAGGTTCAGGCTCGGCTGCTCGCCACTCAAGTCCAGGACATCCTTGAGCGATCGCCCGAGATCAAGGTGGGATTCTGAGAGCCAGATGGCCTGGACGTGCGCTTGCACGAGGTCGTTATTGGCAAGGTCCAGGCGCGGCGGCGAGACGGCACCCGCCACCATCAGATCCGGCCGCTTGAAGAAGTACTGGTCGTGCGCCGATCCCGTCGCACAATAGGAGAAGACGAGCGCCGGTTGACCGCTGCGGCCGGCCCGACCGCTCCGCTGGGCGTAGTTGGCCGGGGTCGGCGGGATGTTCCGGAGGTTGACGACGTTTAGCTCCGAGATGTCCACCCCGAGCTCCATCGTCGGTGAGCAGAAGAGGATCGGCAACGTCGCCGCGCGGAAGTCGCGCTCGCGGTCGGCTCGAATCTCCGAGCGGACCTGGGCGGTGTGCTCGCGGGCTTCTAGGTCGCGCGCTCGTGCGGCCACGGCGCGGTAGAAGTCAACGAAAAACTGGTTTACCTCGCCGCCGTCGCTCGCCGCGCTCGGGGTCCGCAGCGGGTCGGGCTGCGCTCGAACGCCCTCGCCCGCGACCCACACCAGCGCCGACGCCGGTACCTGGTACCCGGGTACATCATCCGCTCCGCGGGGCTCAGCCACGACCTCGACCAGCCCAGCCACCCGAAGCGCCCTGAAGAGCGACTCGATGATGCTGGTTGTGTCGTCGAGTCTGAGCGTGGCGTCATGGTCCGGAAACGTCGAGGGCCGACGCAGAAAGATGCCGAACGCCGAGCGTGACGAGAGGAACACGTTCCCACCGAAATCCGCGGAGCTTGAGGCTCGCGGGTAGACCACAGCGGCATGCTCGAGGATCTCGTTCTCGTCGATGGACCACGGAGGACGGAGGCGCTGGCTGCTCTGCTGGCGGATCGCCTCGAGACGCTCACTATCCAGATAGTCGACCTTGATCGCGAGGCTACGCCTGAGGGTGTCCAGTAGGACACGGGCGACCCGTGCGCGAGTCTGGGCAGTCGCACCGACTAGCGCTGGGTGCGCGTCCTGCCACGGTTCGAGGTCCGTGCAGACTTCCTCAAGGGATTCGTAGCGAATCTCCAACAGCCCGGTCTGCTCGAGGTTGGGCGATGTGATCCGCCAGCCGCGCCTGAGATCACGATAGAGGCGGTAGCCGAGCACATTTCGGAGGGCACGGTTGGTCTCCTGCTCGGCGGCGTACTTGACCTCCGGATCGGCGGCATAGAGCGCCTTCGGCAATGCCAGTGCGTCGAACACACGCTGCGCCAACTCGTCGTGTCGGAGTCCGTCCGGTCCGGCATCACGCACAGCCCGGTAGAGGGCCGCTCGCAGCACACCGATCTCAACGAAGTCGTTGAAGTGGCCGGCCTGGAGCGAGGCATCCTGGCGATTGTCCGTAAAGCTGAGCAGCTTTCGAGCGGTGGCCGGCAGCGTCTCGTCCGCCTTGAGCGCCAGGATCGACGAGAGCGTAAGCACGGTCGTCGCCGTGCTACGTCCTTCGGACCCCAAGGTGCCGAGCTTTGCGAAGTCCGACGTCTGGCGGGCGCCGTACTCGACGCCACAGCGGAGGCAAAGGCGGAACGGGACGCCGACGAGGTGGCCGGCGACCCCACCAGGATCTTCTCGTCCGTCTCGTGCGATCGAGATCGTGGTCGGAAGATCCCGACGTCGCGCTGAGCGGACGCGAAGGCTGCCGTTTCGCTCCTCCAACCAGTCTTCAGGCAGACGTTCCAGCATCGCATCAGGATCGCTGGGCCAGGGGTCATCCGTGCTCAGGTAGAGGAACTTCGCTTCCCCGGTCTGGTCGGTCGCGAGTCGATTGGAGAGCTCGCGCGGGACCAGTTGCCGATCGCCGGTTTGATCATCTCGGGCGACGCGGACGGTGTAGTACTCCTGTCCGCACTCGCGGCAGAACGCGAGCGGCAGCAGTACCCTGGACCGGTCACCTGGCACGAACGTCTGGGGCTCGAGGGTGACGTAGCGGACAGACTCCGCCTCAGGAGTCGCATAGACAGTGTCACCCCGACTGATGAACTGGTGAAGACGGAAGGCGAAAGCCGGGAATCTCGTCACGGGATCGAACGTGGCGTAGCCCG
>JADLFM010000159.1 GCA_020845495.1 Chloroflexota bacterium
ATGCCCTGACCCCGCTGCCGGGAGAGGCGCCCGACGGTCAGGCGAGCGAGGTTCATCCTCACCGCCCGCCCCCACCGAGTCCCGATAGTCGTCCAAGGATGTTCTGGAAGACCGTAACGATTCCGCCACCGAGAGCCTGGACGGCGGCCATCGCCACAATCGCGATCAGCGCGGCGAGGATGGCGTACTCAACCATCGATTGGCCCGGCTGGCTTGCCGTAACGAATCGACTCATCCTCCTCATTCTTCGCAGTATTGCGTTCACGTAGAGCACGACGTACGGCGACAACATCTGAGGTCTCCTCTCCACGTTCTCCGGTTCCGCCGAGCAGCAGGCCGGGTGTGACGCCGACCTGCCTATCCGCCGAGGCGCATCAGCTCCACGGCGGCTGGGACCAGCAGCACGACGAACAGGACGGGCATGATGAACAGAGCCACCGGCAGGAGCATCCGGACGCTCGCCTTGCCGCCCTCTTCGACGATCCGAAGCCGCTTCCGCTCGCGGAGCGCTTCGGCTTGCGCAGTCAGCGTCTGAGTCAGCGGGATGCCCTGCTCATGCGCGGCCCGAAGCTGCGAGGCGAAGCTCGTCAACTCTGGTACGCCCACGCGTTCGGCCATCTCCTCGAGCGAGTCGATCAGTGGCTGACCCCGGAGCGTCATGTCACGCCGGGCATGTTGCAGTTCCCGCGCGACGGTGCCCGCGCCGTATCGGACCACCTGATCGAGGGCCTGTTCGATCGCCAGCCCGGCCGAGGTGGCGATCGTCAGCATGTCGAGGATTGTCGGCAGTTCCATCAGACACTCGGTCCGCCGAGCACCAAGTTGCCGGTCGAGCTGCCAGTCCGGCCCGAGGAATCCCACGGCTGCGCCGACGGCCCAGCTCCAGACCGGCCAGGGGCCGAAGGGATGAACGCCGAGCACGTTCATCAGCGGGAAGATGACGAGGCCGATCAGCGCAGCCGCGACCTTCTCGCCGAAGAACTGTGACGGCTCGACACCGGGGCGAGCGACTCGGAGCTTCCGCTCGAGCTCGTTACCGCCGGCCAGTCCGAGCCGAGCGAGGAGGAGCCGCGCCAGGCGTCCCAGGTCATCCAGCACGGGCCGGAGGAATGCCTCGAGCAGGCGTGAGTGAAAGAACGGCCGAACCTCGACCCGCCGCAGATCCATACCGATCCGTTCGTCGACATCGAGGCGGCGAAGCTGTTCGACCAGGTCGGGCTTCGGGCGCCCGATCGGCTGTCCAGTCGCCAGTAGGTACGCGCCGAGTCCGAAGACCAGCCCCAGCACAAGTGGCGTTGGCCGGACCGCGGTGACATCGAATGGCATGGCGAAGGGCGTCATTGCAGCACCCTCCGCTCCGTGGGCAGGCGCGTCAGCCACCGCATTCCGGCGTAGCCCACGAAGATACTCAGGAGACACCCGGCCAGCAGCACCTGACCCGACCAGTCGTCGAAGATGCTCAGGTAGGTCGGGTTGACCTGGCGGATCGCGATCAGCACCACCAGCGGCACCGCCGCGACGATGCGCGCCGACAGGACATTCCTCGCCTGGAGCGCTCGCAGCTCCTCGTGAATCCGCAACTGAGCCCTTGTGGCGTGGGCGAGTCGATCGAGCACCTGGCTCACATTGCGACCGCCCAGCCGGTCATTCAGGACGAGGCTCGTCGCGACGACGTCGAAGACCGGATCGGCGAGACGCTCCTGCATGGCGCCGATCGCCGACTCGAATCCCATCAGACGCATCTCACGGACGAGCGTTGTAAGCTCGGGCCGCAGCACTGCCGGTCCGCCCCGGGCGAGGCCGACCAGCGCTTCGGGCACCGACAGTCCGGTTCGGATCGCATCGCGAAGCTGTCCGATCGCGTCGACCATGGCGGTCTGCATCTCAGTTCGCCGACGCTCGTGCCGCTGAATGAAGTAAGCCAGCGGCGTGACGCCGCCCAGTCCGGCCGCAAGCAGGCTGACGACACCCCAGCCGAGGATTGTTTGGGACACTCCGCCCGCCACTGCGGCGGCGCCCGTTGCGAGGAGCAGCATGTCTCGGGGCGAGGCCTCGCCCAGGCCGGCCCTCGCGAAACTGCTCTGAAGGGCTTCGTGCCACCACGCTCTGGCCGGACGCAAGCGCGGGACGGTGAGCCCCTCGTACACGAGGTACACACCAGCTCCAAACGTGATGGAGAGCAACAGCGGAATCATTTTGGGGACTCTCCTGCGCTGTTCACCCTAGAAGCGCCGGGCTACACGACGGTTACACGAGAGGGTCTTGACGGCAACATTCGACGAATCTCAGCCAGATTGGCGCGATTCGCGTCATGTCGACGCCTCGACGGCGGGTGGCGGGGCATAGCCGACACCCCGCGCTGCGATCTTCTCCAGACACCGGGGTCGAATACCGGTCCAAGCCAGCCGATCTCGGGCCGGGTTGAGGCCCCAAATCTCATTGCCGGTCACAACATCGCCCTCGAGGCCGGTCACCTCGAAGATGCTCACCAGGCGGCGTCGGCCAGTTCGTGGCTCGAACCGCACCTGCAAGACAAGCTCGATCGTGCGTGCGACCATCTTGGTGAGCGCATCGCTGGTGAGGCGTTCCTCGGCCATCATGGCGAGCGTGGCCAAACGATCGAGCGCGTCGCGCGGTGAGCTGCCGTGAATCGTCGTCAGGCTGCCCTCGTGGCCGGTGTTCATTGCCAGCAGCATGTCGAGCGCCTCGGCGCCACGGACCTCGCCGACGACGATCCGGGTCGGACGCATCCGCAGGGCGTTGCGGACCAGATCGCGGATGCGGATCTCGCCGAGCCCCTCGATGTTGCTCGCCCGGGCCTGGAGTGCCACGCAGTCGGGAAGCTGCCGCTCGAGCTGAAGCTCGGCGACTTCCTCGACCGTGACGATCCGTTCCTCCAGTGAGGCGATCGAGGACCCGAGTGCGTTCAGCAGCGTGGTCTTCCCGCTGCCGGTCGGCCCGCTGACGAGAATGTTCACCCCGCCCTGAACGGCTGCATCGAGGAAAAGCGCTGCCGACTCGGTCAGCGTGCCGAGTTCGACGAGCTGTTCGAGTGACTGGGCCCGAAGTAGGAACTTGCGGATGGTCAGGCTGCACCAGCGCGTCGTTGCCGGCGGGATGGCAGCGTTCAGTCGCGAGCCGTCTGGCAGCCGAGCATCGACCATCGGAGACGACTCATCCAGCCGTCGTCCGAGCGGTCCGACCAGCCGCTTCACCAGGCCGCGCAACTCCTCGTCGTCATCGAAGAACAGATCCTGGGCAAGCTGCTTTCGGCCGCGTGTGATCGCAAAGATCCGGTTTGGACCATTGCAAATGATCTCCTCGATCGTGGCGTCGTCCATCAACGGCTGCAGGATTCCAAGCCGCAGCAGTCCGTCGAACAGTCGCCGCTCCACGCCCTCGGGATCGACGAGCAGCGGAGCGTTGGTCATCGCCGCCCGGCGCTGGTACGCAGCCACGCGCTCACGGATCAAAGCACTGATCCGCTCCTCGTCGGCCGAGCCTGGGGCGAGGAGTTGTCGCTCGCCGAGCAGGCGACTCACCGCCGCCTGTACTTCGTCACGAAGTGCCCGCTCAGCGGCCCGATCGAGGCCGACTGGCGACCGTTCGCCCTGTGTCGCGAGTGTCGTGCTCATCCTTGAGTCGTCCCGGAGCGTTGTGTCCACTCAGCCTGGGTAGCCGCGTCAGGCCGAAGGGCAGGATTCGATGAAGCAGATCGAGCTTCCCCCTACGGGCCTCCTGTGGTGGCAGACGGATCGCTCCGCCATGCACTCGCTCAGCCAGATCGAGCAGGGAACGAGCAGCCGCGCCACGTCCGGAGAGAACCAGCGGACGCTGCATTGAGAGCGAGCGCTGGACAGCCACCTGGTCGTTGGGGATCACGGCCGACGTTGGAAGGCCGAGTGCCCACTCGATCTCAGACTGGCCATGATGAAAGCGGCGGTCGTGGCGGTTTACGATGAGGGCGATTCGCTCTCGATCGATCCCGAGCTGACCCTGCAGGATGCCCAGGCCAGTGCGGGCGTGCCAGAGACCGACCATGTCGGCCGAGGCCACGAGCAAGACATGGTCAGCAGCCTGGAGCGCGGTCCGATGCGGAGCAGGCTCCCGACCCATGAGCTCGCCGCCGACGTCGAGAATCACGTAGCGATATCGGCGACGAAGCTCGTGGATGAGTCGCTCGACGAATCGTGTGGTGACGCCCACCCGGAGCTCCAGCTTGGGGGCTCCGCAGAGGACGTCGCCATACTCGCACTGACCGCCGAACGGCTGGATCTCCTGCTCAATGGCGTGCGACCACTCGACTGCCGTCTCCGGCTCGGCGTGGGCCAGCATGTACAGGTTGCGCGTCGGGTCGGCGTCCAGGTGCGCTGCCACGCTCGGACCGGACAGATCGA
>JADLFM010000160.1 GCA_020845495.1 Chloroflexota bacterium
GCCTGGGGCCCCGCCAGCGCGAGCAGGTCCGCGAGGCGCTGGCGGTCGCGGCGTACCTGGCCGATCCTGCCTGGCCGGTCGTGCGGACCCTGGTCTGCGACGACGCGCCCCAGTTCCGCGCGATCACGGAGGAGCTGGCGCTGTGTTGGATCCACGAGGGCCGCCACTGCAAGCAGTTGACCCCGTGGCTGCCCCAGCCGCGTGCCGTCCTGGCCGACATCCTCGACCAGTTCTGGACCTACTACCGCGAGCTGCTGGCCTACCGCGAGTACCCCACCCCCGCGGAGCGCGCCCGGCTCGATGCCCGCTTCGACGACCTGTTCGGCACCACGACCGGCTACGCCGAGCTCGACCGCCGCCTCGCGCTCACCCGCGACAAGAAGCCCGAGCTCCTGCTGGTCCTGGAGCATCCCGAACTGCCGCTGCACAACAACCCGGCCGAGCTCGGCGCCCGCCAACGGGTCCGCAAGCGCGACGTGAGCTTCGGCCCCCGCAGCCCGGCCGGCGCCGCCGCCTGGGACACTTTCATGACCCTGGCCGCCACCACCCGCAAGCTCGGCCTCGACTTCGCCGCCTTCCTCATCGACCGCTTCACCCGCGCCGGCCAGATCCCGCCCCTCGCTGACCTCATCACGGCCCGCGCCGCTCAGGCCGCCGGCGCCCCCGCCTGACTCACGCTGCCATCGCTACCCTGCCGGATTGAGGTGATACCAGCGCTACACCTTGTTTCTGATTGACCGGTTGGACTCGCGGGCGGCAACGTAGGTCCACAAATGTATTCTTGGGGTTCTGTTCTCTCGTAAGATCCGTAACCGAAGAAAACATCGTTTGCAATGGATTCAGGGATCACGAACACCATGACGATATAGGGATTCGCCGAGGTGACGATCGGCCGCTCTGTGTATGCTCGTGTCGTGGACTGAGTGCCTCTTACCAGCACAACATTTGGCCCAAGGGCTACGGGCTGCTGCGGGCATCCCGAATCGACAGTTGGCGTGACGCGCTGAGAATCGATCAGTACCCAGTTCGGATGCGTCGCGAGGCCCGTCAGGGCATCCTCAACTGCCATGCGAGCCGCCTTGGGATCAACGTCAGCCCCCTCAACGGCCTGCACGCATACGGCGACCTTCGATCTGCCGCCGATCACATGGTTCGTCTTCGGGGCTAGATCCCATACCTGCCACGGGCGCGTCGTAGCGATCACTCCAGCAACTGCCAACGTGCTCGCGGCTGCGATCACCAGCCAGACGAAGACACCTCGTCGGGACCGCCCCGACGGGGAGTGAGGTGCAGGTCTTCGACCTTGACCAAGGCGATGCAATGCTCAGTGCTCCGGACGCGCCGCGTGATGGCCGTCTAGAGGCCCGGCTGCATGCCTCTCGCACGTGCGCGACGGCTAGCGTAACACGTCGTTGGCGTAGTTGCAACGCGGGAGGGATCGGATAGCATGTGCCGAACTGCAATGCCCGGCCGACTCTTGATGCGCGCCGATGATGAGGAGTGCCACACGGACGATACCAGCAAGGGAGTGGTCCCCAAGCATGCTCCGGGCCGAGTACGCTTCGGCCTCGGCGGTCCGCGTCGTCGGTTGCTCCTGCTGGCAGGGCTTGGCGCGGCGGTCGGCGCTGGCGTCGTGGCCCGCGAGACCCCTGCCGCGAAGGCCGACGGGCGCGTGATCGGCGTGCCGCTCGGCTATGCACCACTCGACGCGCAGTCGGACGGCGTGTAAGGCTACGCCATTGGCCCGAATAATGCCGGGGTGCTGGGCCGGAGCAATGACCTGAACGGTGTCGGCGTCTACGGCACGGCCCCGAGCGGCGTGGCCGTGCATGGCGAGAGCGCAACCGGCACGGCGGTGGGCGCTCGCTCCAACACGGGGGCTGGGGTCCGCGCCCAGAGCACCAGTGGCACAGCGCTCACCGGCATCTCAAGCACCGGCCTGGGTGTCTACTGCAAAGGCGGCCCCTTCGGCCTCGTCGGCGAGCCGCAGGGCGGCAATGGCGTCGCTCTGCGTGGCTCCACCACGACCGGTTTCGGCGTCTTCGGCTCGGCTGAAGCGAACGGCTCGACTGGCGTCTACGGCGAGAGCCACACCGCTGGCGCGTACGGTGTGCCCGCCGTCAGCACCCAGGGCGTCGGACTCCATGCTTCGGGAGGCGTCCGGGCGGCCGTCTTCGTCGGAGATGTCGAGGTGCAGAGCAACCTAACGGTCCTCGGCGGGTTCACGAAATCGGCCGCTATCAAGCATCCGGACGGGACGTTCCGGCGCTTCTATTCGGTTGAGGCTCCAGGGCGATGGCATGTTCATTGGTGTACGCGAAGCATCATGGAACGGGCGGTCGGGGACTGAAGTCCCCGCCTACAGTCACACCGTCGCTGCGCGACGGACACCGGACAGGGACTGGTGAGACTACAGCGTCGCGAAGCGACTGCAGGATGGTAGGCGGGGCTTTCAAGCCCCGACGCGGCGGCACGACAACATCAACATGCGATTGCCCCGTAACCCCGGCCTGTGCTCTTGCTCCTGGTCAGGGGCCGCTGCTAGAATTCCTACCAGTCTAGTAGGAATTTCGCAGGTGGCCGCGCAACCGCGGTCACGCGCACGATTGAGGGCATTCCCAGGGTGAAGGTTTCCACGCGCGCGCACTACGGCTTGCGGGCCATGACCCAGCTCGCCAGAGCGCACGGACAGGGATTATTGTCGCTGGCCGAGATCTCGCGCACGGAGCTGCTGCCGCTCGCCTACCTCGAGCAGCTGATCGGCGAGCTTCGCCGGGCCGGCCTCGTGGAGGGCGTGCGCGGCCTCCACGGCGGCTACCGCCTGACCAGGCCGCCCACCGAGATCACCGTCGGCGAGGTCTACCGCGTCCTCGAAGGGCCGATCGCGCCCGTCGAGTGCACGGCGGACGACTACCTCCCCCACTCCTGTGACCGCGAGGCCGGCTGTGTCTCGCGCAACGTCTGGGAGCGGGTTCAACAGGCTATCAGCGGCGTGCTCGACGCGACGACGCTGAACGATCTGTGCCATGGGGCGCCGGCTCGTGCGGGGTCTGGCCTCATCGCCATCGAGATGATTACCGGGGCGCGAGCCACCGTGAAAGAAGGGTGCCTGAAGACACCATGAGTTCGTCTGGATCTACGGCGCAGCCGACGTTCCTCATCGAAGACCTTCACGTCTCGGTCGAGGGCAAGGAGATCCTGCGGGGGGTCAACCTCGCCGTTCGGCAGGGCGAGATTCACGCCCTGATGGGTCCGAACGGCTCAGGCAAGAGCACCCTCGCCAACGCCCTGATGGGCCACCCGAAGTACGCGGTCACCCGGGGGCGGGCGATGTTCCAGGGCCAGAACATCCTGGAGCTGACGCCAGACGAGCGGGCCCGGCTCGGCCTCTTCCTGGCGTTCCAGTACCCCGTCGCCATCCCGGGTGTCAGCCTCGGCAACTTCCTGCGCGCCGCCACCCGGGCCGTCCACGGCCCTGGCATGACGGCTGGCGCGTTCAGGCGGGAGCTGATGGACAAGATGAAGCTCCTCAAGATGGACCCGTCCTTCGCGGCACGGTACGTGAACGACGGTCTGTCGGGTGGTGAGAAGAAGCGGGCCGAAGTGCTCCAGATGGCGCTGCTCCAGCCGAAGATCGCCGTGATGGACGAGACCGATTCCGGCCTCGACATCGATGCTCTTCGGATTGTGGCCGAGAGCGTCAACGCGATCCACACCGCTGAGATGGGCGTGCTGGTCATCACCCACTACCAGCGGCTGCTGAACTACATCAAGCCCGAGTTCGTCCACGTGCTGGTCGCGGGCCGCATCGTCAAGTCGGGCGGCTACGAGCTGGTCGAGCAACTGGAGTCCGAGGGGTATGACCCGATCATCCGTGACGTCGAGCAGCGCGAGGCCGTCGGGGCCGGGCGGGAGGCCTAGCAACTATGGCAGTCAAGCCACAGGATCTCATGCAGCCGGGAGCCACCGACTACCGGTACGGCTTCCACGATGCTGAAGACTACAAGTTCAAGTCTGGCAAGGGTCTCACCCGGGAGATGGTCGCCCAGATCTCGGAGATGAAGAACGAGCCGGCCTGGATGCGCGAGTTCCGCCTCAAGGCGTTCGAGATCTTCACGCGGAAGCCGATGCCGCACTGGGGCGCGGACCTCAGCGAGATCGACTTCGACAACATCCACTACTACGTGAAGCCGTCGGAGAAGACCGAGAAGAGCTGGGATGATGTCCCGCCGTACATCAAGGACACCTTCGACAAGCTCGGCATCCCCGAGGCCGAGCGGAAGTTCCTGGCGGGCGTCTCGGCGCAGTACGAGTCCGAGGTCGTCTACCACAACATCCGCGAGGATCTTGAGAAGCAGGGCGTCCTCTTCCTGGACATGGACTCGGGCCTGCGCGAGCACGAGGATATCGTCAAGAAGTACTTCGCGACGGTCATCCCGGCCGCCGACAACAAGTTCTCCGCGTTGAACAGCGCCGTCTGGAGCGGTGGCAGCTTCATCTACGTCCCGAAGGGCGTCGAGGTGGAGATCCCGCTGCAGGCGTACTTCCGCATCAACACCGAGAACATGGGCCAGTTCGAGCGGACGCTGATCATCGCCGACGAGGACTCGTCGGTCCACTACATCGAGGGCTGTACGGCCCCCGTGTACAGCTCCGACTCGCTGCACTCGGCGGTGGTCGAGCTGATCGCGATGCGCGGCGCGCACATCCGCTACACCACCATCCAGAACTGGTCCTCGAACGTCTTCAACCTGGTGACGAAGCGGGCGATTGCCTATGAGCACGCCGTCGTGGAGTGGGTGGACGGCAACCTCGGCTCCAAGGTCACCATGAAGTACCCGGGCATCTGGCTGATGGGCGAGGGCGCGAAGGGCGACGTCATCTCGGTGGCGTTCGCGAACGGCGGCCAGCACCAGGATGCCGGCGCCAAGATCATCCACGCGGCCCCGAACACCACGTCCACCATCACCTCGAAGTCGATCAGCAAGGGCGGCGGCCGGACGAGCTATCGCGGTCTGCTCAAGGTCAACAAGGGCGCGGAGAACGTCAAGTCGTTCGTGCGCTGCGACGCCCTGATGCTGGACGAGGTCTCCCGCTCGGACACCTACCCGTCGATTGAGATCGACGAGGATCAGGTGAGCATCGAGCACGAGGCGTCGGTCAGCAAGATCAGCGACGAGCAGATGTTCTACCTGATGAGTCGCGGCCTGGGTGAGGCTGAGGCGAAGACGATGATCGTCAACGGCTTCTTCGACGCCTTCACCAAGGAGCTGCCGATGGAGTACGCCGTCGAGCTGAACCGGCTGCTCCAGCTCCAGATGGAAGGCGCGATCGGCTGACACCGACGAGTCAAGGCCAGGAGACAGGCGCGGATGGCGCCCGGGGATCCGGAGCCTCCACCCCTGTCAGCCTGAGCGCAGCGAAGGACCTCACCCGCTGACCGGTGTGTCTGGGAGATCCCTCGCTGCACTCGCAGGCTCGTTCCGCTCAGGATGACAGTCTGTCTTATTGAGGCGCGGGAACCTCAAGGGTTGCCGGTCGGGAAATGCGAGCGACGTAGTGACACAATCTGAGCTTCAGACTCGGCCGGCGGCCACGATGCCGACTGCCGAGTCCATCGAGAAAACCTCGCGCGAGCGCGGCGAGCCGGCCTGGCTCACGGCGCAGCGCGTGGCCGCCTGGGCCAACGCCGAAGGGCTGGAGGTGCCGCCACGCCAGCAGGAAGGCTGGCGGCGCACCGACTTCGGCGAGCTTGATCTGGAAGGGCTGGTCGCGCAGGGGGCCTCCGGGCACGCGGCCGGGGCGCACAGCACCCTGGCCGAGGGTCTGACTGGGCTGGCCGGGTCGGTCCGCTTCGAGGACGGCGCGCTCAAGGAGCAGACGCTCCAGCCTGAGCTGGCGAGGAAGGGCGTCATCGTCACCTCGCTGCGGAAGGCGCTGGCCGAGCAGCCCGCCCTCGTCGAGCAGTACCTGGGACGGCTGGTCACCGGCCGCGAGAACACGCTGGTGGCGCTCGCGGCGGCGCTCTGGGATGACGGCCTGTTCGTCTACGTGCCGCGCGGCGTCGGCGTCGAGCAGCCGATCCTCAGCCGCTTCGCCTCGACCACCGGCACGCCGTCCTACTTCCGCTCGCTGGTCGTCGTGGAAGAGGGCGCTGAGGCGACAATTGTCGAAGACTACGTGTCCGACGAGGCGGCCGGCGAGTCGCTGGCCTCCGGCACGGTCGAGATCGTGACCGGGCAGGCGGCGCGCCTGCGCTACGCCAACCTCCAGGAGTGGAACACCCAGACCTGGCACTTCAACCACCTGAAGTCCGAGACCGGCCGCGACAGCCGCGTTGACTGGCTGTTCGTGGCGGTCGGCGGCAGGGCGCACCGCGCCGAGGTGGACGCCGCGCTCAACGGCCAGGGCTCCGAGACGGAACTGGTGGGCCTGATCTTCGGGGATGGCGAGCAGCAGTTCGACCACCAGGTGCTGCAGGACCACATCGGCAACGATACCCGCAGCAACTCGAACTTCAAGGCGGCGCTGGGCGACGCCTCGGCCTCGAACTTCCAGGGCATGATCCGGGTCAACAAGACCTCGCTGCGGACGGACTCCAATCTGGAGAACCGCAACCTGCTGCTGAGCGATCACTCCAAGGCCGAGTCTGACCCGCGCCTGGAGATCCTCAACAGCGACGTGGTCCGCTGCGCCCACGGCGCGACGGTCGGCCCGCTCGACCCGGAGATCCTCTTCTACATCCAGTGCCGTGGCGTCCCGAAGGATGAGGCCCGGCGGCTGGTCGTGGAGGCGTTCTTCGAGGAAGTATTGGAGCAGATCCCCGTCGCATCGATCCGTGCGAGCGTCTGGCGGACCGTCCAGCGCAAGCTCGGGCGTGAGATCACGCCGGACGCCGTGCCGGCCGGAGCGGACGCATGGCAACGTGGGTAAGTGGCGGCCGGGCTGACGATCTGCAGCCCGGCGCGGTCCGCATCGTCAAGGCCGGACGTACGCGGCTGGCCGTCTGCAACGTCGACAGCAGCATTCACTGCATCGCCGACGTCTGCACCCACGACGGCGCATCGTTCGACACCGCCGAGCTTGACGGCAACGAGATCGAGTGCCCCCGTCACGGCGCTCGCTTCGACGTGACGGACGGACGGGCGACCTGCCTGCCGGCCATCACGCCGGTCAAGGTGTATCCTGTCCGTGTCGAAAACGGCGAAATCCAGATCCAGGTCGAGTGAAGCGGCGCCACGAACCATGCATGTCATGTTGAGCGAAGCGAAACATCCCCCTGCTGTAGCTTCGATGTCCGCATGTGAGATCCTTCGCTGCGCTCAGGATGACAGTTCTGCGTATCCAGCGTCCCAGAGCAGACAACGGCCGGGTCACCCGTTAGGAAGCTAGATGGCTGAGCACACGTCCCCCCTCGATGTTGCCGCGATCCGCGAAGACTTTCCGATTTTGAAGCGCACCGTCCACGGCGACAAGCCGCTTGTGTACCTCGACAACGCGGCGACCTCCCAGAAGCCGCGGCAGGTGATTCAGGCACTCGTGGACTACTACGAGCAGTACAACGCCAACATTCACCGGGGTATCCACACGCTGGCCGAAGAGGCGACCGGCCTCTACGAGGGGGCGCGCGCCAAGGCGGCGAAGTTCATCGGAGCGAGCGGCCCGGACGAGATCATCCTGACCCGCAACACCACCGAGTCGCTGAACCTCGTGGCCTACACCTGGGCGACCGAGAACATCGGCCCCGGCGACGAGATCGTCATCTCGACGATGGAGCACCACTCCAACATCGTCCCCTGGCAGTGGCTGGTGCAGCGGCAGGGAGCCGTCCTCAAGTACGCCGAAGTCGACGACAGTGGACAGATCGACCTTGCCCAGATCGAGCAACTGGTGACTCCGCGCACGAAGCTCGTCTCGATCATGCACATGTCGAACGTGCTCGGCACCATCAACCCGGTCAAGGAGATCAGCCAGATCGCCCACCGCAACGGCGCGCTGATGCTGGTGGACGGCGCGCAGAGCGTCCCACACCTCCCGGTGGACGTCAAGGATCTCGACTGCGACTTCCTGGCCTTCTCCTCGCACAAGATGATGGGGCCGACGGGCGTCGGCGTGCTCTGGGGCCGGCGGGAGATCCTCCAGGCGATGCGCCCGTTCCTGGGTGGCGGCGAGATGATCGACATCGTCGAGCGGGACAGCGTGACCTACAACGTCCTGCCCTGGAAGTTCGAGGCCGGCACCCCGAACATCGGCGATGTGATCGCGTTCGGGGCGGCTATCGACTACCTCACCAGCCTGGGCATGGCCCGCGTCCGCGAGCACGAGGTCGAGATCACCCAGTATGCGCTGAAGAAGATCGGCGGCATCGAGGGCGTGACGATCTACGGCCCGAAGGACGCCCACCAGCGCGGCGGCGTCGTGGCCTTCACCATCGAGGGCGTCCACCCGCACGACCTCGGCCAGATCGTGGACTACGAGGGCGTGGCGATCCGCGCGGGGCAGCACTGCTGCCAGGTGCTCTCGCAGTCGATCGGCGTGCCGGCTACGGCCCGGGCCAGCTTCTACGTCTACAACACGCCTGAAGAGGTCGATGCTCTGGTGGCGGCTGTGGAGTCCGCTCGCGAGATCTTTGCGACGGAGGTGAGCCCGGTTGTCGCTCGATGATCTGTACAAGGAAGTGATCCTCGATCATTATCAGCACCCCCGGAATCGGGGCGTCCTCACCGACCCGACCGTCGCCACGCGCGGGCACAACCCGCTCTGCGGCGACGAGGTGCTGCTGGCCGTCAAGATGGATGGCGACGTCATCGCGGATATCGCGTTCGGCGGGCGCGGCTGCTCGATCAGCCAGGCGTCCGCCTCAATGATGACCGAGAGCGTCAAGGGGCACGGCGTGGCCGAAGCGACGGCGCTGGCTGGCGGGTTCAAGGAGCTGATGGCTGGCAGCGGCTCGGCGGACGGCCTGGGCGACAACGAGGACTTGCAGGCGCTGCAGGGCGTCAAAAAGTTCCCTGTGCGAGTCAAGTGCGCGCTGTTGCCCTGGACGGCGCTGCTGGAGCTGATCGAACGCTGGGAGTCGGCGCCCTCGAGGAACTGACGGCGGCGTTTCCGCTCACGCAGGCAAGGCGGGCCGGGGAGATCTCCCCGGCCTGCTTCGTGTTGTCGCCCGCCGGCTGCCGTGCGGGGTTGAGCCGACAACGAACAGATGCCGAGTCGTGAGGCGTGACACGGGCTGACTCACGCGGCGCAGGACCTTGTTTGTGACGAGGTGCGGGGGCCGGCCATCCGGTGCGGAGCCGGCCGCGCGGTGCGGCGTGCGGGTGTGTGGCGAGGTGCGGTGTGCGGACGTGTGTGAGGTCGGCCATCCGGTGCGGTGTGCGGACGTGTGTGAGGTCGGCCATCCGGTGCGGTGTGCGGACGTGTGTGAGGTCGGCCATCCGGTGCAGCGGTGTGCGGACGTGTGTGAGGTCGGCCATCCGGTGCCGGGTGCGGGGTCGGGGGTTGAAACCCCCGCCTACAATCATCGCGTCGCGTTGCGACGCAGGGTATCGCTCCCACACTGAGAACAAGCTCGGCGGTGAGTGACCTATGGCGGGGACGTATTCATCCCTAATCTACCATGTGGTGTTCAGTACTAAGATGCGTGAGCCGTGGATCAGCCGCGCTATTGAGCAACGCGTCTGGGGATATCTCGGTGGCATTGCCGATCAACATGGCATGTTGTCGCTGGGGATCGGCGGAGTTGACGACCATCTGCACGTCGTCGTCGCCATCCCACCGGTATGGCTGTCAGTCGCGCCGTTCAACTGCTGAAAGGGGGTTCGTCTCGCTGGATTCACAGCACATTCCCCGACCTCGTGGGTTTCGGCTGGCAAGACGGCTACGGAGCATTCTCAGTGAGTCGACCACGCCTTGCCTCAACGCTGGACTACGTCGCCCGACAGCGTGAACGTCACGAAGGATGGAGCTTCGAGCTTGAGTACCGAGAGCTGCTCGAACGGCACCAGATCGAATATGACTTGACCCACCTTCTCGACGAAGGGCCGGGTACTGCTGTCTCTCCTCGTCGCGAAGCGACTGAATGATTGTAGGCGGGGGTTTTAACCCCCGACTCCGCTGCGCACCCCGGGACCGCTGCGCACCCCGGGACCGCTGCGCACCCCGGGACCGCTGCGCACCCCGGGACCGCTGCGCACCCCGGGACCGCTGCGCACCCCGGGACCGCTGCGCACCCCGGGAC
>JADLFM010000161.1 GCA_020845495.1 Chloroflexota bacterium
ACCTACCCCTCCCACGAGCGGATCACCCACGTCGGGATCTACGTCGGCAACGGCCGAATGATCAACGCCCCGACGACCGGCGACGTGATCCGTGAAATGGATGTGTTCAGCGGCTACTGGGGGCCAAGGTTCGCCGGCGGCGGACGGGTCAGGGGCTAGCCATGGCCGAGTCATGGCTGCCACGTCCCCTCCCACCGCGACAGCCGGCAACGTCCATGCCAATCGGGCTCGCCTTCGGTGAACGCGAGTCCCCACTCACGGAGTAACCACGTGCAGCAGATCAACGCCCTCTTCACCAGCCTGCTCAACGTCGGTGTCGGGGTCGGCGTCACCGTCGCCGCTTTCTTCCTGATGTGGGGCGCCTTCATGTACATGTCGGCGTCCGGCAGTCCGCGCCAGATGGAGACCGGCAAGGCGGCGATGATCAACGCCCTGGCCGGCCTGGCGATCGTCCTCTCGGCCCGCGTGATCGCCGGCATGATCCAGTCGGCGCTCGGTGGCGGTGGATGACAGGAGGAACCGTCATGCCACGCCGACGCCACGAGATCCCCACCCACCTGAACGTCGAGGACAAGGCGTTTGTCGGCCTGTCGGTCCGACAGCTCATGAACCTGATCGTCGGCCTCTCGACGGCTTATGCGATCTGGAATGACTGGCCGGGCCTGCCGATCCCCGTGCGAGCCGGGCTCGCCGGCACCTGCCTGATCGTCGCCATCGTCATGACCTTGGTCCGGCCGGGCGGTCGACCGCTCGAGGAATGGGCGTTCGTCGGACTGCATTACCTCGCGACGCCCAAACGGAGCGTCTGGCGCCCGCGCGAGCCCGACGTTGCCGATTGGCGGCCAGGCCACGGTGCCTGGGAGGAGATGGACCCCCACCTGTCCTGGCAACCGACCGCGCCTGCCGTAGACGAGAAGGAGGAGCCATGAGCCGTCGTGCTTCGGTGCAGACCAGCCGGCTGAGCCTGGAAGAGATCGCGGACGACGTCGTGCTCCTGGCCCGAGGCCAGTACCGCGCCGTGCTCGAAATCAATGGCGTCCACTTCGGGCTCCAGGGCGAAACTGAGCAGGAGTCGCTCGTGGGGGGATTTGCGGCCTTCCTGAACAGCCTGAGCTTCCCGATCCAGATCCTGGTGCGGGTGCTCCCGGTCGACGTCGACGGCTACATCGGCGACCTGGAGCGGCGCGCCCGCAACGAGCTGCCCGAGAACCTGGCCGCGCTCGCACGCGATCACGTCGCCTTCGTCCGCCGACTCGCCCGCAACCGCACCCTGCTCGAGCGCCACTTCTATCTCGTCGTGCCGGCCGAGACGGAGGCGACCCGATCTCGTCGGGGCTGGCCATTCGGCCGCGGACGTGCCGGACGTGACACTGCCGCCGCTCGCAAGCAGCTCGTCATCCGCTGCGAGGAGGTTGAGCGCCAGCTCGGCCGCTGCGGGCTCACCCCGCGCCGCCTCACTAGCAACGAACTGGCCCAGCTCTACTACGCCTGCTGGTGCCCCGAGCTGTCGCGCGTCCAGCGCCTACGGCGCGATCTCGTCGAGTACACCACCCTGGTCGTCCAGGCCGGGGCTGCCAACGGAAGGAGCTCCTGATGCCGCTCCTCAAGATCCGTCGCAACGGAGCGCACCAGAACGGACTGAGTGCCGACGAGCGGCGCTTCGCCCTCGGCACGCGCTCGCTCGCCGACCTCGTCGCGCCGGCCGTCCTCGAAATCGCCCGCGACCACGTCCGCCTCGACTACCAGTACGCCCGCACGCTCGCCGTGACTGGCTACCCGCGCACCGTCGGCCCGGGGTGGCTCCAGCCGCTGATCGACTTCGAGGAACCACTGGAGCTGAGCCTGCATCTGCTGCCACTCGAGACCGGGCAGATGGTCTCGACGCTCACCCACAAGATGGTGCAGCTGCATTCCTCTCGCCTGCTGGAAGCGCGCGGCGGGCGGTTGGCCGACCCGGAGCGCGAGGTCGCCTACGAGGATGCCGAGAGGCTGCGCGACGCCCTTCAGCGGGGCGAAGAGAAGGTCTTCTCGGTCGGGCTCTACGTCTTGCTGCGCGCCAGCTCGCTGGCCACCCTCGACGATCTGACCCGCCGCGTCGAGGTCACGCTCGACGGTATGCTCGCGCACTCACGGGTCACCATTCTCGAGCAGGATGCCGGCTTCCGCTCCTGCCTGCCGGAGGGACAGGACTACCTGCTGGTCTCCCGCAACCTCGATACCTCCTCGCTCGCGACGACGTTCCCATTCTCGTCGAGCACGCTGACGATGGAGCGCGGGGTGCTCTACGGGATCGCCAGGCACAACGCGTCGCCAGTCATCTTCGACCCGTTCGACCCGAGCCTGGAGAACGCCAACGCCGTCGTCTTTGCCAAGTCCGGCGCCGGCAAATCGTACTTCACCAAGCTGATGGCGCTGCGGAACCTGCTGTTCGGCGTCGACTTCCTGGTGATCGACCCGGAAGACGAGTACCGGACGCTCTGCGAGGCCGTCGGCGGCCAGTACGTCCGACTCGCCAGCTCGTCCGCCCAGCACCTGAACCCGTTCGACCTGCCGCCGCCCGACGACGACTGGGAAGGCCGAGATCCCCTGGCGGAGCAGGTGGCGGCGCTGCTCGCGCTGCTCGAGATCATGCTCGCTGAGCCGGGTCGACCGCTCGGCTCCTACGAGCGGGCACTCCTCGACCGGGCCCTCTACCGCACCTACGCCGGCAAGGGCATCGATGCCGACCCCGCGACCCACAATCGACCCGTTCCGTTGATGCGCGACCTCCTGGCGGTGCTCGCGGGTGAATCGGGCGAGACCGCGGCGGACCTCGCCACCCGCCTGCAGCGCTACGTCGGCGGTTCCCTGGCCGGCCTCTTCGCCGCGCCGACCGACGTCGCCCTCGACCGTCGTTTCGTCGTCTTCAACGTCCAGGCGCTCGAACCGGAGCTTAGGCCGCTCGGCATCCACCTGATCACGACCTTCGTCTGGAACCAGGTGCGGCGCTCGCGGCGCCCGCGGTTGCTGATCATCGACGAGGCCTGGTCATTGATGCAGTACGCCGAGGGCGGCGCCTTCCTGGCGGGGATGGCCCGGCGTGCGCGCAAGTACTACCTGGGGCTCGTCACGATCACCCAGGACGTCGCCGACTTCCTGGACGCCGACCATGGCCGGACGGTGCTGGCGAATGCCGCGATCAAGCTGCTCATGAAGCAGGATGCGGCCACGATCCAGCCGGTCGTCGGCGCCTTCCAGCTCTCCGACGACGAGCGGCAGTTCCTGCTCGCGGCCGCCAAGGGCGAGGGACTCTTCTTCGCGCGCGGCAGCCACGTCGCCCTCAAGGTCGAGGCGAGCCCGGCCGAGCACCGCCTGGTGACGACCGTGCCACGCGAGCTCGCCGAGCAGTCCTCGGATCAGCTGGCACGGATGTCGGAGTCGGCTCGCTCAGGCGTGCGATCCCTCCCGCCGCGCCGTCGGCTCGGATCGCTGGGAGGGGACTGATGGTTACTGTCGTCAACCGCCGCCATGACGTCGAGGCACTCAAGCAGGCCCATCCGCTCGCTCAGGTCGTCGCCATGAGCGGTGTCCGCCTGGTCCGGGCAGGCGCCAGCACCCTCAAAGGGCTCTGCCCTTTCCACAACGATCGAAGGCCGTCGCTCGTGATTGACGAGCGGGACCAGCACTTCCACTGCTACGGCTGCCGGGCCCACGGTGATGTGATCAGCTGGATCATGCGCCGCGATGGGCTCAGCTTCACCGCCGCCTGCGACCTGTTGACCGGGCTTCCACGGTCGATCCGGCCGGCGGCCCGAGGGTCAGCGCCGCAGAGATCTGAGGGGGTCCGACGCTGGGATCGACTCACGCTCACGGAGCAGGTGGTGATGAATATAGCCGGAGCGGTCTATCACCATGAGCTCTGGCGGGAGCCGCGCGCCCTGGCCTACCTGCGGGATCGTGGCATCCCAGACTGGGTCATACGGCGCTGATGGCTCGGGTACGCCGATGGAAACTCCCTCGCCGAGTTCCTTCGGCCCCGGCGCGGCCTGGAAGTCGCCCAGGAGCTTGGGCTGCTCCAGCGAACGGGACGCCGAGGACCGGATTCGGCCCTTCGTGACGTCCTGGTCGGCAGGATCGTCACGCCGGAGCTTCGTGGCGGCCAGACCATCTGGATGATCGGCCGAAGTCTCGATGACGGCTCCGACCGTCCGAAGTACCTGGCCCTCGGGGGTGAGCGGCCGGTCCTCGGCTTCGAGCGGGCGGTCGGGCGGAAGGAGGCCGTCCTCTGCGAAGGGGTCTTCGACTACTTGACGGCCGTCAGCTGGGGACTACCGGCCTTCAGCCCGTGCGGGACCCACATCCCGGCCGAGCGGCTCGGCTTCCTAGCTCGAGCTGAGCGCGTCTTCGGTGTCTTCGACGGCGACGACGCCGGCGACGAGGCCGCCGCGCGCTTCGGCGTGCAGCTCGGCGATCGCTGGCGACCGCTCCGCCTGCCGGACGGGACGGATCTCAACGAGCTCGGTCTCCGCCCCCATGGGCGCGACTGGTTCTATCGGCTGCTCAGCGCCGCCCGCTCGGGAGTCGCCAGGACGGAGGTGCCTCGTGGCCACGCGCAGTAGACGTGGCGTCCGCGTGCGCCAGCGGGAACGGGCTCGGCTCCGGCTCAACGTACTGCGGCTCGGCGGGCTGCTGGGCTGGGGTCCGCGCGACGTCATCGGCTTCGCCGAGACGCTGACAGGCCACTCCTGGCAGCGCTGCGGCCGGACCGACCTCGAGGTCGTTCGAGACGAGTTTCTGGCCCTCCGTTGGGTGATCCGGCGCAAGGCGGCGCGCCGATCCGACTGTCCGCCGATGCCATCCGCTCACGCGAGCACGGATTACTGCCATGTCGCTCAGCATTAGGCGCCGACCGAGCCCCGTCATGCATCCCGAGCTGGTCGAGATCGTCACGCCACGCACCAACGCAGCGGTCATCACGCCGGCCGAGAACCTCCTGGCCGCGATCTCGTTGGCCGAGCCGTTCGGTCTGGAGATCACCGCCACCTCGGAGGCACGCCGCTTCGTGGCCCGCGCCGGTACCGTCGCGATGCGGCAGCACCTCGAAGACCAGCTCGGGGTCGCGTACCCGCAGGCCGAGCTTCGCCGCCTCGACGTCGATCAGCATCCCGGCCTGGATCCGGCCTGGTGCCAGCCGGAAGAGCGCGTTGTTGCTCGCACGCTCGTCCTGCGCGGTCCCGGGTACCTGCCGCTTCGCACCTTCCGCGACATCGACGTGGCGGCCGATCGCGCCGCCCAGGCCGACCCGATCCTCGGGATCCTGGGGGCACTCAGCGATCTGCCGCCCGGCTGGCGATCGCTGTGCCAGCTCGTGCTCGCTCCGGCTCCGGACGACTGGTGCAAGGAGTACCTGCGCCTCACCGTCGAGCATCCACTGGCATCCGAGCGCGCCAATGCGCACGCAGACACCTCACTCGCGCCGGTCTTCATGTGGGCGGGACTTCTGGCGGCCGGCTGTCTCGCCTACCAGGGGTACCAGTGGTACAGCGTGGGACATTGGCTGCGGCTTGCGCTCCTGGTAGGCGGCATCGGTGTGGCAGTGCCAGCGGCGATGCTGCTCGTACGACGAATACTGAAGCGAACCATCTACGACATGCGCCTGGTTCAGGAGAAGGTCAGCCGCATCGCCTATCGGACCGAGATCCGACTGGCCGTCATTGCGCCGGCCGACGCGCCACCAGCGGCGATGGACGAGCGCCTGGACCGGCTGGCGAAGGTGTATCGGCAGTTCAGCCTCGCCGCCGGCAATGGCCTGGAGCCGCGACGTCTCCGCAAGGACGATCTCGACCTGAGCCAACTGCGTCCACTCGCCCCGGCGAGGTCGCGGCCGGTCCTGAACACGCGCGAGCTCGCCGGCCTCTGGCATCTCCCGCAGGCCCTGGCCGATGTCCCGCTGCTCGAGCGGACCGGCGCTCGGCGCCACCTGCCCAGGCCGTTCTCGGTTACGCACGGATGTCGTGTCGGTGTCTCCGCCCATCAAGGACGGTCGGTGCCGGTCTCGCTGCCCGCTGAGCTGCTCCGTCGCCATCTACTGCTCGTCGCCAAGACCCGTCGCGGGAAGTCGTCCCTGTTGCTCCGTATCGCAGCCTACTTGATGGAGTCCATGGCGCCCGACGGCCGGGCGCCGATGCTGCTCCTCGTCGATCCGCACCGGGATCTCGCCGAGGCCGTCCTCGGCGTGGTGCCGTCGAGCCGGCAGGGTGACGTCGTGTATCTCGACGTGTCGGACCGGAGCCGGCCGTTCGGGTTGAACCTGCTCGACGTGCGGCTCGGTTGGGATCGTGACAAGGCAGTATCGAATGCCCTGTCGATCTTCCGACGGGAGTTCGATCGCTTCTGGGGACCTCGGATGGAGGACGCCTTCCGCTTCGGGCTCCTCACCCTGTTCGAAGTCAACCAGGCGATCTGTGCTGACGATGTCAACGGACGAGGCCGGCAGCACACGATCCTCCAGGTCCCGACAGTTCTCACGGACGAGGTCTTCCGAAAGAGTGTGCTGCGTCTCGTCAGCGATCCCGTCATCAAGGGCTGGTGGTCCGGCTACTTCGATCAGCTCGATCGCCGGCTCAGAGTCGAAATTGCGAACCCGGTCGTCAGCAAAGTCAATAAATACGCCGGGTCGCGCGCGGCTCGTTCCATCGTCGGCCAACCGCGGTCGACGATCGATCCCTCGGGCTGGCTACGGTCCGGTTCCATCGTCGTCGTCAACACGGCCAAGGGAACGATCGGCGAGGACACGGCCGCCCTTATTGGCGGAAGCCTGATCAACCTTGTCGGCCTCATCATCGGTGAGCAGGCCGCGCTCCCGGATGACCGCCGGCGGCCGGCCACGCTGATCGTCGACGAGTTTCACACGCTCCCTGGCGCGGACTACGAAGGGATCCTGTCCGAGCTGGCGAAGTACGGGGCCAGCTTGATTCTGGCGACCCAGAGCCTTGCCCGTCTCGAAGCGCTGGATCGAGACCAGGGCCGGTCACTCCGCTCGACCGTGTTCGCCAACCTCGATGGCCTGTTCGTGTTCCACACCAGCGCTGAGGATGCTCGCTACCTGGTGCGGGAACTGGGCGGCGAGATCGACGAGCACGATCTGATCGAGCTTGGCGAGCACCAGTGCTACGCCAAGCTGTCGGCCGGCGGCGAGCGCCTGCCCACGTTCTCCGTCTCGCTCGACCCACCACCGCCGAGCGATCCGCTCCTGCGAGACCAGATCACGTCTCTCTCATCGGCTCGCTACGGACGCGACGTGGCCGCCGTTGAAGAGGATCTGAGGTCAGCATTGGCCAGGGCCGAAAAGTTTCGCGCGATTCGTCTAGACGGCGACAAGCCCAAGTCGGGAGGCAAAGGTGCCGGCACGCCGGGCAAGTTGCCGAATGAGCCGCGCTCATTCACCAAACCGGTAAAGGAGCGAAACGACAACCGCCCGAAGAAGCAGAAGGCTGGCATTCAGCTTCAGGCGACGCTCCTCGACGCACTTCGCGATGCCGATGACGCCGACGATCGCTCGACCGGGCGAGATGAATCGCTGCTCGCCTCCGACACAGACGGGGCGGAGGTCGAGGAGCCATGATCGAGCATCCACGTTGGCGCGATGCCGAGGCAGCGGCCAACCGGCTGACCGAGAGCGACCGTCGTTCCCTCTTGCTACTCGTACGGCTGCCGCTCATCTGGGAAGCGGCCATCGAGCGGCTGTACGGGCTGAGCGGCGGCGCCTCGGTGTACCGCTGCCTGGCTCGGCTCCGCACGATGGGGCTCATCACCGAGATGCGCCCGGCACTGCGGCCCGTGCGAAACCCTAGTCTGTTCCATCTGACCGATCTTGGGATCGCGACCGTCGCGGTCGATCGACAGGTCGACCCGGAGTACCTGGCACGACGGGCGCGGCTGCGGGGTACGGACCTGCTTGCCCTATTGGCGTGCCTGCCCCACGTGCTCGCCGTGTATGACCTCCTCGCAGCTCTGGCGGATTCTCGTACCGGCCGCATCGATCTCCTGGCCTGGGAGCAGCCGTGGCGGCGAACGTTCACGCGCTCAACGCGCAGGGCGCCGATCTCGGTCGAGTTGCCGGCTCACGCTGTCCTGTCGTGGGGCAGCCAGGCAGCTTCCTGTCTCCTGGTGCCTGATCTTGCGACCTTTCCGTTCCACGTCCACCGGCACCTGCTGGCGCAACTGCTGGCGATGCGTCACCTCACCGTCGACGCGTTCCCTACACTGGTTGTCGCTACAACCGACGCCCGGCAAGCAGCCTGGCATCACCTTCTCCGCGATGTAGCGCGAGAGCGAGGGGAGGCGCCGCTCTCGGGCG
>JADLFM010000162.1 GCA_020845495.1 Chloroflexota bacterium
CCTTCGAGCGGCTGGTGACCGAACTGGAACTGGAGCGCGACCTCAGCTACCACCCGCTGGTGCAGGTGCTGTTCACCCTCCAGAACATGCCGTTCGCCCTGCCGGACCTGCCCGGGCTGACCGTCGAGGCGCTCGAACCTACGGTTGCCACCGCCAAGGTCGACCTTAGCCTCGGGATCGAGGAGATCGGGGACGGGTTGCACGGCCAGTTCGAGTACGATGCGGCGTTGTTCGACCGCGACCGGATCGAGCGCATGGCCGGACACCTGACGGTGTTGCTGGAAGGCATCGCAACCGACCCCGAGCGACGGCTCTCGGAGTTGCCGCTGTTGCCGGAGGCCGAGCGGCGCCTGGTGGTCGAGACCTGGAACCAGACCGAGGTGTCATACTCGGCCGACCGAATCATTCCGGCCCGGGTCGAAGAACAGGCACGGCACATCCCAGGTGCGGTTGCCGTCGTTGCCGGAGACCGACAACTGAGCTACGGAGAACTGAACGCTCAGGCCAACCAGCTTGCTCGCGAGCTACGGGCGCGCGGTGTGGGGCCGGGCGGCATCGTCGCCGTGCTTGCGGAACGGTCGCCAGAACTGGTCGTCGGGCTGCTCGGAGCCATGAAGGCCGGGGCCGCCTATCTGCCGCTGGACCCGGCCTACCCGTCGGAGCGTCTGGCGTTCATGCTGGACGACTCCGGGGCAGTCGTACTGCTGACCGGCGGCGGTCTCGAATCGCTGACGCCCGACTTTGGACGCACGGTCATTCGCCTGGATGCGGACCGGCCGATGCTCGCGCACTGGCCGGACGACGATCTCGGCCCGCTCGCGACATCCTCGGATCTCGCCTACGTGATCTATACGTCGGGGTCGACCGGCCGCCCGAAGGCCGTCGAGATCCCTCATCGGGGGCTCGCCAATCTCGTAAGCTGGCACCAGCGAGAGTACCGGGTCACGCCCGCGGATCGCGCGACACAGGTGGCCGGGCTAGCGTTCGACGCGTCGGTTTGGGAGTTGTGGCCGTATCTCTCGGCCGGCGCCAGCATCCGCTTCCCGGATGACGCCACGCGCGCCGACGTCGCGGCACTCGTGCGCTGGCTCGTCGCCGAGCGCATCACGCTGACCTTCCTGCCCACGCCGCTGGCCGAGCTAGCCATCGAGGAGGCATGGCCATCGGACTGCGTCCTGCGAGCGATGCTCACGGGCGGCGACAGGCTGCGCCGGGCGCCCGAGCGAGACCTGCCGTTCACGCTCGTGAACCACTATGGCCCGACCGAGAATAGCGTGGTCTCCACCGCCATCGCCGTGCCACCGGATCCTGCCGGCGACGCGGCGCCGCCAATCGGACGACCGATCGCCAATACCCAGACCTACATCCTGGACCCACACCGGCAACCGGTCCCGGTCGGCGTCCCGGGTGAGTTGTACGTCGGCGGCGACAGTCTGGCACGCGGTTACCTGCATCAGCCAGCGCTGACGGCCGAGCGGTTCATCGCCAACCCGTTCAGCCCCGCCCCCACGGCGCGGCTCTACCGGACCGGGGATCTGACGCGGTGGCGACCGGATGGGGCCATCGAGTTTCTGGGGCGCATCGACCAGCAAGTCAAGATTCATGGCTTCCGGGTCGAGCCAGGCGAGATCGAGGCGACGCTGGCTCGGCATCCCGCCGTCCGAGAAACCGTGGTGATTGCCCGCGAGGATCAGCCCGGAGTGCAGCGCCTGGTCGGATACGTGGTGTTCGGCGCCGAGCCGCCGCCAACTGTGGACGAACTGCGCGCGTTCTTGAAGCGCCAGTTGCCGGACTATATGGTGCCGGCCGCGTTCGTCAGGCTCGACGGCCTGCCGCTCACCCCGAACGGCAAGCTCGACCGGCAGGCGTTACCGGCCCCGGAGGTGGTCCGGGCAGACGAAGCGGATGGCTATGTTGCGCCGCGCACTCCAACCGAGAGAACCCTGGCTGAGATCTGGGGGCTGGTGCTCGGCATCGAGGACGTGGGCATCCACGACAACTTCTTCGACCTCGGCGGTGACTCGATCCTGAGCATGCAGGTGGTAGCGCGCGCCCGCCAGGCTGGGCTCGAGATCCACCCCACGCACTTGTTCCAACACGACACCATCGCCGAGCTTGCCCCACTCGTCACGCCTGCTCGCGCGTCGAAGCCCATGCCGGCGCCTGCCGAGGTGTCTGCTGACGAGCCACGGCAGACACCTCAGCAGGCGCCCTTGTTGACCCTGAATCAGCGCCAACTCGACCGCATCCTGGCACGGGTGAGTGTAGAGAAGGAGCCGCAGTCCTGATGAGCCTCGGTCCGCTAGAAGATCTCTATCCCCTCACCCCACTGCAAGAGGGGCTGCTCTACCATAGCCTCGCCGCACCGGGCTCGACCGTCTATGTCGAGCAGGTGACCTGGACTCTCGAGCACGCGCTCGACGTGCCAGATTTCGCGCGGGCCTGGCAGCAGGCCATCGATCGCCACCCGATTCTCCGTACTGGGTTCCTCTGGCAAGAGGCGGACGATCCCCTTCAGGTCGTCTACCGCGAGGTGACGCTGCCGCTCCAGCACGAGGATTGGCGCGAGATTAGCCCACCGGAGCAGCGGGCGCGATTGGATACACTGATCGAGGCGGAGCGGCAGCGTGGCTTCGATCTGACGCGGGCGCCCTTGTTACGGCTGGCAGTCGTCCGGCTACGGAACGAAGCCTACGCCTGCGTCTGGACGTTCCATCATCTGCTGCTCGATGGCTGGAGCGTCTCGCTCCTGCTCGCTGAGGTGTTTGGGCGGTACCGCGCGCTGCGTGAGGGCACGCCGCTGGAGCTTCCCGCGCCGCCACCCTACCGAAGCTTCGTGGCCTGGCTCCAACAGCAAGACCCGGCCGCAGCGGAGCGTTTCTGGCGCGACGCATTGCAGGATTTCGGCGAGGCCACGACGTTGCCGGTCGGAACGGGCGTGCGCGCGGTCGACGAGCCCGATGCGCCGGCCGAGCACCTGGCCTGGATCCCCGAGCCGACGCTCCGGGCGCTCCAGGCGCTGGCACGTCGTGAGCGGCTGACCCTGAACACGATCGTTCAGGGAGCCTGGGCGCTGCTGCTCGGCCACTACTGCGGCACGGATGACATCATGTTCGGGGCGACGGTCTCGATCCGCCCACCGGACCTGCCGGACGTCGAGGGGATGCTTGGGCTGCTGATCAATACCCTGCCGGTACGGGCACAACTGTCAGCGGACGCCATGCTCGTCCCCTGGCTCAAGGGCCTGCAAGCACGGCAGGTGGCAGCGCGCGCGTTCGCCCACACGCCGCTGGCGAGCCTTCAGCAGTGGACCGGAGTCCCACGCGCCCAGCCGCTCTTCCAGACGCTCGTGGTGTTCGAGAATTATCCCCTGGACCAGTTGAGCCGCGAGGTGGGCAGCCTTGGACTCGAGGTCACCGATGCCAGTAGCGCCACGCACCCCAACTATCCGTTGAACGTGGCCGTGATGCCGGAACAGCGAACCCTGCGCTTCGTCTACAGCCCTCGGCATTTCACGGCCCCCGCCATCGAGCGGCTGGCCGAGCACCTGGGAGTGCTGTTGGAGGGCATCGCGGCCAATCCGGAGCGGCCACTCGGCGAGTTGCCGCTGCTGTCCGAGGCCGAGCGCCGGCTGGTGGTCGAGGAGTGGAACCGCACCGCTCGGCCGTATCCGTCGACGCGCGGAATCGGGGAACTTGTCGCCGAGCAGGCAGTCCGCTCGTCGGACGCCATAGCGGTAGAGGGTGACGGCCGGACGCTGACCTACGCGCAGTTGGACGCACGAGCCAATCAACTCGCCCACCGGCTACGGGCACTCGGGGCTGGCCCAGGCCGGGTGGTCGGAATCTGCGCCGAACGGTCGGTGGAGCTCGTGGCGGGGCTGCTCGGAATCCTGAAGGCCGGAGCGGCGTACCTGCCGCTGGACCCGTCGTATCCGGCCGAGCGGCTGGCGTTCATGCTCGAAGACGCGCGGGCCGACGTGCTGCTCGTCGACGGCTCGACGCCGCTGGCAGGCGATGGGGTACAGCGTCTGGTGCTGGATCCGTCCTGGTCGACGTTCGGGGACGAGGCAGCCACGGCCCCGGCTCCGACGGCAGGGGGCGCGGACCCGGCGTACGTGATGTACACCTCTGGGTCGACCGGCACGCCGAAGGCGGTGGTAGTGCCGCACCGTGCGATCGCCCGGCTAGTCGTGAACGCGGACTACGTCGCACTCCGGTCGGATGACGTGGTGGCGCAGGCGTCCAACGTCTCGTTCGACGCGGCGACGTTCGAGATCTGGGGAGCGCTGCTGGCGGGCGCTCGGCTGACGATCGTGGGACGGACGGTGCTGCTGTCCACAGCATCGCTGGCGAGCGCGATCGAACAGCGGGGGATCACCACCCTGTTCCTGACGACGGCGCTGTTCAACGAGCTCGCGCGAGGAGCGCCGGCCGCACTACGTGGGGTTCGGCATCTGCTGTTTGGCGGTGAGGCGGTGGATCCCAGGTGGGTGCGGCGAGTACTCGACGAAGCGCCGCCCGAGCGGCTGCTGCACGTGTACGGGCCGACCGAGACGACCACCTTCGCGACCTGGCACCTGGTGGATGCGGTGCCGGACAACGCTACCACGGTGCCGATCGGGCGGCCGATCGCCAACACCACGACGTACGTCCTGGACCCGCACGGCCAGCCGGTGCCGATCGAGGTGCCAGGAGAGTTGTACATCGGCGGCCCTGGGGTCGCCCTTGGGTACCTGGACCGGCCAGAGGTGACGGCCGAACGGTTCGTGGCGGACCCGTTCAGCGTCGATCCGGATGCCCGCCTGTATCGGACCGGAGATCTGGTGCGGTATCGCGCGGATGGAGCTATCGAGTTCCTGGGGCGGCTGGACCAGCAGGTCAAGATTCGCGGCTTCCGGATCGAGCCGGGCGAGATCGAGGCGACGCTCACCCGCCACTCTGCCGTGCGGGATGCGGCCGTGCTGGTGCAAGGAGATGATGGGGATAAGCGGCTCATCGGGTACGTGGTGCTCGAAGGGACCGGGGCGTCGGTGGAGGAGCTCAAGGCGCATCTGCGCCAGCACCTTCCGGAGTACATGGTGCCGGCGACGTTTGTGGTTCTCGATGCTCTGCCGCTGACGGCGAACGGCAAGCTTGACCGGCGGGCGTTGCCCGATCCGGAGGCTGCCCGTCCGGCGACAGAGCACGTCGGCGCCGCGCCGAGCACCGATCTCGAAGAAACGATCGCGGCCATCTGGCGGGACGTGCTCCAGGTGGAGCGGGTCGGGCTAGATGACAACTTCTTCGACCTCGGCGGCACGTCGCTCCAGATCATGCGGGTTCAGAGCCGACTCCAGGAGGCTGTCCACCGCGAGATGAACATCGTCGATCTCTTCGAGTTCTCGACGGTACGGGCGCTGGCCCGGCATCTCACCGGCGATAGCCCGGAGCAGAGTGCGGCAGCTACCGAGGTGACTGAGACACGAGGAGCGCGTCAACGGGCTGCGCTGGGCCGCGCCCGGCTGGGACGGAGGGCATAGTGGCGACGCTCACGAGCGGCTCCAGCGATGAGCCACTGTCGACCGCCAGCGATGAGATCGACAGCGTCGCCATCGTAGGGATGAGCGGACGATTCCCGGGCGCCGCGTCGGTCGAAGAATTCTGGGCCAACGTGCGGGCCGGGGTGGAGTCGATCCGAAGCTTCACCGATGCGGAGCTACGAGCGTCCGGGGTGGACCTGAGCGTTTTGGCGAACCCGGCCTACGTCAATGCGCACGGAGTGCTGGAGGACGTGCGGGGGTTCGACGCCAGGTTGTTCGGGTTCAACCCGCGCGAGGCCGACGTGCTCGATCCTCAGCAGCGGCTGTTCCTGGAGTGCGCCTGGGAGGCGCTCGAACACGCCGGCTACCCCCCGAACGGCGGGGTGGGCGCGGTCGGGGTCTACGCTGGGGTCGGGGCGTCGTCCTACGCGTTCCGACTGCACGCCAATCTCGCGGTGCGGCAACTCGTCGGGGACTTCGAGATCGGGCTTGGCAATGAGAAGGATCACTTCACGACGCGGGTGGCATACAAGCTCAACCTGCGCGGCCCGGCCGTCACGGTCCAGACCGCCTGCTCGACCGGGCTCGTGTCTGTCGTCCTCGCCTGCCAGGCGCTCTTGACGTACCAGTGCGACCTGGCTCTAGCCGGCGGAGCAACTGTGCAGGTCGAGGCAAGCGGATACTTGTACCGGGAGGGCGGGATTCAGTCGCCGGATGGCCACTGCCGAGCCTTCGACGCCGACGCGGCCGGCACAGTGTCGGGCAGCGGGGTTGGAGTGGTGGTACTGAAGCGGCTGAGCGAGGCAGTCGCGGACGGCGATACGATTCTCGCCATCATCCGGGGCGCGGCCATCAACAACGACGGCGCCGACAAGGTCGGCTTCACCGCGCCCAGCGTGGCAGGCCAGGCCGAGGTGATCGAGACGGCCCAGACCCTGGCCGGGGTCTCGCCCGACGAGATCTCCTACGTGGAGGCCCACGGCACCGGCACCGCCCTGGGCGACCCCATCGAGGTGGCCGCCCTGACGCGGGCGTTCCGGCGCGGCACTGACCGGCGGAGCTTCTGCGCGCTGGGCTCAGTCAAGTCGAACATCGGTCACCTCGACGCGGCAGCCGGGGTGGCCGGACTGATTAAGACGGTCCAGGCGCTGCGCCACCGCGAGCTACCCCCGAGCCTGCACGTATGGCGCCCGAGCCCCAAGCTCAACCTCGAAACCAGCCCCTTCTACGTGAACACCGAGTTGCGGCCCTGGCCCGAAGGGCCGACCCCACGGCGGGCGGGTGTGAGCGCGTTCGGGGTGGGCGGTACCAATGCCCACGTGGTGCTGGAGGAGGCGCCGCCGCTGCCTACGGCTGCTCCGCCAGCCCGCCCGGCTGAGTTACTGCTGCTCTCGGCCGCCACCCCGACTGCGCTCGAACAGGCGACGGATGACCTCGCTGCGTATCTGACCGCCCAGCCGGACGCGCGCCTGGACGCGGTGGCCTACACCCTCCAACTGGGGCGTGCCCAGTTGCCCTACC
>JADLFM010000163.1 GCA_020845495.1 Chloroflexota bacterium
CCTTCGAGCGGCTGGTGACCGAACTGGAACTGGAGCGCGACCTCAGCTACCACCCGCTGGTGCAGGTGCTGTTCACCCTCCAGAACATGCCGTTCGCCCTGCCGGACCTGCCCGGGCTGACCGTCGAAGCGCTCGATCCGGACATCGCGACCGCCAAGGTCGACATCCACCTCAGCCTTCAAGAGATCGAGGACGAGCTACAGGGTCGGATCGAGTACGACTCAGTGCTGTTCGACCGCGACCGGGTCGAGCGCATGGTCGGACACCTGACGGTGCTGCTGGAAGGCATCGCAGCCAACCCCGAGCGGCGGCTGTCGGAGTTGCCACTGTTGACGACAGCCGAGCGACAGCAGGTGCTCGTCGAGTGGAACCGTACCGAGCGGTCGTACCCATCGGACCGGACCATCCCTCTCCTGTTCGAGCAGCAAGCAGCCAGAACACCTGAAGCCATCGCGGTCGTCTCTGAGGACCGGCACCTGACCTATCGCGAATTGGACGAGCGGGCCAACCAGCTTGCGCATCATCTGCACGGGCTGGGGGTCGGGCCGGAGACGCTGGTCGGGATCTGCTGCGAGCGGTCCCTCGAACTGATCGTGGGGCTGCTCGGGATACTCAAGGCCGGCGGCGCCTACGTCCCGATGGACCCCATGCATCCCCTCGACCGGCTGGCCTTCATGCTCGACGATTCCGGAGTTCGGGTGCTGCTGACCCAGGAGGCGCTGACCCCGCGCCTGCCCGCCACCGGTGCGCAGGTAGTGCGCCTCGACGGGGACTGGCCGCGAATTGCTGGAGGCTCGAACGGGCCGGTGCCGTCGGGGCTGGAGCCGGACCACCTGGCATACATGATTTACACGTCAGGCTCGACAGGGCAGCCCAAGGGAGCGCTGAACGCGCACCGGGCGATCCTGAACCGTCTGCTCTGGATGCACGAGACGTTCGGCCTCGGCCCGCACGACCGGATGCTGCAAAAGACGCCGGTGACGTTCGACGTATCGGTCTGGGAGTTGTTCTGCCCACTCACGGCGGGGGCACGCCTGGTGATGGCGCGGCCGGAGGGGCACAAGGATCCAACGTACCTACGCACGGTGATCCGCGAGCAGGAGATCACGCTCGTCCACTTCGTGCCGTCGATGCTCCAGGCATTCCTGCACGAGCCGGGGCTGGAGGACTGCACGAGCCTGCGGCGGGTGGTCTGTAGCGGCGAGGCGCTCACGGCCGACTTGCGCGATCTGTGCTTCGAGCGGCTGCCATGGGTGGAGCTACACAACCTGTACGGGCCGACCGAAGCGGCGGTAGAAGTCACCGCCTGGGTCTGTCAGCCCGACGACCACGACCCGGCAGTGCCGATTGGACGGCCAATCGCCAACACTCAGGCCTACATCCTGGACTCGCACCGACAGCCGGTGCCGATTGGCGTGCCGGGTGAGTTGTGCATTGGCGGCGTGCAGGTGGGCCGAGGCTACCTGGATCGGCCGGAGTTGACTGCCGAGCGCTTCGTGCCCGACCCGTTCAGCCCGGAGGCCGAGGCACGGCTCTACCGGACTGGGGATCTGGTGCGCTACCGGGCGGACGGGAATATCGAGTACCTGGGTCGGCTGGATCAGCAGGTCAAGATTCGAGGGTTCCGGATCGAGCCGGGCGAGATCGAAGCCGCCCTCACGCGCCACCCCGCCGTGCGCGAGGCCGCCGTCGTTGCGCGCGACGACCAGCCGAGCGGCAAGCGTCTGGTGGCCTACGTGGTGTCCGAGGGGTCAGGTGCGTCGGCCGCCGAGTTGCGCGGCTACGTCGGGCTACGCCTCCCCGACTACATGATTCCTGCCGCCTTCGTGTACCTGGATGCACTGCCACTGCTATCAAATGGCAAGCTTGACCGCCGGGCGCTGCCAACTCCGGAGGTCCCTCGGCCAGACCTGGGCGACGACTACGTTGCGCCGCGCACCCCGACCGAAGAGAAGTTGGCCGAGATCTGGACTCGGGTGCTCGGCATCGAGGGCGTGGGCATCCACGATAGCTTCTTCGACCTCGGCGGTGACTCGATCCTGAGCATGCAGGTGGTAGCGCGCGCCCGCCAGGCCGGGCTCGAGATCCACCCCACGCACCTGTTCCGACACGACACCATCGCCGAGCTTGCTCCGGTGGTCAAAATCGCTCGGTCGTCTGAGCGTGCGTCATCCCCGGTCGATGCTCCCCTGGTCGCTCTGGATCAGCGCCAGCTCGACCGCATTCTGGCTCGGGTCAGTGACGAGAAGGAGCCGCGGTCTTGATGAGCCTCGGTCCGCACCGCCTCAGAGCTCGCGCGAGAAGGATCTTGACATGACGGACCTGAGCCCCCGGCTGGCAGCGCTGTCCCCGGAGCAGCGGGCACATCTGGCTCGCCTGCTGCGGGAGCGCGCCCAGCGCGAGCAGACTGCCACGATCCCGCGCCGTTCGCCACACACCGATACGGCGCCCTGCTCGTGGATGCAGCGGGGCCTCTGGCTGTTGGATCAACTCCAGCCGGGTCCGGCGTACAGCCTGGTCGCATCGACCCGGCTGCGTGGACGGCTGGACGTGCCGACGCTCGAGCGGGCGCTCAACGAGGTGATCCGGCGGCATGAGGTGTTGCGGACCACCTTCCAGGCCGAGGATGGCGAGCCAGTCCAGCGGATCGTGCCGGAGTTGTACCTGCCGATCGTCCTGGTCGACCTTTCGACGGCGCCGGCCGAGGAGCGTGACGTCGCGCTGGAATCTCGAACCAGACGGGTGGTGCAGCGGCCGTTCGACCTCGCCCGCGGCCCACTCGTGCGCGCGACGCTCTTCCAGCTACGAGACGACGAGTGGCGCTTCATCCTGACCTTGCATCACAGCATCTGCGACGAGTGGTCGATGGGGCTGCTGGCGCAGGAGATCCAGACTCTGTACGCGGCGTTCCAGGAGGGCCGTCCATCGCCGCTACCGGAACTCCCAATCCAGTACGCCGACTACGCGGTCTGGCAGCGCTCCGCGCAGCACACGGCGGCACGCGAGCGGGATCTCTCGTACTGGAAGCAGCAGCTTGCCGGCGCGGCGCCGACCGAGCTTCCCACCGACTTCCCACGCCCGGCCACCCAGCGCTTCCGGGGGGCCAGAATACCTTTCCGTGTGCCGGCGAGCACGGTGGAGCGACTGACCGCGCTGGGCCGCCTCGAGCGAGCAACGCTCTACATGGTGTTGGTGGCGGGGTTCCAGACGTTGCTGCATCGCTACACCGGTCAGGACGACGTGGTCATCGGCAGCGTGATCGCCGATCGACGTCAGAGCCAGACCCATCCGTCGATCGGCTTCTTCCTTAATACACTCGTCACGCGCACGGACCTGTCCGGCGACCCGGGCTTCCGCGAGCTACTCCGGCGCGTGCGGCGGGTGGCGCTCGACGGATACGAGCATCAGGATGCACCGTTCGACCAGTTGGTCAACGCGCTGCTACCGGCCAGAGATCAGAGCCGCAACCCGCTATTCCAGATCATGTTCAACCTCCAGGAGGGGCCTCCAGGAGATCTGAGCTTTGCCGGCGTCCAGGCCGAGCCAGAATTCGTGGAGACGGGCTCAGTCCAGTTCGACCTGAACCTGATCCTCGAACAAGGGCCGGATGGCTTCGACGGACAGTTGCAGTACGACTCGGACCTGTTCGAGCGTGCGACGATCGAGCGTATGGCCGAGCATCTGACCGCGCTGCTGGAAGGGATCGCGGCGGATCCGGAGCGACGCCTCTCCGAGCTACCCCTGCTGTCGGACGCTGAACGGCGACTTGTGGTCGAAACCTGGAACCAGACGGGGGCGCCATTTCCCGCGGATGCGACCATCCCGTCACTCTTCGAGCAGCAGGTGGCGCGGACGCCTGAAGCAGTCGCGGTGGACTTCGAGGGCCAGCACCTGACCTACCGTGACCTGGACGGGCGGTCCACTCAACTCGCGCACCACCTGCGGACACTCGGGGTCGGGCCTGACACGCTGGTCGGCATCTGCGCCGAGCGCTCGCTCGAACTGGTGGTCGGGTTGCTCGGGATTCTCAAAGCCGGGGGGGCGTATGTGCCACTGGACCCTGCCTACCCCTCCGAGCGACTGGCCTTCATGCTCGCGGATGCTCAGGTAGGGGTGCTGCTCACGCAGCAGGATCTCGTCGAGCGTCTTCCACCGAGCCAAGCGCGGATCGTCTGCCTGGATGCCGACTGGTCGACTGTCGCCGCGTGCCCCACAACAGCCGTGAGATCGGGGGTAGAGGCACGGCATCTGGCGTACATGATCTACACGTCAGGCTCGACCGGGCAGCCTAAGGGAGCGCTGAACACGCACCGAGCGATCGTGAATCGCCTGCTGTGGATGCAGGAGGTGTACGGTCTCAACTCGCACGATCGAGTGCTCCAGAAAACGCCCTCCAGCTTCGATGTCTCGGTGTGGGAGTTCTTCTGGCCGCTGCTCAATGGGGCGCGGCTGGTGGTCGCACGGCCCGAGGGGCATCGGGATCCCAGCTATCTGCGGTCGTTGATCCGCGCGCAGGGGATCACGACGCTGCATTTTGTGCCGTCGATGCTCCAGGCGTTTCTGGCCGAGCCGGAACTCGCGGCCTGCACCAGCTTGCGGCGGATCATATGCAGCGGCGAAGCCCTCTCGACCCAGCTACGTGACCGCTGCTTCGCGCGCTTGTCAGATGTCGAACTGCACAACTTGTACGGACCGACCGAGGCGGCTGTGGACGTGACGGCCTGGGCCTGCCAGCCCGATGGCCACGAGCGGACAGTGCCCATCGGGCGGCCGATAGCGAACACGCGGGTCTACGTGCTCGATCCCCACGGCCAGCCAACGCCCATCGGGGTGCCCGGCGAGTTGTACATCGGCGGCGTCCAGGTCGGGTGCGGATACCTCAACCGCCCACAGCTCACCGCCGAGCGCTTCGTACCCGATCGCTTCAGCACCGACCCCACGGCGCGGCTCTATCGGACTGGGGATCTCGTCCGCTGGCGGGCGGATGGGGTACTGGAGTTCCTGGGGCGCCTCGACCAGCAGGTCAAGCTGCGGGGCTTCCGCATCGAGTTGGGCGAGATCGAGGCCACCCTCGGCCTACATCCGAGTGTGGCCGAGGCAGCGGTCGTAGTGCGGGAGGACCGCGCAGACGACCCGCGCCTGGTGGCTTACCTCGTGCCGGACAGGGAGCTACCGTCGGCGTTGGAGCTACGGGCGTTCGTGGCGCAGCGGCTACCGGAGTACATGCTGCCGGCCGCCTTCGTGACGCTCGACGCCCTGCCGCTCA
>JADLFM010000164.1 GCA_020845495.1 Chloroflexota bacterium
GCCAGCGCGGGTGTTGCTATGGCCCCCTTCAGGTCGGATAGAATTCGTGGCGCGGCGAGGTAGCTCAGCGGTAGAGCAGGGGACTCATAAGCCCTTGGTCGGGAGTTCGAATCTCCCCCTCGCCACCGCCTCTCCTGGTCGAGACCAAAAGCCCCTGGTCTCCCAAAGTACCTTTGGTCTCAGTGCCCAAGTAATTCTTTCTCGAGTGACCAGGGGACTGTTTTTCCCTTTGGTCCGGTTGCGCTTCAAATCGGCGCGTACCGGGGCATCCGCTTTGCCGCCTCGGACTGCCGCACCTGGCCCGCGTACCGTCGAGTCATGGTGTTCGATGCGTGCCCGAGCATTTCCTGCACGGTCCCGATCTCGGCGCCTCGCTTCAGAGCCGTCTGGGCGAATCCATGACGGAACAGATGCCAGTGCATCCGGACGATGCCACAGCGCACCCGTAGGCGCTTCATGATCGAATGGGCGCCCCAGTACGTCAGCGGCCGGCCGTTCGATTGAAGCCACAGAGGAGCATCCTCGGGATACTTCCTGCGATACGACAGGTACGCCCTGACGTACTTCATTCCTCCCTCTGAGATCCAGGCCTCACGCTCCTTGTTGCCCTTCGCTCGGATGCCCCGAATCTGCCCGGTCCGGATGTTGAGGCTCGAGAACGGCAGTTCAAGCACTTCGCGAAGCCTCAATCCCGTCGAGATGTAGACCGCCACCAGGGCGCGGTTGCGGGCGTCCTCCCAGTTCGGGAGGTCGAAACAGTTCAACACTGTCTCGATCTCCTCCTCGGTGAGCACCTGGGCCGGCTTTTCTGGCGGGATGATGCGAGGAATCTTGAGCAGCAGGTCCCGCGTCGTCAGCTCAGCGTGCTTGTAGATGAATCTATTGGTGAAGACCTTCACCGCGCCGAGTCTGGAAGCGATGCCGTCCTCGGCTCGACCCATCTTCCTCTGCTCCTGAATCCAGGTGTTGATGGCCTGGGGAGTCACGGACTCCAGAATCAGTGGTAGCGTCTGTCGTTCCAGGCTCCGTGTCATCGAGAGCAGCGCCTTCCGGTACTTGTCGATGGTGTGCTGCGACACCGGCTGTGAGCGGCCGCTCAGATGGTCCATGTACTCAGCGATCAGCTGGGACAATGACTCCTGAGCGAATGATGGATCGACCCAGGTGTGTGCCGGATGCTTCACCTCCATGCCTTTCGTGGCAGGAACCGCCTGTTCCGCACTCAGTCTACGGCGAACCATGCTGCCTCCCACAAGGCCAGGAAGGTGAGCCTTCCGATCATTGATGTCGAGCGCGGTGGTCGCGTTGTCATGACGTACGCCCCCTTGATGACCTTGGGATTGGTGCCGGAATGGACGTGTGGCCGCAGAGGTGGCCCGCTCCGCGTCATACCCTCGACGCACCAGGTGGCCACCGTCGTCGCGCCGCGTAGGCATCGTGAGGCTCTCGCCAGATCGGGCCAAATAGGCCATCAGGGTTGGTGGGATCACCAGTGATCCGCCACTCGCAGGTGAGGAGCAGCGGCAACACGAGAGCACGCCCTACGGATGCAGCACGAGCAGATCGCGCGATCCGCTCCTCACTCTTGCTGTCGGTCGTCACGACCAGGATGGTCGGGAAGCCGTCGTAGTCCTGCTCGAAAGCGCGGCTGTCACGGTAGTCGTAAAAGCCGGCCCACTTCTCGGCGTAGTCGCGGGCGCTCATCGTGCCGCGGTCGTACTCCAGGAAGAACCCATGCAGCTCCCCGTGATGACGGACCATGCCATACCCATCCGGCCGCACCCGCCGCCGACTGCACGCCGAGGTGCTCCGCCACTCTAGGATGGCGTCGCTACCCGCTCCGGGCATGGCGCCGTATCTACGGAACAGGCCCACGAAGTGCGCATCCGCGCCAAGCGTGTGAGCCAGATCTCGCAGCAGCAGGCGGCGGATTCCGGTCGGATGTTCGGGGCCGCCGCCAGCCAGCCCGTTGAAATGGACGGCACGGGCGAGGCTGAGGCCCTGTTGACCCGCGACGATCTCCAGGCCGGCTTCGGTCAGCTCCGTCAGGTCATCCGGTGTCGACCAATGACGCTCGTCGACACGCAGAAGTCGCATAAGGCCAAGCCGGATCAGTCGAGCACGTCGCTCCCGGACGCGACGGACGTCCCACCCGAGCACGTCGGCCAGACTGTCCGCGGGCAGGAACGGATGGCGCCCGACCAGGTCGAGCAGGAGTCGCTCCACAGGTTTCACCTCCAGCACCAGGCTCGCCGTGCCCCCATCGGACGAGCCGCGCTGGAAGACCGTCCCAACCGGTCGGGGAATCCGGCTGCCGGGTTGCCTCTCACCAAGCGGCCGAAGTCTCGGATCGCGGATGCCGAGTGTCGATGCCGGTCGCGTGGCGCTGGCCGCGTCGCTGAGCGCGCGGCAGTCGACGAGCAGGTCGCGCCAGGTCGCGAGGTGAACGACCAGCGGCGCACTGCCACGGGACCGCGCCACGTCATCGAGCAGCCGAACCCAGGCGGACCGCCGGGTATCGGTGGTGGCGACGATGAGCGTCGGCAGGGTGCTGCCACTGACTCGGCTGAGTGCCTGCAAGTGTCCGATGGCCGGACGGTAGGCGCGCAGCGGGAAGGTCGCCAGATCCGGCACCAGGACGAGCTCGGCAGCCTGCTCCGCCCAGGTCAGGGCAGCATAAGCCGGCAACTCGATCGAGATCGGCGCCTTGCGGGTCGGGCGACGAAGCCGTCCCCGCCACGGCTGTTCCCAGGCGATGAGCCTGGCTCGCCCCGTCCGTACGCCCGCGACCGCGACGAGGAGCTGATATGCTGCGAGCAGGTGCGGTAGGCCGGGCAGGCGCGCCAGGAGATCGGGGCCACGCAGACGCGCTCGTCGGGCCAGGTACGCTGCATCGACCTGTCGGTCGACGGCTATCGTCGCGATGCCCAGGTCGGTCAGGTAGAGCAGGCCGGGATTTCGTCCAACTCTGAATGCCAAATGGATCTCATCGACCAGTCCCATGGCACGGAGCCGGGCCAGGCGGCGGTAGACTGGGGCGCCGGCCCGAGCTCCGTCCAGCCGCTCAATGGCTCCTTCCCAGAGGAGCGGGAGATGCGTCAGCAGTCGGAGCGTGCGTCGGTCTCCGTCGGTCAGGCGCTCGGCGGCTCCCACGGCGTCTCGCCAGCGAACCTGTTCGGTCATGACGCCGTCTCCGCCAGATCTTCCGAGGGCGGGTCGAGAGGTAATGGCCGCTGGATCATTTCGGGTGCCTCGCCGGTCACGACGCCCGCCGATCGCATGCCGGACGTCGTGGTGGGTGGCTCTCCTCGTCGGTGCTTCTCATTGCGATGTTGATTCCGAGCATTCTGGCGCTCGGTCGAGGCGACCGTATCGGTGGGTGCTTGACTGGGTTCGTTGACACGACCTCCCCGTCCGGTCTGATCCCGCTTCTGAACCATGGCGCGGCTCGCGTCGATCCTGGCCAGGGCCGATCGAAGGTCGTTGTCGACGGCGCTTGACTCGCGGCCATGTCGAGCCGCCGAGAGCTCGGCGAGCGTGTCGCGCGCGACCGGGTCACTTCTCGGCGGCCGATCGAGCGACAGCGAGAACGTCGGCAGCCGCTCCCCGCCGGCCGAGAGTCTAGCGTAGCACTGGTGCTCACCGAGCTCGATCAGGTCGCCTTCGTCGATCTCGCCGCCCAGTTCACGCACCAGGTAGCGGGCGTCCTCGGCGCTGGTGTGGAAGGCGAACAGGCCGTCGAGGTTGGCGAAGACGGTCGCTCGCAGCGAGCGTCCCTGGTCGCGGTCGAGCGACTCGAGGCGGGCCAAGCTCTGGGTGGCCAGGATCAGGTTGGCGCCGTACTTCGCCAGCTCGGAGAGGATCGCCTCGTAGTCGGCGCCTGGCATGGTGTGGAACTCGTCGACGATCAGCGTCACCGGGCGCCGTCGCGATTCCGGGAACTGGGCCTGCTCGCCGACCAGCAGGCCAACGAGATTGACCAGGGTGCCGCCGATCAGCGCGGCCGTGTCCTCGCCGATCGTCCCCTTGGCCGTGTTGACGACGACGATGGCACCGGTCCTCAGCCAACCGGACGGATCGATGGTCGAACGGGGCTGGCCGACGATCGAACGCGCCGCCCTGCTTCCGGCATATTTATGCACCTTCGTTTGTACAGGATTAGAAACTTCGACCTGGAGCCGACGATCGAGGTGCTCGAAGTAGCCGGACCACCAGTCCGTTATGATCGGATCGGAGACCAGCTTGAGGACGCTTTTCCGGAACGCGTCGTCGGCGAGCAGGGTTGGCACCTGGAGGATGGTGTGCTGGCGGCCTCGGCCGATGGGGCCTTCCGCGCAGATCGCCTGATTCACTTCGAACAGGGTGAGCAGTGCGAAGCGGAAGGCGTCCTCCATCCTCGGCCCCCAGAAGCGGTCGAACTCGCGCCGAAAGATCGCCAGGGCATTCGAGACCGCCTTGTCGCGATCCCAGCCCAGCCCCACGTCGAGCAGGTTCAGGCCGAACGGGCGAGCCCGCTGCGACACGTCGAGATAGACGACGTTGTCGCGTCGGCTCGGGGGCACCAGCCCGAGCGTGGCCTCGGCGAGGTCGCGGTGCGGATCGACGAGGACGAGCGCCGGTGGCCGGCCGTCGGTCGCCACGGACCCCATCAGATAGCTGGCGATGCGGAGCAACAGGGACGACTTCCCGCGACGGGTCTTGGCGACGAGCAGCAGGTGCCGACGGAGCAGCTCGTCAGGTAGCGAGACCGGTACCGATCGTCCCAGATGGGCCGAGACACCGACACGACACCCGTGCGTAACCGAGAACGGCCTGGGCAGGCGGCGCCGAGCGCCGGTCCGCTCGAGCAGCGGGACATCGGCCTGGGCCTGCGGCAGATGCCACAGGCCGGCAAGCTCGCGCGTGTTGAGGATCGGTGTTGACCTCGCAGGAGCCAGCGGACGCAGCTCGCGCAGGTCGAGATCATCCTTTCGGAGACGTCGCGGCTCCAGGCCATTACCGGCCGCCAGGTTGAACTGGCGATAGGCCCTTGCCAGCCGGTCCAGCCGCTCATCCATCGCCGGTGGTGGTGTATTGGCTGGCGCGAAGACGGCCAGCCGGATTTCGGTCCGATAGGCGATGCGGCTGACCTTCTCCTGAACCAGGCGCATGTCGTAGATGGTTCGCTTCAGCAGTCGTCGTACGAGAAGCAGGGCCGCTGGCACTCCGACTCCGATGCCGGCGGCCAGGAGTGCCAGCTGGAGCCACTGGCCCGCGCTGTACCACTGGTACCCCTGGTAGGCCAGACAGCCGGCCGCCAGAAGTCCCGCCCACATGAAGACCGGCGCGAGTGAAGTATCTGCCTGTGCATTGGCGCGCTCCGATGCCAGTGGATGCTCGACGGTGAGACGCAAGTACTCCTTGCACCAGTCGTCCGGTGCCGGTGCGAGGACCAGCTGGCTCAGCGACCTCCAGCCGGGCGGCAGGTCGCTGAGCGCCCCGAGGAGCCCGAGGATCGGGTCGGCCTGGGCGGCGCGATCGGCTGCCACGTCGTTGTCGCGGAAGGTGCGAAGCGGCAGGTAGCCGGGACCGCGCAGGACGAGCGAACGAGCCACAACCCGCTCGTCCGGCTGGCACCAGGACGGGTCCAGACCTGGATGCCTATCGACGTCGAGGCGGCGAAGCTCGGCCTGTGGATATGCCACCCCGAGCTGGTCTTCGAGGTGCTGTCGCATGGCGACGGTACCAGCGCGGGCCACGAAGCGGCGTGCCTCGGAGGTGGCCGTCATCTCCAGGCCGAATGGCTCGGCAAGAGAGATCGCCGCCAGGAGGTTCTCAGCCGGGGTGATGACCGCCGCGTTCGTGCGCGGCGTGACGATCTCGACAAGCTCGTGATGCATGGCGGGGCGCGGTCGACGCCTAATTCTGAGCGGCATGACGGTAATCCGTGCTCACGTGGGCGGATGGCGTCGGTGGGCATGCGAATCGGCGCCCCGCCTTGCGCCGGATCACCCAACGGAGGGCCAGAAACTCGTCTCGAACCACCTCGAGGTCGGTCCGGCCGCAGCGCTGCCAGGAGTGGCCTGTCAGCGACTCGGCGAAGCCGATAACGTCGCGTGGCCCCCAACCCAGCAGGCCGCCAAGCCGCAGCACGACTAGGCGGAGCCGGGCTCGCTCTCTCCGACGGAATCGCACCGCATGCCTACTGCGCGTAGCCACGGTGCTCCTCCGTCCTGGCACTTCCCATGCGGGCAGCGCTGAGCAGGCGATAGAACCAGTCGCGTCCGTGGGGACGGAGGCCGAGCTCATTGAGATCGGTCCCATCCGGCAGGCGGAGCGGCCGCCAGCGATCGCCGAGCTGCACGCCGAAGCGCGCGGCCGCCTCGTCGCCGGCGGCGTCGCCGTCGAAGACACCGAAGACGCGCTCAGCTCGAGCCAGGAAGCCGAGCCGCTCAGCCGGGATGTGTGTCCCGCACGGGCTGAAGGCCGGCAGTCCCCAGCCCACTGCCGTCAGGTAGTCGAAGACCCCTTCGCAGAGCACGGCCTCCTTCCGCCCGACCGCCCGCTCGAATCCCAAGACCGGCCGCTCACCCCCAAGGGCCAAGTACTTCGGACGGTCGGAGCCGTCATCGAGACTTCGGCCGATCATCCAGATGGTCTGGCCGCCACGAAGCTCCGGCACGACGATCCTGCCGACCAGGACGTCACGAAGGGCCGAATCCGGTCCTCGACGTCCAGTTCGCTGGATCAGTCCAAGCTCCTGAGCGACTTCCAGGCCGCGCCGGGTCCGAAGGAACTGGGAGAGGGAGTCGCCATCGGCGTAACCAAGCCAGCAGCGCCGTATGACCCAGTCCGGGATGCCACGATCTCGCAGGTAGGCCAGGGCGCGCGGCTCGCGCCAGAGCGTGTGGTGGTAGACGGCGCCGGCCATGTTCATGGCCACCTGCTCCGTCAGCGTGAGGCGATCCCACCGTCGGACCCGCTCAGATCTCTGCGGCGCTGACACTCGGGCCGCCGGTCGGGTGGACCGTGGAAGCCCGATCAACAGGTCGCAGGCGGCGGAGAAGCTGAGGCCGTCGCGGCGCATCACCCAACTGATGACGTCGCCGTGCGCCCGACAGCCGTAGCAGTGGAAATGCTCGTCCCGCTCGTCGACGACGAGCGACGGCCGGCGATCATCATGGAAGGGGCACAGACCTTTGAGGCTGCTCGGGCCGGCTCGGACCAGCCGCACCCCGCTCATCGCGACCACCTGGGCGAGCGGATGGGCCCGCTTGAGCGCCTCGACGTCATGGCGGCGGTGGAAGACGGTGGCCATCAGACTCCTCCCGGAGAACCGAGCCGTCGGCGCGGCGCGGCCGATCGAAACCTCGACTCGCCCATCGCTGCGCTCCCTCCCGTTGCCTCGGCTGACCGTTCGGCGAGCTCGCGCGGCGCGGTTGTGACAAGGCGGTGCTCGGCCGGGCTCGCCTCGATCTTCAGCGCGACGTGGCTGCCACGCGCGAAGAACAACCCCTCCCCTTTGGCAGCGGCCAGCAGGAACTGCCGCTCGTCGTCCGAGAGCTGGAAGGCGCCGATGACCGGCTGGATCGTGGCCGCGTCCTGCTTCATGAGCAGCTTGATCGCGGCGTTCGCCAGCACCGTTCGCCCGTGCTCGGCGTCGAGGAAGTCGGCCACGTCCTGAGTGATGGTGACGAGACCCAGGTAGTACTTGCGCGCGCGCCGGGCCATCCCGGCGAGGAAGGCCCCTCCTTCCGCGTACTGCATCAGCGACCAGGCCTCGTCGATGATCAGCAGCCGCGGCCGACGCGAGCGACGCACCTGGTTCCAGACGAAGGTCGTGATCAGGTGGATGCCGAGCGGTCGCAGCTCCGGCTCCAGGGCCTGGACGTTGAAGACGACGAACCGCCGGTCGAGAGCGACATCGGTTGGCGCGGCGAAGAGGCCGGCCAGGGAGCCGCCGACGTAGCGCTCCAGGCGGGTGGCGAGGTCGGCTGCCGTCTCGCCCGACTCGCCCGTGAGCATGGCCAGAAGGTCGCGCATCAACGGAACGGGTCGACTGTGGGTGGCCGGGTCCGCGTCGATGCCCTTCGCGGCGTAGGTGCGGTACAGGGCACGGTCGAGGAGCGCCCGCTCGTAGGAGCCGAGCGGCCGGCCTTGCTCTGCCAGCATGATCTCCAGCAGCCCGAGCAAGGCGGCCACCTGCTCCGCCAGCGGGTCGCGGCCCTCCCAGTCGTCGTCGGGAGGCGACAGGTCGAACGGGTTCAGGTGCTGGGCCGACGAACTGGCGAGGCGGACGTACTGGCCGCCAACGGCGTCGCAGAGCGTCCGGTACTCGTCCTCCGGGTCGATCACCAGGAAGTCGATGCCGAATAGCAGGTTCCGCAGCGCCATCAGCTTGGTGAAGTACGACTTGCCGGCGCCCGACTTGGCGAAGACGACGGCGTTGGCGTTCTCCAGGCTCGGGTCGAAGGGATCGAAGATGACTGGCGATGCGTTGTGCCTGGCGATCCCGTAGAGCACCCCGCACTCCATTGTCAGCGTGCTGGAGGAGAAGGGGAACGTCGTCGCGAGCGAGGAGGTATCGAGGTTGCGGGAGACCAGCAGATAGTCTTGTCCCTCCGGCAGGCAGGAGCGGAAGCCGGCATCCTGCTCGAGGATCGACACCCGCGAGTGCGCGAGCATACCGTCGAGCGTGACCTCGACGCGGCGCGTCAGATCGTCGAGGGTGGCCAGCGACCTGGCGCGCAGCAGGACGTATAATCCCACCGAGAAGACCTTCTCTTCGCCCCGCTGGAGGGCGTCGCGTAGCCTCTCGGCATCCTCGTAGGCAACCTCGCGCTCCGGGTCGGCCAAGCGGCCACCGCGCGCCTCAAGCAGACGCGAAGAATGCAATTGCACCATCTTGTGGGTGAGTGTCGTGACCATCTGTCCCGTCTCGAGTGGGAGCAGGTGGAGGCTCAATTCGAGTGGCTCTTCGAAGTCGATCAGCGGCTGGAGCCAGCCCGGACCGACGGTGCGCGGGTAGCCCGTCACGGCAAGCGTTCGGGCGTACTGGTAGTCGAGGCGGACGTGGTCGCGGGCGACTTCGAGGACGGCGGGCGCGACCAGATCGGCAAGCGAGCGCGTGCCGAGGGCGAAGCGCCGCTCGTCGGCGCTCAGTCCGTGCTGAGGTGCTCCATTGCGTCGGATCTTCAGGAGCGGCATCAGGAGCCCTTTCCATTGGTTGTCCCGGCCTGGACGACCAGGGTGGTGTACTCGGCGAGATCGCGCCGCAGGCGCTGGACGCGCGACAGCTCGGGGCACCAGCAGGCGTAGTAGAGCTGCGCCAGCTCGTTGCTGCTGAGGCGGCGTGCGGCGAGCCCGCAGCGGCCGATCTGGCGTTCGACCTCCTCGCAGCGGATGACGAGCTGCTTGCGAGCGGCGGCGGTGTCGCGACCGATACGTCCGCGACCGAATGTCCAGCCCCGACGCGAGCGAGTCGCCTCGGTCTCGGCCGGCACGACGAGGTAGAAGTGGCGCTCGAGCAGAGTGCGGTTGCGGGCGAGTCGGCGGACGAAGGCGACGTGATCGCGTGCGAGCGCGGCCAGGTTCTCGGGCAGCTCGTTGCGGGCGCGCCGCTCCAGATCGCCGATGTAGCCGTCGACGTCGACCGGGAGCACTCGCACCAGGATCTGGATCGGGAAGCTCAGGCTGTTCAGGAAGGCCGCGAAGCCCCCCACTAGCGACTCCTGATCAGTTTCGCCCTGGAGCCCGAAGTGGACGCCATTGACTTCGAGCACGGCGCGGTACTGGCCTCGGGCCAGAAGCACGACGTCGTCCGCGATCTCTTCCAGGCTCAGGCGGCTGGTCTGCACCGAAGCACGACGGCTCATGGCTCCTCCTTCTCGTCCGAGGCAGGCGCGGTCTGTTGCCAGGACAGGCGGGGGTCCAGCTTCTCCCAGCCACCGTGGCCCGGCCGCCAATCGGCAACGTCGGGCTCGCGCGGGCGCCAGACGCTTCGCTTGGGCGTCGCGAGGTAATGCAGTCCGACGAAGGCCCATTGCTCGAGTGGTCGACCGCCCGGCCGGACCAGGGTGAACACGATGGCGACGATCAGACAGGTACCGGCGAGCCCAGCTCGCACGGCGATCGGCAGTCCGGACCAGTCGTTCCAGATGGCGTAGGCCGTCGAGAGGCCGACGATCAGGTTCATGAGCTGTCGCGCCGACAGGCCGACAAACGCCTTGTCTTCGACATTCAGGTGGGTGGGGATCTCGTGGCGTCGGCGTGGCATGACGGTTCCTCCTGTCATCCACCGCCACCGAGCGCCGACTGGATCATCCCGGCGATGACGCGGGCCGACAGGACGATCGCCAGGCCGGCCAGGGCGTTGATCATCGCCGCCTTGCCGGTCTCCATCTGGCGCGGGCTGCCGGAGGCCGACATATACATGAAGGCGCCCCACATCAGGAAGAAGGCGGAGACGGTGACGCCGACTCCGACGCCGACGTTGAGCAGACTCGTGAAGAGGGCGTTGATCTGCTGCACGTGGTCACTCCTTACGGGGGCTCTAGCCCACCACAACCGAGCTGAGATCGGACAGCTGTGGACAGGCCATCGCTAGCTCCCGACTCGGCCGCCGCCGGCGAATCGCGGGCCCCAGTAGCCGGTGAAGACATCCATCTCGCGGATCACATCGCCGGTGGTCGGGGCGTTGATCATCCGGCCGTCGCCGACGTAGATCCCGACGTGCGTGATCCGCTCGTGGGACGGGTACGTGCGCTCGAAGAAGACAAGGTCGCCCGGCTCGAGGTCGTTGGGTGCTACCCGCCGAGTCGCGTCGTACTGCTGCTGCGCCGTCCGAGGGAGCCGGGCGCCGAACTGGCTGAACGCCCACTGCACCAGCCCTGAGCAATCGAAGCTCGTCGCCGGGCTGGCGCCGCCCCAGACATACGGTCGGCCGATCTGGGTGCGGGCGAGTATGACGACAGCGGCGAGCGCCGCGGAGCCTTCCGGGAGGTGAGGCTCGGGTGCGCCGAAGCCATACCGGACAGCGATCGCCAGGACCATGTCGACGTACGAGTCGAGGTGGTTGTAGGCCCAGACGGCGCGGCGCAGGTCGTCCGGCGCCCCGTGGGCACACAGGTAGCGCGCGATCGCCGGGATGGCTTCGCGGTAGTCATACGGGTCGCCGCCGTCGCCAAAGGCGGCCCAGGACGACGGCAGGAACTGGCCGTAGCCGATCGCGCCGGCCGAGGACGTCGCCATATTGCTGCCGAAGTTCGACTCGACCTTCGCAATGGCCGCGATCACCTGCCACGGCACGCCACAGGTCTCTGTCGAGGCGGACCTCATGACGGCCAGGTGCTCGGGCGGGATCTCCTCCGTGTTCGCGTCGGCTACCTCATGGCCGGGCGCGGCGGCGCCGAGCGCGGTCATCAGGGTCGAAACCGAAAAGGCGAGCGCCAGGAAGACGGCAAGCGACAGCGCGGTGACGAACTTGAGCGCGTCGCGGCCGAGACCGGAGAGGGCGAGCGCGACGAGGACGCGTGCCATCAGCGTCCTCCCGTCGATCGGCCACGGTTGCCGGCGAGGACACGGACTCCTTTTCGTGAGGCGTCATGGTGGACGAGGCCAAGGCCGCCGCTGAGACCGTGCAGCAGCGGTTCGGATCGAACGCGAGCTCCCACGACGCTCGTGAACGGTAGCTGCATAGATGTGACCCTCCATGGCTGAGATCGACGTCAGTGCGCCGAGGCCAGCCTACGGAGGCCCGGTTTCACGACAGCTACTTGGCGGCTACACGGGAGCTACTTTTCGGCAACTTGGCAAAGCGGTGGTGTTTCGCACCGACCGGCGTCCATGCCATACGGTCGACCGATACCGAGTAACCAGGAGCCAGCTGCGAGGCCACACGTTTGCACTGTCGGTGAAAGACCGGGAACTCTGGCGAGGTTTGGGCCACAATCGGGGATTGTTCTCATCGCCTCGCCAGGTAGCGAATGAAGGATGGCCTCTATCAGGTGAAGGAAGTGGCAACGCAGGCCCGCTGCTCGGGACCAAGCTCTACGTCCCCCGGTGGCGTCGCAGCCTCGTGCAGCGTCCGAGGCTGAGCGAGCGCCTCAACCGTGGGGCCGAGTCGAAGTTGGCGCTGGTCTTGACGCCGGCGGGCTTCGGCAAGACGACGCGGCTGGCCGAGTGGCTCGCAGCCGCTCCGGCCGGTGAGCGGCTGTGGCCTAGCTCTCGCTCGAGCCCGGCGACAGCCAGCCCGCATCCTCCTGGACTTATCTGACCACCTCGTTGCGGACGGTGGCGCCCGAGATCGGCGCGGGCGCGCTCTCGCTCTTCCAGTTGCCTCAGCCACCACCGATCGAAACGACCCTCGCCACGCTTCTCAACGAGCTCGGCGCCATCCCCAATCACATCGTGCTGGTGCTGGACGACTACCACGCCATCGACGCGCGCGGCGTCCAGGACGGGATGGCGTTCCTGCTCGACCATCTGCCCCCACGGGTGCACCTGGTGATCGCCTGCCGGGCTGCCCCGGCGTTACCGCTGGCTCGCCTGCGAGCGCGTGGCGAACTCTCCGAGATCCGCGCCGCCGACCTGCGCTTCACGCCGGATGAGGCCGCCGCGTACCTCAATGCGGTGATGGGGTTGGATCTGGCCGCGCGGGACATCGCAGCGTTGGAGAGGCGCACCGAGGGGTGGATCGCCGCGCTTCGGCTGGCGGCGCTCTCGATGCAGGGACGAGACGACATCGCCGGCTTCATCGCCGGCTTCGCGTGGGGCGACCGCTACATCGTCGACTACCTGGTCGAGGAGGTCTTGCAGCGTCAGCCCGAACGGGTCAGGAGCTTCCTGGTGCAGACCTCCATCCTGGATCGGCTGAGCGGTCCGCTGTGCGATGCCGTCACCGGCCATGGCGGCGGGAAGGCCATGCTGGAGACGCTGGATCGCGGCAACCTGTTCATGGTCGCGCTCGACGACCGCCGTCGGTGGTATCGGTATCACCACCTCTTTGCCGACATGCTGCAGGCGCGCCTGATGGACGAGCAGCGCGAGCACGTTCCTGACCTCCACCGGCGGGCGAGCGGGTGGTACGAGCAGAACGGCGAGCGGCCCGAGGCGATCCGCCACACGCTGACCGCCGGGGACTTTCCAGAGCGGCGGACCTGGTCGAGCTGGCCGTGCCCGCACTGTGCAGGAGTCGGCAGGAGGCCACGCTGTTGGGCTGGCTCCAGGCGCTCCCCGCGCTGATCTCCGTCAGGCCGGTGCTCAGCGCGGTGTATGGCGGGGCGTTGTTGGCGACCGGCCAGCTCGACGGCGTCGAGGCCCGCCTGTGGGACGCCGAACGGTGGCTGAATCCGACGGCCAACAGCGCAGACATGCGTTAGCGGCCGGACGCCCTGTCTGCCGGGCAGGTCATCATGTCCGGTCATCGCGCCGCACCCGGCTACTGTAGGGAGGACCACAATCGAGCGCGCTCATCGTACGCAGCGTATCGCCCGCGGCTTCCCAGTTGCCAGTTACCGTGTCGATGAGCGCCGTGGCAGTGCCCGCGCGGGCACATGCTGTCGACGTGAGCGAGTCGCTTTCTGGCGACGGCTATCGCCGTCGCGACAAGTGCGACACAGGTTCTACATGATACGTCTGGGCTACCCTGTCGTCCTGGGGTCTCCTACAGTGCCACTCATGTCCGGCGTGGCCTACCCTACCGGCCTGGGGTAGGAGGCGTGGACGTGTTCGTGGGGCGAGTGGCACTGTCGTGCCGTGGGATCGGTCAGTGTGCGGATGCGGTCGCGCAACTGCATGGACGGATCGCCTACCGCTTCGCGCGGTCAGAAGTTCCCGAGCGTGCCCGACGCTATCTGGTCGGCTTGCTCGATCGGGTCGAGAGTAAGAACGACTGGCAGCTGGCCGAGGCGATCGGCGAGGCTGGGCCTCGGGGTGTGCAGCGCCTGCTCACCGTCCTGGTCAACGACCCCAACGAGGAATCGCGCTAAGTGACGCTGTAGGGGTGGTTCCGGGAACCGCTGGCTCTGGTCATGGGCTCGTATTGGAATGAGAATGGTGATCAGAGACTTGGAAGGAGACGCGAAACGACCCAGGAAGCTCGCGCCCCCTGGGTCATCGGTCAGTCGAAAACGAGGCGTTGACCGTCGCCCGTCCTACCTGCCGCGGCATCATCCCGAAGGACCGGTCTGCCACGGCTGTCGGCGCTCCCGTGAGGGGCGCCACACCTGACATATCCAGCGTACCGTGCCCCGGCCGATCAATCCAGCCAATTTCGCCTCGTCAGTATCACGACTGCATCACGTCTACGCCGATGCCGCTAGAGAAGGCCAAACGGTCGTAGCGTGACGCTCAGCCAGCGTCTGCCTTCGGCCTCGAGGCGTGCACACCGCAGCACCTCGTACGAGCCGAGCGCTGCCGGCTCGAGGCGCCTGTCACCGGAACGCGCGGCCTCGAAGAAGTCGACGCGCGAACCGCGCTCGAACCATTGGCCTTCGTCGGGGACACGTTCGACGAGATCCGCCTTCACAGGGGGCATTGACCACCTCCGCACACCTCTTCAGTGACGTAACGACCGGCGAGCTCTGGCGACTCAGGCGCCACCCGCCGAGAGTGGAGCAGGTCTGTTGCGGAAAAGATCCTCAGTCGTGGGGCCGACGCCCATGATCTCGACTCGGAGAAGGCGGCAACCGGGGAAGGTGAGAGCGAACGCGAGGATGACGCGCGCCGTCAGCTTCCTCCCGTCGATCGTCCTCCCTCTCCTTCGAGGGCACGCGCACCCTGTCGATAGACGTAGTAGCGGACGAAGCCAAGGCCGTCGCCGACGTGGTTGCGCATCAGGCTGGGGATCTTGAGCGTCAGGGCGAGGACGGCCACGCCGAGAAAGACGCTGAGTAGCGCGGCATCAGGTGACATCGGCGCCAGCTCCGTCAGAAGCGAGCCCCCAAGCTTCAGCGCGAGCACCTGGACGAACTGGGTGAAGACTACCCCAAAGAACGTGCCCGACCAGAGGCGTGCCCAGCCCTGCGTCTGCGGGAGCACCCAGCAGAGCAGGCCGAGCGGCGCGGCGACCAGGAGAACGTCGATCAAGGCAAGTCGCATCAACATCTGCAGAAGGAGCATCAGCCCGGTGACGAGGTAGATGAGGATCGCGATGACGTCGACCAGCAGCTGGGTTGTGCTGTCGACACGCTCCCAGGCCGGAAGCGCGACCTCGCCGATCCCCTGGCAGAGCGCGTTGTTGACGTCGATCGCGAGCTGCGCCCAGCTCAGACTGGTGTTCGCGAGCAGCGCCCCGATGACCAGCCGCGGTACCAGCTCCATCGCCTCGTGGTAGGGCGCGCCGATCTGCTCTCGGACGATCAAGTTGAAGCCGCCCCAAAGTGCCACGATCGCCAGGCCGGCGTTCATGACGGTACGAACGGCCTCCCAGAGCGTCTTGACCGTCGGACTGTCATAGGTACCGGCCGGTGGGGTCTGGGTGATGAAGTTGAGCGAGCTGCCCATGACGCCGTCGACGACGCCACGGATTGCGTCCGAGATGCCCTGGAGCAGGGAGACAAGCACCTGATTGAAGACATCGGAAGCCCAGGCCTTCGGGTCGGGCAGGAAGCCGGAAAATGGGCCGGGTGCACCGGCCGGTGGGTTACCTTCCGGCTCGGGTGTCGCCGTTGGTGTTGCCGTTGGAGGCGTCTCCTGGGCGTGCGCTGGCAACGGGATAGTCGCTGTGAAGCTCAAGACGAGCATGAAGATCAGCAGGACGAGCGCACAGGCGGTCCTCATCGGTCGGCCTCCGGTCGATAGCGGACGAGCCAGTACTCAGGCTTGTTCGCTCCCGTGCTCGCGGCACCGCGCACGGCCACGATCGCCTGAGCGTGGGCGACGTCCCAGCGGGCAGCGTAGGTCGGGCCGGCCTTGAACGGCAGGTCACCGAGGTCACGGATGCTGCCGTCGGCCTCGACCGATCTCAGGGCGAGCGGGCCACCGAGCTTCGGGCGCGCCAGCATGACGATGCTGCCGTCCTCTCGCCATGACGGTGACTGTCCTTCGGCAGTCCCGACTCGCTGCTCCTGCGGCCGACTCACTCGCACCTCGAAGAGCGCCGGGGCTGATTGGACTCCCCACAGCCAGCCACTCTGGTTGGCTCCCTGGTTTTGGGTCGGCGCGGCGTAGAGCATCCGCGAGCCGTCCGATGACCAGGCCACCGGCGGGAAGGCCAGCGGGTTCGAGTCGTCCTGGTACAGGTCGGTCAGATAGCGGAGCTCGCTGCCGTCGGTCCTGACCAGACAGAGCGAGGTCGTCTGCCCGGACTGAGCCAGGAACGACACGTGCTCGCCAGTGGGACTCCAGCTGTAGCTACCCGGCACGACCTCGCTAGGGATGTTGGCAATCTTGTCGACCGCGCCGTGGGCCGTGTCGAGCCACAGGAGACGGGTGCGATAGCCGCCGCCGACGAGCTGATACCGGGTGACGAGGAATAGGTGTTGTCCATCGGGCGCCCAGCTCAGGTCGACGAGACGCTCGTCGCGCATCTCGGTCGTCAGGACGTAGCTGCGAGTGCCACGCTCACGCTCAGACGGAGCGACCCACACTTCGTCGGGCTGTACTCCACTTGTGTTCGCGTCATCGCCCTGCCCGCGCGCTACGTAGGCGATCCGACGTCCGTCGGGCGTGACGGCGAGAGCGCCGCGCGCCTCGGTCGGTCCGAGGCGACGCATCCCGCCGTCTTCATCCAGCAGCCAGGTCTGGCGCTCGTCGTCAGGCGGCAGAGCTATGGCTAGCGCGATCCGTCCGTCAGCGAGGAAATCCGCGCCGGCGATCGTCGCGCCGGGAAACGTCGGGCGGAGCTGTTGAACCTCGGGTGTCCACCGCCAGAGGTCGGCGTGAAGTTCAGACTCCCCGCCAAAGGTGAGCGAGACTGACCTGATGGCGTCCTCGTAGCCATCGCGATGCAGCGTGACCCGGTGGTCGGCGGCGCCGAGCCGAAGCGCGGCAGGCGTCCGGCCGAGCTTACGGTCACCGATGTCAACGGACGCGCCGCTGGGATCGCTGGTCACCCGAAGCGTCGCCTCGCCGACCGCCTCGGTGCGCCGAAACTGCACGTAGGCGGCGACGGCAACGGCGACGCCCGCGATCACGACGATGCCCGCGATCCACACCCACGGCTTTCGCGCGGCACGCCGAAGCTGCGCGCGGCCGGGCGCCTCGACGGCGATGCTGAACGGTAGCTGCATAGACGTGACCCTCCGTGGTTGAGATCGGCGTCAGTGCGCCGAAGCCAGCCTACGGAGGGCCGGTTTCACGACAGCTACTTGGCGGTTTCACGACAGCTACTTGGCGGCTACATGAGAGATGCTTTCAGGCAGGAACAAAATCGCTCAGTGAAATGCAGTCATCTCCGACCTCACGACACCGAACAACCGATTTCCGGTGATCGGACGGTGAGGGGCCAGCCTCGGCTCATCTCGGAAGGTGGGGCAGAGTTCTGTGGCCGACAGTAGGCGACGCGATCGCTGCTACCGGCCACGGCCCAGACTAACTTCGCAGTTGCCGAGCCTCGAGCTGTCGGAGCTGCTCCGTCTCCCATGTTGCATACGTCGTCGGATCTGAATCGTACGCTTGCCAGGCGGCTGCGCAAAGAGCGACAGGCGACTCGAAGTTGCGCCAGGCGTCACCCTCGCACGATTCATCTTCGGAGAATCGCCGCGGGTCCACTTCAGTCACCATGTCTTCGATGAGGAGCGCTACCGCCTCCTCGAGACTATCATCGTAGAAGCCGTGGAAGTCGGTTGTGACTCCGAGTGCCTGGGCAACTGACTCCCACTCCGACCTAACGCGGGCTGCAAGCTCGTCGAACCCTGCAGCCTCAGCTCGCCGCGCCAGGAAGTGCACGCGCAACGCGGTCACTGGATGATGGCTGCCAGCCATCTGTTCCGCCGACTGAGAGAAATCATTTGCGTCGAACCTACTCAGGAACGTCGTGAACGCGAGGAGGAACGACGGTCCTCCGATGTCGAAGCCGACGGCATCGCAGAACAGCTCCTGGGCCCAGCGGTACCAGACGCGAACGATTAGTCTCCGGCGCGCCGCCTGCCGTTGGGCATAGCGGTCATTCCGCTGCGAGGCGGGGAGCAGGGTGTCCTCCACCTCTCGTTGAAGCTCACCGACCAGATCGTCCAGTTCTGGCTTATGCTTCGCATACAAGAGGTGGCCAAACTCGTGAAAGAGGAGCGGCTGAAAGAGGAGTCCGCGCTGTTCGATCGATGGGAAGAAATAGACTGGAACCAGGTCGACGAGCGGCAACATCGCTACGTCGCCGTCACACATCGCCGGGGCATACGCGCCGGTCTGTAGATGGGACGTGTGCAGCCATCCAAGTATCCAGAGGCAAACAAAGTCTGAGGACTTTGCCCGCAACACGGGGGTGGCGAGCTGGGAGCTCAAGAAGCCGACCAGATCGACCGCGAGATTCGTGTCGCTCAAGATGTCGGGCAGGATCGAGCTCGTGCCGAGTTGAAGATATTGCAGGTTCCGCTCGATCCTGACCTGCTGCTCGTGGCAGAGTTCTGCGATGCGATCACGGTAGAGACTGAGCGCGGAGGGTACCCGAGCGGCGCTGATCAGGTCAATCAGCGTCCGGACGTCGGCCAGCAGGCCAATGTTCCGACGCTCAAGAACCGCCCGAACACGCGTCCAGGTCACCGTCCGCCAATCTGGATCGGTGTGGACGGCGCAGGCACGGTCACCAACGTGCGCAGCTCCTGTAGGCCGGCAACAAGGCGAGGGAGATCCTCCTCGCGATCCGATTCGATCAACGTGGGGAGCTCGGTAAGGAGCCGAGGGGCCTCGCGCCTGCCATGCTCACGGACCTGACGAGATAGGAACCGGCCTGCTACGTCACCCAGTTGTGGGTCGGCCCCGATCACGACCCCGGTGCTCCCGGTCTCCCCAAGGACAGCCTGGAGCCGCCCCAGGAAGCTCGACAAACGGCGACGCGCCTTCTGAACGTCGTCGATCGGCGTCGGGTCGTCGACGCCATCCAGCAGGAGCTTGGCATGGATCGACAACGTGTTGATCGCCGAGGCTACCTCGTGCGCCTGCTCGAAGGTAGAGGCTGCGAGCCAGTCATTTCTTGTTGCCATCATCGACTCCTTTCGCGCGATCCGCGCCCGAACGGGCTAGCGAAGCCGCCGAATATCCCGGGCGGCGTGGGCCTTCAGGTCTTCGTCCGTCCGCTTCAGAGCGATGTGCATGCGTTGGGCGACGCGGGGATTCGACCAGTTCAATTGGGCGCCGAGGTGCGTCGCTCGTGCCGCATCGACCACCGATCGACATCGACCGTTGCCCTCGATGAGGTACGGCTCTGCGGTACCTTGTCGTAGGGTCGCTGCCCCAGTGCTGGTGACGAGCACGCTCCGATCGTTCAGGAGGATCGCCTGGCCCTCCAACGCGTTATCAACGCTCCCGTCAGCGTAGGTCTCCCAGAGGCGCAGGGACTTCAGCGTATCCTTGTGGATCTCGACCACATCGACTCTGGCATCAGGAGAAAGCTTTCCACGATCTTGCAGTCGCACGACGGCCTCGTCGATGGCAGGTCCCTCCTGTCCGCAGAGTCGTCCATCCCGCAGGACCAGGAGCGATGTGAGCGCCTGTGCCGGTCGTCGCACAACTTGATCGATGATGTCGAAGATCCGATCTCTGAGCATCACCTGGTTGACCGACTCGTGCTGGTGGTCGGCTTTCGGGTAGACCTCGGTCCTAAGACAAAATGGCGGCGCCTGGCCTTCGCCGCGAGAGACGAGCAACGACAGAGCGAAATGACGTCGGTTGTACCCCACGTCGATGACGAGGTGGGCTTCGTACGGTCCCAGATCGGTCGCTCGGAAGGGCACTGCGTCAATGAGCTGCAGCACCTCCAGCGCATTCTGGGTCACAAATCCTCGCCAGCGTGAGGAGCCCAGAGTTTTGCTGTGTTCGCGGCGACGATGATCCCAGGCACCCTCGCGGAGCTGCTTGTAATGGCGGCAGAGCACTCGTTCGGTGATGCGCTTGACACGCCAGTCGTCGAGTTGGAAGGCGACTTCGTGATAAGCCGTAGGCTCGTCGTTCAGCACGAAGACGAGCATGCCTCCCTGGTCTCGCTCACGGAGCTGGGCAATCGCATCTGTGACGTCGTCATAGGGAACCGTGACGGCTTCGATTGGATGTCGCGTCCAGGTTGACAACGCTTGAGCTAGATCGCCCGCCAGATTGTTTGCTACCGGTTCGCCGATGTGGCGTGGGTAGGCACAGTAGAGCGTGCGCGGCATTGACGGCGGAGCGGCATGGCAGCCGGCAACCTCGATCGTCTGGGCACGGCGACGATAGTGCTCTCGATATGCTTCAATCGTCTCGCGCTCTGGTGGGTCGAGGCGACGTCCGCGACCGAACAGGAGTGGCGGCGGAGCCAATCGTATCACTCGCTCCGGCGGTGGGCACCAGAACCCTTCGGCCAGGCCCGGCGCGATATGGCCGAAGGGCCGACGGCCGAGCCGGTCCCAGAAAGCCTCAATCAGGTCGCGGCGCTCGGCCGGCGCGATCTTATCGATCTCTCCGAGCTCGTGGGGGACATTGTCGTTCATGACCCGCACTCGAACGCGATTGGCTGCGACAGGCTGGGGAAACCTGATGCTAGGGAAGGAGACCCGTACGACAGCCATCTCGGGGGAAACTACCAGATCGGGATTGTCGGCTCGATAGTAAGCGATGAGCGAGGGGTAGCTTCTCCCTCGGACGCGGATCGAACCTGTGGTCGCGCAGGTGAGACCTGGTGCGGGGGCCTCGAAATAACACTTCACCCGGGACCGACCGTTGTCGTAGAGCAGCGTGCCCTTTTGACCCTCCTGCCGACCAAGCAGCTCCTCGAGCCACCTCTCGCGCCGCTGCCGCTCATTGGTGTGGACGCGCTCGTCCAGGAAGTAGCTCAACGGCCGTGAAGTGAAGAATGCGGTGCCGATGTCAACCGCAACGCCCACACCTACGTCTTGGACGAGCACGGTCGAGAGCTCAAAGCGGCGATACGCGGCGATTCCGGCCTCCTCGCAGAAGGGCTCGGCTTCGTACCAGATTCTTGGACTGTCGAGGGTCCAGAGGTCGGTTCGCCGAGCGACCTGAGCGAGGAGCGCTCGTTCGACCAGGGGAAGTAGGACGGCCTCCGATTCGGGCTCGTCAAGCGTCAGCCGGCGAGTCGGGTCGCCAGCATCCGCCACGTCGAGCTCCCAGTCTTCGGCAGCGAGGTGGAGTCGTTCCGCTGGCTGCGTGCCCGCGATGATCAACGACGGAGCGGCGTCCGGGGCCGGCGTCGCCGCAATTCCATGCCGGTGGCGCAGCGTGTTGCACACCCTCTGGAGAAGATCCGGCGTGATGTTTGGCCCTTCGACTCGCGCACGGCGCGTCGAGATGTACAGTGAGGAACCAGGAGCGACGACCCGGATGTTTGTCTCAAGCATCAGCGACCTGGCTCCCTTCTGGACAGGCCCGTTGGAATCGGCAGCCGTTGCAGATCGCCGCCTTCAAGCACGGCGAAAAGGCCTCGACGACGCCGCGCTGACCGTAATCATGAAGTGTTGCCATGCGCTCGGCATCCTGCACGATGAGCGCGCGAGCGGCTCTGAGCACTGGTGCGTCCGCCCGGAAATCGACGACTTCTCGCGAACCTAGCTGCGCCTTACACACACGCAGGTTGTCCGGGTCGCAGGCGAACTGCTCGAGCGCCCATAGAGCGTATACGGCCAACTGGAGACTGTCATCACCTGATCCGTCGCTGCTGCCCATCTTCCAATCGACGACGGTGACGCCCTGTTCGTCTCGGAAGGCGAAATCAACTCTCCCTTCGACACGGCAGGGGAGCTGGCCCACCAGACGCATCGATGTCTCGATAGTTGCCTCACTGTCAGCGGCGGCCCGGCGAAACTTCGCGAACGATCCGTCCAGGGCGAATGTTGTGAGCGCGGCCATCATCCGCTCTTCGGTCTCCTCGCAGAGGTCCTCGGCCCGTGGATCGCGGTAGTGAAACTCACGCAGGAGAACCGGTGGGTAACGGACGGCGGGGTCGGTGTGCGCGCCGTCGGGATGAGCGCGCGAAAATGCGCAATCTGCGTCGAAGAGCCGGTGTGCCCACCCTTTGAGGCGTTCCAAGCCCGGCTCGGCACCCCTTTGTACCTCCCGAAGGTACCAACTAATGGCGAGGTGGAGAATGCTCCCGGCCCGCTCGTGGCGCGTCGAGACGCCCTTAAGAAAGTGGAGATCGTCCTTGTTGGCGACGATCTTGGCGGTACGGCGATTGGCGCCGTAGTAGGTGTAGTAGTAGCGTCGAGCGCACTGTTCGAGGGTCGATCTGCGGCTATGGGACCAGATGATCCTGGTCAATCGCTCGCGAAGCGGAACCATCGGCGAAGGTGTTTCGTCAGGAGCAAACAACTCCAACTGGAAGGGAGCACCTTTAGTCATCGGTCCCCTCCCCGTAGCCTGCCGAGCGTGCGTGCGAGGTCAGACCACTCATCCTCAGAGAGGCCCATCCTTTGGGCCTCACGCAGAAACTTTTGCGCGCTGGGGCTCGTGCTCACCGTCGCCTGAACCTCAGAGGGTATCTTGCCGGTAAGGGCGAGGAGCTCCTCAGGTGGGACGCCGAGGATGCTCGACAGCACGACCACCGTATCGGCGGCTGGCGGGGGGAGCCGATTGTTCTCGAGCTTGGAGATGTAGGAGAAGTCCAAGCTTGATCGCTCAGCCAGGTCTCGCTGTGTCAAGCCAGCGGCCCGGCGACGATCGCGTAGAACGGCTCCGAACGTCATTTCACTCACATCGTCACCATAGCACGATGTTGAGTGGATAGTCAACTCAAGCTCACCTAAACCAAGTCCAAGGTGGAACCCGCAGACGCCTCACAATAGCGGAATGTAGTTTTCACCGTGGCTTTGGTCTAGTCCGCGAGAAGGCTCTCGTCGTCAGGAGGGGAAGCCGGGTCTGGGCATACGTGGACTCGCCTGCTAGCCCGTCTATGTTCGACTGAACAAGCTGTCAGACCTATACACCAGTCGGCAGCGATCTCACTCCTCGAGTCGGTGATCTCGCCGATGAGCATCCAGGCACGCCTGAGTGTAAGGTCGAAGCCGACCAGCCAGGGGCAGCCGAGACGGACTACCAGTGTCGAGCGCAGCGACACCGGCACGAGTATGTTCCGTACGATGTCGCCGACACAGCGGGCAATGGACCGAGCGGTATGGCAACCTACTGAAGTACGGAGTTGGGTGCTCGCCGGGGGTTGGCTGATCGGGAACGGCCTACAGAGCTATTGGATAGTCAGGGCCATCGCTGAGCCGATGGCGATGGCAGGAACATATGGAAACGCTGGCTGTCCTCGATACCAGGCAACAATGGCGAGGACAGCGCCGGCGAGTGATGTCCACCAAGCTGTCCATAGGACGAACATCGGACCCTTCCATGCGCCGATTGCCGCAAGCAGCAGTGCGTCTGCTGCGCCGAATGCGCCGATGAGGACAAATGGAAGTACGATCAGTCCGCCGACGGTCGTCCCGAGCAGGCTCAGGAGCATCGCACTCTCCCCATTCGTCGACGCGACGAGGATGCCCGCCGCGATGCCTCCGAACGTGAGCCAGCCCGGGACCTCGCGGCGGCGAACATCAGTGAAGGTGGCCATCAGCAGCATCACGCCGAGGAAGAGCGTGTCGAGGGACGACGGCATCAACTCGTTCCCAAACCCCGCCAGACAGTCATGACGGCCCCACGGTCGCCCGAGACTCGAGAGCAGCGAGTGCCTCCTCGTACAGGGCAACGGTCTCGCTCTCCGGCTCGTACAGCTCCGGATAGTCGTCGGGATCATCCGACGATTTGAGTAACTGCCGAAGGGCATCCTGCAACCGGCGGTGCTCGCGAAGAAGCGCACCTCGGTCGCCAAGCTCCTGGTAGCAGCGATAGAGGCTTCGGACGACGTCCTCGAGCGTCGGCTCCAGCTTGAGGATGTCCCGGTAGAGTGCTACCGCACGAGCAGGCTGTCCTTGCTGGCGGTGTAGCTCCGCCAACCGCTGCGTCACACGGAAGTACTCCTCGCGATACAACTCGCGAAGAGTGAGCCCATCATCCCCACGGGTATGAACCCATTCGTAGTACGGCTCCGTGAGGAGGTCGCCTCGGTAGAGCGCGCGGGCTTCCTCAAGCGCTTCCATGGCTTCGGCCGATTGCCGCTTTGAGGCCGATTTGCAGAGCTCCATGAAACGATGGACATCCGACGAGATGCAATCGGCGTCGAGATGGCAGACCCCGTTTCGCTCGACGCGCACCACCTCACCGGTCAGACCAGAGACTTGCTTTCTGAGCGTACTCCTCAGGCGAACGAGCGAAACTTTGAGCCGGTTGGCTGCCTTCTTTGAAACCACCTCCGGCCAGAGCGCTGCTACCAGCCGTTCGCGTGAGACGGTGCCACCTGGCTGAGCACAAAGGAACGCAAGAATGTCCCAGGCCTTATAATGCGCCCCGTCGGATCCATTGGCCGACAGATCGTGGTCGCCCGACGTGACACGGAACGACCCGAAGCATCTGACCTGAATCGGCAACGAGCAGTCGGTAGCGCCAGCAACCACGTCGCCAGGCCTGCTCGCCGAACCCGGCAAATCTGACACCACAGGTTCGGCGTGCGATCCGTTGACCCAGCTGTCGGTCTTGAGACCAACGCCACTGGCGGGCAGTCCGTTCTTGACCTTCCGGCCATGTCGTACGGGCACCAGTTCGGCGGCCGCGACGGGATCGTCCTGATCGTCCGTTCCACGCGAAGCCTCGGGCGGATCGTCGTGCCGTGAGCCATCCTCGCGCGGTGCGACATCATCCCGCGACGTGCTCTCGGCTTCCACCGTTGGGTCAGTAGATCCGGCATACGCCTCTCGCATCACCCTGACGAGTTGATCGAGATGCTCAGGTGACAGTCGGAAGCCGCGAGCCCGCAGCGGCACCCGTCCGTCGATGCGAATGAGAAGATCGCCTCCTCCGCCCAGATCCGCAGCGTCCGGGCGGCCGATGAGCCGAATGCTTGCGTCCTCGTCAAGAGACTGGAGGGCAACGCGGGTGGCGAAGTGCGCCAGCACCTCGTCTCCGATGGCCTCCGGGCGGGTGCTGGCCGAGAGGAGGCGAATGCCATTCGCCGCCCCGTGGACGCCGAGGAGCTCGAACGTGGTCGCGTCTCCCGCGATGTCGGCGAGCTCGCCGATCACCACGATGATCTCTGGCTGGCGTTCAGCGTCGAGCTCGTCAGCTTGAGCTTCGTGACTAAGTCTCTGCATCCGACGATCAAGCTCCGTTCGCAGCTCCTGGAGGATCTCGGTCACGGCATCTTCGTCCGTCGGGTCGATCGGACCACGCGACTGGTGCGGCAGACCGAGAACCGCGGACGGCAGTGAACGGCGGCTGGCGATTGTCACCAGGCGCACGTCCTCCGGTCGGCAGCGCGCAGTGAGGGCGCCAATCAGGCTCGTCAAGACGATCTCGGCGCCGCCACCAGGCAGCCCGGCCACCAGCACGTGTCCGAACTCGCGCCAGTTCGCGTAGAGCGTCTCACGACCGGGCAGGACGCCAATGGGCAATAGGATGGGCGCGCCAGCCGGCCGGCCTGTAGCCAGTCGAGAGAGGCCAGCGACCTTCAGACCAGAAACCCGAACCATGACGTCGTGATCCGTGGTGCGCCAGGCGTCACCTGATCCACCGAGCCGTTGGCCCAGGTCCGGAGTGATCTCCAACAGCCGCGGCTGGGCCGCGAGACCGGCGTTGAGAGTCAACGACACGGCGGTCCGGCGTTGGCCGACGGTCACCACGTCGATCTGGCCGAGGTCGTGTCCTTCGAAGAATCGGACTGCCTGGTCGGCGACGATAACTGCTGGTTCGACCTCTCCACCGTGAAGCCGATGCTCGAGGACACGGGCCAACTCGGGCTCGGCGAAGCCTTCATTACTCTCCGGGCCTTCCTCTGGCACGTCGGGCAACCACGGCTCGACGAGTCGTCGCCGAGCTCGTCGCAGGGCCACGAGTACCGCGCCGCCCGCTGCTGCAAAGGCTGCGAGAGCAGCGGCACCGTACTTCAGTGGCGTGACATCAGCGTCAGACGGAGATTCGGTCGGCGCGACTCCAACCGCCTCGGCCGGAACGTTAGTTGTGGCCGGGATTGCAGTTGCCGACGGCTCAGCCGGAGGCAGGGTATCTGTCGGTACCGGGGTGACCGTGGGTGGCGTCGATGGTTGAGTGATCGCCGCCTCCGGAGAAGGCGAGGGCTCTGGCGTGGGTGGGGTGGGCTCTGGTGATGGCTCTGCGATGGCGGGTGTGCCCGGCTCCATCGACGGAGACGGCGGGGCCTCCGCTATGACCGTGGGAGCCGGGGACGGGGCCGGTGGCGCATCGTCTGCCGCGACGATTGGGATAAGCAGACGCAAGCCCGGCCAGATGAGGTCCGGCCGGGTGAGGGCACGACCGTCCGGGAGTCTGGCAGTCTCGCGGTTCGCCTCGAAGATCTGGCACCAGGCTGCCTCGTTACCGAGCAGGCGAGCGGCGACGCCACGCAGGGTATCTTCGTCATCGACTACGTAATAGGTACGGCCGTCCACATCCTCGATCGCCCGGCTGGGTAACGGCACATCAATGGTCCAGCCCTGCTGGATGACCCCTGTCCGCGTGAAGCGGCTGCCGTCCACCATTGGACGCCCGGAATTCGCGTGGACCAGCCTGCCGTACTCGAAGCCCGTACCGTAAAACCGCTCAGAGATGGTCCAGAGCGTATCGCCCGGCTGAACGGTGTACCGAATCGTCCGTCTCGACGATTCCCGCGACGGTTCGTTTGGCGACAACTCTGGCGCACCCCCATCAGACCGGGTGAGCATCACGGTTGAATAAGAGATCGGCGCCGCCGATGCCGGCGCTGCCCGAGCCATCAGGTTGACGACCAGCACCGTGACGACGGCGCCGTCAACCAGGCGGCGGACAACCGGGAGCGTCACACGATCCGAAATCAGGCGCAACGCCCGGACCCAGGCGGCTCCATAGGCAATCGCCTCTGCACCGAGCACGATCAGGCGCAGAGCGAGTGACAGGGTCAACCAACCCCAGATCATCCAGGCGGCCGTCGTCACGACGTAGGCAACTGCCTCGGGCGGCAGGTAAGAACCGTTCAGCGTGCTCGCGATGATGACTCTGTTGGGCAACTCGGCCGGCAGTCTCGGTGGGCCGGCCACGGCGAGCAGGGTTGTTCCCCCGATCGCCAACCCCACGACGAGCCCGAGTAGTCCAAGACGGTGGTGCCGGCGCTCATCGCCGGCCAGCTGTGCAGAGACGTGCACGATCCTCTCCCGCGCGAGCTACCTGGACGTCAGGACTGGCTGGATCTCCTGAACGCGGTAACTGCTCTCGTAGCTCCGACGGATCGGCGGCAGGGCTTGCGCGGCGCCGCCGTTGATGTGGTACTCAGCGGTAAACTCGATCGTCAGGCTCACCGTGAATCCGCTCGGGGATCGAAGAGATGAGTGCTCGTAGGTGTGCTTCACGTCCGACGCTTGCGGATACGGCTTGCCAAGTGATGTCGTCACGAGCTTCATCCCGTCGCCGAAGGTCCATTCGTAGCGGCTCGGGCGCACGGTGACGACGATCGTCATCGACGTTGGGCGGCGGCGCGGATCGTCTCGCGAAACGTCGTCGGCTGGTACGTCGTCGCCGATCTCGGCCGGGATGTTGACGCGCCGGGTGACTCCGAACGCGCGGCCGTCGTACCCCTCGACCCAGAACCAGGTCGGTACGGCGACCAGGCCAATGTCCGGGTTCATGCGAACCTTCGCCACCGGCAGCGGCACGTCTTCGAGGACGTCAGCGACGAAGAGCCGCGGAGTGATGGCCGCGCGGCTCGCCGATGGCGGCAGCGTAACCGCCGGCAGCTCGATGAATGGCGGATCGGTGGGGAATAGCGCCGGCGGCGCCTCGGCAACAGGAGCCAGGTCGGCAGGCGAGTCGGGGACCGGCGCTTCGGCCGGCGCTGGCTCCGTGGAAGCAACTTCAAGAGCTGACGGGTCGGTCGGAGGCGCTTCACCTATCGGCGCTTCGACAGATGGTTCGTCGGCGACCGACGGGCTGAACAACGGCGCGGCGGACGCGGCTGGAGCGTCGGTCGCTACCACATCCTCCAACAGTATGTCTGTCGCTGTGGCCTCGTCGGTTGGTGCCTCCGCGGACGGGACATCGGGCACTGGCGGATCGGCCGTCGGCGGCGGCTCGGGCGCCGGGACCGGAGCCTCGGCCGTCAGTTCGGGAATTGGGGCGTCGGGAACGGCCACGGGAGGCGGCTGGCTGGGCCGCCGCTCCCGCTCCTGGTTTCGTTCAGATGAAGCTTCCCTGCCTTCCGTTTCCTGGCGGACGGAAATGCGGATTCGCACCCCGTCCGGCCGGGTCTTCACTTCGTGCTTGATCTCTGTCTTGCTCCGTGGCGCCTTGTCGTCGGGCCGTTGGGACTCGCCGCGCGACTCCCCAAGCACCGTGGACACCCACAAGCAAAGAAGGGCGATCCCGGTGATGGCGCTAAGAAGGATCAGGCCAGGGCGTGGGGCGCTAGCTGTGGCGTTCACTGTCCACCACCTTCCAGATGCCGTCGATCTTCCTCAGCCGAAACGAGACCTTGACGACCTCCTCGGGCTCAGGTGCCCCAACCGGTTCCTTGGTCGTGGGATCCACCAGGTAGCTTCGGTTGAGGTACTCGTCGTACAGCTCGGCCTCTTCCGAGGACAGGCTCAGGAGCCCAACCTCGTGCTCCGCTTCGATCACGGCGGCCACGCCTCTGGCTTGGAGGTCGGCGATCTGCTCACGCTCGCGTTCGAGCGCCGGACCGTCCAGCACCTCGGGCAATCGACTGACGTCGAGGTTGAAGGCGGCTTCGGCCCGAATCTCCCAGAACGTCGAGTAGGCGGCCTGGATCTCTTCAAGGAGCGCCAGGTCGATCTCGATGGCGTCTATTCCGGTCTCTGGACTGGGCGCGGCAACAGGGTCAGCGTCGCCGAGTTCATCCTGAAGTGCCAGGCGCCCCAGGATGAATCCGAGACTTGTCTCCTGTGCATGCGCCGTGGTCGTCGCCTGGAGCTCGACCTTCGGCCGAAGGCGTTGATTCAGTACGGTTGCTCCCCCGAGCAGGAGCAGCACAGCGATAAGCAGTGCCAGCCCGATCGGCCAGTAGGAGCGACGTGTCGGCGCATGCTGTTCTTGTCGCGCGCCGAAGTCATCACTCAGGTCATGTACGGTCATCTTTCTCTCCACAGTTACGGCTCTCCCCGCTCGATTCCATGCCGTACTTCCGCAGTGGCGGCCGCCGTGACTCGGACTGTTCCTATGCCGATGAGGCGAAGGAAACTGGTCGGTGCATCGCGGCTGAGCCCAACCTGGACGCGGCTCGGTTCAACATCAATGCGGATGTCACGGCTTGCGTCCTGACCAACTGCGGACCTGGCGACCCGGCGGGCCGACGGCTGGTCGAGCACGACGGTGCGCCCGCGGCTCTCGCGGTACACCAGGATGTCGATCTGCTGGGCCCCGGCCCGCGCAGCCGAATCGGCAGCGTTTTGAAGCTCGCGCTGAGCACTGAAAACCAGTCCACCGTCTGCCGCGAGGCCGACGATCGCAAGGAACAGCGGCAGCATGACCGCCGTCCAGACGATCGCCTGACCACGATGGGCGGACCGGAGCAGGCCAGCCGTTCCGATCAATGCCTGTCGTTGTGGCCTCATCGATCGCGCTCACTTCGCCAGCGACTACGGTGAGTGTCGATTCGTTCGACGTGTTCGCTGGAGACGGGCACACGAGCCCAGCTCAGCAGCGGCAGATCTTCGAGCGACACGTCGCAGCGGACCGAGGCGCGGACCTCACCTCCTCGGCTGAACGCTCCGGGCTCGACCCGCACGTCGAGCGGTCCGTCGCCAAGCCCGTAGCCGGCGGCCACCTCCCGACCACGCGAGACACCGCGACTGCCTGCATCGGCTGCCGAGTCGGCCAGGGCAGCTGCGCGGGCAGCCTCTCGGGCGACGGCGCTAACCGCCATCTGCCCGTGCGCCACCCGGCCGGCCGCCACCACGCCGAAGGCCAACGTCAGGAGCAGGGGCACGACCAGGGCAGTCTCGACCAGCGCCTGGCCCCTGCGGAGAGCCGGCCGAGAACAGGTCACGGCGTCCATCCAACTAGCGACTCGGCCCGGCACGGAACCGCTCCTTGGTCACGGCCGACCGTGCCGCCAATGGCAAGGTCGCATCGGCCGCCCACGGGATGATCAAGCGCAGTCGACCCCGCGCCTCGACTCTCACCGTGTCTGCCCCGTCCGTCCCGCTGACAGCCACGCCCTCGACGGATCGGCCCAGCCCGGCCTCGAGCAGGGCACGGGCGTGACTCACCCCGTCAGCGAGAGATCGATCCTCGCTCGCTGCGACCCGAGCGCCATCCTGGACCGCCCCGGTGACCACGTTCTGGGCGTGGGCAAACAGGGCGAACTGGACCAGCCCGATCGCCGTCAGGAGCAGAAGCGGAAAGGTGATCGCCGCCTCTACCATGCCCTGACCCCGCTGCCGGGAGAGGCGCCCGACGGTCAGGCGAGCGAGGTTCATCCTCACCGCCCGCCCCCACCGAGTCCCGATAGTCGTCCAAGGATGTTCTGGAAGACCGTAACGATTCCGCC
>JADLFM010000165.1 GCA_020845495.1 Chloroflexota bacterium
CGTCGACTCAATGCCCCGAACCGATCCGCCACTCGATCCAGTTCTGACGGGTCCATCCTCGCACCCCCGGCATCACGCCGCCACCCCCATGGTAGCTGGACGTAAGACCCGTCGTTGTAGTACTAGTCGGATGTCGCCGGGTAGCGCCTCGACGGCCATCTCGGCATCGGCGCACGACAGCGCCATCGTGTCGACGAGCGCATCGGGACGGACGCTCGCGAGCGCTTCACGCAGCGCGGCGGTGTCCTGCCGATCGAGGTGCCGGTGCTCGACCGGCGGCAGGTCATCCGGCTCGGTGTGCCCACGATGGACGACCTGCACCTCGTGGCCCGCAGCCACGAGATCCGCGAGGATCGCTCGCCCGATGAAGCGCGTTCCTCCGAGAACGACGACACGCATGCTGCCTACCTCCTCGCTGTCGGCGATACCCGCCCCACGCCGGGCTCTGCTGTGATTCGGAGAGCCGACGTTTCACGTGAAACGCTCCGTGTTTGACGACCTCTTTCCAGGGCCAGTACAATTCGCAGGCCAACACCACCTGCACGACTGTGCCCATTTTTCGAGACGGGAGCCCCTCGCGGTGAAAAGAACCTATCAGCCGAAGCGCGTGCCCCGAAAGCGCGAGCACGGCTTCCTCAAGCGCATGAGCAGCCCGGGCGGGCGCAACGTCCTTCGACGACGTCGTCTGCGGGGGCGCAAGCGGCTCACGGTCGTCTAGCGTCAGCCCTCGGACCGTGGCATGGCGATGCGACGCGGGCATCGGCTCCGGCGCAACGCCGATTTTCAACGGGTCCGTGCAGCACGTCGCTCCTGGGGTCACCCGCTCCTCGTCCTGTACGTTGCACCGAACGAGGGCGGGTTGACCAGGCTTGGCATATCAGTGGGAAAGCGAGTGGGCACAGCAGTGGTACGCAACCGGGTGAAGCGGCGCGTCCGCGAAGCCGTCCGGGCGCACCTGGCCGAGCTTGCCCCCGCGCACGACCTCGTCTTCATCGCGCGGCCGTCGAGCGCGGCCGCCACATGGGACGACATGCGTACGGCCACCGAAGATCTCCTCCGCCGGGCGCGTATCTTGCCGCGTACCCGCGTACCGAGTGATAGTCGAAGCGTACCCGGCTCACCTGGTGAGGCTCGGCGTGTTCGCCCCCTCCCCGGCACGGCCTGATGCCGCCGGCCGACTCGCTCGCATCGGGGCGCCGCCGTCAGTCGCTCGCACCTCGCTCCGCGCCTCGCTCCACGCCTCGTAGGACACCGCCTCAGACACCGCCATCGCCGTCCTGGATGCCATCCGTGCCCAGACTACCTGTACCGACACCCTCCGCGCTGAACCCGGAACCGTGGGCGCCGCCCACGCCGACACCCGAACCATGGACACCACCCCAGACCACGTCCGAACGTACGACCTTCAGTGCACTAACACCGATGCGTGCACTCGCGCTACTCTCGATCAGGATGTACCAGTGCACCCTCTCTCGGCTGTTGCCGCCGGCCTGCCGTTTCTGGCCGACCTGCTCCCGCTACGCCTACGAGGCGATCGACCGCTACGGCGTGATCCAGGGCGGCTGGATGGCGCTTCGACGACTGGCCCGCTGTCACCCGTTCCACCCGGGCGGGTACGACCCGGTGCCCTGATGAGCGCACCACTCCGGGAGGGTTGCCGGTGAACCCCTTCGACGTCTTCTTGCCGGTTTGGCAGCCGTTCGTCGCCATCCTCGAGGCTGGCCTGCGCGAGCTTGCCTTGCTTACCGGCAGCGGCGGTATGGCCATCATCCTCTTCACGATCTTCCTCAAGCTGATTCTCCTGCCGCTCAGCTTGATGCAGACCAAGAGCATGAAGGCGATGCAGGCGATCGGCCCCGAACTGGCCGAGATCAAGAAGAAATACCCGAAAGATCGAGAACGGCTCGCTCAGGAGCAGATGCGCCTGTACAAGGAGAACGGCGTCAACCCGGCCGCCGGCTGCCTCCCGATGATCCCGATGATGGTCGTGCTGATCGGGCTGTACCAGGCGCTCAATCAACTGGCGCACTCCGACCTGCCGACCGATCAGGCATTCCGGGACAGCTTCCTCTGGATCCCGAACCTCAACCAGCCGGACATCGTGGGCCACATCGCGGGTATCGCGATCCCAGGGCTTCTGCCCATCTTGATGCTTGTTACGCAGCTTGCTTACGGCCGCATGACGCCCATGAGCGGGTCGCCCGACGATTCGCAGCAGCAGATGATGCAGCGCATGACGACGTACTTCATGCCGTTCATGCTCTTCTTCTTCAGCTTCAACTTCCCGGCCGGGCTGGTCGTGTACTGGGTCATCAGCAATATCTTCGAGGTCGTCCGGATGGGCGCCACGGTCAGTTGGGATCCCCTCAAGCCTGCTGCCATCATGAGCAGCGTTGGCGGCCTGACGGCGCTCTCGTCCCCGTTTGCGCGTGACACTTCCGCGCCCGCGCCGCGGCGCAAAATTTCCGACGACGAGTCGGACTCCAACTCCGTGAACCCGCCGCCCGGTCGCCCACCGGGCGGGAGCCGCAAGAAGAAAGGGAAGCGTGGTGGAAAGCGTTGAGGCGACCGGCCGGTCCGTCGATGAGGCGATCGAGAACGCCCTCGACGAGCTTGGGCTGGAACGGGATGAAGTCACCGTCGAAGTGCTCGGCCAGGGCGGCGCCGGCCGGCCGGCCCACGTGCGAGTCACCCCACTCGAAGGCATCGAGCTCGAGGACGACGAGGAGTATGACGAGGACGAAGAGCTCGAGGACGAACTGGATGAGGATGAGGAGTACGACGACGAGGCGGAGGAGGAAGCCGGAGACGAAGGTACCGAGCGGTCAGCTCGGATCGTCGCCGCTGACGTGACCTCCGCCCCGCCCGAAGTCCGCGCTGCCGCTGACATCGCCGCGGACGTGCTCGTCGAAGTGCTCGATCTGATGGAGCTCCCCAGTGACGTCCAGATCGACAGCGTGACGGATGACGACGGCCTGCCGAGCATCGAACTAAGCATCCACGGTCAGTACGGCGGCATTCTGATCGGGCGGCACGGTGAGACGCTCGCAGCACTCCAGTTCCTGCTCGGACTGATGACCGGCAAGCGAGCCGGTCGGCGCGTCCGCGTTCTGATCGACGTTGAGGGATACCGCGAGCGCCGTGCCCGACTGCTCCGCGACATCGCGCTGCGGGCCGCCGAACGCGCTCAACGCTACCGTCAGCCGATTTTCCTCGACCCGATGCTGCCGGCCGAGCGCCGGATCGTCCACCTCGCGCTCGCCGATCATCCCGGCGTCTCGACTCACAGCGTCGGTGAAGGCGACAGCCGTCGCGTCGTCATCTCTCCGCGCCAGGCGCAGCGCTTCGGCGGTTACGGTGCCCGCTGAACCCGGCATCCCGCCTGCCGGCTCTGATGTTCCGGGCCGTTCACCCCACGATTCCTCGGCCGGCTCACCCGAGACCGCCCGCCCTATCGACGTGGCGGCCTCGGGCGGTCGGCCGGCCGGCCGGGCGGGCGGGGCCGAGTTCGCCGGCGTTTTGGGCGGCACGCCGTCTCCGTCCACTGGCGGCGCGACAGCAGGAAGCGCGGCCGAGTCTGGGACTGCTGACGCCGAGACCGCGACGGACCTTGGAAAGGTCGACTATCTGGTCGTGGGCCACGTCAGCGTCGATGTCTTCAACAAGCGGCTGCTGCTCGGCGGCTCCGCGACGTACTCCGCGCTGACGGCCCAGCGGCTCGGCCAGCGCGTCGGGGTGCTCACTAGCGCGGACTTCGAGCCGCTGCTGATGGACACTCTCGTCGGCCGCGAGCAGTTTCGTCAGGCCGCCACGCCCATCCGCATCATCCGCGTTCCAACCCAATCCACCACGACATTCGTGAACCTGTATGAGGATGGCGTGCGCCATCAGGTCGTGCTCGGAGCTGCCGCACCGCTGCGGGCCGATCAGATTCCCCAGGAGTGGACGAGCGCACCGATCGTTCACCTCGCGCCGCTCGTGCAGGAAGTCGATCCGTCGATCGTGGATCGCGTGCGCGGTGGCCTGATCGGCGTAACGCCGCAAGGGTGGATGCGCGTCTGGGCCGCCGAAGGCGATCGGCAGGGGCACGTGCGCGCGGTTCCCTGGGACTGTGCTGAGGCCATCCTCGCTCGCGCCGACGTTGTAGTCCTCAGCCCCGAAGACCTCGCCGATCCGAGCTTGCTAGACCACTATATCGCGCTCGCCCGACTCCTCATCGTTACCGAGAGCCGGCGGGGTGCCGTCGTCTACGAACGCGGGCAACAGCCCTGGCGTTCGCTCGCCTTCAAGCCCGCTCGCGAGATCGATCCAACCGGCGCCGGCGACGTCTTCGCGACAGCCTTCTTTGTCGAGTACGGCCGCACCGGCGACCCACGCCGGAGCGCCGACTTCGCGAACTGCACAGCGTCGTTCGTGCTCGAAAAGCGGGCCTGGCAGGGTATTCCGTCCTCCGAGGCGGTCGCGGAGCGGCTGGCACGCGGGAAGCGGCGCGGAGCGTAGCCGGTGGACGATCGCCAAACGGCCGCCGAGGCCGCGCCGGTTCGCGGGCCTGCTTCGGCACGTGCTGTCTCCACCGTCCGCCGGGCTGCATCCCCGTTGATCGAGGAGCGCCCGTCGACTGCGGGGTCCTCGCCTAGTAAGGTCATCACCATCGCCAACCAGAAGGGCGGTGTTGGCAAGACGACGACGGCCGTCAACCTCGGAGCTGAGCTTGCCGCTCGTGTCCGTGTGCTGCTCGTCGATCTCGACCCTCAGGCGAATGCGACGAGCTCACTCGGCCTCGACACCAGCGGGCAGGCCGGCTCAACCTACGACGTCCTCCTCGGGGACGCAGCGCTCGAAGAGATCGTGCTGCCGACGTCAGTCGACGGCCTGGATCTCGCTCCCTCGTCGCGAACGCTCGCTGGCGCTCAAGTCGAGCTCGTCGACGTGCCGGAGCGCGAGCGCCGTTTGCTTCACGCGCTCGCGCCGCTCGTTGCCCGAGGCGCCGCCGCGGACACCCGCCGCTACGATCTCATCCTGATCGATACACCCCCCTCGCTTGGCCTGCTGACCCTCAATGCGCTCGCGGCGTCCGACCATGTGCTGATCCCCGTACAGTGCGAGTACCTGGCGCTCGAAGGGCTCGGCCAGCTTGTCGAAACCCTCGAACTGGTGCGCGGCTCGCTGAACCCCCGGCTCGTCTTGATCGGCATCCTGCTGACGATGCTCGACTCCCGCACCAATCTGAGCGCCCAGGTGGCAGCCGAAGTTCGCCGCGTGTTCCCTGCTGCGACGTTCCGGACCGCCATCCCTCGCTCGGTCCGACTGAGTGAGGCGCCGAGCCACGGCCGCCCCATCAAGCTGTACGATCCGCCATCGCGCGGCGCGGCAGCCTATGCCGACCTTGCGGCCGAACTCGCCATCCGCCTCGGTCTACCTGCCCCCGCGCCTGCCCCCGCGCCTGCCCCTGCGTCTGCCACTCTGCCCGCCACATGCGACCGCCGCACGGACTCCCCGCCCTCTCGTGCTGTCGATCGTCCTACCGTGGCCGCCGTCGAGGCGAGCGAGGCAGGTGTGGACGCGGCTGGCGCGCGGGAAGCCGTAGAGCGGAGGCGTGTATGAACGCGCCATCCAGACGTGGGCTCGGGCGCGGGCTAGGTGCGCTGATCCCCCAGGGTGGGGCCAGGACTGACTTGCCCGAAGTTGACATCGACCGGATCGTGCCGAACCCATTTCAGCCGCGCCTCGTGGTGGACGAGGCAGCCCTCGAAGAGTTGGCCGACTCGATCCGCGAGCATGGAGTGTTGCAACCGCTGATCGTCACGAAGACTGATGATGAGCGGTATGCACTGATCGCCGGCGAGCGGCGTTGGCGAGCGGCCCGTGCAGCCGGCCTCCTGAGCGTGCCCATTGTCGTCAAGGAAGCGACGCCACGCCAACGACTCGAGCTCGCGCTCGTCGAGAACCTTCAGCGCCAGGATTTAGGCCCGCTCGAGACGGCCCAGGCGTACCGCCAGTTGATTGACGAGCACGGGCTGACGCAGGAGCACGTTGCCGAGCGCGTCGGCAAGAGTCGAGCGGCAGTGGCGAACGCGCTGCGGCTGCTCCAACTGCCTCCCGATGCTCGCGATGCCCTGGTGGCTGGCACGCTCACCGAGGGGCATGCTCGGGCGATCCTGACCGGCACCGGCATCGAGGCCCGGGCGTTCCTCCTTCGGGCCATCGTCGAGCAGGGGCTGTCGGTTCGGCAGGCCGAGGAGCTCGCGCGGCGTCTGAACGCCGCCGAAGCTGAGGTCGAGGCTCGCCGCACCCGGTCCGCCCGCGAGGCCGCGCCGGACGTGTCCGCACTGGAGGATCGGTTCCGGCAGGCACTTGGCACGAAAGTCCAGTTGTTCCGGGGCCGTCGTGGCGGTCGGCTGGTGATCCACTTCTTCTCGGACGACGAGCTCAACGGCCTGTACGACGCGATCTGCGGCCCCGACGAGTAGCCGCGCTCCTCCCCATTTTCCACTCGCTTCCCCACTTGCCTGATGTGGCCGCCGTAGACGTCAAACATCAACGCAACTACTACGGGCCGGCCACGTAAATATCCGACTGACCGAGCAGCGGGAGCGCGGCCGCCACGTCGCGCTCGAGCGCCCAGACGACGAGGGTCAGTTGAGCGCCGGTCCGGTAGAGGCCCAGCACGATAGCATCGGGGACGAGCACTGGCGTCCCGTTGCCGTGCGGCACGACGTGCAGTATGAGCCGTGCACCCGGCTGCACCCGATCGGTTACTCCCCCGGTCACCATCACCGTGACGACGCGGCGCGTAGGGTCGGAGCCAGGGAGAGAGCGCGGACCAAGCTGGTCGCTGCGAATCGGCGCTCCCACTGGGAGTGACTGAAAGGCGTACCGGTCAATCGCCTGGTCCACGGAAGTCAGCACGCCCGGCTCTCCCACCGCGTCGCGGAGCGCGATGTCTTCCTGGCGAATCGGCTGAAATGGCTGGAGGCCATCCGGCCTTCGGACGATGACTTGTGACACGAGTGTCGGATCTGGTGCTGAAAGCTCCAGGGCCGTCGTCTCGACGACCTGATCCTTCGCGATCGGTCGCGCAGCACGCCAGCCAACGACCTGATAGGCTCGGACGGCCGCCTCCGGATCGAGCTCGCTCCAGTCGAGCCGGACGGCGTCTCGCGGCAGTACCTCGCCCGCCGCGATGTTACGGGTCGCGAGAACTTGCTCGCGGCGTACCTGCCGCTGGAGGATGGGTCGGCCCTGTGCGACGTCCTCTTCGATCCGCGCGCCAATCAGGACGCCGGGCGTCGTGGCGGAGTCATTCTCGGCGCTAATCGGCCCGAGCTTGACGTCTTCGGCAGCCAGCACGTCGCCGGCACGCAGGTCGTGCACGGCGATCGCGCCGTGCTGAACGGAGAGTAATTGCGAGGGGGCGAACGCTCCCAGCCCCGCCCGGATCGAGAGCCACGCCCCGAGCACGAGCAGACCGGCCATGAGCACGAGCCAGTTCCGCCGACGCCAGGCATCGTGCTTCCGCTTCACCTCATGGATGCCCTGCGCAACGAGCAGATCGCGAAGCGCAGTGCGGTGCAATGCCATGCTCCGCGCCACCCGCTGACGCCCTGTCTCGACGGTCTGCTGCCGAAATTCGCCAATCGAGTGGACGCCGACGCGGCCGAGCCGAGCGGCGAGCGCGGCATCCGTCAGTTCCTCGATCGGGCGAAGCGCGTAGCGGACCACCTCGTCGTTCACGATTTCCTTGATGCGCACACCTGGCATGAGCGCCAGCGCCGGCTGTGACGCGAGCGCCCGGATCCCTAGATCCCGAATCTGTGCGCGCAGACCGGCGACGTTTGTGACGCCAATCGGTGCGAGCGCGCTCACCACGAGCGTAAGCGCCGGCTCCGTCGTCGGATTCGCGGCGGCGACGGCCGCCAGGGTGTGCGTGACTTCGGCGACTTCCGCCGCTGCCCGGCGGTCATCCCAATCCTTGTACGCAGCACGGAGAGCAGTGGGCGTATCGCCAGTCGCTCGTGACAGGCGCCCAATGCCCTTGTCTTCGCCAACTGCCTCCCACAGCGCATCGAGCGTGGGATACGTCATCAGGGCGAGGCGACGCCCGGCTCGGTCTCGGATATCTGGCAGCAGGACGCCGGCCTGTTCGGCAAGCTGGCGGAGAGCGTCAACCGTGACACCAGCCCGGATCGCAAGCCACGAAAGCCCGCGTTTCTGGATACACCAGGTAAGCTCCTCAGCAGTCGCGATATTGGCATGCTCGAGTTGCCGTGCGTCGTCAGGCTCGATGGACGCCAGTTCGACCAGGTACGTCATGCCGCGGCTCCCGGCGTCTTATTCATCGGCCCGATCGGTCGGCCGGGCGATACACATGTATGGTCGCGCCTCTTCAAAACGCCTTGAAGATGCCTACGCAGGGTGGCAGTCTGGACGATAGCAGGGCCATGCTAACCGTGGGGGCTGGTCGAGCCGCCACCGCTGCCAGCGTTGCCGCCCGAGCCAGGTAACTCGTTGGTCGCTGTCGGTGCCTTGTCGGTGCCGGAGGAGTCGTCCACCAGCCGGAATGACGCGTGGTCTGGGTTCCTGGCTGAGAACGACCGCGCCTCGTGTATCCATACTCGGACGTCCTCCGCTGGGACGGGGATGTCGGCGACGTATCGTTGCATGACCTCGGCACTCGCGTTGATGAGATTCCCGACGGTGACGATTCTGGCACTCTTGAGCTTCGCGATAGCCTCGTGCGAAGCGCCTGGAAGTCGAAACTCGCCCATCGAACCCCTCCTGGTGACGCTACAGTCGAGTGTCTCCGTGCCACGGTGCTGCTCCTTCAGCCCTGACGTTTTCTCCCCTACGACACCTGCGCACCTCGGGCGACCTTGCCGCCGGCTGCGCGCTCATCTCTTCGAGGCCGGGCGCGGCTTGACGCGGTACTGCACCGCCACATGCGCACCTGCTCCAACCGTGCCGACGACGATCTCGCGCGGATCCTGTCCGGTCACTGGAAGTCGTGCCGACCCCGAGGCGCCGACCATCCGAGCCGAGCCTGGAACGTAGTCGAAGCCAATCGGCAGTGGATCCGAGACGACCACGTTTGTCGCTGGCGCCTGACGGTCGGTATTGGTCACGCCGAGCAGGACGTCGATAGCGCCGTTGCCGTAGGTCGCGCCGAGCGACCGTGTCACCTGGAGGGAGTCAGCCGCGGAATCACAGCGAACGCCTGTCAAGGGTACCGGCGCAGGCGGCGCCGCGTAGTCCAACGGGCGCCCATCCGATGTGCGCCCATACTGCATGCGTTGAGAAATCTCGTACCAGAGTGCCTGCTCGGCCTCGCGCGTCAAGGGAGTGACTGTGTACCCAAGCCTCGCGAGCAAGTCGCCACGGTACAGGTCGAACGAGCCCTTGACGAGCGCGCCCCAGGCCGCCGCTCTCGAGATCGCAGCGCCGTAAGCCCACCACCCTAGTGCTGCGAACGCGCCGACCTCGGCGGCCCACCCAACGAACGCCCCGATCGAGGTCATCGGGCGGAGATACCATAGCCCAGAGACCAGCAGTGCCAGCGTGAGTACGATGCTGCCGACAGAACTGTTCAGCATGAAGTCGAACGACGACTTCATATCGTCGAGTCGTCCCGCGTATTCCTTGTCCAGCACCGCGACGAGCCGGGGCCAGAGGATGACCGAGTCCATGCCGTACTCGCGTCGGGGATAGTCCTCGAAGCTCCGAACCACGTTGCCGAGGCGAGTTGGCAGCACGCGCGCCTCTTCCCACGGAAACGCGTTCGCCAGTTCCCGGCCCGCCTGGCTACGTGCGTCCTCGATCGCCGCGATCTGGGCCGTCCGTACCGGCGTCGCCGTGCCGTCTTGGAGCGCCGTGAGGAGTTGCAGCATGCCGGTCCAGCGGCTCCGAACAGCCCGCATCCGCACCTGGTGGCAACGGATACGCCGTTGTCCGATCGGCGAACCCTGCCACGGGTACCCCTCATAGAAGCGGATGATCGGGGTATTAGCGTTCACGAGCAGCCCCGTGACGACGAGCGTGACGAACGTCCAAAAGATGACGCGTCCGGATGCCTCCAGCCCCGAGAGCGGAACGAGCAGCGGCCAGTCGTCTGGAAGGAGCGGGACGACGAAGAGGATAGTCAGGATGACGAAGATGACAGATGGGAAGAAGGTGCCAAGCACCAGGGAGCGCGTGAACTGTCCGGAGATGGCCGCCAGGTTGGTCCCCATCTCAGGTCACCTCTACGACCCGCGAACTGCTGCCAGTCTATCGGGTCGCCATCTATCTGGAAAGAGGGGGCCGGCCCAGATCGAGAAGCCTCACCGTTCTGGTGATCCGCTGGCCGACTTGCTACGCCACCTGCTGCCTGGCTCGGCGCGGTGAACGTACTACCCGGCGCTGTGGCCTGGACCGCGTAACCGCTCGGTTGCAGGATCTCTGTCATGCTTGCATGGCTGACGTGCCGCCACCCGGTCCAGTAGGGCACGGAACCGTTCGGGGTTGTGCACCCGACGCGCAGGGTCTTTCCCGCCGTCGTCGCACTCGCGGAGAAGCAGTGCGTCCTGGGCGTATGGATGCGCCTCAAAGCGGGCCATCTCCGCCGGGCTCATCCGTCCGCCCTGCGCGTCCAGGGTCCGTTGCGACACCGGCGAAAGAGTGCTCCAGTAGGTCGGATCGGCGGTGCAGAGATAACGCTTCGCGTCGGCATGGGCGCCGATCAGCCACGCCACCCGCTCCCCGAGCAGCGGGCGCACCAGCGCCGCTGCCCAGGCTGCATGCGCCGACTCGGCCGCCCGCCCATCACCAAGGTCGTGGAGCAGTCCAGCCACGATCAACTCGTCATCAGCCCCAAGCCGCTCGAGTGCGTCGGCCGTCTGAAGCTGGTGCTCCCACAGGTCGACGGCCTCACCATCGCTCATGCCCTGCTGTTCGACGAGCGCCGCCCAGGCGTCGTCGGTCGTCGCAAACGGCGTCATGCTCCCTCCCATCAACCAGTCTCCCGTTTGGCAGTGCCCGGTGAGCCATCGGCGCCCCGCTCGCTTTGGCAGTGCCCGGTGAGCCATCGGCACCCCGCTCGCTGGCAGGTCGTGGCCAGGAGCGCACGTTCGTCTCACCTGCGCCCGTATGACGTCGTGCTCCCACCCCCGTCTCGTACCTGACGGCCGAACACCCCTCACCCACCAGTGCGAAGATTGCTGCCTGAAAACAGGCAGCGGGGCGGCAGTGCGCGGCATAGCCCGTACTGGCCTCTGGCACGTTCACTCGCTGTGCTGTCCAGGCACTCGACGGCTCTCCAGACGGCTCTCCAGACGGCTCTCCAGACGGCTCTCCCCAGACGGCTCTCCCCAGGCGGCTCTCCAGAGGAAGACGGCTTCGATGACGTTCACCTCGCAGTCCCAGTGTCCCACAGATGCCGCCGCGCCACCTGAGGTGACGCGCGTGATGCTGCTGTGACGCGGGGGATGAGCAAGCGGGCGAGCGATGGTGTACTGTCAGCATGTCAGCGGTGACCGGCTCGGAAGGGTCGGTCGGACACGGCGGCAGACCGACGCACATGCGGATCGTCGCCGAAGCTCGCGGAGTGGGGCGACGGTCAGTGCTCCGTTCGGCTCCTGGCTGCGGCGGCCCGAGGGGCGAAAGCTTCTCGGGCCGCTCGGCGTCTCACCCCCCCCCCATGCGGCCGTCAGCCGGTCAGCCGCACGGTCACCCGTACGGTTGCCCGTACCGCTCAGGCCAGGAGTGACGGAAGACGGTCGCGGAGGATGGCTTCGGCCTCGGCGGCGATACGGCGCACCAGATCACCGGCCGGCTCGATGGCGTCGATCAAGCCCGCCGTCTGCCCGAACAGGAGCGGCGACTCCTCGACGTCCTCGCTCTGCCGTGCCCGCTGAAGCTCGATCGCGACCTCGGCTCGCCGCTTTCGAAGCTCGCCTCCTCGGCCGATCCAGCGCTCGACGAACCGGTTGCGCCGCACCCGCACGTATGCGCCCGGCCAGATTTGCCCCACCGCCACGTCTGGCACGTCCGTCACGAGGGTATCGTGGCCGTCGCTTGCGATGATGGCGTTCTTGAACGGGGTCGGAATCGGCGCTTCATTGGTGGCCAGGAAGCGGGTTCCGAGCAGGACGCCCTCTGCACCGAGCGCCAACGATGCTGCCAGTCCCCGGCCATCCGCGACCCCACCCGCCGCCAGGACCGGCACCGGCGCCACCGCTCGCGCTACCATCGCCACCAGCGGCAGCGTGCCCATCAGTCCGACGTGGCCGCCACCCTCCGTGCCCTGGGCGACGATCGTATCCGCGCCAGCCTCGACCGCCCGCACTGCCTCTGGCAGTTCCGAGACCATGTGCATGACCGTCGCGCCCGCGTCATGGGCGCGCCGAAAGTACGCAGCGAGATCCTGCTCCGGCCACGACCATGCGAACGACATCACGGCCGGTCGCGCTGCCAGCATCGCCGCGAAGCGCTCTTCCTCAGCCCGGAACAGCAGCAGGTTCAGCCCGAAAGGCCGGGAGGTCCGCGAGCGAATCTCGGCGGCCTGCTCCGCGATGGCCGATGGCGTCAGACTGGTCGCGCCGAGGATACCAAGCCCCCCGGCAGCTGATACCGCCGCTACGAGTGCGGGCGACGTCCCGGACCCCATCCCGCCCAGGACGATCGGATGCTCGATGGCCAGTCGCTCGGTCAACTTCGTTCGCAGCATGGCTGCCTCCTTGCTTCGTATAGCGTGACACGCGCTCGTGGCACGTCCTGCGAGAAGAGGACGTTCGTGCTGGGATCGCGTACCAGGGGAGATTCCGAGTTCCGTGATCGCGTGATGCGCTCCCGACACCCATCGTACGACTGTCGTACCGTGGGATGCTGTCGCGGGTACGTGGCGCGGGGCATCCATCGGAGAGCCGCGCGCTCCAGGTGACAATCGCGCCGGGCCGCGCCTCGCCACAGACAGGTCAGCGGGCCGGGACACGGTGCGGCACGCTCACCCGGGCGTCGTCGGCGTGCGGCTCGCGCAGCAGCAGCACCGCGCCGATCCGGATCAGACCGAGCACTACAGTCGTGGCCCAGACCGTCGTAAACCCGAGCCCGGCGTCCAGCATCGCTCCGTACGCAGGTGTCGCCAATGCTTGCGCGATCTGGCCGCCGCTGTTCACTACCCCGATCGCGGTCCCGGCCCCGACGGCCGCGAACCGCTCCGTCGCGTAGACCGATTGCATCGGGATGGTCGCCGCCATGCTCGCGCCGACGAGCAGCGAGGCCGCGATGGCAACGTAGGCGTTTGTCGTCACCAGCAACACGACGTAGCCGACGAGGCCCAACCCGCACCCAAACAGCATCATCGCTCGACGGGACTTCAGCCGGTCGGCCAGGACGCCGAACGGCGCAGGGAACACCATCAGCCCGAACGCGACCAACCCTCCGGCAAAGCCCGCCTGTACCACGCTGAAGGCGAAGTCTGAGCGGAGGTAGGTTGGCATCCAGGACATGACCGCCGATTGCGCCAGCAACCCGAGGAACGAGAACCCCACCAGCAGCATCCAGAAGTCCCGCTGGCGAGCCAGCGCGCCAATGCCACCGCCGGCTGGCTTGCGCTCCACTTCGACGGGGGGGAGCAGCCACCAGACCGCCCCGAGCAGCACCAGCGCCAGAATCGGGTACGACGAGAAGGCGACGGTCAGGCTACTCAGGGTGAAGATCAGCGGCAGCAGCGTGATCGAGAGCACCATCCCCACGCCGATCCCGGTCTGAGCGATCCCCATGGCCCGGCCCCGCTCCGCACGGCTGAACGCCCCAAAACAGTAAGCAAGCGATGGGGTGTAGAGGAAGCCGCCGGCGATGCCCATCAGCAGTCGGCCGGACAGCGCGAGCGTGTAGTTCACCGCGACGGCAAAGATGCCCGAGCCGGCCGCCATCAACGCCAGCCCGACCAGCAAGAGTCGCCGGCTCCCGAAGCGGTCGGTGAGAAGCCCGGCCGAAAGCTGTGAGAAGGCGTAGGTGACGGTATACGCCCCGATGACGTTGCCCGCGCCGGCATAGTCGACGCCATAACGCGTCCGCAACTCGTCAATGAGCGGAGCCGGGCCGATCCGCGAGCCATTGTGCAGCCCGAGCGCGCCACACAGGATAAGCAGGATCACCCAGCGCGCCGTGCTGCCTGTCACGCGACCTCCCATGCCGATCATAGCGCAGCCCGCTGAGCGTGTGACCGGCATGGACCGCGCTGCTACCGCTCGCGGACGAACAGCCGGCCGCCGTTCCCGAAGCTCTCGGCCAGCCGGTAGCCGGGCGGCGGCGTGCCGCGCTGGCGAAGCTCGTCCCACTGTTTCCAGGATGTCGGCGCATCCGCAATCTTGACCTGACCGGCTACGTAGATCGCGTCGATGGTGAGACCGAAACGCCGTTCGAGCTCCGCCGTCTCGTCGACGGTCGGCGGGAGCGGTACGGCGCGACGATCGGCCTGCCAGGCGACGCTCCACGGCACGTTAGACGCCACGACCGCGTCCGGCTCGACGAGCTCCGCGAGCCGGACGAGGTACTCCGGGCGGGCCTCGACCTCGCCGGCTCGGGCGGGCGGCCCTGGCGGCGTCGACGGCGGCACGAGCAACGGGCTGATGGTGCGCAGGCTCGGCAGAATCAGGACGGCTGCCACCATAAGGCTGCCGATCGTCTGAATGCCTGCCGCGAGGCGCACGGCGGGTAGCTCCGGCAGGCGCCGAATGGCCAACCATGTCACCAGCCCGAGTAGCCGAGCCGCCTCACCGGCGACCACGACCAACAGTAGCGGCACCAGCGGCTCGAAATGGCGGACGAGGTTCAAGCCGAGAGCCGACACGGTGAGCGCCTTCAGAAGCACGGCCAGTAGCAGAAAGACCCCGAGGCGGCCGCCTGGGAGCGGCCTGTCGCTGCTGCCGTCCCAGGGACTGAAGCCGTGACTGAACCACCGCTCGACGCTTGTTTGGGGCCAAGCCCTGCCGATGTCTGGTCCGAGCGCGGGACTGCGATTCTGGCGAGGATCTGGATCGCATGTGGCGCACGGACCGGCGGCGTCAACCGGTCCGCCATCAATTGTCTGGTGGCCCCTGCTGAACCGTTGGATCGTGTATGCCATCCAGGCGGAGTCGAGCAGGCATGCGAGCGCGCCCGCCAGGAGCAGCGGCCAACCCACGAGCTTCCGCAGTAGGTTTGGCGTAGCGGCAAGCTCCCCGAGCGAGCCGTAGAAGGCACGGCTCGGATCCCGAAGCATCCCTTCGAACGGTGGGAGGTAGTGCGGAAAGTACCACCCCAGTCCGCCGATGCCGCTCGCCTGAGCGACGATCGAGGCGGGCTGAAGGTTGAAGACCGGGCTGCCGGCCACAGCCGTCAGGTACGCCGACCAGGGCAGTACCACGACGATTGCGCCCAGCCCGAAGCGGGAAATCGCGCCCCAGCGGCCCGGCCCGGGGGGCAGCCAGAGCGCAACGATTGGCAGCGCCAGGGCGGCGCTGTCGTAGCGGTTCAAGATGGCCAGGCCGAGGCAGAGGCCCGCCAGGAGCGGCCGGCCGGCCACGACGCCGGCCAGGGTCCAGAGCAGCAGCGCTCCGAGGAGCGGCTCGGTCAGCCCGGTCAGCGAGTAGTTGACGAGTTGCGGAAGGCTGGCGGCCGCCAGTCCGGCGATCAGCCCTGCCAGCGGCCCGTATGCCAGCGCAGCCAGGAGGCCCGCGCCGACTGCCGCCAGCACGTACCCCAGCGCGGCCGGGAGATGCACGCTCTCGTCGCTCACCCCAAAGGCGCCGAAACTGAGCGCCATCAGGCCCGGCGTGAGCGGGACGCGGGTGATACCGGGCCAGGATAGCGGCGGGCGGTCTTGTTGTATGCCACTCGTCAGCGCACTGGTCGCCGACGAGGTGGGAGTCCCATGCTCCACGCGGGTGCGGAGGAAGTCTAGCCCGTTCCACGGCATGAAGCGGGTGGTCGGACCACGGCCCGCTACGATCTGGCGGCCGATCTGGGCATAGTCCTGAGCGTCGGGATCGGCGAGCCAGTGCGGCTGCGCCTGGAAATAGAGCAGCCAGATCGTGGCCGCGACGAGGCCCGGAACGAGCGCGGTGAGGACGTTGGCAGCGCGGCCAGACGGCCGGCGCGCTGTCCGATCGGCTGAGCGGTCGCACGCGCAAGCGGCTGAGTGCACTGCCGTGCAGCCGGGTGAGGATCCGATCACGAGGTGACGAAACTGGTTGGCATGCCCGTTCTCGACGGGGCGCATTATAGCGGCCCAACCTGACGGCCCAGGAGAGCGCCGACCCAGGGATCCCGGCCCGCGTTGTGGTGGCTCACATGCTGTGTCGCGCGTGGCTGGTGCCGAGCGTGGCTGGTGCCGAGCGTGGCTGGTGCCGAGCGTGGCTGGTGCCGAGCGTGGCTGGTGCCGCGGTCGTGGGCCGTGCCTGCCGCGTAGAGCCGGCCGCAAGACAACAAAACAGCCGCCCGAGCAATACGCTCGGGCGGCTGACCTGTGGTCGGCGCTTCGGAGGCAGCGCCGAGTCCTACAAGGCGGGGATGGTGTGTTCTACGAGGCGCGGGCGGCAGGCTCGCTTGGCCGGACCTTCGGTGGCCGGCCCCGCCGCGGCCGAAGATCCTCGGCGTTCAGTGGGCGGCGGTCGACGTAGATCTCTTCGCCGTCCTGGAACCAGAGTCGGCCGGTACAGAACGGGCAACGCATCTTCTGGACCGCGTCGGCATGCTCCGGCTGCGTCAGCTTGACCGACGTCGGCACGAACTTGGTCGCACGCGGCCCTTGAGCGCTGGCAATGGTCCGAGCGCACATCAGGCAGACGAGATCGCCTCGGACTTCCCAGCCGCTCAGAGGCGCACTTCGTTCGATCATGGTCGTCCTCCCCACGATGGCGCCCCACAGCGGGCGCGCGTATCTTCGTGTCGCCAGTGTCGCCCAGGCGCCTAAGGCAAGCATGAGCCACAGATAAGGACCGGATAAGAAAACGACAGAAGGCTGCGCTTCCATCTCCGACGGAGGCTCGAACCGACGCCCCACGCCTGCCCAGTCCCCCGGGCCATGCTGCCTGGGGGGGTCACAGCTATCATCGGCCGGTCGGGAGTCTTTTCCAGAGGCGAGGGGCGGCATTCCGGTGAAGAGGCCGTTACGTTTGGGTAAGACTCGGCCTGCCACCGCTGGCTTCCGCCGCCAGGCTTCCACCCCTCGGCCTTCGCTGCCAGGCTTCCGCCGCCAGGCTTCGACGAATTGCTGAGAACTGCCGAGACCCCGCCACTCCGGCTTCGAGGCCGGAGTGGCGGGGTCTCGGCTGTCAGCGAACGACACCCCGTCGATGGGCGGGGCGCCGCGTGAGCGCCCTGGGTGCTCGCGACCTGGGTGCTCGCGACCTGGGTGCTCGCGACCTACATGACGCAGGACAGCGCCATGCGACGCCGATTACTTCATGCCGGTCAGGGTGATGCCCTGGATGATCTGACGGCGGAAGAACAGGAACGCCGCTAGAACCGCCAGGAAGCTCAGCGATGCACCGGCCGTAATCAGGCCATAGTCGATAGTGAAGCGGTTCTGGAAGAGCCCGAGTCCAAGTTCCATCGTCGACATCTCATTCGTCGAGGTCATCAGGAGCGGCCAGATGAATGCCGCCCACGCTTGCATGAAGGCGAAGATCCCGAGTGCGCCAATCGCGCCGGTCGAGAGCGGCAGGATGATTCGCCAGTAGATCCCCCACTCAGACGAGCCGTCGATCCGTGCGGCGTCGAGGATCTCGTCCGGAATCGACGAGCCGATTGCCTGGCGCATGAAGAAGATGCCGAAACTCATCACCAGGTACGGCGCCACCAGCCCCTGGTAGGTGTTGATCCACTCGAGATCACGCATCAGCAGGTAGAGCGGCAGCATGTAGGTTTCGAACGGGACCATCGCCGTGGCAAGGACCAGCATGAACGCCAGGTTCTTCAGCGGGAAGTCGTACTTCGCGAAGATGAATCCCGCCAGTGACGATGTCGCCAGGATCGCCACCGTCGATGCGATCGACACGATGGCGCTGTTCAGGAAGAAGCGGTCGAAGGGCGCGGCGTCGAAGATGCCGGTGTAATTGCTGAACGTGGGCGCCTGTGGGATCAACTGAGGCGGCCAGGTGATGACCTCTTCAGCCGGCTTGAACGAGGTCGACACCATCCAGGCCAGCGGGAGCAGCATCAACGCCGCACCCAGAAGAATCGCGGCCTGGAGCACGATGGACTCGAGCGTGCTCGTCGTCCAGAACGAGCGGGCCGGCGTCGCGCGGGGGGCGTCTGGCCGGGGAGTCTCGGCGACACGAGCCGCGCCGAGGGTACGGTCTGCCATCGTCGCGACCTCCTCAGGTGTCCGAGCGGATGAGCCGGAACTGTACGAGCGTCAGGACCAGGATGATCAGGAACAGGACGACGGCCTCCGCTGAGGCGTAGCCCATCTTGAAGTAGCGGAAGGCGTTCTCGTAGATGTCGAAGACCAGCACCCGGACGGCGTTGCCCGGCGCGCCCTGCGAGCCGGTCGTCATGACGTACACCTGGGTGAAGACGTTGTAGGCGTTGATCGTCGAGACGACGGTGACGAACAGGATGATCGGCTTCAGGAGCGGCAGCGTAATTCGCCAGAATTGCTGGAACCGCCCGGCCCCGTCGATGGCAGCGGCCTCGTAGTACAACTGCGGGATGTTCCGGATGCCGACCAGGAAGATGATCATGTTGTAGCCGACCACCTTCCAGACGCTCATCACCACGATGGCCCAGAGCGCGTAGGTCGGATAGATCAGCCAGCCGACGGGTGCGATGCCAAGCGTGCCGAGGAAGTAGTTGAGCAGGCCGTAGGTCGGATCGTAGATCCACTTCCAGGCGATCGAGACCGGCACCATCGGCGTGATGACCGGGATGAAATAGATCGCTTCATACCAGGATCGGAAGCGAATCTTGCCCGAAAGCGCCACCGCCACCAGCAATCCCAGGATCACGCTGAGCAGGACGGTGAACACGGCGAACGCGGTTGTGTTCCGGAGGGCGTTCCAGAAATTCTGGTCGTCCATCAAGAACAGGTAGTTGTCGAGACCGGTGAACGGCCGCGCGCCGACGAGCCGGTAATCGTGGAAGCTCATCCAGAACGTCTGCGCGATCGGCCAGATGCGGAGGACGACGTAGATGGCCATGATCGGCGTGAGGCCGGCCAGGACGAACAGGTACTTGGAGCGCTGAGCCCGCGAGAGGCCGAAGCGAGGCGCGGGCGTCGTCCGTGCGAGTGTAGCCATGCGGGCTCCTGCTGCGAGCCTGATGCTGGTCCCGCTGGCTCTTCCACGCGAGGCCGCCACGAGGCTCGTCCCGCTGCTCGACTCGGAGCGGCAGGACAGATGTTCGCTCCCACGGGCCGGGGAGCGCCAGGGCACTGCGAGTCATACCGTAGACGAGGAGAGAAAGGGTGGAGCGTGAACGGATCGCGCGGGTGCGCCGCCGTCAGCACACCCGCGAAGGGCGGCGCCGATCTCGGCGCCGCCCCGGCGGCTACTCGTAACGGTTGGCGTGCTTGAGAATGTCGTTCGTTTCCTTCGCGGCGTCGTCGAGCACCTTCTGCATCCCCGCCTTGTTGTCCACCAGCGATGCGTCGAGGTACGCCGTGCTCAGCCGCTCAGCAAGCTTGGTCATGATCTCGTCGAACTCGGCGATCGGCTCGTAGTTGAACTTCTCGAACGAGTCTGGGTAGCTCACAAACGCCTTGAACTGCGGCTTCTTGGCCACGACCGAGGCCGGATCGAAGCCCTTCTGACGCAGCGGCACCCAGCCGATCTCGTCGAGCATAGCCAGCAGGTGCTCCTGCTTCTGGGACTCCTGAATGAACTCCCAGGCCAGCTTCGGATCCTTCGCCGTCTTCGTGATGTACAGGTTGGACGCGCCGACCAGCAGCCCGCTCCGCTTGTCGGTCGGGATCTGGAAGGCGTCGTAGTCCAGGTTCGGGTTCTTCTTCGCGGTGTCGCCGATGACCCAGGTCTCGCGCTGGAACATCGCATGTTGCTCGAGCTGGAACCCTTCGGCGTCGGCCTTGAGGTTCATGCTGTCGTACTTGTGCTTGTGGATACCGTCGATATAGCGCTGAAGGGTCCGCACGCCGCCCTCGTTGTTGTAACCGGCGTGGAACTTCCCGGACGGAGCCTTCTCCAGAATCGTCGCTCCGTGGGGGTACGCCATGATCCACCACTTCTCGGCGATGCCGGAGCCGCCGCCGGACTTGCGGAAGCTGAAGCCGGCCCGCGTCAAGTTGTTGCCATCGCGCTTCGCCAGCTTGATGGCCATCTGCTCCATTTCGTCCATCGTCTTGGGCGGTGCGCTGATGCCGGCTTCCGCGTACATCTTCTTGTTGTAGAAGATGCCTGATGAGCCCCAGAAGAGCGGCAGGCCGTAGATGCCGCCGTCCTTGTCGGTCATCAGCTTCAAGTTGAACTCGGGATAGTTGGCCCGCGCGAAGTCGGTCATCTCCTGAGGGTTCTTCGGGATCAGACCAGCTTCGATGAACTTCTGGTTGGCATAGACCGAGATCTCGATGATTTCGGCCACGCTGTTGGCCGGGATCGTCGCCGAAAGCTTCTGCTCGAACTCCCGCAGCGGGTGCGTCAGAATCTCGACCTTGACATCCTTGTTCTGCTCGGTGAACGCCTTGGCGACCCGCTCGTAGTACGGCTTCATCTCCGGATAGCCGGACCAGATATTCAGCACCTTGGCGCCGCCCCCAACAGCGGCGGCTGCTGCCGGACCGGTCGCCTGGCCGCCGGCACCAGCGGCTGCCGTGGGAGAGGCGGCAGGCTTGGCCGCACCGGAGGCCGCGCCGGAGGCCGCACCAGCGGCCGGCTTGCTCGCGTCAGCCGGCGGCTTCGGTGCTGCTGGCTGAGGGCTCTGACAGGCTGCCGCCAACGGCAGCACTGCTGCTCCCAGAATGGTGAGCGATGCGGTACGCAGGAATACACGCCGCGTGTGACGAGGACGAATCGCGTCGGACATGACAGGGCCTCCTGATGGACCCGATGAGACAGATAATCGGCGACGCGGCTCACGAGCGCGCCATGCGCTGACTCGGAAGCTACTCCGCTCGCCGATGTGGCGGGGAGGATACTCCGCATTCCAAATTCATGCAAGAGCCACGCGCCTCCGGAGTGCCCATCAGATCAGGCGCGGGCTCCGGATGGGCCGGGATGGCATGCAACGGCGGGCTCCGGATGGGCCGGGATGGCATGCAACGGCAGGCAGAGCGTGAACGTCGAGCCGCGCCCGGGCTGGCTCCGAACCTCGATCTGACCGCCATGCTCGTCGGAAATCCAGTGAGCGATCGCCAGGCCCAATCCGGTACCGTGCGGCGAGCCAACGTCGCGCCGCCGAGCGGCGTCGACCCGGAAGAACCGGTCGAACAGGTGCGGCAGGTCGTCCGCGCCGATCCCGACGCCGTCGTCCGCCACCGAGATGCGGACCGTCTCGTCGTCTCGCTCGACGCTCAACTGAATCCGGCCGCCATCCGGGGTGTACTGGACGGCGTTGTCGATGAAGATCAGGAGCAGTTCTTTCAGATAGTCCGGGTCGCCGAGAACTTCGGCTTCCTCGATCGGCTCGGCGACGACCCGGTGCTCGTGAGACATCGCGAGCAGGCGCGCCTGGCGGAAGACGTCGCGCAGCAGCCGGTCGACACGCACGACGTCACGGCGCTCCAGCCGCAGACCGGAGTCGACGCGGGCCAGGGTGAGCAGGTCGGCTACGAGCCGGCTCAGCCGCTCGATCTCCTCCAGCGCGTCGGCCAGCGCCTCGTCACGGTCCGTCGCCGAGATCGTGTCGCCTGCCCGTTGGAGGAGCTCCAGGTTGGTGCGGATCGTCGAGAGCGGCGTCCGCAGCTCGTGCGAGGCATCCGCGACGAACCGCCGCTGTGAGGCCAGCGTTTGGCGCTGTTCCTCGTAGGCGGCCTGAAGCTCGCTCAGCATCTCGTTGAACGTCAGGGCGAGGCGGGTCACCTCGTCGCGTGCCGACTGCGCGATCCGAGGGACGTCCACCCGCTGCCGGAAGTCGCGCGACTCACCGATGGTGCGCGCGGCCCGCGTGAGGCGGTCGATCGGGCTGAGGGCAGCCCGGGCCAGCCAGAAGCCGCAGGCGGTCGCGACGACCAGGCTCAGCGAGCCGACGCCGATGAAGAAGAGGCGTAGCTGAGCTAGCGCGACCTCGACGTCGCGCAGCGAGCGAGTCACTTGCAGGACGCCGGTCGCGTCGCCGAGCATCCTGGGGGATTCGACGCGCTGGTAGTAGACGCGCACCCGCGTCTTATCGACGGTGCGGGTCTGGAACTGTGGCTCGCCTCCGACCGCCATCAGGACGGCCGCCATGTCGACCGGGACCGAGCGGTCGCGCAGGTTCTCCGACTGCTGGACGACGTTCCCCTCGGTATCCAGCGCCTGGACCGTCAGGCCCGGTGAGGCGAAAGCATCCAGGTTCGGGAAGCGCACCCACATGTTGACGCGGGCGGGGCTCGCGACGACCAGCAGGCCGGCCGTCTCGGCGATCTCCTGGGCCTGGGACTGCAAGCCGTCGTCGATCTCGCGCGTCATCTGGCGAAAGAGCGCGACGTAGACCAGGCTGTCCGTCGCGAGCAGGCAGAGGCCGAGCACTCCCGTGTACAGGAGGGCCAGGCGCCAGCGGATCGAGAATGGCGAGCTCGAGAAATGGTGCGGTAGTCTCATGCGTCGCAGCAGGCAGCGGGCGTCGTCATTCGCGCAGCACGTAGCCGGCGTGGCGGACGGTATGGATCAGGCGCGGCTCGCCGTCAGCCTCGAGCTTCTGGCGAAGCTGTCCGACGTAGACCGGGACAAGGTTGGATTCGCCTTCGAAGTCGTAGCCCCAAACCTGCTCCAGAATGTAGGTGTGCGGCAGTACCCGACGTGGGTGCCGCATGAACAGGTGGAGCAAGTCGTACTCCTTGCTGGTCAGTCTGATGACGCGCCCTCCGCGCATCGCCTCCCGTGCGCCGGTGTCGAGCACGAGGTCGGCGAAGCGGATCGTCGAGGGTGGTGCGGCCGTTCCCTCTGGCTCGCGCCGACGCAGGCGCGCCCGCACCCGCGCCAGGAGTTCCTCGACGGCAAACGGCTTGACGAGGTAATCGTCGGCGCCGGCCTCCAGGCCGGCGACCTTGTCCTCGGTGCTGTCGCGAGCGGACAGCATCAGGACCGGCACACCGCCGCCGGCCTGGAGCCTCCGTGCGACTTCCAGGCCGTTGATCCCCGGTAGCATGACGTCCAGGATGATCAAGTCCGGCGATTCGTCGCGGGCAAGCTGAAGCCCCTCCGGTCCATCCTTCGCCGTCAAGACGCGGTAGCCCTCGTACGCCAGGACGCGCCGAACCGAGGCGACGAGCCGCTCATCGTCGTCGATCAGCAGGACCGTCGCCAGCCCATCCTGATCGGTCATCGCTCTCGCCGTCGGCGTCTTCGTCGCGAGCACCGCCGTAGACCCTCTCGGTGCGGCTCCTCTCGCGGAATGGCGAGACGCCCGGTGCTCCGTGCAAGGCGCGTCTGGGACATCATGACTGTCGCCTTATTGTACGGTGACGTGCGCCGCTCCGACTGTGATTGCGATCGTCGTCCGGTCCGTGGCGGTGTCGAAGGCCGCGGTGCGGTACTCGTTGCCGTCACGGACGAACCGAGTTTGATCCACCTCGACGAGCGCCGGGCTCTCTTCGACCACGATCCGCGCCGCCACGTTCGCCGGAACCTGCACGGCGATGGTCGCCGCGCCGCCTTCGATCCGAACGTTGCTCTCGCCGCGGGCCGGCACCGTCAGCCGGGTCCGGCTCGCGCCAGTCTCGAGGCGCAGATCGGTCACCTGGAGGTCGTGCAGGTTGAGGGTGATGTCGGCGGCGCCGGCCGACACGCTCAAGTCGAGCGGGATGGCGCGCGTCAGTTGAGCCTGGAGCCGCCCAAAGCCGCTCCCTCCGGCCTCACGAGGGCCGATCTCCAGATCGCCAGTGCCGCCGCTGACGGTGTACCGAGCGTCGTAGGCTCCGGCCTGCTGCCCGAAAACCTGCCCGTCGACGAGCGTCGTCGTATCGTCGGCCGGGAGCGCTCCCACGTCGAGCGCGCCGCCGCCATATTCCAGTTGCACGTCAGCCTGCTGAGCGCCGCCGAGTGTCTGGTGGATCGTGGACGACAGCCCGCCGGCAGGCCGGGTCGCTGAGTCCCAGCGCTGAATCGCGTTCGAGCCGCCGATCACCAACCCGCCGATGCCAATCAGCAGGAGCGCGAGCAGCAGTCCGCCCCACGAAACTCGCCCACTGACGAGCGCTTCGAGTCCAAGGAGGATCAGCACGGCCGGCCAGAACGGCCAGAGCCCCCCCCAGATCGACCACGGCAGCACGCCCAGGTTGTTCAAGAGCAGGATGACGCCGGCCGCCAGGATCAACACTGGTCCCACGACGTGGCGTTGATGCTGCTGGCGGCCTGGCGTCACCGGTCTAGCCACAGCGGCCTCGCCCGAGCAGCAACCACCCACCAATGCCGACCAGGATCACCGGCACGATCAGCGACGGCCGCAACCACCAGAGCAGCCCGAGATTCTGGGCCAGGAACAAGACGCCGAGAACGATCAAGATCATGCCTGCCCAGTGCTGACGGCGACGCCTGCGCTCGCTGGCCGCGTCCACATCGTCCGCATACGGCACGGCTATCCCGAGCGCCGGATCGCCGCCAGTTCGGCTGGGGGTTTGCCCGTAGCCTGCTTCATATGACGGTACGTCAGAGGGCGCCCGCGTCTCGTAGGGCGCCCGTGCCTCATAAGGTGCGCTCGGGGTGTACGGCATGCGGCTGGCGTCGGACGTGCGGCTGGCGTCGGGCGGGCTGTCAGCGTGAGGAATGTTCAACTCGCCCCGTTCCGCCGCGCCTGCTCGCGCTGTTGACTCATCCGTGCCTGAGGTTGACTCATCCGTGCCTGAGATGGGCGGGTGAGTGGCGGCCGGGTCGTCGGACCTGGTCCGTTCGGGTGGAACCTGACGGGGCTCAGAGACCGTCGCGGACGTGGCCGCAGTGGTGGTACTACCAGCCGCTGTTACCTCCGCCGGGGTGGATCCCGAGGAGACCGTCTCTGACGTGGCCATGCCCGCCCCCTGGACGGTGGCGGTCGTGCTCCGACCGGCTGAGCGGGGCTCATAGCTGGCTGCACCGCTCCCCTCGCCCGTCCACGCACTCGCCGGCTCGGACCCGCTGACACGGCGCGGCGGGTCGATGTACTCGCGCACACGGCTGGAGATATCATCGAAGTCGCGGCGGAAGGTCTCGGTGCGCGAGCTACCCGCGCCCTGAAGCGGCACCACGATCCAGAAGACGATATAGGCGAGGATCCCGATGCCGGAGATCAGCGCCGTGACCACGAAGAGCAAGCGAACGAGGACGGGGTCGACGTCGAAGTACTCGCCAAGGCCCCCGCAGACCCCGGCGATCATCTTCTGCGAGCGGCTGCGGTACAGCCGGCTCGGGACTTGAACCGACATGGCGATGTCTCCCTGGTGCAGTACGTCGAGTGGCCTACTCACCAGTGAGACGTGGCCGCCGGCCAGATTGTTGCAGGCGGTGCGGCGATCTCAACGCCCCCAGCGGAGGATGAGCGGATCACGCCGCCGGGCAAGTTCGACGAGGCCGGCCCGAGTGGCCGGATGGAGCGGCGGCGTGGGATGTCGGACCGCCTCGCTAGCGATGATACCGCCCTCTTTCATGAGTGCCTTCGTCCCGCGCAAGCCGCACTGACGATTCTCGTAGTTGATGAGCGGTAGCCAGCGCTCGTACTCGCCGATGGCCGCGTCGCGCTGACCCTCGCGGTACAGGTCGACGATCCGACGGAGCGCATCCGGCATGAGCGCGCTCGGCATGGTGCCGGTTGCGCCAGCGTCCAGGTCAGGGAGCAGGGTGATGCTCTCCTCCCCGTCGAACGGGCCGTCGATCGCGTCGCCGGCCAGCGCGATCAGCGCTCGGAGCTTGCTTGCGGCAGCCGGCATCTCGATCTTGAAGTACGCCAGTTGTGGGATCTCGCGGGCGAGCGCCGCCAGTAACTCCGTTGAGAGAGCCACGCCGCTCACGGGCGCGTCCTGCACCATGATCGGGATGTCGATGGCATCGGCAACGGCCTCGAAGTAGCCGCGTGTCCCGGCATCGTCACTCCGAATGGTCGCGCCGTGGTACGGCGGCATCAGCATCACCATCTGCGCGCCGGCCGCCTGTGCACGGCGGCTCCGTTCGGCGGCGATTCGGGTGCTGTAATGGCTCGTCGTCACGATGATCGGGACGCGCCCGGCCACGTGATCGAGGATCAGCGCGGTCAGGCGCTCGCGCTCGTCGTCGGTGAGCGCGAACTGCTCGGAGTAGTTGGCCAGGATGCAGATGCCGTTCACCCCGGCGTCGATCATGAAGTCAATGGCCCGCTTCTGGCTCTCGAGGTCGAGCTCTCCCCGGTCATCGAAGGTGGTCGGGGCAATCGGGAAGACGCCTGCGTACACGGTGTCTGGCATGGGCTCCTCTCCGTGAGTGGTGAGTGGTGAGTGGCGAGTGGCGAGTAGTGAGTGGTGAGGAGATGGTAGCGAGTTTTCCGTGCCTGGTAGCCGGCCATCAGGAGAGTTGGCGAGAGAGGGGGTGAGGGGCTGGGCGGGCGGTGTATCCTCGGCAGCAGGCGCATGTCCGCGTCTCAGGCGATGCGGGAACGCGCACCGCGACAGGAGGGGAGCCGTGAAGTCGTACGGACTGACCCTGCAACTCGTCGACGACCCCGAGAAGATCGCCGAGTACAAACGCCAACATCAAGCCGTCTGGCCGGGCGTGCTAGCCCGGCTGCGTGAGGTCGGCATCGAACGGATGCAGATCTTCTTCGTCGGCACCACGCTCTTCATGTACGTCGACACGACCGACGAGTTCGACCCGGTACGAGACTTCGACCGCGTCAACGACGACCCGGAGTCGAAGCGCTGGAACGAGTGGATGGCGGCCACGTTCCAGCAGCGCGATCCGCACGCGAAGCCGGGCGAGTGGTGGGCGCTGATGGAGCGGGTCTTCGACACGGACTGGCCCCAACACCGAGCCCCGTGACCGACCCCTCGATCCCGACTGGCTATCGGGTGGGCGGCGATGAGCCCAGGCCGCCCCAGCGTTCCAGATAAAGCCAGCAGGGAGCCAGCCTCACGACGCCAGGCGCTGTGAGGCTGGCTCCCCCTCGCCTCAGCGCCCGTACCTGAGCCAGCCGCGAACCCGAGCCGAGCGCGTCAGCCAAGCGCGTCAGCCGAGCGCGTCAGCCGAGCGCGTCAGCCGAGCGCGTCAGCCGAGCGCGTCAGCCGAGCGCGTCAGCCGAGCGCGTCAGCCGAGCGCGTCAGCCGAGCGCGTCACCTGCGCGGTGGGTCGGGGGATTGGAACGCCTGAACCCGCGCGTAGGTGACGCAGACGTCGACCCGTCGCGCCGTCGTCTGCTGGTGCTGCATGCCGCGCACGCGACGAGCTCGCGCTCGGGCGAGGTACACGAGAGGGGGTGGCAGGCGGCTGCGCTGCGGGCTGAAGGATCCCGACTAGAAGATCGCGATTGGGTTCGTCATCGACGCCGTGCCGCCGACCAGCCGCAGCGGCGCGACCACCAGCATAAACTCCCAGCGCGAGCGGCTGGCGCACGCGGCGGCGAGATCGTCTAGATTCTGGTTATCCAGCAACTGCATGCCCATCGCCACGAGCGCCAGGACGTGGATCGGATGGGTCGTCGCATCAAACGGGTGCTCTCGTAGATCGCTCACGCCGTCACAGCCGAGCAACGCCACGCCGCGCTGTTTGAGCCATGGCCCGGCCTCGTGGTGCAGGCCCGCGAGTGACTTGCGGCTGTCCCACGGGCCGAGCGCTTTCCGCCGAACGTGCCGTCCGGTCCGCACCAGCAGGATATCTCCTGACTCGACCCGCAGGCCGGCCGACGCCTCGGCCGCTTCGAGCTCGTCGACGGTAATCGCGTGGTCTGGCTCCAGCCAGTCCACGCCAAGCTGCCGGGGGATATCGAGCAGGATACCTCGCGAGACGATGCCGTCCTGGCCGGCTGTGATGGCGTTTGCTCGGGTGCCGACCGAGGTGACCTCGGTGACCGCGCGATTGTTGTAGGTCTTGCCCTGCCACGCGAAGTGGCAGAGCGCGTCCAGATGCGAGTGGGCGAGGCCGTGCGGCGCGACCGCCAGGTAGTCGCCCGTCGACGTGTTCGTCACCCCATCCCAGACATCACCACCTCTGACCATCAGGTGCACGGCAGGTGAGGTGTTCTCGATGTCCGACACGGTGTTGATCGGATGCGCGCAGCTCACCGAGACGCCCTCACGCACCAGGCCGGCCGCCCGGATGCGATGCTCGGGCGCGATCAAGTTCAGGGTGCCGCGCTCGTCGTCCGCGCCCCAGCGGCCCCAGTTAGTGCACCGGTCGAACAGCGCTTGAAACGCCTCGACGCCGAGGCGGGCGGATGAAACCTGACTCATCGTGGCAGCCCTCCAGCCCGATGGTAGCCGGTACCGCCCGGCGACGTCTGGACCGGTCGAGGTGTCAGCGCTCGGCCCAGATATAGGGGTGGCGCCTCGGCCCGCTACGTTGGGATGCCGAGGCTCGCTGAAGGGCGGGCGGATCCGCCGCTTACGCCGATGGGGACGCCGTCCGCGCGCCAGCAGGCTGCCCCATGAAGCCGGCCGACCGCGTCCACCAGCACCCCGTTCATCCCGCCCGCCACCTTCTCCACGACCGCGACGCGGTGGCCCAGTGCTTCGAGCGCTGACCGCAACTCGGTCAGATTCGGGAAGCCAGACTCGATTTCTAGCTCCCTTCCCTGCGTCCAGGCGCGTGGCGCTTCGAACGCCTCCTGGGCGCTCATGCCATGGTCGATGACGTTCAGGATCGCCTGTGCGACCGCTCCATAGATGCGCTTGCCGCCCGGCGTCCCAAGCGCCAGGAATGGCCGGCCGTCCTTCATGACAATCGTCGGCGACATGCTGGAGAGGACTCGCTTGCCCGGTTCGATCGAGTTCGTGTTGCCCGGCGTCGGGTCCATCAGGCTCAGGTGGTTGGAGAGGAGCATCCCGGTCCCCGGCACGGTCACCTTCGAGCCGAACGCTGTCTGGAGGGTCTGGGTTGCACTGACGATCGTGCCTTCGTGGTCGATAACGGTGCAGTGCGTGGTGTTCGGCGCATCCGGGCCCTGGAGGTCGGCGCCGGCCGGCGCAACAATACCGCTGAACGCGCCAGGGGCGTACTCACGCGCTCTTGCCGGGTTGATTTCGGCGCGGCGCCGCTCGGCGTACGCTTTCGACGTCAGCGCATCGACTGGTATCGCGACCCGGTCCGGATCGGCCATGTATCGCCGCCGGTCAGCAAAGGTGATCTTCAGTCCTTCTGCGAGCACGTGAACGTAGCCCGGCTGTCCGAACGCAAGGCCGCCCTGGCCGACCTGGAACCCTTCGAGCAGGTTCAGCAATTGGACGATGTGCGTGCCACCAGATGATGGCGGCGCGGTAGACACGATGTCATAGCCGCGATAGGTGCCGCGTACCGGCGCTCGCTCGATGACGCGGTACTCGGCGAGATCCTCCAGGGTGACGAGCCCGCTATTGGCTTCGAGGTCCGCGACGATCGCCCGTGCGAGCGCACCGGTGTACATCGTCGCCGCGCCCTCCTCGGCAATCTGGCGCAGCGTCCGCGCGTAGTCCGAGCGCACGATGTGCTGCCCGACCGCCGGCACGCGTCCGTTCGGCAAGAAGGTGGCCGCCGAATCAGGGAAGCGCGCAAGGTCTGAGGCCAACTCGCGGATGCTGCGGATCAGGTAGTCGCTCGCCGTGAAGCCCTCGGCGGCGTAGCGGATGGCTGGTCCCAGGAGCGTTGCCCAGGGAAGCCGCCCGAAGCGCTCGGCGGCAGCGGCCCAGCCAGCGAGCGCACCGGGCGTCGCGATCGAGCGGTAGCCGGTGACGTTTGCGCCGTCGCGGGTGCCATACTCCAGATCGCCGGGGATCGGATCGTACATGTCGGGGGTAGCGGCATTCGGGACGGCCGCGTAATTGTCGAGGAAGGTGACCTGCCCGGTGCGGCCATCGCGAATCAGAAAGAAGCCAGCGCCCCAGGGTGAGACCATCATCGGCTCGACGACTGAGAGGGCGAAGAGCGTCGCGACAGCAGCGTCGACGGCGTTACCGCCGCGCGTCAGCATCTCCACGCCGGCCGTCGATGCCAGCGGATGGTTCGACGCGACGACCGCTCGCGAGGCGACGACCTCCTGTTTGTAGGTGGCGCGGCCCTGGCCAGCCGATATGACCTCGTTGGTGATGCCGCCCTGTTTCGTCGAGTCGGTGCCGATCATCGTGCCCCCTCGCCCCGTTTGCCGTCATGCATCTCCGGTCGATGGTACCCGCTCGCCAGCGCTGCCTGAGAGTGTCCCGTATCGCCGAATCCATCAGACGAGCAGTGCTCTCTCACGTTCCGCCTCCAACTCTCCCGCATGCTGGAGAAGGATCGACGGTGTGGACAGACCTCCGCGGGAACGTCGCCCAGGTGCCCAGGCCCGCATCGCGGCAGGTAGCCGGGCCATGGTAGCCTGTCGTCCAATCCTGGCGGTCAGATGACTCAGCGTGGCTCACTGGCGACGACGAGTGGCCGTCGTCGGCCGACCGCTCGCGATGGAGGTGGGGACATGCAACTCGAGGGACAGGTCGCGATCGTGACGGGGGCAGGGACGGGGATCGGGCGGGCGACGGCCGTGACGCTCGCCCGCGAGGGCGCCGCGGTCGGCCTGGCCGCACGAACAGTGGCCGACCTGGAGTCGCTGAAGGCCGACATCGAAGGGGCCGGCGGCCGGGCGCTCGTAGTTCCAACCGACGTCATCGTCGAGGAGCAGGCCGAGAATCTGGCGAAGCGTACCCTCGATGCCTTCGGACGGATCGACATCCTGGTCAACAACGCGGGCGTCAACTTCCGCGCCCCGATCCATCAGATCACCACCGAGCAGTGGCGGCAAATCCTGGATGCCAACACGACCGGGACATTCTTTTGCACTCGTGCCGTCGTCCCCCACATGATGGAGCGGAGGAGCGGCAAGATCATCAACGTCTCGTCGCGGGCTGGCAAACGCGGGACGCCGACGCGGGCGGCCTACAGCGCGGCGAAGCACGGCGTGGTCGGATTCAGCGATGCGGTGGCGATGGACCTGAAGGAGTACGGTATCTCGGTGAGCACGGTGCTGCCAGGGCCGATCCTGACGCCGCTGCGTCGCCGGAGCGTCCCGAACGAGGACCCGGCGCTGCTGATCGGGCCAGAGGAGGTCGCGGACGTCATCCTGTTCCTGGCGACGCGCAAGCCGAACGTCATCATCCCGGAGATCAGCATCTACCCGCGCGCCTTCATCTGAGCGGGCCTGACAGCCTCCATGCCGCCGTGTATTGGTAGCCGGGCCACGTGGAGCGTGCGGACGCACGGACGATGACGCTCGAGCGCAACCGAGATCGTCAGGAGATCGGACGATCGGGATGCTGGCGTTTCCGACCAGACTCTGACAATATTGGGCGGGCGACCGGCTGGCCGGCGCGTGGCCTTCCGAGTGATGCGTCGCCCGCTGACGTGCCCGGTGTCTGGAACACCGCGCTGCCAGGGTACACGGGTGCCGGCTGGTATGAGACGACGTTCGCGCTCGACAGGCCGTCGCCTGAGCGAGCGGAGCCTGGCCGGCCGCCCCCCGCCAGCCTCACGGGCGACGAACGCATTCGCCGGCTGGCTTTCGGCGGCTGTACCTACCTGGCCGACGTCTGGTTGAACGGAGTGCACCTTGGGCAGCACGAAGGTGGCTACGATGCCTTCGCGCTGCGTTGCGAGCGCGCCCTCCGGGTTGGCTCGAACCGGCTGACGCTGCGGATCGTGGACCCGCCGCCCGATGGTGACGTCGACGGGTTGCGCGTGCGTGAGTGCCCGACCGCCAAGGAGCCCTGGTACGGCGGCCAGGGAGGTCCATGGGGCCGTCCCGGCATCTGGCTCGAGACGCTGCCCCCAGTCTGGATCGAGCACGCACGTGTCCACGGTGACCTGCTCGGCGAGCGGGCGGCGTTCCGCCTGGATGTCCGAAGCGCCCGTGTGTCACCGTCCGCAGTCCGTGTCACGGCGAACATCTTCTCCGACGAGGCATCTGGCGTCGAATCACTGGCTACGCCAACACCTGCAACGCCAACACTCGTCACGCCAGCGCTGTCCCATCCGCGTGGAGGTTCTAATACGCCTTCAGCGTTCGACGATGCATCGCCCATCGCCACAGCCGAGACCGTCGTCGAGGTTGGGCTGGACGGAGCGCTCGTCGACCTGTCCGTGCCTGTACCTCGGCCGTCACCCTGGTCACCTGAGTCGCCGGTACTCTACCGCTGGCGTGTACGGTTGCAGACGGCAGCCGGCGATGCCCACGAGCGCAGTGGGGCGCTCGGCTTCCGTACCTGCGAACTCCATGACGGCGTCTTCTCCCTGAACGGGCGGCCTCGCCACCTGAAGGGCGTCCTCCTCCAGCCCACCTACCCACGCACACTCATCCTGCCGCCCGAAGGCTTCGAGGTGCGGGACTGTCGGCTGGCGCAAGCGGCCGGCTTCGATCTGATCCGCTGTCACCTTCGCCCCCCGACGTCTGACCTCCTGGCCGCGGCCGACCGGGCCGGTCTGATGCTGTACGTGGAGCCGCCGCTAGCCTGGATCGAGCCCTCGCCGCGCTTGCTCGAGCATGGCCAACGCGAGCTACGGGCGATGGTCCGCGCCTGCGCCAACCATCCCTCGGTCGTCCTCTGGGGCATCTTCAACGAGAACGCTCGGGCCACTGAGGCAGTCGGCGGTGCGCTCCTGACCGAACTGGCAGCCCTCGACCCGACCCGCCCGATCGTCGAGAACTCCGGCGGGGCGGCGGTGGGCGAGGTGGGGATGTGGGCCTGGGGCGGCCAGAGCCGCTGCTGGTCGCCCGGCTGGGAGGCGCCTCGCCCGTTCAACGACCTGCACATTTACCTCGCCAGCCCCCTCCGCAGCGAAGCGCGCCACCTCCTGGAGACGGTCGGCGATGGCTCGACGATGGATGTGACCCCTGGCCGTTCCGGAGGCGAGCGAATCGAGTCGCGGCTCTGCTCGGACGCCGTATTGGTGAGCGAGTATGGCGCTGGCGGGCTGCCGGACTTCGAGGCTGCGTTGGGCGCGTTCGCCGCTGCGCGTGGCCCACACGATGCCCCGGAGCTGGCCGACGAGCGGCTCATCCGCTCCTTCCGCGACGATCTACTGGTAGGTTTACATCAGCGCAGCCTGCTCGACGCGCTCGGAAGCGTGGCGGGCGTGGTCCGAGCGACCCAGACGCTCCAGGCTGAGGGAGCGCTCGCGCAGACCGTCGCGCTGCGGCGGAATCCGCGCGTTTCGGGGTACGTCCTCACCCAGCTCGCCGATGCCGGTTGGGAGCAGACGGCCGGGCTCGCCGGGTTGTGGCGGCATCCGCGGCCGGTCCACGCGGCGATGGCGCGCGCCAATCGTCCGCGCCTGCTCCATGTCGAGCCATCCGACCCGTGCTCGTTCGGCCGCACGCAGGTGCGCGCGCGGCTGATCCAGAATCCCGATCTTGCGCCGCCTGCTCCTGAGGGTATGCTGAGTCTCGCCGTCAGCCACGCATTATCAGCGTCAGCCGCCGCGCCGACTGACGCTGCTGACCGCGACACTGGCGCAGCACCTCCGAGTCGGGCGCCCGAGCGGCCATGGCGACGCATCGTGCGCCTCGCGCCCGGCGCTGTCGATCTGGGCACGCATGCCCTTGCCCTGCCGCCTGAGCCGGGTATCTATGAGATCCGCGCGACGCTTACCACCGCCGATGGCTGGTCCGATACAGCGACCTGCCACGTCCGCCGTTTGCCGGCCTACAGCACCGGCGCCCCGATCCTCACGGACGGCCACTCGTCTCGGGAGCACGGTCTCCCGCCCCCGCCCGAGACTGGCGCGCCGCTCCATGACGCACCGCCCCACCGAGCGCCGGTCCCCCAGCGCCTTCACCGCTCGCACGCCACGAACGTGCCGCCCCATCACGCACAGTCTGATCCGGGGCTTCCTCCTCGTACACTCACCGGCATCCTCGTCGATATACGTGCTCGGGTGACGCGACGTACCCTCGAAGCCGTGCGTGATGCGGCTCATGCTGGCACGCACGTCGGACTGCTCGGGCTGGAACCGCGCTCAGCGGAGCGAGTGGCCGCCGTCTTTGGCCTGCCGCTGGCAGTTCATGGGGCGCGTGGCAACTTCATGGGCGTCTACCACTACCTGCGTGACGCCCCACTCTTTGCGGGTCTCGGGGCACCGTGCATCGCCGACAGTGCTTTCGCCGAGGTGCTGCCAGCCTGGACGCTCGACGAGCTACCGGGTGCGGACGTCGCCGCCGGCTGTTTCATGATGCCGGATGGCGGGCCAGGCTTCCTGTGGCGGGCGACGGTGCAGACGCTCTCCTATGGCCGGGGCCGCGTCACGCTCTGTCAGTTGCGGATTGGCCCCCGCCGCGGCGGCGCGCTCGGCCGGGAATTGTACCGCCGGCTCGCCGAGATGATCGGCGACGCTGATGTTCAGCAAAATGTCACTGAAGGAGGCAAGACGAATGGCAGCCGCTTCAGTGGCCGGATGCGGCCAGTGTGAGCGTGGCCAGATGGGCCGGCCAACGAACGCGTGGGTCACGCCACCGGTGATTGAGCATCGGCGCTTTCGGATCAGCCGCCCCCTCCCGCGCACAGGGGTGGGGGCTTTCAGCCAAACGAGGTATCAGGCGCCGAGCTCTGCTGCCGCTTTGTCCAGTGCGTCTAGTACCGCGTCTGCGAGCGGGATGCCGTCCCGGAGGCGCTCCGTCTGAAGGTCGTGCTCGATCTCGCCGGCGACGAAGATGCGCTTCACTCCGGGCGACTTCTGCGACGCGTGGATCTGGTCGATCAGCGCGTCCATGCGCTGCTTGAACTCGGCTAGCGGCATGTACCGTTCGACGTCGATGGTCTGGAAGTACTGGGCCATCCCGCCCCGGCCGGTCTCGTCGCCCAGCATCCCGCCGAACCGCCCGCCCGAGAGCACCCCGGCCAGCACGTCCAGCATGATCGCCATGCCGTACCCCTTCGGGCCGCCCACTGGCTCGAGGGCGCCCTGACGTGCAGCGGCCGGGTCGGTGGTCGGGTTGCCGTCCTTGTCCCTGGCCCAGCCGAGCGGGATCGACTCACCCTTGGCTCGCGCCACGTCGAGCTTGCCGCCGGCCACGACGCTGGTCGCCATGTCGAGCACCATCGACCAGTCCTTGTTGGTCGGGACGCCCATCGCGAACGGGTTGTTGCCGACGAGCTTCTGGGTGCCGCCGGTGGGAGTCATGTTCATGCCTGCATTCGTGATCGCCAGGCCGATCAACCCGTGCCGACTGGCCCGGATCGGGTAGAAGGCCATCGCGCCAGCGTGCGTGGAGCGGCGCAGCGCGACGCCGGCCATGCCATGCTGCTTGCCGCGCTCGATGGCGACCTCGTTAGCGCGATAGGCCGTCAACTGGCCCAGCCCGAAGTCGCCATCCATGACGACCTGCCCGCCCTCGTCCCGAACGATCCGGATGTTCGGGCGAGGGTTCACCTTGCCCTCACCGATACGCTGGACATAGTTTGGGACGCGGATGACGCCATGTGAGTGGACGCCTCGCAGATCCGCCTCGACCAGATGCTCGGCGACGATGGCCGCGTCTCCGGGCGGAACGTTCAGCCGCTCGAAGATCCGCCTGACCTTCCCCTGTAGCTCCTCGGCCCCGATCATCCGCATCGCCATTCCTGATGCCTCCGCTGCACGTCGGCCGACACGATACCACGCGCGGCATCATGCGGCCTGACCTCACGGCTCGGTCTGGCATGCGGCAGCAGTGTGAAGCGATAAGGGGTGCGCGCGTCTACGTGGGTGGAGCGGTGAGATGGATGACCTGATCTTCACGCGGTACGCGCGTGAGGAGATGGCACGCGACTCGATCTCTGAGGATGAGGTCTATCATGTTATCGGCGATGCAGATGAGGAGTACGAGCGGGACGATGGGCGGATCGAGTATGGGCGTATCCTCGGTGATGGGCGACAGATCTGCGTCGTGGTCGGTGATGTGACACGGACAATCTGGACCGTGTTCTGGAACAAGCGTGGCAGCAGGAGCGGACGACGATGATGAGCCTCGAGTACGACCGGGAGGCTGACGCGGCGTCGGTCCTGGTACGCGGCCCGGTCCGCCCCGGCGCGCGCGTCGCTCTGGACCGGCTGGACGCCGACCGGTTGGTCCACTTCGGCAGCGACGATGAGATCCTCGAGTACGAGTTCCTGAATGCTCGCCGCTACGGCGTTCGCCTCGACGATCTGGAGCACCGCGACGAGTTGGCCCGCCTGTTTGCCGAGGCCGGCTTTCAGGAGCGTCACTGGGGACACCCAATTCCGACGCGCGTGCGGCGCGGCCGTGAGCGTTCAGCAGGATAGTCAGCAACTCAGATCAAAGACGCTGACCGAGCCAGGTCGTCGATGATGCCACGATTTCCACCACCGGCATCATCGACAGCCCGGCTCATGTGGTTGTACGGACTGGAGCTATGGGCGGGCGCGAGGGATCCAGACCCGCATCGCGCCTCGCTCGCGGTTGGCCCAGGCGTAGTAGGGGATGGCCGTGAGGTCCACGCGCTGACGAGCTAGCTCTCCCACTTCGGCGAGTGGGCGATACAGCCGGCCCTGCCAGGACGACGTGTCGAGCCGGTACCCCGATCCCTGCACCGTCGTCACGCCCCCCAGCAGATCGGAGCGCCAGGACGAGGTGAGCGGCGCCGTCTCGTCGATCTGGAGATCGTAGATGGGCGCCTGCTGGTCGACTTGCTCCAGGCAGTAGACCAGCGGACCCCGCTCGATGGCCGCGCAGCCGAGCGTTGACTCGACCCAGGGATGCGCCGCCACCAGACGCGGGGCCATCGGGATGTTCAGATCCACCGTGTCACCGTGCTGCCACGAGCGCTCGATGCGCAGGTAGCCGTTCGGTCCGGGTGTCGCGTCGACCGCCTGGCCGTTGATATTTGCCGTCGCGCCCATCGACCAGCCGGGGACACGTAAGCTCAGCGCCCAGGGCTGACCGTCAGTCTCATCGACCGTCAGAGAGATGACGCCATTCCAGGGATAGTCGCTCGCCATCGTCAGCGCGAGCGGCCGGCCCGATGGCAAGTCCGTAGTGATGCGGGCCGTACCATACTGGTGGATCTGGAGCCCGCGTTCGTCCCGTGTTGCGTAATAGTGGCCGAGCGAGGCGAACAGCCGCATCACGTTCGGCGGGCAGCACGCGACCTCGTGCCAGGGCTTGCGGCGCGGACCGCCCCGGTGCAGGTGCTCCTCAGCGCCGTTATCGGCCAGGGGATTGACGTAGAAGTACAGTTCCCCGTCGAGCGAAATGCCGCTTAGCACCGCGTTGTAGAGCGTCCGCTCGGCAAGGTCGGCGAAGCGGGCCTCGCCGGTTGCCTGAAGCATCCGCCAGCACCACATGATGCTCGCGATGGCCGCGCAAGTCTCACAATACGCGAGCTCGTTCGGCAGCTCGTAGGGTTGGCCGAACGCTTCGGCCAGATGCCGTGAGCCGACGCCGCCGGTCAGGTACAGCTTGCGCGCGACGAGATCCTGCCACTGCCGCTCTAGCGCGTCGAGGAGTGCGTGCTCGCCGGTCTCCAGGTAGAGGTCGGTGACGCCGGCGGTCAGGTACAGCGCGCGAACGGCGTGGCCTTCGAGCTCGGTCGATTCTCGGACCGGCACCCGGTCCTGGTAGTACGACGAGACGCTGTAGCGGGAGCTGGGGCCGAGCCAGCCGTAGCCCCGCTGGTCGACGAAATAGCCGGCGAGATCCAGGTAGCGGCGGTCGCGGGTGTCGCGATAAAGCTCCACGAGCGCCATCTCGATCTCGGGATGGCCGGGGACGGCGGTGCGCTTGCCTGGCCCGAAGGTGGCGTCGATGTGGTCTACGAAGCGGCGCGCGATTCGCAGCAGGCGCTCGCTGCCGGTCGCGCGGTGGTGCGCCACAGCAGCCTGAATGAGGTGGCCAGCGCAATACAGCTCGTGGCCGTGCCCGAATTCCTGCCAGCGGCGGTCTGGCGCGACTACCTGATAGTACGAGTCCAGGTAGCCATCGTCCTGCTGCGCCGCTTCGAGCAGGGCGATGGCGCTATCCACCATCGCTTCCAGGTCGCGACCTGGCTGGCGCTCGAGTTCCAACGAGGCTGCCTCGATCCACTTCGAGACATCGGAGTCCATGAAGACCGGGCCGCGATACGCTGCGTTCGAGCGGCCGGCGGCGATGCGCAGGTTCTCGAAGTTGCCGGCCTCTTCGAGCTTGCGGAAGCCATGCGGCAGGGCCGAGGTCCGGTTGACGTGCTGGCGCGTCGCCCAGATTCCCCGCTCGATCGTCACCGCGTCGGCGCGAAGCGTTTTCCAGATGGCCCGTGGGCTGGCGGTCGTGTCGACCGGCCCGGCCGCGCGGGTCGGCGTTGTCGTCATCATTCCCCCTGAGAATAGTGCTAACTACAGTGGTCGCCTGCTCCCTCTCCCTCTGGGAGAGGGCTGGGGTGAGGGCTCTTCCTGAGGGCTGGGGTGAGGGCTCTTCCCGTGGCGCGCTACGGCGCGTCCTCCATGAGATCGATACGCGCAGCGCCCGTCACCCGGTGCGTCGCCGCGCCGCCTTCGTCCAGGCCGACTGCTGCCTGGCTACCCGTGCTCGGGCCGGCCTCGTCGGCGACGACCACCCGGTAGGTGCGGGTGGCCGGAGCGCCGGCTGATGGCTCGACGGAGAGGGCGCCGAGGTCGTAGTGATAGCGAGTCGTGCCGCCGTCTTCGTGGAGCGCGAATGCCGCTCGGCCATTCTCGGGGTACACCCGTAGTGTCAACTCGTCCGCACCGAGCTCCCCAACGTACTGCTCAGCCGGGCCGAACGGGAGTATGGCGCCTGCCTTGACGAACAGCGGCAGCGTCTCGATTGGGGCGGGCGCCGTCACCCAGCGTCCGCCCTCGTATGGCTGGCCGGTCCAGAAGTCGTACCAGAGGCCATGTGGCAGATAGAGCGTCCGCTCGGTCGCGCCGGCCTCGAAGATCGGGGCGACGAGCAGCGACGGACCGAGCAGGTACTGAAGGTCGAGGTGGTAGACGTTCGGGTCGCCCTGGTAGTCGAGCACGAGCGGCCGCAGGATCGGCTGCCCGGTGCGGTGCGCCTCGTGGGCCAGGCTGTACAGGTAGGGGATCAGGCGGTAGCGTAGCTCATCGTACTGGCGGAACAGCCGCAGCGCCGTTTCCCCCTGCGCCCACGGCTCGCGGGCGGTCGTGCCGTGCCCCCGGCTGTGCGAGCAGAGCAGCCCCCACTGTGCCCAGCGAACGTAGAGCTCGGGATTCGTCTCGCCCATGAAGCCCCCGATGTCGTGGCTCCAGAAGGCCACGCCGGAGAGGCTGAAGGAGAGGCCGCTCCAGAGGGTGCAGGCCATCGAGGGGAAGTTGCAGAGCATGTCCCCGCTCCACGAGACAGGGTAGCGTTGGATGCCGGCCCAGCCGGAGCGCCCCCAACAGACGAGATCGCCAGCCCGTCCGCTCCTCTCGAACGCCTCGTAGAAAGCGGCGTTGTAGAGCAGTGGGAACTGATTGTGCATCTCCCAGCCGCGCATGCCGTTCGCGAAGACGGCGTCCTCGGGAATCGCCTCGCCAAAGTCGGTCTTGAAGGCGGAGACGCCCTGTGCGATCAGCCCGAGGATCTTCCGAATGTACCACTCGCGGCCGGTCGGGCTGGAGAAGTCGACGACGCCACAGCGGCGCGGCGGGCGGCCGGGAATCGTCGGCGTATAGTAGTAGACGCTGCCATCCTCGTGAGAAGCGAATGCGCCAAACTCCCGGCCTTCGGTGAAGATCTCGCTTTCTTCCGGGATCCATGGCTGAAGCCAGAGGCAGACTCGGATACCCTGCTCGCGGAGACGAGCCATGTTCCCGACCGGATCTGGGAAGCGCTCCTCATCCCAGACCAGATCGGCATACATGCCATTGCGCTGCCAATACGGATCGAGGTGGATCACATCGACCGGCACCCGCAACTCGCGGGCAGTCCGGACCACCTCCCAGACCTCGTCCCAACTGGTGTAGCCGTACTTGGACTGCCAGTACCCGAACGACCAGCGCGGCGGGATCGGCGGGCGGCCGGTCAGGGCCGTGTAGCGCTCGAGGATCGCCGGCAGGGCCGGGCCGTGGATGACGAACAGGTCGAAGCGGTCGTCCTCGGTACTGATCTGGGTCGAGATGGACGACGTCGCGCCGCTGCCGATGTCCCAGGTAGCCCGGAAGGTCGTGTTCAGGAATAGCCCGTAGCCGGCCGTCGAGATGGCGAAGGGGACGTTCTTGTAGGCGCGCTCGTTGGTGGCGCCCCAGGTGTTGAAGTTCCAGCACTCAATCCGCTGGCCGCGTCGATTCGGCGGCATGAACTTCTCGCCGAGGCCGTATACCTGCTCGTCTGGCGCCAGGTAGAGCGCCTCGAACGTCTCGACGACCACGCCGCTCGCGTTCCGGCGATAGCCGAGCCAGGACGCCCGCCGCCAGCCGCGCAGGTTGGTGTCCGCGCGGTGCTCGCGGCAGACCACCGTGCCCGAGCGGTCCCGAACGACCAGTTCCCAGCGTCGACGGTCGATCTCGCAGACGAGCGCGCCGAACGAGACGGTCAGCGTCTGGTCGGTGGCGGTAACGTCGCAGGGAATCGGCTCGGGTGTCCCGACGAGGCACGGCGTCTCACGCGGTTCAGTCGGGACGCCGGCCGGGTAGAGGGTCAGCCGGAACAGATGCTCCCCGAGCGGCGTCAGCGCCACCATCGCCTCGTCGCCGGCGCTGGTTCCGCAGCGGATCAGCACCCGCCCGGCCTCCCGCCGGTAGTCGCGGATCTCCTCGACGATGTGGATGCCCTCATCCGACGGCCAGGGGGCGAGCAACCCACCAAGTTGCATGTTCGGGTTGCCGGACAGGTATTCGTTGTTCAAAGACACAGCAGACGCTCCAGAATGGATCCGGCGAGGGCGCGCAAGACTGTTGCCCTGCTCGGAGCCTTGTCTCCTTGTGGGTGGCTGATCCGGCCCATGTTCCGATGACTGGTAGGCGTGTAGCTCGACGTCAGCCCTTGACGGCTCCCAGCGTCAGCCCCTTGACGATGTGGCGCTGAAGGAACAGGGCAACGGCCACCACAGGCAGCATGATCGAGATAGCGGCGGCGCTGAATTGTCCCCACAGGATGCCGCGGTCGGTTTCGAAGCCGGCGATCATGACTGGCAGGGTTCGACTCTCCGGGCCGGCCAGGATGAGCGAGAAGAGGAACTCGTTCCAGCCGAGCAGGAAGGCGAAGATGGCTGTCGTCGCGATGCCGGGGGCGGCCAGCGGTACCACCACCTTCGTCAAGATCTGCCAGCGGTTGCAGCCATCGACGGCCGCTGCTTCCTCCAGGTCGATCGGCAGTTCCTTCAAGAAGCCGATCATCATCCAGATCCCGAACGGCAGTGCAAAGGTGGTGTAGGACAGGATCAGCGCTGACCGCGTGTTCAGCATGTGGATCTGGGAGAGGATCACGTAAAACGGCAGCACCAGGCTGATGCGGGGCACCATCCGCACGACGAGGTAAAACAGCGGTAGCATCGTCGAGCCACGGAACGAGAAGCGGGTGAAGGCGTAGGCCGAGAGGAACCCGAACACCGTCGCCAGCAGGCTCGTCACCGACGCGACGATCAGGGTGTTCACCAGATAGCGCTGGAAGTCCGACGACTGGAACAGCGCCTCGTAGTTCGCCGTCGTCGGTGCGAAGACCCAGACCGGCGGCATCGCCGCGACCAGGTTGTCCGGCTTGATGCTGGTAAGCAGCATCCAGAGGACCGGTCCAAGCGCCCAGGCGACCATGAAGACCACGGCGAGCGCCTGAAGGATCGGCCAGCGGCGTCGTCGGGCGGCGGTGACCCGGGCGACGGTCAGGACCGGGGCGGTCCGGGCGATGAGGGTCGTCTGGGCAGCGGTCTGAGCAGGCGCTTGCACGGTGTTCTCCCGCGTCGCGAGTCCGCGTCGCTAGTCGACCTGGGTGCGCCGCATCTGGCGCACGAAGAAGAGACTGAGGACGAAGACGACTCCGAAGATGATGTACGAGACGGCCGAGCCCAGCCCCATGTTGTAGAGCTTGAAGCTGTAACGGTACGTTGCCAGCGCGATCGTCTCAGTCGCGTTGCCAGGGCCGCCGCCGGTCATGATGAACAGGATGTCGAACTCGCGCACTGCGTCCATGCCGCGAATAATCAGCGCGACGAGGATCAGGGGCTTGAGCAGCGGCAGTGTCACGCCGATGAAGCGGCGCCACGCCGAGGCGCCGTCGACGGCGGCAGCCTCATACAGTTCGGCCGGCAGCGACTGCATACCGGCCAGAAAGATCAGGAACATGAACGGCGTGTTCCGCCAGATGTCGACGGCCATCACCGAGACCAGCGCGAGCGTCGGGTCGCCAAGCCAGACCGGCCGCCCCAGCCCAACGAGGGACGTGGCGTAGTTCATGATCCCGAGGTCCGGGTGGAGGATGAATCGCCACATGAAAGCGACGACGGCCGGGGTCATGAACATCGGCACGAGCATCGCCGTTCGCACGATGCCCTGCCCGAACGTCAAGTTGTGGACGATCAGCGCGAAGACCATCCCGAGGATAAACTGCGCCGTGACCGTCCCGATAGAGAAGATCGCCGTCGTCTGAATGGCGCTCAGGAACGTAGGATCGTTGAATGCCTGGACATAGTTCGCCAGTCCGATGAAGCGAATGTTCCGAGGATCGGTTAGCACGTAGCGGTAGAAGCCGACGCCGAACGAGTAGAGCAGCGGGAGGATGATCATCGCCACGGTGGCGATGAGGGCCGGCAGGATGCACAGGACCGGAAACGGGACGAACGCTTCGAGCCGTCCCAGGAACGTTGGTGCTGGCTGGCTAGGGCGGCGCGAGGCGCCGCGGCCCGCGAGGTCGATCGAGCTCATGCCCTCACTTCTTCGTGTCCGTGTCACGGGCTTAGGCCACAGCCACCCGCCCCGTTCGCCAGGATAGGAACGGCGACGGGCCGCACTGACCGCTCCGCCAGCACCGACCCACAGGGCCGCGCGCGACGGCTAACGTCTGGCCAGCCGTAACCGATCAAATCGGTTTGACAAATCGATTAAAGCGTCTATACTGACGTTTGTCAACAACGATCGCGCCCGACGACGAACGCTCCTCCGAGACGCTGGCGAGCCGTAGCTCGATGACAGTGTCCCGTGAGCGAGGCGGCCCGCGCCGGTGTTCGCTGGTGGCCAACGGTGGTCTCACGACGATGATGTTCCTCTCCACGAGCCTCCGGTCTCCCAGCCTCCATGCTGCCTGCCCGACCTGGCCTACGCTCGCTCGGCCGCGGCGGGAGCCCGGACAGCCGCCAACCGCTCCGGCTGCGACTTCCTCCGGGAGCGGGTGTGGTTGTACGAGCGTGACGTGTTGTACGAGCGTGACGTGAGGATGGCGTGACGCAGTCAGACGAGTATCAGGCGCGAACTGACACATCTTGGGATGGGGAGGTCGACCGGCAGGCGCGTCGAGGTGGCGGGGCGAGGCAGCGGCGGATCACCCACCGCGACGTCGCCGAGCACGCGGGGGTCTCGCCAGCCGTCGTCTCCTACGTCGTGAATGGAGGCCCGCGCGGCACGTCCGCTACGACCCGTGCACGAGTTCTGCGCGCGATCGAGGAGCTTGGCTACCGTCCTCTCGCGGCCGCACGGGGGCTGCGGATGCAGCGCACCTATACCGTGGGCTTCGTCGACGGCGATTACGCACCGTTCGACGTGTACCTTTCGCCGTACAGCGCCGGGATCCTGACCGGCCTGACCGCTGAGTTGAGCCAGCATAATTACTACTTGCTGATCTCACCCGTCCAGATTGGGCAGGATCTTGGAGCGCTTCAGGACTTGCTCTGGAGCGGTCGACTCGATGGCGCAGTGGTCCGGCTGGTGGAGGACTCGCCGGCTGCTGCCGCTCTGCTCGACACGATTGCGGCCGCTGGCGTGCCGTGCGTCTGCATCGAGCGGCCGGCCGACTCTCGCCTCGGAATGGTCTCGGTGACGATCGATGACGCGGCCGGCGCCTTCGAGGCGACCCGTGCGCTCGTCGAGCGCGGCCACCGCCGGATCGCCCACCTCAGCGGCGACGAGCGTTACGCGAGCGCGCGGTCGCGCCGCGAAGGGTACGTTCAAGCTCTCACCGATAGCGGACTCGACATTGACACCGCGCTTATTCAGGGCGGCTCGTGGGCGCCGTTCGCCGTGGATGCGGCGCTCGGGCGGCTCCTCGCTCTCCCCGATCCGCCGACTGCCATCTTTGCCGCCAGCGACAGCCTGGCGTTTCGGGCCGTCGAGATGCTGCGAGTTGACGGCCGGCGCGTCCCAGATGACGTCGCCGTCGTCGGCTTCGATGATATCCCGCTCGCCCGGGAAATGGTGCCGCCGCTCAGCACGGTCCAGATCCCCCTGGCCGAGCTTGGCCAGCGCGCGGCACAGCACCTTCTCGCCCTGATCGACCGGAAAGCGCGCGTCCCGATGACGGACGTGCTCCCGGTCCAGGTCGTCCACCGTGGGACCGCGTAGCGGGCGACATGTTTGCCCAAACGCACACGGACCGTATCGATCGTGCCGTCACGTCCAGCCGATGCCGGGCCAGCGAGTACAGGGCCAGCCCGTCGAGGCCCATCCAGCATCGATCCAGTCAGTCGGAGATTCGTTGAGCCGCGCTCACCCAGTGCAGATCCATCCAGTGCAGATCCATCCAGTGCAGATCCATCTAGCTCAGGCCCATTCACTGCCCATTCACTGAGGGAGGCATCCGTATGCACGCCGAGACCCCATCCGTTCGCAGCGCCGTGACTCGGCGCCGTTTCCTGATGCTCGCGGCCGTAGGCGCCGGGGCGTCGTTGCTGGCCGCGTGCCAGCAGTCCGCTTCGACCCCCGCACCGAGCGGTAGCTCGGGCAGCAGCGCGGCGGGCGCCACCGCTGCGCCGGCCAAGCCGACAGCCGCCGCTCAGGGTGCCAGCGGCCAGCCGGCCGCGACGCAGGCCGCCCCCGCCGCCAAGACAGCCGGAGCGACCGTCAAGTTCGGCGTCCTGGCCAATTACAAGGGCGACGCCATTGAGAAGATGATGCCCGATTTCGAGAAGCAATCCGGCATCAAGGTCGCCATCGACAAACTCCCGGCTAATAACCTCGTCGACAAACTAACCGTCTCCTACGCCGCCGGCAACCCTGACTATGACCTGTCGATGATGGACGAGCCGTGGGTGCCGGGCCTGGCCGCGTACTTGACGAACGTTGATGAGTACGTTACTCGCGACAAACTCGACCTGAAGCAGTTCCACCCGAACGCGCTCTCGGCCGGCGTCTTTAACAACGAGCGTGTGGCCATGCCACTCGACCCGAACGTCATGATGCTCTGGTTCCGCAAGGACCTGCTCGAAGCGAAGGGCGTGAAGACACCAACGACGTTCGCTGAGATCATCGATGCTGCCGAGAAGCTGAACGACCCGGCCAACGACATCGCCGGCATCTCCGTCACTGGCAAGAAGGACGCTCAGGTCTCGACGACGGCCATCGTGCTCCTCTGGAACAACGGCCAGGAGGTCATCACCAGCGACGGCAAGTTCGGCTTCGACAGCCCCGCCGGTGTGACCGCACTCGAGACGTACCAGCGCATCCTCAAGTCGGCGCCGCCCGGCGTGCTCGGCTACGGCCCGACCGAGCAACTCGACGCCTTCTACAACGGCAAGGCGGCGATGGTCTTCTACTGGGCCTCGATTGGCCCGAATGCGACTGACCCGCAGAAGTCGAAGGCTGCCGACAAGGTAGGTTGGGCTGGCGTGCCGAACGGTATGCGCGGCGTCTGGACGCTCGGTATCCCGAAGGACAGTAAGAATAAGGACGCCGCCTGGGAGGTCATCAAGTGGATGACCTCGCCCGAGGGGAGCCTGCTCTTCACGAACTACGGCGCCGGCCATTCGCCGCGTTACGATGTCCTGAACAACGCCGACTTCCAGAAGAAGTACCCCTGGGCGCCGGATCTGATCAAGGCGCTCGATGCCGCCAAGGCCCGTCCGCAGACCCCGAATTGGACCGCCATTGAGACCGCGATCACCGACATGGGGACGGCCGTATTGTCAGGCCAGAAGAGCCCGAAGGATGCCATCAAGGACGCGACGAATCAGGTGGCGCCGTACCTGAAGTCGTAGTACCTGACGCCAAAACACCCCGCGGCGAGGAGGGCACGTCTCCGGAGACGGGCCCTCCTCGCCGTATCTCCGACCCGCGTCATGGTGCTGGCGAAGGATCCGCGTGGGTAGGGCGCTACCGTGGGTGGCACACTCTGGGTGTACCACTGTGAGGGCTGGGCTCCCCTGCTCCTGCGCTCGCCTTTACGAGGCGAGACTGACAATGAGCCGTGCCGTGCCCCGGGTGCACTGAGCAGTAGCGAGATGGCAGGGCCGGACAGCACATTGGTCGGAGCAGGACGTGCCCTGGCCTCCGTACCCGGCCCCGAGCCACGATCGTCATCGCTGACTACCGGCACCTGCCTGCCGACCGCTGAACTCTCGCGAGCTCGCTCCCTGACATTGACAGCACGGCGTGCGATGGCGACAATCGGGCACGTCTGGACTGCATGCGTATGTCGGTTCGTGGGCCTGCTGCCCGATCGTCTGCCCCACTCATCCCCGGCACCAGTCTCGGCCCATACCGCATCGTCACGGACATCGCCGGCGACGTGGTGGGCGAAGGGCCGGTGCGAGCGTACCGTGCGTACCGGCCCGAGCGGGGTGAGTACGTCACCCTCTGGGCCGTCGCCGGCATCGAGGCTTCGACGGTTGCTGATGCGGCGCAGCACGCGGAGGTTGCCGATAGAACCTTCCGAGCGGTCGAGGCGCTCGCTAACCTGACGCATCGCTCGATCCCCGCTCTGCTCGATTACGGCAAGGAGCGGGGTACCTGCTACATCGTCACACCGGCCCTCGACGCCCCAACGCTCGCCGAACGCGTTAAGCGCTCGTACCCACTGCCATGGACGCTGGACGATGTCATCGATCTGCTTGGGCCGGTGGCGAACGCGCTCGACACGGCGCACGCGTTTGGCGTCTGCCATGGCCGTCTGCGGCCTGCCAGCATCAGGCTCCCGGAGGGCCGCCAGCCGGTCGTCGTAGGCTTCGGGGTCGAGGGAGTGCGTGCGCGGTTGATCGGGGCGCCCGAGCCGCGCGCCGAGGACGATCGCGAGGCGCTGGCAGCCCTCGCCTACGAGCTCCTCACCGGCAGCCCGACGTTGTCCACCCTCGATCGAGCCGACGCCGACCGGCTCGAATGTCCTACCTCCGACGACGCTCGCCCTCTTGACGATTCCCGTGCCGCCAACGTGCGGAGTCAGGATCTTCCGGACGATCCCTCTAGTGCTGACTCCGCCCGGACTGATGGGCGCGGCGCGCGCGTGTTCGTGCCACCCGACGCCATCAATCCGACCCTGAGCCGGGCGGTCTCCCGCACACTCACCCGGGCGCTGGCGGGCGCGCCCGGCGAGCGCTTCCCGACAGCCGAGGCGTTCGTCGCGGCGCTTGCCGGGCGTGAAGAGATCGTACCGCGAACGCCCAGTCGCCTCCTTGAAGGAGTTAGCTCAGGCGCCGAGCCATTGCCCTGGCCTGGCCCACACTCCGACGAGCCCCGGCCCTGGCCCGGCCTACATGCCGACGAGGTCGAGTCCCGGGCGCCGTCGTCGCGAGGCGGCACAGCAGGCGCACTGGCGCGGGCACAACGCGACCGATGGTTGCTCGCGGCCGGGACGGCGACCCTACTCGTCGGGCTTGCGGCGGTCGGGCTCGTGGTGTTCGGGCCGTCATCGACCCCGGCCTCAGTGCGCGGGGTGCTGACTGGCGGCGTAGCAACGCAGACCACGGAGGCGGCGACGAGCGGCGCTTTCGTGCCCGCAACGGCACCCCCGAGCTCGTCAGCAACGGCACTCGCGGGCTCGTCGGCATCAACACCGACGCCAGCCTCAACCAATGCTCGGGCCTCTGCCAGCACTTCGGCGGTCTCGGCCGGTGCACCCGGGGCAGCCTCGGCCACCCTTCCTGCCGCGGCGTCATCCAGCATGACGGCGCGGCCCGCTGTAGTCACCTCAGTTGCTGCGCCGATGACCACCGCCCCGCGCTCTGCACCCGAGCCGACTCCGCCTCGCCCGACTCAAAAGGCCCCGGTCCTCGTGCCTTCTCGCGCTCCGGTCGTCAGCACTCCCACCCCAGATACCAGGGACGATTCGGGGCCGCCGGCTCCCGAGCGCCCAATCGCCCGCCAGCCTGTTCCGGTGACCTGGTGGGTGCTGGGCGATCCCTCCGCACGCTGGTGGCGTGACGGCGAGGACGCCGTGAGCGGTCAGGTCGACCAGGGCGACGGCCTGCTGCTCTTCCCAGACGTCATCCGCGACCTCGACTTCTCGGCCGACGTGAGCACCCTCAACCGCTCCGCAGCACTGATCTTCCGCGCTCAGGATGATGAAAACTTGATGATGGCCGCGTACATCCCGCGCGGCGTGACGTCTCCTACTGGTACGGGTGCAGTCGTCCTGTATCAGCGCATCGAGGGTGTGGACGTACCGGTACTGGCGGTCCGACCGGGTGGCATCCGTCCGGGCGGCGAGCCCGTGAGACTCGGGGTCGCGGCGGCTGGTCCGCGCATCGTTATCACGCTCGACGCTGTGCCCGTCCTCGAGGCGTGGGACACGCAAAGCCGGCCTGGACGGCTCGGGCTCCGCGTCGCCGGGGAGCCAGGAGGCCCGAGCGAGGCACGCTTCAGCGCAATCAGGCGCTGACGGAAGCCGGGATTGATGGTGTCGGGCACCATCAATCCCGGCTGATGGTGCTATCGGTTGACGACGTTTTGGGGATGACCTTCGAGGAAGGCGAGGGCGTTCTCGACGGCGCCCTCGTTCAGGAAGTCGATGCCCTCGGGAGTCGAGTCCGCGTTGTGGGGCGTCAAGACGACCTGCTTGCAGTGGAGGATCGGCGCATCGGCAGGCAGCGGCTCCTGTGAGAAGACGTCGAGGCCGGCCCCGCCAAGATGGCCCGAGTCGAGCGCCTGAATGAGCGCGGCCTCGTCCACGAGTGGTCCCCGCCCGGTGTTGATCAACAGCGCGCCCGGCTTCATCAAGCCAAGCTCGCGAGCGCCGATCAGCCCCCGGCTCTGGTCGGTCAGCTTGACGTGCAGGCTCACTACATCCGACCGACGCAGTAGCTCGTCCAGGTCGACCATCTCCACGCCGAGCTTCGCCGCGCGCTCCGGCGACGGGTTGAACGTCCAGGCGATCACGTTCATCCCGACCGCCTTGCCGAGTTGCGCCATCCGCGAGCCGATGTTACCCAACCCGACCACGCCCAGCGTCTTGCCATGCAGGTAGACGTTGTCGATACGGGTGCCCCAACGCCCGGCCCGCAACTCCTCGGTCTGGAAGACGACCCGCTTGGCGGTGGCGAACATCAACCCGAAGGCATGCTCCGCGACAACCGGCGCCGTCTTCCCCGGGATGTTCGAGACGACGATGCCCTGCTGCTTCGCCGTCACCAGATCGATCGAGTCTGTCCCGATGCCGAAGACGGTGATGAATCGGAGCTTTGGTAGCTGGCGCAGGAGATCGCCGGGCCATTTCACGGCCCCGCGCGAGTTCAGCAGGATCGTGGCGTCCTTCGCCCGCGCGATCTGGTCCTCCGGACTGGATGGTCGGTCCGTATAAATCACCGCGTCCCCGTACGGCTCAAACTGCTTCAGACGGGGTGACCCCTGAATCTGGGCCGGATCGTCGCCGGGGACTACAATCGTCACACGCTCGCGCACTGCGCTCACCTCCTCGAACGGCGACCGCGATTGTAGCCGTCACCGCCGTTCCGCGGCTTCGTTCCAGAAAGCGTGACCATTCGACCCCGTCTCACCCAGGCCGGCCCCCGTCGCATCACCCGCCGCCAATTCACGCGACTCACGAGCACCGCCATCCTCGGCGGGCTGCTGGCGCCCATTGCCCCGGCTGCCAGTCCAGCGGCTGCCAGTCCGGCGACGGCCAATCCAGCGGCTGCCAGCCCAGCCGCCACACCGCTACTGTCGACGACCGCGCGAGGCGTGCTTGCACCCGATCCGTCCGCCTCAGGCCGCGCCGCGCCGGCAAAGCCCACACCTGCGCCCGGCATACCCACCCCTACCCCCGCGTCACCCAAACCGTCGCCGGCGGCACCTGTCCAGACGGCACCTGTCCAGGCGACGCCTGTGCCCGCGTCGAGCGCGCCCGCGGCCTCCGTTCCCGTCTCGCTGGTGTCGGCGCGCGGCGAGATGCTTGTCGACGAGGCCGGTCGACCGTTCTTCCTCCTCGGTGCAAGCTACCAGGGACCGGCTGACCGAGCCTGGAAGATGTGGGCCGACGATCAGTTCGATGCAACACTGATCGCCATGGACTTCGGGCGTGCCCGCGCCGCTGGTCTGAACGCCCTCCGGATCTTCGTCCAGTATCCGCTTGCCCAGGACGCCATGGCCGGCCGCTGGAACAAACTGGACCAGGTGCTCGATCTGGCCGACCGTAACCACCTGCGGCTGATTGTCACACTTGCTGACTATACCGACTGGGATCTGGCGCGACTGGCCACCGTCGACGACGCCATCGCCGCGCGCTACCGAGGGCGCCCCACCATCCTGGCGTACGACCTGAAGAACGAGCCCCGCTTCGGCGACCTCGCGCTCTCGATCTACCCGCCCGAGTCGACGGCTTCACTCCAGGATGCCGGGCTCGTGCCACGCATCGGGGAACGGATGACCCAGGCGGAGCTTCCCGAGTACCGAGCCTCCGACGATGGCAAGAAGGTCATCCCGGAGCGGCTGACCGACGATCGCGCGTACGTCTACCTGAACGTGCTCCGGGCCTACCTTCAGTTCCTCGACGACTCGGCGGCCTGGGCCAAGAAGCACGACGCGACGAGCGTTCGATACGTCGGCTCGCCGGAGGGGGCAGCCTGGGCTCCGCTCGTCGACGCGCTGAACGATAGCCTGGCTGCCTGGATGCGCCCGCGCCTCGGCGCGATCCGCCGAGCCGACCCAGACCGGCTGGTGACGCTGGCGCACGTCGACACGTTCCTGGCGACCCAACCAGTCAACGACTGGCTGGACTACCGTACCTATCATCGCTACCCGACCGCGACGCCTGCCGGCATCCGTGCAGCCCTCGCGCTCTGGGATGACGTCCGCAGTGCCGTGCCCGGTCGCCCGCTCGTGTTGGGCGAGTTCGGCTTCTCTAACGATGCGACCGACGAGGCGATGACGGCGACGCTCGAAGCCAACCTCGTGCAGGGTATCCGCGATCGCGGCGCGGCCGGCGCGATCAAGTGGATGCTGAACGACTTTCCGAACGGGGCAAATCCACGCGAGAATAGCTTTGGGATGTATCGTGGCGACGGCTCGCCGAAGCCGGTCGTGGCGACATTCCGAGCCATCGCCGAACTCCCGCCCAGGGTGACGACCGCCCCGCCCGCCTCGCCGCGCGCCGCGGTGGCTACCTGTGCGGCCTCGATTGCTGGTGTGGGGCCGGCTGGGCAAGCGGCACAGGCGCAGAGCCTGGGGATGGTCGCCATCGCGGGGACGAGCGGTCAGGGCGCGTATCTGCGTCGCACGCCGCGCCGCGACGACCGCTTGAGCGCGTGGCCGGACGGGACGCGCCTCGACCTGCTCGGGCCAGAGACGATCGGCGACGGCGTCCACTGGCTGCCGGTGCGCGATGCGTGCGGCCTTGCCGCCTGGATCCCTGCCAGTTACGCCGCTCCGACTGCGCCCTGATTGGCAGGCTTGCGGCAAGTGTCCATATCCACCCTTCTCTCTGGGAGGGGCCGCGCACAGCGCAGGTGAGGTCCGCTCCGTAGTGCCCACGCCCCTGCCCTCTTCCGGCGGCGGAGGCTCATGCCTGTTGCTGTATCGAGCAGTCCGAGCCGGGGGCATAGCGTATCTGGGCGGCGCAGCCAGACCTGCGCGTGCGCCGATACCCCTCCTTGCGTGCGCTCCAGGCTGATCCTGGGAATCGCCCTGCTGAGTGGCACATCTGGCGTCTGGAAATCGTTATGCCCTCTGGTGGACAAGTGAATGTTGGTGAGCGGCGAGCGCCTGCATACGGGTGTCGGCCGAGGCTCGCCGGCATTCTGCGTCGCGCCGACAGATGGTTGTGCGCGGTGCTGCCCGCCGGACTGTCGGCCGCACCGGGCGCAACTGGTGGCAGGGGCTCGCGCGAGAGCGGCGAAGGGGACGAGGAGCGGGACATGTTCTGGCGACGGCGGGCCGGATCGGCTGACACCCTCGAGAGCGGCACCTCGGTGCACCATCTCGGCGCGGGCGATACGCCAGTGGATGCCGGCGAGGCGCTCGACGCATTCGTCCACGTCCTGCGCGCCTGGGGACAGTTCGCCTTTGACCTCGAACATGAGACCGCGATCTCATTTCAGCAGCAGTGCGATGCCTGGGCACGCCATCTCCTCGTTCTCGAACCACCTCCGGCCCTCACGGCTGTGCCCATGGATGATGAGGTCGATCTGCCCATCCAGGAACGCGAACGCGACTGGCCAACGGTGAGCCGCTTCCTCGTGGATCGGCGGAGGCGCGAGCAGCATCATGTCAACAAGGCGCTCGGCGACCTGCGGCAAGGGCTCTGGGCGTTCGCGCAGAGCCTGGGGACCGCGCTCATCGAGGATCAGCGGACCGACAATCGATTGAAGTGCCAGATCGAGCGTCTCCAACAGGCGCTCGGAAAGCAGTCCACCGAGGAGATCAAGAACGAGGTCGTGTCGGCAGCGACCGACCTGTCGCAACTGGTCAGCGAGCGCCAGCGCGCGCAGCGTGCTCGCCTCGACCAACTTGGCGCCCGGGTCACCGACCTTGCCGGCCAGCTTCGCGAGGCGAAGCGCGAAAACGTTCGAGACAGCTTGACCCAACTCGTCAACCGCAAGGGCTTCGACGACTTCCTCAATCGTGTCGTCTTCCTGCGCGACGTGTTCGGCGAGACCGCCAGCCTGCTCATGATCGACGCCGACCGCTTCAAGGTCGTCAACGACACCTACGGCCATCCCGGTGGCGACGCCGTGCTCAAGGCCCTGGCGGATTGTCTGGTCCGGAACTTCCCCCGCAAGAGCGACCTTGTCGCTCGGTACGGGGGGGAAGAGTTCGCGGCGATACTGCCGGACACGTCGGCTCAGAACAGCCGTCGCCTCGCCGAGCGGCTGGTCCATTCCGTGCGCGAGCTCCAGGTGCCACATGGCAATGCCCTCATTCGCGTGAGCATCTCGGTCGGCGTGGCCGAGCTCGGACGTGGCGAGCCGGTGCAGGACTGGCTGGCACGCGCCGACCAGGCGCTCTACCGCGCGAAAGCCGAAGGTCGCAATCGCGCCATCGAAGCGAGCCCGGCGCTCGCCCGCTAACAGCGCTCGCCCGCTAACAACGCTCGCCCGCTAACAACGCTCGCCCGCTAACAACGCTCGCCCGCTATCAGGGCGAGCTCTGCTCAACGTCCAGCCCAGACCGGAGCTCCCCAGCCCTTCTCCGGGGCGTAGGGCCACCCCGGTGATCGAGGTCGGGCGTGCGGGATCGGCATGGTACCCTTCCCGGCTGAAGGGATCGGGCTGCCATCCGAGCTGGCGCCCCCGGTGATCGTCGCGCAACCATGATGCGAGATAGCGTACCCCCGTGGATGCGGCCGTGATGGACGACGCGCGGCGCGAGGAAGCGCTTCGGCTGTGGGCCGATGGCACCCGCATGCTGGAGGCGCGCCGAGTCGACGCCGCTATCGCCTTGTACACCCGCTCGATCGACCTGTTCCCGACCGCCGAGGCATACACCTTTCGAGGCTGGGCCTACAGCTTTCAGGGGCGGATTGTCGATGCTATCGCCGAGTGCGAGCGCGCCATTGAGGTCGATCCGACCTATGGCAACCCGTACAACGACATCGGGGCGTACCTGATCCAGCAAGGCGACTACGACGGCGCGATCCCCTGGCTCGAGCGGGCAATTCGAGCGGAACGGTACCAGGCCCGCGCCTACCCCTGGGCGAATCTCGGCCGAATCTACGCCATGCGGGGCGAGCGGAAGCTCGCGATTGCCTGCTTTCGGAAGGCGTTGCACGAGCAGCCCGGCTACCACGTCGCCCAACGCATGCTCGAGCGGCTGATCGCCGACCAGAATGGCTTCGCTCGGCCCGAGGGGTTCAGCCTGGGCCGCTAGTCCCCCGCCTTGCGCCACCCCTCACCTGCTCTCGGCTTCACCGCTCGTACGCCCGCACCGCTCGTACGCCCGCACCGCTCGTACGCCCGCACCCGCGGCATGCCAGTTGGGCGGCACGCTCATGTCGTTCCCGGCGTGGCCGGCGCGTCATGACGACCCCTCGAAGGCTCTGCTACACTGCCGGCGGTCTGGGTGCGACACCGTCCGCGCCGACGTCTCCGGGGTCGATGGTCCGGCCCCTACACAGGGAGCATCGATGCGCTCTCGATACCTGTCACGTCGGTACGTGACTTCTTCGGTCTGGATGTGTGACGTTCAGGCTGCCGCTATGTTTGCGCTCGTCGTCTCCTCGGCTCATCTTCGCCGCTCTGCGTTGGAGCGGCGCTCACGTTCGGCCACCGGCGGAGCGGGACTGTCTCGGAGGAAGATCCTGGCGTAGACGCATCCGCCCGCACTGTGCGCGCTGTCGAACCTCGTAGAGGATGCCTCTTGGAGGGGGTCATGACCGAATCGCGGCGTCACGATCGAATTGAGGCTGCGGCTGGAACTGGACGGATGACACGGCGTCGCTTCGTGGTCCGGGCCGGAGCGTTTGGCCTCTCGGCGGTTGCGCTGTTCACCGCCGCGTGCTCGCAGTCGAGCGCGCCGGCCGCACCGCCGCCAGCGCCCGGCAAGGCTCCGGATAGCGCCCCGAAGCCGGCTGAGAGCGCAGCAAAGCCAGCCCAGAGCGCGGCGAAGCCAGCCGCACCGCCAGCACCGCCGTCGGCCGCTCAGGCTGCGTCCGGTCAGTCGGCGAGCGCGCCAGCGGCCAAGAGCGGTGCCCGAACCATCTCGATGTGGTGGGAGGGGAAGCTCCCCTACGAGGAGAAGCTCCGCGACGAACAGGTTGCGGACTTCCAGAAGAAGAACCCTGGCATCACGGTCGCTCGCACGCTTCAGGCGGATCTGAAGAAAGTCGTCATCCCAGCTTTTTCGACCAGTTCCGGGCCGGACGTGACCCAGACCGAGGGCGACTTCGCGATGCGAAAGTCGCTCGTCGAAGGGAACTACATCCTGCCGCTCGACGAATACTACGACGGGCACAAGTGGCCGATCTTCGATTGGGCGCGGACGTGGTCCAAGATCGGTGGCAAGACCTGGGAGGTGCCGTGGGAGGCCCAGACCCATGGCATGTACTACAACAAGACTGCCCTTGCCAAACTCGGCATCGACATCCCGAAGACGTACGAGGACGTCGAAGCCGCCGCCGACAAGGCCAAGAAGGCCGGTCTGGTCCCGTTCGCGGCCGACAACGACAAAGCCACGAACATCCGTCGCTCGATCATGATCCACCTGTTCGCCGTCGCCACGCCTCAGCAGGTCCGCGACATCCTCTTCGGCGATGCGAAGTTCGACTCACCGGAGATGCTCGAAGCCGTCGAACGGGCGACCGCGATCTTCTCGAAGGGCTGGGCTGACGGCAAGCTCGCGAACACCCTGGTGACCGACGCCGCGACGCCGGACTTCGCGGCTGGCCGCAACATCTTCTGGATCACTGGAACCTTCAACGCCAAGCGCTACAAGGCTCAGCTCAAGGACTTCCCGGACCTCGACTGGGGCTACATGGACATCCCGCCGATCAACAAGTCGCTCAAATGGACGACCGTCGGCGGGGTCGGATCGGCGTTCGCCATCAACGCCAAGACCAAGGATACGGAAGCCGCCGTCAAGGTGATCGAATACAGCATGGGGCTCGACGACGACTACAACAAGGGCACCCTGAAGGCGCTCGGCTTCATCCCCTGCATGCCCTTCAAGTACGACGGCGTTGAGCTTCGCGAAGACGACAAGTACCTCATCGAGAGCCTGTCCCAGAACCGTGACATCGGGCTCCAGACCAACAAGCTCTGGCCGGGCGACATGGTCGACTACGAGGAGCAGGCCGGCCAGGGGCTGGCGGCCGGCGAGGTGACCCCCAAGGAGTTCGTCGCCACGCTCGCCAAGAAGTGGGAAGAGGACAAGAAGAAGCCGGGCCAACGCTGGATCGCCTGACCGTCTACAGCCTCGCTCCACAGCGGGGCTGGCACCTGTTACTGACCGAGGGACGTGCATCGCGAGGCCGACGTCCACCCAGACGCCGGCCTCTCCGACCCCCCTCCTCAGGCGTTGGCTCGGTCAGCCGCCTGCCTGCTCGGCGGTCTCCGCCTCGGCGGCCGTCAGGCGCGACCGCCCGTTGACCCACGGCTGACTCGACCCCTACCGTGCTCGACCCCTACCGTGCTCGATCCATATCTCAGGGGAGTCCTCATGGCCGCTTCGGCATCGGCCGTCCACGCGCAGCCGGCTACGCAACGGTTGCGCCGGGTTCTCAGGCGGGCTCAACCTTCAGCGTACCTGTTCCTGCTGCCGGCGCTCCTGTTCTATATCGCCTTCCGCCTCATCCCGTACCTCGAGACGTTCTGGTACGGCCTCACGGACTGGAACGGCGTCAGCCAGCCGAACTTCATCGGCCTGAGCAACTACGCCGAGGCGCTGCACGATCTGTCCTTCTGGCGAGCCTTCCGGCAGACGCTGGCATTCATGGCCATCGACATCACCCTGCCGCTGATCGTGGCGCTGTTGCTCGCCATCCTGGTCTCGGAAGTGACGCGCGGCCGGACCTTCTTCCGAGTCGCCCTGTTCACGCCGTACGTGCTCTCGGCGGCCGTCGTCGCGGTGATGTGGAAGCAGATCTACGCGCCGAACATCGGGGTGGTGAACACGACGTTCCGCGCTCTCGGCCTCAGCCAGCTCACGCACGCCTGGCTCGGCGATTCGCAGTACGCGCTGCCGGCCGTCGCGCTGGCCAACTCCTGGCACAGCTACGGGTTCGCGTTCGTGGTGTTCCTGGCTGCGATCCAGGGCATCGATCCAGCCCTCTACGAGGCTGCCCGGCTGGACGGCGCGAATTGGGGCCATCTCGTCCGCCACGTGACGATCCCCGGCCTGCGCAACGCCATCACCCTGCTCGTGTCGCTGGCGATTGCCGGCGCTCTCGCCACCTTCACCTTCATCTATATCATGACCGGCGGCGGCCCGAACTTCGCGACCGAGGTGCTTTCGACGTACATCTATGACAAGGGCTTCCTCGAAGCGAGATATGGCTACGCGTCGGCGCTCTCGGTGGGGCTAGCCCTAATCGCGCTGATCGTCTCGGCCACCTTCATCTGGCTGCGGGAGAGGGGGGAATAATGGCCGCCCGAATGGAGGTAGCCCGGCCAGGTCCGGCCGCTGCCGGCAGGACGTCGGCCGGAGCATCGCTCCGGCGCAACATGGGGCAGATCGTGCTCTTCGCCGTGCTCACGCTGGCGATGCTAATGGCAGTCGTCCCGTTCATCTGGGTGATCGTCGGGAGCTTCAAGAGCAACGCCGAGATCTTTCAATCGCCATTTGCGCTGCCAAAAGTCTGGCGCTATGACAACTTCGTCCGTGCCTGGGTTGAGGGGCAGTTTGGGACGTACTTCTTCAACAGTCTTGGGATCGCCATCCCGACAACCCTCTTGATCCTTGCCTGCGGGTCGCTGGCCGGCTTCGCCTTCGCCCGGCTGAAGTTCTGGGGCAGCACGATGCTGTTCTACGTCTTCCTGGCGAGCCTCGCGATCTCGACGAACTCGATCATGATCCCGCTGTTCCACATGATCTACAACGTCGGGCTCGTGGACTCGTACTGGGGCGTCGTGCTCCCGACCGTCGCGTCCCACATGCCGATGGCGTCGTTCCTGATGCGGTCGTTCTTCCGCAGCTTGCCGAACGAGCTCGAGGATGCCGCCCGCATCGACGGCTGCAACAACTTCGGCGTGTACTGGCACATCATGCTGCCGCTCTCACACGGCGCCTTGCTTGGGCTGGCGATCTTCGCCTTCATGGACTCCTGGAACGCCTTCCTGGTGCCGCTGCTGGTGCTGCGCGATCAGGCGATGCGAACGATCCCGCTCGGGCTGATCGTGTTCCAGGGCCAGTACCTCAGCGAATACTCGATCCTGTTTGCTGGGGTGGTGATCTCGTTCATCCCGACGCTGGTCGTGTACTTCGCGCTCCAGCGCCACTTCGAGAAGGGCATCATGATCGGTTCGGTCAAGGGGTAAGTGGTAAGGGGTGGGTGGCGAGGAACGCCCCTCGCCACCCACCCCTCGCTATGCTCGGCTCGTCACAGTTCCACGCGCGTCTCGATCTTCGACTCGTCGAGCTCGACGCCAAGGCCAGGCCGCGACGACAGCACGATGGCGCCTCGCTCGGGCTCCACATAGTCCTTGTGGAACCATTGCTTCATCGGCTGAGTCTTCCAGATGAACTCGGCCATCGGGCAGAACTCCGGCGACTGGGCGGCGATCACCTGTACGGCTGCGTTGATCGAATGGCCGTGCGGCACGATCTGGACCCCGAATGTCGAGCCGAGCGCGCAGATCTTGACCAACTCGCTGATCCCGCCGCACCAGTCTGGATCGGCCTGGATGACGTCAATGGCCTCGGCCTGGAGCAGGTGAAGGATGCCCCAGCGGGTGTAGGCGTGCTCGCCGGTGGCGATGGGAATGCGTGTCGAGCGCCGAATGTGGGTCATGTCGCTGACCCGGGCGGGCGGGACCGGCTCCTCGATCCAGCGCGGCCGGAACTCGGCGACGCGCTCGGCCAGCCGGATCGCGTAGCTGGCGTCCCAGCTTCGGCCGCAGTCCAACAGCACCTCGATCTTCGGGCCGACCGCCTCGCGTACGGTGCGGACCATCGCGACGTTCTGGTCCATGCCCTCCAGGCCGTGTGACGGCCCGTACTGGAAGAACCACTTCTGGGCCTTGTACCCTTGCTCGACTGCCGCCTGAGCGATCTCGCGGACCCGCTCCGCCGACCGATCGTGCCCGAGCAACGAGGCGTAGCAGTCCACCCGGTCGCGGGTCGGGCCGCCGAGTAGGCGGTGGACTGGCTGCCCGTACGCCTTGCCCCGGAGATCCCAGAGGGCGTTGTCGGCAGCGCTGATCGCCATCATCTCGTAGCCGGCGTGCGAGTGGCGGTCCTGACGGTAAAGGATGTCCCAGAGGCGCTCGCCGGCCAACGGATCCTGTCCGAGCAGCCAGGGGCGGAGCTTCTTCAGGACGAGAATCGCCGTCTCTTCGAAGAGCGGCCCGAACAGGCCGGTCACGCCCTCGTCGGTGCCGATCTCGATGTAGGTCTGAGTCAACGGCGCACCCGGTGCGCGCGGCTCCGGCCCCTCCTTGAAGTACTCCGGGTAGACGTCCAGCATCCGTGACGTCCGCGCTTCGATCTCCGGCAGGTCCGCCGGCCCCGTGACCTGAAAGGCGCGTACCGCGTCGATCTTCACGACCGCCTCCCTGTGACCGATCCTCGACGCCTCACGTCTGGGACGGGCGGCAGGGCCCGTTGAGGCATCCGTGGTCGGGGGGAGGATGGCACGTTCAGGCCGTCGAGTCCAGCGGGATGCCCCTTTCCAGATTAGCGGGACGTCCCCAACCAGGCTCGACGGGACGTCCCCAACCAGGCTCGACGACCCGCCTGACGTTGGTGGCAGTACGCAGATTGGACGATGACAGAGATGCGTGCCAACCAATGCCGCGCCATCTGACACGCCGGTTCCGTGGACGGTTCGTCGCGCCGCTCAGGAACCGGATCGTGCTTGCTTCTATCGGAGGGGCGGACGGAAGGGCAGGCCGGGTCGCGCGGTGGCGCTCGGCTCACTCATCGGACATGGGCAGCAACTCGGTAGCGTCGTCGAGCGGCAGGTCCTGCGCGGTAGCGGCAGGAGTCGGCCTGGTGTCGACGGTGGCGAGCGCCTCGAACTCGTCCTCGGTCAGGATCGTGGTGCCAAGCTTCTGCGCCCGTGCGAGCTTCGACCCGGCATCCTCACCGACGACGAGATGGGTCGTCTTCTTCGTCACACTGTCGGCGACGATCCCGCCAAGCGAGCGAATCCGGGCCTCGATCCGAGGGCGCGTCGTGCGCTGGAGACGGCCCGTCACCACGAACGTCATTCCAAAGAGCGGGCCATCGGCGGCTTCGGTCGACGCCGACGGCTCGTCTACGAACCGCACGCCAGCCGCTCGCAGCCGCTCCACCACGTTGCGGTATTGGGGGTTCGCGAAGTACTCCACCACGCTCCGGGCAATCGTCGGCCCGATGCCCTCGATCGCGCTGATGTCCGCCTCGGTCGCCTGCATCAGTGCGTCCATCGAGCCGAAGTGCGCGGCCAACAACTGCGCCCCCTTCTCGCCGACGTGCCGGATGCTCAGCCCCCAGATCAGACGGTAGAGCGGCCGGTTCTTGCTTGCCTCGATCGAGGTGAGGACGTTCTGAGCGCTCTTCTCGCCCATCCGATCCAGATTGGCGAGCTGCTCCTTTGTGAGCTTGTAAAGGTCGGCCGGATCGTTGACCAGCCCGTGCTGGAGGAGCACGCCCAGGAGCTTTTCGCCGACCCGGTCGATGTCCATCGCCCCGCGCGAGACGTACAGCTCCAGCCACCGCCAGCGCTGGGCCGGGCAGACGAGCAGCCCGCCCGAGCAGTACGACATCGCCTCGCCCTCCGGCCGGACCACCGGTGAATGGCAGACCGGGCAGGTGGTGGGCAGCTTGTACGGCTGGGCACCCGGCGGGCGCTTGCTCAGGATCGGACCGATCACCTGCGGGATTACCTCGCCGGCCCGCTGGACGATGACCGTGTCGCCGATGCGGATGTCCTTACGCCGGATGTCGTCCTCGTTGTGAAGGGTGGCGAGCTTGACGGTCACCCCGGCGATCTGGACCGGCTCGAGGATGGCGTAGGGGTTGAGGCTGCCAGTACGCCCGATATTGATGCCGATGTCCTTCAGGAGCGTCGTCGCCTGAGTTGGCGGAAACTTGAAGGCGATGGCCCAGCGTGGCTCCCGCCCGACCGACCCAAGCTCCTGCTGGATGGCGAGATCGTTGATCTTCACGACCACGCCGTCGATGTCGTACGCCAGCGTCTCGCGGCGGTCACCCCAGGTTGCAATCTTCGCCACGACCTCGTCGATCGTGTCGGCACGATCGTTGAGCGGATTCGTCCTCAGTCCAAGCTCGCGGAACCGCTCGAGCGCGTCCCACTGGGTGCGCGGCTCGTCCTCGGAGATCAGACCGAGCGCGTAGAGGAGGATGTCGAGCGGGCGGGTCGCCGTGATGCGTGGGTCGAGCTGGCGGAGCGAGCCGGCCGCACAGTTACGGGGGTTCATGAAGAGGGACTGGCCGGCCGACGCGCGCTCGTCGTTAATCCGATCGAACGCGGCACGCGTCAGGTAGACCTCGCCGCGCACCTCGATCAGCGGCGGCGGGGTGTCGGAGAGGGTGAGCGGCACGCTGCGGATGGTGCGGATGTTGGCCGTGACGTCGTCGCCGCGCAAGCCGTCGCCGCGCGTCGCACCCACCGAGAGCCGGCCGTCCTTGTAGATCAAGGTGACGGCTAGCCCATCCATCTTGGGCTCCAGCACGAAGTCGGTGATCTCGCGGCCGAGCAGCCGGGTCGCGCGGGCGTACCAGGCGCGTAGCTCCTCTTCCGAGAAGGCGTTCGCCAGGCTCAGCATCGGGACAACGTGCTCGACGGTGGCGAACCCCTCGACGGGCGCACCGCCGACGCGCTGAGTCGGCGAGTTGGGATCCTGAAACTCCGGGTGCGCCTCTTCGAGCGCCCGGAGCTCGCGCATCAGGGCGTCGTACTCGGCATCCGCAACCTCGGGATCGTCGAGGATGTAATAGCGGTGGTTGTGGTAGGCGATCTGCCGCCGTAGTTCTGCGACCCGCTCCTGAATCGACGTCAGATCCTCGACCACCCGTCGGCCCTCCGAATGGCAGCGGCGCGGCGCCTGCCAGTATCTCACAGGCGCATGTTGCCCGCTGACCAGATTGTACGTCGCACACCTGTTCGACGGATCACGCGCTCACTTGCGATCCCGTCACAGGGCGGCAGGAGTCGTGCCTTCGCTCCCGATGCTCTCACCCGCTTCAGTTGTGCGGGGAAGCATCCGCACGACCCCTGCCGCTGCTGGCCGGTCGGGCGCCAGGGCGGTGCGTGAGCGCGCTCGACTCGGCGCCGACATTCGCGTACCGTCGTTCGACCCCGAGGCCGCGCGCCTGATTTCAGCGCTCGGCGGCGACACCCCGGTTTCAGCGCTCGGCGGCGACGCCCCGGCCCAGCAGGCCAACACCATATGCGCCGAGGATGACGGCACCCACCAGCAGGACGCCCCGATAGACTCGCTCGGAGAACAGGCCCATCCAGCGATAGACGGCCAGCGCCAGCACCACGTTCGAGCCGATGATCGTGCTGTAGTACCCGACCAGGAAGGCCGGTGCCGCCAGCCAGTGCTCCTGCGCTGCCTGAACGAGCAGCGGCGCACCGACGAGGAACCAGAACAAGTACGGATTGGGGCTCAGCACCCGTGCCAGCAGTCCCTTCAGCAGCCCGCCCCGAGCCGGTAGGCGCTCTCCCTTCGCCAGCCGAGCCTGACGGCCGTTCAGGAAGGTACTGATCGCCAGGTAGAGCAGGAAGGCCCCACCGAGCAGCGAGACACCGCGAACCACCTCGGGTGGAAGATTCGACATCACGAGGAAGGCGAGCACCACGATTGGACCGTCGGCAAGCAAGGGGCCGGCCGCTACTGCCGCACCGCGCCGCCAGCCGCCGCCAAGCGTCTCGGCCACTACGAGAGTCAGGACCGGTCCCGGGCTGACCCCAGCTACGAACCCGATCCCACCTCCCAGTACGAGGAAGCTCAGCATGGCGCTGATACACCTCCCATCACCCTGTTGCTGCTGCTTTCGCCCGCTGCCCATTCTACGGAATACGCTGTCGCCGCCCCAGTCGCGTTCGTGCGCGCCGCGCTCAACAACTGGCGCCGGCCGCCCGCACCGGCCCGCCCGTGCGCGTGTGAGCGGATCTGGCGGGCTCAGTGCTCCGAGGGCTGATGATGCGCATCTGACAGGCACTCCCTCGCCAGGGCCGCGGCCGGCACGCCGTCGCCGAGGTTCCGCGCGACCTCCGCGAGTGGGTGCTGAGTGTCGGACAGTTGGATCCGCTGAATCGAGCGACTGGCGAGGCGCCCCCAGGCGTTCGTTAACGAGACCGGTCGGGCTACGGATCTGGCAATGCTACGCTGAGGCCGTCATACGCAAGCTCGACGCCGGGTGGCAGAGTGGCATTCACGGCGTGATACTCGACGTCGTGGTTCATATGCGTCAGCAACGTCCGGCGGGGCCGAAGCTCAGCGGCGACGGCGCACGCCTCGCCAACCGAGAGGTGCGTTGGGTGAGGGCGAGGGCGCAGGCCGTCGACCACCAGCAGGTCGAGATCGTGGAGCAGGTCCATCGAGCGCGGCGGGATGCCGTTCGTGTCGGTCAGGTAAGCGAGCGATCCGATCCGCCAGCCGGTCGCGACGATCCGCCCGTGTTGGAGCGCGACCGGTACGACGCGGACGCCGAGCAGATCGAACGGCGCCTCGACTGACTCGAAGGTCAGATGGGGAATCGCCCCCACCCAGGGGGTGCCGGCGAAAGCGTAGTCGAAGCGCTGACGGAGTACCTCTTCGGTATCCGGGTTGCCGAAGCAGGGGAGCGGCCCGCCGAGCACCGCATTGAACGCCTTGAGGTCGTCGATACCGTGGACGTGGTCGGCGTGGTAGTGGGTGTACAGAACGGCGTCGACCCGGCAGACGCCCTCGCGGACCGCTTGCAGGCGTAGCTCCGGCGCGGTGTCGATCAAGAAGGCACGGTCGGCGACCTCGACGAGTGCGGAGGCACGGGTGCGCCAGTTGCGGGGGTCGTCGGACGTACAGGTCGGGCAGGCGCAGGCGATAACCGGCGTCCCGTGAGACGCGCCGGCGCCGAGGATGGTCAGCCGCATGTCGCAAGCCGCATACGGACACTGTAGGCACGTCCGGCGGCCGCGCGCAATTCTCACGGCCGCCGCACCGCCTCACCCCGCGGCGCCTCGCATGTCCGCGCGGGCCGGGGCCGCCCCCGCAGTCAGGATGCCCGTCGAGCAAGAGTCGATACTCTAGTCTTCGTCACTCCGCGCGGCGCACCTGCCCGCCGACATTCACGAGCGTGTTCGACGCGAGCATCTCGACAAGTGTTGACTGGACCGCCGCGCGCACGCGCGTGCCCGTGCGCTCGTAGCCAAGTGCACGGGCAATGGCGATCACCAGATCCTCGGCCGCGAGGGAGAACGCTCGCCCCAGGATCTGCTCGGCGGCGGCCGCCAGCTCCTGGGGCGCGATCTCTTCGATTGACCGCGCCTCTCCCATCGAATCCCTACCCCGGACGACGATCGGCCGCTGCTCGGCGGGCCACAGGAACGCCCCGTCCTGTCGGATGATGCCGCGCCGCACGCCGGCCGCCACCACGTTCTCGAGCCGTTCCTGGATGCGTCGCCCGACCTGCTTCAGACGGTAGCTTGCCGCGACAGCACGGAAGACTCGCTGCTGATGGACCGGCCCCTCGACGGTCACGCAGTGCACCACAAGCGGCAAGACCTCAGCCGTCGTCGCCGTATGGAGGTCGTGGCTCAGGCCGAGTACGGGCAGACTGGCGTGCTGATACGGACGCGCAATTGGCGGCAGCGGCGTGGAGGCGACCGGCGGCACGGAGGCGGCCGATGGCGTATCCACTGCCGCGGCAGGGTTCGACTCCGTTGCCGCGACAGGGTTCGACTCCGTTGCCGCGACAGGGTTCGACTCCGTTACCGCGACAGGGTTCGACTCCGTTGCCGCGACAGGGTTCGACTCCGTCGCGTTCGTAGCGTCGGGAACAGTGACAGTGCTGCCTGGCGCGGCCGCGTTCGGGGCAGTCGCGCTCGGGATGGAGTCCCCGGGTGGGGTGGTACTCGAAAGCGCGGCATGTGGAGCGCCGGGGGCCGTGACTTGTGCCGCCTCGACACCCGGAGCGGGGGGTGGGTCGGTTGGCAGGCGCGTCGAGACGCTTCGGACCGGGCTAGTTGACGCAACGGCGCGCGGCACCGTATCCGAGCGGGTCCGACCTTGCGCCGGGCGATCGTCCGGCTTGAGCGTCCGAAGCGGCTCCAGGTCCACCTGACCGTGACGGCGCGCCTGCTCCAGCCGGGCCTCGTCGAGGACCTCCAGGATGCGCCCGACCTCGTCGGCCGGGGCGCGCAGCCAGTCGGTGGACCAGATACGGTGAATCCTCCAGCCCAGCCCTTCCAGCACTTCCTGGCGCAGGCGATCGCGGTCGCGGGCCGTCGCTGAGGAGTGGTAGGTGCGGCCGTCGCACTCGACTCCGAGCAGGTAGCGCCCCGTCTCCTCGTCTTTGATGCCCAGGTCGATGCGATACGAACCCACGCCCACCTGTGGCACGACATGCAGCCCACGCGCCCTCAGCGCCTGGAGAACCGCCTGCTCGAACGGTGACTCGGCCGTGCCGCCTTCGCCGGTCGAGCCGTACGCCAGCGCAACCGGGCCGCGCTCGGCAAACTCCAGGTAGCGCCGGAGATGCCTCACCCCCTCGGCCGACGTTCGGCTCAGGTCGATATCGCTGGGATGGAACGATGCGACCACCATCACGCGCTCGCGGGCGCGGGTGATGGCGACGTTCAGACGGCGTTCGCCGCCGGTCGTGTTGAGGGGGCCGAAGTTCATCGTCATCCGGCCGGCCTGATCCGGTCCGTAGCCCACCGAGAAGATGATGGCGTCGCGCTCGTCGCCTTGGACGTTCTCCAGATTCTTGACGAAGAACCCATCCGCCCCCTGCTCTGAGAGCAGCGCTTCGAGGTCGGGGCGGGCGCGCTTGCGGGCGTCGATCTCGGTCTGAATCGCCAGCATCTGGGCCTCGGAGAAGGCGATGACACCGAGAGAGTGCTTGGGGTTGCGCTCGGCGTACTCGATGGCGAGGTCGCAAACGACAGCGGCTTCACGCCGGTTGTGGGCGGCACCGCCCCGCTCGTAGACGCTATCCGCGACGCGGACGAAGCGGACCGCGGGCTCGTCGGCGGCCGGGCTGGGGAAGGTTCGCAATCGGCGGTCGTAGAAGGCGACGTTCGAGTAGGCGATCAGGTGCTCGTGGCGGCTGCGGTAGTGCCAGAGGAGCGAGCACTGCCGTAGTCCGGCGCCGACGCACGCATCGAGGATGCTCTCGGGCGGCTCCTCGGCCTCATCATCAGCAAGCGCGAGCGTCGCATCGAAGAAGCGCGTCGGCGGAAGCTGCTTCTGGTCTCCCACGACGACAGTCTGCCGTCCCCGCCCGATTGCGCCGATGGCGTCGGACGGACGAATCTGGCTCGCTTCGTCGAAGACGACGAGGTCGAAGGTCATCGCGGATTCGCCAAGCAGTTGGGCGACCGAGAGCGGGCTCATCAGCAGGCACGGCTTGAGGGCCGGCAGCAGGTTCGGCACGCTGGCGAACAGTTGCCGGAGTGGGCGGAATCGGCGCTTCTTGCTCGCTTCGCGCAGGAGCAGCGCGACTTCCGAGCGTGGGTAGCCGCTCGCCTCGGGAGGAGGCCGGCGGGCGACGAGCCGGGCCGCGATGCGGCAGGCAGCATCCTTCCAGAGCGCCCGGTCGAGCGCGCGGAAATCCGCAGCGACGGTCTCGTGATGCTCACGGCGGAAGTGACTGAGCTCGGGGGTATGCTCGTAGCGCCAGGTCAGCCAGAGGATCCACACCTGACGCTCGAAAGCGCGTACCCAGCACTCGGCTGAGGGCGCCTCGCGAATCAGGCCGTCCACGAAGCCGCCAAGGCCGGCGTGTGCCGCAGCGTCGACGGTCTGGCGATAGTCCGTCCACTCCTGCAAACGCGGTAGAGCGGCCTGGCGCGCCCTGGCCCAGGTAGCAAGCGCCCGGAGCGTGGCAGCGCGCGGCTCGTGCGAGCCGATGCGGAAGTGGTCCTCGGTGAAGCGGGGTCGGAGCGCTTCGATCTCCGTGTGAAGTGCCCGCAGCTTCAGCTCGAGGACGGCCTTCTGCGCTCCGGCATCCGGACCAGTGCCGTCAGCCTGGACCTGTTCGCGCACCCCCTGGACCTGTTCGCGCGCCCCCTGGGCCTGCTCGTACACTCGGAGAAAATCACGCGGCACACGTCCATCGAACAGGAAGCGCAGCCGCTCGGCCCATTCGGCGGCTGCGAGCGTGGCCTTCCAATCCGTCGCCGGACCCCGGAAGAGCGGCCCGAGGCGCATAGCCAGATCGGAAGATGCGCCGGCCAACGCGGCGTCGAAGCCGCGGATGGCGCGGGCGTCGTCCACGTCCGCGAGCAGCGCGGCGACCGAGGTCGTCGGCTCGCGGCGAACGGCGTTCACGGCGTCGGCCGCCGACCAGAGTCGCCCCAGCCCGTCGCGCCACCAGCGCAGCCAGGTGGCGAGGTCGGCCAGCGGCTGCTCGTCGAGCGGGCGCGGCCCGAGCGGCAGGTTATCCAGGCTCACGACCGTTGCCAGTGCGGCGAGCGCCCGCTCGATCTCGGCGAGCGCGGCCTCCAGGGCGCGAGTCGGAGTAGCGAGGACTGCCGGTCCACCGTCTGCGCCAAGCAGCCGTTGCACGAGCGGCGCATGCCAGGAGACGCCCCCGAGCAGTCGCCCGAGCGCGCGGATGACGCCAATCGATGCCCGAACGGCCTCCCAGTCGGTCGCGGCCCCGCGATAGTGCACGCCGAATGCGCCCGCAAGCTCGGTGCGATGCGCTTCCAACCAGTCCTCGGCGGCACGCAGTGTCCGCCAACGGCCGAGCGCCTCGACGGCCTCGTCATGCGAGAGGCAGCCTGCGCGCACATGCGCGCGCAGGCTGCCCATGTCGGCGTAGTAGGCGGGCCGCAGCCAGCGCAGCCCCGATCCGTACTTCGACTCGAAGCGGTCCACAAGCTCCGGGGTGATCGCGTCGCCTAGCCTCTCGTCGAAACGCTCCGTGAGCGCCGCGCGCTCGGCATTGCACGTCTGGCGATGGCCGGCGGCGCGTGCGGCTAACTCGTCGAGCAGTCCGAGGCGGCCGGAATCGAACCAGTCGCGGCCGGGACGCGGGTCGAGCAGCACGAGTCGGGCGGCTTCGAGGGTGTGGCGAACCTCCGTCATGCAGATCGGCATGGAAAGCCCCAGGAGCGGCGCCAGCTCGGCGGCCACCCGGGTGACGTTCGCCAGCGCCACGTTGGAGCGAGCAATGGTCCGCTCGATACGCTCTCGCTCGGCAAGCGCGCGGTCGGCGGAAATGCGACTAGCAGCGGAAGGGTTGGGAGATGCTGGCCCGGCGCCAGCGTGGACGCCCGCTGAGGCCGCCCCTCGCACACGCTCGGCGTAGGGTGCGCCGCCCTCCTGAAGCGTCGCTCCGAGCGCGTCGAGGTCGAGCTCGAGCATGGCGGGGGTGGCGTGCGCCAGGAGCCGGGTCCGGCGTTCGCCGGCAACTCGGGCGCGCTCTGTCCAGGTACGGGCGAGTACGACAATCTCCGACAGAGCCGGGTCGCTCAGCCACACCGCCGGCGCATTGGGCCGGCCGTGCAGTCTCGTCAAGAGGCCGTGGAGCCAGGCGGCGTGCTGGAAGGAGGACTCATCGGGCAGTCCCCAGGCCAACCGGATCTCGGCGTTGACGTGGGCCAGGGCGTCGGCGGCGTCCGTGAGGCGCCCGAGATGCTGGTCGAGCTCGGCGTGGACCTGGGGTGAGTACCAATCGAGTTGACAGCCGTACCAGGGGTGCTGTTCGGGCGCGACGACGATGCTACCAAGTTGGGCCAGCCTTCGGGCGAGGTCGGTGAGGGTGGAGAGGCGCTCACGAGTGAGGCCGCCGACGTCCGGCATGTCGAAGACGACGCGCGGCGCATCATCCAACTGGGCGAGCCTGCCGTGCGCCTCGAACGCGTTCATGCCAAGCGGGTTGGCGGCGTCGTGGAGGGCGCGAACGTAGGCGTTCAACTTCCGGCGCTGCACCCTGAGTGCGGCCCGCTCGTGTGCGCCCCGATCGGGCGACACGTCGCGGCGCGCCTGGAGCGTTCGAGCGAGTTCGTGCACGACGGCTGCCTTGTCCAGCGCCTGTCCGTGGGCTGCCAGCAGGAACTCACTGAGACCGGCCTCGTGGAGGCGCCTGGCAACGACCTCCAGCGCAGCCATCTTCTCGCTCACGAACAGCACTTTCTTCTCGCGGGCGAGTGCTTCGGCGATGACGTTGGCGATCGTCTGGGACTTACCGGTGCCGGGCGGCCCCTGGACCACGAGGTTACCGCCGTCGTTCACCGCCGCGATCACCTGACGCTGGCTGGCGTCGGCATCGAGCACCTGGAACGTCTCGTCGGGTACGTCGTGCTCGTCGAGCCGCTCCGGAGCGATGAGCGGCGGCCCATCGTTCAGGCGGTCGCTCTGTCCGGCGACCGCCCTGACGACCGGGTGCTCGGCGAGGCGCTCGCGCTGCGCGTCGAGGTCAGCATACAGCGCGTGCCGCGTGAACGAGAACAGCCCAAGGAGCACGTCCGGGCGGATCGGCCAGCCCAACTGGTTCGGAATCTGCCCTGCCAGGTGTGCGAGCAGGCTGTCGAGGCTCGGGTCGGCATCGTCGTCGGGCAGGGAGAGCGTGAGGCCGAAGTCGCTGGCCAGTTTGTAGGCGAGCGCAGGGTTGAGGATTGGGCGCTCGTCGAGCGGCACGATCTGATAGGGCGCGAGGGCAGTATCGCGGTCGAGTCGCACTGGCAGGAGGAGAAGCGGACTGAGGACCCGGCTTTGGCCCTGCGTTCGTCCGGGGGCCGACACTCGGTCAGGCTCATGGCCTTGCCCGTTGCCTTGCCCGTTGCCTTGCCCGTTGCCTTGCCCGCGCCCGGCCTCACGGTTCGGCTCCTCGCTCCGCTGACCGCCCCATCCGGTGGTCCAGGCCCGGCCTGGGGCGCGCCCATCCGGGTCCAAAGCGGTCCACTCGAGGAGGCCGAACGCGACGTACAGGACGTGGACCCCCTGTTCGAGGAGCGCCGAGCGGGAGCGGAGCCGCAGTCGGTAGAGCAGGTTCTCGGTCTTCTTGCGCTCGGCGCCGTCCACCAGGATTTCGTCGCGGCGGAGCGGCCTGTCGGGCGTGACGAGGCCGGACGGCGTATCGTGCACGGCGTCTGGCGAGGCGGGCTGTGCCTGGCCGGAGTGCGTGCTGCACGTGGACCGCTCGCCGTCGGTTGCAAGGCCGCCATCGCCGTCGGTTGCGGCCCCAGCCTTGCCGACGCTTGCACTCTCACCCTTGCCGTCGGTTGCGGCCTCACCCTGACCGTCCACTGAGAACGTCAGGCGCTCGCTGGCGAGGGCGATCTGCTCGTCAGCAGTGACCTGCTCGGCGGGATTGGCGGCAGACGCGGGCGGCTCGGGGAGCACGACCGTCTGGCGGCGGCCGTCGTTTACCAGGCGGTCGAAGATCTCGGCGGGCGCCGGGGCTGCGATCTCGATCGCGCCACTGCCAGGCCGAAAGAAGAGGAGCCGATTGCGCGGTGTCAGGTCGAGCAACTCGCGCTGCCACTGGTCGATTGCCGCGAGCACCTTCACCGTGCCGGCCACGGTGCCCGTTGTGGCGGCCGGCGTAGGCTCCCTGCTAGCCCCATCCCGGACACGCTCGTTCAGCTCGCCGCGCCGACTTTGTTCCTCCATCGCCCGCTTCCCCCGCACCGCCGGCCGTCTCGTCCGGCATGCTGCCGCTCGCCGCATTGTAGATAACGCGGCGCGACGGTGCATGGAGACGGCATCGCGACGTCGAGGTTGCGAGCGTACACCCGAGGCGTAGCTTAGGAGTTTAGAGGTCGCGGCGGGAGAAGGCTCGGACGGCCAGCGCCAGGAAGACGAATGGATAGATCAGCGCCCAGGTCAGGAACGGCCAGGTCGGCGGCGATGACGCCGAGAACGGTACGTTCATGGCCGAGCCAAACAGCAGGAAGACCGGCGTCTGAGCGTAGAACGAGGCTGCCTTCCAGAGGCCATCGCTCGGGATGAGCAGGCTGACCGCGATGCCAAGGTTCACCAGTGAATCGTTTTGGACGAGGCCGCCGGCGAACTCCATGATCCCTCCGAGCCACGCCAGCCCGAACAGCGTGAACGCCACCACGCCGTTCGCCAGCGTCGAGAGGAGGGTGCTGCCGAACAGGCTTACCGTCAGAAGCAGGATCGCCGCGAGCGCCATCAGCGCGATCGCACGGAGCGGGTCCATCGCTTGATAGCCGGCGATGAAGCCCGCCAGTAGCAGGATCGTCCCGGCCATCACCGCGACGTAGACGCCGATCATGCCGCTGTAGGCCAGCCAGCGCCCCAGGACCACATCCGCGCGCCGGATCGGGCGGGCCAGCACGGCGTGGAGCGTGCCGGAGTCGATCTCGCCGGAGATTGCACCGACCGTCAGGAAGAGCGCCAGGAAGCTCGACAGGAAGTAGACGGCGTACAGGCCGAGGACCGTCAAGGCCGTCCCGGCCGCGACGATGGGCGGCAAGCTGCCCGGGGACGCGTTGCGGGTGTTCTCGGCGATCTTGCCGTAGAGGAAGCTGAACCCGAGCGCGAACAGCCCCAGGAAGATCAGACTCAACACGAACGCCGCCAGCACGAGGCGACGGCTGACCGCCTCCTGAATCGTGAACCGAGCGATGGTCAGGGCTGGCAGGCGCTCGCCGCGCCGCGCCGCGGCGGGCCGCTCAGCCACTTCGAGGCTTGTCATGCCGCTCGCCTCAGTCCAAGCTGGCTCCGCACGAGTCGGTCTGTCATCGCTCGCCGCCCTCCACCAGACTGACGAAAACGTCCTCCAGCGAGCGTCGACTCGGCACCAGTCCGTAGAGTGCCGCCCCAGCCCCGACGACGTCACGGGTCACGGCTGGCGCGACGTCCGCGTCGTCCACGGTGAGCAGGACGTCGACGCGTTCCGGGCCGGCCGGCTCGATGGCGACGACGGTTCCGTGACGTTCGAGGATCGCCAGCAACGACCGGTCGGCGCGATCGAGGGTCAGGCGTAGCTCGGGCACGCCGCCGACAACCTCGGCGAGCGGCCCTTCGCGGACCACACGCCCCCGGTCGACGATGGCGACCCGGTCGCAGATCATCTCGACCTCGCCGAGCAGGTGAGAATTGAGGAAGACGGTGACACCGTCGGCGCGCAGGTGGCGGATCAAGTCGCGCACCTCGCGCCGCCCGACCGGGTCGAGCGCCGAGCTCGGCTCGTCGAGGAGCACCAGATCCGGGCGATGCAGCACCGCCTGGGCCAGTCCGATCCGCTGGGTCATCCCCTTCGAGTAGCCGCGCACCTTCTCGTCGCCGCGCCCCTCCAACCCGACGAGCCGCAGCACCTCTGGAATCCGCACGCGCCGCTCATCGACCGTCAGCCCGGCGAGCCGGCCATGGAAGTCGAGCAGTTCGGCGCCAGTGAGCCAGTCGTGGAAACGGAAGTGCTCCGGCAGGTAGCCGACCCGCTGACGCGCCAGCCGGTCGCTCACGGGCCGGCCGAAGATGCTGGCTGCGCCGGCCGTCGCGGTGACCAGGCCAGTCAGAATCTTGATGGTCGTGGTCTTGCCGGCGCCGTTCGGCCCCAGGAAGCCGAACACCTCGCCGGGCTGCACGGTCAGCGTCAGGTCATGGAGCGCTACCTTCCGGCCGTAGACCTTCCGCAGCCCGCGCGCCTCGATGGCAGGCGCGCAGGCAGGGCCATCAGGCGCCAACTGAGCCTCGCCGGCCGGATACAGCCGGCGAGGGCGGTCCGTGGTAGCCGCGGCGCCATCGAGGCTCACGGGCGCAGGCTGTTCGCGATCTTGACGAGCTCGTTCGCCTTCATCGGTCCGGCAACGCCGTAGATGCGCCCGTTCTGCTGCCAGATGGCCGCGCTCCCGAGGCCGCTATTGTCGTTCAGGAGCAGGCCAGGCGCGCCAGCGATGGTCGTATCCTGCCACGCCACCTTGTCGACCGGAACGGGGATCGGGAGGGTCGTGCGCCAGTCCTGGAACGAGCGTAGTTGGTCGGCGACGCCCTTCGGCAAGTTCGGCAGCCCCAGCAGGAAGTCACGCACCTCGGCGAGGCTCGCCCCGCCCTCGGTCCCCACCTGAAGCTCGCCCGTTTGCCCGATCATCAGCGACGGCTTGCCGTCCGCTGTCTTGTACTCCAGCATCACCACCGGCGGGACCGCCACCATCAGCGACGTGCCCTGGAGCCGGTCCGGCAGCGAGAGATCCTTCCGCCCGATCGAGTCGAAGTACTCGCGGGCCTTCTGGCGGTCGAAGGTCAGGCGGCTCTGCTGGGCTGGCATGACCCGGATCGTCGGGGTCCGGTTGACGCCTGCCGGCAGGGTGGCCGGGTCCGGCTGAACGACGGCCAGCCCGGTCTCGCGGCTCGCCTCCTGCACGCTTCCCACCTGGCGCGAACGGTTCGCCTCGGCGTGCGCACGGCGGTCACCAGGAGTGACGGCCTGGCCGTTCACCAGGAGCGTACCGAGCCGGTCGAAGCTGCCGAGCGCGCCCCGGCGCATCTGCTCTGGATCGAACGTGACGACGGCCAGCCGCTGGCTGCGGAACTGGGCCAGGAACTCAGCGGCGGCCACCTGCCCCTGCGGGGTGGCGACGAAGAAGATGAGCGCCAGTGCGGCGGCCAGCCCGCCGAGGGTCATGCGCCAGCGCTGGAAGGCGAGGGAAGCGATCATACGAGGGCTCCTGAACGATGGTGGGTATGCAGTCGACGACGGCCTGGCCAGCGGGGCCGAGGCAGCATCAGGGGCCGAGCCAGCATCAGGGGCCGTCGCGCGGGATGAGGCCGGCGCCAGCGCGTCGAGTGGGCGCGAGAGTTGCGGGGTCCCAGGGCGGGCGCCGAGTGGAGCACAAGAGTCAGACGACCCGCGAGCAGTTCGGCCGTGTGCCGTCGCTGGGGAAGCGAACAGTGCAGCGGCTGACTCGACCACCCGGCCGTTCTTTGGCGTGGCGGCTGCCGCGGCGGCGTGTAGGCCCGTCGCTGACGACAGGTCCAGCGCTGGCGCAGCAGTCGGATCGACGAGGCGGCCGCGTACCTGTGCGAGCGCCATCTCCGTCGGCCTGGCTGACTGGGACGGAGCGGTCAATGCATCGAGCGCTCGTGCGGCAAACTGCGCATCGGCGCGCAGCCGAGCGAGCGTCGTGCCGCAGGCAGCGCAGCCGTCGAGGTGTGCCCGAACGGTCGGCGACTCGCCCCCAGCCTCGTCGTCGAGCCAGCCCCGTAGCTGGCCTGGCTCAGGGCAGGTCGTGCTCATCATGATGCTCCTGATAGATGTCGCGGAATGCACGCTCGCCACGTGCGAGGTAGACCCCAACCGATCCGATGGCGATGCCGAGGGTCGCGGCGATCTCGGCGTAGGAGTAGCCGGCGTGACGGAGCAGCAGGCAGCTTCGTTGCCGCTCGGGCAGGGAGGCCAGGGCCGTCTGCACCTCCTCACGCGCCTCTCTGCGGAGGATGGTCCGGGCCGGGTTATCGCGCTCGTCGGCGGCCAGATCGTCGCCAAGCTCGGGATCGAGGCGGCCGGCGCGTTCGATCCGCTCGCGAGCGCGCCGGCTGTCGCGCAGGCGATTCATGCCGAGATTGAGGACGACGCGCCGCAGCCAGGCTGCAACCTCCTCGTCCGGCCGATCGAGCAGCGATCCGCTTCGGGCGCCGGCATCTGGCTCTGCATCCAGGTCGGCACCGAGGCCGCTCAGACTCGCCGCTGCGCCGCCGTCAGCCGCACACGGTGCCGGCTGAGTCGTTCGGGCGAGGCGAATGAACGCCTCCTGTACGAGGTCGTCGGCCTCGGATGGATCGCCGAGCACCCGCGCTGCCAGTCCGAACAGCCGTGGGTAGCACTGCCGGAACAGGTCGTCGAAGCGAGCGCCGGGAGCCGCGGACGATGACATCGGCTCCACCACACTCAGCACCGTGCTCTCCGATGCAGCATCTGGACCCCCTGGAGTTGTAACGGCTCGGCGTGACGTGCGTCCGGCGTTCATCCATCAAACACCGCCGACGCTCGGTTTCTGACAGCCCCCGCGCTGCCAGGAGCAGGGAGCCTGGCGATCTCCTCATCGGCTAACGGTACAACCTCCACGCGGAGGAGACGCGTCCGGCTCGACGCCTGACGGATCGAAATCAGGCGGCCGGAGGCTCGGTGCCGACTGCCGGCTTCGCAATCGGGCCGGCCCGGAACTGGGTCTCGTAGAGACGGGCGTACAGCCCGCCGCGCCGCACCAGTTCGGCGTGGGTGCCCCGCTCGACGATCCGGCCGCCGTCGATGACCAGGATCAGATCTGCCGCCAGGATCGTGCTCAGGCGATGGGCGATGACCAGGCTGGTTCGCCCGCGCATGACTTCTTCGAGCGCCTGCTGGATCGCCGCCTCAGACCGGGAGTCCAGGTGTGCGGTCGCCTCGTCCAGCACCAGGATACAGGGGTCTTTGAGGAGAATGCGGGCAATCGCGATCCGCTGCTTCTCGCCGCCCGAGAGCCGGTACCCCCGCTCGCCCACGACCGTTTCGTAACCGTCCGGCAGCGCCATGATGAGGTCGTGGATGTTCGCGGCACGGCACGCGGCGACGATCTGTGCATCAGTCGCATCTGGGTGAGCGTAGAGCAGGTTCGCTCGGATCGTGTCGTGGAAGAGATGCGTCTCCTGGGTGACCATCCCGATCTGCGCGACGAGCGAGCGTAGCGTCAACTCGCGCAAATCGTGGCCGTCGAGCAGGACGCGCCCTTCGGTCGGATCGTAGAGACGCGGCAACAGGTAGGTGACGGTCGTCTTGCCGGCACCGCTCGGGCCGACCAGCGCGACCAGTTGGCCCGGTCTTGCCTCGAAGCTCACATCGCGGAGCGCCCAGCGCCGGTCGGCCTCGTGGGCCGGACGCTCGACATCCGCGCGTCGACCGCCTGCTCGGTCGGCCGTGGCCTGCGTGACGGCGCCGCTCGCGCGGTCACCTCGGTCAGGCCCAACCCCGCCTGGCTCGGCAGCGTCCCGCTCAGCGGTTGCGAGGAGGTGTGTCCCTGCGCCCCGTAGCGAGTCGCCGTGCGCCTCGTCCCCATCATGCGCCCTGGCCCCACCATAGGCGTTGGCTCCGTCGGACTGACCGTCTGTTGCCTGACCATCGCTTGCAGCCTCGGCGGACGCAAGGGCTGCCGCCGCGTCAACACGACGGCCTCGTGGCTGCGCGGCATCCTTCCGGGGCACGTCTGAGTCCTCCGAGCCGAAGCGCCTGACCGCTTTCAGGCTGGGCACGCCGCCGCTCGCCGGATCGCCGGCGAGGTAGCTGAACCAGACATGCTCGAAGTGGATATCTCCACGCACGGTCTCGAGATCGATCGCGCCCGTCCGCTCCTCGATCTCGAGCGGCAGATCCAACACTTCAAAGACCCGCTCAAAGCTCACGAGCGATGTGACCAACTGCACCCGGGCGTTGGTGAGCGCTGCCAGCGGCCCGTACAACTGGGTCAGGTACACCCCGAAGGCGACGACCGTTCCGATGGTGAGGGCGTTGGTGAGAACGAGGTAGCCGCCCGCCCAGAAGACGACGGCCGTCCCGATCGAGCTCACCAGTCCCAGACCCAGGAAGAACCAGCGGCCGATCAACGCCTGCTGGATGCCGATGTCACGGACGCCCGCCGCGCGCTCGGAGAACCGGGTGCTCTCGTCGCGCTCGCGCCCGAACAATTTGACGAGGAGCGCGCCGCTGACGTTCAGCGTCTCGTTCATCATGCCGTTCATCCGCGCGTTCATGGTCATACCCTCGCGGGTCACGCGCCGCAGCACCCGGCCAATGCGACGGGCCGGCAGGATGAACAGGGGCAGGATCGTGACGCCGAGCAGGGTCAGCCGCCATTCGAGCGCCAGCATAATCGAGAGCGTCCCGATCAGCGCCAGCACGTTCGAGATGATGTCGACGAGCGTGCCGTTGATGGCCTGTTGTGCGCCGACGACGTCGTTGTTCACGCGCGCCATCAACTCGCCGGTCTTGCTGTTCGTGAAGAAGCGCAGCGACTGGCGTTGGAGGTGCGTGAAGAGTGCGCGGCGAAGGTCGTAGATAATGCCCTCGCCGATCTGCGATCCGAGATAGCGCTGAAGCACACCTACGAGGCCGTTCAGGAGTGGGACGAGCACCATCCCGAGCGCGAGGAGGTTGAGTTGCTCGAAGTCGCGATTCGGCAAGGCATCGTCGATCAAGCCCCGCATCAGCAGTGGCGGTACCAGTGACAGCCCGGTAATCGCCACGATCGTCGCGAGCATTGCCGCGATCTTCCAGACGTAGGGGCGCGCGTACCCCGCAACGCGGCGTAGGATGGTGCGGTCGATTGCCGCCCGGTCCTGCTGCTCGTCGTAGCGGAGGTACGACCACCAGCCGCCGCCTCCCCCTCCGCCCATCACGACGTGGGGTGCCCGATTTCACTCATCATCACGTACTACATTATAGGCAGCGGGTCGCACCGCTCCCGGTCGTTATGACTGCGAGGTTGCTCTGTGCGCTCCACCCGCCCATGCAGACGATGACGCCACCCGGGCCGCCATCACCTGAGGACGCCGAATCTCCACCGCCCGCCCCGACGTCATCCGGCACGCAACAGACTGACGCATCGCCGCACGACGCGCATGCGTCTGATACGCTATCGCCCGGTGAACGGGCCTTCGAGGCACCGCCCGGCTCATCTCTGCCCGCCGCTGCGCCTTCTGGAGCGCAGGCGTCCGATCCAGCGCTCGCTGACCCGAGTGGCTGGGCCTTCGTCAGAGACGCGGATCATCCCGCCTGCCTCCTCGACCGCGACCTTCGCTACCGCGAGTGCAATGCTGCCTGGGGGCGGCTCCAGCACCGGGGCATCGAGGCTTCGGGAGCGACTGTGCCCCCCGGTCAGCGTCGCAGATTCCTCGACGACGTGCCGGACGAGCGGCGAGTGCGCTGGCAGGCGGCGCTCGGCCGGATCCTGGCCGGGCGGCTCGCGCACTTCGTGGACGAGGCCGACGAGCCGGCCTCCGGCGGACGCCGCCACGTCGTCACCACAGCCACCCCGGTGCCGGGGCACGACGGTCGCCCGTGCGGCGTGCTCTGCGCTCGCTACGACGTCACCGATGGGCGCCAGTCAGCGGCGAACGAGGCGCACCTGATGGCGGTATTGGTGGCCGCACGCAACCTCCAGCACCATCTCGGCAATCAACTTGCGTTGACGATGGGCTACGTCGAACTGATGAGCGTCGATTCTCGGCTCCCCGAAGTCCTTCAGGAGCGCATGGACGAGGCGTTGCGCGGCGTCATCGAGGCGACCGAGACGCTCACCCGCTTGCGCGGCGTCACCCGTCTGGAGATCCCCCCGGGCGATCCGTCCCTCGACATGCAATAACGAGAGGGAGATCGGCTGGCGGCTGCCCACGTGCAAGCGGGCTTCGGTTCGAAGGGGTCAGCCTACTTCGTCGGCGAGGAACTGGTCGAGGCGCAGCAGCGATGCGTACAGGGTCCGCACGCCCCGCGCAACGTGGTCCACGCTCGTCCACTCCTCCGGCACGTGGCTTAGCCCCTCGTGGCTCGGGACGAACAGCATCCCGGCCGGGAGCCGTCGTGCCAGGATCTGGGCATCGTGGCCGGCCCCGCTCGTCATCACCCGGTGCGGCAGTCCCAGATCCACGCAGACCTGCTTGGTGAGCCGCCGCAGCCAGAGCGGCAGCATGCTGGGCGAGGTGTCGGACACGACCTCGTAGCTCAGGTCCAGATCGCGGCGGGTGCAGATCTGCTCGAAGAGCTCGACGAGCCGCCGAGCGGTCTCGCGCTGGCGGTCGCTGTCAACATCGCGCACGTCTACCGAGAACGCGACGGCGCCAGGGATCGTCGTGATGTTGTTCGGGGACACGTTCAACCGCCCGACCGTCGCGACCGTCGCTCGGCGGGACGGCTCGTTGGCGACGCTCTCGACGGTGAGCACCATCTCGGCCGCGCCGGTGAGCGCGTCGCGCCGCCAGTCCATCGGGGTGCCGCCGGAGTGGTCGGCTCGGCCGCGTACGGTCACCCGTAGGCGCGTGTTGCCTGCGACGGCGTCGACGATGCCGATGGCGAGTGACTGCGCTTCAAGCAACCGGCCCTGCTCGATATGCAGTTCCAGGTAGGCGGCCACATCGCCGTCAGCCCAACGAGCCTGCTCGATCTGTCGAGGGTCGAGCCCGACGGCCTCCATCGCTGCGCCGAGCGTCGTGCCTTCGGCGTCGCGGAGGCGCTCGGCGTCCTGCGAGTCGAGCATACCGGCGACCGCTTTGCTGCCCAGGCACGCCTCACCGAAGCGAGCGCCCTCCTCATTCGCGAACGCGACGATCCGCAGTGGATGCCGGAGCGTGAGGCCGCTGTCTTGCAGCAGCCGCCCGACCTCGAGTGCGCCGACGCAGCCGACCACGCCATCGAAGCGCCCGCCACGCGGGACCGAGTCCAGGTGCGATCCGAGCGCGAGGAACGGCAGATCGCGGCTCCCTGGCCGCTCGCCGATGGTGTTGCCGAAGGCATCTACCCGCGTGCTGAAGCCGGCGTTCTGGAGCCACTCAGCGTAGAGCGTGTGGGCCTCGCGCTCGGCCGGGGTGAAGGCGAGGCGATCGACCTCCGCGCGGCCGTCGCCGCCGATCTGGCTCAGCCGCTGGATGTCGGCGGCCAGCCGAGCGGGATCGGGGAGCCGCTCCGCCGACGCTGCGTCGGTCGGCGTGCTCGCGCCGCCTGCGCCGGGCGAGGGCGCCGGAGTTTCGCTGCGGCCACTCGCGTTCTGCTCCCTGCCATTGGCGCCCCGATCCTCGGGCAGCAGGCCTGCCTGCTCGCCCTCGCCCGTCCGGTTACCTGCCACGCGTTTCGCCTCCTGCATCGCCGTCTAGCCGGCGCGGTAACGTCTCGGTTGACGCTGACTCGGCCGGTAGCTCAGCCAGCACGAGCGCCGAGCCGGCACCAGATTGAGCCAGCAGTGCGGCCGTCGCCACCAGCGTCACACCTCGGCTCTCGAGATAGCCGGCCGCCATCCGGGCCACAGCCGAGCCTGGCGTGAGTGGCGCGACGAACGCCACCCGCGCGCCCCGTCTGACTGCCGCCGATGCTGTCACCAGCCCCTCGTCGTCCGAGAGGACGATGACCGGCACGTCGAGGTGTCGGGCCACGGCGTACCCGAGGATTGCACTATTCAGCCCTTGCCAGACCTCGATGGCCTCGGGACGAGTCGGGCGCAGCCGCTCGGCGAGCGCGCCGGCCAGAGCATCGGCCGCGGCTGGCGCAGCCAGGGCGTCGAACACCCCGAGCGAGCGCTCCCCCGCCTCGCCGGGCACCACCAGCCCGACCCGCGCCAGAAGCGCCCAGGTCCGCTCGGCGGCGGCTGGCGGACCAGCATCCATGCCCGCGGCGTCGCCGGTCATGCCGCTCGACGAATCGGCACGCATGGCGCGTTCAAGCGGCTCATTGCCGGACATACTATCGCCACGTCGCCTGCCATTCTCTCGTCGGCGGGATGTAGGAGGACGTCATAGACCGAGCCCGGAGCGGGTGAACAGCGACCGGAACTGAAAGCCGGCGGTGGCAATGTTCGCGGCGGCGCCCTCTTCGCGGTCGATCACGCCGATGATCTCGACGACGTGTACCCCGAAGTCGCGGAGGGCACGGGCCGACCGGATTGCCTCGCTGCCAGTCGTCAGCACATCTTCGAGCACGACGACGCGCTCGCCAGGGTAGATCTCCCCCTCGAAGCTCGCGCCTGTCCCGTAGCCCTTCGCCTGCTTACGGACGAAGACGGATGGCAGTCCAAGGTGGAGCGAGACGACCGTCGCCAGCGGGATCGCGCCGAGCTCCGGACCGGCCAGCCGGTCGGTCTCAGGCGGGATCATCTCGGCCAGCGCCTCACCCACGCGTCGGAGAATCGCCGGACGCGTCGTCAGCATGTACTTGTCGAAGTAGTAGGCGCTGCTCCGGCCCGAACGCAGGACGAACCGGCCCCGCAGGTAGGCCGCAGCCACCACGTCCTGCCCAAGCTCGGCCAGGCGGCGGTCGGCCGGCATCGCGAGCGTCGGCGTTGCCATCGATCCTCCAGGCGGGCGGCCCCGCGACGTTCGGCCGCTCGGCTCGGGCCGTGCGGCCAGTGGCCCGTATCGAGAAGTGTAGCGGGTGCAGGACGAGCGAACCGGGCCAAATCCTGCCCGGGACGCTTCAGGTGTATCACGCCCGACAACCGTGCTTCCCCCTGCTCGCCCGTGGATCGGCTCGCCTGGGCTGGCCGCACGGGCGGTGATGGCGGTATCGTGTTGCGCGCGGAGACGATCCCGAAGGGCGATCCAAAAGAGCACTGGCGTCGTGTCCCCCTTACATGCGGTAGCTGATCGGGTGCGCGGTGGGCGCGGCTCGGCCGTTGAGGCGAGTGCGTCGGAGGATCCGTGCCCCTGAACGAACCTGGACGGCGCGTGCCAGCTTCGACGCACGTCGATGCCGCGAGCGCACCTCAGCGCCCGGTTGATTGGCGCTCCCTGGCAGCGCAGTCCGCCCAGCCGCTCTCCGCACCTGGCCGGCCGGACGCTGAAGCTGCCACCCCGGCGCCCCGTTCTCAGCCGGCTGGCACGCGGCAGCCGTCGAGGGCGCGTACGCTGCGGCGCGTGCGTGAGGTGAGCCTTGGATACGTCTTCCTCGCGCCAGCACTGTTGCTGCTCGGACTGTTCCAGTTGTTCCCGATCGTCTACGGGATGTACATCAGCGCCTGTGACTGGCGGCTCGGCTGCACCCAGATCATCGGCCTCGGCAACTACACCCGCGCCGTCAACGATCCGGCTACCTGGCGCGCTCTCCTGACGACTGCCACCTACTCGCTCATCACCGTGCCGGTTCAGTTGTCGATCGGCTTCCTGATTGCCGTGCTGCTGTACCAGCATATCCGGGGCCGGGAGATCTACCGAGTCGTCCTGTTCTTGCCCTACATCACGTCGACAGTCGCGTCAGCGGCCGTCTGGAGCTACATCTACAGTCCGGACAACGGTCTGCTGAACACGTTTCTACGGGCCATCGGCTTGCAGCCGCTTCGCTGGCTCGGTGAGCCGACCGGCGTGTTTGCCCTGGCCGGCAACGCGCTCGGCATCCAGGTGCCGCCGGGCCTGGAAGGGCCAGCACTAGCCCTCGTGGCCGTCTCGGTGTACAGCACCTGGGTCTTCATCGGCTACGACATCACGATCATGCTGGCCGGCCTCGGCAACATCCCGAGCGAACTGTACGAGGCGGCGAAGGTGGATGGGGCGCGCGGCTGGGCGCTCACTCGGTACATCACCTTCCCGCTCCTTTCGCCCACCCTCTTCTTCCTGCTGATCGTCACCGTGATCGGTACCTTCAAGGCGTTCAATCACATCTGGGTGCTGACCCAGGGTGGCCCGGTCAACGCCACGACGACCTCTAGCATCCTGATCTTCAAGCAGATGTACGAGGTGAACCGCTATGGTTACGCCGCCGCGCTCTCGTTCATCCTGTTCACCGTCATCCTTGTCCTGACCCTGCTCCAGAACTGGCTCGCCGGCCGGCGGGTAGTCTACGACTGATGACGGATCGACACACGCTGAGGAACCACCCGCTGATGAGCGGCCGACAGGCGGCGCGCCGATGACGAGCGCCCTGTCCGAGCGGTTCGAGACAGTGGGGCAGGCACGGCGCACGTCGGGGACACCGCCGTTCTCGGCCGGGCACGTCGCGATCTACGTCGTGCTCACCTGCGCCGCGCTGCTGGCCCTCGCGCCCTTCCTCTACATGCTGATGACGTCGCTCAAGACCTACGGCAGCGTCATCAACAACAACCTCTGGCCATGGCCCCCATTTGGGACCGAGCCGCTCCAGGGGCAGAACTACCCGGACGCCATCCAGGCGACCGGGCGCGACGCGCAGTGGGGAACCTCGCTCTTCGTCCGATACCTCGCGAACAGCCTGATCGTTGCGGGGAGCGTTGTCCTAGGGACGCTGGTCACGTCGTCGCTGGCGGCGTATGCGCTAGCTCGGATGGACGTACCGGGCAAGCGCCTGATCTTCATCCTGATTCTTGTAACCATGATGGTCCCGGACGACCTGACGCTCGTACCGCGCGTGGTTCTGATCTTCAACTTGAAGCTGTACAACACCTACCCGGCCCTGATCGCGCCGTTCCTCGTGAACGCCTTCGGCATCTTTCTGCTGCGACAGTTCTTCCTCCAGATTCCGCGCGAATTGTTCGAGGCGGCACAACTCGACGGTATGGGACATCTCCGCTTCCTGGCGTCGATCGTCCTGCCGCTCAGCAAGCCGGCGCTGCTCACCATTGCCCTGCTGAGCTTCATCTGGGCGTGGGACGAGTTCAGGTGGCCGCTCCTCGTGACGCGCGACAGCAGCATGCGGGTGCTGCCGGTCGGGCTCCAGCAGTTCATGATGGGCCAGGGGACGGAGGTCCACCTGCTGATGGCGTTCGCGGCGATGGTGATCGCGCCGGCCGTCGTCCTGTACTTCTTCGCGCAGCGATATTTCCGCGAGGGTGTGCTGTCGGTCGGTATCAAGGGGTAGCGTCCTCGCCCCGGGACACCCCCTCACCCCTGGCCCCTCTCCCGCACGCGGGAGAGGGGGCCGGGGGGTGAGGAATTCTGCCGGAGTACTTGCGGCCGGGCGCGTCGCGATGGATGATGGGCAGCGCGGATTGTGGCAGCGCTCGGCGAGTGTCGCTGGGCGAGCCTGGAGGTAGGACTATGCAGAGAATGACGAGGCGAGCGTTCGCGTCGCTTGGAGTAGGGCTGCTGGCGGCGGCAGCCGGCTGCGGGCCGGCCGCGTCGCCGTCCGGCAGCACGAGCGCTCCGACTCAGGCGCCATCGCAGTCGGCGCCGCAGGGGGCGCCACAGGCCACCGCCGCCCCGGCGAAGCCGGCCGCACAGGCGACGGCCGCCCCACCGGCAGCGCAGGCGACGGCCGCCCCACCGGCAGCGCAGGCGACGGCCGCCAAGCCGGTCGCCGCCAGCAACCCGCCCACATCTCCCGAGATGGTCGATGCGATCGACCTCAAGGGCAAGAAAGTCGAGGTCGTCTACTGGCACAACCGCCCGCAGAAGGACCAGGATCTGTTGCAGTCGATGTTCGACGAGTTCAACAAGACCAACCCGTACGGCATCACCGCTCGGGCCGAGATTGCAGGCGCCTCCTATCCCGATGTCTACAACAAGGTCAGCGCCGCCATTCAGGCCGGGCAGCCGCCCGAGATGTCGGTGGCGTACCAGAATCAGGCCGCCTTCTACCGGGCTCAGGGCGCCATCATCGACCTGTCGCCGTTCATCAACAGCAAGACCTACGGCCTGAGCGCGGACGACAAGAAGGACTACTTCCAGACCTTCCTCGACAGCGACGCCAACCCCCAGTTCCAGGGCGAGCGACTCGGCTTCCCCACCCAGCGCTCGCTCGAAGTGATGTACTACAACGCCGACTGGCTGCGGCAACTCGGCTACGAGCAGCCGCCCAAGGATTGGAAGACCTGGGAAGAGGCGGCCGGCAAGGCGAGCGACGCCGGCCAGAGCAAGTACGGCTGGGCCTTCCGCCATGACGCCTCGAACTTCGCCTCGCAGGTCTTCTCGCGCGGCGGGCGCATCCTCTCGACGGACGGCACGAAGTACGTCTTCAATGACGAAGCCGGCGTTGACACCGCGGCGATGGTCCAGCGCCTGTTCAAGAACAAGTGCGCCGTCGAGATCCCCCCGAGCGAGCGCAACGGCGAGCAGAACCGCTTTGCTAACGGACAGGTGCTGTTCGTGTTTGCAAGTTCGTCGGGTATGCCCTTCTACCAGGATGCCGTCGGCAAAGGCGGCAAGTTCAAATGGGACATCGCGCTGCTCCCGAACACTGGCAAGCCGGCGGTGAACCTGTACGGCGCCAGCCTCTCGATCTACAAGACGACGCCCGAGAAGGAACTGGCCTCCTGGCTCGTCGTCAAGTACCTCGGCGAGAAGGAGCAAACGGCGAAGTGGGCGATCAACACCGGCTACCTGCCGGTCCGCCAGAGCGCCAAGGACGAGGTCGTCAAGGCGTACAAGGCCGATCCCAAGTGGGGAGCAGCGGCCGACTCCTACGCCAAGATGTTCGACTGGATCCAGTACGCCATGGTCGAGTCGCCCGTGGCCGGCTACGATCCGGTCCGCGACATCATCGACAAGGAGATGTTGACCCCGCTGACCACCAATTTCTCGCTCGATCCGAAGAAAGTCGTGGATGAGGCCGCCGCCAAGGCGAACACGATCCTTCAGGAGAACGCCCCGAAACGCTGACCTGGCACGCTGACGGATCTCGGGCGCAGAAGGGCGCCCGGCCAGTGGCCGGGCACCCTTCGCATGGAGCGGACGTGCGCGGAGATTAGGTGCGGCGGGCGGCTCGACGGGCCTCCAGCGCGTCGAGTAGGCCCGGCGGGCAGTCCACCGAGCCCGGCTCATTCACCACGTCAGTGTGGCCGGCCAGCGGGAAGCCGTGGTAGTCGCTCCCGATGGTCGGCAGAATGCCGTGCTGCGCGCAGATGCCGAGCAGTTCGGCGATACGCTCGGGACCATAGCCCTGGTAGTACGTCTCGACGCCGTCGAGGCCGGCCGCCACCATATCCGGGATCTGTGCCAGTACGTTCTCGCCCTCGTAGGGGTGCGCCACGATTGCCAGCCCGCCTACCCGATGGATCATGGCGATCGCCTCAGTTGGCGACAGCTTCTCGCGCGGGACGTCACCCGGACCGCCGTAGGCCAGGTACTTCTCGAACGCTTCAGGCATGGCCGTGACGTAGCCAGCTTCGAGGAGCGCCTGGGCCACGTGGGGCCGCCCGACCGACGCCTCGCCGGCGATCTCGAATACCCGCTCCGCACCGATCGTCACCCCGACCGCGGCCAGATTCGCGACGATCGTGTGGACGCGCTTGATGCGCCCCTCGCGGAACCGCGCCATCGTCGCCTGGAAGTCAGGGTCACGGTAGTCGAGGAAGAGACCGAGCATGTGAAGGTCGCCGCTCCGGCTGTCCGTGCCCAGTTCGACGCCGGGAATGACCTCCATGCCGAGCCGCTGCCCCTCTGCCTTCGCCTCGTCTACGCCATCGGTCGTATCGTGGTCGGTCAGGGCCATCCGGCGTACGCCACGCGCATGGGCCAGCCGAACGAGGTCGGTCGGGCTGAGCCGCCCGTCAGAGCGCAGCGAGTGGAGGTGCAGGTCGATCTTGTCAGCGGCGGGATGAGCGGACGGGTCAGGCGTCTGACTGACGGTCATGCCGTGGGCTCCTTGGAACGGTCCGCACCCGGCGACGTGCGCCATGATGACGCACATCGCCGGGTGCAGATACGCAGTTGGTACGTGCGGCAGGCGTCGTGCGGCAGGCGTCGTGCGGCAGGCGTCGTGCAGCGGGCGTCGTGCAGCGGGCGTCGTGCGGCGGGCGTCGTGCGGCAGGCGACGTGCGGCGGGCGTCGTGCAGCGGGCGTCGTGCAGCGGGCGTCGTGCAGCGGGCGTCGTGCAGCGGGCGTCGTGCAGCAGGAGGCCGGGCGAGGCATCTCCTGGCTGGCAGTGGGAGGGTGGACGGCCACGACGAGGCCGGCGCGGTGATGCCGAGGCCGGCTCGATTCAGGAGAGGAGCGGATCTGCTGCCCGCGCGGCCGGCCCGCCCCGTCTGCTCCTGATGCCAGCCACTGCTCTCAGCGGGCGTAGTCCACCGCCCGAGTCTCGCGGACCACAGTCACCTTCACCTGGCCGGGGTACTGGAGCGTCTCCTCGATCCGCTTCACAATGTCTCGCGCCAGCCGGACCGCGCCAAAGTCGTCGATCTCGTCCGGCTTGACAATAATCCGGACCTCGCGACCAGCCTGGATCGCGAAGGATTTTTCGACGCCCTCGAAGGAATTGGCGACGCTCTCCAGCGCTTCGAGCCGCTTGACGTAGTGCTCCACGCTTTCGCGGCGGGCGCCGGGCCGGGCGCCGGAGATGGCGTCGGCAGCCTGCACCAGCACCGCCTCGACCGTCTGGTACTCCGGGTCGTGGTCGTGGTGGCCGCTGATCGCGTCGCAGACCTCTGGCCCCTCGCCGAAGCGGCGCACGAAGTCCGCGCCGATGATGTGGTGCGGCCCCTCGATGTCCTGGGTCATCACCTTGCCGACGTCGTGCAAGAACGCCGCCCGGCGGGTCTGGGCCACGTCGGCACCAAGCTCGGCTGCCATCATGGCCGCCAGATGCGCGACCTCGATCGAGTGCTGAAGCTGGTTCTGGCCGTAGCTCGTCCGGAAGCGCATCCGGCCCATCATCTTGACGACTTCGGGGTGCAGACCGTGGACGCCAGCCTCGTAGGCAGCCGTCTCGCCCTCCTGGCGGATGTGAGCCTCGACCTCTTGCTTCGCCTTCCCGACGATCTCCTCGATCCGAGCCGGATGGATCCGCCCATCGGTGACTAGCCTGGTTAGCGCCAGCCTGGCGATCTCGCGGCGGACCGGATCGAAGCCGGACAGGGTGACGGCATCTGGCGTGTCGTCGACGATCAAGTCCACGCCAGTCGCTGCCTCGAGCGCACGGATGTTGCGGCCCTCGCGGCCGATGATCCGGCCCTTCATCTCCTCATTCGGGATATGGACCACCGAAATCGTCTGCTCGGCGACCTGATCGCTCGAGTAGCGCTGAATCGCTGTCCCGATGATCCGGTGCGCCCACTGCTCGGCTTGCTCGACCGCTTCGAGGTCGATCTCGCGGGCGCGGCGCGCACACCCCTCGCGGACGTCCTGCTCGACAGTGGTGATGATGACGCCACGTGCCTCCTCGGTCGTCAACCCGGAGACCTTCTCCAGTTCGCGGACCTGGGCCGCCTTCAACTCATCGGCCTGGCGCTCCTTCGCGTCCAGTTCGCGCTGCCGAGCCTGGACGGTTCGGTCGCGCTGCTCGAGATCTTCAAGCTTTCGGTCGAGGACTTCTTCCTTCTGCTGGAGCCGTTTCTCCTGGCGCTGAATCTCGGCGCGTCGCTCGCGGTGCTCTTCCTCGGCCGACGTGCGCAGACGGACCGCCTCGTCACGGGCCTGGAGCAAGATCTCCTTCTCGCCGGCGGCGGCCTCGGCGCGAAGCTGCGCTGATGCTGCCTCCGCCGCGGCGACCGGGTCCGATATGGTGCGCTGACGCAGCACGTACCCGATCGCGGCTCCACCGACGATCGACACGAGCCCGACGATCAGCATGAGGATCACGAAATCCACGATCCCCACCCCCTTTGCGAGGTATCGTTCAGGCCCTCTGTTCGCTTGTACTGATACCGATGCGCCGCGACGACGCGGCGGTATCGTCGACGAAACGCGACAGAAAGGCGAAAGGCGCGACCATTCTAGCGATGCCTCTCCAGCCACATCAACCGGAAGGCAGGCGAGAACTCGCGTCTACTCGCTAGTGTACGGGGTTCGCCGGTCATTGTGTATAGATCGTGTATCGCTCGGCGCCCGACCTGGCGAACGCGTTGGTACCAGGCATGCCTACGGTGCGCGGACGCGGTAACGCTGTCTCCCAACGGGAGCGGGAAGCACGGACGGCCGGTTGGCGAAGTGCTCGGGCTGGCGGAGCGGGCTCACCAGGGAGCCGCGATCCGGTACACCCGATTATCGTGGAAGCTGGTCACATACAACTCGCCGGACTCGTCCTCGCCGAACGAACTGATCTGGAGCGGCGTCTTCGGCAGCTCGGTCAGCCGCCACGCGCCGGGCTCCGGTCGATCGACGATCCAGAGACGCCCGCTACAGAAGTCCCCGAAGAGGTAGCGGCCAACGAGTGCCGGGAAGTGCTGGCCCCGGTAGACGTATCCGCCGGTCACCGAGCAGCCGGCCGAATGGTGGTATTCGGCGATTGGCGCCACGTACGCCTTCGCGTCGCACGCACCGCTCGCCTGATAGCAGTGCGTCCCCTCCATCAGCGGCCAGCCGAAGTTCAGACCGCCGGGCGTGCCCGCTGCGAGGACGTCGATTTCCTCCCAGGCGTTCTGGCCGACGTCGGCAATCCAGAGATCGCCAGTCGCTCGGTCGAAGGAGTAGCGCCAGGGATTGCGCAGCCCGCTGCCCCAGATTTCAGGGCGGGTATCCGTCGCGCCGACGTAGGGATTGTCCGGGGGGATGCCATACGGGTCGCCGCTGTCGACGTCGATCCGCAGCATCTTCCCGAGCAAGGATTGACGGTTCTGGGCGTTCTGGAAACGGTCGCCGGAGCCGCCGCCGTCGCCGGTCCCGATCCAGAGATAGTCGTCCGGCCCGAACAGCAGCATGCCGCCGTTGTGGTTCTGGGCTGGCTGGTCGAGCCAGAGCACCCGCCGCGCCGACGATGGGTTTGCCTGGTTCGACGACGGCGAGGACGCCCGATACTCCGCGATGACGGTGTCACCCTGACGGTCGGTGTAATCGACGAAGAAGCGGCCGTTCTCGCGATAGCGAGGATGGAACGCCAGTCCAAGCAGCCCCTGCTCGGAGCCGCTTGCCCCCACGACGCCCGATAGGTCGAGGAAGACGTGGGGGTCGGACTGACTGTCTTTGAGCACCAGGATCCGGCCGCCCTTTTCGACCACGAACAGCCGGCCGCTCCCGTCGCCGGCGTGGGTGACGTAGAGCGGCTGGGCGAGATTCTTGGCCGGGAGCGGCTGGAGGACGATGCTCGGCGGCGGCCCGGACCCGACGGCGCCGGGCGAGGCCGCGGGGCTGGCTCCCGCAACCGGTGAGGCCGACCGGCTCGCCATCGCGACCGGCGAGGCCACGTTGGCGACAGCCGATGCCCTCGGGCTCGGCGACGCCGCGGCCAGCGTTGCTGCGACCGAGGGTGAACCGCCCGGAGCTACGCGTGGCGACGCAGCCGGTGTCATCAGCCCGGCTTGCTTCGTCGCGGTCGGCAGTGGGCCTGTCGACGACCCCAGGGCCGTGTCTGATGCGAAGGGGGCGCAGGCGGCGGCCCCGCAGAGCGCGGTCAACGCAAGACAGAGTACCCCTCGCCAGCCCTGAAACATCCGGACGCCTGCCGCACGCGATATCGACGAGAGTCTGGCATGCCGACGTCCCCCGGAGCACCCATTTCGCGTCCGGCCGGATGCGCCACGCGCCATCGCATGTGACTGGCCACGACGTACGGACGGCCAGGCCGGCCCCGCCGTGCGTCGGCTCAGACCAGCAGGCTGCCCTCGGAAACCAGCACGACCCCACCGCCGACCGTGACCCGTCGAACCTCGCCGTCCTCGACAGTCAGCGTGACCTCGAGTTGGCTCGGGCGTAGCATCTCGTAGCCCTGTTCCAGGATCAGCCGACCGGGTTCTGCCAGACCGTGTCGAAGCAGGTAGCTGCCAGCCGGCCCGGCCGCGCTCCCGGTGGCCGGGTCTTCGCGCAGGCTGGCCCCGAGTGCCAGGCTGAACATCCGAGCGTGCGCCGCTGCTTCCGGCGACTCCGTCTCAGTCGAGAAGAAATACAGCGCCGGGTGCGGATGCCCGGCGAAGAACGTGGCGAAGCGCTCGGCGTCCGGACGGGCGCGCCGCACGGCGTCGAGCGAGCGCAGGCGAAGGTAGACGAACGGGTTACCGGCTGAGCCGGTCTCGGGCAGCGTCTCGGCCGCCAGGGCGTCGGCGTCCAGGCCAAGTAGTCCGGCCAGAACGGCGGGCGGCGCGTCGACTGGCTCGAAGGTTGGCACGGGTTGTTCCATCTCGGCGCGCCCGATCGTGCCGTCGCCCGGGGCGGCCTCTACGCCGAGCGTTCCGATCTGGACCTCGAGGCGCAGCGAGCGCTTCCGGCATGCCCTGGCCAGAACGAAGCCGGTCCCGACAATGGGGTGACCGGCGAACGGGAGTTCGCGGCCGGGCGTGAAGATCCGCACGCGGGCGTCGGCCGATGGGTCGCTCGGCTGGACCACGAACGTCGACTCCGAGAAGTTCATCTCGCGGGCGATCGCCTGCATCTCGGCGCCCGACAGGCCGTCAGCCTCCAGGAAGACAGCCAGTTGGTTCCCGCCGAAGCGGACCCGCGTGAACACGTCGACATGTACCAGGGGGTAGCGCCGGGGCATCGGCCGGTCACTCCTTGCACGAATGCAGCCCCGCGCCTGACGCGGGGCTGCGTCAACGGGGGGTGTCTTTAGGGCAACGCCGTTCGGGCGTGGCTATGTCAGGCGCGAGGCTTCTTCAGCCGCGCGGCGACCGACGGCGGCAGCGGCGTGTCCACCTGCGGCGAGCGCAACTGGGCTAGCATGCCGCCGTCGACGGCGATCACCTGCCCGGTGATGTAGCTCGCATCGTCCGAGACCAGGAAGAGCACGGCTCCGGCGCAGTCTTCAGGGTAGCCGACCCGCCCGAGCGGCACCGTCTGGCCACGCCGGACCCGCGCCTCGTCGCCCAGGATCTCGAACTCCTCGGTGTGGATCGCGCCCGGCTCCACGACGTTCACCCGGATGCCGAACGGCGCCAGATCGAGCGCCGTCGTCCGGGTCATCGCCTCCATCCCGCCCTTGGTGGCGTCGTAGGCGGCCATGTAGCGGTGGGCGCGCGCCGCCGCGAATGAGCTGATGTTGACGATGCTGCCACCCGTGCCCCGATCGACCATGATGTTGGCGGCTCGGTGAGTGTGGAGGTAGACGCTGGTCAGGTTCGTCCGAATGACGGTTTCCCAATGGTTCAGGTCCATCTCGAGGATATGCATCATCGGGTTGGCCCAGCCGGCGTTGTTCACCAGGATATCGACCGTTCCCCAGGTCTTGAGGACGGTGTCGAACATCGCCTCGACGTCCGGTTGGCGGCCGGCGTCACCCGGGATCGCGAGCACCTTGCCGCCATCGGCCTCGATCTCACGCGCCGTGTTCTGCAACTGGTCGACGCGGCGGGCAGTGATGGCGACCTTTGCGCCTTCCTTCGCGAACCGCTTCGCGATGCCGGCGCCGATGCCCCGGCTTCCGCCGGTCACAATGGCAACCTTTCCATCCAGGATCATCGTCTTCACACTCCACTCCCACCGGAACGGCTCACAGGGCCGGCGTGTGGGTCAACCAGTCTGTGCGTTGTTGGTATGCGTAGGCCACCCGCAGCACTGTCAGTTCGTCGAAGGGCCGTCCGACGATTTGAAGCCCGATCGGCAGGCCGCTCGTCGAGAAGCCGCAAGGCACCGAGAGCGCCGGCTGGCCGAGGACGTTGAACAGGCGGGTGAATCCGAGCAACTGCTCGCGCGCCCGGCCCCCGCGTGATTCGGCAAACGTCGGCGCGAGGATCGGCGTGCTTGGCGCGAGCAAGAGGTCGACGTGGCTGAACACATCCGCGAAGCGTCGGACCAGCACTCGGCGGGCCCGCTGCCCCTTCAGATACTGGGTCGCGCTCAGGCGCTCCCCCTGATGCAGCCGCTGCAACACGTCAGGACCGTAGTCGCCGCGGCGGTCTGTCAGCCACGGTTCGTGGATAGCGGCGGCCTCGGCGTACAGGATCGCGAACGAAGCGCCGATACCGTACTCGACCTCCGGTACCGAGAGTTCCTCGACGGGGATCCCCAGCCCCTCGATTGCACTGGCGGCCGTCCGTACGGCCTCGGCGACCTCCGGATCAACGTTCTCGCCGAAGTACTCGCGCAGTAGCCCGACCCGAAGCCCGCGGACTCGCCCGTCGAGCGCGGTAGTGTAGTCGGGGACGACGCGATCGCAGGAGGACGGGTCTGCCAGATCGTGCCCGACGATGGCGTTCAGCACCAGCGCGGCGTCCTCTACCGTCCGGGTGAGCGGCCCACAATGGTCGAGCGACCAGGAGAGCGGCAGCACCCCGGCCCGGCTGACGAGCCCGTACGTCGGCTTGATGCCGACGACGCCGCAGAGCGCGGCCGGCAGGCGGATCGAGCCGCCCGTATCGCTCCCCATCGATGCGTAGGACATGCCCGCCGCGACTGCCGCCGCCGAGCCGCCACTCGAGCCGCCGGTGATCCGCTCCGAGTTCCACGGGTTGCGCGACGGGCCGTGGTGCGGGTTCTCGTTCGTGGCGCCGAACGCGAACTCGTGCAAGTTGTTCTTCCCAACCACGATCGCCCCGACGCGCTTCAGTCGCTGCGTGACCGTCGAATCGGCGGTTGGCACCCAATCCTTCAGGATCTTCGAGCCGCCGGTCGTCGGGACGCCAGCCGTCTGGTACAGATCTTTCAGGCTGACCGGTACGCCGTGGAGCGGGCCGAGGTAGCGGCCTTCCAGAATTGCCTGCTCTGCCTGCCGCGCGTCCGCGAGCGCACGATCGGCCATGACGGTGATGAAGGCGTTCAGCAGGCCATCGAGCGCGTCGATACGCTCGAGAGTGGCTCGCGTCACCTCGACCGGCGATACCTCGCGGCTGGCGATCGCCTTCGCGAGCTCGCGGATGGTCAGGTAGTGCAGGTCGGCGCTCGGTCGCTCGTTCGGCATCCGATCCGGCCTCCTCACCACTGGAATACCGACGCCGGCTCAACTCCGGCGAGGTCGAGGTCGTCGAGATGTGCGATGCTCGCGGCGATGACCGCGAAGCCCCGCCCCTGCTCCGCTGCCTGCTCCGCCGCACTCGCCGCGTCGCCGCCCCCGCCGGGCGCTTCGGCCGCCGTGGGATCGGGGCCGGACCTTGCCTGCTCCATCGCCACTCCTCCGCGTCGTCGCGCGCATGACGCTCCAGACGTCGACTATAGCGCGGCTGGAGGGCGACTCGGTAGGCGCGGCGTGTCATCTTCCCGACAGATGTAGCGGAAATGGACCGTAGCAGCGGCTGTCGATGGTACCCTTGAGGGCGGTCTCGACGGCAGCGCCGTCGAGAAAGTCACGGGGAGTCGTGAACGCCGTTGTCGGTACCGCAAGCGGGGCGCTCGACGATCGAGCCAGACTGTCGATGATGGGGCCGCGCAGGCGGTCCTAGCGCAGCAGTGGCCCCGCCCCAGTGGGCGCCCATGCAGGACGTGAGCGTGGCGGAGAGACCTGGTCGCCGCGCGGCGGCCGGATAAGCATCCACCAGCGGGGGGACTCACCATGAGCTCGATCGCGCGGATCCTCGGGGCGATGCTCGCCGTCGCCCTCGTCGTTATGCAGCCGGCGGCACCCGTCGCGGCGCAGGCGGCGCCCTACTGCGCGGCTGGCCAGGCGCCGGCCTTCGTCAACGGCTTTGCCGACCTCAAGGATCAACTCGGCCCGATCATGGGAGAGCCGGTCGAGTGCGAGCACACCAACGGCGCGAACGGCGACGTCCTCCAGCAGACGACGACCGGCCTCGCGTTCTGGCGGAAGTCCTCGAACACACCGACCTTTACCGACGGCTTTCACCACTGGGCGCTGACGTCGCGCGGCCTTGTCGCCTGGGATGGCGAAGCCATCGAGCCGCCCGCTACCGCCAACGTGGTCACGCCGGGCGGTACTGGCCGGGGGGCAGGCGCCGGGCAGATCGCGACCGGCTCGGGCAACACGATTGGCAGCGGTCGAGGTCGCGCGGGTGTGGTGTCGCCGCCATCGGCTTCGGCCAGCCGCCGGACGACTCCGACGACGTATATCTATCGCACCATCGATCGGCCGCCGCCGGACAACGAGTGGCCTTGTCTGCGGTCCAACCCGTCCTGCGGCCGTGAGAACTGGTGGCAGGAATGGAATGAATCCCAGGATAGCCAGCCCATGCAGTTCCGCTACATCGGGCCGGGACTGGTTGCCGAGGGGCGCTTCGCCGAGGCGATCGGACTGATCTGGCAGTGGCCGGAGGGCCGTGAGCTGCTCCAGAGCGCGGCCGACTACGGCGTGGCAATCGTCAACTCGCCGGAGATCTCGCGGCGCGCCTTCGCGGCGTACCGCCCATCCGCGCGCACGCTCTACGTCAACCCGTACTTCACCGAGGTCTCGACCTGGCTGCTCGCGGACGTGCTCGCGCACGAGCTTCGGCACGCGTCCGACGACCGTACGGGCACCCGGATGGGCAACACCTACGGAGATTGCATCGCGCGGGAGCAAGCGGCCTTCCAGACCGAAGCGCGGTTCGTCCGCTGGCTCGTGGATCGGCAAGGCGAGTTCCCCTCGCCGGACGAAGTCTCGAAAGTGCTGTCCCAAGAAGACTTCGCCCTCTACATGGACATCTCCAAGACGATCAGCTCCGAGAACCTGGACGCGCAGGTCGAAGCCGCCTACCGACAGACCTGCTCGCGTTGAGGCCGGCGCGGCAGGAGCGGCTGTGCTCCGTTGGCCTCGCCTTGTAGGGTAGTGCTGCGCCGCGGCGGCATTACTGGCACACTGGAGCGCGACGTGCCGGCAGATGCCTGCATGCAGCGCTCCGAGCGGGCAAACACCCGGGTGTTTGCGTCAGGACATGATCTGCGCGTTGCCCATCAATCTTGGGCCACGGTAGAATCGAACGGACGAGCGCTATCGAGGCGGACCTACGGAGTCCCTGGAGCGAGCTAGCCGCGTGCCTCATCGTATGTGCCTTCAGAGCGCTCGGCTAGCCTGCGTCCCGAGATGACGGCCCCGTCTTCACTGACATCCGTGTCCGATTTTTCGACACCGCCTCCGGTCGCCAGTACCGAGTCGCCGCCTGAGCGGCGGTCGATCTGGAAGGTCATCCTGACGCTCGGCGCCCTTGGGGCGATGAGCGGCCTCTTCCTGTTCTTCCCCATCGACTGGGAGAAGGTGGGCGCCTGGGGCTACGTCGGGGTGTTCGCCGTCACGTTCGTCGCGACGGCAAGCTTCATCCTGCCGATCCCGTACTTGCTGATCGTCGCGCGGGCCGGGATGTACCTGGACCCGGTGATGCTGACGCTCGTGGCTGGCGTGGCCGGCGCTCTCGGTGAGCTCACGGGCTACGCCGTCGGCGTGAGCGGGCGCGACCTGATCGCGCGGGGCAAGTGGTACGACAAGGCGAATCACTGGATGGTCACGTACGGCTTCTGGTGCGTGTCCTTCTTCGCCTTCATCCCGAACCCGTTCTTCGACGCGATCGGCTTCGCGGCGGGCGTGCTCCGGTACCCGCTCTGGCGGTTCTTTCTGGCGTGCCTGCTCGGCAAGGCGCTCAAGTTCTGGTTCGCCGCCGAATCACACCTTGTGGTGGATGCCGGCTGTACGGTGTTCCCGATCGCCTGCCAGGCGATCCGCTCGTTCGCCTTCCCGCACCTCTTCGGCCACTAGCCGCCGCTCCCCACACTGATCTCTCTCCTCCTCTGAGAATGGACTGGAGTGAGGGCGTTTCTCGAAGCGGATGGAGGTTACAGGCGATCCCTCACCCGTGCTGCATGCGGCTTCGCCCCGCGAAGCGGTGGAGACGGCCGCACCCGAAGCGACCCCTGGACCGTTGTATCGGGCGATGCCGAAACGGTCGGAGGGGTGTGTGCAGGGTATAAGAGCGCTCGTTGGGCTGGTCGTGGCGCTGGTAGGGTTGATGGCGGGCGCTGTTGCCCCGAGCGGTAGTTCCCTCGCTGGCGCGTGGCCGGCATACGCCCGGACTGACGTTCAGGCGGGCGCCTCGGCCGCCAGCACAGTTCAGTCGCCCCCCACCGCCCCGGCCACGCTATCCGCAGCCGCACCTGCGCCGTCGACCCAGACGCCGGCCCCCCAGGCAAAGGTGGGCGATGGCCTCGCGCTCGGTGTCATCGTCGACACTACCAATCCGACGAGTATGCGGCTGGCCCGTGAGGCGGGTTTCAGCTACGCCAAAATGGTCCTCCACTGGCGCAACGTCGAGCCGAAGCGCGGTCGGTACGCCTGGCTCGACACAACCGAGAACGACCTCGACAATCTCATAAAGGCCGCCCGCGCCGAGAACATGCGGCTCGTGATCCGGGTCGACAGCGTGCCCGACTGGGCCGGTGGCTCCCCGTCGAAGGTGAATCTGGACGCCGTTGAGGCGTTCTACGTGGCGATGGCCGCGCACGCCAGGGGGGCCGTTGCCGCCTACGAGGTTCTCAACGAACCGAACCTGCCCTTCGAGTGGGGCGGCGCCCCAAGCCCGAGCGGCTACGCCGCATTCATGAAGGCCGCGTATCGGGGTGTCAAAAAGAGCGACCCGAACGCGCTCGTGCTCGGCGGAGGGCTTTCGCCGGCCACCGGCGGGGCTGGCGGCACCATCGATGACCTTGACTTCCTGCGTGGCATGTACGCCGCCGGGGTGCGTGGCTCGATGGACGCCTTCACGATCCATAACTATGGCGGCAACACCGAGCCAGAGCGCGACCCTGGCTCGTGTGGCATCTGTTTCCGTCGTGCCGAACTGTACCGACAGGTGATGGTGGAGCAGGGCGACGGCGCCACGCCGATCTGGGCCTCTGAGTACGGCTGGCTGATGGACCCCGGCCGCAATATGGGTCAGTACGACTGGATGAAAGTCTCCGCCGACCAGCAGGCCGACTACCTGGTTCGCTCGTTTCGCTACGCCCGTGCCAACTGGCCCTGGATGAGCGGCCTGCTCGTCTCGAATCTAGACGCCAGTACGTCGCCGTACCACACCGGACCCCAGGATGGGATGCCCTGGTTCGCGATCTTGAACAAAGACCACTCGCCGCGGCCGGCCTGGCGAGCCATCAAGGCGTGGCGGGAGCAGGATCTCGCACAGGCCGCCGCCCAGCGCGCGGCCGCCCCGCCGAGCGTGGGGGCCGCCGCCGTCACCACGGCCGGGGCCCCTACCTCGACCGGAACCCCTACCTCGACGGGCGATGTTGCGCCCGTCGCGACACCTGGACCGGCTAACCCTGCCGCGGCAACGGTACCCCAGTCCTCTGATGGCTCCCAAGCGGCTGCCGTTCCAGCCCCAGCGAACGCCTCTGCCGCCGATGTGGAGACCGCCGCTTCCCCGACTGATGCGCCAGCGGCTGGCAGTGTTTCGCCGCCCGCCGACGAGGCTAACGAGGGCAGTGGGGCGGTAGCCGCCATCGCTCCCCCGTTCGAGACGGCGGCAGCGGCGCAGGCCGCTGCGGCTCCCGAGCGTCGTACCACTACCCCTTCTCCGGCCGCGACAGACACCGCTGCGTCTGTATCCGACACTCCTGCACCCCGCGTGCGGGTGACGCGGACGGATGGGGCCGGCGTGAACCTGCGTGCCCGCCCGAGTGCGAGTAGTACGGCGCTGATGCTGCTGCCGGAGGGGGCGCCCCTCGATGTCGTCGGCGCGGACGTGCAGGCCGAAGGCCGGACCTGGCGCAACGTCCGCACGTCTACTGGGCGGACTGGCTGGGTCGCCGCCCAGTACCTGAGCGCGTCCTGACGCTAGCGGCGGGCAACTCCGGGCCAAACTCGCGCCTCGGACGGCCCTCCTGGTAGCCTTTTCCCGAATGCCCGGCTCCCACGCGTGATGCCGACAGTCTCCAGTCGCTCGCCGCAAGCCGGCTTCGCCCCTTCCCCGCGCGCCTGACGTCGCCGGGGCAGTTTGCAGGAGGATGACGATGACGTCGTATGGGCGCGCGGTAGTTCTGGCCGAGGTCGGGGCGCCGCTCGAAATCCGTGAGTACCCGGTGCCGGACCCGGAGCCGGGCGCGGCGCTGGTGCACTTGACGCTCTCAAACGTGTGTGGGTCCGATCTGCACGTCTGGCGAGGCGAACTCGACCCCCGCAAGCGCAACTGGGCGCTGCCTCGCCACCACGGGCACGAGATGACCGGCTACATCGAGAAGCTTGGCGCAGGGGTAACGGCGGACTCGGATGGGCAGCCGCTCAAGGTGGGCGACCGAGTCGTCTTCCAGTACTTCTTCCCCTGTGGCCGCTGTAAGAACTGCCTGGCCGGCAAGAGCCGCGCCTGCCCACATCGCTACGACCATGCGGCCGTCCCCTGCGACCAGTGGCCGCACTTCAACGGCGGCTGGGGCGACTATTTCTATCTCCGCCCGAACCATACCGTCTTCAAGGTGCCCGATCATCTCTCGGATGACCTGGTGGCCGGGATCAATTGCGCCTTCTCGCAGGTCACCTGTGGCATGGATGTCGGCAGCCTCCAGATGGGCGAGACGGTCGTCATCCAGGGAGCGGGTGGGCTCGGGCTGTACGCCATTGCCGTGGCCAGGGAGCGGGGCGCGGGACAGATCATCGTCGTCGACGGCGTGCCGGAGCGGTTGGATCTGGCCGAGGCGTTCGGCGCAGACCAGTTGATCGACATGCGCGACCTGAAGACGCCCGAGGACCGGGCCGCCCGAGTCAAGGAATTGACCGGTGGCTGGGGCGCGGACCTTGTGGTAGACGTGGCTGGCTTCCCGCAGGTGGTGGCCGAGGGCATGAAGATGATGGCCCAGGGCGCCCGCTATGTCGAGATCGGCAACATCTCGCCGGGCCTGACCTTCGACGCCGACCCGTCGTTCTGGGTCACGAACAATAGCTCGATCTTCGGCATCCACGTCTACGAGCCGCGCCACTTGCGCGAGGCGCTGCGGCTGATGGACCGGAAGAGCAACCTCTACCCGTTCCACAAGATCATCTCGCACCGCTTCCCTCTGGAAGAGGTGAACGAGGTGCTGGCCGCCCAGGACAAGGGCCACATCACCCGCGCCAGCCTGGTGCCGTAGACAAGCGACAGTCTCCCCGCCCCCCGTCCCTTCTCTTGCACGCAAGAGAAGGGACGGGGCCGAGCGGGCCTTGAAGGACGGACGCCGTGAAGATCGCCGACATCCAGATCGTGCCGTTTCGCTGGAAGGTGGATCGGTACCTGAACGGCCAGCCCCTGCCGAAGACCGAGGTCACGCAGACCGTCACCAAGATCGTTACCGACGACGGGTTGGAGGGCTACTACTTCGGCGGTGGTTCGCATGGCGACGAGGAGGGGCTCCACGAGCACGCGCGGGCCTACATCCGCCAGCGCGTCCTGCCGCTGCTTGCCGGCCAGGATCCGTTCGACCGCGAGAAGTTCTGGAAGTGGCTCTGGGCGATCAACGCCCCCGAGCACGTCGTCGGCGTCGTCGATATGGCGCTCTGGGATCTGGCCGGCCGCGCCGCCGGCCTGCCCGTCTTCAAGCTGCTTGGCGGCGCGCGCGACAAGGTGCGAGCCTATGCCAGCACCTATCCGAACATGGGCATGCCCGAGAACTATGCCGAGCATGCGCTGGCCTGCAAGCGCCAGGGCTACACGGCGTACAAGATTCACCCCTACTACACCTGGGATCCGGCGACCCAGCAGCCCTGCCCGGGCCGACCCTCACACATCGACTGGGACGTGCGGGTGTGCCGAGCGGTCCGTGATGCCGTCGGCGACGACATGGTGCTGATGTACGACCCGTGGGGCACGTACCATACCGTCGAAGAGGCGATCCGAGTCGGCCGGGAACTGGAGCGGCTGAACTTCTACTGGTTCGAGCACCCGATGCCCGAGTATCGCGTCGAGTCGTACGTCCGGCTCGCGCGTGAGTTGACCATCCCGATCCTGTCGCCCGAGATCGCCGAGGGGAACGTCTTCACCCGCGCCGACTGGATTCTGCGCGGCGCCTCGGACATGAGCCGTATGGACGTCAATCGCGGCGGCATCACGGCCGCCAAGAAGACGGCCATCGTCTGCGAGGCGTACGGGGTGAAATGCGAGATCCACATGAGCGGCTGGGGTAACCTCCAGCTCCTTGGCTCGGTGAGCGAGGACACCTGCGAGTATTACGAGAAGGGGCTGCTCGCGCCCGGCGTCGACTACGACGCGCCGCTGCCGTACCTGCGCGAGAACCCGGACCCGCTCGACGCAGACGGCTACGTGCAGATCCCGCAAAAGCCTGGCCTTGGGTACGACATCGTCTGGGACTACATTGACGAGCACCGCATCCCAGAGGCGAGGTAGGAGGGAGGCCAGATGGCCGAGGTAGTCATGCAGGGGATCTATCCGATCCTGCTGACTCCATTCGACGAGCGCGACCGCATCGACGAGGACGGCCTGCGGAGCGAGGTCGAGTTCGTTATCGCGAACGGGGTTCACGGCGTGGGCCTCGCAATCGGCAGCGAACTCCTGAAGATGACCGAGGACGAGCGCCGGCACGTGACGACGCTCGTCGTCGATCAGGTGCGCGGGCGTGTCCCGGTCGTGGTCAACACCGGTGCGCAGGCGAACGTGGTAGCCGCGCTCTACAGCCGGCAAGCCGAGGAGCTTGGCGCCAACGCCGTGATGTGCATGCCGCCCTCGATGGGCGTGTCTGGGACCGAGGTCCGCTCGTACTTCCGAGCCATCTCGGATGCCGTGCGGGTGCCGGTGTTCATTCAGGACACCATCTACACGCCCGTCGGAGCCAGGCTGATCCGGCAGATCGCCGAGGAGAGCGAGCACGTCCGCTACGCCAAAGTCGAGAGTCCGCCGCAGGCCGAGATGGTACGTGAGGCGGTGCAGCGGGGCGGCGAGCGAGTCACGATCTTCGGAGGCGCGGCCGGCACCTACTTCATCGAGGAGCTACGACGGGGGAGCCGGGGCACCATGCCCTGGCCGAGCAGCCCGGCCGAGTTCGTGAAGGTCTGGAATCTCTGGCAGGCGGGCGACCATGACGGCGCGCGTGAGGTGTTCGACCGCGAGCTTGCTCCGCCGATCCGGGTCTCCACGACCGGGGTGCGGCTCGGCCACAGCGTGCACAAGGAGATTCTGCGTCGACGCGGCATCTTCCGTTCGTCCCGGGTGCGCGCCCCGTCCGACCCGCTCGACGCCGTTACGGCGCGTGAGCTCGAGCAGGTCTGCGAGCGGCTCGGCATCGGCTGAGCCGCCCGTGCCATCTGAGCCGCCGTGCCAACTGGGCCGCCCGTGCTAGCTGAGCCGCTGGCACTAGCAGTGCGGTCTCGGGGTGCACGCCCTTGTCGAGCCGCGGCCTGGTAGCGCCCCCGGTACGCTACTCGCACAACTCCGGTGCGAGTGCCCGCTCCCAAGTTGTTGGAGTACGCACGGTAGCTCCGGTGCGGCCGAGTGTGCGGGACGCCAGGAACGGCTACGATGTCGAGCCAGCAGCGCGCGGAGAGGCAGGTGCAGCATGGTCCAGGTCGCCGGTACGCTTCAGGACACCGCCCGACTGACCGGCGGGCAGGCGCTCGTCCAGTCGCTCGTCCTCGAGGGCGTCGACACGATCTTCGCCATCCCCGGCATTCAGCTTGACTGGGCGTTCGACGCCCTCTATGCCGAGCGCCAGCGCATGCGTATCGTTCATACCCGCCACGAGCAGGCGGCAGGCTACATGGCCGACGGCTACGCTCGCGCCACCGGTCGAGTGGGGGTGTACCTCGTCGTGCCGGGGCCGGGTGTCCTCAACACGGGGGCTGCGCTCGCGACGGCCTACGCCTGCAACTCGCGCGTTCTCTGCCTGACCGGGCAGATTCAATCCGATCTGATCGAGGGCAGTCGCGGTGTCCTCCACGAAATCCCGGATCAGCTTGGCGTGCTGCGCCATCTGACCAAATGGGCTGCCCGAGGCACCAGCCCCCAGGAGATTCCCGGCCTCGTCCACGAGGCGTTTCGCCAGATTCGGAGCGGCCGGACCCGCCCGGCCGCGCTCGAGATCCCACCGGACGTGCTCGCGACGACCCGCGAGGTCACGCTCGGAGAGCCGTTGCCGCCGATTGTCGAGGGTGGCGATCCGGACCGACTGGCGCAGGCGGCTGTGACGCTCGGGCAGGCCGAACGACCGCTCATCGTCGCCGGGGGCGGGGTGCTCGCGGCCGGCGCCTGGGAGGAGCTACGGGAGCTTGCCGAGCAGCTTGGCGCGCCGGTCCTGATGACCGGCAACGGCCTCGGCAGCCTGCCAGCCTCGCATCCGCTCGCACTCACACTGCTGGCGTTGCCAGAGCTGTTGCCGACGGCCGACGCCGTGCTGGCGGTCGGGTCACGAATCACGTTCTATCCGAATCGCTCCATCACACCGCCGCCCGGCGTGCCCCTCATCCGGATCGACGCCGACGGCACTCAACTGTATCGCGGCACGCCGGCCGCCATCGGCATCGTGGCGGACGCGAAGCTCGCGCTTGGTACGCTAGTCGAAGGCGTCGCCGAGTACCCGCGTGAGCGGCCGGACCGCCGCGCCGAGCTCGCTGCATTGAAGGCAGCGCTCGCCGACGACCTCGACACGCTGGAGCCGCAGGGGTCGTTCGGACGTGCCCTCCGCGAGGAGCTACCAGACGACACCATCTTCGTCAGCGAGAGCACCCAGGTTGGTTACTGGGCGACCAACAACGGACTACGCATCGAGCGCCCGCGCGGGTTCCTGACCTCAGGCTACCAGGGCACGCTCGGCTATGGTTTCCCGACTGCGCTGGGCGCCCAGGTCGGGCGGCCGGATCGGCGGGTCGTCTCGCTGAACGGTGACGGCGGCTTCATGTTCAACGTCCAGGAGCTAGCAACCGCCGTCCAGCACCACATCCCGCTCATCACGGTCGTCTTCGACGACGGCGCCTACGGCAACGTGCGCCGCATTCAGGAGCACCAGTTCGGGGGTCGGACCATCGCCTCGGACCTGCGCAACCCACCGTTCGCGAAGCTTGCCGAGGCGTTCGGCATGCTGGGTCTCCGCGCCGAGGAGCCGGAGGAGCTACGCGCGGCCCTCCGCACCGCCCTCAGCCATGACGGCCCGGTCCTGATCGAGGTGCCAGTCGGCCCAATGCCGCAGTTACAGCAGCACCTACAGGCCCGCCGCGCCCGGCGCAAGGGCGCCGGGTAGGCGGGCCTGTCGGAGTGGCAGGTACGCCGGGCAGGCAGGTCTCGTCTCAGCGCAAGGCCTGCCAGCGCGCGTAGCCGTCGAGGTGGTCGAGCTCGCGCAGGTACAGTCTGCTGAGGGCGCGTGGTGCAAACAGGCGCTCGAAGACGCCTTTGATGCCGCCCGTCCCACGCCAACGCGTCTCGATCCGCACGCGCGAGGCCGACCCTTCGGGGATCACCGTGAACGTCGTCACCGCCGTGGAAAGCTGATCCGACTCGCGGAGCACTCGCCCTGGCTCCGGCTCGTCGACTCGCATTCGGAACGCTCGACTGCGCCAGCCAGCTTTGATCCAAAACGAGGCGATGGTTCCCGCTCCGATCCCGCCCTGTTCGGCCCGGAAGTCGGTGAAGGCAGGTGGGAGCCAGCGCGGATGATGCTCGCGATAGTCGGCGATGTACTGGTACACACGGTCGGCTGGGGCGCCAATCGGGCGCTCGGCGGCGACGTAGACCTCAGCCATGCTTATCCCTCCGGTTCGAGCCGCAGTGTCGCTTCGGCGTTTACCTCGACGTCAGCCCGGTCCATCCAGAGCGGGTGATACCGGCCGGCAAGCCAGTCATCGAGTTGATCGCCGTAGTGAGGACTAGCCGGGTTGCCGGCATTGCCAGCCGTGTTCACACCGCGTGCCTGCGCTGGTTCAGCCAGATCCGCCAGGAACCGGTAATGGGGACCACTCGTCGTGGCGAAGCGGTCGCGGACGACGTAGCCGTTCTGATTCAGGACGCTGCCGCCACCGGGACAGGGACGCGGTCCAAGGTCGAAGAACTCCGCGAACGCCGGTCGCCCGGCCGAGAGGGCGTGCGTCAAGGTGAGCGGGTGGAGCCGGCCCCAGGTCCAGCGCCGCCGATCCGCTCCCAGTTTCTCGGCGAGCCAGGTGAGAGCCTCGGCCATCGCGGCACGGGCTTCACCGCGAGTAGCCGATGCGAACCAGGGCACGTCAGGCTCGAGGAGCAGATCGTGGGCGACAGCGTTGGCCGCGCCGGCCATCTGCTCTACGAGGTGGGCCGGGAAGCGAGCAGCGGCGATACGGCGGCACCAGCGCCACCAGAATGCGGCGAACAGCGAGGCGCCGATGCTCCCGACCGTGTAGCGGCTGTCCCAACGACGGATGACACGGCTCGCCCAGGCGAAGTCGTCACACTCCGAGGACGGTGTGCTCCGAGATGCATCACGCATGGATGCTGAACGTTCGGATGATTGACTGTTGGACGGCGCGTCGGCGAGCAGGCCGGCCAGGGCGCGCTTCACCTCGGCGACGCGCTCAGAGTAGACGTCGTTCTGCATCGCCCCCATGTCGTCGAGAGTGAACGGACCCTTGCGGCCCGGCGTGAACGGCCCGGTGCCCTCCAACCATGCGCGAATGCGTCGACCTCGGTAGCCGTCGCCGTAAGCGCCGTAGAGCGGCAGATCGCTGCCGATCGGGTGGGGCCGTTGATTTGCCGAGGCGGTCCAGCCGCGCGGCGGGTCGGCCTCGGCCGGGAGCACCTCGAACGGGAGCGGATCGTGCCAGGCGTCGGCCGGATTGGTGGGCGAGCGGAAGCCGCGTGTTGCTCGTCCGCGCACCGGGAAGCGAATCCGCATCTGGAAGCCGATGTGCCCCTGGCTGTCGGCAAAGCCGGGGTTCTGACCAGAGAAATGCCAGTCGCGGTGAGTGGCACGAACCTCGTAGGCGGTCTGCGCGCGGGACAGCGCAAAGCCGGCCCCAATCGAGTCTCGCGGCTCCAACCCCACCCAGCGTAGCGCGAGCGGCGGATCACCACCGGTCGGATCAATACCTGGGATCAGGTGATTGACGATGGGGCCATGCGGACCGGTCCTGACGGTGAGCGTGACCGGCTCGGCGCCCCGCACCCGGATCGTCTCCTCGCGCCGCTCCAGCGTGGTCCAACCGTCGCCATCGCGCACCTCATTGGGGTTCGCCGGGTTCGGCTCCTCGGCGTACAGGTCGCGGACCGAGGAGACGTTGTTCGTCAGTCCCCAGGCGGCGCCACGGGTCCGGCCGTTGTGGACGAGCGGCATGCCGACGTCGGCGATGCCGATGACGTCGAGCGAGCCGCCGACGAGGTGCACCTCGTAGCGAGTAGACGGCTGGTAGTAGGGGACGTGACCGTCGCTTGCCAGGAGTGGCGCTCCGCTCGACGACATCCCCGGTCCGACGCACCACTGATTGCTGCCCTGGGGCTCTTTCGATCCATCTGGTGCCCCCTGGCCCCGGCCGTGAGCGTCCCGCGCACCATCCGATGACGGCACGATCGTCTCATATGGGGCTTCGACGGACAAGAACCGGGCGGCAAGGTCCGGTGGCAGCAGGCGTTGGGCGACCTCGCCGATGACGATGGTCTCGATCCGCCCGCTGAATTGCCAGAGCGAGGCCCGCGCGATGGTCACGGTATCGACGGCACGCCAGGGTGCCATCGGGATGCCCAGGACATCGAACTCGGGGGGCAGATCGTCGCCGAACGCGTCAATGGCGGCGTTGACACCGTGCGCGTACGCTTCGAGCAGGCGGCGCGTCTCCGGGGACTGGCTGCTCTGCTCCGCCTCCGCGATTCGGTCGAAGCGCAGGGTGCGGGCCGTCGTGTCGCTGGCGAGGCCCGCCGGTCCGAGCACTTCGGCGAGCGTGCCGTACGCCCAGCGGCGGCGATACTCCAACTGCCAGAGCCGATCCTGTCCGACCACGAAACCAAGCCCGACGTAGGCATCCTCTTCGCTCTGGGCGAAGACGTGCGGGATGCCGTGGCGGTCGCGCACGATCTCGACCGGGCGCGCTACAGCCGCGTTGAACTGTCCACTGGTCTGGGGCAGCGTACGGGTCAGGTACTCGCGCACGCGGCGCCGGGCGGTGGCGGTCGAGACGCCGTGAGCGGCCGCCACCTCGGCAAGTGGACGGTCACCCTGAAGCGCCGCGATGGCGAAGGTGCGGGCGGCCTCGCCGGCCCGAGCCCGCCCGTTGGTGTCGCGCGACCCGTCGCCCGAACTGTTACCCCGGCCCCCACTCGCTCCGGTGTCGCGTCGCTCTCGATTGCCGCGCGTAGTCGCCGACGTTCCGACCTCGGTTGTCACCACGGTCCTCGCCCCCTCACACCTGCCAGCACGCTCTCATGCCTGCCGGCGCCTCGTCGCGGTCGCCAGCCGCCCTCCATCCGCGCCGCTGAGCGGTCCCCGTCATCGGGCCACATCTGGGGAGGGTACCGACGCCCCCGACCAGTGTCAAATCAGACCGAAAGAGCAGGTCGTAAGGACGGCTTTCCATCATATGCGCGCCTGGCCGTACAGGCCCGCTCCTTGGGGCCACGACTGAGACGGCCCCGCTCCTGGACGGGGCTGCCTGCACCGTCTGAACCCGCGCCGGCGTGACAAGCCCGACGTGACACGTGTCCGTGTGACAGACCTGACGTGACAGGTGTCAGCCGCTTCTCGGGGCAGCCGTCCCGACTACGGTGACCGCTCTCGCCCGTATGCTCTATCGAATCTCCGTGCTTCCTGAGGCTCCGATGTCTCGAAGATCCCGCCACTCCCAATCTGCTGCACCCTCATCTCGTATCCGGTCGGTCGTCGCGCTCGGCGGCCTGCTGGTGCTCACGGTTGTCGCCGCCATCTTCTGGCTCCGCTCCGTGTCCGAGCCGGTCGCGACCGAACCCGGTACGCCCGGCCGTCTCGTCGCCTCGGCTTCCACGATCGATCTGGGGCGCGTCCCCTTCGATCAACTGGCCGAGGCGCGCTTCGAGCTGGCGAACCCCGGCGACACTACTGTCCGGCTCATCGGCGCTCCCAAGGTGCAGATGCTGGAGGGCTGTTGACCGGCGACGCCGGCCGTCGGTTCGACGACCATCAAACCTGGTGACACGACCGTCTTGCGCTACCCCTTTATCATGCACGCAGGAATGGGCGGGCCACATCGCTTCCAGATTACTCTGGCGACAGATAGCCCTGAGACGCCGACGCTGACCTTGACGCTCCTCGCGTTCGCAGGCTGACGCGGAGCCTGGCAAGCCGGAGTCTGGCAAGCTCGTGATACCCCATCTCGCCTGACAGGTCACCTCCATGGAGCGCCCCAGGGAGCACGCTCGGCATGCAACGCTCCAGCACCGGCCCGTCAGATGAGCTGCTCCCCGTCGCGCGTCAATCGCGTAGCATGCAGGCGATGAGAGTTCGGATGGGGCGTCGACAGCAGATCGTGGCCGACGCTCGCCGACTGTCTGGGGAGTGACCGAGCGCCGCCAACCAGCCGATGCCCGCGGCGCCTGCACGGCTCTCATCGTAGACTGGAGGGAGCACCGAGCATGTCTGATCTCCGCCCGGATGGCAGTTTCGACACCGCCTCCGACCCGTCGCGCCCGTCCGTGGCCGACCTGCTTGCCGCCTGGGCGCGCCGGGTGCGGGCCAATCGCGAGCAGGTCGAGCGCTTCGGCGAGCAACAGGATGGCCCGGATCGTTACGCGCGGGTGGCTGGCCGGTTCCGTGCTGACCCGCGCCGGACGGACGATCCGTCGCTCGACCTGTTGCTCGAACTGGCCCGGCCCGACGACGTCTGGCTGGATGTTGGGGCCGGCGGGGGCCGCTACGCGTTGCCTCTGGCGCTCCGAGTGCGCGAGGTGATCGCCGTCGATCCGTCCGACGGTATGCTCGGCGTGCTGCGGGAGGGGATGGCCGAGCACGGGGTCGACAACGTTCGGATCGTCCAGGGACGTTGGCCGGCCGTCGCCGAAGATCCAGCGGTGCGCGCGGACGTGACGATGATCTCGCAGGTCGGCTACGACGTCGAGGAAATCGGGCCATTCGTGGACGCGCTGGAACGGTCGGCGCGGCGGGAATGCCTGTCGTTGATGCTCTGGCGCCGCCCCACCTCCTCATTTGATCGCCTCTGGCCGGAGGTCCATGGCGTCGAGCGAGCGCACCTGCCGGGGCTTCGGGAGTTCCTGTCGTTGCTGATGGCGCGCGGACGGCCGCCGTCGGTCACGATGCTGGCGGTGCCGCCCCAGTCGTACGAGAGCGTCGAGCAAGCGCATCAGATGGCTCGTCACCAGACCTGGGTTCAACCGGGTAGCGAGAAGGACCGCCGGCTAGAGCGAACCCTGCGCGAGCGGCTGGTCGAACGTGACGGCCGCCTGGCGTTCAGTTGGGAGCCGTGGCTGCTCGGGTTGGTGCGCTGGTCGCCGGGGCCGGCTGTCATGGACACGTGAGGTCCCGCGCAGGGGGCTGAAGCCGGGCGAGCTATGGCGCTGATGCCGCCTCAGGTCCAGGGGCAACCGGCGTCAGGCAGGTTGTCTCAGCCGGGGGTTTCGTCGTGCGCCAGGATGCCTTCGGCGCCTGCCTCGCACGCGCAGTCGTCGGCTCCGTTGGGCGTTTCGTCGATTCGTCTGACTGAGCTCTCGGCGTAGAGAGACCCGGCGCCCGCCGAGTGTGATGGAGTGCTGGCGGAATCCACCGGATGAGGTGATGCGTCGTCGGCGGACTGACGGCGGAGTGGGGCTGGGTCGGGGGGTGGGAAGACCCAGAGTGGCAAGCTGAGCCAGAAAAGCGTGCCAACCCCCTGGGTGCTGCTGACGCCGACCTGGCCGCCGTGTAGCTCGACGAGGCGCTTCACGACGGCGAGGCCAAGGCCAGCGCCGCGCGTATGCTGATGAGTCGCGGCGACACCTCGATAAAAGCTCTCCCAGACCCGCGCCAGATCCTCGGGCGGCACCCCGGGGCCGCGATCTTCGACCTCGATCCTGATGACGCCAGCGGTCTGCTCGGCGCGCAGCATGATTGGGCCGCTGGGTGCGTACGCCAGGGCGTTGGCGAGCAGGTTGCTCACTGCCTGACGAAGCCGCTCCGGATCGCCGTCTACGAAGAGCGCCGGCCGTGCGTCGATGGCGACGCGCGCTCCGCCCGGCTGGCCGCGGACTGCGTCTACGACCCCCCGCAGCAGCACTCCGACGTCGATTACCTGGCGCTGAAGCGGAGCCTGCCCTCGCTCGAGCCGCGAGAAGTCGAGCAGATCGTTGACGAGCTGGGCCAGCGTCCGGGAGTTGGCGTAGATCTCGCCGCTCATTTGCCGAAGATCGTCGAGCGTTAGTGACTCGCCGCGATGCATCAGCAATTCAGCGTAGCCGTGGATCAAGCTGAGCGGCGTTCGAAGCTCGTGCGACACGGTACTCAGGAATTCGGTCTTGAGCCGGGCAATCTCGCGGGCAGCTCTGGCCGTGGCAGCGCGCTCCAGGAAACGCGCGTGCTCGATGGCGATCCCTGCCTGCGTGGCGAACCCCTGGAGGAGATCGTGCTCCTGCTGGCCGAATGGCTCGCGCTCGCCGTTGTGCCCCACGGCGACGACCCCGACGAGCCGGCCCTGTGTGAAGATCGGTACGGCGAGCACGCCACGCCAGGCGTGCGGCTGCTGGTTGCTGCCATCGGCCGCGATACTCTGGTGGTGCTCAGCCGCGTACGTGGCGGCGTCGACGAGCGCGCGGGCCTGAGCATCCTCGCCGTCGACCGCGACGCCATGCCACGCAGTTGGAACGAGGACGTCAGTGACCTCGTCTCGGAGCAGGATCGCGCCAACGCTCGTGCGAGCAAGCTCCGCCGCCCGGCGAGGAATCAGCCCGAGCAGCGGACTCAACGCACGCTCGCGGCTCAACTCTGCTCCGCTCGTCAGGAGCATCTCGGCCTGCCGCCGCCGCTCCCGCTCTCGCTGGACTGCTTCGATGCGTTCGAGCGCGGCGGCTACGTGGCTCGCCAGGTGAGTCAGCACGCGTCGGTGTGCGACGGCGTACGCGCTGCGCCGGCGCGTGAAGGTCGTCAAGACGGCGATCGTGACGCCGTGCGCCCGGATCGGGGCCGACAGCCGCCCGCCAGGCTCAGCCTCACCACGCCCCTCCGCCATCGGCTCATCAGTACGGTGGGGGCTCCGTTCGCCCGGGGAGCGTCCGGCCGCGTTGAGCCCCGCGAACGTCGCGCGGTCGACAGTGGCACGCTCTCCAGACGGCGTCGATGGCTCCAGATCGGCTCCGGACTGGGCCAGCAGCATGTAGGCCGCTCCATCGGGCCGCAAGAGCCAGAGGGCGCACCGGTCGGACGGCACGAGACGGGGTACGGCAGCGACGGCGAGCGCGGCGACGTCGGGCAGGCTGACTTGCTCGACGAGGCTGCTCGCAACCTCGAGTAGCTCGTCACTCGCCGTGCTGTGGCGCCGCCGCTGGCGTGACGCGACGTCGCACCTCTCCACATCAGGAGCACTGGAGGATTGCGAGGTAGCGGTATTCAGATATGCTTCATCGCGTTGATTCATCTATGAAGGCAAACGGGCACGCCTTCCCTGAGGGGTCGGCTTTCGTAGCCCGTTCTGGTTGCCATGAGGCCCAGGTGGCCCGTTCAACGTACTGCCAGCCACCTCAGCGAATGGTATGCCAGTCGGGCGCGCCAGCCGGACCCAGTCCAACGATGGTCGATTCTGCCTCACCCGGCGCGGCCGTGGTCGGAATCGAGCCGCAGCGTGAGGCCGTCCGGGTGACACTCGCGGGCGGCCCAGCCGAGCGCCTCCGGATGTCGACGCACCCAACAGCGTCGGTGGCGTAGCCCCGTACTACCATCGCTCCAGGTGGCCGCCGAGCGCTCCAGGTGGCCGCCGAGTCATCCGTTGACAGCGCCACACGCCGGCGATACGGTTTCAGAAGAACGGACGCGCCAACGCTGGCATGCTTGCAGAGGCGCCCCCGGCGCCGCTGGCAGACCAGGATGGTCTGCTGGCACGGTCCCAGACGACGTGGTTGGGAGGGAACGATGTCCGTACCGTCGTACGCGCACGGGGCGAGCGCGGTCCCGCTGCTCGGCGAGACGATCGGTGAGAACCTGCGGCAGATTGTCGAGCGGTTCGGAGGCCGCGACGCGCTGATCGTTCGGTCCCAGGGCGTTCGTCTGACGTACCGCGAACTGTGGGAGATGACCGGTCGGGCGGCGCGCGGGCTGCTCGCACGGGGCGTCCAGAAGGGCGACCGGGTCGGGATCTGGGCGCCGAATCGCTTCGAGTGGGTCGTCGTTCAGTACGCGACAGCGCGGATCGGCGCGATCCTCGTCAACATCAACCCGGCCTACAAGGCAACCGAGCTCGAGTACGTTCTGAACCAATCTGGTATCAGCCTGTTGCTGTTGGCGCGGGCGTTCCGCCAGAGCGACTACACCGGTATGCTGGCCGAGGTGCGGGGCCGTTGCGACGCGCTGCGCGAGGCGATCGTCCTCGACGACGGCTGGGGCGCACTGCTCGACGACGGCGACGCTATCCCCGAAACGCGCCTGGCCGAGATCGAGGCGGCGCTTCAGTTCGACGACCCGATCAACATCCAGTACACCTCCGGCACGACTGGCTTCCCGAAAGGCGCGACCCTCTCCCACCACAACATCCTGAACAACGGCTTCTTCATCGGCGAGACGCTGGGCTACAGCGTCGAGGACCGGGTCTGCATCCCGGTCCCGTTCTACCATTGCTTCGGGATGGTGCTCGGGAATCTGGCCTGCACCACCCACGCCAGTTGCATGGTCATCCCTGGCGAGGGCTTCGACGCACTGGCGGTGCTGGAGACGGTCCAGGCCGAAGCCTGTACCTCCCTGTACGGCGTTCCGACGATGTTCATCGCCGAGTTGGACCATCCGCGCTTCGAGGAGTTCGACCTCACGTCGTTGCGGACGGGCATCATGGCCGGCTCGCCCTGTCCGATCGAGGTGATGAAGCGAGTCCAGGCCCGGATGCACATGGGCGAAGTGACGATCTGCTACGGGATGACCGAGACGTCGCCGGTATCGACTCAGACGGCGCTCGACGACCCGCTGGACAAGCGTGTCGGGTCGGTCGGGCGGGTCCATCCGCACGTCGAGATCAAGATCGTCGATCCGGGCACGGGCGCAGTGGTCCCGCGTAGTGCGCCAGGTGAGTTGTGCACGCGCGGCTACTGCGTGATGCTCGGCTACTGGAACAACGACGAGGCGACGCACCTGGCGATCGACGTGGCCCGCTGGATGCACACCGGCGATCTGGCGACGATGGACGAACAAGGCTATGTGAACATCGTGGGTCGGATCAAGGACATGATCATCCGGGGCGGCGAGAACGTCTATCCGCGCGAGATCGAGGAGTTCCTGTACGGGCACCCAGATATCAGTGACGTCCAGGTCATCGGCGTACCAAGCGCCCGCTACGGCGAGGAGGTGATGGCCTGGATCCGTCTCCGCGACGGCGCAAGCGTCACGCCCGAGGCTCTGGACGCCTACTGCCGAGGCAGGATCGCCACCTACAAGATTCCGCGTTACTGGAGGTTCGTGGACGGCTTCCCGATGACGGTGACGGGCAAGATCCAGAAGTTTCGGATGCGTGAGCTTGCCGTGGAGGAACTTGGGCTCCAGGCCGAAGCCGCCGTGGAGACGGCGTGAGGCGAAGGCTGGGTGGCGATAGGATTACGGGCGGACCCAGCGGGCGAGGACGGCACGCAGCGTATCGGGTTTGACGGGCTTGGTGACGTAGTCGTCCATACCGGCGGCGAGGCAGCGGTCGCGGTCGCCGTCCATCGCACTTGCCGTCATGGCGACGATCGGGACGTGCTGACCTTTGCCCTCGCAGGCTCGAATCCGAGCCGCCGCCTCGTACCCGTCGAGCTCCGGCATCTGGCAGTCCATCAGGATCGCCGCGTACGACGCCTGCTCCACGGCCTGGAGTGCCTCGCAGCCGTTCGTGACGATGTCCGCCGGATAACCGAGCCGCTCGAGCATCCGCAGGGCGACACGCTGATTGACGGCGTTATCCTCGGCCAGCAAGATGCGCGGGCGGACGTCGCCTGAGACTCCATTTCGGCGCTCGCCGCCTCGATCCTTCGCCAGCGCGGATCGCTGGCCGGCGACAGCATCCTGAAGGCCACCATTCGATGGGTTGTCTCGCCGCCCGTTCACCGGCTCGGCCAGTTGACCGCCCGTCGCCGGATCTGAGGGCATCGGAGGGCGGGGTTCGAGGGCGGCCGCACCTGCCGCCCAACTGACCGCGCCACCGATCTCCTTGCCCGCCAGGGCAGCGCCGGCTGGAGCGCCTACGCCGGCCCGAGCAGGTGCCACGGTCGTAGCGGCCGCGTCGAGCCCAGCGACGCGGCCAGCACGCATGTGTGACCGCCGCGGCTCCGCGAGCGAGCCGGGCGTCGGACGGGACACTGGTTGCCGAAGCCGGATGGTGAACCAGAAGGTACTCCCCCGGGCTTGCGCGCTTTCGACGCCGATCTCCCCGCCCATCAAGTCGACGAGCCGCTTTGAGATCGCCAACCCCAGCCCGGTCCCGCCGTACTTGCGGGTCGTCGAGCTATCGGCCTGCATGAACGGGCGAAACAGCTTCGCCTGTACGTCGGGTGCGATCCCAATGCCGGTGTCTCGGACCTCGAAGCGCACGGTGACGCGATCGTCGGTTGCGGGCACGTGGGTGACCTGTATGGCGATCTGCCCCTGCTCGGTAAACTTCACGGCATTGCCGATCAGATTGGTCAATACTTGGCGTAAGCGCACCGGATCGCCGTGAAGGTCGGTGGGGATGGCAGGGTCGAGGCTCCGATGGAGGGTCAGCCCCTTCCCACGAGCGGTCATCGCGAAGAGATCGCAGACCTCGTCGACGATGTGCCGAATGTCGAATACAACGTCCTCGATCTCGAGCCGCCCTGCCTCGCCCTTGGACAAATCGAGGATCGTATTGACGATCTGGAGGAGCGCATCGCTACAGGAGTGAATCACCTCGGCGTACTCGCGCTGCTCGTCGGTGAGCGGGGTGTCGAGGAGGAGTTCGGCCGTGCCGATGACGCCGTTCATGGGGGTCCGGATCTCGTGCGACACCGTCGCCAGGAACTCGCCCTTGGCGCGATCCGCGGCCTGGGCCGCGACGGCAAGCTCGTTGGCGAGCACAAGCGCCTGCTCGAGTTCCCGATTACTGGTCGCGAGAGCTTCCTCGGCGTGCTTACGCTCGCCGATGTCGCGGGAGGACGACTGTATCTCGACGACGGTATCGGAGCCGGGCGCGCGGATTGCGTGGCTGGTCGTTTCAAACCACACATACCGCCCGTCCTTACATCGCATGCGGTACGCCACCGTGGCGATGCCGGGCTCCGAGAGTGCCCGTTTGTGGCAGGCGCGGACCCGGGGGATATCGTCGGGATGGAACAGTTCGTACGCGTCGCGGCCGATCAGCCCGGCCGGGTCGTAGCCCAGGATGGTCTCGCAGGACGGCGAGATGTACAGGTAACGGCCGTCCGGCGCGTGGCGGGAGACGATGTCGGTCGAGTTCTCAGCGAGCAGCCGGAACTGGGCCTCGCTCTCACGTAGCGCCTGTTCGGCCTCATGGCGGGCTGTGAAGTCGCGTGCAGACGCGAAGATCAGCGGACGTCGAGGATCGTAGGCTACCTGCCAGCGCAGCCACCGATAGACGCCGTCTTTGCGCTGGCAGCGATTCTCCAGGCGGATCGACGCGCCCGCGTGCAGGACTGCGGGGGCCAAGGCCGCGCGGGTTCGCTCCAGGTCGTCAGGGTGGATCAGGCGCTGTATCGGCCGGCCGAGGAGCTCAGCCGGGGCGTAGCCAAACATGTGCTCCCAGGCCGGATTCGCCCGCCGAACGATGCCGTGGTGGTCGACGATCACCAGGAGATCCTGGGACTCCTCGAAGAAGTGGTCGGCATCCTGCAACTGCCGCACGGTCTCTTCGAGGCGAGCCGCCATGCCGTCGTACGCGGTGCTCAATTCCCCAAGCTCGTCTTCACCGTGAGTGCCGATGCGGTGCGCCCAGGTGCCACGACTCCAGTGGCCGGCTGCTCGCTGAAGGATACGTACCCGCCGCATCAAACGCTGCCAGATCAGCAGCAGGGCGGTGAGGGAGACAACCGCGGCGATCAGGTGCGGCAATATCTGCTCGATCAGGCGCGCGTAGACCGGTCTGAAGATCGCCGCCGCCGGGACGTCGACGGCGATGATCCACGGCGTGTCCGCGATTGGCTCCCATGACCAGAACACATCCACGCCCTGGATGCTCGTCATCCGGCCCGACGGCTGGCCTGAACGAATGCTCTCGAGGCGAGAGGCCGGCGCGATCTGATTGGTGCGGAAGGTCGCGTCGCCGTTCCCGCCGAGGATGCGGCCAGTGCGCAGATCCACAATGCTGACCGTGCTGCCCCGAGGAAGCGGCAGTTGGTCCCAGAGCACCGGCAACTGTTCGAGGATCAGGCTGGCTACCAGCAGGCCGTCCGGAGGATCGTCGAAGGAGCCGTCGTCACGGTGGAGCGGGATGCCGACTGGCAGGACGATAACCCGGTTCGAGAGCGCCACGAGCGCTTCATCGGTGATGGCGAGCCGCCGGGTCGTCATCGCCTCGTGAGCATAGGCGCGCGTGGTCACGTCCGGCCGTACGCCACCGGGACGGTAGATCGACGCGCCGTGCTGCTGGTAGTCCGGCGTGAAGAAGAACAGGCCGTTGAGCGATTCACGGGGGCCGGCGAACGCCGCGAGGATCCGATCGCGATCCTCGTTGGTGCCCTCCCAGAAGGCGGGCAGGCGCTCGACGGTGAACGCGAGCCCCTGGGCGTCCTTGACAAACATCTGGACGTCGACGGCGGCGAGACGGGCGGAGCGATGGGCCACATCCAGGCCGGCCGTCTCGGCATCCCGGAGATGCTGGCCGATCACGACCACCGCTGCGACCAGCGGGACGAGCGTGACGAGGGTGAACAGGATGAGCAGCCGCCCAGAGAGAGAGCGAACGAAGCGTCGGCTCGCGCGGTGCACTCTCACCAGCCGCCTCCTACGCGCAGGTCCAGAGAGTCGCCGTGAGCGCAGTTCCCTCCGACTGCTCCCACGGCGACTCCGCGGCCGTTTTCCTCAGTGCATCTCCAACCGCCTGCCCCGATGGCCGCCCAGGCCCACTCCAAGGGAACTCCGTGACCATCGGTCCGGCAATCCTCTTCACCCGTACCGGGCGAGCGGCGTAGTCTCGCGACGGTAGTTCCGCGATCTGAAGTTGTGAGCCGCTCGCCCGCGAACGCGACCGCTATCTTCCGCTAGTGTAGCGCCGGGTTGCAAGCAGCACACCGCTGGGCGGCGGTATCGGCGTGAATGGGACGAGAGTAGGGCGAGGGTAGGGCGAGGGTGTAGCAGGATAGCGCCCGATTCCGCCGCGCGTTCACCATACCGTCTCACTCGATCGCCAGGACGTGCGGGCAGAACCGGCCCGCGCCGGCCTCGCCGACCACGGCCAGTCATGGTGACCATGGCGACGGGCGCGCGAAAGCCTCCCTGGCCCTTGGTATACCTTGCATCGTGATGTATAGTACTGTCATGTATGGAGGTGTGTTTGCCGCTCGGTGTCGTGAGCCCCGCGTGACGGTGACATGATGGAGATCAACAAGGATCTAATCGCCGCCTCCTCGACCCCGATCGTCCTGGCGATTCTGGCCGAGGGGGACAGCTACGGCTATGCCATCCTCAAGCGAGTGCGGGAGGTGTCTGGCGGGCGCATGGAGTGGACGGACGGGATGCTCTACCCCGTGCTGCATCGGCTCGAGCGGCTCGGCCACGTCGAGGCCCGATGGGAAGTAGCGGAGAGCGGCCGCCGGCGCAAGTACTACCGGATCACGCCCCCGGGCCGGGAGCAGCTCGCCGAGGAACGCAGGCAGTGGCAAGCGGTGGACGCGACGCTCCGGGGCATCTGGCCAGCGCTCTCCCTTTCCGCCCCGCCCAGCCACCCGGCGTCAACCGCGCCGAGTCCACAAGGAGCTTGAACGCTGTCGACTCCAGGTCACCCTCGGGAGGAGCAATGAGGAAGTACGATACCGGGTACCGATTCGCCGCCGGCGTTGCGCTCGCGACAGCATTCATCCTCGTCTGGATGAGTCTCGGCGTTGGCGTCATCGGGGCTGACGGCGACCCCGCCAACGTACTGTACGGCGGGGTGCTCGCCGTTGGCTTCATCGGCGCCGTCATCGCGCGCTTCCGGCCGCGCGGAATGGCACGCGCGTTGTTCGCGACGGCAGTCGCTCAGGTGTTGGTCGCCGCGATCGCGCTGATCGCCGGGCTGGGCTACCCCGCGAGCCCGCCGCTGGAGATCGTGCTCCTGAATGGGCTGTTCGTCGGATCGGCGTTGATGTTTCGGTATGCCGCGCGGGAGCAGCTTCCTGCGGCGCCGAGGCGCGCGGGTTGACCCCCGCGCCGGCCGCACTTCCGCAGAGAGGCTGAGCGATGGCGTCTTCAGGTCACGTGGTGTCGCTCGAGCAGCAGATCGCCGGATGGCGGAGCTACCTCCGCCGCCGGCAGGCGATCCACTCCGTCGACGTAGCGGAGCTGGAAGACCACCTGCGCGAGCAGGTAGCGGTCCTGGTCGACGCGGGGCTCGCCACCGATGAAGCGTTCCTGGTGGCGGTGAAGCGGATAGGCAGCCTCGACGCCCTCTCACGGGAGTTCGCGCGTGAGCACTCGGACCGCCTCTGGAAGCAACTCGTCGTCACCCCCGCCGATGCCGAGGAGCCGCGGGCCGCGGCGCAAACGGACGCCATCGTCGCCTTCGGTCTCGCGGTGGCGGCGGCGGTGCTCGTCAAAGTGCCCGCGCTCTTCGGCATCGACCTGGACCAGGACACCGACTTCTACGCCCGCAATCTGAGCCTCTTCGTACTGCCCCTCCTGACCGGCTATTTCGTCTGGAAACGGCGGCTCGGCACCGACACGCTCCGCTGGCTGGTTGTGGCGTTCGTCGCGGCGGTGGTCTTCGCCAACGTCTATCCGTTCGCCCCGAGCGGCTACACCGAGGTGCTCACGGCGCTGCACCTGCCGATTGCGCTCTGGCTCGTGGTCGGCATCGCGTACGCGGGCGGCCGCTGGCGCCAGGTGAGCGGCCGCATGGACTTCATCCGCTTCTCGGGTGAGCTGTTCATCTATTACGTGCTGATGGCCCTCGGCGGCGGCGTCCTCACGGCGTTCATGGCGATGATCTTCCGGGCCATCGGGGTCGACGTCGAGCCCTTCTTCGTGTCGTGGCTGCTGCCGTGTGGAGCGGTGGGGGCTGTCCTGGTCGGCTCCTGGCTGGTGGAGGCCAAGCAGAGCGTGATCGAGAACATGGCGCCGGTGTTGACGCGCCTCTTCTCACCGCTATTCGCCGCCGTGCTGGTCACGTTCCTGGGAACCCTGGTCTGGACCGGACGCGGGGTCGACATCGAGCGCAACCTGCTCATCGCGTTCGATCTGCTCCTTGTGGTGGTGCTGGGCCTGCTGCTCTATTCCAGCTCGGCCCGCGACCCCCAGTCGCCTCCTGACGTCTTCGATGTGGTGCAGGTCGTCCTGCTGATCAGTGCGCTCCTGGCCGATGCGGTAGCGCTGTGGGCCATCGCCGCGCGGCTCTCCGAGTTCGGCTTCAGCCCCAACCGCGTGGCCGCCCTGGGCGAGAACGTGATCCTTCTGATCAACCTGGCCTGGTCCGCCGTGCTGTACGTCCGTTTTGTGCGCGGGCGCGGATCGTTTGCGATCCTCGAACGGTGGCAGACTGATTACCTGTGGGTCTTTGCCGTCTGGGCGGCGATCGTCGTGATCGCCTTCCCGCCGGTGTTCGGTTACATCTAATACCAATCCCGCTCGTCGGTGCCGCATTTGACGCCCCTGCTGCTCCTGGTGGGGAGCCGCAATTACGGCGCGGTCAGCAGCAGTTGGTATAAGTACCGTCCGCAATCACTCCCTTGCGGGTAAGCGTGCGGACGGCGCTGACGGCAGCGGAGCACGATCGCAGATCGTGCTTCGCTGTCTCGCGCCCAAGACCTACTTCGCGCCCAAGACAAGGCTGAACGGACCCACAATCTTCCGCCAGTATAGAGTCGAGGTGCATGCAGCGAACTACGGTACGGTCTGAAATCCCCTCGCCTTGTCGGCGGCGTCGCGTAATTCGGGCGGGCGGTGTGGCGCACCGACTGTCCGGGCAAGATCCTTGAGCCGCGCCGTAAGCCTGCTCTCGATATCCTGGAGGGTATGCTCGACCTGGGCCTGTGCGTCGCCGCGAGCGAGCAGATCCACGACATACTGGTTCAGGCTTACGCCCTGGCGCGCGGCGCCCTCGGCGAGCGCACGGTGGAGCGACTTCGGCAAGCGTACGTTGAACTTGCCGCTGTATTCCTCCGGATACGACGGTGGGGGGATCTCGTCCCCGTCTTCGTACGCCGCAGTCATCCAGGCTCGACGCGCATCCTCGGCCATCGCCGGGATTTCATCCAGCGTGTCTGCCTGACTCAGGCATCCGGGAAGGTCGGGGAAGACAATGACGTACCCGCCGTCAGGATCGGCGAGGACCTGAAATGGGTATTCACGCGCAAGATACTCGTCCAGGCTTCGCTGCTGTACCATGGCGCTATCCCTGATCGTCAAGACCGAGCCGCTCGCACATCTGAATGAGGATGTATCGTTTTACTTCCTCCCCTTGACGGTTGGGACCGAAATGTGCCCCCACCTGGGCTTCGAGAACGTCACGTGCTCGCCGTACGGTCTCATCTGCCAGCCGTTGCTTCGAGAACAAGCCGCACGTCGTCGAAATCCATCTCCGACGGGCGCGCACGCAACCTATCGGCTAACTTCCGGCGCCGATCCACGCGCCACCCTCGTTCTAGTACTATATATGGTACTACCCGCTCTGGCAACAGAAAGATTTCACGATACATGGGCCAGGACGTCGAACCCGCTCTTCACGCGCCCCGGTCCGCCTCGCTCTGGCGCCCCTCAACTTGCAGGTTCGAGGCGGGTCTCGCCGGCCTGCGCCGCCGAGACGGCTGCGTCGCCGAAGGGCAGCGGGACATAGCGACCCTGTACCCACGGGTCGACCATGTCCGCGTAGTGAGGGCTACCGGGCTGCCCAGACTGACCGGTCGTCAAGATGACCGTCGCGCCGTCGAGATCCCCCATGTCGACGACGAGCCGGTACTCTGGCCCGGACGTCACAGCAAACGGCGCAGCGTGGCTGAACCCGTTGGCGTTGAGCACGACCGACGTGCCGGGTGTCTCGCGAGGTGCAGTCGCGAAGAGGCCATGGCTGCCGGGTCCGCCGTCGAGCGGGTGCGTGAACGACACCTGGTGGAGCGCGCCCCAGCGCCAGGCAGCCGAGTCCGGCCCAAGGTGACGCTCCAGGTCGGTCAGCGCCTCGGCGGCGGTCACGGCTACAAGCGCCGCCACGTTCGCCTCAGCCCCAAACCAGCCGATCGGACGCCCCTCGGCGAGCAGCCGCAACGCCAACCCCGAACCTGCCCCCAGTCCGATCAGGAAGCCGGACATGTCCTCAGGGAAGCGAGCGGCGATGACCCGCTGATGCCAGCGCTCCCAGAATGCCTCGAAGGCCGCTGCGCCGGCGCTATCGACCGTCATTCGGCCGTCCCAGCCGTCGAGCAGGCCGGCCAGCCGCCGGCTTGCCTCGCCGCCGTGAGCGCGCAAGACCTCGTGTAGGCGGGGTAGCAGGTGCCTCGCCCGAATCGACTGAGTGTCGTACTGGAACGTCCGCAGGTCGTCGGCTGTGAAACTGTCACCGCCCTCGAACACCTGGCGAAGGCGGGTGGCGCGGTAGCCCGGCGCCCACCAGCCGTAGAGCGGGACGGTCTGCTCGTCGGGGGCCACCGGCACGTTGTTCGCCGTGGCGACCCAGCCGCGCTCCGGGTCTTCGAGGCGGGGCAGGTCGTCGAATGGGATCGCGCCGGTCCACTGGTGGGCCGGGGCGTTGGCCGGGCGGAATCCGCGGGTCAGGTCGCCGTTGCCACGGATCGGGATGCTGCCGACCGCCTGCCAGCCGATATGGCCGTCGACGTCAGCGTAGACGAGGTTGAAGACTGGCAACTGCCAATGCGCGAGCGCCGCGCGGAAACCCGCCCAATCCTGCGCGCGGTTCATGTCGAGCACCGCCTGAGTGTCGCCGAGCACCTCCTGGCCGACCCAGCGGAGGCTGAGGCCGGCCGGCGCGCCGGGACCATCGGGCGAGGCCGGCAGCGGAACAAGGTCGTCGACAAGCGGACCGCGCACCGTCGAACGGATCGTGACCGTTGCCGGCGGGCCGCCGCGAACGACGATCTCCTCGGTGCGCGTCTCGAGCGTCGCCCAGCCGTCGCCCTCGCGGTAACGGTCGGGATCAGTAGGGTCCAGCGTCTCGACGTACAGGTCGCGCGGACTGGCGACCAGATTGGTGATGCCCCAGGCAATACGGTCGTTGTGGCCAAACCAGACGTTCGGTGTGCCGGGATAGCCGGCTCCCGCGACGTCGTAGCCGGCGCCCTTCAGGTGAATCTGGTACAGCCCGGCCGGCAGCATGAAGGGCAGGTGCGGATCGCTGGCGAGCATCGCGTGGCCAGACGCCGAGCGGCCAGCCGCCACGGCCCAGTTGTTGCTGCCGCCGGCCGCATCACCGCCGCCGGTCGCATCACCGCCGCCGGTCGCGCCCAGGGCGATCGGCCGCCCGACGCCGCGGGCCTGTCTGGGGAGGATCGTCTCGTCTGGTGCCTCAGCAGTCAGGAAGTCGGCGGCCAGGTCTGGGCCGAGCACCCGTACCGCGGCCTCGGCGGCGGCCAGGTTCTCCAGCCGGCCGGTCAACTGCCAGAAGAACGCCCGCATCAGGGCGACCGAGTCGCGCGGCGTCCACGGCTCCGGCGCGTACTCGAGGATGTCGAACTCGATCGGGAGCGCCTGTTGGGTTCGATCGATCCAGGCGTTGATGCCGGCCGTGAAGCCGTCCAGTGCGACTGCCGCCTCGTCCGACAGGGCCGCGGTCTCTCGATCCGCGATCGACCCGAAGCCGAGCCGACGATTGCGCCGATCCGATGGCAGCGCTGCTGACCCGAGCACTTCCGCGAGCCGGCCGAGCGCGCGGCGGCGGTAGTAGTCGATCTGCCAGAGCCGGTCCTGGGCCAGCGCGAAACCGTAGCCCACGAAGAGGTCGCGGGCGTCGCTAGCGTACACGTGGGCCGTCCCCCAGCGATCGCGGACGATCCGAACCGGCCCCTGCACGCCGGCCCGTATGGTCAGGTCGGGCGGCGGAAGCTTCGACGCCAGCAGGTTCGCCCGCGCAGTGTCGAACGCTTCGGGCGACAGGCCCACTCGCGCGGCGGCCTCTTCACGCGTCGTCTGGCCCCGCAGGACTCGAAGTAGTTCGTGGCGTAGTTCGCCGCCGCTCGTTCCGTTCGTCGCGCCCATCGGTATCGCCCCTTCGCCCTGCTCGTACAACCCTGTGCCTGTCGGACGGGCGCCGCCCCTCTACCCGGCGGTCGCCCCCGATTCTAGCGCGTGGCCGGAACGGGCTACGGCGCCGTGCGTTCGACCCGGAACACCATCGCGGCGCCCCCGCGGCCGGGTGCGATCCAGTCGTCGAGCAGAGGCAGGAGACGGAACCGCTCGGCGGCGCTTCGGGCCGTTCCACGTTCGAGGATCACCAGCCTATCGCCGCTCCCAAGGGCGGCTGGCAGGCTGTCCTCGACGGTGCGAATCGTGCGGGTTGGAATGCCGCTGGCCGCGAGCAGGTAGCGGAGCGATTCGAGGGCGTTGCCGCCAGCGCCAACCTTCACCCCGGCGAGGTCTTCGTCGAGCAGGACAATCTCATCGTAGCGGCGAGCGTCGAAGATGGCGCGGAGAGCCAGCAGAAGGCCGTCTCCCGTCTGCCCGTCGGCGGCAACCTCGACGTAATAGGCACGGAGGCCGCTCAAGGGGACGAGCACAAGCCCTCCGAGCGCCACGCCGAGGCCGAGCCGGGCAAGGCTGCCACGCCGGGTCAGCAGCGGCGCGAGTGTCCCGACCGCTACCCCCGCCCCCACCATGCCGATCGCGACGATCGGCATCAGCGCCGGGCCAGCGAGCAGTGGATCCAGGGTGTCGTCGGCATAGGGCAGGAGCAGCAGGCCGGAGAGCGCGACCAGTGGCAGGAGCGGCCGCTCTCGGAGCAGCAGGACGAGCAGGCCAGCCCCGGCCAGGAGCAGGTACAGCCAGGCGAGCGGGGTGTCGACGAGCGAGGTGGCGACGAGCGGCCGTGTGGCCGGACCGACGATCTGGCCGGCGAGCAATTGCCAGAGCGTACCAAGCAGTGCGCTGAGAGCATCAGAGTAGGCCACATCCGATGGCAGGGCGGTGTCTGTGCCGGACCAGCGAACGGCCAGATCCTGCCAGAGCGTTGTGTCGCCGGCGAGCAGGCCAAGAAGCAGCGGCGCCGCTGCGCCGAGGATGGCGAGCGCCGCCGGCACCAACCAGCGGCCCCAGACCGCGCCTCGCCCGGCCAGCCAGCAAGCGAGCAGCAGCCCCGGTAGGAGTGTCAGCATCGCCGGGTGGGCCTGGATGGCAACGCCGATGAGCAGGCCAGCTGGCACCAGCCAGCGGCCGTCGCGCGTCCCGAAGGCGCGCTCCAGCGCGAACAATCCACCCAGGAGGAAGCACGGCCCGAGACTGCTGGCACGGGCGGTGTGGCTGGTGAGTACCACGTGCGCAGCCGACGTCGCGAGCAACCCGCCGGCCACCAGGCCGGCGAGGCGCGGGAGGAAGAACCGTTCCTCCAGACGGCGACGCCCGAGCGGCCGGCACAACTCGCGGGTCAGGAGGTACGTCAGAGGGGCGGAAGCCGCTGCCAGGATGGCGACGAGCAGGCGCGGGAGCCAGGGGCTTGGCCCGGCGAGCGCGAACAGGCCGCCGAAGACGATGCGCTGGAGGGCATCGGCGGCGGTGATGCCGGCGTCAGGCTGGAGGACAGCACCAGCGTTGGCAGCATCCAGAGCGCGAAGGAGCGAGGCGGCTTCGTCGGCCGGTGGCGGAATCGTCCAGAGGGACACCCAGCGAATCGCGAGCGCGACCAGCCAGAGGCCGGCCAACGCGGCGGCTTCCAGGCGTGTGCCATGAGTGCGCGCCCGAACGAAGGCCCGTACAGCCTCGGCGGTCGTCGCACGGCGAGCGCCAAGGTCGAGCCCTGGGGATGGTCCAACGGGGCGAGGCAGACGATAGTGGTCGGCAGCCACGCGATCCTCCTGCGATGACGAGGGTTACGGAGCGAAGACCGCCGCGGCGGTGGGGCGCGCACCCATCCGCCGCGGCGTCGGCCCTCACCGTACCAGCCAGATCGCGCCCCGGCGCGAGTCCGCGACGGCCCTGAGATACCGAGCAACGCGACCGTGACGAAGCTCGACAGAGGACACGACCAGGAGATCTCGTTTCGTCGAATCGAGCCAACCCCGCCGACTGAGGCCATGGCTCTGAACGAACGAACCGCTCTTGGGCACCCCGGCAACGATCGCCGGCAGGTGTCGAGAATAGGACGCCGGTTGGCAAAAGAGCCGGTCGAGCGACGGCTGCGCGCCCTCAGGCCACCGCGACGACGAGCGCACCCGAGAGCGCGTGCTCGGCACTGGTCGCCGGAGCAGCGGGGACCCCCTCGGGCAGCGCGGACCACCCGGGCAGCGGGGACCCCCTCGGGCAGCGGCGAGGCTGGCGAGGCCGATAGTAATCGTTTACTATCGGCCACCTGGGGGCACGGCGTGTCCTCGCCCGGCGGCGTAGCAGCCGGGCGTCGTCCGGCGAGTACGAGCGCCGGTGGAGGAGCATGATGGAGACGGAGCGTCGTCGAGCGATCTTCTCGCGCCGCGAGGCGCTCAGGCTAGCCCTTGGGATGAGCGGGCTGACGCTCGCCGCCGCGTGCGCGCCGATCGGGTCGTCCCCACCGCCGAAGCCGGCTGAGACGACGAAGCCGACCGTGCAGCCGGCAGCGCCGGCCCCGAGCACGCCGGCTCCGAGCACGCCGGCCGGCGGCACCGCAGTTGGGGCGGCCAGCGGAACGAGCGCGGGTACGGCGCCCACGGTCGCGCCAGCCGCCACGAAGCCGGCGGCGACCGCGAGCGCCGCGAAGCCAACCGCCGCCGCGGCGCCGAAAGCGGGCGGCACCCTGACGGTCGCCTCGCAGTCGGACATCATCAACTTTGATGCGCACGCGTTGCCGGCCGCCAATCGGCCGATCTTCCAGCAGATCTTCAGCCCACTGACCCGTTACGACGAGAACCTGAAGCCCCAGCCAGAGCTGGCCGAGAGCTGGGAAGTCAGCCCGGACGGCCTCACGATCGCCATGAAGCTGCGCCAGGGCGTGAAGTTCCACAGCGGACGTGACTTTACCGCTGAGGACGTGCTCTGGAACCTCAAGCGAATCCAGGATCCAAAGGTCGCCGCCAACTCGCGCGTGCTGGCCCAGACGATCGTGGACGCTCAGGCCGTCGATCCCCACACCGTCCGATTCTCGTTCGAGCGGCCCACGCCCGGCATCTTCGACCTGTTCGACCTCTTCTACGTCATGGACCGTGAGATCGGCGACGTCAAGAGCCAGGGCGCCGGAACGGGGCCGTTCAAGGTGGCCGCCTGGAACCCAGGCGACCAGCTACGGATGGTGCGCCACGACGGCTACTTCAAACAGGGACTGCCCCGCCTGAACGAGGTCGTCGTCAAGGCGATCCCGGATCCGGCCGGGCGGATCGTCAACCTGGAAAGCGGGGCGGTCGACCTCGTCATGCAGCCGCTGAACAACGACTACGTTCGGCTGAAGCAGGACGGCAAGTTCCAAACCCCGCTGGGCGCTGACGGCAACGTCGTTCTCGACTTCATCATGAACGTGAGCGAGAAGCCGTTCGACGACAAGCGGGTGCGTCAGGCGTTCAACATGGCCGTCGACCGCCAGCGCGTCCTCGAACGGGCCTATGCTGGGGTGGGCGAAACGGCCTGTATTCCGTTCCCAAAGCACTCGCTCGCCTACGATGCAGCAGCCGCGAGTAGCTGCCGTTTCGACCTGGAGGGCGCCAGGAAGCTCCTTGCGGACGCCGGCCACGGCGGCGGATTCGACGTCGAGGCTATCCTGGACTCGTCGCAGTCAGCCTGGCGGCAGTTTGCGGAGATCTACCAGTCCGACCTCGCCAAAATCGGGGTGCGGATGAAACTGACCGTTCTGGAGCCGCCGCTGTACCGCCAGAACACCTTCGGGCACAAGTTCCAGGCTGCCTTCCACAACTTCGGGCGGGCGAACAAGGATCCAGACGGCCTGTTCCGGATCGCGGTGGCCTGGTACCCGACGAAGGAAGGCTTCAGCACCTTTACGTCGCCGGAGTACGAGCGACTGGTGACTGAGGCCGGCTCGACGGTGGACCTGGCGAAGCGCAAGGCGTTGTACTCGCAGATCATGCAACTGATCGTGGACGAGTCGTTCACGCTATCGATCGTCTCGATCCCCCAGATCTGGGCGGTCGCGCCGTACGTGCGTGACTTCGCCTGGAACCTGGACGGGCACGAGATCCTCGAAAACGTCTGGCTGGACAAGTAGTGTCGACGATGTCCAGGCACTCCGATCTCACGCGCCATGCCGTGTGGCCTGCACGGCATAGCGCTATCCGGCGTGATATATCGAGCCGTTCTAGATGACTCGGCGATGGCGACCATGAGCCCGGACGCATACTCGGCGATCGGCCGGCCGTGACGGCGGAGAGCGATCGGGAGACGCGCGCGGACATGAGCGACGTTGCGCGGGAGGCCGGCGTGTCTGTGGCGACAGTGTCGCGGGTACTCGCCGGCGCCGGCTACCCCGTCCGGGCCGAGACCCGGCGGCGGGTGCTGGACGCCGCGGCACGCCTGCGATACCGGCCGAACGGGCTTGGCCGAAGCCTGCGCGTGGGCCGCTCGAGCGCCATCGGCCTTTGCGCCACGACCCTGAACAACCCGACCGCTGTCGCGGCCGTCGAGGGGATCATCCGCGCCTGTCGTGCCGCGCATCGGCACGTCCAGACCACGACTACCTTTGCCGACCCCGCCGAGGAGCAGGGCTACCTCGACCTGTTCCTTCAGGAGCGGGTGGCGGGCGTTATCAGCTTTCCATCCGGCGCACCGGCTGAGGCATATCAGCGGCTTCAGCGGATGGGTGCGCCGGTCGTTCTGCTCAATCGGGCGGTCCCAGGACTGGCGGCGCCGCTCGTACGCCATGACTTCGCCGGCGGATACGTGCTGGCGGTCGACTGGTTGACCGCGCGCGGGCATCGCCGCATCGGCGCGATCCTGCCGGTGAATATGAGCGCCTGGGGCGATCACCTGGTTGCCTGGGACGCTGCGTTCGAGCGTCTGGGCTGCGAGCCAGCCCCGGACCTGGTACGCCAGCTTCCGTCGTCGCCCACGGTCGAGCAGATGCATCGCGCCGTCGCCGATCTGCTGGCGAGCGGCCATCCACCGACGGCCCTGTTCACGGCGACGATCATGAGCACCCTCACCGCGCTCCGCCTGATTGAAACGCCCGGACGCTCCGAGTTCGGCCGAGTCGCCATCGTGGGAACTGGCGACCGACGCTGGGAGCTGCTCTTCCCACCGGCCGTCCCGTTCGTCTGCCTGGATTCATACGGCCTCGGCACGACCGCCGCCGAGATCTTGAACGACTCGATCGACAATGGCAGCGACGAGTACGCGGATTGCGACGTCATCATCCCGGTCCAGATGGTCGACGCCGCGCTTGCTCCGAGCATCGAGCGTGCATGATCGGATGGGCGTGCATGATCGGATGGGCGTGCAGGCCGGATGGGCGTGGTGCGCAGGCCATATGGGTGCGCAAGCCGGATGGGTGCGCAGGCCGGATGGGCGTGCCACCTGGCATCACGGCGATACCGGCCATGGCCCCAACCCCATGAACTACGTCAGCCTGGTGAACCACGTCAGTCTGGAGCGCATGGAGATGACCTGTGACCAGTGATCCGCGCACGCCGGCTCGGCAGCCCAACATCCTGATGATCCTGACCGATCAGCAGCGTCGAGACGGGCTCGGCGCCTCCGGCAACCGGCACATCCGGACGCCGAACATGGATCGACTCGCCGAGGAAGGCGTTCGTTGCTCCGGCTTCTTCGTGTCGTACCCCTTCTGCATGCCCTCGCGTGCGACGTACCTGACCGGCCGCTATCCGCACGCGCATGGCTGCTGGGACAACGGCGTCGTGCTCCCATCCGATACCGTTACCCTTGCGGATCGCTTCGCCGAGCACGGCTATCACACCGCCCTGATCGGCAAGGGCCATCTGACGACCCATCAGTCCGAGGGGTCCCCGGACGCTTACACCGCGCTCGACCGGCCGGGCTTCGGCGACTGGCACGGCCCCTACTACGGCTTTCAGGAAGTCTGGTTGACGGCCGGGCATAATCGTCCGACCGGCCACTACGGCCTCTGGCTGCGCGAGCATCACCCCGAATCGCTCGGCCTGTTCGAGCAGTCCGCCGCCGTCAAGCCGAGCACCGGAGCGCCGTCGTCGTGGAAGTCGGCGCTGCCGGCTGAGCACCACGCCTCGACGTGGATCGGCGATCGGACACTTGCGTTCCTCGACGAGAACCGGGATCGACCGTTCTTCCTCCAGGTCTCGTTCCCAGATCCCCATATGCCGTTCTGTCCGCCGGCTCCCTACGACGACATGTACCCGCTCGACGAGGTTCCGATGCCGCGCCGTCGTCTGGGAGAGCTTGACGATAAGCCGCCCCACTTCGCCGCCTTCCACGAGGGGCGGATCGAAGGGTTCGGCGGGCGGGCCAGCGATGACCTGCGCGGGGTGACCGACGACCAGATTCGGGAGATTGTCGCCCACACCTACGGCATGCTGAGCCTGATCGACGACAACCTCGGCCGGATCTTTCGCCGCATGGACGAGCTCGGGCTATTCGAGAACACGCTCGTGCTGCTAACCACCGACCACGGTGAGCTGCTCGGCGATCACTGGCTCATCGGGAAAGGCCCCTTCCACTACGACGCGCTGATCAACGTGCCGTTGCTCTGGCGCTTTCCTGACGGCCGTGCGGCCGGCCGGGTTGCCGATGGCTTGATGAGCAACGTCGACGTCGCCCCGACGCTCCTCGACTACGCCGGCCTGCCCCCGCTCCCTGACATGCACGGGCGCTCGATGCTCCCGCTCCTGCGCGATGGTGATGAAGCCGCCGCTCGCGACCGAGTGCTCGTCGAGTTCGACTGGCGCTTCGTGCCCGGCCTGCGGGCGAAGACGATCCGGACCCAACATCACAAGCTGACCGTCTACGCCGGCGAGCCCTACGGCGAACTGTTCGATCTTGACGATGACCCGGACGAATTCGTCAACCGCTGGGACGATCCGGCCTACGCCGCGATCAAGCAGGATCTGACACGCTACCTGTTGGATATGTTGATCGAGAGCGAGAGCAAGCTCCCGCCGCGCCTCGCCCCGAACTGACGCCTCGGCAGTCGACGCACTGGCTCGCCAGTGCGTCGACTGCTCCACAGGCCGCTCTGGTGGGGCGAGGGTTCGTCGCCGGTGTGGGTGGCGGTCAGGCGAAGTGGTGAAGGAGGCTCGCGTAGCGGTCCAGCGCCGGCAGCACCTCGTCGGCCGGGGCCGGCGGGAGACGGAAGACGCACTGCGTCACGCCGATTCGCTCGTACTCCTCGACGACGGCAGGGTCCGGCTGGGTGCCGAACACCGAGATCGGGATCGGGCCGCGCCCTCGCTCGGCGAGCCGCTGCTTCACCGTCGCGATGCGCTCCGCCAGCGGCGCGAACCGGTCCTGTGGCCGAGGGATCCAGCCGTCGCCGTACTCCACCACCGCCTCGATCGCCTTCGGGCCGTCGCCGCCGATGATGATCGGCACGTGCGGCTTCTGAACCGGCTTCGGCCATTGCCAGATCGGGTCGAAGGTGACGAAGTCGCCGTGATACTCGGCCTCGTCCTTCGTCCAGATCGCTTTCATCGCCAGCATCTGCTCGCGCATCTTGCGCCAGCGAGTCGGGAAGGCAGTGCCGTGGTTCCCCATCTCCTCGCGGTTCCAGCCCGCGCCAATCCCAAGCTGGAAGCGGCCACCGGACAGGAAGTCCAGGCTGGCGGCTTCCTTGGCCGTCGTGATGGTGTCACGTTGGATCACGAGCAGGATGCCCGTCCCGAGCGTCAGTTTCGTGGTGACGGTGGCCGCGCCGGCCAGTGCGACGAACGGATCGAGGGTATGACGGTACTCGTTCGGCAGCGTGCCGCCGCTCGGGAAGGGGGTGTGCTGAGTGGGGATGTGGGTATGCTCGGGCAGCCACAACGAGTCGAGGCCGCGCGCTTCGGCTTCCTTCGCGAGCGTCGGGACCGGGATCGCGTAGTCGGCCGGGAACATGGTGACGCCGAACAGCATGTCGCCTCCAGGGGCCGCGTGAGGCGCGCGGCTCGCGCGACATGATCCCGTGTAGAGCCGAAGCCGTCAAGCGAACGGAGCGGGCGGCGTGCGCGCGGCGTGCGGCGTGCGAGCGGCGTGCGGCGGGCGGCAAGCGTGAATCCATCACCGTCGTGGGCGGGGGCCTGGAGTGTGGCTTCGGTCCGTCTTGGTGGCAGTGAATCCGTCACGGTCGTGGGCGGGGGATTGTAGAATCAGCCTCACGTAGTCAGGACGTTGAGGTGAGGGCGATGGCCGACCAGCGCGCCGAGCAGGTGGCTTCATCGAGCAGCAGCATGCCAGCTACGGCGTCGGCGGGTGCGCGGCTGAGCGACGAGGAGCTACGGGAGTTCCTGGCCGGCCCGTGGGTCTGCAAGCTCGGTACGCTCACCATGAGCGGGGCGCCCTACGTGACGCCGCTCTGGTACGAGTACGACGGTGAGGGATACGTCATCATCGGGCGCGAGCGGGCAGTCTGGGTCGAGCACATCCGCCATGACGGCCGGGTTGCCCTCTGTATCGACGATCCGGACGGCAGTCATCGGCGGGTGCTCGTGGAAGGGCTAGCCGAGATCGTCGAGGGGCCGAGCGTGCGCGGCCCCTGGCTCCCCACCGCACGGCGGATGGCCGAGCGCTATATGGGCGGGCCGGACGGCCTGAAGTACATGGAGCGGACGCTCGACTTCCCGCGCGTCACCGTTCGGGTCACCCCGGAGCGAACGACCACCTGGCGGGGCGGCTGGGCGCGAAAGTATTTCGAGTAAGCGGCCTGTCATCCAGTCAGGGCCTGGTGATCGGTCCCCCCGGGCGGATCCCGCTGGGCCGGTCCACGTCCGTCGTCGCGAGAGAGCGGCTGACCGGACTTTGCTGCCTCTCGATCATGGACGTCGCAACGCGCTCTGTCGCACGAATGGGTCACGCCACCATTGATTGAGCATCGATGCTTTCAGATCAGCCGCCCCTCTCCTGCGCACGGGGTAGGGAGTATGGGGTTCTCAGCCACATGCGACGTGACCCACTAGGTACTGAAGAAGCGTGCGACGAGCCAGATCAGGATGCCGAAGATCAGGAGAACGATCAGAAGCTCGACCGGGTTGTCCACTCGTGGAGGGCTGAAGCCACCGCCGCCGCTGCTGAACACCGCACACCTCCCCGCGCCTGGATACTCCCCATGATGCCAGTATCGCGAGCGGACGCTCACCCGTTGCCCGCGTAGCCAGCGGCATCCGGAGTGTCTCAGCCTGACGCAGTTGGCACGGTCGATGCTTCAGCCCGCTGAACGTATGGCGACACGTAGAGCGGCGCGTCGATCGCCGGTGAGTCCCGCCCGGGTATCAGGGTCCCTCTCGACCGCTGTCGCCGTCGAGACACCGAACTTCCCGCGCTGGCCGCGGCGTGGCGGCTATCGGTGGATCTCTCGACGGGCGCTCCTGGCTCGCTGGGTCGTGTCCCACGCCGAGGTACTTGCTGTCGGAGGGGCGGCGACGGGGCTCTTTGCCCTCTACGTCTGGGCCAGCCGCTATTGGCTCGATGTGATGGACGAGGGGTACTTCGTCTACCTGTCGAGCCGAGTCCTGGCCGGCGACCTTCCCTATCGTGACTTCGATACCTACTACACGCCCGGCATCTTCTACACCTACGCCGCTACCCTGCACCTGTTCGGGCTGAGTGTCATCCCGATCCGAATCCTGATGGCTGGGGTGCGGACCCTCTGGGCCGTCCTGCTCTACCAACTGACCCGGCGAGTTGCGCCGCCTCCCTTTGCCGTTCTGCCGTTCCTGGTCGTGGCAGTCGTTGACGCGCTGCCAATCCTGCCCGAGCCGCACCCGGCCTGGTTCGCGATGCTGGCCACGCTGATGGCACTCGGGGCAGTCTTGCGCCATCAGGATGGCGCGGGCCGCCGCTGGCTGATCGCAGCCGGCGCAGCGGCCGGGGCGGCGTTCGCCTTCAAACAGAACGTCGGCGCCTTTGCCGCGCTGGCGGTCGGTGGGTACGTGGTCTTCAGGGAGCATCGGCAGACCGGCTACAGTGTCCGCACGCTCCAGGCGATGTTCGCGCTCGGGTTGGGCATGGCCGCTACCGGCTTGCTCTGGCCGGCCCTCAGTCCGCTGGTCGTTGTCGTGCTCGGGCTCCCGCTGCTGGCGACGCTCGGGTTGCTGGTCTGGACGACCTGGCTGGGTACCCATCCGAACGACTGGTTCACGGGCCTGGCCGATCTGACTGGCGAAGGACTGATGGCCGGGGCAGCGTTCCTGGGTGTCACACTCTGCTGGCTCGTCCCCCTGACCCTGGCGCTCGGCGTCAACACGGTGCCGTGGTGGCTGTTCGTCGGTGTGGTGAATCAGGGGGCGCTCGACGTGCTGCTGAGTTTGCCGCCGGCGGCGACTCGATCGGTCCTGCTTGCGGCCCTCTGGCTCCCACTCGCGCTAACCGCGCTCCAGTCATGTCAACCTTCCCCCATTGGTCCGCTCACATGGCAGACGCTCGTGAGGCGCGTTGTGGGTTCGTGGCTGCGGACAGGGCGGCGTTTCTGGACGGCTCTCCTGGGGGGCACGCTCGTCTCGATCCTCGTGCTCGTGCTTCCGACCGCTGCGCCGCCGTCTGCGAGCGTGCAGGAGGTCGATGCTGCCCCCTGGCTCTCGCTGCTGGTCGCCGAGCTTGGAAGCCTGTTCCTCTACCTGCCTTCCCTCGGCGCCTGGGCCGGGCTGACGATGCTCGGAGCGGTAGCCTGGAAGCAGTGGCCCATCCGGCCGCTGGTGTGGTACCTGCTGTTCGGGACGGTGTCACTGCTGGCGCTGTATCCACGCGTGGATATCGCCCACGCGATGTTTGCCGGCCCGCCCCTCCTGATCGTCGGGGCCTGGGCGCTCGCCCGAGCGCATCGCGCACTGGCCGGCCAGGCTGGTTGGCTCGGCAGGAGCGCCGCGTTCATGGCGCTGCTGGTTCTGCCGGCCGCGGCGGTGCTCCCGCACGTGGCGTGGCGAGCCGTGACGCTCGCCGATGCGGACCCGCGCGCAACAACGCCGCCGCCGTACGTGCCGCTCGGGCTGGATCGAGCGCCTGTGCGCCTCCCCGAGAACTTCGCCGCCAGCATCGGCGGGGCCGTGCGTTTCGTGCAGGCGGGAACACCGCCAGGCGCGTCGTTCTTCGCCTATCCGGTCGATCCGCTGTTCAACTTCCTGGCCGAGCGCCCGAACCCGACGCGCTTCAATCACTTCATGGCTGGTGCGCTCACTCCGGCAGACCTGGATGCCGTCATCGTCGACCTGGAGCGCGCCCGACCACGGTACATCCTCTGGGATCACGGCGGTGTCGTCGCCTTCGACGCCGAAAGGACGAACCGGCCGCTGCACGAGTACATCTGGACCTGCTATCAGCAGGTGGCAAACTTCCCGCCATACCTGATCCTCGAGCGAGCCTGCCCGTGACCCCCGATACTGATGTGCGTGTGGGGCCGCGGACGATCTGGGTGCCGCTAAGGCGCCCACACGTTGACGAGCGCTCCAGGTCGATGAGGTTCCCATGCTGACGATCGACCGGCTCAGCCCCCGCCCGGTGTGACCTCCTGGGCTGCGCTCCCGTCTTCGCGCGCCGTGCCCGGTCACCCTGAACTGTGCCCAGCGGCCCTCTGTGCACTGCCACCATGCTCCCACCCTTCCTGCTGATGGCTCTTCCCGTGCAAGAAGCCGCAGGCCGAGGACGTGATGACAGCCGGGACAGATGTCACCTCGGCGACGGGACAATCATCGATCTATAAGTAGAGACTCATGTTCTATATTAGTATTTGCTAATAGAGAGCCATTGGTCGCACTCGGATGGAGGAGTCATGCGATGAGTAGCGTACAGACTGCGGCCCCGGCGCTGCCGGGCGCCGGGCTCGACGCGCGGAAGATGCCGGGTCACTGGCTGCTGGCGCGTGCTGGGAAGCGCGTGCTCCGGCCGGGCGGGCGCGCCCTGACCCGCCGGATGCTACGGGCGCTGGCGATTGGCCCTGCCGATGCGGTCGTCGAACTGGCTCCGGGGATGGGTGTGACGGCGCGCGAGACACTCGCCTGCAATCCTACCTCGTATGTCGCCGTCGAACGGGACCAGAACGCCGCCGAGCGGCTCGAGCGCTGGGTGACCGGTCCGGGCCGCATGGTCCGCCAGGGCCATGCCGAGCAGACCGGCCTGCCTGACAGTTCGGCAACCGTGGTCTACGGCGAGGCCATGTTGACGATGCAACCACCGGATACAAAGGCGCGGATCGTCCGCGAGGCGCACCGGCTGCTGGCTCCTGGTGGGCGGTACGGCATCCACGAGTTGTGCCTGCTCCCCGACGGCCTCGCGGACGGCCTCCGAGACGACATTCTGGCGGCGCTAGCAGGCACGATCCGGGTGGGTGCGCGGCCGCTCACCCCGGCGGAGTGGCGCGATCTGCTCGCCAGCCAGGGCTTCACCGTCACGGCTGAGTGGATAGTCCCGATGCACCTGCTCGAGCCGGGCCGGCTGCTTCAGGACGAGGGGCTGGGGCGAGCCTTGACCGTCGTCTTCAACATTCTGCGCGATCCGGTTGCCCGTCGCCGGATCTGGGCGATGCGCCGGGCGTTCCATACCTACCGCGAGCATCTTGGGGCCATCATGCTGGTGGCGGCCCGTCCAGCCGAGGGAGTCAGATGAGCGCACCGTACACCTATCTCGCCGACGTTGTGGCGGCAGTCGAGATCCCCGCGGACGGCACCCTGAGCCGCACCATCTACAGCGATGCCGCCATCAAGGTCGTGCTGTTCGGATTTGACGCCGGTCAGGAATTGTCCGAGCACACGTCGTCGCGGCCAGCGACCATCCAGATCGTCCGCGGTGAGGCTCGCCTGACGCTCGGGGGCGACACGTTTGATGCCCATCCGGGGGCCTGGATCCACATGCCGGCCGGACTGCCCCACACGGTCTGCGCCGTCACGCCGCTCACCATGCTGCTCGTGCTGCTACCGCTCGAGACGGGTGAGGTGCCGACGACATGACTGCGCGGCTAGCTGCTATGAGCCGACGGTGGCGGGCCAGCCGCGGTTGGGCTGGGGACTCTTCGTGGCGCTCTGGCAGCGTGGATCCCCGTCTGGGGCAGCCTACGTGTCCTGACGTCTGACGATGACGCGCCGGGCTGGTGGTGCCGACGAGGCGTCGCCTCCGGGCGCCGTTCAAGGGAGGGTCCGTGGATCTCATATTCCGGTACCTGACGTGCCAGTGCGGCACGCCGCCAGTACGGCACAGATAGCGCGCATGATCGCACCGGCTCTCGGCAGGAGCCTCATCACGGAGGCCCACGCCGGAGCGTGCGTGAGCGGGTGGCCTACCTGGCGCCGCTAGCGGCGGCGGCCTCCCCAGATGCGGCCCATCTGCCGAAGCTGGTCAGTGCTACTGGCGTCCTCGTCGCGGATCTGGCGGCCGGTCAGCTTCAGGAACACGTCGTCGAGGGTGGGGCGGCGAACTTCGATCGTCGTGATCCTGGGGGTGAGCGCCCGCACCAGCCCCGGCACGAACTCGTCGCCCCGGGGCACCTCTAGCCGCAGCGCGCCATCCTGCTCCTCAGTCTCCAGCCCGAACGCCGTTCGAATCTCCTCGCGAGCACGAGCGTCGTCGTCGGTGCGCAACGTCACCAGATCCCCGCCGACGCGCGCCTTCAGACCGGACGGCGTGTCGAGCGCGACGATGGCTCCGTGGTCGATGATGGCGATCCGGTCGCAGTTCTCGGCCTCGTCCATGTAGTGCGTCGTCAGGAACAGCGTGACTCCTTCGCGGGCACGTAAGTCGAGGATATACCGCCAGATGTGGTCGCGCGTCTGGGGGTCCAACCCAACGGTCGGCTCGTCCAGGAAGAGCACGCGCGGCCGATGGAGCAGTCCCCGCGCGATCTCGAGGCGGCGCCGCATCCCGCCCGAAAACGTCTTGACCAGATCGTTCCGCCGCTCGGTCAGTTCGACCATCTCCAGCAGCCTGGCCGAGCGGGCACGCGCTTCCGATACCGGGACGTCATAGGCGTAAGCGTGGAAGTCCAGGTTCTCCTGAGCCGTCAGGTAGTTGTCCAGGCTCGAGTCCTGGAAGATCAGGCCAATCGAACGGCGAACGTCGTCGGGCTGGCGGGCAACGTCGAAGCCGTTGACGAAGGCGCGCCCGGCGGTTGGGCGAAGCAACGTGCACAGCATCCCGATGGTGGTCGACTTACCGGCCCCGTTGGGACCGAGAAACCCGAACACCTCGCCGGTCTTGACTTCGAACGAGACGCCGTCGACGGCCGTGAAGCCGCCAAAGCGCCGGACGAGCTGGTCGACGACGATCGATGGCTCAGACGCGGGGTCGTGGACCGCGTGTGCGGGTGGGGCGGCGGGAACGATGGCCATACCAGAATTCTACCGCCGGGCGAACGGGCGAGTTATCAGCAATCGGCGCTCAGATATCAGAGGCTGATCGGCGAGCGGAATACCACCTCTGATGCCTGAAACCCACGTTCTGATAACTCGCCGCCGCTCACGCTAGCCCGAGCGTCTTCAGGCCAGCCTTTGCCCCCGAGATCAGGAAGCCGATGTCGCCGCCGGCGACGATGTATTGGAAGCCCTGATCGGCGCGCCGCTTCCCCTCCTCGGGGCTGCCAGCCGCGATCCCGGGGATCTTGCCGGTGTTCTTGCAGGCCTGGATGATCTTTTCCAGGGCACGGGCGTGCTCCTCGCTCTGGCCTTGCTGACGCGGGTCGATCCCCATCGACAGCGCCAGGTCGGCGGGACCGGTCCAGCAGCCGTCCACACCTGGGACGGACATGATCGCTTCGCAGTTCTTGACCGCCTGGGCGCTCTCGATCTGGACCGCCACGAAGATCTGTTCGTTCACCTCGTCCGGGTAGCTGTCGCCGTAGAGCCGGGCGCGCCCCCAGCCCCAGGAGCGCGTCCCGACGGGTGGGAGGCGGCAGGCGTCGGCAGCGGCAATGGCATCCTCACGAGTGTGCACCATCGGCACCACGATCCCCATGCAGCCGTCGTCGAGGAGCCGGCCGATCAGGGTGTAGTCGTTCCGAGCGACCCGCGCCATCGGGATCGCGCTGCCCGACTGCATGGCGACGAGCGCCGCGATGGCCGAGTCATCGCCCCAGGAGCCATGCTGGCGGTCGAGCAAGATGAAGTCGATGCCTGAGTGTGCGAGCGCTTCGGCCGCGAGCGGCGAGCCGAGCCCGATGTGGTAGCCGAAGGACGGTTTACCCTGAAGCATCTTCTGCTTAGCGGTGTTGATCCTCACGCGGCGATCCTCCCTGTCCTGTGCCAATGTCCTACGCCAGAATCCGGCGCCAACCTCCGACGCCATCGTCCTGCGACACTGCTGCGCCGCCAAACGTAGGGTGCGCCCGCCTGTCTCGGCGTCTGAGCTTCCGCGCTGATTCACCTGGTCGCTCGGAGCGGCTGCCCGTTGCGGCTGCCCGTTGCGGCTGCCCGTTGCGGCTGCCCGTTGCGGCTGCCCGTTGCGGCCACCCGTTGCGGCCACCCGTTGCGGCCACCCGTTGCGGCCACCCGTTGCGGCTGCCCGTTGCGGCCACCCGTTGCGGCTGCCCGTTGCGGCTGCCCGTTGCGGCTGCCCGTTGCGGCTGCCCGTTGCGGCCACCCTGAGCGGCCGTGACGGCGGGCCGAGCAGCAGGCTGACAGCCGGCATGGTAGCCGGCCGCGCCCCCGCTATCCAGGTGACCGCCATCGTCCATCGCCGGGATCGGGTACCCCGCTTTGGACGGATACCAAAATTCAACTACCCAGCCCTGCACGACATGGGCGGCTCCCGTGCACTGCTATGTGGGAGTGGTCAGGCAGGCATACCGATCGTCTCAGGAGTTGTGACGTCGTTGTAACGTGCTGGCAGGATGGTAGAGGCTGACTGAGCATCACTCGAGCAGGCGGAAGGGCTATGATGCACCCGCTCGCTCGGTGCGCCTGGTCGTCGTCGCAGTATCCGAACGATCCGCTCCCGCGTCACGTTGAGCGGGCGGTGTTCGTTCCTAGGGAGTGCTGAGCGGCCTGTTGGGACCACATGTCGACTCAGGGAACGGCGGACAGTCGCCAGCCGCGTAGCTCTTCTCTGATGCTTCGATGCTGACGCAGGTGTGCATCCGTCCACCGAGCCGATCCGTCCTACAGTCGAGCAGATGCGTCACTGGTATGAGCCTGGCCGGCCGAACGATTTCTGGAACATCTGGAGCGGTCGATGGTGACGAAAGACATGAGTCGCGAGGCAGCCGTCATCTGGGAGGATCTGGTTCAGCCGCTGACCGTCCTGCTCGCGCGTGCTGAGTTGATGGGCGGAGAGATCCGAGACGGCGACCTTGACGGCGTTGATGGGCACCTCGCCGCGATGCGCCGGGCGACGAGGCGCCTGCTGACACGCATCGACCACCTCGAAGGTACGGTCGCACAGCAGACGGATCGGTCGTCCGCGCGGCCTGCCTGAGCCACCTCGCCTCAGCCCCCACCTCGCCTCAGCCCCATCCTGGCGGCGAGCCTCACGGCTGTACGCGTGTCACACCCTGGCCGCAGTGCTGTCCGCTCGGACTCCTCACTCGGATGTCGGGGCTGACGGCGGCCGTCGTGCAGCGCCTTTCTGACTTCGGCCCTACCTCAGAGAGCGTCAGGCGTGAGAGCGTCAGGCGTGAGCTATCGGGCGGCCGCCCTGTGACGTGAAATCGTCGATTGTGGTGAGCAGCGCGTCCAGATCGAACGGCTTGGCGAAGATGCGGGCCGCGGCCAGATCCTGGGTCCGAGCCATCAGATCGCGTGCCGCCGACAGCACGATGACTGGCACGTCGGCCGCCTGTCCGTTCAGCCGTCGTTGCTCGGCCCGAAAGGCCCACCCGTCCATCTCCGGCATCATGAGGTCGAGCAGGATCAGGTCCGGGGGCCACTCCTGGAGGATGGACAGCGCCTCGCGACCGTTCCCGGCAATGCGCACGCCGTACCCCTCGTCGGCGAGAGCCTCGGCCAGGAAGCCCTGGATGCTCGCGTCGTCGTCGACGACCAGCACGCGACGTTTACGGTCAGGCATGGACGGTCTCCAGTGTGGGAATCCTCTGCGCTGGTGGGAGCCAGATGCCGAAAGTCGTCCCCCGGTCTTCGCCGTCGCTCACCGCCCAGACCCGGCCGCCGTGGCGCTCGACGAGCGTGCGGCAGATATGGAGGCCTAGCCCCATCCCCGGTAGACTCCTTTGTGTGGCGTTCGCCGCCCGGCCGAACGGCTGAAAGATCGATTCGAGCGAGTCGGCTGGCAGTCCGATCCCGTCATCCCGTATCTGAAGCAGTGCGCCGCCCGGGCCATTCTCCAGCGTCAGGCGAATCGTCCCACCCCCTGGAGAGTACTTTACCGCGTTTTCGAGCAGGTTTGTGACGATCTGCTCCAGCCGGCCGGCGTCCGCGTCGACCCAGGACGGCCGATCCGGCGTCTCGACGACCAGGGTGTGATGGTCTCCCAACTGCTGCTCGTAGCGCTCGGCGAGGGAGGTGATTGCAGCGGTAAGGTTGAGCGGCTCGATCCGCAGCGGCAGTTGGCCGGTGCGGATGCGCGAGACGTCCAGCAGATCGGACACGAGCGTCACCAGCCGGTTCGTCGCATCGTCCATCGCCTGGAGCGCTCGGCGCAGCCGCTCGTCGTCGAGACGGCCGCGCACCTGAGCGCGCTGGAGATTCTGTGCGTAGCCCTTGATCGCCGCAAGTGGCGTCCGAAGCTCGTGCGAGGCGATCGACAGGAACTCGTCTCGGGCTCGGATCGCCTCCTGAGACTGGGCGTAGAGACGAGCATTATCGACGGCGACTCCGCACCGGCGGCCGAGGTCTTCGGCCAGCGCGAGCTCCGACGGCCCGTACCGACGACCCGGCCGAGTCGAGAGGAACGTGAGCACGCCGAAAACCCGGCCGCGTGCCACCAGGGGGACGCGCATCACCGAGCGCACGTCCAGGCTCCGCACGAGCGCCCGGTGGCGGGCGTCGCGCGTCATCCCGCCGAGGTGTGACGGGTCAAACAGGGGAGTCAACTCCGACTCGCCAGTCCGCAAGACCCGCGCGATGCCTTCGACGGCATGGCTATCGGGCGGGTACTCACGCAGACGGGCGGCGGCGTCGGTGAGCCCCGGATCGGCATGCGCCACGTCGACACGCCGAATCGCACCCTCATCCTCGGCCAGGTCCACCAGGCACCAGTCGGCCAGCATCGGGACGGCCAGCCGTGCGACCTGCTCGAGCGTGGCCTCGTAATCCAGCGAGCGGGCAAGCTGGCTGCTGGCGTCGGCCAGGAAGCGGAGATGCTGCTCGGCCTGCTCGCGCTCGGCGGTTCGCTCGATGAGGCGGGTGCGCAGGTCGCCGAAGACGGACGCAAGGTGGGCGACCTCGCTGATTCCGCTGCGCGGCAGCGCCGTCGGGGCCGCCCCGATAGTGAGAGCATCGACGGCGCGGGCCAGCCCTTCGAGTGGCGCAGCCAGACGATCGGCGGCGACGATGCCCAGGGACGCGGCGATGACGATGATGACCAGCAGGATGGCGAAGGCCAGGTCACGACCGAACCGCGCGGCAGCCAGGGCGAGCGCCGCCGGCCGCTCGACAACGACCCCCCAATCCAGATCTTGAATCCGAGCGTAGCCGGCGAGGCGTTCGCCACGCGGGTCGGGGAAGCTGAGCGCACCGCTGTCACTGTCACCCCGGAATGCCATGACGGTCGGCCAGTCCGAGATGTCTGTCTGGGCCGCGATCCCGTCGTTCGGGCCGCCAGCATCCGTGATGACGTGGCCGGCCTCGTCGACGAGCAGCGCATGATCGCCGGGATCGACCGTCGTCCGGTCGATGACGTCGGCCAGCCGATGTGCTTCGAGCAAGACTGTCGCGGTCCCTGCCTGCCGGCCGTCATCAGTGCGGATGGGCGCACCGATCGCGAAGATCGGCTGCTCGAGCGATGTGGTGACGACGCGTACGGCGGTCTGGCCGGTCCGCTCCACGTCGCGCACCACCGCCGGCCGGTCCGCTCTCACGTCGGCGACCGGTAGCGGATCGCCATACACCACGCTCCGCCCATCGGCGTCGTACAGCGCGAATCCGAGCGCGTCCGGGTACGTCGAATGGAACGCACGTAGCACCTCGCGCTGCCGCTCCGGGCCACCCGTCAACAGATCCGGCTGTGCAGCCAGCGCCTCGACGGCGGCACGATGTAACCCCACGTAGTTTCCGACGCCACGTGCCAGCGTCGTCGCGAGCACCTGGGTGCGCGTCAAGGCGTCAGCGCGGGCCGCCTGCTCGATCTGGTTCGTCACGAGCGCGACCGTCACCACGAGTGGCAGTGAGACGGCCAGCCCGAACGCGAGCGCGAGGCGGGCGCGGAGGGAGCGCGGGTCGGCTCGCCGCAGACGCGCCCGTAGCCACGGCAACAGGGCGACGAGCAACCCGAAGCCGTTGTAATACGCGAACGACGTGAACGCCCGGTTCGGCCAGGAGACCGGCGGACCGAACGCGAAGAGTGCGGCGCCCAGCACGATGTGGGCGCCCCAACGCAGCGGCGACGGCGCTGCTCCCCAAACCTGCGTGACCACGACGCCGGCCCCGCCGATCAGAAAGCCCGTACCGTAGAGCGGCAGGTACGGACGGACGGGATCGAAGATGACCGAGCCATAGTGCGCCGGGAAGAGCAGCATGATGAGCCCGTTCAGGATCGCTGCCAGGCCGACCAGGACCGCGAACAGGTCGCCGTGTACGGAAGGGCGTGGATCCCGCGAGGCTATCAGCGGCGCGGCGGCCGTGCCCAGTCCGAGCACGCCGTATACACACAGCGCTGTCCAGCCGCCGGCGGCTGCTGCACTGAGTCCGAGCAGCAGGATCGGAACGGCCGCGAGCAGGTGCGCGAGAATGACGAGCGAGCGTCTCGGCGCCAGCAGCGCGACGGCGAACAGAGCTCCGCCTCCGAGCAGACAGAGGAGGCCCCACCATGGCAGGCACGGACGGAGCAGCGCGTAGGCCGGGCCGCTGAACTGGTGCGGGGTGACGAAGGTCAGGCCGCCGACGAGCCCGCAATAGGCCCCGACCGCCCATTCGAGGACGCCGACGCGCAGGCGGTACCCGCGACGTAGCGGCGCGAGCGCTCGTTGCTCTGGAGCGACACCGGCCGCCCGATGAGTACCCGTGACGAGGACGGCGTCCACCCTCAGCGACTCCGGCCGCGGCGGCGCGCTACCCTTACGGTCGCGCGGGTCAGGTTGTCGAGGGGAGGCATGTTAGCAGGAGGGTACCGCGATGGTGGCGCCGCGTCCACGTTTGCCCCAGACGCTGGCGTCATGCTTTCGAGCCATGCATAGAGGATATTCCGGTGCTCCACGCTCGGTCATACTTGCCATCCAGCCGAACGTTGAACCATGACGCTTTGCAAGAACCGTGCCACCCGCTTATACGGCGAGCAGTGAGACGAGGCTGTCCAGGGTGAGGGCGCCAGTTTGGGTGAGGGTGCCGGGCTGGCGGATGGAGCGGAGGGCTCGCGCCCAGTAGTCAGGCCGGTCCACGTACTTCTCGAAGGCCTGGGCCGCCTCGACGGCGAGCGCGTCGTCGAGGCGGCCCAGAGCCGCGGCGACACCGGCGAGGTGGACGCGAGAGATGCCGTAGCGGACTGCCAGCACCGCGTACTCCTCGAAGAACTCCCGCTCCGGATGGTACGGAAAGTTGCCCATCCAGACCAGATTGACGAGCAGGTTTTCGAGCAGGTACGGCCGCGCGGCCAGGTACGGCTCGACGTACCGCTGTCGTGCCGAGGCATAGGCCGCAAAGGTGGCCTCAGTGAGGGGGTCGGCTGCCTCATCCGGCAGGCAGAGCCCGGCGCGCAAGCGGTCGAGGCAGGCCCGGTAGCGCGGCGGAACGCCCTGCATCGCGACCCAGGCTCGGATGCGGGCCAGCAGGAGAGTCAGCGCGTTGCGTTCGCCCGCGAGCGCGCGGGGCGAGGGGTGAGGCGCCTCCGCAGAGACCGCGGCGAAGGCGTCAGTTACGTCGTCAACCGAGAGGGACGGGTGCGAGTCGAGGTCGTGGAGGGCTGTCCCCAGGCGCGCCATGCGCTCGGGGAGCGAGAGTTGGCGCTGCTGGAGGAGGGCGATGATCTGGGCGCGGACCAGGTGGTAGTGATGGCGCGGGTCGTCTGGGGGCGGGGCGTCAGACCAGGGCGCCTCGACCCAGAAGCGAGCGCGTTCGGTGAGGCGCCGGTCTGGCTGGATGGCCTCGATGGCGAGCGCATCGTCGGCGAGCAGGACGAGACGCGCGACCTCGGGGCAGGCGAGCCGGCCGGCGACGTCGATCGCATCGCCGACGAGCGTGGCCTGCCGAGGGAAGGTGTCGCAGGAGACCGGTAGGAGTCGCTCGCCGAGGGCGTCCTGGATCGCGCAGAGGCGCGCGCCGGTCAGGAACGGACACGCCCCGCCCGGCGGTACCGGGATGGTAGCCGCTTCGTCGGGGCTGGTCCACGGATCGTCGTTCACCACCACCAGCTCGTGCAGGGCAGGCCCGAGGGTTGGATGCTGGACCGCGTGATACGCCGCGAGCGTCGGCGCATCCACGTCGATCCCCTGCCAGCCGCCGCAGCAGTGATCCTCGCAGGCCGGCCCGATGCAGGCGAAGCGTGTGAGGTAGCGCGCCGCCCGCACGTCCGCCATCGGCTCCCCCACTCGCTGGCCTGCCCACATGCACTACCCTGCCCCTGCGCTCAGACGACCGCCACCGCGCGGCGCAGACGCGGAGCCACCTCGGCCATGAAGCGTAGCGCTTGCTCGGTGCGAGGGAAGTCCATGAAGCGCAGGATGACGTGGCGCACGCCGATGTCGATGCGCTCTTCCAGGCGCTCCGCGATCTGCTCGGGCGTCCCGACCAGCCGCGTCTCGGGCGTGGCGTGCTGGTAGAGCGGGTTCGGCTCGGCGATGGCCCGAGCCTCATCCTCACTGTCGGCCAGCGAGACCACCTGACACTGCCAGACGTGCAGGATCGAGGCCGGGTCCCGGCCGACAGCATCGCAGTGCTCGGCCAGGATGCCGGCCTTCCGCCGGTACTCATCCGGCGAGAGGCTGCCGGACTCCCACCAGTCGGCATGCCGCGCCACGAGCCGCAGCGTCACCTTCTCGCCGCCACCTCCGATCATGAGCGGCGGGGGCGGGCTGGGCAGCGGGTTACAGTGCGCCTCGTCCACCGTGTAATACGCCCCCTGGAAACTCACCGGGGACTGCGTCCACATCTGGCGGATGATCTGACACGCCTCATCCAACTGACGTAGCCGCACGCCAGCCGAAGGGAACTCGTAGCCGTACATCCGGTACTCGCTCTCCATCCAGCCGGCCCCGATCCCAAGGATCAGCTTTCCGCCGGTCAGTACCTGGAGCGACGCGGCGGCCTTGGCGAGCAGCGGCGGGTGCCGGTACGAGTTGCCGAGGACGATCTGGCCGTACCGATACGAAGGGAACGCTCCCGAGAGGTGGGCGGTCGCCGTCCAGCACTCCAGGGTGTCTGGCTCGGGCGGCATCCAGCGGGTGCCCGGCACGAAGTGGTCCGAGAGCCAGGCCGAGGCGTAGTGCTCCTGGAGCGCGGCCAGATTCTCGCGCACAGCCGGCAGCCACGTCCCGACCGGCTGGCCATCCGGATCCCACATCGGCATGCGCCAGCCAAACTCGAGTGGGACGTTCCGCCCGCTGCCAGGCGCCGCCTGAGCCGTGACCGCCTGAGCCGTGACCGCCTGAGCCGCACCGCTCTGGGCCGTTGCTTCGCCGCTCGTCATCGCTTCCCCTCTCGACGCGTTCGTGTCGCGCGGGACGATCGGCCGGCGAAGGCGCCGCGCATCGGCCGCGCGCAGTCCCCCGATGATAGTGCGCCGGCGTGATCGACGCCTGCGCCGTCGTGCGGTCGCCGTGCCGCATGCCAACGCAGGCACGCGGCGCGTGAACGTCTGCCGCTTCGTCATGGTCGGATGAGGGCACCTGTCCCTTCTGCCTGCCACGCCGCCTCTCGACAATCCTCGTGGAGGCGGCAACGTGGCAGTGCCGCCCGTCTGCTCGCCGACTGAGGGCGCATCTCGACGGTGCAGCCGGCAGACCGGAACGGGCCAGCGGCCGACACCGGCCGCCCCGCCTGAATACGAGGAAACACGAGGTCGGAGCGCACGGCCGCTCGCGCAGCGTTCGCGGCTCCGAGGGCTGGAAAGGGACAGGATGAGCGGACGACGGATGGTGACGATCGACGGCAATGAGGCCGCTGCCTCGGTCGCGTATCGGGCGAACGAGGTCATCGCGATCTACCCGATCACGCCCTCCTCGACGATGGGCGAATGGGCCGATCAGTGGGCGGCCGAGGGCCGGCCGAACATCTGGGGCACCGTCCCGGTCGTTCAGCAGATGCAGTCCGAGGGCGGCGCGGCCGGCGCGATCCACGGTGCCTTGCAGACGGGTGCGCTCGCGACCACGTTCACCGCGAGCCAGGGTCTGCTGCTGATGATCCCCAATATGTTCAAGATCGCCGGCGAATTGACCAGCACGGTCTTCCACATCGCCGCGCGGTCGCTGGCCGCCCAGGGGCTCTCGATCTTCGGCGACCATGGCGACGTAATGGCCGCGCGGTCGACCGGCTGGGCGCAGGTGTTCGCGAATTCCCCCCAAGAGGTCATGGACTTCGCGCTGATCTCCCAGGCCAGCACGCTCGCGGCTCGGGTGCCGTTCCTGCACGTCTTCGACGGCTTCCGCACCTCGCACGAGATCGCGAACCTCGAGATGCTGACCGACGACGACATCCGCGCGATGCTCGACGAGGCATCGATCCAGGCGCACCGCAATCGCAGCCTCTCGCCCGACCGCCCGTTCATTCGTGGGACTGCCCAGAATCCCGACACCTACTTTCAGGCCCGCGAGACGGTCAACCCGTACTATCAGGCAACCCCGGGCATCGTCCAGCAAATGATGGACCGCTTCGCGACGCTGACCGGGCGGCAGTACCACCTGTTCGACTACGCCGGGGCGCCAGACGCCGAGCGCGTCCTGGTATTGATGGGCTCCGGCTGCGAGGCTGCCGAGGAGACCGTCGAGGCGCTGCTCGCGCGGGGCGAGAAGGTCGGGCTGGTGAAGGTCCGGCTCTATCGGCCGTTCGACGGTCCGGCCCTGCTAGCCGCCTTGCCGGCGACGGTCCGCGCGATTGCCGTGCTTGATCGGACCAAGGAGCCGGGCGCGGCCGGCGAGCCGCTCTACCAGGACGTCGTAACGGCCGTCAGTGAGGCGTTCGGCGAGGGTCGGGCGCCCTTCGCGAGTTACCCCAAGATCGTCGGTGGGCGGTATGGCCTCTCCTCGAAGGAGTTCACGCCTGGCATGGTCAAGGGCGTACTGGACGAGCTACGCGCCGCGACGCCGAAGAATCACTTCACCATCGGCATCGAGGACGACGTCACCCACACCAGCCTGCGCTACGATCCGGATCTCGACGTCGAGGGCAAGGACGTCGTGCGGGCCATGTTCTGGGGGCTGGGCTCTGACGGGACGGTCGGCGCGAACAAGAACTCGATCAAGATCATCGGCGAGCAAACCAACAACTACGCCCAGGGCTACTTCGTCTACGACTCCAAGAAGTCCGGCTCGCGGACCACCTCGCACCTGCGCTTCGGGCCGCGCCCGATCAAGAGCACCTACTTGATCCGCACGGCCAACTTCGTCGCCGTTCACCAGTTCAATTTCCTCGACCGTATCGACGTGCTGCGGGAGGCCGACGAGGGCGCGACGCTACTCCTCAACAGCCCCTACGGCCCGCAGGAGATCTGGGACCACCTGCCGCGACCGGTCCAGGAGGTCATCCTCGCCCGGAGACTGCGGCTCTTCACGATAAATGGGAACGAGGTCGCTCGGCAGGCCGGCATGGCAAACCGGGTCAACACGGTCATGCAGACCTGCTTCTTCGCGATCAGTGGCGTGTTGCCGCGTGAGGAGGCGATCGTCCAGATCAAGAAGGCGATCGCGAAGACGTACGGTAAGCGCGGCCAGGCAGTCGTCCGGAAGAACTACGCCGCCGTCGACGCGGCGCTAGAACACCTCTACGAAGTGGCTGTCCCGGCGACTGTCACGAGCGACCGCGAGCGGGTGCCGCCGGTGCCGGCGGGTGCCCCAGACTTCGTGCGGCTCGTGACGGCGCCCATGATCGCGGGTGACGGCGACCTCTTGCCGGTTAGCGCCCTCCCGGCCGATGGCACCTACCCGAGCGGCACCACCCGCTACGAGAAACGGCGTATCGCCCTCGAAGCGCCGGTCTGGGAGCCAGACCTGTGTATCCAGTGTGGCAAGTGCGTGATGGTCTGCCCGCACGCCGTGATCCGCTCCAAGGTGTACGAGCCAGCCTGCCTCAGCGGCGCGCCGCTCGCCTTCAAAGCGACCGACGCCCGCTGGCGCGAATTGCCGGGGCAGCAATACACGCTTCAGGTGGCCGTTGAGGACTGCACTGGTTGCACCCTCTGCGTCGAAGTCTGCCCGGCGCGTGACAAGAGCAACGTCAGCCGCAAGGCGATCAACATGGCCCCCATCGAGCCAATCGAGTCGGCCGAGCGCGAGAACTGGGAGTTCTTCCTCAGCCTGCCCGACCACCCGCGCGCGGACGGGCTGGCCTGGAGCAACGTCAAGAACCTTCAACTGCTCCCCCCGCTCTTCGAGTTCTCGGGCGCCTGCGCCGGCTGCGGCGAGACGCCGTACCTGACGCTCCTCTCGCGGCTGTTCGGCGACCGGGCCATGATCGCCAACGCGACCGGCTGTTCAAGTATCTACGGCGGCAACTTGCCGACAACGCCCTGGACCTCGAACAAGGACGGGCGCGGCCCGTCCTGGAGCAACTCGCTCTTCGAGGACAACGCCGAGTTCGGGCTGGGTTTCCGCCTGACCCTGGATAAGCACATTCAGTACGCGACCGAGCTCCTGGAGCGGCTGAAGGAGCAGATCGGGCCAGAACTGGCACAGGCGCTCGTCGAGACGGACCAGTCCGACGAGGCTGGCCTGGAGCTTCAGCGGCGACAGGTGGCAACCCTCAAAGAGCGGCTGCGCGGCCTCGACGCTCCGGCCGCGCGTGACCTGCTGACCCTGGCCGACAAGTTGGTGAAGAAGAGTGTCTGGATCGTCGGCGGCGACGGCTGGGCCTACGACATCGGCTTCGGCGGCCTCGACCACGTCCTGGCGAGCGGCCGAAACGTGAACGTGCTGGTCATGGACACCGAGGTCTATTCCAACACCGGCGGCCAGTCCTCCAAGGCGACGCCGCTGGCGGCGGTCGCAAAGTTCGCGGCCGGCGGCAAGCGTGCCCCCAAGAAGGATCTCGGCCGGATGGCGATGGCATATGGGAACGTCTACGTCGCGCAGATCGCGATGGGCGCGAGCGATAGCCAGACCCTCCAGGCATTTCTCGAAGCCGAGTCCTACGATGGCCCGTCGCTGGTCGTCGCTTACGCCCACTGCATCGCCCACGGTATCGACATGGCGAAGGGTATGCACCAGCAGAAACTCGCCGTCGACGCCGGCCACTGGCAGTTGTATCGCTACGACCCCCGGCTCGCCGCGAAGGGTCAGAACCCGCTTCGGCTGGACGCGAAGGAGCCGAAAGTCGCGCTGGAGGACTACCTCTACAACGAGAACCGTTATCGCATGCTGACCCAGAGCGATCCCGATACCGCGCGCCACCTGCTGGAAGAGGCGCAGGCGCAGGTGAAGGCACGCCGAAAGATCTATCTCCAGATGGCCGGGCAGGCGCCCGGATCGAGCTAGCTGAACTGACGGTCACTCTGACTTGCCGATCTCGCAGCGCTGAGAGGAAGGAGCGCGCATCATGGTCGAGACGTGGATCGACATTACGGCGGCCGAGGCGATCGAGGTCGCGGAGATCCTTGGCATCGACTGGGCGCTCGCACCGTACGACGTCGAGCAGTTCTGCCTTGGCATCACGATCGAGCGGCAGCACGCGCTGCTCGCCCAGTCAACGCCACTCGCGGACCTGGATACGCTGGACGCGGCGCGCTACGCGATGGCGCGCCTCCACGATCTTCCTGACTACTACACCCGCCTCACGACGGCCCATAGCCCCGGCGACGGACAGTTCGGCGAGTTCGCGCGCGACGACGTGGGCAGGGACTAAGGAGCCCGTTTCCTTCCCCAACCCCTCTCGCTCGCGTGCGCGGGAGCAAGTGGCGCGACGGCCCCGCCAGACAGGAGGCAGAGCGTGGACCTGACTACGAGCTACCTGGGGCTGAACCTCAGACATCCAATCGTTCCGTCGGCATCCCCGCTCTCGGCGAGCCTGGATGGGATCCGCCGCCTCGAAGATGCCGGCGCCGCTGCTGTCGTGCTGCCTTCGCTCTTCGAGGAGCAGATTGACGTCGAAAGCCATACCCTCGATCACTACCTCGGCTACGCGGCCGATAGTTTCGCAGAGGCGCGCAACTACTTCCCAGAGGCAAGCGCCTACCGCGTCGGCCCGGACCAGTACCTCGAAACGATTGCCCACGCCTGCCGGGCGACCGATATCCCGATCGTCGCCAGCCTGAACGGCGTCTCGACGGGCGGTTGGGTCGAGTACGCCCGGCTGATGCAGGAGGCCGGCGCCCACGCGCTCGAACTGAACGTCTACTACATCCCGACGGATCCCCGCCTCACCGGCGGGGAGGTCGAAGAGATGTACCTCGACGTCCTGCGTGATGTGAAGCGCACGGTCACCATCCCAGTCGCGGTCAAGCTCAGCCCCTTCTTTAGCGCGCCCGCCAACATGGCCGCGCGGCTCGCCGATGCCGGCGCGGATGGGCTCGTCCTGTTCAACCGCTTCTACCAGCCGGACTTCGACCTGGAGACGCTGAGCGTCGTCCCGCACCTGACCCTGAGCAGCGCCTGGGAAGCCCGCCTGCCGCTGCGTTGGGTTGCGCTCATGTACGGCCGGGTGCCGACCGACCTGGCGATCACAGGCGGCGTCCAGACCTACGAGGATGTGCTGAAGGGTGTCATGGCCGGCGCAAGCGTGATGATGCTGACCTCCGAACTCCTGCGGAACGGGATCGGCCGGATCGGCGAGATCCTGCACGGCCTGGCCGTCTGGATGGAGGAGCGCGAGTACGAATCGGTCAGCCAGATGCAGGGCAGTATGAGCCAGATGCATGTAGCCGAGCCGGCTGCCTTCGAGCGCGCCAACTACATGAAGGTGCTGCACTCCTGGCGGCCCGATCCGGCCGCCGCGGTGCTGACTCCGCGATCGAGCGGTGGCGTCGGCATGCGCGGAGCGGCGTCGTCCTACCGCTGACTGCTTTCAGGGAGCGCGACTCGCTGACTCTCCGGCTCGTCACCCTTCGGCACGCCCGCACTCGGCCCACCGAACACTGGTGTGTCCCGGGTGTGTCCCGACCGAGAGACCGGCGCACCGCCCTCCCTCTTCATCTCGTCAGTCCGACGAAAGGAGCCGATATGGCTCTGGCACTCCAACCCATCGCTCCCCCATCCGACGACAAGCGCTGGCGCGTGGTGGAGGCCACCATGAAACGCCATGGCCATGCGCCGTCGGCGCTGATCGAGGCGCTCCACTCGGTGCAGCAGTCGTTCGGCTACCTCGACGAGCCGGCCTTGCGGTACGTCGCGGAGAGCCTGCGGGTGCCGTACAGCCGAGTCTACGGGGTGGCGACCTTCTACCACTACTTCAGCATGAAGCCGCAGGGCCGGCACACCTGTGTGGTCTGCACCGGGACCGCCTGCTACATCAAGGGCAGCCCACGGATCCTGGCGGCAGTCGCCAAAGCGTTCGACGTCACACCCGGCGGGACCACGACGGACAAGCAGCTCTCCCTGCTTACGGCGCGCTGCCTGGGTACGTGTGGTCTGGCGCCGGCCTCGGTCGTGGACGGCCAGGTCGTCGGGAGGATCGAGCCGGATCTGCTCGTGGAGCGTCTGTGGAAGGTCGTGGCTCATGACGCCTGAGGAACTGACTCAGCTTGCCACAGCCGAGCGTGCGAAGCTCGGCGCCTACGCGCACCGGATCAACGTGTGTACCGCGACCGCCTGCCACTCGTCCGGCGGCGACCAGATCAAGGCCAACCTGCTGGCCGAGGTGAAGGCGCGCGGCATCGAGAAGTCCTGCCAGATCGCCGGCACCGGCTGTCGCGGTCTTTGCACGGCCGGCCCGATGGTCAGCGTGGAGCCAGAGAGCGTGCTCTACCAGCACGTTACGCCGGACGACGCGCCGGCATTGCTCGACAGCCTGACGAGCGGCCCGGTCGAGCGGCTGCGGGCAAGCACCGAAGACCCGTTCTACACCCGCCAGCATCGGATCGTGTTGGAGCACGCCGGCGAGATCGATCCGGAGCGTATCGAGGATTACATCGCCGCCGGCGGGTACAGCGGACTGGCGAAGGCGCTCTACGCGATGACGCCGCAAGGAGCGATTGACGAGATCACGGCCAGCGGCCTGCGTGGCCGGGGCGGGGCCGGGTTCCCGACCGGCTTGAAGTGGCGGACCGTCGCGAAGGGGGCTGGCTCCCAGAAGTACGTCATCTGCAACGGCGATGAGGGCGACCCGGGCGCCTTCATGGACCGAAGCGTCCTCGAAAGCGATCCGCACCGGGTGATTGAAGGGATGGCCATCGCGGGATACGCGGTCGGCGCGCAGGATGGCTACCTGTACGTGCGGGCCGAGTACCCGCTGGCGATCAAGCGGCTCACGACGGCGATCCGGCAGGCTCGCCAGCGCAACCTGCTCGGCGAACAGATCCTCGGCACGCCGTTTACCTTCAACGTCGAGATTCGCCTCGGGGCCGGCGCCTTCGTCTGCGGTGAAGAGACGGCGCTAATCGCCTCGATCGAGGGCGCTCGCGGCAATCCCCGCCCGCGCCCGCCATACCCAGCCGAGTCCGGCCTGTGGGGCTGCCCGACCCTCATCAACAACGTCGAGACGTTCGCGAACGTCGCACCGATCCTCCGCAATGGCGGCGCCTGGTTCGCCGGCATCGGCACCGAGAAGAGCAAGGGCACCAAGGTATTCGCCCTGACCGGCCGCGTCAAGAACACCGGGCTGATCGAGGTGCCGATGGGCATCTCCCTGCGCGAGATCATCTACGACATCGGCGGCGGTGTGCCGGATGGCCACGGGTTCAAGGCGATCCAGACCGGTGGCCCGTCCGGCGGCTGTATCCCGGCCAGCCTGCTCGATAGCTCAGTGGACTACGAGTCGCTGACCCGCCTTGGTTCGATCATGGGCTCCGGCGGGATGATTGTCATGGACGACACGTCCAGCATGGTCGAGGTCGCGCAGTACTTCATGGAGTTCTGCATGACCGAGTCGTGCGGCAAGTGCATCCCCTGCCGCGTCGGGACCGTCCAGATGCACAGGCTGTTGACGAAATTCGTCGAGAAACGCGCGACTCCGCACGACCTGGAACTGCTGGAGCAACTCTGCGACCTGACGAAGAACACCAGCCTGTGCGGGCTCGGCCAGTCCGCGCCGAACCCGGTCCTGTCGACGCTCCGCTACTTCCGCGACGAGTACCTGGCCGGCCTGGGCGGCACGGAGCCCGGGCAGGAGTTGGCAGGCCAGCAGAACGCCAACGACGAGGAAGTGCAGGTGCCCGCATGATCGCCCCGCCCGTCCGAATCAAGACACTCACGATCGACGGCAAAGACGTCGGCGCCCGCGAGGACGAGTCGATCCTGGATGTCGCGCGTGAGAACGGCATCGCCATCCCGACCCTCTGCGAATTGACGGGGCTCTCCATCGTGGGAGCCTGTCGACTCTGTCTGGTCGAGGTCGCGGGTACCTCGAAGCTACTCGCGGCCTGTGCGACGCGCGTCGAAGAGGGCATGGAGGTCACGACGGCCTCGGACCGGCTGGTCGAGTACCGCCGAATGATCCTCGAATTGCTGTTCGCCGAGGGTAACCACATCTGCTCGGTGTGCGTGGTGAACGGGCACTGCGGCCTCCAGGCGCTCGCCCAGCAGCACGGCGTCGACCATATTCGGTTCCCGTATCTGTATCAGCAGCGCTCCGTCGACGCCTCGCACGAGCGCTTCGTGATGGACCACAACCGCTGCATCCTCTGCACCCGCTGCGTCCGAGTCTGCGACGAGATTGAAGGTGCCCATACCTGGGACGTCTTCGGGCGCGGCACCGATGCGCGGATCATCAGCGACCTGAACGCGCCCTGGGGAGCATCGTCAACCTGCACGAGTTGCGGGAAGTGCGTCAACGTCTGCCCGACCGGCGCCCTCTTCGAGAAGGGCAAGGCGGTGGCCGAGATGGTGAAGCACCGTGAGTTCCTGCCGTACCTGGTGACGATGCGGGAGCGGCGGACATGAGCGGCGCGTTACACCCGAACGTGCCAGGTGGCAACAGACAGACGGAGGTGCCCTCAACAGCCTCGGGCGCTGCCCTCGGCCTTACCGTGGATGGACAGCCCTCGACTGAGGCGGCATCACCCGAGACGGCGCCGGGCGAGGTCGTCCGCCGCAAGGTCCGCGCGGCGACCGTCTGGCTGGACGGGTGCTCTGGCTGCCACATGTCGTTGCTCGACCTGGACGAGCGGCTGATCGAGCTTGCGCGGCACGTGGAGATGGTCCACACCCCGCTGATCGACCTGAAGGAGTACCCGGCCGACGTCGACGTTGCCCTCGTCGAGGGCGCCGTCGCGACGACCGGCGACCTGGAGAAGATCCGAAAGGTCCGCGCGCACACCAGGATCCTGGTCGCATTCGGTGACTGCGCGGTGACGGGCAACGTCCCGTCGATGCGGAATCGCTTCGGGCCGGGGCCGACGCTCGCGCGGAGCTACCTCGAAGCCACGAACCGTGTGCCGAGCGTACCGGCCGAGATCGTGCCGGCCCTCCTGCCAATCGTCACGCCGGTCCATGAAGTCGTCCCGGTGGATGTGTACCTCCAGGGCTGCCCGCCTCCGGCCGACGTCATCTTCACCCTGCTGATGGACCTGATAGCCGGCCGGACACCTGACCTGACTGCGCAGACGCGCTTCGGACGTTGACCACTCGAGAGTAGGGAGCCGGGAGTTGGAAGCGAAACGAGAGCGTTGAGAGCCACTCGCCACTCACCCCCTCGCTGCTTTCGACTCCCGCTTCGCTACTGGAGCGGAGGACCATGGCTCAGACAATCACGATCGATCCGGTGACCCGGATCGAGGGGCACGCCAAGATCACCTTGCAGCTCGACGACCGGGGGGCGGTGCAGGACGCGAAGTTCAGCATCACCCAGTTCCGGGGCTTCGAGAAGCTCTGTGAGGGCCGGCCCTTCCACGAGATGCCCTCGCTGATGGCGCGGATCTGCGGGATCTGCCCGGTCAGCCACTTGATCGCGTCGGCAAAGGCCGGCGACGACCTCCTGGCGGTGCAGATCCCGCCGACGGCCGTCACGCTGCGCAAGATCCTGAATCTTGCCCAGATCGTCCAGTCGCACGCGCTCAGCTTCTTCTACCTGGCTTCGCCAGACTTCCTGCTCGGGCTGGATTCAGACCCGGCGACCCGGAACATCTTCGGGCTGATCGAGAGCCATCCGGATCTCGCCCGCGACGGCATCCGCTTGCGGGCGTTCGGGCAGAAGACGATCGAGATCCTGGCCGGCAAGCGTATCCACCCTGCCTGGGTCGTGCCGGGCGGGGTGAGCGAGCCGCTCAGCGCCGAGAAGCGCGACGCCATCCTGGCGATGATCCCTGAGGCGCTCACGATCGTCGAGCGGACGCTGCCGCTCTTCACGCGCATGTTCGAGCAGTTCCCTGAAGAGGTACGCAGCTTCGGGAACTTCCCAAGCCTGTTCATGGGGATGGTGGACGACGAGGGTACCCTCGAGCACTACGACGGGCGCCTTCGGATCATCGACGAAACAGGGAAGACCCTCGTCGACCGGGTGCCGCCGGAGCGCTACCCGGACGTTATCGGCGAGTCGGTCGAGCCATGGAGCTACCTGAAGTCAGCCTACTACAAGCCGTTCGGCTATCCGGAGGGCATCTACCGCGTCGGCCCGCTCGCTCGGCTGAACGTCGCGACCGGCGTCCGGACACCCCGCGCGAGCCAGGAGCTGGCCGAGTTTCGCCAGCTCGCACGCGGGCCGGTGCTCAGTTCGTTTTACTATCACTACGCTCGGCTGATCGAGATCCTGTACGGCATCGAGCGGATCGAGCAACTCTTGAACGAGCCGGACATCCTGAGCGCGCACGTCCGCGCGCATGCGTCGCCGAACCGGAGCGAGGGCATCGGCATCGCCGAGGCGCCGCGCGGCACGCTGCTCCATCACTACCGGATCGACGACGATGGCTTGATGGTCTGGGCAAACCTGATCATCGCGACCGGCCACAACAACCTGGCGATGAATCGAGGGGTGCTCCAGGTGGCCCGTCAGTTCGTCGACGGCGAGCGGCTCGAAGAGGGGATGCTGAACCGGGTCGAGGCCGTGATCCGGGCCTTCGACCCGTGCCTGTCCTGCTCGACGCACGCGGCCGGTCAGATGCCGCTGAAGCTCGAACTGCACGCGCCCGACGGCACCGTGCTCGACACCTTGACGCGAGGCTGAGACGTGACAGACGGCGGCTCGGCCGGTCCGTTGGCGATCGGTTACGGCAACCCGCTGCGGGGCGACGACGGGCTCGGCTGGCACGTCGCGCGGGCGCTCGATGCGATGGTCGGGTCCGAGGCGGTGGGTGGGTCCGAGGAGGCGGTCGGGTCCGGGTTGGCGACCGTTCTCGCCTGTCACCAGTTGACCCCGGAACTGGCTGAGTCGATCGCCCGGGCGAGACTGGTGGTCTTCGTGGACGCACGGGCGGGCGGTATGCCAGGGCGTGTCGAGGCCAGGCCCGTCGACGACGAGGCGGCGCCGGCGGGAGGCTGGGCGTTCTCGCATCACGTCACACCCGCGCTCCTGCTCGCCGCCGCTGCGTACCTGTTCGGCAGCCGGCCGGCCGCGTATCTCGTGACCGTAGACGGAGCATCGTTCGAGTGCGGCTCGGAGCTATCTGCGCCGGTCGCCGCGGCCGTGCCGCTGGTCGTCGAGCGTGTCCGCGAGTTGCTTGGGCAGCGCGTGGACGGAGCGCGATTGGGGCACGTCAGGTATCGACCTGGATGCGACGGTCGGCAGCCATGCTCGACGAACGACGGCGATAACCCAGGCGCGGCGAGAGCCATGATGTGATGCCCGCGGCGGCTGGACGGGACTGGGGCGGCCATCGCGATCTCTGCATGGGCCGTTGCCATGCCGGCTACCGGCATCTGCACCAGTGCTGCCCCATAGAGTCGAGGGTTTCCAGGAGTCTGGTATGCACGAACTGGCGATGGTAGAAGCGGCGATAGGGCAACTGAGCGGTCTATTGATGGCGCGCGGGATCGACCGGGCGCTGTCAGTGCGGTTCCAACGGGGCAGCACGTTCTCCGAGGCGGCGCTGCGGCAAGCGTTCGCAATGACCACGGTCGGAACGCCGCTAGAGGGGGCTGACCTGCTGGTCGACGTGCAGGCCGTCTCGGCCGATTGCCGGTGCGGCGACGCACGCATCGTGACCGAGCACGACCTCGCCGGGCACATCTATGTCTGTCCAGCCTGTGGGACGATGCGCGAGATCGAGGAGGCTGAGGATCTGCGCATCGTCGAAGTGACCGTCCCCGGCTGACGGTGCGAACTGCCCGGCCGCCGTCAAGTGCCACTGTCGAGTGCCGCCGCCATCAGGCACGGTGTCTGAGTTGACGAATCTGTACGTCGTGGCATGCCGCGCGGTGGAACCGCCTTCCACGAGCACGCCGTAGATCGGCTCTCCCGAGCGGATACCTCACGATCTGTCTGCGCGATCTGCCTGGACGATCTCGGCATGCGTGCCGATGCCGGGCGGCTTTTCTCAGGAACATCCAAGCTTTGCGGCCCACACTCCGAGAGGGGGCACGGTTGGGGCGCCGGCCAGATGTCGGTCAGTCATTGCAGATGTTCGTGGAACGTGTGATGTCCCCGCCCTGCCGATAGCTCCGAGGATGCAAGCACGCGGCTGAGTTGTCCCCGCTGGCGCCGCACGCAGGAGGTATCGATGTTACGGGTGATGAAGAGATCGCGAATCAAGCCGATGCTCAAGGGCCTGGGTATCGTGGGGGCGATGGGGCTTGTCGCGATCCAGTTCATACCGTACGGACGTGACCATTCGAACCCGCCCGTCGTCGCGGAGCCAGCCTGGGCGAGCCCGCAAACCCGCGAACTGGCGGTCAAGGCGTGTTACGACTGTCACAGCAATCAGGTCACCTACCCCTGGTACACCAACATCGCTCCGGTGTCGTGGTTGGTCCAGCACGACGTCGAGGAGGGCCGGCGCGAGTTGAACTTCTCGGAGTGGAACCGCCCGCAGCGTGAGTCCCGGAACATGGCGCGAGAGGTCGAGCGCGGCGAGATGCCGGTGCCAATCTATCTGCTGATTCATCCGGAGGCGCGGCTCAGCACCGATGAGAACGCGGCGCTCGTCGAGGGGTTGCGTGCGACGGTCGTCCAGAGCCCGCCGGGTGGCGTCTCGGCCGGCAGCGAGCAGCCGGGTGGGCGCGGAGAAGGTGAGAGGCGGCGCTGAGAAGCGACACGGCCGCCGGGAGGTACGGCCGCCGGGAGGTACGGCTGCCGGGAGGTACGGCCGCCGGGTGGCACGCCGCCGGGTGGCACGCCGTTTGCGCCATCGTCCGGTACCAGGCGCACATGCCGGCTCGTAGCTTGACGCGTGGCATCGCCTGAAGGGGAGGTCACGATGCGTGGCCACAACGCCGGCCAGGATGACGCCGGTAAGAACAAGCTCACCGTTCCTGTTGGCGGCACCGGCACGCCAATCACCGGCAGCCCACTCGGCACCGGCGAGGTGGACCCGTTCATGGCAGACGAGATTGGATTGCACATCGGGTCGGCTGGCGGGGGTCAGAGTGACGATCGGCCGAGCAGCCATCAGGCGAGTGGCCGCGAGCACGAAGCGCGCGAGCACGGTCAGCACGAGCATGCCCGGCACAAGAAGGGGCATCATGGCAAGCTGACCGGCAGCAACCCCGACGCCCCGGGCTACGGACATCCGATCGGCGGCACGGATCGCTGACAGGGGACGGACTCTCGGAGGCGCTCGTCAGCCGCCACCCGAGTCAGGGTGGCGGCTGACGCAGGCATGGCGCGGCCAGCCCTGAGTGCAGCGCCGTCGTCTCGGCCGGCGACGCGCCAGGGCGCCGCATCGCGGATAGCCGTGTCGAGTGGGCTACTGCGGGATGCGCAGCACCTGGCCAGGGAAGATCAGGTTCGGGTTCGCGATCTGATGGCGGTTCGCCTCGAAGAGGCGGGGCCACTCGTTCGCAGCGCCATAGAAGTGGTTGGCAATCGCCGATAGGGTGTCGCCCGAGACGACCGTATACTGTGCGAACCCGTGGTACGGTGAGAGCAGGGCCGTCCCAAAGACGATCGGTACCACGACCTTGGCCAGTTCGGTGCCGTCGCCCGACGCCGACTCCTCGAAGACTTCGAGCGTGCCTTGCGGCGTGGCCGGCGTGGTGCCCAGGGCGAGGGTGGCGTGGAAGTTCCCCCAGATGCCGGTGCCACCGACAGTGACCGAGCTCAGGACGAGTTGCGTGCCGTTCGCATCGCGGACACGGGCGCTGATGACGCCCTCGAAGCCGGTGCCGACGCCACAGATCTCGACGGGATCGTCTACGAGATCGTGCGGCCGCGGCTGGCGGACGGAGATGGGTGGAAATCCGCTCATGCTACCCCTCCACGGCGTCCTTGCCGGCCAGCGTACGCCGCTCCGTGGAAACTGTCAACATGAGCGTAGTGTGGTAGCAGGGTCTTTCGATTGTCATGAGGGCGTGAGGCCAAGGAGACGGAGGGCAGCGGCTGGTTGCCAGGCGGTGAGACGAAGCGCGGCGGCGATGTTGGTGTGGCCGGCGGTACGGAAGAGGGTGATGACGGTATTGCGAAGAGCGGCGAGCACCCGGGGAGTGACGCCAGAACGGACGCGGCAGACATCTTCACCGAAGGTCACGTTGCGGACGTAGTGGCGGCGATTCTCAATGCTCCAGTGACCGCGAACGAGGTGCAGCAGGCGGCGGGGTGGGGTCGTGCGCGGCAGGCTGGTGATGAACAGACGCGTCTCGGTGGTCGACATGCCGCGCCGGGTGACGATGCGTTGGAGTTGGGCGACGACCCGGGCACCAGGCCAGGCGAGGTAGTCAGTCAGCGCGTCGGACGCCTGGAGCAGGCGAACCTCGTGGCGTTCGCCGTGTCGGTCGCGCTCACTGGCCGTGACCGGCTGGACGCCGGGCGGCAGATCATCGAAGAAGAACTGGATGTCACGCGCAACCGACGCCTGATTCCCTCTGCACCGTGAAAAGGTAGTCCCCGCCAGCCGCGATGATCTGGGCGCTCAGCGCCCGCTGGCAGTAGAGCGCCTCACCAGTGACGACGCACCCAGCAAGCGGCACTTCGGCTAGCAGGGCCGGAGCGACGGTGAGTTCGACCGCATGCGGGCCATCCTGCTCGAACCGGACCCCCCGCTTGGGCCAGCACGGCCCCCACCCGATCGGCGTACACGGCCACCAACCGCGCGCCGGGCAACGCTTCGCCGTGAATCCCGCGCAGCCCCTTGCCATCAATGGCCACGCGATCGACGCGCGCGCCACCCTGCGCCTCGCCCCACCGCGCCAGTGCCGCTTCAAACGCCGTCACGTCAAGCGTCTGGAACACCTCGTGCAGCGTCGAGACCGCTGGCGTCCGCTCGCGCGTGAACCCAAGCCCACTGATGACCTCGGCTGACTGGAGCCGGCCCCGTTCGGCCATCGCGTACAAACTCCGCGCTCCGCTCAGCGTCGCCAGCCCCAACACTGCCGCAATGGGTGCAGTCGACCATGCCGCGACCTCCGATCCGGCACCTCTGCAAACGCCGCCAGCAATCCTCGCCCCAACTCTTCCTGTTTCATGCCCCTCCTGTACTCCATAAGAAGACATAATCAGAAGACCCTGAGTGTGGTAGTGCGGCGCATGTGGGCAGGCTCGCCCACATGCGCCGCACTCGACCCGGAATCCGTATTAGCTGTCTTTCTCGGCGGTGTGGCCCATGCCAGTGCCCCAGGACGGGACCGTTTCGAGGGGGTGGAATGCAGTCTGGCCCTTGCCGCCGGGGCCGACCAGGTTCACCTGTCCGCGTGAGCTGACCGGCTCGCGGCTCCCGTCGCGGCGCGGATCCGCCCAGCGCACGAACCACTCGTCGAGGCGCGCCTTCATCGGCGCCACCACCTGCCCGCTCCCCGGCTCGTCGTACAGGTTGCGCCGCTCGTCTGGGTCTTCCTGGAGGTCGAACAATTCGTGCGGGCCGTAGGGGTAGCGATGCACGTACTTCCAGGTCTTCGAGCGGATCATCCTGACCGGCCCGTACTCGTCAAACACCACGATGCTTTCACGGTCACCTGAGTCATCGGCCGGCTCGCCGGCCAGTAGACCCGCGAAGCTTGCGCCGGGCAGGCCCGCCGCGTCCGGGTCGGATAGCCCCACCCAGTCGAGGAGGGTTGGGCGGACATCGTAGCCGCTCACCAACTCGTCGCAAACCACCCCGGCCGGCACTCGCCCTGGCTGCATCCAGATGGCCGGGACTTTGACCGAGGTGTCGTACATGTTCATCGGGAAGGTGTTGCCCTTGCCCCAGATGCCGTGATGGCCGCAATTGAAGCCGTTATCGCTGAGGTAGACCACGAGCGTGCTCTCGAGCAGGCCCGTCTCCTCGAGCCGCCCGATGATTCGCCCGATCTCGGCGTCCATCGCGGTCACGGCCGCGAAGTACCCCTTCAGATACTCGCGAGGCGGGATCTCCTCATACGGTTGATGCTTCCGCTTCGAGAACATGTAGCTGATGCCGAAGTTCGAGTCGTAGGCCCCGGGGTGCTTCGGCTCCTGGGGGCAGGACTCGAAGGAGCAGTCGTCGTAGGACGCGACGATCTCCTCGGGGTGCTGGTCGAGCCAGGGGCTATGCGGCGCCGTGAAGTGGATGCTGCTATAGAACGGCTCATCCGAGCCCATCTGCCCGTCGATGAACGCGAGCGCATCGTCGGCGATCAGGGTGCTGATGTAGCCCTTCGCGCCGAAAGTGGTGCCATCGCCTCGGATCATTTCGGGGTCGTAGAACGGTCCGGCCCCGGCCTGGATGGTCAACCAGTGAGAGAAGCTCTTCTGCGGGGTGTTGCTGGAGCCCAGATGCCACTTGCCACTCAGCCCGCAGGTGTAGCCGTTCGCCGCCAGCACGTCCGTGTACGCTGAGAGACCGGCCAGGTACTCGATCGGCGTGTCGTCGTGGAGGTTGCTATTGCCGGCCCGGATCCAGTCGTGGACACCATGCGAGGAGGGGATGCGCCCGGTCAGCAGGGACGCTCGCGCGGGGGAGCAGACCGGCGAGGCGCAGAAGAAACTGGCGAAGCGTGTGCCGCGCTCGGCCATCCGGTCGAGGTTTGGGGTCCGGATCTCCGGGTTCCCGGCGCAGCCCATCCCCCAGGGACCGTGATCGTCAGAGAGGATGAACACGACGTTGGGGTGACTCGGATCGCGACTGGCCACGACGCCTCCGTTGCCTATGGTTCGGCGAGGCGATGGTAGCACGGCCCGTCAGCCCCCGACGAGCAGCCCTCGCCCGCTATCCCCTTCGCTCTCGCCTGCAAGGGAGAGCGAAGATAGGCAAATTTAGGTAGCGAGGAGCCCGTACGCCTCGTCGAGGTCGCGCTGGTAGGCGCTGACCGCGCCACTCAGGACGTCGCCCACCTTCACCGCCCGCCCGGCCTCGGACGACTCGACGATGGCGAAGCTTGCCGCCAGGTCGCGCAGCCCTTCCTCGCCGCTCGTCCCGGCCGCGCGATGCTCGCGAATCGCCCGCAGCCAGTCGTAGACGAGCAGCCCGAACTGGTCGGTGATGCCATGCGGGAACAGCCGCTCGCGTTCCTCAGCGCTGGCCGTCGCGTCGAAGTAGGCGTCCAGCGTAGTTGGCTTGGCGCCATCGAGCACGAGCCGGTCAGCCTTCAGGCAGCCGCGCGTGCCGTAGAGAATCAGCCCGTCCGGCGTGGTTGCCTCGCCATGCCCAGCGAACGAGAACGACAATTGCGCGATCGCGCCGGTCTCGAAGGTCGCGAGCGCCATGAAGGCGTCGTCGGTGTCGCACTCGACGGTTTCGAGTACCTGGCCGTCGGCATTGCGGTAGTACCGGGCCGGCTCGAACGTCCGGGCAACCGCGCTGACCGACTCGACCTCGCCGCAGAGCGCCCGCAGCCGGTTGAAGATGTGCGGCCCGACGTCGAGCGAGGCGCCGCCGGCTGCTACGAGTTTGCGATGCCGCCAGGACGAGTTGCCGACCCACGCGTCCGGCGACCAGCTTGCCGTCCCGATCGACCACCAGGCGGCCATTTGCGGCGTGCCCAGGTCACCGCGCTGCACGAGCCAGCGCCCGATGCGAACCGGGCGGTTGAAGCGGGCGTTCTCGCAGACGGCCAGGACGAGGCCGCGCTGCTGTGCCGTCTCGACCATCCGCCGTCCGGCTCGCATCGTGATCGCCAGCGGCTTCTCGACGAGCGCGTGAACGCCTGCCTCCAGGCAGGCCAGCGCCTGGGTATGGTGGAGCGCGACCTCGGTAGTGATGTCGACGGCGTCCACGACGCCCGCAGCGAGCATCGCCTGAACGTCCGTAAAGACCTGTGGCTCGGTATCGTCCTGGAACTCGGAGACGGTCACGACGCGCGCCGCCAGGGGGTCGCTGCCGCCGAAGATCGCGGGCGGCGGGCTGCCGCCGGGGGTCAGGTAGCTTCGGGCGCGGGCCGGGTCACGCGAGCAGATCGCGGTGATCCGGAAGTCATCCACCCCAGCAGCACGCAGCGCGGCGTATGCGCGCAGATGGGCCGGCACGATCCGTCCGGCCCCGACGAGCCCGATTCGAAGCGGCGCTACCATGCTCGCCCTCCCGTTTCTCTACCCAGCCTCTTCGTCGCGCCGCCCACTGGATGATGCGGCTGGATGATGCGGCGCCCAGCAGTCCCGGCCGCGCTGACGGCCGGCCGAGTGTACCACGCGCGAGGGGAGTCGCCTGATCCCACGTCGATGGCCCAGCCAGAAGACGCCTCGCACTGAGACGGGCATGGAGGGCGGGCGGCTCATCGCTCTGGCAGCGAGGAGCAGACCGCGCTCGGTCCAGGTGACACGGGCTGCGAGGTGACACGGGCTGCGAGGTGGCACGGGCTGCGATTCGTGCGGCGCGCAGATCCGAATGCTGGTCCATTTCTTGCCCAGCGTGAGGGCGGATTAGGAGGAGGAGAACCGTGAGTACTCATGCCCCCAGCAAGCCCCAGACGCATCAGCATGATGGCGCGGAGCTACAACCTCGACTCGATATGGCCAGGCTTCTGCCCCAGACCTTCCATGCGATGATCGCCCTCGGCGAGACTGTCCATGACTTCGATCCGGTTCTGAGCGAGTTGGTCCGGACCAGGGCGTCGCAGATGAATGGTTGCGCCTTCTGCATCGACATGCACACCAAGGATGCGCGCGCTGCCGGCGAGAGTGAACAACGGCTCTACGCCCTGAACGCATGGCGCGAGACGCCGTTCTTCACCCCGCGCGAGCGCGCGGCCCTGGCTCTGACCGAAGCGATGACCTTTCCGTTTGACGGCCACGTCTCGGACGACGTCTACGAGGAGGCGACCCGATACTTCGAACCAAAGGAACTTGCCAAACTGATCATGCAGATCACGATCATCAATTCCTGGAATCGGATCGCGATCACGACCCGGACGGTCCCCGGATCGTACCAGGTGCGCGCTCACTAGTCGCGCACTCTGCATAGCGCCCCGGCGTGGCGCCCCCGGCGTCCCCTCAGCGCCGCCACCACGCGCTCTACCTGTAACACCCTCGCCGGTACGGCGCAGCCAGGTCTCCCTGGCTGCGCCGTTTTCTACCCTCCGCGGACCTCCTCCCCACGCCTGCCGCCCCGCGTCCCTCTCCGCCCACGACTCCCACCTCGCGACTCGGTTAGAATCTGCGATTCACGAGTCGGATGGTGCTACCGCGATGGTACGGCCGCCGTGCCAGGACGGAGGACGACGGGTTGACACTGCGTACCCCGGCTGGCCGGTGCTGGCAGCTCTGGTGGAGCCCGTGAGCGTGGAGACGAGCTTCGCAGCGCCCGTCGTGGTGGAGTGGAGCGCCGGGCGGGCCGATGCATCGAACAGAGCCGCTCTCGGGCGCGCGCTGCGGGCGCACTTCGACCTCTGGGCCATCCTGACTGTTCTTGTGGTCGCGGTGGCGATGCGCCTCGCCTTCACGACGAGCGCGCCCCCGTTCATCAACGCCGACGCCGAGGGTTACTACCTGCCCGGTCACGACCTGGCGTTCGGGCAGCCGTTCCAGCCTGATTTTCGGCGGACACCGGGCTACCCCGCGTTCATCGCAGCAGAGATCTGGCTCTTTGGTGAGAGCTTGCAGACGCTGGTGCTGGTGCAGCACCTCGTCGCCGGGCCGGCCACCGCCACCCTGACCTACCTGCTGGGGCGGCTGCTGACGAGTCGTGGAGTTGCGCTTGCCGCCGGGCTACTGGTGGCAGCGTCCGGCCCGCAACTGCTGTACGAGCACTACATCCTGTCCGACGCGCTGTTCACCCTCCTCCTGCTCGGGACGCTCGGCGTGACCGTCTGGGCCGCTTGGCGTGCCAGCCTCGGTTGGGCAGCGGCCGCGGGGGTGCTCTGTGGCGCCACAATTCTCTGTCGTCCGGCCGGCCAACTCGTCGCGCCGATCCTGGCCGCCATGCTCCTGCTCGGGGCGGGTACGTTGCGGCGGCGACTCGTCGCTGTAGCGCTGTGTGGACTCTTGGCGGCAGTAGTCGTCCTGCCCTGGATGGCGTCAAATTACGCGCGCCACGGCGTATTCGCTATGGCGGGAAGCGGCCGGTACCTGCTGGCGCGGGTCGTCAAGAACGACCCGGGCGGGTATAGCTTCGCGCCGCCGCCGGGGGCTGCCGAAGACGAGACCTGGACTGAGGCTCGGCGGATCGTGCGGCAGGAGTCGTCGCGCGGTAAGCCTGGCTCGAGCGCTCAGCGATTCCGCGAAGAGCTCGGCCTGAGTGAGGCCGAGACGTCGCGGATCCTCACCGCGCTGGCGATCCAGGCGATCCGCGAGCGGCCCATCTATTACGCACAGCAGTCAGCCGGGTTCGCCTGGCAGATCCTGATCGGTCAGCCAATTGAGATCCACCGCGAGGGCTTGCCTTGGAAGGAGATCGATTGGCAGCGTCGGGTGCGCCACGTGCTCGAACTGCCGATCCAGCGGCTCGACGCCGAGCGAGCGCAATGGCTGGTGAGCGTCTACGATCCGGCGCGGTACAGCCCCCTGCTGCCGCTCCTGTTTGCGGCCGGGCTGGGCCTCTCGACAGTGGGGCTGGCGCCTCGGCGATTGCTGCTGCTCGGCTTCGTGGTGTTAGCGCTCGCCGGGTCGTCGGCGGCGCTGGTGGGGCCGGTCATCCGCTACCGTGCGCCGGTCGATCCGCTGATTTTCCTGCTCGCCGTTCAAGCCGTCGTGACCCTGGGAGGGCTGGCGTTCCGGCGGGTACGTCGCAAGATCGCGAGCGCGCCAGGTGCATCGGATGTCGTATCGATCTGATCGCCGCGCAGCCACGGCAGGCGGCGGGCCGGCCACGGCACGAGCAACCCGCTCAAATTCCGCTCGTTACTCTTACGTCCGGTGTGCCGCCATCGTGTATGGTACGCAGCCGCGTGGAGCGTACTGCACGCGCCCGAGGTGTGTAGCCTTGAGGCTGGCAGTCAGGCGAACGCGCGATGACGGTGACGGGCGGACCAGAGTTGGCCGGCGAAGATAGGCCGATGGAACTGGAGAGTTGAGGATGCCGAAGGGCTCGACGAACGGTTGGCTGGCACGTACGGCGCGGTGGCTGACGAGCGGCGCACTCGTCCTGTCGGCCAGCGCCTGGACGCTCGCTCTGGCGCCGACACCTGTCGTCCGGGTGGCACTGGCCGAAGAGATCGACTGCGAAGACAAGGACAACTACTACCTGCCGGAATGTATCGACCAGCGGCGCTGGAGCCAGCCCGAGGGGCAGCAGCAAGCGGAGCAGGGAGACCAGGGCCAGCAGGCGCAGCCCGCCGATCAGGGGGGTTCAGGTCAGCAGCAGGGCCAGAGCGATCAAGGGCAGGGTGACCAGGGGCAGCAGGCCGCGCCGGCCCCGGCGCCCCGCAACGACCCCACTCAGATGGTGCTGACACTCGCTGACGCCGGTAAGGAAGCGACCCAGTACTTCGACAAGCAAGGGACCGACAAGTACGGCCAGTGGGCGCACACCCGCTTCGAGCGCGACCGCAGCAACAGCGCGAGCACCCTCGGGCCGAACGTGCTCGACAGTAAGGCCTGGGTAGCGAAAGATGTCGAAGCAGCCAAGGCGCTCTTCAAGGAACAGGCCGCGGTCAAGGACTTCCCGGAGCGCACCGAGGGGATCACGGGCATCAACGACCGACTCAAGCCCACCAAGTTCGGCGAGGACTTCGCGTTCACGACGTCGTACTTCCAGGATGAAAAGGTCTGGCACCACTATCGGATCGTCATCCGGCAGGGCGCGAACGTGGCAGTGCTGTACATGTTCGGGCGCGAGGACTTCTTCGCCGACCGCAAGGACAAGACCTGGAACGGTCAGGGCGACTGGTTCAGCCAGAAGATCTGGGAGCGGCTGTAATCCGCGGCGCCCATGGCGTCCATCTATAGCGCGGGTGACTCAGCTACGGGTCACACTGCATAGATCGTCGGCGGCGGGCGCTCGGACGATTGGCCGGGCGCCCGGCCAATCGTGCTCGGAGTCGACTTCCGCGTGCGCTACGCCTTGGCACCCGCACGGTCGAGATCCAGGGACAGCGAGTTGATGCAGTAGCGCTGGCCGGTCGGAGCAGGGCCGTCGTCGAAGACGTGCCCCAGGTGGCCGCCACAGCGGGCGCAGGTAACCTCAGTGCGATCCATGCCGTAGCTGCGGTCAGGCGATAACTCGACGTTCTCGGAAGTGACCGGCTCGGTGAAACTCGGCCAGCCGCAATGGGCCTCGAACTTGGTGTCCGAGCGGAACAACTCGGCGCCACAGCCTGCGCAGCGGTAGATGCCATCCGCCGTCTCGCTGACGTACTCGCCGCTCCAGGGTCGCTCGGTGCCCTTCTGACGCAGCACCTGGTACTGCTCGGGGGTCAGCCGTCTGCGCCATTCCTGGTCGGTGGCGGGCAGCGCGGCCTCAGGCTCGGGACGATTGGGGCTCATGTTCGTCGCTCCGTAGACGCTCTTCGTTCAGTTCGTACACGGATGAAGTATACCGCTCGCGATGTCGCCACACCTTACCAGGGTATTTCGTTCAGGTTGTCTGGTACGTCTGGCACACTCTTCGTAACGGCGGTCGTCGACCTCCCGGTCACACGCCAGGGGCCGGTGTCTGCGCTCGCGGGAGATGGGTGCTACAGTCTGATACTGGAGGCGGTCGGATGGCGGCGACACACAAGGCGACGTTCGGTGCAGGGTGCTTTTGGGGCGTCGAGGAGACGTTCCGGCAGGTGCCGGGCGTGGTGGATACAACGGTCGGGTACGCCGGCGGCACGCTCCAGAATCCGACCTACCGTGACGTCTGCACGGACCGGACCGGCCATGCCGAGGCGGTGCAGGTCGAGTATGACCCGCAGCAGGTGAGCTACGATCAATTGCTGGACGTCTTCTGGGCGAACCACGACCCGACGACGCTCAATCGGCAGGGGCCGGACGTGGGTACCCAGTACCGTTCGGTGATCTTCTACGCTACGCCGGAGCAGGAAGCAACGGCGCGCGCCTCGAAAGATCGCCTCGACCAGTCAGGGAAACTGCGCCGCCCGATCGTCACCGCGATCGTCCCCGCCTCGACGTTCTACCCGGCTGAGGAGTACCACCAGCAGTACCTCGCGAAGCGAGGACTGTCCCACTGCTCGACGTGACCGGGTAAGCGATACCTCTACGTGCGCGCCCGCCGCATACACTGCGGCGCCCCGGCGCTGGCCGCCGGGGCGCCTCAGTGTATGCGGCGGGAACCGGCGCGGGCACTACGGGCGGCGGCCGGCGAACGCGACCAGCCGGTCCTGGATCGACGCGTCGGCCGGACATTCGACGATCTCTCCGAACGGCCGACCCGGGCCTCGGAATCCCGGCTGAAGCAGCCCTTCCATCATCTGTAGCACGTCGGCTGCCAGCCCCGCGTCTATGGCGTGCGGACGACCGAGCGCCTTCCCAAGATCCCAGGTATGGAGCAGTTGATCGGCGAGGATGATGCCCGCCGCCTGCCCGGCCGGAAGCGCGCCGAACGGCATCTGGACGGACTTTTCAAGCGCGCCCGGAGCGGTCAGCCCGGACATCAGCCGGTCCACGGCGCGACCGTACGCGCTCGCCGGATCGCTGCCGGCGAGATCCTCGCTATCCGTCGGTGCCCCACGCATCTGACTGGCCGTTGGCGACGGCGCTCCGTCGAACGCGTTGCCGAAATGGGAGACAACGCCGATCATGTGGTTGACGAGTGCCCGTACGTCCCACGCTTCACAGGGCGTGGGGCGGGCCAGATCGTCTGGCTGGAGCGCGGCGATCGCCGCGCGAGCGTCGTCGAGGACGCGCTGGGTGTCGCGGATCGGGTCCAACAGTCGAACCTCCAGATCGTCGGCCAGAGCATGGCGGCCAGGGATATCGATGGAGGGAATGCCAGCGGTCGGAGTGATATCGGCCGGTGCAGGGGCCTCCGCCGCCATGCCCGGCCAGCATGCTTCGGCTCGTACATTTGTTCTACCATCTTCCGGGTTGGCAGCGTGGCTTTTTCGGCACGCCAGCGCCCGCGATCCCAACGTGTCGACGCGCAGACGAGCCAGAGCAGTGGGCGCGGGTGTGAGATCGTGACCGTATGGCGTGCGGGCGAGGGCCAGGGCTCTCGCCGCTGGCTCTCGCCGCTGGCGTTGGGTACTTCTGGCTCTGGGCTTATTTGTCGGCGAAGGAGATCACCGAGCGCAGCGTCTCGCCGCGCTCCATCGCCTCGAACGCGGGCTGAACCTTCTCCAGCCCGATCTTTTCGGTGACCAGTTCGTCGAGCTTCAGTTCGCCCTTGAGGTAGAGGTCGGCCAGGAGCGGGAAATCGCGAGTCGGGAGGCAGTCGCCGTACCAGCTTACCCGCAGTGAGCCGCCCATGCCGAACAATTCCTGGGCTGGGAACTCCAGGATGGCGTCTGCGCTCGGCACCCCGATCAGGGTGCAGACGCCGGCGAGGTCGCGCGAGCGGAGCGCCTGGGCGAGCACCTTCGGGTTGCCGACCGCCTCGAAGACGTAATTGACGCCGAAGCCACCCGTCAACTCTTTGATCGCGGCGACCGGATCCGCCTCGCTGGCGTTGACGGTATCGGTCGCGCCAAATTGCCTTGCCCAGTCGAGCTTACGCGGCTCCAGGTCCACGGCGATGATCTTCGCCGCATGACAGAGCCGGGCGCCCTGGATGACGCTCGTCCCGACTGCTCCCGAGCCGAACACGGCGACGGTGCTACCAGGGCGGACCTGGGCGGTGTACATCGCCGCGCCGACGCCGGTCATGACGCCGCAGCCGATCAATGACGCCTGCTCCGGCGGCACCTCACGTGGGATCGGGACTGCCTGAAGCGCCGCCACGACAGTGTGGGTGGCGAAGGTGCCCAGACCCATGATCGTCGGGATCACCTCGCCGCCCGGTGTGTGCTGGCGCGGGATGGCGTTCAGGCTGGCGGCGCAGAGATGGGGCTGTCCGATGCGGCAGAAGCGACATTGGCCGCAGGGCGCCCGCCAGGCCAGCACCACGTACTCCCCGACCTTCGGCGTCGTGACGCCCGGACCCACCGCCTCGACGATCCCGGCGCCCTCATGTCCCATGAGAACCGGCAGCGTCCCGATGCTGCCAAGCTGGAAGTGAAGGTCGGTGTGGCAGACGCCGCTGGCCAGGATCCGGACGAGCACTTCGCCCGGCCCCGGATCTTCCAGGACGATCCGCTCGATGGGCGCCGGCTTCCCGACCTCACGCGCTACGACTCCCCGGGCTTCCGTTGCCACGATACCCCTCCCACGCCACTCGCTCGCCGCACGCTCATGCGCTTGCGGTCTTCTCGATTGTAGGCGGCGCGCACTCGCGCCCCCCTCGATGCCCATGCCAGTATCGCCGACGCATGTGACCGGTCGGCGACATGGCCACTGGGAGGCTAGACGGTTTCGAGGAAGGTGGTCACGAGTTGGATGAATGCCGCCGGGTCGGAGGCATGGATGCCGTGCCCGACGTGCGGCAGGTACACGTGGGTGCAGTCGGGGATCAGCGAGGCTGCCCACTGTGCTTGCAGATCGGTGAGCGCCCCGCCAAGCTCTGGGTTTCCTTGCAGCACGAGCGTCGGGCAGGCTATCCGCCGCAGCCGCGCGCCGAGGTCGTAGTCGTCGACGGCGCACGTCTCGATGATTGGCGTCAAGACCTCGGGGTCCATCTGGCTCACTGAGACGGCTCGGGCGCGTGTCGCAACCGCATCACCACCGGGCGTCATAGCGGTGAGCCGTGAAGCTACCTCGGTAACCGTGAGCCCTTCCCGTGCCAGGGCGCGGGTGGCGACGAAGCGGGGGTACTCCGACCGTGTCGCGAACGGACTCCCATCGAAGGCGCCGAGCGGCGGATCTTCTAGCACCACCGCGCGCACGAGGTCTGGCGCCTCCGAGGCTACGCCGATCGAGATCATCGCGCCGAGTGAGTGCCCGACGAGCACCGTCGGCCCGTTCCCCAGGTGCCGCAGCAGGGCGATGACGTCCACCGCGTACTTCATCAATCCGTACTGGAGGCCATCCTGGCCGTCGACGTGGCCGGAACGGCCATGCCCGCGGAGATCGGCCGCACAAAGGCGCCAACGCTGCGTGAACGACGGCATGACGTTGACGAAAGACTGCCAGCGTGAGGTCACGCCGTGCAGCATCAGCAACGGCGGACCAGAACCAGGCTCCTCGACGTAGGTGACGGATACGGCCCCGGCGTCAAACGTTCGCTCGACGAGCATCCTCGCGTTCTCCTCAGCGGCGTGATTCGGCTGACCTGCTCGCTGCGTCCTCGTCGCAGCGTACGAGCACGATACAGGGTGCTCCACGCTCGCGCTCGTTGTCGAGGCGCAGCGTGCCGCAAGGTGTCTATCCGCGCCCTACCCCGAGCGGAGACGTGCTGTGGACAACGCTCCCGGGCGACCACGGTCGTCGAACGAGCGCCCGACTTGGACTCCAATGGCGGTAGGAGCGAACTGGACACCGTGAGTACGGACGTACCGGCCCCGGCCGGGCCTTCTGTCGGTCTGTCCCGGTCCTTTCAGCCCTGCTTGGGCCGCTGGAGCGGTCGTTAGCATGTCCGAGGATTCGCTCGACCCAGGGATGGGAAGGCTCACAGGCAGATGCGACTCGAAGACTTGACGCTTCAGGCGGGCAGCACGGCGGGCAGCACGGCGGGCAGCACGGCGGGCGTTCAGGCGCGCAGCGCTCGGACGTCCCTCGCCACGCCACGGGATGTGAGCGGCAGCGCCGCGCGAACCCTCATGCGAGGCCGCACGAGCCGCTGGCGGCGACTGCGGACACTTGGGTTGGGGTTTGCGCTCGCGGCGCTACCGCTGCTGCTCGGCGGTTGCGCCGGCGCCCGCGGCGACAGCGGGATGCCATCGGTGCGGGTGCAGGTCGGCGGGCCGGACGGCGGCGACAGCATGTCGATGGGCGTGCAGTTGCTCCTCTTGCTCACCGTACTCAGCCTGGTCCCGGCGATCCTGATGATGGTCACGTCCTTCATCAGGATCACGATCGTGCTCTCGTTCGCCCGGAGCGCCATCGGCATGCAGCAGATGCCGCCGAACCAGATCCTGCTCGGGCTTGCGCTGTTCCTGACCGTCTTCATCATGGCTCCAATCTGGTCGGTCATCAACGAGCAGGCGCTTCAACCCTATCTGAACGACGGGCTATCGCTGGACGCCGCCGTGACGCGTGGGAGCGAGCCGCTCCGTGAGTTCATGTTCAAGCAAACTCGCGAGCGCGACCTCGGCCTGTTCCTGGCGCTCGGCAAGCTACCCCAGCCGAACACTCAGGAGGACGTCCCGACCTACGCGCTCATCCCGGCCTTCATGATCAGCGAGCTCAAGACAGCGTTCCAGATGGGCTTCTTGATCCTCCTGCCGTTCGTCGTGATCGACATGGTCGTGTCGAGCGCGCTGATGTCGATGGGCATGATGATGCTCCCCCCAACCACGATCTCGCTGCCGTTCAAGGTGCTGCTGTTTGTCATGGCCGACGGCTGGTACCTGATCACCCGGTCGCTCGTCACGAGCTTTAGCGGCGGCTGAACGAGGTGGACGAGTCATCAGCCGTCAGTGCGATCGGCAATTCGAAGTAGCGGCCAGCAAGCATCGTCTCCTGATGGCTGACTGTCGATCGCTGAAAACTCGCCACGCTCCGGAGGTCTGACGAATGAATGAGTTGTTCGCCCTCGAGGTCGGGAAGAACGCGCTGCTCGTGACCCTGATGCTCTCGGCCCCCCTCATGGGCGCCGCGCTGCTGGTCGGGTTGATCGTCAGCGTCTTCCAGGCGCTGACCCAGATCAACGAGCAAACCCTCACCTACGTCCCGAAGATCGTGGCCGTCTTCGCGGCTATGCTGATCGCCGGGCCGTGGATGATCCAGACTCTCCTCAGCTACACGACCGGGCTATTTTCGATGCTGCCGGCGATGGTGCGCTGAGCGAGGCCCGCCGATGCCGACCGCCGCCCCCAGCTACGATCTGCTCGCGTTCTCCTCGGCCTACGTCAGCTACTACATCCTGGCCGCCGTCCGGGTGCTCGCGGCGCTGATGTTCAACCCGCTGCTCGGCTCGGCGCGCGTGCCGATGCCGGCGCGGATCGGGTTGGGGCTGTTCGCGACGCTCGTCCTCTTCCCGATGAGCGGGCCACTGAACGGACCGGCCGGCGGGCCGCCCGTCGAGCCAGTCGCCATCGGGCCGCTGGCCATCGCCGGCGAAGCGCTCATCGGGCTGCTGGCCGGCTTCGCGGTGACGCTGATCTTCGGCGGGGTCCAGTTCGCCGCCGGGCTGATCGGGATCAACAGCGGCTTCAGCTTCGCGCAGACGCTGAACCCGATCTTCGACCACGGTGGCGGGGTGATCGAGACGTTCTTCTCGGCGTTCGCGCTGCTCGTCTTCGTCGAGATCAACGGGCATCACCTGTTCCTGATGGGGCTGGCACAGTTGTTCGAAGCCGTGCCAGTCGGGCAGGTCGGGCGTCTCCCCGGCTCCACTGAGGCGCTGATCGCGCTGTCCGGGGCACTGTTCTCGGCTGGCGTCAAGCTAGCGCTGCCGGTCCTGGCTGCGCTGCTGCTCGCGGACCTGGCGTTCGGGCTGCTCGCGCGGGTGGCGCCTCAGTTCAACCTGTTTGCGCTCGAATTGCCGGCCAAGATGCTGGTCGGGCTGGCCGCGCTGGCCATCGCTCTGCCGATCGTCCTGCCCCGGCTCACGGCGCTGTTCCGCACCGTTCCCACCAGCATGCTGACGCTGGCCGGCTGAACGAGGGGGGTTGAGCGATGGCGGGCGAAGAGCGCACAGAAGCCGCGACACCTCGAAAGCTCCAGCACCTTCGCGATGAGGGGAAGGTCAGCAAGAGCGCCGAGGTGTGTTCGGCGGCAGCGATCCTCGGAGGGATTCTGATTCTCCAGGGCTTCAGCGGCTACCTCAGCGGCAACCTGCACGGCTTCCTTCAAGATCAGTTTTCGACGCTCGCACGCCCGGACCTGACCGACAGGTCGCTTGGCGAGCTCGGTCTGACAGCAGCAGCGATGTTCTTCGTGCTCGCGGCGCCGCTGCTCGTGGCGATGCCGGCCATCGGGATCGTGGCGAACGTCGCGCAGAGCGGGCTGCTGGTAAGCGGCAAGTTGCTCTCGCCGGACCTGGAGCGGATCAACCCGCTGGCCGGCTTCAAGCGCCTGATCTCGCCGCGCATCCTGGTCGAGTTGCTCAAGACGCTGGCCAAGGTCGGACTCGTTGGCTACCTGCTCTACCGCACCTATCTGGACAGCCTGCCGACGCTGCTCTCGCTGGCGGGTGCGGACGTCGCGGGCGGGTTGCGGCTGCTGTCCGACACGGCGTTCAAGATGGGCCTGACGGTCGGCGGCGCCTTCCTGGCGATCGCGGTGCTGGACTACGGCTACCAGCGCTGGGAGTTCCTGCGGGGCGCCCGGATGACGAAGCAGGAGATCAAGGAAGAGTACCGCCAGAGCGAGGGCGCGCCCGAGATCAAGGCGGCGGTGCGGCGACGCCAGAAGCGTCTTGCGATGTCCAGAATGATGCAAAACGTGCCGAAAGCCGACGTGGTCGTCACCAATCCGACCCACTTTGCCGTTGCTCTGGTGTACCGCGGCGACGACATGACGGCGCCGAAGGTTGTGGCCAAGGGGAAGGACTTGATCGCCGCTCGAATCAAGCAGATCGCGGCGGAGCACGGAGTGCCGATCGTGGAGAACAAGCCGCTCGCGCAGGCCCTCTACCGGACCGTCGAGGTCGACCGGGAGATCCCGTACGAGCTGTTCCAGGCGGTGGCCCAGGTGCTCGCCTACATCTACTCGTTGAAGCGGCGTGCGACGCGCTCGGCGGTCAGCCCGATGCGGAGTGCAGCGGCTGGTACCGTGATTCCGCCCAGTACCGTCAGTGCGGTGGCCGCCGCCCTGACCGGGGAGGCCTGACGTGGCGCAGGTGATGGGTGCGCCGGCCCAGCCGGCGACGGGCTTCGCGCGGCTCCTGCGTCAGAGCGACGTCCTGTTGGCCGTCGTCATGGCGACGATCCTCGGAGTGATGATCGTCCCGCTGCCGGAGTTCGTGCTGGATGCGCTGATTATCGTGAACGTTGCGGCAGCGCTGACGATGCTGCTCGTCGCGATGTATACGACCCACCCCCTCCAATTCTCGTCGTTCCCGGCCCTGCTGCTGATGCTGACGCTGTTCCGGCTCGCACTGAACGTGGCGGCCAGTCGGCTGATCCTGCTCCAGGGGCACGCCGGCGAGGTGATTGCGGCGTTCGGGAACTTCGTGGTGGGCGGCAACTACGTCGTCGGCGTGGTCATCTTCCTGATCCTGATCGTGATCCAGTTCGTGGTCATCACCAACGGCGCCGGCCGCGTGGCCGAGGTCGCTGCCCGCTTCACACTGGACTCGATGCCGGGTAAGCAGATGGCGATCGACGCGGACTTGTCGGCCGGGGCCATCGACGAGGCGACCGCCCGTGCCCGCCGCAAGGCCGTCGAGCAGGAGGCGGACTTCTATGGCTCGATGGACGGGGCCAGCAAGTTCGTCAAGGGTGACGCCGTTGCTGGGGTCATCATCATCATCGTCAACATCATCGGCGGGCTGACCATCGGCGTGCTCCAGTTGGGGATGCCGATCACCCGGGCGCTCGGCAACTACACCCTCTTGACGGTCGGCGATGGGCTGATTTCCCAGATTCCCGCCCTGCTGATCTCGACCGCGACCGGCCTGATCGTCACCCGCTCGGCGTCCGACTCGAACCTTGGCAACGATATCGGGCGGCAGGTGCTAGGCAACCCCCGCGCGCTCTATATGGTGAGCGGCGTGCTGGTCGCGCTGGCGATCGTGCCGGGGCTGCCGAAACTGCCGCTCTTCACGATTGCGGCGGCTCTGAGCGGGCTCGGCCTTTTCATCCAGCGCCGTGCGACGGCGATCCGCGCCGAAGACGAAGCGGCTGTGGCGGCGCAAGCCGTCCAGCAGGCAGCCTCGGTCACAAGCGAACCGGAGAATGTCCGTCAGTTCCTGCGAGTGGACCCGATGGAGATCGAGATCGGCTACATGCTGATCCCGCTCACCGATCCAGAGCAGGACGGTACGCTGCTCGGCCGGGTCACGGTGATCCGCCGCCAGATGGCGCTCGAGCTTGGGATCGTCCTGCCGACGATTCGGGTCCGCGACAACGCCCAGATCGATCCGAACAGCTACGCCATCAAGCTGCGGGGGGTCCAGGTGGCGACCGGCGAGGTCCGGCCGAACCGCCTGATGGCGATGAACCCGGGGCTTGCCGAGCAGGAGATCGACGGGATTCCCGCCGTCGAGCCGGCCTTCGGGTTGCCGGCGATCTGGATCGCTTCGCAGGATCAGGAGCGAGCCGAGATGCTCGGCTACACGGTGGTCGACCCGGCCTCGGTCATCACCACCCACCTCTCGGAAGTGATTCGTGCGTCAGCCGCGTCGATCCTGTCGCGCCAGGACGTCCAGAGCCTGCTCGACCACGTCAAAGAGGAGCACCCGGCGCTCATCAACGAGGTCGTGCCGGACCTGCTCACCCTGGGCGACGTACAGCGGGTGCTCCAGAATCTCCTGCGCGAGCGGGTCTCGGTGCGCGACCTCGTCACGATCCTCGAGGCCATTGCCGATCAGGCCCGCGTGACGAAGGACGCCGACGTCCTGGCCGAGTACGCGCGGGTAGCGCTGGGCCGCCAGATCACCGGCCAGTATCTCGGCGAGGATATCCGCCTGCACGTCATGACGCTTGCGCCGGCCCTCCAGCACGAACTGACCCGTACCCTCGTCGCGACCGAGCGCGGCCCAAGCTTCCAGTTGGAGCCGGGGCAGGCGCAACAGTTGATGCGGGGGGTCCGCGAGGGGATGGAACGAATGGCCTCGGCCGGGTACCAGCCGGTGCTGCTGGCGCCCGCCCGCATCCGCCTTGCCGTGCGCCGCTTCACCGAGTTGTCGCTCGCGAGCCTGGTGGTGATGTCCTACAGCGAAGTCAGCCAGCATGCCCAAGTTGTCGCTATGGAGATGGTCAACGTGCCCGGAGTGGAAGTATGAGCGAGCAGCCAGCCGTGCCTCTCGAAGCTGGACAGGCCGTCGTCCTCGACGCCGGGCTGGCCCACGTCGAGCGGTGGCTCCGCACCACGGTCGTCCGGGTCGATCGCCGGATCGCCTGGGTGGACGGCGCGCCAGAGGGGCAGTCCGCGCTTCACCTGACGCCCGGGCAGGAGGTGCGCTGTCACACCTGGCGCCCGATGGATGCCCTCTACATGGTCCGTGGCCGGGTGATGCTGGCCCAGGTGGCTCCGCGCCCGCTGGTCGGCCTGAAGGTGCTAGAGAGCACGCGGGTGCAGCAACGAGCGTACGTGCGGGTGCCGCTCTCGACGGAGGCCGGCGGCGCCGTGCTCCGCCCGAGTGGAGACCTCGAAGCGCTGACACTTCAGGTGCTCGACTTGAGCGCCGGCGGCCTGCGCGGGCGCTGTTCGACGGCGCTTCAGCCGGGCGACGCGCTCGAGTTGTCGTTGCCGCTCCCCGTGACGGCACACGGACCTGCCGCCCCCGTCCACGTCCAGGGCCGCGCCGTCCGGCTGGCCGATCTGCCATCGCCGCTGAACGTGCGGGCTCAGGTGGTCCGGCTGGTTGAGGGGGAGACAGTCGGCGCGGCTGGCTGCGAGGTCGGCGTGGCGTTCATGGACGTGTCGGTGGCGGCGCGCGAACGAATCGTGCGGGTCGCGCTGAACGTTCAGCTCGACCGGCGCCGGCGGGGGCTGCTGTGACGGAGGTGCTGACTCCAGTCCGACCGTCGGCGGCTCCACTCGGCGCGGTCAGCCCCACGCCAGCGGCGGAGAGTCCGGAGGCGATGCTCGCGGCCCTCGCGGCGTCCATCGCCGCCGCGCCGCCTTCAGCCCGAATCCCTCGGCCTGTGCCGGGCGAGCTGAAGTACCGGCTCACCTCGTACCTGTTCCCCTCGGTCCTGCTGATCTTCGTCGCGCTCTACGTGACCAGCCTGGCCTCTGGAGTAGCGCCCGAATCGGCGCTGTTCCGTGCAGGCGGTGTAGGCGTCATCCTGGCGCTGCTGGCCCGCTTCGCAATCGGCATCGTGGGCGACGAGAACAATACCCTGGCTATCGAGCAGGAGCTTCTCCGTCGCGCCCGTGCGAGCGTGGAGAGCAGGCCAGACTCGATCGCCGGCCGATCGTCCGCTCCCTCTGGCGAGACCGCGCCAGCAGTGTCGCCCAGAGAGACGGGCGATCACCTCGCGAGAAAGGAGTAAGCGCCGATGTCGGCCACCGAGATCGAAGAGCTCTGGGACCGTCACTGCGCGACCCGTGACCCGGCCATCCGCGAGCGGCTGATCGTGCAATACGCGCCACTCGTCAAGTATGTCGTCGGCCGGATGGCCGTCAGCCTGCCCGGCGTCCTCGCCTCCGAGGACGTCATCAGTTATGGCACGATCGGGCTGATTCAGGCGGTGGACCGCTACGACCCGTCGGTCGGCGTCAAGTTCGAGACCTACGCGATCCGCCGGATCCGGGGCTCGATCATCGATGCCATCCGGAGCCTCCATCAGTTGTCGCGCGACGCCAACCGGCGGGCTCGCGACCTGGACCACGCCTGTGACGCCCTGATCCAGCAGCTCGGGCGCATCCCGACTAATCAGGAAGTGGCCGTGCACCTCGGTATGAGCCCCGAGGAGTTCAACCAGGCCTTGATGGATGCGAGCACCACCGTCATCTCGCTCAACAGCCCGCTCGGCGAGGCGGCCGACGGCGAGCGCCCGTCGCTGATCGACCAGATTGCCGATGAGGACACCCCTGCCGTCGCCGATCAGGTGGAGCGGCAGACGTTGTACAAAGCGCTCGTGCAGGCGATTCAGGCTCTCTCAGAACGTGACCGTCTGGTCATTAATCTGTATTACTATGAAGAGTTGACGCTCAAGGAGATCAGCGCAGTGCTCGGCGTGTCGACATCACGCGTGAGCCAACTGCACGCCGCTGCCGTCTTCAAGCTGCGCGCCGCGCTACGGGCCAACAGTACCCAGCCGGTGCCGGCATGACCACCGTCCGCCAGTCCGTCCCCGCGTGCGCCCTCGCGTCGTTCTGCCCGCACGACGAGCAGACGATTGAGGCCGTCGTCGCGTACGAGGACGCACCGACACCCGATGGCCGTGCCTGCACGCGGGGCCACGGAGCCTGGACGCTAGCCACGGACGGCGACCCAAGGAGCGAACGAGGAGGATCGATGCACCGTCTGATGGTTGAAGGCGCCGGGGTGATTGGGGCCGCCGGCGTGGTTGGGGCCGCCGGCGTGGGCGAGGGCGCGGGGAACGGCCGCGCCCGATGGTGGCCCGCCGGGCTGGCGGTGGCCGCTTTGCTCGGGCTGGCACTGGCGTTCGGCCAGCCGGCCGGGCCAGTGGCTGCGAACGGTACGCCATTTCATATCGTGCTGTCTTATCTGAACGGCGTCTCGAACTGGGGACCGCGCAACGCGACCGGTACCGCCGAGGTTACCACCAGCGAGGGCGAGGTCCGGCTCACCGCGGCCGGGCTCGAGCCGCTCCCCGACAACGAGGAGTACCGAGTCTGGATCGTCAGCAGCGCCACCAACGACCTGATGTCGCTCGGGACGTTCGGAGTGGATCAGCGCGGCGTCGGCCGGCTCGACCGAGTGCTGCCGCAGCCGATCCCCGAGAAGCCCTGGGACACTATGCTGCTGACGGTCGAGGCGAAGGGTAGCAACCCGAGCACGCCGGGCGACCGCCATTCGATTGCCGGCCGCTTCCCGACGACGGCCAGTGCCCAGCCGAACGTCTTGCCCAACACCGGTGGCAACCCGGGCAGCAGCCAGGTGGCCGGCCCGACGTCCGCGGTGCATGGCTGGTATGGCTTGAGTACTGGCGGCCTGATCCTGCTGGCGCTGCTCGTCGCCGGTGCGATCGGCTTCGGTCTCGGGCGCGCCAGATGGAGGGGACTGCGATGATCCGTGGGCTGTACACCGCCGCCTCCGGCATGCTGACCGCGATGCGGCGGATGGAGTTCGTCACCAACAACGTGGCGAACGCCCAGACGACTGGCTACAAGCAGGAGCGGACCGCCTCGTCCACCTTCGACCTGGCATTGCTCCTTGAACAGGCCAACCTGTCGCCAGCCCAGGCCATCGGCCAGCTTGGGATGGCTGCGCTCAGCGAGGAGCCGCTCCTCGACTTCACCCAGGGCGCGCTCCAGGAGAGCGGCCGGTCGCTCGATATGGCGCTGGAGGGGCCGGGCTTCTTCACGGTGCAGGGCGTGGACGGCTCGATCCGCTACACCCGTGACGGCGGTTTCACCCGCGACGCGCTCGGGCGGCTCACCACCAGTGAGGGCGACGTTGTCCTTGGCGAGAACGGCCCGATCGAAGTGCCGCCCGGCCGGCTGACCGTCGAGGTGGACGGCACGCTTGGCGTCGATGGGCAGCCGATCGACCGCCTCCAGATCGTTGAATTCGGTCTCGACCAGCCGCTAAGGAAGGTCGGTAACAACCAGTTCGTCCCCCGCACTGACGGCGACGCGCCGCAGGCGTCCGCGGATACGCGGGTGATCCAGAACTTTATCGAGATGTCCAACGTCGACATGGGCGGCGCTCAGACGACGATGCTCGAGCTTCAGCGAGCCTACGAGGCGAATCAGCGCCTCATCCAGACCCAGGATGAGCTCGTCGCACGGGCGGTCAACGACATCGCCCGTCCGGTGAGCTAGACGAGGCGGGAAAGGAGGGATCGAATCGATGTGGTCCTCGCTGCGTATCGCGGCCTCCGGGATGATGGCGAACCAGCGCGCCCTCGACGTCGCCGCTGACAACCTGACCAAGATGCAGACCCCCGGTAGCAAGAGCGAGCGCGTCTCGTTCCTCGAGATGGCGCCGGATCTGCGCTACTTCAACGTCCCGGACGCCGATGGGAATAGCACCCTCCAGCCGCGCGAGGTTGGCAAGGGCGTCGCCACGGGGTCGACGCTCCAGAACCTTAGCCGGGGCGCGTTTCTGGCGACTGGCAACCCGCTCGACGTCGCAGTAGACGGCGACGCAGTCCTCGAGGTGACACTGCCGAACGGTCAGCCTGCCTACTCTCGGGGCGGCCCGCTCCAGGTGGATGGGCTCGGCCAGTTGATCACCTCGACGGGTGCGGTGATGTCGCCGGGGATCACGATCCCGCCCGAGGCAGCTAGCGTTGAGATTCGGCCGGATGGAACCGTTCTGGCCGTCTCACAAGACGGCCTACGGGAGGCCGTCGGTCAGCTTCGGCTGGTCCGGTTCGCCAATCCGGAAGGGTTGCTTCACATCGGCCAGAATCTCCTCCAGGCGACCGAGGCGTCCGGCGCACCTATCGATGGGGCCGCGGGCGAGCCGGGCATCGGAACCATCGCCGCCGGCATCCTCGAAGCCTCGAACATCGATCCGCGCGAGGAGTACCTCCGAATCGTCCAGGCCCAGCGAGCCTATCAACTCAACGTACGGGCGCTACGGACGGTCGACGAGATGCTCGCCAGCGCGAACAACCTGCGGAAGTAGCGCGAATGAACGGGGCGTACACGATCGTGACTGTCCAATTCGCGCAGCCTGCCGATAATCTCCCTGGAGAGACGCTCGTACGATGCACCCGTAAGGGGATGACCGATGGATATTGAACGACTCAGCCAGCGCCAGAACGAGCCGTCCGTTGGCGAGCAATCTGCCGCCCGGTGGGCCGGGCGCCCCGCCAACCAGCCTCCGAAGGCGGATGCCGAGCGCACTCGCTTCCCATCTGACACGCTCGAGATCTCGGATCGCTCACGCGAGCTCGCCCGCGCCCGTCAGGCCGTGGACGCCGCGCCGGACGTGCGGACCGAGAAGGTCGAGGCGATCAAGAAGCGGATCGAAGACGGCACCTACACCGTTTCGCCGCAGCTGCTCGCCCGCAAGCTGCTCGAGGGGACCGACGGTGGTATCTGAAGCCCGCCTCGCCGAGCTCGAGGCCACGCTCACTGCCCTGGTCCCCGCGCTGGACCATCTGCTCGACGCTCAGGCCGAGCAGCACCGCGTGCTGGTGATCGGGGACCTGTCCGCGATCGTCGCCGCCAACGCGACGATCGAGGCGGCGAGTGCACGGGTCACGAACCTGGAACAGCGCCGTCAAGGCATCCAGGCCGACCTCGAGGCCGAGCTTGGCGTGCGGGGACTGCGTGCGGCACTCGATGCCGCCGTGCAAGATGCTGCCGACCGGCACCGCCGGCTGGTGCTGCTGGACCAGATCGCGGCCGGCGTGCTGCGCCTGCGTGCCCAGTCTCGCCAGAACAGCGAGCTACTTGGGTCGGCCATCGATCTAGCTCGTCGTACCCGTGTGACTTTCGAGCGCTTGAGTGGCGTCGACGCAACCTACACCCAGGTCAAGGCTCGCCTGCTCGCCGCGCGCCGGGCCATGCCGGAGGCGACGCCTGCTATGGCAGCCGGGCCGCATGTGAAGGCACAGACCGCGGCCGCCCAGGCCGCGGCGCCTGCGCCTGCGGCGCTGCCCGTGGTACTCGACGGGCCGCTCGTCGACCTCCTCTCCGAGCCATCCCTCGCGCGGATAGCCGCGCCGATGCATTTGACGGAGTCTCCATGATCAGCACGTTCTTCGGCCTGGACATGGCGCTCCGTGCGCTCCAGGCACAGCAGGCTGGCGTCGACGTCACGAACCATAACGTCGCGAATGCTAACACTGATGGGTTCAGCCGTCAGCGCGTCGACATCGCCGCGACGACGCCTTACACCGTGCCCGGGATGAACCGGAGCACCGGCCCAGGGCAGATCGGGACCGGCGCCATCGCCGGCGGCATTCAGCGCGCGCGCGACCTCTTTCTCGACATTCAGTACCGCACCGAGAGCGGCGCTCAGAGCAACGCCGCCGCGCGCCAGGATGCGCTCGAGCAGGTGGAGGTCGTCTTCGCCGAACCGAACGGCTCCGGGCTGAGCGATCTCCTCAGCGAGTACAACCGGGTCTGGAACCAGCTCGCGGGTGATCCGAGCGACCGTCCGGTGCGCGCCACCGTCATCGCGCAGTCCGCGGCGCTGACGGACGGCTTCAACCGGGCCGCGCGCCAGTTGACAGACATCCGCGCCAACCTGGATACCGAGGTGCAATCCCAGGTTACCGACGCCAACAACCTGACTTCCCAGATCTTCACGCTCAACAAGAAGATCGCTCAGGTCGAGATGACCGGGCAGCGCGCGAACGACTATCGCGACGAGCGTGATCTGATGCTCGATCGGCTTGCTGGCCTGGCGCAGATCAGCGTCAGCGAGAACGCCGACGGCTCGGTGAACGTGGCGCTCGGGAGTGGTGGCGGCGCCCAACTGCTCGTCGACGGGCTCGTCGGCAAGACCGATCTGGCAACGGCGCCAAACGCCGGCAACAGCAATTTCGTGGACGTGACCTTCGGTTCGGGTGGTCCAGCCGCGTTGCTCGGCAACGCCGGCATCCAGGGCAAGCTCGCCGCCCGTGACACCTACGCCCCCAGCTACCTGAGCCAGTTGAACGCCGCTGCCGCGAACCTGATTACCGCCGTGAATACCCTCCACGCGGCCGGCTACGATCAGCAGGGAAACACCGGGGTCAACTTCTTCACTGGCACCGACGCCGCGACGATCGGCATCAATCCGGCGATTGCGGCCGATCCGGCTCGGATCGCGGCGGCCGGCGTGGCCGGCCAGTCCGGCAACAACGACGTCGCGCTTCAGATCACGAAGCTACGCCAGAGCATGAGCCCGCCGCTCCCGCCCGGTACGCCGACCACCGAGAGCGCCTACAACGCGATGGTGGCCCAGCTTGGCACCGACAACCGAGCGGCGCGCAACGAGCTTGACACCCAGACCACGCTCGTGAACCTGATCCAACACCGCCGCGAGGCCACCAGCGGCGTCTCGCTCGACGAGGAGACGGTGAACCTGCTGCGCTACCAGCGCGCCTACGAAGCGGCGGCGCGGCTCCTGTCGGCCCAGGACGAGATGCTCGACAAGCTTATCAACGGCACCGGCATCGTCGGGCGCTAACGACGCCAGTGTAGTCGGACGATCGGAGGCCCCGTGCGCGTCACGAATCGCATGCTCACCGACAATATGATCGCCAACCTGCGGGGCAACCTTCAGCGGCTGGAGGATCTGCACTCGCAGATTACGACTGGGACGCGCCTCTCGCGTCCTTCGGACGACCCGCCAGCCGTCGCACGGACGCTCACCTATACGGCCGACATCGCGGCCGGCGAGCAGTACCTCGAGACGATCGACGCCTCGCTCTCCTGGCTTGGCGCGACCGACGATACTGTGGCCTCGGCGACCAGCCTGCTCCAGCGGGCGCGCGAACTGGCGGTTCAGGGGGCGAACGGCACGCTCACGCTCGAGCAGCAAACCCAGATTGGCACCGAGATCGGCGAGATCCTCAACCAGATGGTCGCCACCGGCAACGCCACCCACCGCGGGCTGCGCCTCTTCTCCGGCCAGACCACCGATACCGACCCGTTCGTGGCGGTCGGCACGCCGCCGACGGCTGTCAACTTCGTCGGGGACACCGGCCAACTCGTTCGGGAGTTCGACAAGGGCGTTACCATCGCGATCAACACCCGTGGCGATACCACGTTCGGGCCGGCGTTCAACGCGCTGCTCTCGCTGCGAAGCAACCTCAACGCCGGCAACAGCCAGCAGATCAGCCAGAATGACATCGCCGCTATCGACACCGCGATGGACACGCTGCTAACAGCACGTGCCGGCGTCGGTGCGAAGATGAACCGCCTCGATCTGGCAAAGGATCGCCAGACATTGCTCAACACCAACCTGCAAGATCTTCGCTCCAAGACGGCGGACACCGATTACGCCGAGGCGATCAGTAAGTTCTCGATCAAGGAGCTGGTCTACAAGGCATCGCTCGAAGCCGGAGCGAAGGCGATCCAGCCGAGCCTGCTGGACTACCTCCGATGAGGCGGGTGACGACGGTGCAGACTACGCCAGTCGATATGGCTGCCACGATGGAGAAGACGGCGGTGCAGGCTTCGGCGGCGAACGCGACCCAGGTGACGAGCCAGGCGCCGACCACGATGATCCGTACCACTCGGTTCGGCGAACTGGAGACGGTCCAGGTCTCAGCGGACGATCTGCTGACCTTCCCCGAAGGGATGCCCGGCTTCGAGCGTCACCATCGCTTCGCGCTTCTGACCGACGAGCGCCTGCACCCGTTCCGCTGGCTCCAATCACTTCAGGATCCACTCGTCGGCTTCCTCGTCATCGAGCCGGGACTGCTGGCGGCCGATTACGAGTTCGATGTGCCGGACCCGGACGTCGAACTGTTGCGGCTCGAGGATCCGAACGAGGCGCGCGTCTTCTCGGTGCTGGTGGTACCGGAGGAGATCACGGCGATGACGGCCAACCTTCAGGCGCCAATCGTGATCAATCCAGCGTGCGGCCTGGCCAAGCAAGTCATTCTGACGGACGAGCGGTTCCCACTGCGCTTCCCGGTCTTTGGCGACGCCGAGGCCCGCTCACCGGGGAGGCGACGGACGTGCTAGTGCTCAGCCGGCGCCCAGGGCAGAGCATCCTGGTCGGTAAGGACATCGAGGTCGTCGTCCTCGGGTCAGATGGGGCTCAGGTGCGAATCGGCATCCGCGCTCCCCGTGACGTGACGGTCCTTCGCCGCGAGTTGTTGAAGCAGATCGAGGACGAGAACCGCCGCGCGGCAGTCACCAACCTCGGCGCGGCGCTTGGGCAATTGGGTGCACAGGCCCTGCCGGCGCCAGCACGGGGCGTCGAGCCGGAGCCGAGCGCGGAGGCGTCAGCCCGCCGCAACGGCAGCGCGGCCTGACTGGGGCGGCCTGACGGGGGCGCCTGACTGGGGCGCCTGACTGGGGCGCCTGACCGTGACCGCCGCACCCCCAGGCTCGGGATGCGCCTCCACCCCCTGCCTTGAACGTGGCGGCGCCATGGATATCTCCTCGGTACCGTGCAGCGGCATGGGAGACGCTCCCGCATGTGGGAGCGAGAGTAGGCGGTAGGATCTCCAGGGGCGTTTCGTGTGGCGGCCCTGGCAGAGGCAGGCCCGGCCCTCTATGAACGCGCCCGTTCGGCCGATCGCCGGTCACGCCGTGGTCGTCGTCGCTCGACCGAACATCTATGGTGCTACGCCAGAACGGGATGGTGGTGCTTGACGGCCCCCGACCTGTAGGAACTACGATCGGGCCTCGAGGTACCTGTCGTGAGGTGAGCACCATGAAGATCGCGGAAGTCGAGTCGCTCGTGGTCGGCGGTGGCGCGTTCGTGCGGATCACCACGGACTCCGGGCTCGTTGGAACGGGCCAGACCGCCTGTTGGGGCTATCCTGCCGCCGTGGCCGAGATCGTCAAGACGTTCCGTGAGTACCTGATCGGCCAGGATCCGCTACGGATCGAGCACCACTGGCACTACCTGTACCGACTCGGGCCGTTCCGGGGCTCGGTGCTCTCAGGGGCGGTCTCGGCCGTCGACATCGCGCTCTGGGATATCAAAGGGCAGCGGTTCCAGGCGCCAATCTGGGAGCTGCTTGGCGGGCGTTGCCGCGACAAGATCCGGCTGCATCTGCTGATGGGCAGCGGCACCCCCGAGCAGATCCACGCCACTGCGAAGGCTGCCGCCAATGAGGGCTTTAGCGCGATCAAGTGGGATCCGCTGCCGGCTGACTTCCAGAACCTGTCGCTGGCGGCCTTGATCGGCGGCACCGTCGAGCAGGTTGCGGCGGCTCGCGAGGCGGTCGGCCCGGATGTCGATATCATTCTGGAGCTCCACCGCAAGCTGACCCCGCTCCAGGCGATTCCGCTCTGCCACGCCCTGGCCGAGTTCCGGCCGCTGCTGATCGAAGATCCGATCCAGATCGACTCGATCCAGTCGCAGGCCGAGATCGCCACTCGGATCGGCAGCGCCCTCGCCAACGGCGAGCGGATGCACTCGATCTGGGAGTTTCGCGAGCTGCTGGTGGCCGGTGGCAGCCAGTACGTCCGACCAGATGTCGGGCTGGCCGGCGGCATCACGCATCTGAAGAAGATCGCCGCCGTCGCCGAATCGTTCCATGCCGGGCTGGTCCCGCATAACTTCCTCGGGCCGCTGTTGACGGCTGCCTCAGTTCACGTGATGACGTCGATTCCGAACTTCACGGTCCAGGAGTATTCGAAGATCGACGAGGAGCAGGCCGTCGCGTTTCCGGGCACACTGAAGCGGGAGGGCGGGTACCTCCCAGTCCCCGAAGCCCCCGGCCTCGGTGTCCGGCTCGACGAGGCCGCGCTCGCCGAGATTGGCCGCGACCGACTCGATCCGAAGCGGCTGCCGCTCCGGATCGATGGCTCGGTCGCCTACGCGGTCTGAGCACCATCGGCCCTACGTACCATCCACCCTGCGTACTGTCGGCTGTGTATACCGTCCGCCCTGCGCCGGCGAGGACCGGTAGCCCGGTTCTCCTCGCGCGCGGACCGCTGGCGAAGAGGCTCATACCATGAAGGTCTTGCTCCTCGGCGGCGCCGGCCACGTCGGCACGTTCATCATCCCGTACCTGCGCCAGCGGCATCACCTGCGTGTCCTGGATCTCCATCCTCCCCGTCACGATGTCGAGTACGTCGAGGGATCGGTGACCGATCCGGACGCACTCCAGCGGGCACTCACGGGCATGGATGCTTTCATCTGGGTCGTGATGCGCAAGCCGCAGGGCGGCGCTGTCCGCGATCAGGACGTCTCGACGATCGTCGAGAACTACGAGGTGAACGCCAAAGCGCTCCACCTGACGCTGTTCATCGCCCAGCAGCTCGGGGTGATGCGCGGGATCTACACCAGCTCGATGAGCGTCCACTACCGCATGCGCGAGCGGTTCGAGCAGGAAGAGCTGGTGCCGCTCGACACCCCGACCGTCTACGGGTTGAGCAAAGGGTTTGGCGAATTGATCTGCCAGTACTTCGCACGCTGGTGGGACATGAACCTGATCGCGCTCAGGATCACCGGACCTCGCACCCGCGAGCAGTATCTGGACGAGCGCATCAGCCCGCGCGTGCCCGAGACCGGCAAGCCCATCTTCGTCACCGATGAGGAGGATCTCGCGAACGCCTACCTCGCCAGCCTTGAAGCAGTACAGGTGGGTCACGGGCGGTTCGATGCCTTCTTCATCGCCGGCGACGAGCACGAGAAGGAACACAACCTGTCCAAGGCACAGCGCGTGCTTGGCTGGACGCCGCGCTCGCACCGACTCCTGGAATGATCCCCCGGCGCCCGACGATGTGCGAGCGGACGCCCGGCTATCGGCGGGCGTCCGCTCGCACATCGCATCGAGGCGTGGAGCACACGCGGACGCGACTCCTCAGACCAGCGACACCCTCCCGCTACTGATTCGGGCGCGCGGCGTCGCCGAGACGGCGGGCAACCTCGGCGCTCAGCGGCTCAATGGCGTCGGCGACCTGCCGCGCCCGTGCCAGTAGCGCGGGCGGCAGCCCGGCCAGCCGCGCTACCTCGATGCCGAAGCTCCGATCGGCGGCGCCGCGCTCGATGCGATGTGGGAAGAACACCCCCTCGGGCCGCTCCTCCACTGTCGCCCGGAGCAGCGATACCTGCGGATGCACGTCCTGGAGTGCCGCAAGCTCGTGGTAGTGGGTCGCGACGACGGCGCGCGGCCGGACCGGACCGGTGGCCAGATACTCGGCCACCGCCCAGGCGATCGCCATCCCGTCGTGGGTGCTCGTGCCGCGCCCGATCTCGTCCAGCACGATCAGGCTCCGGTCGGTCGCTGCTCGGAGCACCGTCGCCGTCTCCTCCATCTCGATCATGAACGTCGAGCGGCCCCCTGCCAGATCGTCCACCGCGCCGATCCGGGTGAAGATCCCGTCCACCAGTCCGATCCGCGCCGACACCGCTGGCACGAACGATCCCACCTGGGCCAGCAGGACGATGAGCGCCACCTGGCGCATCCAGGTGCTCTTACCAGCCATGTTTGGGCCGGTCAGAATCGCCAACTGGTCCTGCTCGCCACCTGCTCGAAGGCAGGTATCGTTCGGCTGGAACGGCCCGAACGCCTCCACGACCGGATGCCGTCCGCCGGCGATCTCGATGACATCGCTCCCGTCGACGGACGGACGGACCCAGTTGCGCTCGGCAGCCACGACGGCCAGCGCGAACACGGCATCGGCAGCGGCGAGGTGGCGGGCCAGGTCGCGCGCTTCGTCGGCCGCCGCCGCCGCCTCAGCCCGTAGCTCGGCGAAGAGCGCCCGCGTCTCGCTCGCCACCAGCGCCTCAGCCTCGGCAAGCTCCTGGGCGTGCTCCTCCAGCGCCGGCGTCGAGTAGCGCTCCACCTTCTGAAGCCCACCTCGCCGCACCCAGTCGGACGGCACCGCCGTGTTAACCGGCACCTCCAGAAAGAGCCCCTGGGTGCTCGTCTGCTCTAGCTTGATCCGCCCGAGGCCCGGCTGACGGCGCAGCCGCTCCACGTAGCGCGTCTGCCAGCCGCGCGCACGTTCCAGCCGATCGAGCGCCTCGGCAAGCTCCGAGCTCGCCGCGCGGCGGAACGGCTGCCCCTCGCCGTCGTCTGCGCCGTTGCCACTCCGACTACTGCCGGTCCGGCCGTCGTCGCTCCGACCTGGCTGTCCCCGGCCCATCTCACCACGCGTCGGCCCGAGCGTCGCGCTGGCCCGCTCCGCGAACGCGGCAAGCTTTGGGCGGGGGCGGCCGAGCGCCCGTAGGAACGACGTGCGGCTTGCAGCCGTTGCTGCCGCGAGCACGGGGAGGGCCGCGGCAGCCTCACCGAGTGCGCGGAGGTCGTCGAGGGTGGCGCGGCGGGCGCTCGCCCGGCCGGCCAGCCGCTCCAGATCGGCCACGGCCGCCAACTGCTCCCCGAGCGCCCGCCGCAGCTCCGGCTGCGCCACCAGTTCGGCGACGAGTTGCTGGCGCACCGCGATCTTGCGGGGGTCCACGAGCGGACGCAGGAGCCAGCTTCGGAGCATCCGTCGTCCCATCGGGCTCACCGTCCGGTCGAGCGTGCCGAGCAGGCTCCCGACCCGTTCGCGGGTCCGCTCCGTCTCGACCAGTTCCAGGTGGCGCTGGGTGACGGCGTCCAGTCGCATGGCATCGCCGGCCGTCGCGGCGCTCGGCGCGTCGATGGGCGGTACCTCGGCGCCTTGCGTCTCTTCAAGGTATCCGACGATCAGCCCCGCCGCTATCTCGGCGGCCGGCAGATCGCCAAGCTCGACCTTGGGAAAGGCGTGCTGGAGCCGGCCGACCGCCCCTTCGCTCGGCCCGACCGGCGTGACCGGTCGCCGCGCGACGAGCGACTCCGGCACCGGCCGGTCGACCGGTACGATCACCTCGGCCGGGTCGAGGCGTTGAAGCTCGGCGGCAGCCTCATCCGGATCGAACTCGCCGGCCTTGAACTCGCCGGCCGCGACGTCCGTCCAGGCCAGCCCCAGGCGGTCGGCGATGGGTGCAATCGCGACGAGGTAGGTCGGGCGGTCCTCACGCAGCAGGCGGGGATCGGTGACGGTACCCGGCGTCAGCGTTCGCACGACGTCGCGCTGCCGGACCCCGCTCGACGGCGCAGGCGCCTCCGTTTCCTCGCTCTCCTCGCAGACAGCCACCCGGTACCCCCGCCCGAGCAGCCTGGGCAGGAAGGTATCGAGGGCATGGTGCGCGAACCCGCACTGCGGGACCGGTGGGGATGAGCCGCCAGAGGGCCGCTCGCCAAGCTTGAGGCCAAGCTCCCGCGCGACCAGTTCCGCATCGTCGAACAGCACCTCGTAGAACGACCCGACACGGAAGAGCAGGATCACGCCGGGGTGTCGATCGCGAAGCTCGAGGTACTGGCTGACAAGGTCGCCATACGGGCGTGAACTGCTGGGCCGGGGACTAGCGGCCATCGGCGTCCCCGCCACCTCGCCGCTGGCCTGTCTGCCGCTGGCCTGTCTGCCGCTGGCCCGCCTGCCGCTGGCCTGTCTGCCGTTGGCCTGTCCGCCGTTGGCCTGTCCGCCGTTGGCCCGCTTGCCCTTGATTCGGAGCGGTCTCGGGCACGTCGGTGTAGCTCACCCCAGGCTGGCGTACGTCCGTCTGGCCGTCCTGGTCCGACTCGCTCCGCGCTGTCCCCCGGTCGTCGGCTGCGGACCACGTCTGGTTGGTCCATTCGTCGTTCGACCGGCCAGCCAGGTCGGGCTCAGTGTCGGGCCAGTCCTCCGGATACGGCTCGTACGGCCCCTCGACCCAATCGCTCGGAGCGGCCGGCAGATCCATCGGCGGCAGCACGACCGACGCAGCCGTGCTGGACGCTACAGCACCCGACGGCACAGCAGCCGGGGCCGCGTCGCCGACGATGGGCAAGTCGTGCTCGGCATCTGGAGGGGTGGCCGCCCCTACGTCCACCCCCATCAGGCTATCCATCCCGGCCTGGGCATCGGCTTGTGACGCGCCGGGCGTCCCGGTCTCGGAAGGCGTCCCGGTCTCGGAAGGCGCCCCGGTCTCGGAAGCAGCCCTGGCTTCGGCATCCGCTCCGAGTGGGCGTCCCGCCCGCAGCAGCACCGGCAGCCCCGTGCAGCGTTCCCGATCGCGGGTGCGGGCGACAGCAGCCGCGACCGCCGCCTCGTCGCCGACGAGCACGACCGCCCGACGCGCCCGCGTGATGGCCGTATAGAGCAGGTTGCGGCTCAGGATCGGCCCGAACGTCGACGAGACGAGCACCACCGCGCCCGGCCATTCGCTGCCCTGGGCTCGGTGGACGGTCAGGCCATAGGCGTGATCGAGGTCCAGCACGTCGACCGCGCCGTACGCAACCACCCGCCCATCGCCGAAGTCGACGGTCACAGCCTCGGCGTCGATGGCCGCGATCAGGCCGGTGTCGCCGTTGAAGACCCCGAGCAGGTAATTGTTGCGTGTCTGGATGACTCGGTCCCCGACCCGTAGCGGCAGCGCACCGTGTGGCCGCTCGGCCTGCCCGCGCGCCGGATTCAGCCGCTCCTGTAGGACGCCGTTCAAGGTTTGACAGATCCGCACCAGCGGCGCGATTGCCTGGACCTCGGAGGGCGGTACGCCGAGCAGGCGTGGCAGGCGTGTCGCGGCCCACTCGGCGGCGACAACCGCGAGGCGTGCCGGCGGCGCTGCCACGAAGACGCAGTCCGACGTCCGTGCCGCAAGTGCCGGCGGCCGGGCCAGCCTTGGGGTCTGCCCCTGCCGAATCATATGGGCGCTGACGACGATCTGGCTCTGCGCTGCCTGTCGGAACACTGTCTCCAGCCGCACCGAGGGCACTCGCCCGCTCGCCAGCAGGTCACGCAGCACCTGCCCGGGGCCGACGCTTGGAAGCTGATCGGCATCGCCCACCAGGATCATCTGGCTGGCTGGACCGACCGCGCGAATGACGCTGCGGGCAAGCTGGGTGTCGAGCATGCTCGCCTCGTCGACGACCACGACGTCATACGGGAGCGGATCGCGCGGGCCGTGCCGGAAGCCGTTCGGCCCGGCCCCGAGCAGGCGATGGATCGTGCGGGCCTCCAGTCCGACGACCTCGCCGAGCCGTCGAGCAGCCTTGCCGGTCGGCGCCGCGAGCGCCACGCTCCGGCCAAGCGCCTCCAGGCAACGCACGAGCGCCCGCGTCGTCGTCGTCTTCCCCACGCCCGGTCCGCCGGTCAGGACGAAACAGCCGCTCGTCGCGGCGGTCGCGACGGCGCGGCGTTGCTCGTCGGAGAGGGTGCGGGCCTCGGGGTCGGCGGCGAGCCAGCGCTCGACCCGCTTCGCCGGTAGTCCCCGCCGCCGTGCCAGCGCCAACAGCCGACGCGCCAGATCCTCCTCGGCGCGGACCAGCCCGGTTAGCCCGATGCCCAGCGTCTCACTATCCGCCGCCTGCTCGACTGGTGTAGCTGCCGGTGGCACGTAGATCCGTACCCGGCCAACACGCCGTGCCGATGGCGTCTCGGGTACCAGTTCAGCCGGCCGAGTGTCCCCGCCGGAGAGCGAGCCGTGTGGCTCATAAGCCAGTAGCCTGCTGGCTGCTTGCGCCGGCCCGCCCTGTCCAGGAAGGGTCTGCCCATCAGCAGCAGCCACGCCCGCTGGTGATGCCGCGTCTGGGAACGGTGTGTCAACCTGAGGGTTACCGGTCGTCGACGCATCGGCTGTGTCCGGCCGAGGTGCCGGCTCACCCTCTGGCAGATCGATGCGCGTGCTGATAGCCCCGCCGGCCAGCAGTTGGGTCACACCACCCTCGACCAGTTCTGGCGGCGCGGTAGTGGTAGCCACCGCTTCCTGCACCAGCGCTGCGCGCGTCTGGCGGGTATGGCCGTCCTCGGCCGCTCGCAGCAGTGCGGCTTGAATCGCGGCCTGAATCCTGGCCGGGCTGGTCGGACGGACGCCCATCCCCTGCCCGAGCCGGTCGGCAGCAGCAAAGCCGAGGCCAGGTACGTCGGCCACCAGACGGTACGGATTGGCCCCGAGGATGCGAGGCGCCTCCGGGCCGTAGGCCGCCAGTAGGCGCGGCGCAAAGCGGGTATCGAGGCCGTGCTCGCCGAGGAACGCCATCAGACTCCGCAAGGCTCGGTGCTCGGCCCAGGCCGCACCGATGGCGCGCGCCCGCTGCGGCCCGATGCCCGGCACCTCGCGGACCCGCTCGGGCGACGTGTCCAGGACATCCAGCGTGCGTGCACCGAAGAGGCCGACGATGCGCTTCGCCAGGACCGGCCCAATCTGGCGTACCAGCCCGGAACCGAGATAACGGATGATCCCTTCAACGTCAGTCGGGCGGCGGACCTCGGCGCGACTCGGGCGGAACTGCGCGCCGTGGCGAGGGTCGATCTGCCAGGCGCCTGAGAGCGCCAGCATCTCGCCGGGCTGGACGGCTGGCAGCGTTCCGACCACGCTGATCGGCTCGCGCCGGCCCCGCAGCCGCAGCCGTACGACGCTGAAGCCGTTGGATGGGTTATAGAAGGTGACGCGCTCGACGGTCCCTTCCAGCGCGACGTCGGCGGACGCGCGTGAAGGGACGGGATCAACTGGCACGCTGGGCTCCGGATGGCCGCTAGCCCACTCCACTCGGCGGAACGGGTACGGAGAGGGATCGCGCCCTCGTCGCTCCTTATAGGGTACCGAAGGAGACGCACGTCCGGTGTTACAGTTGCACCCGGATGCGGGCGCCTGCCGCCCAGCGGGGCGTGCCTGGTGGAAGAAGCTCGGCACGCCGGCGTGCCGCTTCAGCGGCTCGTGGAGCCTGGAGGTGTAGCCGGCGGGCTCCAGCACCTCGCCGGCGATCTCGCGGCGGCACTTGATCTGCTACCTTTTGGGAGAAGTACACATCACCGTGCCGACCCGATCGGCACACCTGAGCGCCATGCTGAGCGCGGCCCCGATCCGGCCGACAGCGTGGCCGTGCCGGCCCTCAACAGCCCCTCTGGGCGGCACGACACAGACATCGCACGATGAAGTGACCCAGAAGGAGGGCAGGGCCATGACCACAGGTTCGACCGCGAGTGGGAAGCCGGCGCGTGACCCGGCGACCAGCGGGCTCGAAGGCGTCGTCGTCGCTCGTACCGAGTTGAGCGACGTCGACGGACAAAAGGGTGTCCTGACGATTCGCGGCTACAGCATCGAAGAGTTGTCGGGCAACATCAGCCTGGAAGAGGCGGCGTACCTCCTCTGGCATGGCAGCCTCCCCACCAGGAGCCAGCTCGACGACCTCCACCGGCGGCTGGTCGGCTACCGACGGCTGCCGGAAGAGGCGCGTGTCGCGGTCCAGGCGGCCGCAAAGCGGATGCAACCGATGGACGCGCTCCGCTTCGCCGTCGGCTCGCTGACCGTCGACGACCCACACCCCGGCGACAATTCCCGTGATGCCAATCTGATCCGTGCCGAGATGCTCGTGTCGCGCGTGCCCGTCATCGTCGGCACCTACCAGCGGCTCCGGACCGGCGGGCAGCCGGTCGAGCCGCGCGCCGACCTGGGCATCGTGGCGAACCTCTTCTTCCAGATGAGCGGCGAGGAGCCGGACCCGGCGAAGGTCAAGGGCCTCGAAACGTACCTCGTGACCGTCACCGACCATGGGATGAACGCCTCGACGTTCACCGCTCGCGTCATCGCCTCGACGGACTCGGACATGTTTTCGGCGGTCACAGGCGCGATCGGCGCGCTGAAGGGGCCGCTCCACGGCGGCGCGCCTGGCCCGGCCCTCGACATGATCGAGGAGATCGGCTCGCCCGAGAACGCCGAGGCCTGGATGAAGGACGCCGTGGCCAAGGGCAAGCGGCTGATGGGCTTCGGGCACCGCGTCTACAAGGTCCGCGACCCGCGAGCAGAGGTGCTGTACAAGGCCGCCGAGCAACTGGCCGGCGACACCGATGAGCGGCAGTCACTCGCACTCGCCCGCGAAGTCGAGCGCGTCGGCGTCCAGGTACTCGCCGAGGCGAAGCCCGGCCGCAACCTCAACACGAACGTCGAGTTCTACACCGCGCTGCTCCTGCGCGACGTCGGCCTGTCCTCGGATCTGTTCTCGCCGGCCTTCGGCATCGGCCGAACGGTCGGCTGGACGGCCCACGTCATCGAGCAGCAGGAGGGCGGCCGGCTGATCCGCCCCCAGTCCGAGTACGTCGGCCCGCGCGGCAAGACCTTCATCCCCATCGGCCAACGATAAGTCGAACAGTCAGGTATCGGGTATCAGTGGTCCGGTGTGGCGCCCCTCGCGTTGGACCGTGCGGCTCCTGACCGCTGGCGGCCTGCTGCTGGCGGACGGCCGCTGACTTCCCGGTTCCCGATGCCTGATACCTGATACCTGATACCTCGTGGAGCGTACAGCGTGAGTCGGACCTATCGGATCGCGGTCATCCCAGGCGACGGGATCGGGCAAGAGGTGGTGCCGGAGGGGCTGCGCGTCCTCGACCGCCTCGCCGAATTGTCGGGCGGGCGCTTCTCCTTCGAGTACGAGAGCTTCCCCTGGGGCTGCCAGTACTATCAAGAGACCGGCCGGATGATCGATGCCGCCGCGTTGGAGGTGCTCCAGGGCTTCGAGGCGATCTACTTCGGCGCTGTTGGCTGGCCGGGCGTCCCGGACCACGTCAGCCTGTGGGGGCTCCGGCTCGCCATCTGCCAGGGCTTCGATCAGTACGTCTGCACCCGTCCGATCCGCCTGCTACCCGGCGTCGAAAGCCCGCTCCGCGACGCTACGCCCGAGCGGCTCGACTGGGTGGTGGTCCGCGAGAACAGCGAGGGCGAGTACGCCGGCATCGGCGGGCGCAACCTGCGGGGGCGCGGCCCCGGCAAGGAGATTGCGATTCAGGCCAGCCTCTTCACCGAAGAGGGTTGCGAGCGGATCATCCGCTACGCTTTCACTCTGGCCCGCACTCGCAAGCGCCAGAAAGTCACCAATGTGACCAAGTCCAACGCCCAGCAATACGGCATGGTCCTCTGGGACGAGGTGTTCGCGCGGGTGGCACGCGAGTACCCGGACGTCGAAACCGAGCAGTGGCTGGTCGATGCGATGGCGGCGCGCTTCGTCCTGAAGCCGGAGACGCTCGAGGTCGTGGTCGCCTCGAACCTGTTCGGGGACATCCTCTCCGACCTCGGCAGCGCCCTGGCTGGGGGATTGGGTGTGGCGGCGAGCACCAACATCAACCCCGAGCGCCGCTATCCGAGCATGTTCGAGCCGGTCCACGGCTCGGCCCCGGACATCGCGGGCAAGGGCATCGCCAACCCGCTTGCAGCGGTCTGGAGTGCGGCGCTCATGCTCGACCATCTGGGGTTGCCTGAGGAGGCCGCCCTGGTGATGCAGGCGATCGACGCGACCACCGCGAGCGGACTGCGGACGCCGGACCTGGGCGGCGCCGCCACCACCCGTCACGTGGGGGAGGCGATCCTGACCGCGCTCGACGTGGCCCACCGCGAGCGGACTGCGGCGCCCGTGCCCGTCCGCTGATCCGTCACCCGGCCTTCTCGCCCTGGGCCTGAGTGCGCTGACCAGATAGCAGCGGCGCTCAATCTCCGCCATCAGCCCGTCACGCTCCGCGCTTCTACGTCGTTGTCTTGAGAGAGGCTGCGGCCGGGAGGGTCGACGCCGTGACAGGGGGACAGGTGCCCGATGATGACGATCGGGCGCAGGCCGGGAGCCGTCAGCATGAACGCTCAGGTACAAACGGTCAGCCCGTCGACGTTCGATCTATTCGTCGCCCGTCAACCCATCCTCGACCGCGGTGGGCGAGTGTTTGGCTACGAGCTCCTCTTCCGATCCGGAGGCGAAAACCGCTACGCCTTCACCGACGGCGATGCCGCTTCGCTCGCCGTCATCTCGAACAGCTTCTTCATGCTCGGCGTCGATACCCTGGCCGGTGGCGCACGGGTATTCGTGAACTTCACCCGCGCGGCGCTCGTGGGCGACTACGCCTCGGTGCTCCCCCGAAACTCACTCGTCGTCGAGATCCTCGAAGATATCGAGCCAGACGCAGAAGTGTATGCGGCCTGCGAGCGCCTCAAGCGGGCCGGCTACACCATCGCCCTGGATGACTTCGTACCGGACTCGCCGGCCCGCCATCTGGTCAAGTTTGCCGACATCATCAAGGTCGACTTCTCGATGCACGGCCCTGATATGCGCAAATCGCTGGCCACGGCCTGCAAGCGCCGGCGCATCGCGCTTGTCGCCGAGAAGGTCGAGACCGCCGAAGATGCGCGTCAGGCGCACGACTTCGGCTACGACTACGTGCAGGGGTATTACTTCGCCCGGCCGGAGGTACGCACAGGACGGCGCGACCCGGCCTTCAGGCCGTTCCGGCTCCAACTCATGTCCGAGCTGTGTAAGCCGGACCCGAGCCACGAGCGGATCGAGGCACTCCTCCGACACGATCCGGCCCTGTCGTTTCGCCTGATCCGGTACCTGAACTCGGCCACGTTCGGCCTGCGTTCGCCGGTCCGGAGCATTCGGCAGGCGATCGCCTACCTCGGCCACGCCGGTCTGCGGGTCTGGGCGATGGCGATGGTCCTGGCTGACGCCGGCGGAGATCGGCCGTTCGAGCTCGTGGTGACGTCGGTTACTCGCGGTCGGTTCTGTGAGGTCGTGGGGCGCGCGTGCGGCTTCGCACCGGCGACTGATGACCTCTCCCTGCTCGGCCTGTTCTCGTTGATCGACGCGATCGTCAACCTCCCACTCGACGAGGCGCTGGCGGGCGTCGGCCTGCCGGAGGTGGTGCGGGCGGCGTTGCATGGCGAGGATAACGACCTTCGAGCCATCCTCGACCTCGCCCGCGCCTACGAGCGCGCCGACTGGCCGGCCGTCGATCGCTTGCTCGCGCGGCTCGGCCTGGACGCGGCCGACGTGCCGTCCATGTACCTGGAAGCCGTCGCCTGGGGCAATCGTTCCCAGGCGATATGCTGATCGCGGCCGATGCCGCGGCCACGCACCCCGCTACGAAGTTGTCAACATGTGTCCACTCGGCGCCGGAAGGGCGGCCGAGCGGTTGGGTAAGGAGGCTCCGTCGTGAGCGTCGCGATCGTCCTGCGTCTGTGGGCGCAGCCAGGGATGGTCGACGACCTGACCCGTCTTCTGGGCGCGCTTGCCGTACCGGGCGCTGGCGTGCCCACCATGCGGCCGGTCGCTCCGCTCTTCCAACGCCTCGGCCACCCGCACGAGTTTCTGTACGTCGGCACCTGGGAGTCTCGCGCGGCACTGGCCGAGCAACTCCGGTGTCGACGGCACGGCGAGACGGCTGCCACTATCGTCGAGGATGGGGCGCTCTACGTCTGTCGCGAGCTTGTGTCGACCAGTGTGCCCGGCCGGCGGCCGGATGCCGTGGGGGCCTGGATCGTCAGCGCGCCGAGCGGCCGACAGGGCCGCCTCGAAGCGTTCCTGCGCGCGTGGACTGAGACACGCCTGCGGACGCGGCCCGGCTTCGTCGCTTTCGGGCTGTACCAGGATGCCGCCGATGAGTCGCGCTTCATCCTGGCCCACCAGTGGCACTCGATGGACGACCTGTTCGCGTTGTGGCAGTGCGAAGGACCGGCCCTCGACGACCGTCTTGCGGAGCTTGGCGCGCTCGGCGTTCGCTTCACCGGCATGGCCAGCCCATCCGCCGCAGAAAGCTGCTGCGTCGCCTGAGCCGGCTCGCCCCGCTCTCGACCCCGCCCCCTGGGGTGCTGCACCGGTAGCGTAGCGTGGCGCTCCACCTGCTGCCGCACGGCGGGCGCACCAGCCGTGCGGCGTTGGCCAGCCGTCACGCCCGGGTGATGACGCCTGACCCTGGCAGACGGTCCCCGGTGTGCGCGATCCTGAACATCGGGAGGTGGGGCCCATGTTCGTCGAACAGGTGATGACCGCACCGGCCGTGACGGTCGGGCCGGAAGCGTCAGTCGGACGAGCCTGGAGTCTCCTGCAAGAAGGGCACTTCCGACATCTGCCGGTCGTTCGCCTCGGGCGGCTGGCCGGCATGGTGTCGGACCGCGATCTTCGCGTCGCGCGGGCGCTCGCCGAGGAGCCGAACGTCGGCAAGATCATGCACGCGGACGTCGTGAGCGTGACGCCGGATACCCCGATCGAAGAGGCGAGCCGCCTGCTGCTGGAGCACAAGATCGGCGCCCTGCCGGTCCTGAAGGACGGACACCTCGTCGGCATCGTGACTGAAAGCGACCTGTTCCGGATGCTGACGCGGGTGATGGGTGTGCTCGAACCGAGCACCCGGCTTCAACTCGTGCTCGACGACCCATCCCGCCAGTTGGCCGACGTTACCCGCATCGCGCACGAGCACCGAGTCCGGATCGTGAGCCTGGTCACCGTGCCCGGCCCGGATGACACACGGCAGACGGTGGTGCTCCGAGCCCAGACGATCGCGCCCGAGCCGCTTATTCGAGATCTCGAACGGACGGGCGTGCACGTCGTCGGACCAGTGCCCGGATCGGCCACCGGACCGCTGGGTTAGCCGAATCGAGCGATACCGGGCGTATCCGGAGGCTAACGGTCGTCGTGCCAGAACGGCTCCGGCGACCGCGCGCACGTGGGGCACAACCGCTCACTGCCGCTGAGCGGGCTTTCCGGATCGATCCGAGGGGTCAGAACCGCCGGCTTCCCGCACTCATCGCAGATGCCACGAACGACCGTACTCGCCGCCGCACGCGTGGCGGTATCCATCATCGTGCTCGCCCGCATGTCCGCCGGCCGCTGCTCGTCCATCAGGTACTCCCGGGTGGTGATCAGCCCGTACCCCTAGTGTACCCGCTCCCGAGTGCCGCCTCTGGGTCTTGCGACGTGCTACGCTCACCTCCGCGACGAGGGGAGGAACCACCGTGCGCGTTACTGGGCTCGAAACCTTCCTGGTGCATCCGGGGCGGGGCAAGAATCTGCTGTTCGTCAAGGTCTCGACCGACGAGGGCGTCTACGGCTGGGGTGAGGCGTACACCCAGTCCGACCGCGACCGAGCCATCGAAACCACGATCCACGAGCTTGGCCGGTACCTGGTCGGGCGCGACCCGTTCGCTATCAAGCACTTCACCTTTGTGGCCTATCACGACTTCCTCGGGAAGCGTGGCTCGATGGAGACGTATTCGGCCCTGTCGGGCATCGAGCATGCGCTCTGGGACATCTGCGGGAAGGCGGCCGGGCAGCCGGTCTATAACCTGCTTGGCGGCCCCTGCCGCGACAAGATCCGGGTGTACGCGAACGGCTGGTCCGACGGCATCCGCGAGCCGCGCGCGCTTGCCGCACGGGCGCAGGAAGTCATCGCGATGGGCTTTACCGCCCTCAAGTGGGATCCGTTCCCGAACCCCTGGCGAGCCTACCTTGGCCGCGAGGAGGAGCGCGCCGCGATCGAGAGCGTCCGGATCATGCGTGAGACGCTCGGGCCGGACGTGGAACTGCTCGTCGAAGTCCATCGCCGGCTCTCGCCGATGAGCGCCGTCCGCGTCGCCGAGGCGATCTCCGAGTATCGCCCCTTCTGGTACGAGGAGCCGGTCTCGGCGCAGAACCTCGATGCGCTGGCCGAGGTGCGCAGTTCGATCGACATTCCGGTCGTCACCGGCGAGGAACTGTACACCAAGCGGGACTTCCGCGCGGTCTTCGAGAAACGCGCCGCGGACATCCTGAACCCGGACGTCTGCAACGTCGGCGGCATCCTCGAGCTCAAGGAGATCGGGGCGATGGCTGAGCCGTCCTACGTCGCGATGTCCCCCCACAACTACAACAGCACGACGGTCGGGCTGGCCGCGACGGTGAACGTCTCGGCAGTGATGCCGAACTTCCTCATCACTGAGTACTTCGTGAACTTCGAAGCGCTCGGCAAGGAGATCGCCCATCCGCCGCTGCTGGCTGAGAACAGCTACGTGCCGCTCCCGACGACGCCGGGCCTGGGCATCGACCTCGACGAGGATGCCCTGCGTGCGCACGCCTTCCAACCGTTCAAGGCGCGCTCGATTCGCCAGTTCTCCGACGAGCCCTAGCTGACGTCCCCCTCACCTCGGGCCTGGGTGTACCCTTTCCCGCGGCTGCCTTCTCACCTCCGGCCTCTCTTCAGCGGTGGGGAGGGCCCGGGGTGAGGCTAGCGCCGGCCACGGGGGGCGCCGTGCGGCTCGGCCAACGTGATCCCAGCAGCGATGGACGTTCTATCGGGCATGTCAGATGGTGGCGTAGGGGGCGGCATCAGCGCGTGGCGTAGCGCCACGATCAGCACGGCGGCCACCAGCATGGTGGCGCCAGTCGTGAGCAGCCGGAGCGCCAGCATAACAAGCGCGGCCGTGGGGCTCGACACCCCGTGGGCCACGAACGCGGTCAGGCCGGTCAATTCTGTGGTACCGACCTTCACCGGGATCGGAACCAGGATGGTCGAGAGGACCACGATCGCGTAGATCCCCATGATCTGGAACCACCCGATCTCCGTGGCTCCGACTACTCCCGCGATCACGTACAGGTCGGCCACATAGACCAGCATGTACACCGCGGTGGGGAGGATCGCGCGAACCGTCCGCCAGGTGATCAGATCCGCCGCCGCCTCCAGCAACTCCTCGGCAATGATGGCCAGCCGGCGTAACCAATTCGGGGTCCATGGTGCGAGATGGAGCTCCCAGTAGCGCACGGCGAGGACGACCAACACCAGCAGTACCACCCATACACCGATGATCCCCAACAACGTCCAGGTGACCCAGGGTGCTCCGGGGACGCCGACGATGAGCGCGACGGGCAGCGCGAGCAGGCTCTCGAGCGCCAGCGTCGCCGTCGTCGCCGTCGAGGACCGCACGATAGCCACCTCATGGAGGCCGCTAGCTCGGGCCAGGAGGAAGTTCTGCACGTAGATCCCGCCGGGGATCGTCTTCGCGATCTCGCCGCCGGCCATAGCGGCCAGTGTGAGCCGCCAGGGCACATTGACGTCGAGTTGCTCCAGTAGCTCGTGCCAGAGGATGGCGCGCGCTCCAATGTACGGGATGGTGAGCACCAGCACGATCCACCAGGTGCGCTCGACGATCGCGACGATCTGCCCGCTACTCTGGGGCGAGGCGGCCATCATCGAGACGTAGCCGAGCAGGCCCACCGTGGCGATGGTTGGCAGGACGACATTGAACTGATTCCGGCGGAGCCACCTGCCACATCGGCGGAGCCACCTGCCACCCTGGCGGAGCCAGTTGCGCGTGGGCGTATCGTCGCTCATGGCTTTCGTGCCTGCGGTTTGACCGCGCCAGCGACCTCGGCCCCCGGCTCGTTGCCGCCTGATTGGCCGCCTGATTGGCCGCCTGATTGGCCGCCGGGCTGGCTGCTGTCTGGTTGGCTGCCGGCCTGGCTCACCACTCGCTCGCGTGCGGCCACGGCGCGCGAAGGCCGCGCCACTCGGGACAACTGCCTCCGTAAAATCAACAACACCACTGCCGATTCGGCAATCGTCATGCCCGTCACCAGCACCCGCTGCGCCAGGATGACGATTGCTGCTGTCGGCTGCGAGAGGCCGTGCGCCATCAGCACGACCAGCCCGGTGAACTCGGTCAGGCCAACTTCGGTTGGGATTGGGACCAGGATCACCGAGAGCACTACGAAGGCGTAGATGCCAATGGTGCTCAGCATGTCAATCGATTGGATCCCCAGCGATAACAGGATCGCATAGAGAACGACCGCGTACACCAGCATGTAGAGCGCGGTCGGGACCAGGTTCAGCGCCGTTCGCCAGGTCACCAGGTCCGCGCCGGTCTCGAGAAACGTCTCGATGAAGCGGGTCGTCCTACGCATCCACTTCGGTGTGCGCTCAGTCATGTGGCGGGCGCCGTAGCGGACGAGTAGCCAGGCTAGGAACAGGATGCCGATCCAGGCGAACACGACGCCCACCAGGGTCCAGCGGACCCAGGCGTCACCCGGCCAGCCGAAGATCAGCGCGACCGGCACCGCCAGCGCTGCTTCCAGCCCCAGCATCGCCGTCGAGGCCATCGTGGTGCGGGCCACCGCATCTTGCCCGAAGTTCTCGACACGCGCCAGCACGTAATTCTGGAGGTACACGCCCGCCGGGAGCACCTTGGTGATCTCGCCACTCGCAAAGGCGACCAGCATCGGACGCCAGGGCACCGCGATATTGACGACTTTCAAGAGTTGATGCCACACCAATGCGCGAAGGGCGAGATAGGGGATCGTCAGAAGCAGCACCAGCAGCCAGGTATTCCCAAGAATTCGCCACAACTGATCGCCGCTCTCCGGGGCGACGGCAATGCTGATGACGTAGGCGAGCAAGCCCAGTCCGACCGCCAGCGGTACGACCACCCGGACGCTGGTCAGGTGCTGAAGGCAACTCTTGCCGGGCGACGGCGGCCTGGCGGATGACGGTGGCGGTGGGTCGGACATGTCGGGAGTCACCTGGAGAGCTACGCGAGTGGGGGACTGAGCGAGTGAAGGACTGAACGAGCATACGACAGCGCGCGTACGACGCTCGGACCACGCATGTCCTACGCGAGCGAACACGGTTGCATCCAACGCGCCATCACCGCCGCCACCGGCGCTAACCACCGACACCCGGCTGCCCCTCGCCGGCAGGCCGATCTCCGGCCCGTCGCGAGTGGCCGATGTGGGGCCAACCACCGGCACCGTGCCAGGAGCCGACGCCGGACCGCCGCCACGCGCTCGGGGCGACTGGCGCCGCGAAGCGACGGACGACGGTGCTAGTGCGAGGCCAACACCCGGATACCCGCAAATACCCGGCCAGCCGACGCATCGGGCCGACGGACCAGGAGGTGTGGCACTCCCATCGGCGCGGCCCAGTCGACGGTGCGAGGCAACCACCAGGGAACGATTGCGAACGGGGTACCGCATGCCGCCGCCACGAACCAGAGCCCGCTCTCCGCGCTCACGAGTGCCTCCGCGCTCTCGACGATCCCGGCTACCTGGCGAATCGGCAGCCCGATCAAGGGCAGTGTGCCAGGTATGGACGCCTGACCCGGTCCCGCCAGCGTGACCGGCGTGAAGCCGTCCGCCCGTAACAGCGCCGTCAGGTCGCGCCAGTTGCGGTCGTCCCAGCCCTTGACCCGGCGCCAGAAGCGGTCGGCCAGCGGTAGTCCGTACTGTCCGATATGGGGGGCAAACGCCACCACGCGGGGCGGGAGCGTGCGCGCCGTTGCCCGGTCCTCCTCCGAGAGTACGAGGGTCGGGCGAAACTCGTGGAGGCAGCCAAGGTGCAAGAACGTCGCGAGCCACTGACCACGCGCCTGGAGCCAGAGGTCGCGGTAGTACAGCCAGGGCCAGTGGTGGCGCCAGTCGCGCAGCATCGCCTCCGCGAGTGCCACGGGCCTGAGGTCGTGGAGGACCAGAGCAGATCCGAAGCATGCGTGTGCTGACCGTGCGAGTTCGTCTGGCTCGCCGTAGAGCAGCTCATCGATCGACGGATTGCCCTCCAGGATTCGGCTGATTGGCCGATCAGGACACCCTACCAGCAGGTGGGCCGGCCGCGCCTGTCGGCGGTACTCCGCGAGCACCGGCGTGAGCCAGAGCAGGTCGCCGAGATGGTAATCGTATCCAAGCAGGAACAGGTGGACGCCCGTGGCAGGGCGTGCTGGCTCCCCCGGTCCCGCTCCTGACTCTGCCCGTTGCGCCCCTCGATCCACCCGATCCATCAGCATCGGCCACTCCCGGCGATCCTGATGGCACCGTTCGTGCTGCGCCGAGCCGACAGGGCACGGTCGCGAAACTCGTGGACTGGAGTCTGGGGACACGGCAATCGAGGACTTGTAGCCTGGGGACACGTTCGGCGAGGTGGACGATGCCACGCACGCTCTTGCTCAACCCGCCTTCGTATGATGGCTTCGACGGCGGCGCCGGGTCGCGCTACCAGGCGCGGCGCGAGATCCGCTCCTTCTGGTACCCCACCTGGCTGGCCCAGCCGGCCGCGCTCATCCCCGGCAGCAAACTGGTCGACGCCCCGCCGCACGGCATCGGCGTCGACGAGGCGCTCACCCTGGCGGCCGATTACGATCTGGTCGTCATCCATACCAGCACTCCCTCCCTGGCCAGCGACGTTCGCTTCGTCGAAGCACTCAAGACTCGCAAGCCGAGTGCCGTGGTCGGCTTCGTCGGCGCGCACGCGGCCGTGTTGCCAGAAGAGACGCTCCAGCGCTGCCAATCTCTCGACTTCGTCGGGCGTAACGAGTTCGACTACACGCTGAAGGAGATCGCCGAGGGCCGGCCCTTCGACGAGATCGACGGCATCAGCTATTGGGACCGCGCCACCGGCCGGACCATCCACCGCCCCGAGCGTCGGTTGATCGGCAACATGGATGACCTGCCCTTCGTCACGGACGTCTACAAGCGTGACCTGACAATCGAGAACTACTACATCGGCTACCTCAAGCATCCGTACGTCTCGCTCTACACCGGGCGGGGCTGCGCCTCACGCTGCACCTTCTGCCTCTGGCCCCAGACCATCGGCGGCCACAAGTACCGGGTGCGAAGCCCGGAACACGTCTACGCCGAGATGAAGCACGCGAAGGCGCTCTTCCCCCAGGTCAAGGAGTTCTTCTTCGACGACGACACCTTCACCGACAACCGACCCCGCGCCGAGGAGATCGCCCGGCGCATCGGCACGCTTGGCCTGACCTGGTCTTGCAACGCCAAGGCAAACGTGCCCTACGAAACACTGAAGGTGATGCGAGAAAACGGGCTGCGTCTGCTGCTCGTCGGCTTCGAGTCCGGTAACCAGCACATTCTCAACAACATCCGCAAGGGCATCCGCCTCGACCGTGCGCGCGAGTTCGTGCAGCACTGCAAGCGGCTCGGGATCACCATTCATGGGACGTTCATCGTCGGTCTGCCCGGCGAGACCCACGAGACGATTCAGCGGACGATCGCGTTCGCCCGCGACATCGACCCGAACACCATCCAGGTATCGATTGCGGCTCCGTACCCTGGTACCGAGCTCTACGCGCAGGCGCTCGAAAATGGCTGGATGAAGCCGGGCGCGCTGCTGGACGAGCACGGCCTACAGGATGCCACCCTCGAATACCCCGGATTGAGCAAGGAGGAGATCTTCCAGGCAGTCGAAGAATTCTACCGCCGCTTCTACATGCGGCCCCGCCCGATCATGCGCATGCTGAAGGAGATGGCCCTCGACCGCCACGAGTGCGCACGCCGCCTCCGCGAGGGCTACGAGTTCCTTCGGTTCCTGTCGGTACGCCGCCAGCCGGCCCCCTCTGCCTGAGCGCCATCGATTCGGGAGCGACCGGCCGGACTCCCGGCCGGTCGCCGATGTGGAGCGTCCGATGCATATGGTCGGACGTTCGCGCCCCATCCAGGAGGCATGGCAGCCGGGCGCCCGCGAGAGGGCGGCTCAGGTGAGGCCCGCCCGTCTCGAACGAGGAGGGGGCCGGATGGCTCCGCGGGCCGGCCAGGCGTACAGATCAGGCGTACAGATCAGCCGTTCAGGTCGAGGCCGCGTGCGTGGAGATTCAACTCGGCGCCGGGACGGGCGTATGTCGCGAGCACGCTCTGGCCGCGCCGGAGCGTGCGCCGTTCCTGGTCGGCCCGGTCGAGCGCGGCGCGTGCGAGGGCCAGCACCTGCTGATCCAGAGCCGCGACCTGTTCGAGGAGCGCGCGCGCCTCGACTGAGAGGTCTGCCGGGCCGTAGGCATCGAGTCCCATGACCAGTCGATCGCGCTCGTCGGAGAGGCGGGCCAGCCGGGCGAAATCCTCGGACTGGAGGGCATCGGCCTGATGCTGGAGGAGTGCGAGTAGCCGCTGTACGACAACGATCAGCGGCGGATGTCTGAACACTCTGGGCTCAGCCATCAGACCGCCCGCGCGATCGACGGCCGTAATGAGCCTGGCCTGGCCTGGATAACTCGTCCCGGGGAGGGTGTCGGCGCCTGGCCCTGCCGCTGCTGCGCGGCGATCTGCTGCCAGGCAGAGCCAAGCTCGCGGAGCATGCCGAGGACTTCACGGGCCGGGGCCGGGTCTTTGTGGCAGTTGGCCTCGACGAGCCGGCGGTGCATGTATTCGTAGAGCGCCCGCAACTGCTCGGAGATCTCGCCGCCTTCCTCGGCGCTCAGGCTGCCGGCAAGCTCGGTGATGATATCCTGGGCACGTAGGAACCCTCGATGGGCGGTCTGGATGTCGTGCGTCTCGATGGCCGCGAGCGCCTGTCGGATGAAGCGGTGCGCCCCCTGGTACAGCATCACCACCAGATCCACCGGGCTCGCCGTCTCGACCGTGGTCGCCTGATACTGCTGATAGGGGCTCAACGGCACAGCCGGGGCTCCTCACTCCGTGACGATATGGCGCGCTGACCGGCGCACATCCCATGTAACGCGGTTGAGCCTTCGAAGGGGACACCTCCCGATCGTCTGTGGATCCTCGATGCGGCAGCGACCTGCCTCAGGCGCCTACAGGCGCCTAACAGTGACTGTCTGCGCCAGGTGGATCGACTCAGGCTGTCGAACGATACCTGACCTGGTGGGACCGGCAGGCTGACGCCGCTCGGTCTGGGCGAAGTGGGATCGGTGAAGAGGAAGCGGCGAATCGAAGACGGCGACGTGCGCGCGACCGATCGAGAGAAGTCTCTCAGGTGAGGCCGACCGATGGTGACACACCCGCTCGAACCCGGCCTGCTGCTCGTGGCCCCGCCCGCCGAAGATTCTGACCCGATCTTCGGCGGGACGGTCGTCCTCGTCGTCGATCGTGAGCCGAACGGCATCACCACGGGCCTGGTGTTGAACCGCCCGCTCGAGGAGCCGGCCATCGATCGGAGCGCCGTCGCGGCGTTGTTCGTCTCGACCCTGTACGAGAGGGCCTATTGGGGTGGACCGCTCGGCGACGATCCGGTCCTCCTGGCAGAGCTCGATTCCCGGGACGGCCTGGAGTGGTTTCACCTGGAGAACACGCAACTCCGGCCGTTCCCGCTCCTGGATGTCGGATTGGTCGCGCTCGGGGAGCACCCGGATGTCTTCGCGGGCCGGGTGCGGAGGGCGCGACTCTTCGTCGGGATGTGCGTCTGGAGCGGCGTCCAACTGGGGCGCGAGGTGGCGCGCGGCGATTGGCGTCTGGCTCGCGCGGCCGTCGAAGACGTCTTCACCGCGTCGCCGGAAACACTCCTCGACGCCGCTCGTCTGCGGGTGCTCGACGGCCTCTGATCCTTGCGCGGCCCGAGAGGCGTCGGTCTGATCGAGCGTGCTCGGCCGGTGCGGCCTCTGATCCCCGCGCGGCTGGGAATGCGGATAGCGCGTGGGTCACGACGCTGGGAGCGCGCCTCTGATCCTTGCGCGGCGGGGGGATGCGGCCGACGGCCAGCGCCCGGGCAGGCGTATGATGCCCTCGAACGGAATGGAGGCTTGCCATGCCCGAGCCGAAGATCGTGTTTGCTCCGATGCTCGATCCCGACGTCCTCGACATCGCCCTCGGCCTGCTGCCGAAAGGCTTCAACTTCCGCACGGTGACCCGCGAGGAACTGCCCGAGGCCGTGCTCGAGGCGGACTATCTCTGCGGCTTCATCCCGAAGCTCTCGACCGATACGCTCGTCACGGCCGCGCATAACGGCCTGAAACTCGTCCAGTTGATGAGTGTCGGCTACGACACTTTCAACCTGGAGGGTGCCCGGGAGGCTCACGTGCCGGTCGCGGTGAACGGCGGAGCGAACGCCATCGCCGTCGCCGAGCACGCCATCATGCTGATGCTGGCCGGCCTCAAGCATCTTACTGAGCTCGACGACGCCGTGCACGCTGGCGGCTGGCGCAGCCCGACGATGGGCGCGACGCGCCTCTACGAGATCTGGCATTCGACGGTGGGGATCGTCGGGATGGGGCGGATCGGTCAGGAAGTGGCGAGGCGGCTCCAGGGCTGGGATGCGACGCTCGTCTACTACGATCCGTACCGGCTGCCGCCGGAACGCGAGCAGGCACTCGGCGTCCGCTACGTCGAACTGGACGAACTGTTGCGGACGGCGGACGCCGTGTCGATCCACGTGCCGCTCAACGAGCAGACCCGCCACCTGATCGATGCGCGGGCGCTCGGCCTGATGAAGCCAACAGCGGTGCTGGTGAACACGGCACGCGGCGGGCTGGTGGACGAGGCGGCGCTCGTCGAGGCGCTTCGAGAGCGGAAGATCATGTTCGCTGGCCTGGATGTGCTCAGCCAGGAGCCGCCGCCGGCCGACCATCCGCTCTTTGGACTGTCGAACGTCACGCTGACGCCGCACATGGCCGGCCCAACCTGGCAATCCTGGCCGCGTCGCTTCGCCAACTGCTTCGCCAACATCGAGCGGGTCCAGCGGGGTGAGAAACCGCTCTGGGTCGTGCCGGAACTGGCCGACCTCTTCGCGTAGCGTCCGAGCACTGGTGGCGCCCGGCATCGGTGGTGTCCGGCATCAGTGGTGTCCGGCATTTGGCCCGATAGGCGTCCAGGGGACGGCGGATCGGAAGAGGCGTCTCGGTGTAGGCCGCCGGGTGGGTGCGTCATCCATGCATGTCGCGCGGCCTCCGGCGCTACACTGACGAGCATGGCCTCTCTCGAACCCGTTGCGCCCGGCTTGCCGCCGGCGGTCTCCGAGTCCGCGCCGTCGCCGCCGGCCGACGAAGGCGCCGGGCTCGCAGTCCTTGCGCTCTTTACCCTGGCTGTCTTCGGCTTCGCGACGGCCGTCACGATGGTCGCGCCGCTGCTCGTCGACCTGGGCCACGACCTGGGCATTACGGTCGCGCAGGCTGGCCTGCTCGCGGCAGCGATGGCGACGACCTGGGCGCTGGGGGCGCCCTTCGCGGGCATCCTCTCGGACCGCTTCGGCCGCCGCCCGATGATCGTCCTGGCGCTCGTCGGTCTCGGCGTCGTCAATACCATTGCCGCGCTGGCTCCGGGTTTTGGGGTGCTGCTGGTGGCACGCCTGTTCGCGGGTGTCTTTGGCGGCTTCGGACCGGCGAGCGTCATGGCCGCTGCCGGCGATCTCTTCCCCCCGCACCGGCGCGGTATGGCGATGGGTTGGCTGAATATGGGGTTCAGCCTGGCCGCCGTGCTCGGAACGCCGGCCATCGGGGCCATCGGCGGGTTGTTCGGCTGGCGCTGGGCGTTCGCCGCCTGTGGCTTGCTGCTCGTCGGCCTGGGCGCCCTGATCTACCTGACGTTCCCGGCCTCGCGCGTCAGACCCGCTGAGGGCAGCATCATGGCGACCTACCGCGCCGTCCTTGGGGTGCCGCGGCTGGGGAGCGTCCTGGGTGCGAACCTCGTCGAGCGGGCAGTCTTCAATCTGGGCGTTCTCTACTTGCCGGCGTTCCTGATGGTGAGCTACGGCCTGGACGCCGTGGGGGTCGCGCCGACGCTGATGTTCGTGGCGATCGGGAACGTCCTGGGTAATATCGCCGGCGGCTGGCTCGGCGACCGGTTGCCCAAGGCCAGCGTCTTCGTCGTCGCGCAGATAGCGACCGGCCTGGTCGGGTTGGCGTTGTTCACGCTCTCGCCGGGGCTGGCGCTCTCGGCGCTGGGCGGCGCACTGTTTGGGTTGGTAAACGCGTCGAGTCGACCGTCGCTCCTGGCGCTGGGTGCGGAGTTATCGGCCCGGCACCGGGGCGCCGTCCTTGGGCTGCTGTCCTTGACCAATCAGGGCGGGATCGTGCTCGGCTCGACCCTTGGCGGGCTCGCGCTCGGAGTGGCCGGCTTCCCAGCCATCGCCGGCCTGACCGTAGGGGCCGGCGTGCTCGCTGCGCTGCTGGCGCTGCCACTCACCCCCGCGCTTGTCCGCCGTTCCCCGCGCGACGACCCGAACATCCCCTGACGCCAGCGTCGACCTCCTGACGCCACAGGGCCTGCCCAACGCTGGGCGTTACGAAGATGCATGCTGGCCGCCACCCTCCGGCTCGCCTGAGTGCGGCCAGTTGGAAGGGCACCTGTGAGCGACGTTCGCCGGAGGGGCCCTGTCGAGCGCCGATTCGCGATGACGACAGCGCAAGTGTGTGCCGGCCGACAGCCTCAGGCAGCAGCGCGTGGGATGCTGATCTTGACGAAAGACGCACGCGCATCGTGCTGGAGCGTGACGATGTTTCCCCCACGGACCTCGCCGACCGGTCGAGGCCGACCCTGTACCTGGACTCCTCCGAGCGTTGCCGTACTCCTGCTGGCCGGGTTCGCGCTGATCGCCGCGCCGGTCGCGCTGGCGGCGCCGCGTGTGCTGCCCCGTCATCACCAGTCGGCAGCCAGCATGCAGCCATCCGTCGCTGCGGCGGGCACCCCCGACCTACGCGTCGACCTGTCCGAACCAGGTGCGCCGGTGACGGCTGGGCAGCCGTTCTCCCTTGCGATCGCCGTGGCCAACGATGGTGACGCCAGCAGCTCGGTGCGCGTCAGCACGATGCTGCCGCCCGCCGCCTCGAATGTCACGGTTCGGGCACCTGGCTTCGCTTGCGCCCGTCAGTTCAGCGCCAGCGGCCCCGACGCCGGCACTGAGGTGACGTGCAGCCGCAACGATCTCGCGGCGGGTGAGTCGGCGCGGATGACCGTCGAGGCGAACGCGCCAGGTAGCGCGGGCGACTACCCAATCGTCGTGACGGCGACCCCGCGTACCGACGATCCGGAGGCGGACATGGCGAACAATCGGGCCATCGAGACCTTGCGTGTGACGAGTTGAAGGTCAGGAGCGCCTGGATAGGGGGGAGGCGAGCGTGCATCAGCGCAGTCAGCGTCGGTCGCGGCGATGTATCCAGCGCCGGCTGACGGCGACAGTTGAACTTGACCGTTCTGCCGGCGCGCCGTATCCTCCCGACGTTCAGGGTGGCGAACTATTCGGTAAGCGATGGGACAGGCGCCTGGCGCGTCGATCGGAGATCGGAGGCACGGGACGATGAGCGAGAACGTGTCGGCGCGTGGCGGGCGTCAGGGTCGGTCCGATGGACTGCGCTGTACGCGCTGTAGCCGGATCGAGCCGGATGGACAGGCCCGCTTCTGCGGCGCCTGTGGCGGAGCGCTCGTAGCGGCAGGTGGCACCTACCTGCATGAGCGCTACGAACTGGTCGACCCGGCCACGCCGACCGGCCACAGCACGCATCCATCGGCGCCCTCAACGCTCGACCCCTGGCCCGACCCGGCCCTGCCTCTTGCGTCACCGTACCAGTACGCGCCATCGCCGTATCAGCAGGCCACGGCGCCGTCCGCTTCGACCTATCGCGAGCCGGCCCCGGCCAACGTCGCGTTCACCGTGCCGTCGGTCGGGTTCGCCGGGCCGGCCCGCATGGCAGCAGCCGTGGGCGGGGCGTTCACGCTGCTGCCGTCGCTCTTGTTCGCCTTCGTCGGCTCCTGGGTGGTGCATGCCGGCCGTCAGTTGCTGGCGGGCTGGAGCACCGCCAAGGTGCCCATACCGGTGCCGCTCGTCAACTCTATCGAGATCAACCTGAACTTCCTCGATCTGCTTCACCTGCACCCAGCCTACGACTTCCTGGTGTACTGGGACGACCGGCTCCTTCTCGTCTTCGCCATCCTCTGGCTGACGCCCTGGCTCATCGCGATCGTCGCCAGCATGGTGTTCGGCATCGTGCTCGCGGCGATCTACAACGCCGTGGGCGGGCTTGGCGGCGGCCTCCGCGTGACACTGCGGCCCACCGAGCCCCGGCCGTCACCCGGCCGCCCATCAGGTGCCGTGGCAGCCGGCTGGCCCGCCGAGGGCCGCCGGTGACGGCCGGCGACCGCGACTACGTCCAACGGCTCGGCGAGGTGCTGCGCCAGCGTGACCCCGAGGCGCTGCGCGGATTCCTTGTCGAGCAAGCCGGGCGGTTCGGCGACGAGCGGCAAGTCACCGATGTGCGTGACAAGCCGGCCGACGAACTGAGCGGGCTGCTGCACCGGATGATCCTCGCGCGGTCCGACCTGGCCGACCTCCACCCAGCGAGCCGGCGCTGGCTGAGCGAGCATGACGCTGGCCCGGACCCAGGGCCCCAGCCCGACCGAGCGGGGCCGCGCGGAGCCAGGTATCAGACGCGTAGGAGCGGCGGCCGGCCGCATGGCGACGCTGGCGAAGCGCAGGGCGACGACGATACTCGGCACGACGATACTCGGCACGATGGCAACTTGCACGGCCATCGGCCACGCGGCGAGCGCTCGCCGCGCCGTAGTGACCGCCCACGTGGCCCCCGAGATTCGGGCGACGGCGGCGCACACCGCTCATCCTGACGCCGCACGCGTGCCTCGACCCGCCTGCACCGGCGCGCCGATGGATCCTGACCCGCCGCAACCATCCCCGCCGGCCCAGAGTCCGCTCTTGGGATCCTGGGTGACCCAGGCAGGGGCGACGTCCGGGCCGTAACCGACCCCCATCAGGGGGAATCTGGATCGGGCTGGCGCGGCCACACAGGCATGCCACGCCCCTCCGCGCTCGATGCATTGTGGCGCGTTAATGTGCCGAAATACGATCTTTTGCGCGGGGAAGATCGTTGTTATACTGGGTGGACGGAAGGCGGCGTCGAACGGGCGGTGCGCCCGGCCGTGTCGAGATGCCGCCAGGAGGAAGCGTGTTCGCGAAACGGCTTCTTCGCCTGATCGTGGCCCCTAGCCTCCTGGCGAGCAGCCTGCCCGGCGCCCTGGCGAATAGCCCGCTGACCGCGGTGGGATACGGATTGCTCGCCGTCGTCGTAGCGACGATCTGGCTGGGCGCTGACGTGCGTCAACCGGCCACGTCGAGCGCGCCCCCGTTGACCGACGCGTCGAACATTAGGCCGATCACCCGTCAGCAGGCCATCGACGGCGTTCGGCAGTTCGCCGGTCAGCCCGATCTCGTTCTCGAAGGCGGGTTGTTAGGTGATCTGTCCGGCGCGCGCGGCATCCCGATCTTCTACCTCGAGTCGGCGGGCCCGGTGCGCGGTCAGGACTTCTTCAAGGTCGATGGCCGGACCGGCGAGATCATCGAGGCGACCTTCCGCAGCCGTGTTGCGCCGTTGCGGCGGGGGCCGGACCTGCCTATCGCCGAAGCTGAGCGCCGGGCCACCGCGTTCGCCCGCGAGCGCTTCTGGGGGTTCAGCCGACTTGCGCTGATCGATCGCTCGAGCCGGGCGTCGGAGACCGGGCTCGTTCACAGCTTCAAGTGGAGCCAGATCGCACCCTCGTCCGGCGCCGAACTGCCCGTTTCGGTATCGCTGGCCGTCTCGGGTATCAGCGGCGAGATCATCTGGTATCTGGCTCAGCGCGATCCGCTCACCATCGATCCGAACCCGTCGATCCCACGCGAGCGAGCCGTGGAGATCGCGCAGGGGTGGCTCTCGACGCGCGATAGCCGCTGGGATACGACAGATCCCGCATCGACGCGGCTCCAGGTGCTCTACGACGATGACGATCGGCAGCGGCTCGTCTGGAGCGTCAACTTCCGCGCCGCCCAGGGCGGCACGCGGCCGAGCATCCGACTGCTGGTAGATGGCGAGAGCGGCCAGATCCTCACGACAGGCGCCTGAAGCTCCCGCACCTGCTCGGTGGCTAGCCGCTCCGTACGTGGCCGCTATGCGAGCCGCTGCTGACGTCGGCGCCGCGCCCGGTTTCGGCGCACCCGCCGATACTCCTCTACCTGGGCGGTGGGGAGGAAGTGCATCCGCCCGAGCCGCTGCGACCGTAACCGGCCTCGCTCGATCAGCGAGCGGACGCTGCGCGGCTGAAGCCCAAGTTGATCCGCTGCCGCTCGAACCGAGAGGTAACCCGGTGCGCCGACCGCCCGGCGCGGGCTACGCCGAGTGGTGCGCCGCGCCAGAAGCTGAAGTGGAGCCGCCGTGTCGCTCTCGGGGGCCGTGGGTATGGTGTCCGGGGGTAGTAGTGCTAGCTGATTCATCTGGCCTCCCGTCGTGCGCGTCACTGCGCCAACCTGTCTGCCGAACGCCCGACTGCCATGTTCGCGCCGGGCCAGTTCCTTGCGTCCAAAGTCCTCACAATTATACCGTATTCGGGCGCATTTTGGGGACGACCGGAGGGGGCCTGACCAGGAGGGGATGGCACCCTTCAGGCCGATGGGACGCGTGCGACGACTCGGCGTGGTCACCGTAAGGGTGGTTGGCCCCGGCGTCGGCATACTGCGTGATGCGGATGATGCGGCCACCCGGCGGCGATGCACGGGGTCACCGGCTCCGGCGGGTGACACGGTAGGGAACCGTTTGTGCGATGGCGGCGTCTCTAGGCAAGACACTCCGCCGATGCTCTGCTCGCCGGGCGCCGACACCAACTTACCTGAACGTGCGCTTGACCCACGATGCCGATGGTGTGTCCACGGCCGGGCAGCCGCGCGTCGATGTTCCCACCCTTGTATCCCCCTGGTGAGCGGGAGCGCCGGCGCCCACAACAGGCACCCCCTTCCCTCGAACATCTGTCAGGAGACGTCACTAGCTCAGGAGGTTCGACCGTGCGACCGATCGCGATACTCAGTGGATCACTCATGCTCGCCGCGCTGCTGGCGACCGCCACTCTCCACGCCGGACCGGCGTTGGCCCAGCAAACGACGGATACGGGGCGGGCCACCGTTAGCGTCGTCGGCGACGGCCGCCTGATGGTCCAGCCGGACACCGCGAACGTCACGTTCACCGTCGAGAGCACCGCTCAGACACTGCAAGATGCGCAGAATGACGCCTCGACCCGGATGCAGGCCGTCATCAACGCGCTCGTCGCACAGGGCATCGCAAAAGAGGACATCCGCACGAGCCGTGTCGGTATCACCCCCATCTACGACCAGAAGGACAGCACGATCCTGCGCGGCTACCGCGCCACCAACTCGGTGCAGGTGACGATGCACGACCTCGACCGCGTCGGTACGGTGGTCGACGCAGCGACGGCGGCCGGCGCGAATCGTGTCGACGGGATCTCGTTCTCGATTGCCGACCTGACGCCGCCGAAGGATCAGGCCCGTACGCTCGCGATGACCAACGCCCGTGCCAAGGCCGACCAGCTCGCGAGCCTGGTGGGCATGCGGATCAGCGGGGTGAAGTCGATCGTTGAGTCCGACGCTTCGGCCACGCCGGTCCGTGCACCTGCGCCGACCGCTGCTGCGGCTCGCGACTTCTCCACGCCCGTCGAGCCAGGACAGCAGGAAGTTCGCACCCAGGTCACCGTCGTCTACTTCATGGAGTAGCGCTAGCGCGCGTATCCCACCAAGATACCTCCTCACCCCCCCGCCTCCTCTCCCGCGCATGGGAGAGGGGACCGGGGGTGCGGGGTGTTCTAGCGGAGCAGGATGGCTCCGCCGAGTGCCGTCAGCACCACCACGACCCATGGCGGCAGGTGCCAGAGGACGAGCAGTGCGAACGCTGCTAGCCCGAGCGCGACATCGAGCGGGGCCACGATCGCGCTGGTCCAGACCGGGTCGTAGAGCGCCGCGAGCAGTAGTCCGACGACGCCAGCGTTGACGCCTCGCAGGACGGCCTGGGCGCCCGGACGGCCGCGCAAGATCTCCCAGAACGGGAGCGCGCCGAGCACCAGCAAGAAAGATGGCAGGTAGATCGCGATCAGGGCAATCGCCGCGCCCAGCCAGGGGGATGGCAACGCGTCGTTCAGGGCTCCCAGATACGATGAGAACGAAAACAGGGGTCCGGGCACGGCCTGGGCCGCGCCGTAGCCGGCCAGGAACTGCTCGTTCGTGACCCAGCCGGGCGGCACCACCTCGGCCTGAAGGAGCGGCAGTACCACGTGGCCGCCGCCGAACACCAGCGAGCCCGAACGATAGAAGGCATCGAACAGGGCGAGGGTGCGATCTGGCACCACCTGACGCGCCAGCGGTAACGCAACGAGCAGCGCGAAAAAGGCGATCCAGCAGCCGATAGCCAGTGTCTGCGAGATCGGAACCCGCAGAATGACCTGACCGCGGGCGGCGCGCCCGCGCGACGTTGCCGGTGGCGGTGCGGGAACAGGCGGCGTCGGCAGGAGCAGCCAGCCGACGAGGCCGGCCAGGCCGATCACGCCGATCTGCCCGAGTGCGATCGGTAACCCGAGCAGCGGCCACGCCAGCACGACGATAGCGGCGACGACGGCGAGCGTCGCCCGCTCTCGGTCGGGACAGAGGTTGCGAGCCATGCCCCAGACCGCCTGAGCCACGACGGCTACTGCCACGATCTTCAGACCGTGCAGCCAGCCGCCCCCGGTGTTCCCCACGAGCCCAACGCCGAGCGCGAACAGGGTCATCAGCACCGCCGACGGCAGGGTGAATCCGACCCAGGCCATCAATCCCCCCAGCAGGCCCGCGCGCAGCGTCCCCAGCGCGATGCCGGTCTGGCTGCTGGCCGGGCCAGGCAGGAACTGGCAGAGTGCGACCAGATCGGCGTAGGTTGCCTCGTCGACCCAGCGGCGGCGCGCGACCACTTCGGCGCGGAAGTAGCCGAGATGGGCGACTGGCCCGCCGAACGAGGTCAGCCCGAGCCGCCCGAAGACGGCCAGCACTTCGAGCGGTGAGCCAACGGTGGCGCCCGCTGCCGGCGCTTGCGCCGACTCGATCGTGCTTGCCGGCGATAGTGGCTCCGCCTCGACCGCCAGTGCGCCTGCCGTCATCTGTACGCCGCGCCGTCGTCTGCCACCCGATCTCGCCATCACGCTCGCCTCGATTCTCAGCGTCGACCGATTGTCCACCGGAGCGGCCAGCCCCGTCGACCCCGGCGTGCCCACCACCGTTCGAAGTCGGCCACCACCGTTGTCAGCCGCCACCGTTCGAAGTCGAACAACGGCCCGTCACGACGGCCTGTCGAGACACCCGCCGTTCGCCCGTGGCACGAACCTTGCCACGGCCCTCGCCACACTCCCTCCGAGCGAACCACCCTGGCCGCCCAACCACTCGCCGCCCACCTGCGCCACTCGCCGATATGTTTGACAGAGCGGTAGCAAGATTCTAGATTATCGATAATCATATGCTTGCGATGAGGAGGGGCAGCGACGATGCGCATGGATGCCATCCCCCGCGACCAGATGGGGCCGATTCGCGATTTGCCGGCCAGCCAGCGTGTGCGCGCGGCGGCGCTCGTCACCCGGGGGGTGATCTACGACCTTGCGGCGGCTCGGTTCCCCGGCATGCCGCTCTTCCCTGGCCATCCGCCGCTCTCGGTCCTGGGCTACCGCACGCCGTCCGGGATCCGGAACGTCGGCGATCGACCCTGGGGCCCTGGCAACGAGGTCGGGCTCGGCTACATGAGCGAGGTCATCTCCGGGACCGCCCATACTGGCGCCCACATCGACGCGCTGGCGCACATCACGATCGGTGAGAACGACCGCTGGTACGGCGGCTTCAACGCGCGCGAGCATCTCGGCGACTTTGGCCCGCTCAAGGCCGACGTGACGACGATCCCGCCGATCTTCACCCGTGGCGTCCTGCTCGACGTGGCCGGCCACCGGGGCATGCGCTGCCTGCCGAAGGGCGAGCCGGTCGGCGCCGCCGAGTTGCAGGCAGTGGCCCGCGCGCAGGGTGTCGAGGTCCAGCAGTGGGACGTGGTGGTTATTCGGACGGGCTACGGCGCGCTCTGGCCCGACCCTGAGGCGATGGCCGCCCATCGCGGTCCAGGGCCGGACCTGAGCGCCGCCCACTGGCTGACCGAGTGCGGCGTCGTCGCGACCGGCTCGGATACCGAGACCTATGAAGTCCAACCGGCGCCCGACCACGGCCACCCGCGCAACCCGCAACCGGTCCACGCGCACCTGCTGATCGAGCACGGCATCTACATCATGGAGAGCCTGGACCTGGAGACGATCGCCGAGGACCGCATCTACGAATTCCTGTTCGTAGGGCTCCCCACGAAGATCCGAGGCGCGACTGGCTCGATGTTGGATCCGGCCGCCGTCATCTGATGCGGCGCACCCGCTCGTGGAGCGCGCTCGGCGCACTCGCCGTGCCAGTTTTGCATCGTCTGCTCAGATCGAACGGACCGTTCGTTTCCGCGACGGCCAGCATCGAACCGCTCGTCATCGTCTGCCGCGCCTCGCCGGCGCACCTCGCCGACGCGCTTCTGCGCCCGCGTCACAGAGAGGAGAGTTACCGTGAAGCCGCCGAGCTTTGACTACTACGCCCCTCGGACGGTGGACGAAGCGCTCGCCCGCCTGTCGGAGCACGGCGACGCCGCCAAGGTGCTCGCCGGCGGCCAGAGTCTGGTGCCGCTGCTGAACTTCCGGCTTGCCTCGCCCGAGGTGCTGGTCGACGTCAACCGGGTCGGCGGGCTGTCTGATATCGCGGCCTGGGATGGCGGCCTGACCATCGGGGCGATGGCTCGTCAGAGCGCCCTCGAACACTCCGGCCTGGCTGCCACGCGCTTGCCGCTGCTCGTCGAGGCGGCCCGGTTAGTCGGTCACCCGACGGTCCGCCATCGTGGTACTGTGGGAGGCAGCCTCGCCCACGCCGATCCGGCCGCCGAGCTTCCGGCGGCGATGCTGGCGCTCGACGCGTTGCTCGTCGCGCGGAGCGTGCGGGGCGAACGAACGATCCCGGCCGCTGCGTTCTTCGCCGGATACCTGACCACGGCGCTCGCGCCGGATGAGTTGCTGACTGAGATCCGGGTGCCCGGCGTCCCCGACGGGACCGGCACGGCCTTCGTCGAGTTGTCACGCCGCGAGGGCGACTTCGCCATCTGCGGAGCGGCCGCGCTCGTCACCCTGGACAGGCAGGGACGGTGCAGCCGGGCCCGTGTCACGCTCTGCGGTGTCGGAGATGGCCCGGTTCGGGCGCAGGCGGTCGAGGGGACGCTCCAGGGCGAGACGCCGCGCGGCGCCGTGCTCGAAGCGGCCGCGCGGCGAGTCGTGGATGCCATCGACCCGCCCTCGGATGTCCACGGATCGGCAGCCTATCGACGCAAGATGGCAGTGGTCATGACGCGGCGTGCGCTGGCGCTCGCTGCCGAGCGTGCAGGAGGGAACGGGCAATGAGCCAGCAGGCGACAAGTCAGGCGACGGCGCGACAGAAAGTGTACGTTCGGGTCGTCGTCAACGGAATCGAGCACGAAGCGCTGGTCGAGCCGCGCCGGCTGCTCTCCGACTTCCTGCGCGACGATCTGGCGTTGACCGGTACGCACGTCGGCTGCGAGCACGGGGTCTGCGGCGCCTGCACCGTCCTGCTCGACGGTGAGACGGTGCGCTCCTGCCTCACCTTCGCGGTACAGGCTGATGGGCGTTCGGTGATGACGGTCGAGGCGCTCGCCGCACCGGATGGCACGCTGCACCCGATCCAGCAGGCGTTCTGGGAGGAGCACGGGCTTCAGTGCGGCTTCTGCACGCCAGGCTTCCTGATGACGACCTTCGAACTGCTCCAGACGAACGCAGCGCCGACCGACGAGGAGGTCCGCGACGCGATCTCCGGCAACCTCTGTCGGTGCACCGGCTACCAGAACATCGTGCGAGCCGTACAGTCGGCGGCGTCGAAGATGCAGGCCGCCGCCGGCACGCCGGCCGCACCCCCGGCGATTCGCGGCGCGGCATCCTGAGGCTCGAGGGAGGCTTCCTGATGGCACACGACCTGAAGACCGCCCCCGACCGCACCTGGGTTGGGAAGAGCGTCAAGCGCCGCGAAGACCCGAAGATCCTGGCCGGTCGCGGTACCTACGTCGACGACGTGAGCCTGCCAGGTATGCTCTACGCCGCCGTACTCCGCAGCCCGCACGCCCACGCCCGCATCACCCGGATCGACACGAGTGAGGCGTTGAAAGTGCCCGGCGTGGTCGCCGTCCTGACCGGCCAGGATGCTGCCCGGTACGTCGATCCGATGGCCGCGTTCTGCGCCGAGCCGGTGCCCCAACACGCCATCGCCGTTGAGAAGGTCCGCTTCGTCGGCGAGGCCGTCGCGGCCGTCGCGGCGACGAGCCGGTACGCGGCCGAGGACGCCTGCCAGCGGATCGAGGTCGAGTACGACGAGCTGCCACCCCTCAGCGACCCGTTCGCGGCGATGCAGCCAGGTGCGCCGAAGCTGCACGACACGCTGGACAGCAATATCGTCTTCGAGCGAACGCTCAGCTTCGGCGACGTGGAGGGCGACTTCGCGCGGGCCGACCGGGTCATCTCGCGGCGGCTCCGCTGGCACCGCATGAGCGCCCAGCCGATTGAGACGGCCGGGGCGGTCGCCAGCTACGACCCGTTCACCGGCCAGATGACGGTCTGGTCGAACACCAACATGTACTCGTACATCCCCTGGGCGTTCGCCCAGATGCTGTGGATACCGAATAACCGCCTGAAGATCGTGCCCTGTCTGGTGGGCGGCAGCTTCGGCAGCAAGCACGTGCTGAGCAAATGCTTCATCGTCGCCGGGGCGCTGAGCAAGGCGACCGGCCGCCCGGTCAAGTTCATGGAAGACCGGGTCGACAACCTGGCCGCCAACGACAACGTCGGGCCGGATCGCTTCTACGACGCCGAGCTTGCCGTCACGAACGACGGCGAGATGCTGAGCCTGCGGCTCCAGATCGTCGACGACTACGGCGCCTACTTCCAGTTCGCCGCCGGTCAGCACGGCAACGCGCTGTCTCAGCCAACCGGCCCCTACCGGATCAAGAGCCTGGAGTACGGCATCAAGGCCGTGCTGACCAACAAGGTGCAGCAGGGGTTCTTCCGAGGCGCTGGCGCCGATCCCGGCAACTTCGCCATCGAGCGGCTCGTGGACGCGGCGGCCGACGACTTGGGAATCGACCGGGTCGAGCTTCGGCGCAAGAACTTCATCCGCCCAGAGGAGTTCCCATACAAGATCCCGACTGGCAACGTCTACGATAGCGGCAATTACGAGGGCGTGCTCGATAAGGCGCTTGCCAGCGCCCGCCTCGACGAGTGGCGCGTGAAGCAAGAGCAGTTGCGCCAGGAGGGCCGTTACCTTGGGATCGGGCTGGCAAGCTGCCAGGAGCGCAGCGCCTACAGCGCCACCGAGTGGTGGTTCTGGTACGACAAGCCGCCGTTCCCGCTCACCACCACCCCCGAGAGCGTCAAGATTAGCTTCGATGCCTTCGGCAATGTCGTCGCCACGCTTGGCTGCCCATTCTGGGGCAACAGCCCCGGCACGGTCGTGGCTCAGGTGATTGCCGAAGAGTTCGGGATCGATCCGGATCAGATCGTCATCGACTATGCCGACTCGCAGGGAGGTGCGCTGTCGGCCGGGCCGGGCGGGAGCCGTCTGACGGTCATGCTCTCTGGCGCGACGCACGGCGCGTCGGGCCGGCTCAAGGAAAAGATGGCGAAGATCGCCGCGCACCTCCTGGAAGCAGATGCCTCGGACATCGAGTTCGCCGAGGGGAAGCTCGCGGTGCGCGGCGCGCCGGACAAAGCATTGTCGATCGGGGATGTGGCGCTCAAAGCGCACATGTTCAAGCTCGACCTGCCCACGGATGTCGAGAGCGGCCTCTCCGCGACCTATACCTACGACCATCCGTTCGCGCAGAAGCCATCCGACGACCGCAAAGACCTGGGCGCCTTCTACCCGATCGTCTCCCATGCCTGTCATATCCCGATCGTAGAGGTCGATCCGGAGACGGGTCAGGTGTCGATCCTGGAGTACGTCGTCGTCAGCGACTGCGGGACGGTGATGAACCCGCGCCTGCTCGAAGGGCAGATTGTGGGCGGTGTCGCGCAGGGTATTGGCGCGGCGCTGTTGGAGCAGTACGTCTACGACGAGAACGGCCAGTTGGCGACGTCGTCGTTCATGGACTACTTGCTGCCGACCTCGCACGACGTGCCGGCGATTCGCGTGACCCACCAGGAGACACCCTCACCGTATACCGAGTTTGGCGTGAAGGGAGGCGGCGAAGGTGGCCGAATGGTCGCCCCGATCGCCATGGCGAGCGCCGTCGAGGACGCACTGCGGCCGCTCGGCGTGCGTATCGACGAGCTCCCGATGACCCCCGAGCGCATCGTCGACTGGATCGAGCGGGCGAGCCAGCCGGCCAGCCAGCAACCGTAGGCGCGTGCACTAGGATCGGGCAGGCCTTGCCTCGCCCGATCCCCCATCACGCACACTACACCCACCACACGGACTATCGACCGGTGACGGACAGACATGGCGAGGACGCGAGGGCAGGCATGACGACGGGAGGGCGGGTGTCGCGCCGCGTCTTCCGAGAGGAGGTCAAAGATTACCTGATCGCCGCGATCCTGCGCGGCGATCTCAAGGCCGGCGAGCGGGTCGTCGAGACCCGGATAGCCGACGTGCTCGGCGTCAGCCAGGCGCCGGTGCGGGAGGCGCTGCGCGAACTAGAACTACTTGGGTTCGTGGAGAGCACTGCATTCCGTGGCACCCGGGTGTGCGCCGTCTCCTATGAGGAGCTGGGCCAGTTGTACCCGCTGCGCGCGACCGTCGAGGCGATGGCGGCCCGTGCGGCAGCAACGCGGATCGGCCCGGACGAGCTACGGGCGCTCGAACGGTATCTGGCGGAGATGCACGACGCCGCCCGGCGTGGCGATACTCAGGCACACGTCGAGAGCGATATCGCGTTTCACCGCATCATCGTCAAGGCGTCCGGCAGCCGGTTACTGCGCCGCTTCTGGGACGGCATGCAGCTTCACGCGACGACGTTCCTGACGCTCGCCGTGACCCGCCGCGACCTCCATGAGCTTGCCGAGCGCCACGCCTCGGTGCTCGCCGCATTGACCGCGCACGACCCGGTCGCGGCCGAGGAAGCGGTCCGCCGTCACATCGAGGAGCCGGGCGCGTGGGTGCTCGACATCCTGTGCCGGTCGGCCACCCCGCCCGATGCTCCCCCGCATGACCTCGCCATGGACGACGCGCCGTCCGGAGATGCCGACTCTCCCGCCGAGCAGCCGCCAACGCGTCCAGGCCGTGGGCGGGCGGTGAGGCGCCGTCAGTCGGGTGTGGCGCCAGCACTGCGCCCGTCGAGCAGCCAGGGCCGGGAGCACGCGGGCTGATTGTCCCCCGTGACGTCGGCCGGTGTCTCCGGCGCCGACCCCGCGAGTCTAGGCCGATACCACGGTGAATGCCACATGCGCCCTGGTCACGACCATGGAGATCCCACCGCGGCTGTGGTGTCGTCCTTGCCGAGCGACGGTCTCAGCCTTACTCACCGATAGCGCCGTCGGTCACTTCGCGGAGGATGTCGGCGTGGCCGTTGTGGCGGGCGGTCTCCTCGATCATGTGGATCAGGATCCGCCGCAGACTATGGGGACGGCCCGGGTCGCGGGCGACGTCGTCGAGCGAGGTGGCAGCAGCCGTGATCTCGCGCGAGCGCGCGACCTCGGCATGGTAGAAGGCGGTGACGCGTTCGAGCGAATCGTCGGGCTCGATCCGGAAGTCAGCGTCGGGGTCGCCAGCCCGCCAGGGGATGTAGACGTCCTGGCCGGCGAAGGTGCGCTGAAACCAGGAGCGCTCGACGTATCCGAGGTGTTTGACGAGGCCAAGCAACGAGGTTCCGGAGGGCGTCCAGATGCGCCGGGCCTGCTCCTCGCTGAGCCCGGCGACCTTCCAGAGTAGGGTATCCCGCTGGAAGTTGAGGAACGCTGCCAACATCTCCCGCTCGGGGCCGCCGGCCGGGCGCGTCGCTCGGGCGTCCTTGTCCATCCTCTCCCTCGTCGGTGTGGTGATGGGGCCACGTCCGGAACAAGCGTCGAGCGCAGGCCCGTTGGCCGTAGGCGATCGTCCGCCGCTCGCGCTCGCTGCTCGACGTTCGCGACTCAGCGGCGGCTACTCCAGCAGCTTGCCGCGCTCCTCGGTCGGGATGACCTCGCGGCTCTTGATCGCCGCGAACAGCTTCTGCCGGAAGCGCATATCGCCGATCAGGCAGGCGCCCACCAGCCGTCCATCCATGAAGAACATCCGTTGGTAGGCTCGCGCGCGGGCATCGAGACGCTCGTACGACTCCAGGTTCGCGCTGCTGTCCGGGGTCAGGCCGATCACCCGAATGTACGAGTCGAACAACGTGCTCGAATACATCGGGATGTCGTGGTAAACGGTCTTCTGGCCGAGCATGTTCATCGCCGCTGTCTTGCCATGCCCGATCGAGTTGCCCCAGGTACCCATGATGTTGTGGCGCTCGATCGTCACGTCGTAGAACTCGGCGATGTCCCCGCCGGCGTAGACGTTCGGCGCACCTGTTTCGAGGTACTCGTTCGTCACGATCCCCTCGCGGATCTCGACCGGCATTCCCTCGAACAACTCCAGGTTCAGCTTCACGCCCAGGCCCGCGCCGACCATGTCGGTCTCGATGCGCTCGCCCTTCGAGGTGACGACCGCCTTGACAGCGCCATTGTCACGCTCGCACGAGTCGATGGTGACGCCGTACTGCATGTGAACCCCGTGGATCGCCGCGATGTCGTCGACGAGTGCTCCACCCTCAGGATCGAGAATGCGGCGGAGGAAGTGCGGCCCCCGGTGCAGCCAGAACACTTCTAGCCCCTGCTCGCGGAAGCCCTCGGCAAGCTCGTAGGCAATGTAGCTGCCACCCGTCACGACCGCCCGTTTCGAGGCATGCACCGCTTCGAGGATCGCCTCGGCGTCGTCGAAGTACTGGAAATTGAAGACGTTCCCCGCGCCCTCGGCGCCCGGCACGCGGAGGGAGTTCGGACGGCCGCCGGTCGCGATGAAGAGCGCGTCGTACGGAAGTTCGCGGCCGTCGTGGAGGGTCGCCGTCTGCCCGATGTGGTCGACTTTCGTGACGCGCGTTTCGAGGAGTAGATTGATGCCACGCTGAGCATGCTGCTCGATGGTCCGCAGGAAGACCTTTTGCCGGGTCGCTTTGCCCTTGATATAGGGCGGCAGCGCGACGCGGTTGTAGAGGGGCCAGCGTTCGTTCCCAAGCAGGGTGATCTCGCAGTGCGGGTCGTTCTTCCGTAAGGTCTCGGCACAGGTGGTGCCCGCGACGCCGTTCCCGACGATCACGAACCGTTTCGGTCGCTCCGGCACTGGATTCCTCCCACCGCCACTGGGGACGCAACGCTGTAGCAGTGCAACTATAAAGACTGGGCGCAACTAAAAGGCCACCTCGGTCCGGCCTCGGACGTGGTGGCCCCCACGAGCCCATTATAGTCGTGCACGTTTCAGGCCAGACGCCGGCTTGACTGGGCGCCCTGCCCCGGGTGCGCTGCACGCTGGACTAGTTCGACTGTACCGGGCCTGGCTGGGAATAGCACTGTCAGGCATGCGGTGGATCGCATCCTGCCCCGGAGCGTCAGTGCTACAATCGGGCCGTGGAACACCTGTTCCCGCCAGGACTTCTCGTGCGGCCTTCTCAGCCGAGGTGTGGGACGCGGCGTATGCCGATGACGCGGCCTGGCGCGGCGCTGTGAACGCGCCTCAGATCGTCGAACACCTGCTGCGCTCGCCGGAGCATAGCCGCTGTGTGACGGCCTTCCGCCACGTGCCGCCGAAGCCAGCTCGCTTCGCGCCGTTCCCGGAGGGTATCGACGGGCAGTTGCGGGACGCCTACGCCAGGCGCGGCATCGAGCGGGTGTACACCCATCAGGCCGACGCAGTGTCGCACGTGTTGGCGGGACGGAACGTGGTGGTAGTGACGCCGACGGCCTCCGGCAAGACGCTCTGCTACAACCTGCCGGTCCTCGACGCGATCCTGAAAGACTCGAGCACCCGCGCCCTGTACCTCTTCCCGACCAAGGCGCTCGCCCAGGATCAGCAGGCCGAGCTACACGGGCTGGTCGAGGCGGTCGGCGCGGATATCAAGACCTACACCTATGACGGCGATACCCCGGCCACCGCCCGCCGAGTGATCCGGCAGGCCGGTCACATCGTGGTGACGAACCCGGACATGCTTCACACCGGGATTCTGCCCCACCACGATAAGTGGGTCCGGCTCTTCGAGAATCTGCGCTACGTGGTCGTCGATGAATTGCACCAGTACCGGGGCGTCTTCGGCAGCCACGTCGCCAACGTCCTGCGCCGGCTGCGGCGGATCTGCGCCTTCTACGGCACCAACCCCCAGTTCATCTGCTGCTCGGCCACCATCGGCAACGCCGGCGAGCTTGGCTCACGCCTCACCGAGTACGGCTCGCTGGTGGACGAGGCCGGCTACGAGCCGAGCGCCCTGCTCGCGGAGCGGGCGAGCGCGCTGGTGGACCTGCCGCTGCGGCTCGTCGACGAGAGCGGTGCACCGAGCGGCGAGAAATTCCTGCTCTTCTACAACCCTCCGGTCGTCAACAAGCAGCTTGGCATCCGCCGCTCCTCGACGCTCGTCGCGCGGACCCTGGCGACGGCGTTCCTGTCGAACGGTCTCCAGACGATCGTCTTCGCCCGTAGCCGCCTCTCCGTAGAGGTGCTGCTGCACTACCTGAAGGAGGCTGCCGCGAAGCGCCACTTCGATCCGGGCGCCATCCAGGGGTATCGTGGCGGCTACCTGCCGCGCGAGCGACGCGCGATCGAGCACGGTATCCGCGACGGCAGCGTGCGCGGGGTCGTCGCGACGAACGCGCTCGAGCTTGGTATCGACATCGGTGGGCTGGAGGCGGCAGTGCTAGCCGGCTACCCCGGCAGTATCGCCTCGACGCTCCAGCAGATGGGGCGGGTCGGGCGGCGGGATCGTCCGTCGGTTGCCGTGCTGGTCGGGACGAGCTCGCCGCTCGACCAGTTCATCATCACCCATCCGCAGTACTTCTTCGGGCGGACGCCCGAGAGCGGGCTGGTGAACCCGGGCAATCTGGTGATCCGCGCCAACCATCTCCGCTGCGCGGCCTTCGAGCTACCCTTTGAAGCCGGCGAGCGCTTTGGGGGCGCCGCGACCGAGGAATTGCTCCGCTACTTCGAGGAGGATGGCGCGCTGCACTTCAACAGCACCAGCCGCAAGTGGTACTGGGCCAGCGAGCGCTTCCCGGCCGAGGCGGTCAGCTTGCGGAGTGCAGCCAGCGACAACTTCGTCATCGTCGACACGACCGTGACCGGCCAGCCGCGCGTGATCGGTGAGATGGATCGTTACGCCGCGCCGGTCTACCTCCACGAGGAGGCGATCTACATCCACGGCGGCCAGCAACATCAGGTCGAGAAGCTGGACTGGGAGCAGAAGAAAGCGTACGTCCGTCAGGTGAACGTGGATTACTACACCGACGCGGAGCTTGCGGTGCACCTTCAGGTGATGGATACGTTCGCGGAGACGCCGGAGGCTCTAATCCACCGGCCGGGGAGGGCCCTCACCCCCCAGCCCCCTCTCCCGCACGCGGGAGAGGGGGAGGGGGGTGAGGGGGCGCACGCGGGAGAAGAGGGGCAGGCGTCGGTAGAGGCAGGTGCTGGTGAGGTCCGGTTCGCGCACGGCGAGGTGAGCGTCACCTATCAGCCGACGATCTTCAAGAAGATCAAGTTCGATACCCACGAGAATGTGGGCTGGGGCAAGATCCACCTGCCGGAGGAGGAGCTTCAGACGGCGGCCTTCTGGCTGTCACTGCCAGCCTCGCGCGCCGAAGGACTCGGCCGGGAAGATCTCGAGGGCGGGCTGGTCGGGCTGGCGAACCTGCTCGGCGCCGTTGCGCCGCTCTACTTGATGTGCGACCCACGTGACGTGGGGGTCGTGCCACAGGTGAAATCGCCCTTTACCGGCCTGCCAACGATCTTCGTGTACGAGCGGGTACCGGCCGGGGTTGGATTCTCCGAGCGGTTGTTTGCGATGCGCCAGGAGGTGCTGGGGGCAGCGGCAGACCTCGCCCGCGAATGCCCCTGTGCGGCCGGCTGCCCAAGCTGTGTGGGCCCGGCCCAGGCCGTTGGCGAGCGTGGCAAGCAGCACGCTGTTCGGCTTGCCCTCGGCACTGACACCTGAGCTGGCTCCCACGCGGCGCGGTCATCAGCGCCGTGCAGCATCGTGGTGCTGACGATTCTGGCACGGTGGGGGCTCTACCCGATCGAGCGTCGGCCTTCCTGCTGTCGAGGTGCGCGCTACCATAGCGCGTAGGCCAAGAATCACGAAGGGGGCACGGCTGCATGCGCGCGTTACGGCTCGCGGCTCATCGTCCACTCGCCATGGAGCTCGAGAGCGTTCAGGTGGCCGATACGCCGCCGCCCGGGATGCTGCTCGTCGAGGCGAAGACGACCGCGATTTCGGCCGGCACCGAGATCGCGAACTTCCGGGGTATCACCACTTACCGTTCGGCCAGCACCCCGGACTGGAGCGCCGACCCGTATGTGCCCGGGTATTCGGTGGCGGGCGTCGTCCGCGCGGTTGGCGAGGGTGTCACGGGTTTCAAGCCCGGCGATCGCGTCTGCGGGATGGGGCCGCATGCCTCGGCATCGATCGTCGATGCTGCTCGGTTCGTCCCTATTCCCGATGAGGTCACGTTCGACCATGCGGCAATGACCACACTCGTCTGTATCGTGATGAACGCGGTCAGGCTCGCGCGGGTCGAGCTTGGGGACCGGGTGGCCGTCGTCGGAGCCGGCCTGATCGGTCAGTTCGCACTTCAACTCGCACGTCTCAACGGAGGCCGCCCGACGTTGTCAGTCGATCCGATCGCGGCGCGGCGCGAGCTCGCCCGCACCTGCGGCGCCACGGCAGCAGTCGACCCGACGACGCCGGATGCCACCGAGCAGATCGAGCGGCTGACCGGCGGGCGCGAGTTCGACGTCGTGTTCGAAGCTACCGGCTCGCCGCTCGCGTTCAATCCCGCCTTGAAGCTCGTGCGCTTCGAGGGCCGGATGATCTTGCTCGGCTCTACACGTGGGCTGGTGGAGCAGTTCGATCCGTACTCCGACGTCCACCTCAAAGGCGCGACGCTGATCGGCGCCCACATGCGGACGCACCCGGAGGTGGTGACGCCGAACAACCGCTGGACGTTGGACAACAACCGCCGTCTCGGCCTGGAGCTCATTCGCACGGGCGATTTGCAGGTCGAGCCGCTGATCAGCCACCGCATCTCAGGCGAGGAAGGCCCGCATATGTTCGAGCGGCTGGCTGAGAACCGTGAGAGCTTCTTCGGCGTACTGCTCAACTGGTGACGGTTTGGCGTAGGGGTAACTTGATGGAGTGATGGCCTGACAGCGGACCCGAGTGGACAGCGGACCCGGGTGGACAGCGGACCCGGGTGGAGGGAGCTGACGCATCGTCATGGTCTCGCCCCCACCCGGCTCGTGATTACCGTTGTCTCGAGAGGTTCAGAGCCGTACGGCCGGGTCTACCAGGTACGGAGGGCGGCACGGGGAATGCGACCCGTCGTCTGCTCGTCGAAAGCCCGGTTGATGTCGGTCAGCGGGAACTCGTACGCCATCAGCTTCTGGTACGGGTAGCGGCTCATGGTCGCCTCGACGAAGTCCACCGCCTGCTTCAGATGGCGCGGCTCGTACTGGAGCATGCCGGTGATGCTGAGGTGGCGGCGCACCAGCAGGTTCGGCTCGAACTCACAGGTCAGGCCGGTATTGATGTTGCCAACCTCCAGGTACCGGCCCCCGTTGCCGAGCATCTGGAGCCCTTCGAGCATCACCGAGGGGAAGCCCACGAAATCGCAGGCGATCTCCGCGCCGATGCCCTTTGTGAGCTCCCAGACCCGCGCGATTCGCTGCTCTGGCTCCGGTAGCTCGCGCATGTCGATCAACTCATGCGCGCCGAACGACTCGGCAAGCTCCAGGCGCTCGGGCACACCGTCGATCACGATGATCTTGCTGGCGCCCCGCTCGCGCGCCACAGCCGTCGCGAAGAGGCCGAGGCCGCCCGCGCCCTGCACCACTACCGTCTCGCCGAGGCCAAGCTGCCCGAGCTCCAGAGCGTAGATCACCTGCGACATCGCGCAGTTGAGCGTCGCAGCCGTCGGGTCAGGAATCGCGTCCGGGCACTTATAGACGAAGTGGTTGGGGTACAGGTAGTAGTACTGTGCGAAGGCGCCGTTGAAGTGCGGCGCGGTGTCCGAGTCGTACTTCTTACCAGGACTCTTGTTCGTGCACCAGGTAGTACGGCCGGTCCGGCAGTAGGCGCAACTGTGGCAGGGGAACGTGTAACCGTAGACGACGCGGTCGCCGACGGCTAGCGGCTCGCCGTTGCTGTCGGTCGACACGCCCTCGCCGAGCGCGTCGATCCGGCCCATCATCTCGTGACCCATGATGGTGGGGAACAGGGTCGTCTTGAGGGCCGGGTCGCGGTCGCCCTTCCAGGTGTGGATGTCCGAGCCGCAGACGTTGGCGACTTCGACCTTGATGCGGATCGCACCGGGCCAGGGATCGGCGACCGGGTACTCGCGGATCTCGAACCGCTTCCCGACACCGGTCATGACGGCGGCCAGTCCGGTCTTTGCCATGAGCGTTTTCTCCCGAGCGTGAGAGTGCTGGCGGACGAACGCCGACCGCCGATCAGTATTCAAGCCGGCCGGGCGCGTAATGTCCAGCCGGGGCGAACTTCCTTCAGCCCCGCCCCGTTTCCCGGGTGCGCGCGAGAGCAAGGCGCCCGCGCTGAGCGCTACTTGCAGGATTCTCGGGACGTACGGGGACGCTCCCGGGGATGAGCGTAGCAGTAGCGATGCACTATCCTCGACGGCGCGAGATCAGGGAGGAGTGTGATGCACGACACCGGGGCAGCGTACAGCGGACGGCGATTGCGGCACGCCATCGTCGGGGTCGGGGCGGGCGTGTTCGAGATGCACCGCCCGGCGCTCGCCATGGAGACGGTCGAGGTGGTCGGTGTGTCAGACGTCAACGTCTCGGCCGGCCAGGCGCGAGCGGCTGAGCTTGGCTGCCCCTTCTTCGCTGACTACCGTCGACTGTTCGCCGAGACACGGCCTGACGTGGTCGTGGTGATGACGCCGCATCCGTTCCACGCCGAGATCGCGATCGCGGCGCTCGAGTCGGGCAGCCACGTCCTGACCGAGAAGTCGATGGCGGTCCACGTCGGACAGGCCGATGCGATGATCGCGGCAGCCGAGCGGGCCAATCGGTTGTTGGCGGCGAACCTCCAGTTCCGCCACCGGCCCGAAATTATTGCCGCCAGGCGCCTGCTGACCGAGGGTCGGCTCGGCGAGATCCAGCGCGTCGACGTGGTCGCAAACTGGACGCGCGGCACCTGCTACTACCGGCTCGCTCCCTGGCGAGGAACCTGGAAGGGTGAGGGCGGGGGTGTACTGATGAATCAGGCCCCGCATAATCTGGATCTGCTGGCTCATCTCTGCGGCATGCCGAGCCGACTCGTCGCCTGGACCCGGACGCGTCTCCAACCCATTGAAACCGAGGATACTGCTCACGCGATGCTCGAGTGGCCGAACGGCGCGCTCGGCTCATTCCACGCCAGCACCGCCGAGGGCGACGACCTGAACGACCGGATCACCATCGTCGGCACCGGCGGGCTGTTGAGCGTTACTCTCGGGCGGCTGGAGGCATCGGCTTTCGAGCAGGATCTCCGCGCGTACATCCCGACGACAGAGATCCCCTATGGCGGCCCCGGCATTCGGCCTCTCCCGGTCGAGGTTGGATCCGGTAGCGGCGATCACACCGCTGTCTACCGCGACCTGCACGCGGCCATCCTCGACGGCACGCCGCTCGCCGCCGATGGGCGCGAGGGCCGGAAGTCGCTCGAACTTGCGAACGCGATGACCTATTCGAGCAGAACCGGTGCGGCCGTGGATCTCCCCCTCGACCGTGCAGCATACGCGGCCCTGCTGGACGACCTCGCCCGCCGGTAGGTCTGCCGGTAGGCTTGCGGCCGGGGCACACCGGGCGCAGACCGGCGTGCCCCGGCCCGCGACGATTGTTCGGATCAGCCCACACTGAGCACACGTGCACAAACCACGGGCCGGCGTGCCCTGCCCTGGAGCCGCGCCGGCGCGTCCGCACCCGGTCAATCCGCACCCGGTCAATCCGCGCCATCCGGCCCGCGGCCCGTCCGATGGGAACCGACAGGGTACAATCGCCGGACGAGACCGCTAGCGGTGAGTGAGCGGCCGGAGTACCGGCCGAGCAGCCAGGTTACCAGCCGGACAGCGGGGCTGTGACGAGGGGTGCGTAATGACCAAAGTCGTGATGATCCATACTGTCGAGGGCAACACGAAGGTCTTTGCCGACCTGTGCCAGGACGTTGCGCCGGGCCTCGTGCCGGAGCACGTAGTCGACGAGAGTTTGCTTGGTGACACCATCGCCGCCGGCACGCTCACCGACGACGTCCGCACCCGCTTCGAGCAACGGGCGCAAGCCGCCCGCGACGCCGGGGCCGACGTCATCATGCTGACCTGCTCGTCGATTGGCCCTTCGGCTGACGGCCTGTCCGACGCGTTGGGGATCCCGGTCCTGCGCGTCGACGAGGCGATGGCCGAGCGGGCCATCACGCTAGGGAACAGGGTCGGCGTCGCCGCGACCCTGCCCACCACTCTCGATCCAACCGCTGATCTGGTCAGGCGGGCGGCCGAGCGGGCTAGCAAGCCCGTCGAGATCGTGTCCGGCCTTGCCGAGGGTGCATTCCAGGCGCTCAAGAACGGTGATGGCGCCCGTCACGACGACCTCGTCCGCGCCGCCCTCCGCGACCTTGCCGCTCGGACAGACGTCATCGTGCTGGCTCAGGCATCGATGGCCCGAGCGATGAACGGCGCGGACAGCATCGATGGGCCGGATGGCCGTCGTATCCCGATCCTGACGAGCCCTCGGCTGGGCGTGGAGCGGCTGCGCGACGTCGTGAGCACGGTGAGCCCACGGGCGTAACAGGTGGTGAGGCACGCCGGCGCACCAGCGCCGGCGCTCGCTCGCCGGCGCACCGCTGTGCGGGCGGCGCCCCCAGGCCGAAGCGCTCGATCGGGAGGAAAGGACGACGAAAAGGGGCGATGATGACAGAACGGGTACCGACGGAACGGGTGCCGACAGCGCTGACGATTGCAGGCTCGGATTCCGGTGGCGGCGCCGGGATCCAGGCCGACCTCAAGACGTTCTCGGCGCTCGGCGTTTACGGTATGTCGGTGCTGACAGCCATCACCGCCCAGAATACGACTGCCGTCACGGCCGTCTTTGAGATCCCGCCTGAGATCGTCGCTGCCCAGATCGACGCCGTTGCCACCGACATTGGCGCCGATGCCGTCAAGACCGGCATGATCGCCAACTCGGAGATCATCCGGGTCGTCGCGGCCAAGATCCGCGAGCACAACCTGCGAACGCTGGTGGTCGATCCAGTCATGATCGCCAAGAGTGGCGACCGCCTGCTGCGCGAGGAGGCAGTCGCAGCGCTTCGCACCGACCTGTTGCCGCTCGCCACCGTCATCACGCCCAATCTCCCCGAGGCCGAGGTGCTCGTCGGCCGGCCAATCGAGAGCCATGAGGACATGCGGTCGGCCGCCCGCGACATCATCGCGCTGGGCGCACGCAGCGTCGTCGTCAAGGGCGGGCACCTCCAGGGCGACCCGGTCGACGTCTTGTACGACGGCACACGCTTCCTCGAACTTCCGGCCCGGCGCATCGAGACGACCAGCACCCACGGGACCGGTTGCACGTTCGCATCGGCTATCGCGGCGTACCTCGCGCGTGGCGAGAGTCTGGAAGATGCCATCAGCCATGCCAAGGTCTACCTGACGACGGCCATCGAGCGGGCGTTCCCGATTGGCCACGGACACGGCCCGGTCAACCACTTCCATCGCTGGTGGTGACCTCGCCGCTCGCTGGCCGAGCACGTGTCGCCTGTAGCGCGTCGCCTCAGGCCGTCGCCTCAGGCCGTCGCCTCAGGCCGTCGCCTCAGGCCGTCGCCTCAGGCCGTCGCCTCAGGCCGTCGCCTCAGGCCGTCGCCTCAGGCCGTCGCCTCAGGCCGTCGCC
>JADLFM010000166.1 GCA_020845495.1 Chloroflexota bacterium
CTCCCCAGGTGCCCCAGGTCCAGCGGCCAGCGGACGGCGGGCTACCGAAGTAGTCCTCCAACGCTGCCGCCAACCGCACTTCCCCACCTGCTACGTCGGCCGCGGTCAGCCCGCTCGGTACTCCACACGCCGCGAAGTCCGCAACTGTTGTGTCCGTCTGCTCGCCGTTGACCACGGCGGGCACGGGAGTGGCGGCTGGCAGTGTGGCCGTCGCTGTGGCGGCTGGCGTGTGGGACAGGACGGCCGTCGCGGTGCTGGTTGGGGTGCTCGTGGCCGCGATCGTGGCCGTCGGGGTCGGGTCAGGCTCGTGCACGGCACAAACCGGCTGCACCACGCTGCCCGCCTGATACGCGACCGTCACCGGGCGCGTACCGCTGGCCACCGTGAACGCTGTGTACCCGAACCCTTTCAGATTCAGGCCGACCGGCGCAACTGTTTGACCGCCGACGACGATCGACGCCACACCTTGCCCGCCGTACGCAGCCGGGACGAGTAGCGTGAGGGACGGTTGATCTCCGGAAGCGGAGACGCAGAAACGTAGCACGCGCGTGTTCGCGTCCCAGGACAACTGGTCGACAATCGCGGACTGGCGCGCGGTGGTGAAATCCAGCCACCGTTCCGCGGTCCAGATCGGCAGGCCCTTGCTCTGGGCGTATGCCAGGGTGCCATCGAGCCAGTCTAAGGCGCCGTAATCTGCATGCGCTTGCATTGTCACGGCCGCATGGTCTTGACTGATAGCTCGATCGATCACCTGCTTCGATTCATCGATTGCTCGCGTTTCCGAGAAGTTGCAGTACCCGGCACCAGCGCTCTGGATCATGTGCTCGTCGACCAGAGTGGTCGGCTGTTGGAAGACGTTCAAGACGACGCCATTCTGATCGACGAACTTCATTGGCTGCCCGGTGCCCTGACTGTACCCGGAGCAGATCCACTGACCGCCTGGCTTTTGGAGCCAGGGGCCCCAGTGGTAGAAGTCCAGGCTCATGCCTTCGCCATACTGCTGCGCGACATTGGCAGCCGCGACCCAGCCTTGCCATTCGACCTGATGATTGCGATAGGTCCGAGAGGGTGGGGGATATCCGCCCTCAGCGAGCCAGTTGAAGACAAATGCAAAGCCCTCGTCCAGGGTATGTCCGTCTCCTGCCCCGTACGCGTGCACGCCGAATTCATGCCCGCGATTCCGAAGGTCATTCATCTTTATGGCCGAAAGCTGGCCCCAGCGCGCCTTATAGAAGCTCATATGGCCGCTGTATCGTTCGACAATGGTTGCCATCGATTCGAAGACCGAGTCTGCCTGACCGTGCTCGTCGCCGGTGACGACCAGCAGAGACTTGTTCTCCGGGTGCGGGAAGTACCAGAACTGCGGGATCGGAGTGCTCTGAGTGCTGAAGTAGGTAATCAGATTTCGGAACAGCCGTTGCTGCTCGTCGGCCTGGAGAACCTGCGCCCGGTCCAGGTCGACCCAGCCACTGAACGCGTCGATGGTGCGCACAACTCCGTCGCCGTCGTGATCGGTGCCGGCCCAGGCCGGGTTGCCCTGGCGAAGGTAGGCGACGGCTCTGGCAAGGTCGTACGTGAATGCCGCGCTTCGACCGCCCCCCAGCGTGCTGACTGTGACGGCTGGGTACGGCGTCGCGGCCGATGGCCCGCTGTAGAGCGTCGCCAGTTTCGTCGCACCGGCCAGGGTGTATTGGTCGGCCGGACCGTGCGTCTGGAGCGATTGATGCACGATCTGTTCGCTCACGGGATGGCCCCGCTCGGGCATGACGTACGCATCCTGGACGATTGCGCCAACCGCTGATAACCCGAGTGTCGGCGCGAGTTTCGTATCTGGACGCATCGCAATCAGCGAGCCGCCACTACTGACGTAACTCGACAGCATGGTTGCCTGCACTTGCGTCAGCGGTGTTTCGGCAAGAATGACGATCGGATGGGCGGCCAGGGTTTGCTGCGAGAGCGTGTTGAGTTGGACAACCTCGAACGAGGTTACCCCCTCGGTACGCAGGATCTCTCCAAGGTAGGGGCCAAATGAATTCGGCGAGACGCTGTTGACGACGAGCAAGATCGGTGCTACCGGCGCCTGAGCTACCGTGACAGGCGTCCCGCTTCTACCGGCCAGCACGGACACAGCGATCAGGATGGCCAGACCTGCAAGACGACTGACCGTCGCTCGACAACTCATCCTGGCACGAAACTCCGCTCGCATGCCCAACCACACGGCGACGAGGATGCGCCGTGACACGTCGAGACCATCTGCGACCATGGAGATCTTCTTCATCGGCGCACACCTTCACTACCGCTGAACTGCCCGCCTGTCCCGACCCGCGCCGTGGATCAGGACGATCCACTCGACGAATCCACTTGACACTCAGCGGCGCTCGTCGCTTTGTCTTGCGCGATCCAGGACGACCGGTACCCAGGTGGGGGTTCCTCTGCTGCCGCCGGCGTCAATGAACGACGACCCTCGCTCGCGCCCGAGCGGCGCGGGGCACGCTCGCTCCCAGGATGTCGACGATTCGTTCGGCGGCATGCCCATCGCCGAAGACGGGCGGACGTGGACCGCCAGGAAGAAAGTGCTCGACGGCCTCGACGATGCGAAGGGGGTCCGCTCCCACGAGCCGGTTCCAGCCGTATGTGACCGTCTCAATGTGTTCCGTCTCGTCACGAAGCGTGATGCAGGGCACGCCCAGGAGGTACGCCTCGCGTGTGACGCCGCCAGAGTCGGTCACAATCGCACGGGCGCCGGACTCGAGCGTCAGCATGTCCCGGTAGCCGACCGGTTCAATCGGTAGAACGCGTGCTCGGAACAACAGCCCCTCCCGGTCGAGGGCAGCACGCGTGCGTGGGTGGATCGGGAAGACAACCGGTTCCGCGATCGAGTTCAGGGCGGCCACGATCCGCCGAAGCCGATCGCCGTCGTCCGTGTTCGCCGCGCGGTGAACGGTAGCCAGCACGTACCTCTTCTGGCCGAGCCCCAGGCGCTGGACGATGCCGGAGGAGCGCCGCGCAACTGGTAGATGTGCGAGCAGCGCGTCGCACATGACATCGCCAACGTGGTGCACCTGTTCGGTGATACCCTCTGCTGCCAGATTGGACACGCCGTTCGGGGCAATGCAGAAGTTCACATCAGCGAGGTGGTCAGTGACGATCCGATTGACTTCCTCAGGCATCTGGCGGTCGAAACTTCGCGCCCCGGCTTCAATATGGGCCAGTGGCAGCCGAAGTTTGGCCGCGGCCAGCGCGCCGGCAAGCGTCGAGTTGGTATCCCCGCGCACGATGACCCAATCGGGCCGCTCGCGCTCCATCACCGCTTCGAGCCGTTCAAGCAGCAGCCCGGTTTGACGCGCCTGAGAGCCGGAGCCGACTTCGAGGTTCACGTCAGGCTCGGGGATGTCGAGCTCTTGCAGGAAGACGCGGGACATCAAGTAGTCATAATGTTGACCGGTATGTACCAGCACTTCGTGGTGCACGTGCCGCAGGGCTGCCGAGACTGGCGCTGCCTGGATGAATTCCGGACGTGCTCCGAGTATTGAAAGGACCTTCACGGACCTGCTCCTCAGACCGCGGCAAGCTGGGCGCTAGCCGTGACCGCGGCGTTAGGCTCGCGGCGTCGGGTTGGCGAATCACATGCAGGTGCGTAGATCTGGTCGACGATGGCTGAGGCGAGCGTCAGGGCTCGCAACCCTTCAGTCGCCGCGACTTTCGGTCGGTCTCCGTCGCGAATGCAGCGGACGAAGTCTTGCAACTCGAGCATCAGTGGCTCGGCCGTGGGGATGTGAATCCACTCGACGAGGTTTTCTTGCCGGTAGCGCAGTGGGCGCTCCTGGCCAGACATGAACTCGGGAATTGCCCGCCGATAGACGCGAATGCTCTTGTTCAGCAGATCGGCGGTCACGTAGGCCCCAAGCGTGGTCACCTCGAGCAGGCGCACCTTTTGTTCCGTGATGCGTGACGCCGTGAGCGTCGCGATTGGGCCATCGTCCATCGAGAGCGTTGCGACTGCATAGTCCAGCCCAGTTGTCCGAGCAGCTCGCCCGGTTGCCTGGACGTTACCGACCTCTCGCGGGAGCAGCGTGAGTGCCAGATCGATGTCATGGATCATCAAGTCGTACACGACGTCGGCATCAGTGCCACTTGTATCGAACGGACTCAGCCGGTGAGCCGCCAAGCCAACGACATCAAGGTCCTGCACGATCGCCTGGAACTCGAGAAAGGCCGGATTGAAGCGCTCGATGTGCCCGACCTGTACGAGGGTCGTGGAATGCTCAGCCAGGGTGGCGAGTTTCCGTGCCTCGGCCAGTGTCCGGGCAAGTGGCTTTTCGATCAAGACATGAACACCGCGGTGCACGCACTCCGCACCGATCGCGAAGTGGGTGTCAGTCGGCGTTACTACGCTGACAGCCTCGACGCGATCGAGCAGGTCGCCGTGGTCGGGGTAGAAGTCGACGCCATATGTCGCCGCTACTGCGCGTCCACGTTCGGCGAAGCGGTCGCTGATGCCGACGAGATCGACGAACGGCATATTGGCGTACACCCGACAATGGCGCTCACCCATGCGGCCCACGCCAATGACGCCAACGCGGAGTTTGCTGACGGCCATGGGGAACCCCTCCGAGCCTTCGAGATCGGCGACGCCGGAGCGTCGTGCAGGCCTCGCGTCTTAGCCATGCCAAACAGGGCGTTCAGACTCGAACTATCCAGGTCGCCCGCGCTCGCGCTTAGAGCCGTCCGACGCGCGCCGGGGCGGTGCGGTCAACGTGCGGCAAGCGCGGACCGCTTCCAATCCGCTGGAGCGACGACGCCCGCCGCGCCCTGTCGGCTTCAGCTGGACCGGCGATCCGGGCAGGAACACCGACGGCGACGCTGTTGGCAGGGACATCCTTCGTCACCACAGCGCCGGCCCCGATCACAGCATTTCTGCCCACCTGGACACCGTCGAGCACGATCGCGCCCGCGCCGATCCAGGCACCGTCCTCGATGACGATGCCACTACCGGCGATACCCTGATCGAGGATCGGTAGGGATGAATCACCGTGGTTATGGTTGATTGCCAGGATTTGCGCTCCCGGCCCGATCAGGACGGCCTTGCCGATATCGACCCCGCCCTGGCCGCGGATGATGACCGACTCGCCGACGAAGGTTCGCTCACCGATCCGGATGTGCGCGTGCGGCAAGTCACGGAAGTTGAAGACGTGCAGTTCAGCATTGTGCATGATGAACGCGCCCGCGCCGATCTCGATCCCATCCGGGCAAGCATGCAGGTAGACGCCCTGGTCGAGATACGCCTTGTTGCCGAGCCGTATGTTCTCGGCGTACACCAGGCGTACTCCTTGCTCGATCGCCGCAAACCCATCAACCCGCGCGATGAGCCGATAGGCGACAGCACGCAGCCCGACGCCAACCAGGCTCGGCACCCACCCGCACAAGCCTATGACGAGCTCCTGGAGGGCGTACCGGCGAAGGCTCGATGCCTGGCCCTGAATGTAGTAGCGCAGCTCGTCGAACATTCGTATCACCCATCAACCATGCGCGCCCACCAGTATCGAACGGGCTCACCACGCGCTCAATACGCGCCCCGTCCTCCGAGGACGGCGGGGATGGTCTGGAGCAAGATCTGCAAATCCAGCCAGATGCTGTAGTTGCGGATGTATTCCGTGCTCAGCCGCACCCGCTCCTCGTAGGCGATATCCGAGCGGCCACGCACCTGCCACGGCCCGGTAATGCCGGGTTTCACCGTCAGGAGGTTCATCTGCCACTTGCCGTAGCGCCCAATCTCCTCCGGGCTGACCATGCGTGGGCCGATCAGACTCATCTCTCCGCGCAGCACGTTCACCAACTGAGGGAGCTCATCCAGGCTCGCTCGGCGCAGGAGCCGCCCCAGGCGCGTGATGCGTGGATCGTGCGGCGACTTATCAGTCTGGCGGCGGTCGGGGAATGGCGTCGGTATCTGACTTAGGCGCCGATCCGAGATCATCGTCCGAAACTTGAAGGCGTCGAACGTCCGCCCGGACCGTCCGACGACGCGGCGGCGATAGATGGCCGGCTCGTTCATGTCGAACCTGATGAGTACCACGAGCAGGGCCAGGATCGGGGCCGACAGAACCAGGCCGCCGGCCGCGACGATATAGTCGAGGAGCGCCTTGAGTACCGCGTCGACACCGGTGATGCGGACGCGCTCGAGGGCGAGTAGAGGCAGCGTGCCGATGTGCTGAATCCGCACCCCGGTCGTCAGAACCTCGAATAATCCCGACGACATCCGTAGCTCGAGGTCCTCGCGGTACCCGAAGCGGCCGTAGAGATCGAGCATGTCTTCGCGGGTCAGGGCTCCGGTCGCGATGACTACCTGCTCGACGTGACACTCGCGGATGATATCGCCCAGGTCTCGAATGCCGCCGAGCACCGGGGCGACCGTCGGCTGGACCGAGCTCGTGACTGCCGAGCCCTGCACAAACCCGACGACGCGGCCGCCGGCACGCGGGTCGCCACTGATCTGTTCGGCGAGCGCGATACCCTCACCGTCCGTCCCGACGATCAGCGTTGAGGTGAGGAGATATCCCCGGCCCCGAAGCCAGCGCACCGCTCGTCGCGCGGCGAACCGTCCCATCCACACGAGCATGATGGATAGCGCCCAGACGAGCAGCAGCCAGGCCCGTGCGATACTGGGGGTATCGTAAAAGAAGCTGATCAAGACAACGGCCAGCGCGCTCGCCGTGCATGCGCTCCCTACCCGCGCATATTCACCGTAGCCCGTGAAGAGCACTCGGCGATCGTACAGGCGCCAGAGAGCGAAGGTGCCGAGCCAGAGCGGCAGTGCCCACACCGTGACCGATGCGTAAAAGCTCACATCGTCAGTGCCCTCTCGAAAGAGGGGCAGCGCCGATCTGAAACGGACAAGATAGGCGAGTATGAGCGCGCCGAGCACGGCCACGCCATCAACGGTTGTCACCGCAATGAGTGTGACCGGCCAAGCAAGGCTCCTGTGCGCCAGCCCCAGGCGTTCGTGTGGATAGGGCAGGGAAAGGGTGCGGACGTGCATCGCACGCTCCCAAGGACGTCACGTTGAAGGGCCGCCGTCGGGGCGGCTCGACCTCTCGCAGACAGCCCGCGTGATTTCACCTTGACCTACGATCTAGCCCACACCAGGTGGCGAGCGCCTACCTCAATCGCGGACCGCAGCGCTCCGGGCGTGGCCAGCATCTTCAGGTAGGTCATCGCCGGGCCGGGCCGGAACGCCCACTCCCGCCACGCCCGTTTCTGCCAGCGCTCCAGGTCTTCCGCCTTGAGAGTGCCGTAGTCGAGCACCGTGGAGCGGTCCATATCGACTTCTTCCCAGCGCGTGCCGGGCCGGAACCAGCCGTTTTCCATGACCTGGAAGAAGAACGGCGTGCCCGGATACGGTGCGGCAACGTGGAAGAGCGCGAGATCGAGCGGGAGTTTCTTGGAGAAGTCGATCGTCTCGCGAATCGTCTCCTCGGTCTCGCCGGGCAGGCCGATGATGAAGTACCCCCAGTTCTTGATGCCGGCTGCCTTCGCCCAACGCAACGCCCGCTCGGTCTTGCGAGGGTCAGCGCCCTTCCGTGCGTTCTTGAGAATCGCCTCGTTACCGGATTCGATACCCCAGGAGATCATCCAGCACCCGGCTTTCCCCATCAGCGCGAGCATCTCGGCATCGACGTAATCAACTCGGCTGTTGCAGGTCCAGCGAACCTTCAGTCGCCGCTCGAGGATCAGGCGGCAGATGCTGACCACTTGCTCGCGGCTCACGGTGAACAGGTCGGCGTACATATGGACGTTGTGAATGCCTACCCGAGCCAGGAGTTCCAGTTCCTCGACGATCTTGTCGGGCGAGCGCAGCCGGACCGACCATTGGTAGCTCACGTGCTTGATGCAGTACACGCAGCCCGCGGTGCAGCCTCGGCCGGTGACGATGAACGTGTACGGCCCCTTGATGAGCGGGATACGATACTTTTCGAGCGGTAGCAGATGATGGAGTGGCATCGGGAGGTCGTCCAGGTCCGATACGAACGGACGATCCGAATTGACGACAATCTCGCCGCCACGTCGCCAGCCAAGCCCCTGAATCTGTGACAACTCGGGCTGACGGTCGTCTGCCTCGTCGCGCTCTCCGAGCGCCTCGACGAGTTCCTTGAACGTGTACTCAGGCTCACCGCGCAGCACGAAGTCGAGCGCCGGGAACGGCTCGAGCGTTTCGCGGACCATCGGCGTCACGTGAGTGCCGAATGCCATCGTCCAGGCGCCGAAGCTCTTGGCCAGAAACGCACCGTACATATCGTTGGTGAGCGTCGGGGCCGTCACCTGGGTGATATAGAAGCGCGGCCGGCGGTCCCGTAGCAGCGACTCAAACTCAGGCCAGGTCATCCGATCGGCGATCGCATCGACGATTTCAACGGAGAAGCGTGGGTGAACCATCGCCGCGAGTTGCGCGAGTGACACCTGCGGCCAGAGCATGTTCTCCCTGGATCGGCGCCCAACGCGGTGTTGGCTCCGAATCCAGATCGCCCCGTCGGGGGAGGGTGGATTGACGAGGAGCACGTCGACCTTGCTCAGGTTGCGCTGACGGGCAGCGCGGATTGCCGGCCCGGCGTCGGGGTAGCGGGCTGGACGCGCGCCCACGACGCGACGAGTTCCCAGGTTCGGGTGGGCGCCGTCCATCGCCGATGGCGAGTTGAGCACGTTCAATTCGAACGTTCCGGTCACGGGCGTGCTCCTTCGTACAGGGCCGTGGAGCGATCGAGTGGAGCGATCGAGTGGAGCGATCTAGCCGAAGTACACTGGCTCACTACCGACTCGACCGACGCGGCTGCCGATTTGCTGGGTAGCAATCTCTTCGGCAGCGCAGAACCCCATCTCGATCGCGTGATCCTGGTTGATGTAGCGGAACAGTCCCTGCCGGCCACAGACAATCAGATTGGGCCAGGACGCCAGGTGATAGGCGAGCTTACCGAGGTTGGCCTCAAACTTCAGGTCGTACGTCGGGTAGGCGTTCCGTGTTCGGCTGAAGAAGTGCCCGCTGACGTCCGACGCGCGAATCAGTCCCGCGTCGACGAGCGCTCGCACCGACCTCTGATAGAGCTCCGATTCGGGCGCGTTCCAGACGTCGTCGCCCACGTCACAACTAATTTCCACCGTCAGCGAGGTCTTGCCAGGCGGTGCGGCCTCAGACGAGAAGTTCTTCATCTCTGAAATGCGGTTAAAGACGGTGCGGGTGTCCGGGAAGTAGATCCAGTGATCCTCGGTAACCGACGGGCGATCGAGCATCAAGAACAGGAAGATCATGGCTCGGAACTGGATCTGCGACGCGGCATCCAACACGTCAGATGGAGCCGATGGCCGCAACGAGCGAACGAGCGGCGAGATCGGGACCGTCGAAATGAAGAAGTCGCCGCGGACCTCGTCGAGCACGCCTTCCCGTTCGACAAGCACGGACTCGACCCGCTCGTCTCCACAGGTCACTCCGGTGACCCGCGAGTTGAGCGAGATCCGACCGCCGCGCCTTTCGACTTCCTCGGCCATCCGCTCGTAGATCCGGCCAACCCCCTGATCGGGATACAGGAATTCGGCCTTGAAGGGTGAGTGGTGGAAGTCGTTGTCCTCTCGCCTGAGCTTCAGCACGCGGAGCATCAAGTCCCACAGGTCAATCACAGCCACCCGTTGCGCGGCCCAACTGGCTGCCAGCCGGCTCGGGTCGCGCCCCCACACCTTGGCGGTGTACGGGCCAAAGTAGACATCGTACAGCCGGCGTCCGAAGCGGTTGACGACCCAGGCCTCGAACGAGTCGTCCGTAGCCGGGCGTAGCTTGCTGCGGACCCGCGTCAGGAGGAAGTCGGCGAAGCATGCAGCGCCGAGCGCCGGCGAGAGGCTCGTCAGCAGGTTTCCCGCCGACAGCGGGTAGGTGTAGAAGTTATCGCGAAAGTAGACCTGGGTCTTGCAGATGCGGGTAGGCAGGTCGCCCATCAGTCGACGGATCTCCGCGACGATCGCCGGATTCGCCGAGTGAAACCGATGGGGGCCGAAGTCGAACAGGTACCCGTCACGGCGGATGGTGTGGGCGAGTCCGCCGACGTACCCGTGTGCTTCGAGCACTTCGACATCCCAACCACGCTCGCTCAGCTTCCACGCCGCACCCAGCCCGGCCGGCCCGGCGCCCAGGATGACAACTTTGCCCGTCACCGTCCCCCTCCGTCTTGGGCGGATGGCCGCCCGAGCTCTCTCACGTGGCGCTCTCGCCTGTCGAGGCTCGTCCTGTCGATGGTTCGTCCGCACACACTGGCGAGCTATGGTGCGCCGATTCCTACAGGATCCCCTCGAAAGGCCGCGACGGTCCTGACCAGCCCCACGGCGAGCGGCACGCTCGCCTTCCAGCCCAGTTCAACCTGGGCGCGGGCACAGTCGAAGTACGCTGAGCGAAGGTCTCCAGGCCGCCTTGGAGCGTGGGCAGGCTCGACGATCCGTCCGATTGCCCGGCACAACAGGCTGTAGATCTCGTTGACTGTCGTGCCACGGCCGGTCCCGATGCAGAATCGCTGGCCATCGCCGCGGGTTGCCGCCAGCAGGTTCGCCCGCGCCACGTCCTCAACGTAGACGTAATCGCGCGTCTGCTCGCCATCCCAGTGAATTGTCGGGACGCCGCCATCCAGTAGTTGTCGGGTAAAGATGGCGACGACGCCGGCCTCGCCGTACGGATCCTGGCGCGGTCCATAGACGTTGCCGTACCGGAGCGCCGTAAAGGTAACGCCTCGGTCGAGCGCGTAATAGCGCAGATAGTGTTCGGACACGAGTTTCGAGATCCCGTACGGCGACTCCGGCCATTGTGGATGCTCTTCGTCCAGGGGGAGATAGCGCGGGTTCCCGTAGGTCGCGCCCGACGAGGCGAATACCACCTTACGGACGCCGCATCTCGAGCACGCTTCGAGCAGGTTGACGAGACCGACAACATTGACGCTCGCATCGTGGATCGGCCGGTCCGTCGAAACCTTGACCGAGCTTTGCGCGGCCAGATGAAAGACAACCTCTGGTCGGACATCGTCCAGAACGGGGCCGATCTCGGGTGCCACCACGTCGGTTGCAAAGAAGCGCGCCCTGGGGTGAACGTTCCTCACGTTACCGGTCGCGAGGTTATCCACGACCGCCACGTCGTGCCCCCCGGCGACGAGCATGTCGACGAGATGAGAACCGATGAAGCCAGCCCCGCCCGTTACCAGCGCTCGCACACTTGCCTCCGTTCACGTTCAGGCGAGTCACATCGGCCGGCTGAGGATTCAGTCGACGACATCGCACCCGTTCCGGCCGATCATCACACCCGTCACGCCAGAGACCACCAACGCCGGAGGGTGCATCTCTGGCTGCGTTCAGTCAGAATCGGCCCCGTTCACCACCCAACAGCGTGTCCTGGCCGCGAGCTGATCGGGACACCGCCACCAGGTGCCAGCCCCTGGGGATCTGGCCGGGACTGCACACGCCTGGCGCGGGCCTACAGAGAGTCCGCAGGCGTGGGTGAGGAAGGCGGCTTCCGCTCCGAGACCCCCCACGAGCCGCGGCACAGCGGCGCGTTTTCTCACCTGGGCGTTACCGAGACGCTGGCTAGGGCCGGGCGATGACAGGTGTCGTGAGAACGACCTGATTGCGGCTCAGTCAGCCGCCCAGCCTCCGTCCACCCCAAGATCGGACACACAATGTCCAGGCCCGGTCACGTGGTCCTCGGCATGCGCCGCAGGAGGTTGGATGTTCGCCCACGGGCTGCCGTAAGGCAAGCTCCGCCATTACGTGCTGTCGTTGCCACCTGTGAGGTAGACCGACCAGCCAGCGATGCTCGTGGTGCACAGATTTGCTGCGTGTTACCAGCCCACCCGAGCCGCGTGACTCCACAGCGTGTCGCCAGTATGCACCACGCTCTAGCCCGTGTCAAGGGCGCCATGCAAGGCAATCACCCGGCAGATCGAAGACGACTTCAATCACGGTCCGACCAGAACGCTCGCGCCAGGCTCGATCCCGCTCACGATTTCTGCTTGGCCGTCACCGACGAGCCCGGCCACGATATCGACCATCGTACGCCGGCCGTCGCCTGTGAGTACGGTGAGTTGCTGTCTCCGATCCGTGCCGTGCAGCGCATCTCGCGGGACGACGACGACATCCCGCCGCTCGCCCGTGACCACGACCAGGCTGGCCGCTGTCCCGAAAGCTGGGGTGACCGCGGGCCAGGGTGGAGCCACCGTGAGTGTCAGACTGTCGCCCCCGGTGTCCACCAGATCGGCAACTGTCGTAACTAGTTCCACACTCGCCGCGCCACTATAGCGGACCGTGGCCGTCTGGCCGGTCGAGAGCCGCGCTGCGTCTGCCCGTGGGACGTCCGATCTCACGACCGGATCCCCTGACCGAGCGAGCATCGCCACCGGTTTCCCTGCATCGACGCCGTCCTGCGGCCGCACCAGGACGCTCACGGCCACGCCGTCGAACGGGGCGAACACCCGTATGTTTGAGAGGTCGACTTCCAGCGCCTGAACCTGGGCCTGCTCCTGGTCGAGCATCTGCCGCAGCAGAGTGATAGTGTTGCTGTCTTGCGGCTCGGTCGTGTCAGGTGGCACGCCGGCGTCCGCCTGCACCTGCGTGAGCGCAGCCTGAGCCGCACTGAGACGTTCGGACGCGTCAGTCAACTCGGCTTGCGTCGGACGAGCGTTGACCTCGGCCAGTTGCGCCTCGGCCGACTGCTGCGCGAGCCGGGCGCTTTCGAAGGTGGCCATCGCGGCGGTGAGCGTTTCGTCGGACGGCCCGGAGCGTGCGGCGGCGGCTCGGGCAACCGCGGTTTCGTAATTCATTCGGGCTGTATCGACAGCCGTCTGGGCCTGAACGACCTCAGTTGGGGCGGGGCCCTGACGGACCTCTTCCAACCGAGCACGGGCTGCCTCTAGTTGCGATTGAGCCACGCCGAGACTTCGCCGCAGGATGGCCACCTCGCCGGGAGGCGGGCCTGCCCGTACGGCCTCGAGCTTGTCCAGCGCCGCTTGAAGGGCAAGCTGCGCGTCCAGCACGGCCGCCCGCTTCTGGAGTTCGGCCAGGCGGTCTGCGCTGGCATTCCGCGACGTCTTGCCACCATCCGAGGTTGTTGACGACGTCCGCGTCCGCGCGTTGAGCTCGGCGAGCCGGAGGGTGGCCTGGGCGCGCTGTACGTCCCGCTCCGCTGCCGCAAGCGCGATCGGGTCCGGCTGGGATGCCCGCTGAAGGTCGAGTTGGATCCGCGTCAGGGCATTTTGTGCGCTGATGTACTCGCGTTCCGCCGCCCGCACGACGGTCTGATCTGGCCCGTTGTTGAGTCGCGCGAACTCTTGCTCGGCTCGTTGGAGGGACACCTGCGCGGTCAGCACCTGCTGATCCACCTGGCGGAGGGTCAGTTCGTCTGGCCCCTGGCGCGCCTGCACCAGATCCGCCTCGGCTCTCGCCGCCGCCGCACGCGCCGACGCGACAGCGGTCTCGGCTGCCCGTCGTTCAGATGGTGAGGCGCCGGCGCGGACTCGATGATAGTCGGCGTCAGCGCGCCGCACAGCCGCTTCGGCATCGGCGATGGTCTTGTCCTGGCGCGCCTGCTCCGCATGCTGCTTACGTTCCGCGAGGCGTTGCTGGCGCGCGGCGGCTGCCTCAGCCTGCTCGAATTTGGTCCTGGCCGCGTCGAGACGCGCCCTCGCTGCTGCCAGACTCCGAGCCAGTTCCCGCTCATCTGCCTCCACGAGCACTTGCCCGGCGGTGACGGTGTCGCCCGGTTTGACCAGGACAGTGGCGATCCGCTGAGGCCCAGGAAAGCCGACCGGGACTTCCTCCCGCCCGGTGATGCGGGCTGCGAGTGTCATCGTCTCCATCACCGTCCCACGACGTGCCACCACGACCCGGTCGGATGCCGCTTGCGCAGGCGCGGATGGCGAGGCACCGACCGCCGCTTCAGCGCCCGGTCCACGGCGTGGCTCCGCAGTCGACGGTGACGCGATCTGTTCTGGCGGCGTGGTAGTCACGACCCCTGGGGTGGGCGTCAGATGAACGTACACCGCCGTTCCCACCAGCAGAACCATCCCGCCGACGGGCGCCATCTGGCGCAGAGGCAACTCGATCACTCTTGACTCCTCTCGTCGACGTTCGGCCGAGGACAGCAGCACCAGGACGACCGCCGGGAGTCCTCGCGCAGTCTGAGGGTTCGATCGGAACGGCCTGGACTACACGCTGTGCACGTACGCGGGCACGGCAGACCGATCGTTCACACCTCCGGGGTCAGCACCCGGAAGCAGTTCAGAGCCGCGGTGACTCGAGCGTGCCATCCGTCGTGATTCGCGACGCGTACTCGCCTCGGCTACCGACGAGAGGGCAGCGAAGGGTTCTTCGCGGTCGCCCACGACGGGTCAGCAGCGGTATCGTCAGCCCCTTCGGGGCGGACGTGTGCCCTGGCGGGGTGCACGCGGGCACGCTCCGCCGATGTAGCGGTCATACGAGACGCTACCCGCTCGCTACGACTCCCGCGTGACTCGGCCCTTCAAACCACGACAAACTGCGCACGTCCCCGAATTGGGACGACCTACCGTGACGCAGCAGCCTGACGCGGCATCGAGCACGTGACGCCATCGTACTACGATCTTCCCCAGGGCGCAACGGGTGTGACGAGAACCTGGCATGACCTTCGGATGGATGTTTCTGTCCAGACGGTCATCTTTCGAAGGTTGAGACGGCCGTGTTGGCGTCTTCGGCCTTCTGCTCGAAGCACGTCCCACCGACCAGCGCCGGGTGCGCGCACCTGTCGCGGAGATCAGGCGTGGTCGTAGCTGCCGGGCGACGGCTCGCGCAAACGCACGAGGAGCAGCAGTGGCGGCGCTAGCACGAGAATGGCGACCACTGCCAACGATGGCAGGCCGACCAGCGCCACCAGCGGTCCAGCCAGAAGCGGCAGTAGAATCGCCGCCGCCTGACTGAACATGTCGTTCGTGCCAATGGCCCGGCCTCGCTCGCGCGGCCCGACCACGTCCGCGATCAGCGCCGAAGACGCCACGTTGATGCAGGACCAGCCGACGCCGACCAGGAAGATCCCACTGGTGACGGTGACGTAATCTGGAGACGTCGGCACGAGTATCGAGCCGAGAGCGACGACGCCGATCCCGAGGAGCATGACGATGCGCCGCCCGACCCGGTCGCTGAGCCGGCCGAACGGAACAGACAATCCGAACATGCCGATCACGTGGATCGAGACGGCCAGCGAGATGAACGGAAGGGTGTGGCCGTGATGAGCGAGCGCGAGCGGCGTCATCGCCATCATCATCGTCATGACGCCCTGGGCCGAGCAGTTGCTGACAAACGCCGTGAGCAGCGGAACGTTGCGCATCCAGGCTCGAACGCCGGCCACGGGAACTGTGCCTACGACGGCACTCGGGACCGGGACGTAGCCCGGGTAGTACCGCTCGAGGTGCTGGGCGATGGCGCGCGGATCTGGACGAACCAGCGCCACCAGCACCATGCTTGGCACCAGCACCACCGGCACTACCAACCAGACCACGCCCAGTGGATCGCGCTGGATGCGCTCGGCCCAGGTCTGACCGACTTCGATCACCAACGGCGCGGCCATCGCACCAATCAGAGAGCCGGTCAGCACGTAGCCCAGCCCCTCGCCACGGCGCTTCGGCAGGTACATGTCGGCCGCTGCCAGCCGCAGTTGTTGCGCGGCACCCACGCCGAGACCGAAAACGAGCATCCCGCTCGCCATCATCAGCAGCGACCCCTGAAACATCGAGAGCGCGATGGTGAACGACCCGAGCAGGCTAAAGACCAGTCCGAGCATCAGACCGGCCCGCCGGCCGAAGCGATCGGTCACGTAGCCGATGGGATAGGCGACGATCAGGCGACTCACCGCCATCAGGCTCGATCCGAGCCCGGCCAATGCCGCCGAACTGGTCAACTGCTGAACCATGATCGCGCCGAGCGTCGGCACCATCTGGCTGCCCAGGCCGACGAACGCTTGCGCCAGCGCCAGCAGCACCGTATTCCGCTTGATCAACCACGGAATCGGGATGGACGCCTCGTCGGCGACCGCCGCGGCGCGTACGTTGACGGGCATCATTGCCTCTGGCCCCGGCTCGGCAGTCGCGCTCATCGGCGGCTCGGACCTCCAGCGTGCTCCAGATAGAGTACTTCGTTGCAGCCGAGGGCGCGTAGGATCGGTCGTACGATAGCTGGCAGCACCTCGAGGCCTGCGCCGCCCTGCACCACACGCGGCTGAACGAGCCGGTACGCCCGCCCCGCCCGCCTGAGCGTGCAACCGCCGGCGGCCAGCACGTTCTGGACCCACTCGGCGCCGCTGCCGTAGGTAAGCGCGATGGCCATGCCGCCGGGGACTCGGAAGGCGTCAATGGGCGTCGTGTAGCGGCGGCCAGAACGCCGCCCGACGTGATCGACGATCGCGAGCGGGGGAAAATGGCCCGCAACGGTCAGGAAGATCGGGTTCGTGATCCGCCGGTTTACGCGGGCGATGGTTCTGGACAGCGGCATTGGGCTCCGATGACTCCGTTTCTCAGCATCCGCAGGCAGCGGGTGCCAGATTCGCCCGCCCAACACACGCCACGATTCTGGCTCGCGCTGCTTCTTCGCACCGTCTCTCTAGTCTACTCATTTCAGGTTACTCGAGAGCGCAGTCTACGGCGCTACCGACGATGCATCTCACGATGGAAGGTGTGTGCGTCATGGCGGGCCGTGAACGGGCCGTGCCGGCGACCCGAGGCACGAGGCGCGTCCCCCGCGCTGGCGTACAGAGCGGTTAGCGGCGGACGTCGAGCGCGATCAGGGCACGCAATTCGGCGTCCGCGACGTAGAGTGTCCCGTCGGGACCAACAGCAACCCCGACCGGGGCGCGCACGATGCGGCCCTGGCGCGTGGTAGACACAACGCCGGCAGGCGCACCCTCGGGCGTGAAGCGGCGGATGCGCCGGGCCGCCGGCTCCGTGACCCAGACCGAGCCGTCGGGTCCGATCGCCAGGTGTGCGCCGCGCTCGGTATCCGACGACAGCACGCTCCAGGTTCCAAGGACATGGCCGCCGGTATCGAGGCGAAACACCGTGCCGCCCTCGCCATTGACGACGTAGATCTGGCCGTCAGCCCCGACCGCGACGTCGGTCGGCTGGCGCAGGCGCTCGGCTCCGCCCACATCTGGCCCGATGATGCTGCCGATCGTCCCGTCCGCGCGCAGCCGCACGATGCGGTTGCCGCCGGTGTCGGCGATGTAGAGTGACCCATCCGGCCCGACTCCGACCCCACGCGGCCGGTATAGTCCGAGCGCCGGCCCGGCGAAGACACGGTCAGCCGTGCCGTCAAGACGTAACCCGACGAGCCAGCCCTCCTCGCTGTCGATGACCCAGACGGTGCCATCAGGGCCGGCCGCGACGTCCGATGGCTCGTGTACGTTCGGGGGAGAGGCGAGCGAGGTGGACGTGTCGTCGTGTACCGTCAGCAACGACGCCGGCTGTACTGCCGTGACCAGTGGCGTTCCATCGGCCGCGACCGCCACACCGCGCGGCTCGGCCTCAAGGGACGTCAGGCGATGCACGCTCGCTTCGTCGAGGGCTTCAAGCGTGGTCGATACGACGGCTGGCGGGGATATGATGCGTGGCACCGGCCCGTCAGGCGGTTGGAGCCGCTGGGTCGGGATCGGGGTCAGGTCGTCGCCGGGCGGCGCCCACAGCACGTTGAACCGAGATGGCCCGGCCTCGTCGAGGAATCGTACGCGGATCGGGTGCCAGCCCTCCCCCAGTAGTACGGTCGTCGGCGGAGCATCAGACCCTTCGACTCGAAGGACCGGCTGCTCGTCGATCCAGAGCGCGGCCGGGCCAGTGCTGTCGAGGCGGAGCCGATAGGCTCCGGAATCCGGCGCATCGACCTCGCCGAGCCACTCGACGGAATATGGACGGGGCAGCGGCGGCTCGGCAACGTGGCGGGCGATGTAGCGGTCGATGTGCGCGAGGGTGGCCGGGCCGTCCCAGGTTGTGCCGGCGCGATAGATGCCGAGGAGGCCGCTTGCGTCGCGTTGTTCGCGAAAGAGGAGACCGGGCGGAATCGGCGTGAGGCCGCTCGCACCCGGCGGTTGCCAGCGGACGGCGAGCGTCGTCCCAGGTACGACCTCTGCCGTGATCCGAAGGCGCTGGTTGCCCGCTGCCAGATGCGCCCACGCTTCCTGGCCAGCCCCGAGCAGAGGTACGTCGTTGAGATCCAGGCGTGCCCCGGGCGGACCATCGAGCCGGAATCGGTACTCGCCGAAGTGCGGTACCGCGAGCGCCGTAAAGATGTCCAGCGTTCCCTGCGCGGCGTCAAGATTCGGCAACGGCCAGGACAGGTCGAGCGAGTCGACCGTCTCGCGGAAGATCCGGCCCCGGCTCGGCGGAGCGAAGCGCACCGTCACGCCGCGTGCCGCCCGAATTTCTGAGGCTGGAACGTCGATCGAGCGGACTGCAACCTGACTGTCGAGGGGGGAGCGAGTGCGATCGGTACGCGTGTCCGAGTAGAGCCGGTCGACGTCTTCGACGGCGGCTTCGAGGTCGCCCGGCAGCACGGCGGCGACCGGCCCATCCTCGCGAAAGGGCAGCGATTGAGATGGATCGAGGCGGCGTAGCTCCTCTCGCGTACGCGCCAACAGGAGGACCGTTGGGTCGCGTTGCCAGTCATCGCTGACGTAGATCGTTCGACGATCCGCGAACCGCGAGATTTCCCGACCAGCGGCCGTTTGCGGAAACGACCACGCCGCCCAGACCGATGCGTCAGCCGGAAACGTGATGAACAGCGCATGGAGGTTGGCGGCGACGGTCGCCAGGACGAGCAAGCTGGCCAACTCGGGGCTCCAGAGCAGGCGGGATGATCGGCCCGTCTGGCGTCCAGCCTCGACCACGGCTGCCAGCGCTCCGCCGGCCAGGAGCAGCGCTGGCGGCAGTGCGTGAAGCGCCAGGGCCGCGTCCGGACCAGCAGTTGGAGAGGCGCGGAGAGCGGAGGCTAACCCGAGCGCCAGCCAGATGACGAGCGGCGTCCAGGCACGTTCGCGCACCCGCACGAGCGCGAGCCCCAGGCCAAGGACGAACAAGGTACCGGTCACCGGGTCGAGCATCGGTCGACCGGGCACGTTCTGGCGTGGGCTGGCGTCGCCCCTGACGTTCAACAAGCCGGTCACGGCAAGCAGCCGGCCATACAGGTCCGGCTCGGTGGTGACCAGGAGGGTCGTGCCCTCCCAAGACGCGGCGACAGACGCGCGCGAAGCGCCCGAACGAAGATCGGCGCCTACCCCGGCCGTCTCGAGCGGTACGCCAGGTTGAACGACGCCGCAGAGGACCGGCACGAGCGCGACCAGCAGGCCGGCGGATCCGCCGTGTACGACGAGGGGCCAACGCCTGGGATTGGCATTCGCGCAGAGCCAGATGTGACAACCGCGCCGTGCAAGGCGTCCTGACGGCGTCGGCTGGCCCGGACGGGGACCGCCCGTTGAGTGACCCTGACGACGAATCCAGGGCAGTCCACCTGCGCCAAGCTGCCACGCCAGCATCGGCCCCGCCACGACGAGGCTGGTCCATGACACCTGGAGCGCTAACCCGAGCGTGACCCCGGACACCGCTGCCAACGCCGGGCTGCGTCGATGAAGCGCGTGACAGAACGACGCGAACGCAAGGGTTTCCGCCGTCACGCCCCAGACCTGATAGCCCCAGCCACCTCGACTCAGCAGCACGTGCCACAACAAGGTCGCGCCAAGCCCGGCCGCGCCGAGGCCGGCCCCAGTCCCGAGCAAGGTACGGCCGAGCAGGAAGATCGCGGGGATGAACGCGACGCCGCCCAACGCCTCTGTCAAGCGGAGGGCGGCCGGGGATGGGCCGAGCAGGCCGACCGCGGCGACGGTGAGCGCCTGGAATGCCGGCAGGCCGTGGACCGGTACTCCCTCGGCGCCCGTGGCGCTAGCCCGGCCAAGCGTGTCCAGAGCCGTGAGACCAAGCCGCGCCTCGCCCTCCCAGACGCCGGGCGGGAGGTCGTCGAGCGCGTAGAGTCGTGCTCCGCCAGCGGCGACGATCGCAGCAAGCAGGAGCAGCAGTGGACCCAGCCCGTCACGACGGAGGGTGACGTTTGGGCGCATCCACCCGAAGGCCGTGAGCAGCGCGACGAGCGCCGCTGCCCACACGCCCCAGGCAAGCAGCGATGCGCGCTCGGTCAAAAACAGGAGCGCCGCGATGATGCCAAGTGTGCCCGGGACGACGATGGCGCGTGGCCCGGTGCCTGCCAGTGATGGCTTGATGGTGGACGAGGTCGTCAGGCAGGGAGTGGCGTCGGCGCCCGCTGGCAGGGACACGGCGTCGGTGACCGAGGGCGGCTCGACGAGAGCCTCTCGCCACCGAGCGTCACACCCAGGAGCGAATGCGACGCGCGAGACGCCGATGACGAAGACGACGGCACCGAGTACCAGCAGCGGCAGACCGACGACGCGTCCATCGCCCGCGACCAGGAGTTGGCCAATCAAGGCCAGCCCCAGCCCCAGGACGACCCCAGTTTGACCGACGAGCCGGGCGCGCCGCGGGTGCCGGCGCCAGGAGAATCTCGGCACGGGTGACGGCGCTCCTCTCAACGGCCCTAGATTATGGACCGCCGACCGCCCGGGCGGCTCGGGCGACACTCGTTCCCGAAGTCCGCGGGCCGGGTTCGAGGGTCGCCAGGGCCGGGCTCGAGGGGCGGTGAGGCGCTCGAGCGAGAGAACAGGTGGCGATGCTGGGCTCAGCTTCTCCCCTGCTCGAGCGTTGCCGAATGTGCGGCCCGGTGGATACACTCCAGGAGCGCAAGGGCAGGCTCGTCAGGTCACCTACCCGATACATGTCTCACGACGATCGACCCCCCGCCCGTGCCTCTGCTCCGTTGCCCGACTACCCGGAGGTACGGGATGCCACCCGAACTGGTCGCCTGGCTCGTCATCGGGTTCGTGGCGCTGGTGGTGCTGCACGAAGCGGCGCACGTACTCGTCGCACGCTGGCACGGTCATCCGTGCGTCTGCGTCGCCATCAACCCGGTCGGGGTAGCCGTCGTGTTCGAAGACACGCCGAGGCTCCGCTACTGGAGCCTACAGGTGATCGTACCGGCCGCCATCAGTTGGGGGGTCTGCTACGTCTGGCTGTACGGGCTGTTCACCTACCCGGCGCCGATCCAGAGCCGAGCTCAGGAGCTTGAACTACTCGAGAACCTGCCGCTACTAGTGACGCTGCTGACGCTGTTGACGAGCGGCGGCGACATCCTGAGCGGTTTCATGGAAGTGCGGAGGCCGATCCACGGCGACGAGCGCATCCGTCGCGACTTCGCCATCCTCCGCAAGATGCCGACCCTGGTGCTGTTTACCACCCACGGCCGCCAGCGCTGGCAAGCCGTCTGGCACGCGATCCGCGCGGGCACTACGAGCGCCTGATTCGGTCGTGGCGGTGGTAGAGCGAGGGAGTGGCCAGCTTGCCAGGATACGGCGGGCGGCCCATGACGCCCGCCGCATCCTGGCGCATCGCCCGGCCGGACTCCTTGCCGACATCGACGGAACGCTCAGCGCGATGGTCGCCTTGCCGGAGACGGCTGTCGTCACGCCTGGCGTTCGGCGTGCCCTCCGGACGTTATCCAGGCGACTCGATCTCGTCGTCGCGGTGACGGGCCGGCAAGTCGTCGATGCGCGGCGGCTGGTTGGTGTGAACGAGATCGGCTACGTCGGCAATCACGGGATCGAGCGCTGGGTCGACGGCGCCGTCACACTCCATCCGCTGGCGACACCATGGATTCCGGACATCGCGGCCGGGCTGAAAGCGGCACGCGCGGCCGTTGATGGCTCAGGCATGCGCTTCGAAGACAAGGGCGTGAGTGCCTCCGTGCACTATCGGCTGGCCGACGACCCGCTCGACGCCGAGCGGCGTCTGCTCGCGGCGCTCAGGCCATTTGTTGCGGCCGGCCGGCTACGCTTGACCGAGGGCAAGATGGTTGTGAATCTGTTGCCGCCGGTCGCTATCGACAAGGGCCGCGCCGTCGAAGACCTGGCGGCCGAGCATGGGCTGCGCGGCGTCGTCTTCCTGGGCGACGATGTGACCGACCTCGATGCCCTGCGCGCGCTCCGTCGCCTGCGGGGACGCGGCATTGCGACGCTCGGGATCGGGGTGCTGAGCGCCGAGGGGCCGGTGGAGCTACGCGAGGTTGCGGACGTCTGCCTCGCCGGGGTCGACGAGGTCGAGCGGCTGCTGCTGGCTCTCGCCCGTCGTCCGACCTCGCCCACGACAGGTTGACTGCACCCCTACCTGCCGGCGGCGAAATGGTGTAGGAACCGCTTCGGACGGCTCTATACTGGCCCGATACGGGCGCCTCTCAGCGACCGCACGCCGTGCCGGCCGCGCCCGAACGGTGTCGCGATCAATGCGTCTCAGCATCACCAGACGTCATGATGGCGTCCCAAGGAGCAGAGCCATGGAGTTAGACTGCAAACGCGTCGCCATCCTGGCTGAGAACAACTACGAGGATCAGGAGCTCTGGTATCCCTTCTATCGACTTCGGGAGGCAGGCGCTGATGTCTTCGTCGTCGGGACCGGAACGGCAACAACGTACCTCAGCAAGCACGGCTATCCGGTCAAAGTCGATGCCGAGGCAGACACCGTCGATGCAAGTCAATTCGACCTGATCGTCATCCCTGGGGGCTGGGCGCCTGACCTGATGCGTCGCAGTTCCGCGATGGTCGGACTGGTGCGTCAGGCGAACGAACAGGGCCGGCTGATTGCCGCGATCTGTCACGCCGGCTGGATGCTCTGTTCGGCGAACATCGTGCGCGGCCGGACCGTGACCAGCGCGCGTTCGATCAAAGACGACCTGGTCAACGCGGGCGCGCTCTTCATCGACGACGAAGTTGTGTGCGACGGGAACCTGATTACCTCACGCAGCCCGGCCGATCTACCGGCCTTTATGCGTGCCATCGTCCAGGCGTTGGCGGCAGTTCGGACACCGGCCGACCCTGCCACGACGGCTGCCTGACGGATGGCAGCGGCTGGATCGCTGGTCGTCGGTCAATCAGGAGGCCCGACAGCCGTCATTAATCGGTCACTGGCCGGCATCCTCGAGGCGGCACACGAGGCCGGCGGCAGGGTCGTTAGAGTCGTTGGACTGCGTCACGGCGTCGAAGGGTTGCTCGCAGGAGAGCACGTCGACCTCGGGCGGCAGGGGGCGTCGTTTGTCGCAGACCTGAAGGAGACACCGTCGAGCATCCTCGGATCGTGCCGCTATCGGCTGCGCGACGACGACCTGGAGCGCGCCTTGGACCGGCTCCGTGCGCTCGACGCACGCGCCTTTCTCTATATCGGCGGCAATGACTCGGCGGATACCACCCACCGGCTGTCGCTCGCGGCGCGAGCGTCTAGCTACGACCTGACCTGTGTGGCGGTCCCGAAGACGGTCGACAACGATCTCGCAAGCACCGATCACTGTCCCGGCTACGGGAGCGCCGCTCGTTTCCTGGCGCTTGCTGCCATGGACGTCTCACGCGACACTGAGGCGATGCGGCGCACCGACCCGGTCAAGATCCTCGAAGTTGCCGGCCGAGACGCCGGCTGGCTGGCGGCAGCAGCAGCGCTCGGACGGCGAGAACCCGACGAAGGGCCGCACCTCGTGTACGTCCCCGAACGGCCAGTAGAAGCCGACGCGATCCTCTCCGATGTCGAGGCCGCCGTTGCGGCATTTGGTCACGTCGTCATGGTGCTGTCGGAGAATCAGCCGGGCAGAGACGGCAGGGTGCTCGGTTCGAACGGCGCACCGGTCCACCAGGATGCTTTCGGACACGCGTACTTCGCCAGTCCAGCCGAGTTCCTGGTGCGGGAGATCCGCGAGCGCCTGCGGCTGCGCGCCCGCTGGGAGAAGTACGGCACCCTCCAGCGCATGTCGATCGCCTGCCGCTCGCAGACCGATGCCGACGAGGCCCTGGCGGTCGGTGCGGAGGCCGTGCGCCTGGCGCTTGCCGGACAGAGCGACGTCATGGTCGCGCTGGAGCGGGCCTCCGACGAGCCATACCGCTGCCAGCTGGCAGCCGCGCCTCTCGAGCGCGTCGCCAACGAGCAGCGGCTGTTGCCCCCAGATATGGTGCCTGAACCGCGCGGCGGCCCGACGCCGGCCTTCCGTCGCTACGCCGAGCCGTTGCTTGGCGCACCACTACCGCGTCACGCGCGTCTGCGTTGACAGCCGTGCCGGACGGCGTAAGGACACTCCCGGCACGGCCATCAGGGCAGCGGCGACCGCCGCTCCCCGCGCGAGGGCTGGTCGTTGGGGCCGAGCCGACGAGGCGCCGGCGCTCAGCGGGGTTGTTGACCGGCTCGCTCGAGGAGGGCACGGGTTGCGTCGAGACATCCGTCTCCGTGACAGGGCAGCGGCATCACGCCGACCACGCAGTCGCCGTCCATGCGGGGGAAGGCGATAGGGTGCCGTAGTTTGGTGCCGTCGCCGAGCATGACGGTCGGCGTGCCTCGTACCCGGTAGCGCTCCTGCCCAAGCTTCGCTTCGGCCAGCAGCTCCGCTCTGGCAGTGCCGCGCCCGAGATCGCGAGTCAGTCGGTCCACGTCGAGCCCAGCCTCCTGCGCGACCTCGAGCAACACCCTGGGGTTCCCGATGTCACGGCTCTCCGCGAAGAACGCGCGTCTGATCCGTAGGTCGTAGTCGAGGAAGCGGGTCTCGTCCTGGAGCGCCGCACAGCGGGCCGCCTCGAAGGCCGGCAGAGTCGTGGTCGGCCAGGATGCACCGTTCCAGGGTTTGAACTCGGCTCGTGGCTCCTGGATCGCCGCGAGCCACCACTCCTGCTCGAGAACGCCCCGCGGCGCAGCTTCACCGCCCATCGCTTCAAGCGGGTACGGGCGCACGCGCAGGCGGACGCGGTCCTGGTAGTCGGGATAGATGTGGTGCAGGCGCACGGCCGCGATGTAGCACCACGGTCAATAGTACTCCGCCCACTCCCAGAGCTCTGGCCGGTCAGATTCGATCATCTGGTCCACTCCGCGGCCGCGCGATTCGCCAATCGCGCCCCGAGTTACGTCGGCGGTGCGACGAGACAGTGCCCGATCCAGATCGGACGCACTGGGCAGCACCATCGCCACACCAGGTCGTTGGGTTCGCAGGATGTGTTCCCACACCTCGGCCCAGGCATCATCCATGCCGATCGAGCGCCGGCCACACGCTACGCGTGGAGCCGAGCCGGGATCGAGATACCGGCGCAGGTCCGTGCGCCGGTGGAGGTTCTCCATAAGAGCGGCCCCGGATTCAAGCTCCGGGGCCGCTCTCGTTGCCCATGCGCTCCGCACGTGGTGACCAGGTCCGGCCGGGTGACTCCGGCCGGCTGACGCACCGGGTGGTCAGTTGTTGCCGGGCGGCAGTTCGGCCTGCTGTCGCTTCGCCTTCATCTCGCGAAGTTGGCGGTCGACCTCACTCTCGGACTCGAGGGCCGCGAACTTCTGGTCGAGCGTGTCAGTGCTCAAGTCGGTGTACGCCATCGCGCGGGCTTCTTGCTCCTCGACGCGCGCCTCCAGCCGGTCGAACTCGCTCAGTGCCCCGACGCCCCGAATCGAACCGAGCGTTCGATGCATCTGCTCCTGGGCCTTGGCGCTCCGGCTACGGGCAATCAGCAGTTCCTTCTTGGCGTCGGCCTCTTCAATCTTGCTCTGAAGCTGGCGTAGGCCGTCCTTGAGCGCCTGGACTTGCGCGCTCTGGGCCTGGTACTGCTCCTGGAGCCCACTCGCCGTCTGGGCATAGGTATTACGCCGCTGGAGCGCCTGCTTCGCGAGGTCGTCATCGCCCTTGTCGATGGCGAGCTCAGCCTTCCGCTGCCAGTCGTCCGCCTGCTGCTGGGCGTCCTGGGCGCGCGACTGCAAACGCTTCTCGTCGGCGATAGCGGCCGCGACTTGCGTCTTGACCTGGATCATCTGATTGTTCATGTCGATGAGGAGCTGTTTGATGACCTTCTCCGGGTCTTCCGCCCGGTCGAGCAGATCATTGATGTTCGCCCTCACCAGCGTGGAAACTCGGTCGAGCAATCCCACCGGTTCGCCTCCTCGTGTCAAAGCGCGCACGCGACGGTGCGCGCGCGTGGGTCACTTATCGCTTTCACGTACGCCAGGGCGCAAGCATTGATCGGCTGCACGAACAGAGCGGTCGATGGTGACCGCCCTGCACGTACACGTTGCTGCCAGCCGTCCAGGTCACTCAGGCAGGCGAGTCAGGGGTCGAGCGGTCTCCGTGGGTGGTCGTGCTTCCGTTCGTGACGGCAGGATGCGCCGCGCCGTTGGTGACCAGGCCATCGCCGAGGCCGGGGAGTCGGGTCAACAGGTCGGAGACCTTCTGGCCTGTCAATGCTTCGAAGAGAGCCGGTGCCTGGGCGATCATGCGAGTAAGGTCTTCGGTGATCTGATTGGCGCCAAAGCCGCGGCCGTCTCCGCCCTGCGACACGATCGTGATCTTGTCGACGCGGCCAAGCGGCTCGGCGTACGCCCGCGCGATATCGGGCAGCGCCACCACCATCTTGTCGAGCAAGGCGGCCTGGTTGTAGTGCTGGAATGCCTCGGCCCGCACCTGGAGCGCCGCCGCTTCAGCCTCCCCTTTGGCCCGGATGACCTCGGCCTCGGCCTGGCCTTCGAGACGGGTGACGTCGGCACGTGCGCTACCTTCGCTGCGGTTCGCCTCGGCGAGGCCCTGCGCTTCGAGCACGCGACGCTGACGCTCGGCCTCAGCGAGCACTTCGACACGGCGCTTCTCGGCCTCCGCTTGCTTCAGCACAGTCGCTTCGAGTTCGCGCTCGCGCCGCAAGATCTCCGCTTCTTGCACCTTGATCTGCTCTTCGCGCTGGACCCGCTCGACGCGAACCTGCTCAGCCACAATCTGCTGCTGCATCACGTTCGCCTGGATGTCGTACGCCTTATCGGCCTGCGCCTGAGCCGACTTGGTCGCGCGCTCGAACTCGGCACGCTTGAGGGATAGATCGCGTTCGGCCTCGGCCTGACGGGTCTGGGAGGCCATTTCAGCGATGACGCGCTCCTGATCGGCCGCGGCGCGCGCAATCGCGGCCTCGCGCATCGTCTCGGCCTGCCGGATCGCGGTATCGCGGGCTGCTTCGGCTGCCGCGATGTCGGCATCCCGACGCACCCTGGCGATGTCCGGGCGCCCCATGTTCGCGATGTATTCGTTGGCGTCCTTGACGTCCTTGATCGTGAACGAGATGACCTCCAGGCCCATCTTGTTCATGTCGTTGGCGACGTTTTCGCGCATCCGCCCGGCCACCATCTCGGGCTCTTTGACGATCTGCTCGACGCTCAACTGACCTACGATGCCCCGCAGGTGGCCTTCCATCGACAGCCGAATCAGGTTCTCGCGCTCAGCCGGCGTCTTCCGCAGGAACTGCTCGGCCGCGGTCAGGATGCTCTCGAGGTCCGACTTAACCTTGATCTGCGCGACCGCCTCGACCTTCACGGCGACGCCCTGTTGCGTGTACAGATCCTGGGGCGGCGCCACGTCGAAGGACATCAACTCGAGCGACAGTTCGTCGGCGTTCTGGACCATCGGCCAGACGATGGCGCCGCCGCCCTTGACCACTCTTGGATGTCCCATGCCGTAGACGATGAGCGCCTGGTTTGGCCCAACCTTCCGGTAGAGGCCCGCCAGTAGCCGCAAGATGATGAGCAGCACGATAGCCAGAACGATCGCGACGATCGCCACTGGCAGGACTGAATCCATGACTCCTCCCACCGCTACTCCCCCGCGTACGTCGTCCAGGGTTCGACGTAGGCAAGCCCTGCTTCGTACCGTACGATGACGACCTCCGTGCCCGCCGCGATCTCCTTCCCAGTCGCGCTCCGTGCTCCCTCACTACGACGAGTGCCCTCGTGGGTAAAGACGATCTCTCCGGTCACCCCTGGCCGGATGGCTCGGCTGACACGGCCCACGGTACCCTCAATGCGGGACGCGTTCGGGTCCATGAACTGTTGCCCGGCGAGGAGCACCCGCGCCAGAAAGAGGAACGCGGCGCCGCCGCCGATCGTGCCGGCCACCACCGCGACGATCAGCGCGAGGGCCGGCCCGATTCCGAGCGAACCGTGGGTAACCCACCCGGCGCCGCCGAAGAACGCCAGGAAGGTCGTAATCGTCGGCAAGTTGAGCGGCGAGACGCCCGTGCCCCGCTCGCTGGCCTCGCCGTCCATCACGTGTGCAGCATGCCCGCCGTTCCCACTGGCTCCATCACCGCCGACGTGCGCAGCGCTATGACCGCCGAGATGTCCGACGTCGTGGTGTCCCTCGGCCAGCGCATGACCGCCGTCGCCGGTGTGGAACGCGCCGAGCAGGAGCGAGAGCAGGCTCATCGCCAGGCCGAAGACGAAGCAGAAGACGAAGACGGTCTCGAGTGGATCCATGCTTCTACGCCTCCGTTCTGCACCAGGAATAACACGCTACTGAGTTAACGTCAATCACCCCGGTAACAGTTCCATCGCGCGCCGGTTGCGCGACTGGCCGTCTGGCGCCTACGTCGACACGTGCGGGCCTGCTCAGGGCAGGTTGAAGCCGACGAGCGACCCGCCATCGGCGTCCCCTACGACGAGTCGGTTGTCGACCACGGCGACGCCGACCGGCCTGCGAACGTCGGGGCCAAGCGGCCACTGCTCCACTCGCGTCGAGTCTGGAGCGTGAACGATGAGCGCCCGCTCTTCGGGGGCGGTAACGACCCAGCCGCTCCTGCCGAAGGCCGCCACTTGTGGCCCGAGCACCGTCGTCGAGTGAGGCATGCTCCAACTCGCGAGCCGCCTGCCGTCCCGCTGCACCTTGACAATTCGGTCCGCGCCGGCCTCGGCGACGACGAAGGTGCCGTCGTCAAGCACAATCGCCGAGGTCGGTTGACTCAACCCCCGAATCACGTCGACCGTGCCGTCCGGCCGGCGCACGAGCAGGCGATCGTTTCCGGTGTCCGCAAGCACGAGCGAAGCCTCCGGGCCGAGCGATATGCCGCGCGGGCCGTAGAGCGGGTAGTCAGCGAACAGCGACTCCCCAACGGTCCCATCGCTCTCCAGCCGGTATGCCTTTCCGGTCGCGGCATCGACGACGGCAAACGCGCCGTCCGGAAGCGGCGCGACAGCCGATGGCTCCTCGAAGGCACCTTGCCCGATGCTGCGCACGACGCCGCTCGGCGAAACGAGGGCCACGCCCCGCCGCCGCGCGTCCGTCGCGACTAGCGAACCGTCAGGCGTCGCCGCCAGGCCGCGGGGCTGGCCGAGCGCTCCGCTCCCGCCAACCGTCTCGGGCGAGCGGAGCGGCGGCCCTGGCAGCGGCATCTCCGGCGGGGCAATCGGGGTGAGGCGCGGACCGCTCCCTCCGCCTGCCACAGGTCCTGACGGAGTCGGTAGGGCTGCATCGGCCGGTAGCGCCGCTCCGACCAGGTAGGCCGGCCAGGGGCGAAGCGCGCTGGTCGGAATGACCTCGCGATTGTGGTCTGGCGGCTGCCAGAATGCGGTCACGTTCGAGAAGTTGAGGTCGTCGACGAAGTGGACCGTGATGTCGTGCCAGCCCGCTTCGAGCTCGGCCGTGCCATCACTGTATACATTCGGCACCGTTGCGGTGGCGAGCGTGACGCCATCGACGGCAATTGAGCTGGTGCCAACGCTGCTCACCCCGAAATGGTAGACGCCACTCCGTTCGGCACGCAGCGCGCCGGACCACTCGATGGTGTACGGTCGAGGAGCCGGTAGCAGGTGGACGCGTAGCTCGACGTTGGGGTCCACCTGCTCCACGACCGGCTCGCCCGTCGGCACCCGGCCGGGGTAGACGCGGCCCAGCAGGCCGGTCGGCCGAACTGGCGGAACGGTGAGCAGGTTCGCGGTCACTGCCGCGACCTGTCCCGTCTCCCCTCCCCAGCGGACGGCGATCGGCTGCTGCCCCATGTCGACGCCGTGCAAGCGCAGGGCATGGTTCCCGCGCGCGAGCCGGACTAGGCCCTCGCTCCCGCCGTGGAGAAGTTCGACGCCATCGAGGGTCAGGCTGAGCTGGGGCGGGCCGTCGAGTGCGATCCGATAGGCGCCGTAGGCCGGAACGGTCCAGGTGGTCGTCGCCGTCGCCTCGAAGGGTGCCGGAATCGGCGCGGCGCCCGGCCAGCCCAGTTCCAGCGATGACGCTCGCCGAAGTACAGCGCGCTCGCCCGACCGGTACTCGATGTCCACCCCTCGATTCGCCTGGAGAACGTCTGGAGACAGTCGAAAGCCGTACACCGCTACCGATCCCGACTCAGGCGGCCGCACCTCCGTCCGAGCCGCACCCGGATACAGTTCGGTGATGCGGCCGGCAACGTCTGGGCGGTCGGCGATGAAGATGGCTGCCTCGTGGTCCGTGACTGGCAGGTCGCTGGCCGGGTCGAACGGCGCGTACGGGCGCGGCTCGGGAACAATGAACCCGATGCTCGGCTGATTCAACCAGGACGGCTCCAGGTACACCTTCGTCGTCGGCGGAAGTTGAGCGATCTGGCGAGCCGCCTCGGTCTGGGGCGCGGAGAACTCGAGCCAGGTCCGTGAGTCCCGCTCCTGCCTGGTGAAGAAGCGGTCGACGTTCATGATGCCCGTGCCGACGAGCAGCATACACACGGCGACCAGCGATGGCAGCGACGACCCGAGGACGCTCCGAGGAGGTTGCCACCGTATCGACCCAGGGTCGGCTGCCATAGTCAACACCCCGCCCACACTCGACGCTCGGGCAGGCCAGAGCTGGGCCGACGATGCTCCCCTGAACCACGACCCGGTGTGAGGCGTGACCTGCGCCAGCAGTCGATCCGCCGCCAGCCAGAGAGTGCCGACCGGGAGTGCGGCCAGCAGCAGCGCGGGTACGATGGCGCCGATGGCGCGGTGGCTCTGGGGTGCTTCCCAGGTCAGGGAGAAAATGCCACCGGCGAGCGCGGCCGGCAGCCACACCAGCACGATCCAGCGTTCGACCCGCCAGAAGCGCGTCAGGGCGAGGGCGAGCCCCGCCACGGCCAGTGCGCCGGTGACCGGATCGAGCATCGGGCGGCCGGTCCAGTTGTGGCGGCCGTTCGAGTCGCCCCGGACGTTGAACATCAGCAGGTGCGCCCGGACGTTCCGCACGAGCGGCTCCCAGCTTCCCGCCTGCTCCACCTCTTTGAAGACCGTCACGGTGCCGGCCCGCGCGGCGAACTGACCGGGGTTCGTGATCGCGAACTGCGCGAACGGACCGGCCGTCAGCAGGAACGCCAGCGCACAGACGACGAGGCCGAACGTCTGGGTCCGAAGAAACGCCATCCGTCCGGCGGCGAGTTGGTGAAGCCCGACCACCGCGAGGATCAGCGGCGTCAACTGGCTCGTATAGTAGAAGTACAGCCCGGCGCCGGCCGCGACGCCGGCGCTGCCAAGCAGAAATGGGCTGCGGCGGCGCAGTCCGAGCACAAACAGCGCGGCGGCGAGGATATCCCAACTGACCGAGATGATGGCCGGGAGCGCGATCCGGCTGAAGTTCAGGTGCCAGGTCAACCCGATGGCGAGACCCGCCGTGACGACCGCGACGCGCTGTCCGAACAACACCCGCCCAAGCAGGTAGAGCGCCCCAACGCCGAGCGTGCCGCCGATTGCGACCGGTAGCCGCAGCGCGAACGGATCGCGGCCATACACGGCTACGAGCGGAGCGATTGCGTACCAGAGCCCTGTCGGCTCCTGAAGAATGCCGGCCGCGAAGATCGGGCGGTAACCTGGATCGGCGAGCATGCGCAGCGCCTCGAGGCCCCGCTGGGCCTCGTCGAACCAGATCCCCTGGGGGATCGTGCGGATCGCCCAGACGCGCGGGAGGAGTGCGAGGAACGTCAGCAGTCCGAGCCAGATCGAGTCTGTGCGCGACCACGAGCCCGTGAGGACCCGTACGCGTGCCCTTGTCACCAGCCACAGCCCGGCCAGCAGCCCGACCACCGCCAGCACGTGGAGCACCCAGGCCAGCGTGAGTAGACGATTGGCGCGAAAGAGCGCCAGCGCAACCGCTTCAACCGCGACCGCGGCACAGAGCACGGGAACGCCGCGTCCTGCGATTGGCCAGACATGTGCCGCGTCGGAGGACGATCGCTCCTCGCCGGGGGCGTCACTCTTCGGCAGACCCAGGCGCACGACGACGGCGAACAGCATCCCGACGCCGAGGAGCGGCCAGAAGGCGCCGAGCGTGTCAGGCTGTGCCAAGAGCCGCCCTTCGAGCACGACACCAGTCGCCAGCAGGCCCGCACAGATGGTCCAGGCAGCCACGGCAAGCCAGGGCCGCACGAGCGCGGGCACCCGACCGCTCAACCGGCTGGTTGGCCGGCCGGTGCAGCGTGCGGTGGTAATTGTGTGACCGGGTGCGGCGAGAGCGGCGCGCTCGACCGGCCGCTCCGGCGTGGCCGGCCGTCGAAGACTGCCGAGCCAGCACGCCAGCGCGGCCGGCCACCCGGCGCGAGATATGGTCGCCAGCCCGAGCGTGAGTGCGCCCGCGACGATGGCCAGGTACCCGAGAACGGTTGCCAGTTCGTTCATCTGAGGTGGGTGACGGGCCTGCTGACGGATGCGTCAGGCCCACAGTCACACTGTATGCGGGAGCGAGCGTCGGACGGCCCGGCGAGCCCAGGGAGCCGCGGTGCGCGATTTTGACAGGGTCGGCGGTGGGCGATAGCCTTGTGACGTGGCGGGCGGGCCGGCAAGCAGTACGCTGGCGCGGCTGAGGCTCGGGCACCCCGACGAGGAGAGAGGGTGCGGGCGAGCGAGGAGTGCATGTCGTGATCCACGGTAAGCGAGTCGTCGTCGTCCTGCCGGCCTACAATGCCGGCCGGACGCTCGAGCGGACCGTCCGCGACGTGCCGATGGACGTCGTCGACGACGTGCTGCTTGTCGACGACGCCAGCCGTGATGACACCGTCGCCGTGGCACGGTCGCTTGGGCTGCGGACGTTCGTGCATCCCGAGAACTCCGGCTACGGCGGGAATCAGAAGACCTGCTACGCGCAGGCCCTCGCGCTGGGCGCCGACATCGTGGTGATGGTCCACCCGGACTACCAGTATGACCCGCGTCTCGTCACGCCGATGGCGTCGATGATCGCCTCGGGCGTGTACGACGTCGTGCTCGGCAGCCGGATTATCGGGAACGGTGCGCTCCGAGGCGGCATGCCGCTCTACAAGTACGTCTCGAATCGCGTGCTGTCCGCCGTCCAGAACCTGCTCCTCGGCGAAAAACTGTCTGAGTATCACACCGGCTACCGTGCGTACGCTCGCCACGTGCTCGAAGCGCTTCCGCTCGACCAGAACTCGAACGATTTTCTCTTCGACAACCAGATGCTTGCCCAGATTTTCTACTTCGGCTTCCGGGTCGGCGAGATTTCCTGCCCGACCCGCTACGATGCGGAGTCGTCTTCGATAAACTTTGGCCGGTCCTGTCGCTATGGGCTGGGTGTGCTCGGCACTAGCGTCGGGTATCGGCTCGCCCGGCTCGGCGTCGCGCGGCCCAGCATCTATCGCCCGACGCATCGGCACCGCACTGCCGAGTCTGTGAATCGATCGGGCAGGTCGTGATCCACGTACCGTCGGCTCGATGGGCGGTGCCCCATTCCAGCGGACCGGTGCGGAGTGGACGCGCATCACGTGCCCTGGCCGGACCACGGGTCGAGTGCGGGTTGGCAGGCCCGGTGCTTGCGCCAGGCGGCCGTGAGGCGCGCGGCTGGCGGGGTGAACGATCGGGTCAACCGCGGTGGACGCCAGTCTGAGCGTTTGCTATGATTTCGGGGCCATTCCCCGATAGCTCAACGGTAGAGCGGCCGGCTGTTAACCGGTAGGTTCCAGGTTCGAATCCTGGTCGGGGAGCCAGATCGAGTGAGCGCTCCGCACGCGTCGAAGCCAGGGAGCGCGCCGTTGCTGCTTCTGCTGACCCTCCGGCGTCCAGAGGCGCGGCCGGACACGGCGCCACAAGCCGGGCGCGGGGTGTGCCCCGCCCGAGGTCTCCCGGCTTCGCGGTCGCGTGGCGGACGAGAACGGGGATGCCGATGAGGACGGCCGGGGCAGCGACGACCCTGCGCCATCGTCGCACAGTCCCCGCCCGAGCCGTAACCCGAGTACCGTTCGGGGCTGGCTGCCACCGTGATAGGCACAGCAGGCAGGCGACGACAGCTATGATGAGTGTGGCGGCAACGACGACCCCGCAAGGGTAGGTTGAACTCGGTGGCTGGGGCGATCTGCCCAGTGACGCCAGCCGTTAGAGTGCGCCGACGACCGTGCGAGCGTTCGCGCCGATAGCTTCACTCCGTGTCCCTCTTTGCATCACGAGCGCTCTGTCGACAACCATGCGCCCTGTGCATCCACGGCGTGTGTGCGGCCTGTGGCGATGACCGTACACCAGCAGGAGAGTGTATCGAGGGTCACCAGTGCCCAAACCGACGATGTGTGCGAGCCGACCGAGCGGCTCCCGACCGAGCGGCTCCCGCTGGTGGTCCCGGCCGGCGCGATGGAGCGCACGGCCCGCTCGTACGACGATGCCATAGGTTGGTGAGCGGCTGGCTCGTGCACAGGAGCTGCAACTTCCGGCCTGCCGGTAACGTCCTAGTGTCAAGAGGAGGATGCTCTCGATGACAGCACACATGCCTGGGGCGGAACCGGCCGGCGGCGAGTTAGTCCTGGAGCCGCCCGCACCGGTGCCCCAGATCACCCAACAGCAGGCGGCTGCCACCGTGCGCGTCGACGACGCTACTGCCGAGCGAATCCGTGCCGCCGTGGACGCCTACGTCGATTCGTTGACGTCGCTCGAAGCGCAGTCGCCCGAGTTCGAGCAAAAAGTCGCGTCCATCGGTCGGATGGGCAGCGAGGAGATTCGGCGTTCGGCCGAGGCGTCGAGCCGGTTTCTCGAACGTCCGACGAGTGCACTCAAACAGGGGCCGCTGACCCAGGGCTCGCAAGTGTCCGGCGCGCTGCTCTCGTTGCGTCAGCAGATCGAAGCACTTGACCCATCCCGTCACCTCAAACGGCGGCACGGCCTCTTCCGGCGGGCGCCCTTCGGCACGCAGGTCGGCGACTACTTCCGCAAGTATCAATCTGCCCAATCGCACATCGAAGCGATCGTGGCTGGCCTCTATCGGGGACAAGACGAGCTCTTGCGGGACAATGCCGCACTCGAGCAGGAGAAGGCCCACCTGTGGGAGATGAAGCGCCGCCTCGAGCAGTACACCTATATGGCGGCCCAGCTCGACGATACGCTCACCAGGAAGATCGCCGACGTGGAGGCCCGCGACCCGGACAAGGCGCGGGCGCTCAAAGAAGACGCGCTGTTCTACGTGCGCCAGAAGCGACAGGATCTGCTGACCCAACTGTCCGTGACGGTGCAGGGGTACCTGGCGCTCGACCTGATCCGTAAGAACAACGTCGAACTGGTCAAGGGAGTCGAACGGGCCACGACCACCACCGTCTCGGCGCTCCGTACCGCCGTCATCGCCGCGCTCGCGCTTGGTAATCAGCGGCTCGTGCTGGACCAGATCAGCGCGCTCAATACGACGACCGGCAACATCATCGAGTCGACGTCGCAGATGCTGCGCCAGCAGACGGCCGAGATCCAGCAGCAGGCGGCCAGCGCAACCGTCGACGTGGAGAAGCTCCAGGCGGCTTTCAACAACATCTATGCGACAATTGAAGCGATCGACACGTTCAAGCTGGCCGCGCTCGACAGCATGAAGACGACGATCGATAATCTGTCGAAGGAGATCACGCAGGCGCAGACGTATGTGGAGCGGGCTCGTGCGGCGGAGCTCGCGCAAGCCAGGGCGAACGGGCTGGTGAGCGAGTTATCCTTGCCGCCGAGCCAGGGAGGAGCCTGAGCGATGTGGGTGCTAGCGCTGTTCTTGCTTGTGGCGGCGCTCGGAGTACTGGCGATGCTCGCCGTGGGCGCCCTGGCTGTGTTCGCGCTCGCCCACGCCCTGCCGTGGCTCCTGATCCTGTTCGGAATCTGGCTGCTGCTGCGGGCGACGCGTCGTGCGAACTGCTCGCATCGGGCCGAGGTCTGGGGCGGTCATCGGTCGCATCGAGGGCAGCGTGTCGGCCCTGGACCGCCGACGCGGGCGGCGCCATGGACCTACCCGAGTGCGCCTCAGGCGTCCGCTCGCGCAAAAGACGTCCGTCGCGAGGTGGGGAATCGGGAGGACGTCCGCGCGGGCGCGCGTCCGTCGACACCGCAACCGGAGGCTCGGCCGCGGCGCGAACTGCCCATCGACGTTCAGGTGAAGGTGGAGCAGATTCGGCACAAGGCGGATGTGCTGCTCGCGCACGCCGACCGTTTCCCACCGTTCTCGCACGACCTTCACCTGGTGCGGCAGACTGTCGCAGACTATTTGCCGCGCACCGTCGAGGCGTACCTGGCATTGCCGGGCGACGACGATCCGGTCATTCCGAGTGCAGGCAAGACCGCTCTCGAAGAGTTACGTGGTCAGCTTCAGCTCCTCGATACGAAACTGGACGACATCACCCAGAACCTCCAGCGAGGTGACCTCGACCGTCTGCTCGCGAACCGGCGTTTCCTGGAGGAACGCTTCGAGCAGCCGGCGCCAGACGTGCCAGTTGAGGGAACGAAGAAGCACTCTGAAGCAGCGTAATCCTGTGGCCCCCGCTCCCGTGTGGGAGCGGGGGCCGTGCGTGAGGGAGCCGCTACGACGCCGGCGTGCGGTGGCGTCGGGCGATCTCAGCGCGCAGGCTTCTCACGCCTTGCGCCATCGCCCAGCGATGATTGGCGGCGAAGATCGGCTTGAGGAGTGGGGAGCCATAGCGCAACAGCGGCTTATCAGCGCGGATCTTCCAGTCGTACGTCACGAGCGTGTCGGGGCCGCGTTGCACGAGCCGCCAGACTCCCCGTCCCACGAAGTCCCCCCAGGCTTCGAGTGCGAAACCGTGGGGCGGGTTCGCCTCCACCACCCGGAAGCACCAGCGCAGCGTGTACGGCAGCCAGCCGCGGGTATGTAGACTGACGACCTTGCCGACGCCATGCTCGTCGCCGGGCCTCAGTACCTGCGTTGAGAGGTAGACAGACGGCCACCAGCGGGGCAGCGCCTCGGCCTCGCCCAGGATGTCGGAGACCTCCTGAATCGAGGCCCGAACCCGCCAACGGGTGACGAAATGGTACTCGTTGCTGGGCACGCCGCGCTCACTTGACGGTGACGCTCTTGGCGAGGTTGCGGGGCTTGTCGGGGTCATGGCCGCGCAGCAGCGCCAGGTAGTAGCCAAGGAGTTGCGCGGGGACCGCCTGAACCAGGCCGGACGCCTCGCCAAGATCGGCGACGGGGATGTGCAGGTCGAAGGCGTCGTCGTTCTCGGGGCCGATCCCGACGATCAGGCCGCCGCGCGCCTTCACCTCCATCGCGCCCGAGAGGATGTCGGCGCGCGTCTCGTCGTTCGGGGCCAGGACGAGGCAAGGGGTACCCTGCTCGATCAGCGCGATCACGCCATGCTTCAACTCGCCGCCGGCGAACCCTTCCGCATGGACGTAGCTGACCTCCTTCACCTTGAGCGCCGCCTCCAGTGCGAGCGGGTAGCTCGGGCCGCGCCCGATGACGTACAGATGCTCCTGCCGGTAGATCCGCTCGGCGATCTGACGGATGAAGTCGCGCCGCCAGTCCGAGAGCAGCGCCTCGATCTCGGTCGCCGCGCGCTCGATCAGCGCGGCGGCCTCGGCGGTCCGGCCAGTGAGGGCGTGTGCCGTCAGGAGCATCACCGCCAGCTTGGCCGTGAAGCTCTTGGTCGCCAGTACGCAGCGCTCCGGCCCGGCTCCGAGCAGGATGGCATGGTCCGCGAGGCGGTAGAGGGTGGAACCCTCGACGTTGACCAGCGCCGCGATCCGGGTGCCGCGCCGTTTCGCCGCCCGCACTGAGTCGATCACGTCGATCGTCTCGCCGCTCTGCGAGAGCGCGACGGCCAGCGCGCCCGGCCCGAGGAACTTTTCGAGGTAGGCGAACTCGGAGCCGTTGGCGAAGAAGGCTCGGCGGCCGGCGACGCGCGCCAGCAGGTACTGGCCGGCCAGCGCGGCGTGAGCGGCCGTACCGCACCCCACCAGGTGCGTCTCCTGGGCCTCGCGGATCATCTGGGCCAACTGGGCGGCTTCGTGCTGACGCTCGCGGGCGATGCGGCGCAACACGTGCGGCTGCTCCTGGATCTCCTTGCTCATGAAATCTGGGAAGCCCTGCAGTTCGGCCTGCTCGGCCGCCCACTCGACCTGAGTGACGACCGGCTCGATCTCCGCACCAGTGGTGACGTCGTAGAGGACGATGCCGTCAGGGGAGAGCTGGGCGGCCTGGTTTTCGTCGAGGAACGTCATCTGGCGGGTATGTTCGAGCAGCGCCGAGTAGTCCGAGGCGAGCAGCGCGCCGTCGGCGGCCCAGCCGAGGGTGAGGGGCGAGCCACTCTTGGCGGCAGCCAGACTCGCACTCGCGATGTCGAGAGCGGCGATAGCGTTGAGTCCTTCAAGTCGACGGAAGGTGGCCATCAGGGCCGAAACGAGCCGTACGCCACTCGCAGGGGTGGCGGCAAGCTCGTCTTCGAGGAGGTGGGCGATCACCTCGGTGTCGGTCTCGGAGCGGAAGGTGTGACCGCGATCGCGCAGTTCGCGACGCAGGTCGCGGTGGTTCTGGACGATACCGTTATGGATGATGGCGAGACGGCCCGAGCAGTCCAGGTGGGGGTGGGCGTTGGTGTCGGTGACGCCGCCGTGGGTGGCCCAGCGGGTATGCCCGAGCCCGATGGTGCTCGTCGGCAGACTCGTCTCGGCCTGCCCGATCTTGCCGGTTCGCTTCTCGACCAGGACGCGCTCGCCGTTGGGCACGGCGATGCCCCAGGAGTCGTAGCCTCGGTACTCGAGCTGCTTCAGCCCGTGAAGGACGATCTGCGACGCGTCGTGGCGCGCGCCTACGTAGCCAAAGATGCCACACATCGGCTGGCCCCTTCCGGCACGACCGGCTCAACGCGCCGTCTCAGCGGCCTGCGCCCGGCCGCCCACATCTGGGCGACGGGGAGGGACTGCCGAATGGGGCAACAGGCGGGTACGTGAGACCCGTCGCACGTCGAGCGGCCTTTGTCAGGGCGTCGCCGCCCTGGTTTGCTCCGCTCGTGACGACCGTGCCGGCCGGGGGGCCATCCGCCGAGTCTTTCGATCGACCCCCGCCTCGTCACCCGGCTGATGCCGGGCCTGGCGCTCGCGTTGCTCGTGATTCTCGCTGCTGCCCGTGTCGGTGCTGACCTGGAGCGTCTGCCTCCGTCGTACTCTCGAAGCGCATGCTACCAGCCGCCGCGTCGCGACCGCTAGCGTTCTGGGGCAGAGATCTGGTTGAGTGCGCCCGTTCTCGCCTCGTCGAGCGCGTCTACAGTCGTCAGTCCACGCCGGTCTGGCGGCCAGGTTTGACAGGCGTTCATTCGGAGGGCCAGCATTACCGCGCGTCCCTGCCATACTAGCAGGGTGACCGGACTGAGCGGCAGACGGCCGGGCGGCCCGGCGTCCCAAGACCCGAGCGGCGAGTGCCATGACACGGCCGCCGCTCCTCGACTGGAGCGCAGCGATGCGATTGGTGACGTTCGACGACGGTGCGGGGCAGCGAATCGGCGCCGTGCTCGGCGAACAGATTCTGGATCTGTCGGCCGCTGCCGATGTCCCGTCAGACACGATCGACTTCCTTGCGGCGGGTGAGCCGGCCTGGGCGCGGGCTCGGGCGGCCGTCGAGCGCGCCGAGGTCGAGGCCGGCGGGCTGCTCGAGCGGCGCAGGGTGCGGCTGCTCGCGCCGATCCCGCGCCCGCGCAAGAACGTCTTCGCGCTCGGGCTCAACTACAGCGAGCACGTCGCCGAGGGAGCGCGGGCGCGCGGCGTCGAGGTCAAACTGCCCAGGTACCCGGTCTTCTTCACCAAGACGGTGACGGCCGTCATCGGGCCGGAGGACGCGATCCCGTTCGACGGCCGTCTCTCGGACGCGTGGGACTGGGAGGCCGAGCTTGCGGTCGTGATCGGGAAGGGTGGCAAGGATATCCCCAGGGCGCGGGCGCTCGAGCATGTCTTCGGCTACACCTGCCTGAACGACGTGTCGGTCCGCGACGTGCAGCGCCAGCATGGTGGGCAGTTCCTGAAGGGTAAGAGCATCGACGGAAGTTGCCCGCTCGGACCGTGGATTGTGACCCGGGACGAGGTGCCAGACGTCCAGAACCTTCGGATCCTGACCCGGGTCAACGGCGAGACCAAGCAGGATTCGAACACTCGTCACATGATCTTTGATGTTGCGACCACCATCGAGTCGCTCTCGGCAGGCATGACGCTGGAGCCGGGCGACATCATCGCGACCGGTACGCCAGACGGGGTCGGGTTCGCCCGCACGCCCCCCGAGGCGCTGAAGCCGGGCGACGTGGTTGAGGTTGAAGTCGAGGGAGTCGGAGTGCTGCGCAACGCGGTCGTGGACCGGTGGGCATAGGGGACGACGCGGACACCGGGATGAAGGCCTCGGCGGGCGAGCCGTGCCCCCGGCTCCGCCCGGCCGTCGATGCCGCGCGTCTCGACGGCGAGGAGGTCTTCTGCCTCTACGACCGTGACGATCCGGCCGCCAATCAAGTGGTGCTGTCGGCGGCCGGCGTCGTCCTGGCGAGCCTGCTCGATGGCTCCCGCACGCCGGCCGCCGTTCGAGCGGCATTTGCGCGTCAGACCGGCGCACGAATCGCGGCGAGCGAGTTTGACCAGTTCGTCGCCCAACTGGACGCCGCCAACCTGCTCGACAGCCCCCGCTACCACACCCGTCTCGAACGGCAGCGAGACGAGTTTCGGGCTCGTCCGACTCGCGCTGCTGTGCACGCTGGCGGCGCCTATCCTGGCGATCCGGACGCGCTACGTCAGTTCCTTGACGCTCGCTACACCATGGCGGGCGGCCCAGGGCGGCGCCCCGGGCCGGTCACTCGTCCCTGTTTGCGGGGCCTGATCGCGCCGCACATCGACTTGCATCGGGGCGGACACTCCTACGCCTGGGGCTACGCTGCCCTCGCCGAGTGCGAGCCGGCCGACCTGTACGTGCTGCTCGGAACGTGCCACCAGCCGATGAGCTACCCGTTCGCGGCGACTGCTCGCCCGTACGACACGCCGTTCGGACCGGTCGGTGCGGACTCGGCCTTCCTCGAACGTCTTGCGCGGCGTGCCCCGTTCGATATCTTTGGGGCGGAGTTGTCCCATCGGCAGGAGCACTCGCTCGAGTTCCAGGCAGTCTACCTCCGCTATCTGGAGCATTCCGGCGGGGCGGGGTCCGCGGCGGTGGTGCCGATTCTGGCCGTGCCGCCCTACCGGCTGCCCGACGATGCGACCCCCCGCGACGACCCGGCGACTGAGGAGTTCCTCGCTGCGCTGGCCGAGACCATCGACGAGGATGGCCGCCGGGTCTGCTTCATCGCCGGGGCCGACTTCGCGCACGTCGGGCCGCAGTTCGGCGATACAGCCCGCGTCGACCGGCGCTTTGCGGAGCGTGTCCGCGCCGGCGACCTGGCCATGCTCGAACGGATCGCGGCCGGCGACGCCGATGGCTACTACCACCAGGTCGTCGACGAGCAGCCGGGTCCGGGCATGGCTGGTGAGAGCCACGCGGTGGGCGGCCCGCGCCGCATCTGCGGGCTCGCGCCGATGTATGCGCTGCTACGCCTGCTCGGGCCGTCGACAGGCGAGGTACTCCACTACGATCAATGGATCGACCGCGACGGGGCCGGGTCGGTGACCTTCGGCTGCGTGGCGTTTCGGTAGGCTACCGGTAGGACTGACGATCGTGCCGAGATCCCGAGATCCGGAGCCACTGTCGGACGAGGAGCGAGCGCGGCTCGAGGTGCAGACCCGCCGCAACCTCGACGGCATGACGCTGGAGCACGAAGGCCGCACCGACGAGGCGCTCGCCCTCTACGAGCAGAACATCGCTGAGGGTTTCGAGGGTGACTGGCCCTACGGCCGCCTCGTCTCCGCCTACGAGCGCCAGGGCCGCTTCGAGGACGCGGAACGGGTTCTGCGGCGAGCGATGGAGGTCACCCGCGCGAACCGCCGCCAGCCAGCCGCCGACCGGCGCATGGTGGTCGATGGGCTGCGGGGCCGGTTGCGCGTACTGAAGAAGGCTGCCCAGGCGGCACGGAGAGGTGCTGGGCACACTGCGCAAAAGGGGCGGTCGATCGTGTCGCTGCCGATGGCCGATCCGAATGCGGGAACTGAAGGAGAGCAGGATGTTCGTCGCGATCAATAAGCTCCAGGTGCCGAGTGAGTACGCCGCCCGACTGGAAGAGGGCTTCAGCCGCCAGGCCGGCGGCATGCAGGGGGTCGATGGGTTCGTCTCGTTCGATCTGCTGCGTGCCGAAGCAGGCGGTGAGTACCTGGTAGTCACGCACTGGCGGGACAAGGCCGCGTTCGAGACGTGGCGAGAGGGGGACGCCTTCCAGCGAGCGCACGCCAGCACCAACCCGAACAGCCCGGTGACGTCGTCGCTCGGCGCATACGACGTCGTGCTCAGCCGCCCGTAGTGCGCAGCCTGGTGGTCAGGGTGAGGGGCATTACGCTACCCGCGGCGCTCACCGGGGCAGCAATCGCCCCGGCGCCGCCCGCCTCGCGCCTGCCTCTGGCGCGTGTAGCTTCGAAGGTCGGCCGATATGCCTGAGCCGTTCGCCATCGTCTCGGTCGAAGAGATGCGGGCACTGGAGCAGGCTGCCGTCGAGGCTGGCACTCCCGAGCACGTCCTCCAGGAGCGGGCAGGCCTCGCTGTGGCCGACGCCGTCGCGGCGCGGCTCAGGCCCGGTGAGCGGGCGCGCATCGTGGCGCTCGTCGGGGCTGGCAACAACGGCCGTGATGCTGTGGTGGCCGGGCGGCGGCTCGGCGCGCTCGGCCATACCGTCGCGCTCTGGTTCGGGCCGCGCCATGCCCTCACAGACCAGGAGCTGCGCGACCTCGCCGCTGAGGGGATTGCCTGTCAGACTGCCGACGCCGAGGCGGGGTTTCGGGCGCTCTCGGCTGCACTGGCAGGCTGCCGCGTCGTCCTCGATGGCCTGCTTGGCGTGGGCAGTCACGGTCCGATGCGGCCGGGGGTGGCCGAGATCGCGACCACGCTCAGCGCGGCTCGCGCGGCCTGCCCCGACCTCCTGGTCGTCGCTGTCGACGTGCCGAGCGGCATCGATGCCGACACCGGCGCGGTGCCGGGGGCAGCCGTACGGGCTGACGTGACGGTGACGTTCGGCGCGGTCAAGGCAGGGCTGCTCCGCTTTCCTGCCGCGTCGCTGGTCGGAGAACTGGAGCCGCGCCCGATTGGCTTGCCGAGCGGCGCGAACGGCCACTATCGCGTCCACGTGCTCGATGAAGCCGTCGCCGCGTCGCTGGTGCCTGACCGGCCGATCGACGCCCACAAGTACCGCCTGGGACGGACCCTCGTGGTGGCCGGCTCGGACCAGTTCATCGGGGCCGCCTGCCTCACGGCATCAGCAGCCGCACGGGCAGGGTGCGGGCTTGTGGCAGTGGCGGCCTCACGCGTCGTCCAGCGCGTGCTGGCAGGCATGCTGCCCGAAGCCACCTACCCTCTGATCCGTGATACAGACGGCGATCCTGAGCCGATGGCCGATCGTCTTGCAGACCTGTTACCAGCCCATCAATCACTCGTCGTCGGGCCGGGGCTCGGCCGCGCCGATACGACCGGCCGCTTCTTGCAGCGGCTGCTCACACGGAACATGGCCGCTCAGCGACCGGTCCCGTGTGCGATTGATGCCGATGCGCTGAACCTCCTGACCGGCTGGGAGCACTGGTGGCGGGAGATCGGGCCCGGCCACGTCCTCACCCCGCATGCCGGCGAGATGGCCGCGCTGCTCGGCGTGGATCGCCTGCCGGACGATGCCGCACCCTGGGACGTAGCGCGCGAGGCGGCCAGCGTGTGGCGACAGGTGGTCGTCCTCAAGGGACCGTTCACGACCGTCGCCACGCCATTCGGTGGCGCCTGGGTCTATCCGCACGCGAACCCGGCGCTGGCGACAGCGGGGACTGGCGACGTCCTGGCCGGGCTGCTAGGTGGGCTCATCGCGCAGCAGATGGCGCCAGACGACGCGGCTCGACTCGCGGTCGTGGTGCACGCGATTGCAGCACGGCGCGTTCTCGCGCGGCGGGGAGGGCGCACGCTGCTGGCCTCGGATCTGCTGCCGGAGATTCCGGCGGCGTTATCGGACCTTGCCGGCAGTTCGCCGTCCGTCTGATTCAGCGTGGCCCAAGCGAGGGTCTTTTGACACCGTCACGCGAAATGCGTATACACCAGCACGCGCCGGTCGGGTGGGCCGCGCGCGGCTGGAGGCCGTGATGAGGGTCAAGTTCTGGGGGACGCGCGGGTCGATCCCGTCACCTGGGCCGCGCACGATTCGCTACGGCGGTAACTGTGCGTGTGTCGAGATCCGCACCTCGGATGACGACCTGTTCATCATCGACGCCGGCACCGGCATCCGCGAGCTTGGCCTATCCCTGGTTGCGCAGCAGCCCATCGACGCGCACATCCTGCTCAGCCATACCCACTGGGACCACATCTCGGGGTTTCCGTTCTTCCCGCCGGCCTTTGTCCCGGACAATCGTCTGACCATCTACGCGGCCCGCAACATCGACAAGCGCCTGGAAGACGTGATGGCCGGTCAGATGGAATACACCTACTTCCCAGTCACCCTGAACGACCTCCCCGCCGACATCCGCTACCGCGAGCTACTGGAAGAGTCGTTCGCGGTCGCAGGCGCTCGGATCAGCACCCACTACCTCAACCATACGTCGATCTGCATGGGCTATCGGATCGAGGCCGATGGGCGCAGCCTCGCCTACGTGAGCGATCACGAGCCGTATGGGCTCGCCCTCTTTGGAACCGATCCGCCGCCCGAGCGGATCGGCCGAGGGCTGCGCGATGGGGTCGTGCACGTGGGGGACCGCCGGCTCATCGAGTGGATCGCGGGCGCCGATCTGGTCATCCAGGATACCCAGTACATGCCCAACGAGTATCCCAAGAAGATCGGGTGGGGGCACGGCAGCGCCGACTACGTCACCGACGTCGCGTTGCTTGCAGGTGCGAAGCAGTTAGCGCTCTTCCACCACGATCCGCTGCACGACGACACGATGATCGACGAGATCGTCGCCTATTGTCAGAACCGGGTGACTGAGGCCGGCGGCACGCTAGAGGTGTTCGGCGCGGCCGAGGGCCAGGAGCTCGAGCTCTAGGGCGCCGATTCTGCCGGCGCTTTCGAGTGACGGGCGATCTGGCACGGGCTGTGCCTTAGCGAGACCACGAGTAGACGAATCGACGAGGCGTCCCCGAACGAGGTGCCACAACGTTCCCCACGATGAGGTGCTGAGTGACGACGCATCGGCGGCCCTACCCGTGACAGTGCCATCCGACTGTGACAGGAACCAGTGAGGATAGAGTTGGTGCGACGCCGACCTCGCATCCTGATTGCCGAGGACGATCGAGCGCTCGTGGGTGCCTTGCGCGAAGCGTTCCAGGATGATTTCCGGGTCGAGATTGCGACGGATGGCCGTGAGGCCGTGCTGAAAGCGCGCCAACAGCGCCCTGACGCCGTCATCATGGATGCGCGGATGCCGGTCGTCGACGGCTACGCGGCCTGCCGTGAGCTTCGGCGAGACCCAAAGACCGCTGCTGTCCCGATCATCCTGGTGACCGTAGACGGGGAGCCAGCCACCGCCAGCGCGGCATTCGATGCCGGAGCGACCGATTTTCTGCCGAAACCGTTCAGCGTTTCGCAGTTGCGTGCCCGTGCGGAGACCTGCCTGATGCGCCAGGCGTCGTCGGCGCTCGCCAACTAAGACTCGTTCGCCGGCGGCCCGGGTGGTGGTTGCCACCTTCTCCAGACGAATCGGCCGCGCCCCCCCGCGAGTCGATGCGGTGTCGCGCCTCCCCGACATCATCTGGTTGATGTGTGGGTGCACGCGGGGCATGGACGGGTGAAACGCAACTGCCGCGCCGCCGCACACCCACTCTTGCCAGGTGGGGCCAGGGTGAGGGCTCTCCCCCAGATCCTTACACCTCAGACTCGCCGCTTGACGCGGCGGGGTCGGTCTGCCAGCATTGCCAGCGGGAGGCAAGCGATGCGCTTCGCGGCCAATCTCTCGTTGATGTTTCCGGAAGTCGATCAGCTCGCGCGGTTCAAGGCGGCCGCCGAGGCTGGCTTCACCCACGTCGAGATGCTGTTCCCGTTCCACTTCGATCTCGACGCGATCGAGCGGGAATTAAAGTCGAACGGGCAGACGATGATCCTGTTCGACACCGACGCCGGCGATTTCGCCGGTGGCGAGCGCGGCTATCTGTGCGATCCCGCACAGAAAGAGCGGTTCCACCAGAGCGTCAAGGACGCCCTCGCGATCGCGCCACGGCTCGGGACGACGCTCCTGAATGCGCTGGCCGGCAAGATTCCACAGGGCGTCAGCGTCGACGAAGCTCGCAAGACGGTCGTCGAGAACCTGAAGCGAGCCGCCCCCCTCTGCGAAGACGCAGGCGTCACCCTGATGTCCGAGGGGCTGAACACGGTGCAGACCCCCGGCTACTTCCTCGACACCTCGAAGCTTGGGTTCGCAATCGTCGACGAGGTCGGTAGTCCGGCGGTCAAGTTCCAGTACGACATCTACCACATGCAGATCATGGAAGGGAACCTGATCGACACGATCCGGAACAACGTCGACAAGATCGGGCATTTCCAGGTCGCCGATAACCCCGGTCGCCACGAGCCGGGCAGCGGGGAAATCAACTACGCGAATGTGCTGAAGGCCATCGACGAGTCCGGCTATAAGGGCTACGTCGCGCTGGAGTACGTACCGGCGGGCGAGACCGTGGCTGGATTGGACGCCTGGTTGCCGCGCGAGCGGCGCGGCAACCGCTGACCCTCGTCAACGCGCAGGCGGCGGGTGCCTGGACCCGCCGCCCGTCCCGCCACGCGTCCCTGCCCGAGGACGACGAAAAACGGCGGTGACGTGGCGTTCAGTGGCCGCGAGCGCCTGGGATCGGTCCGCTCGGATTTCGTCCGACGGTGGAGTCGATGCGCTCGTCCTGTCTGGCCCGCTCCTTGCGGCCACTCGATGACGTTCCCTGGCACGAGTGCCGTTGGGCGAGGAGACGTGACGCGATGCACCGCATGCTGGTGCTCTACCGCTGGCCCGCCGACCCCGAGCAGTTCAAGGACTACTTCGAAGCGATTCACGTCCCCCTCACCCAGAAATTGCCGGGCCTGCGCCGCTTCGTCTGGAGTTTCGACGTGCGAGCGCCGATCAGACCGGACTCGCCCTATTTCTGTGTCGCCGAACTCGAGTTCGTGGACGAAGCGGCGACGCTCGCGGCACTCGAGTCGCCACAGGGTGCAGCAGTTGCCGCGGATATCCAGAACTACGCCACCGCCGGCGTGACGCTCCTGCACTACTCGCTGCCTGGTTGACCGGCCGAAAGCCCGATAGGGCGTGGCCGAGGGGCGGAGCGTAGGAGCGCTGCCCGAAGCCCCTGCCCGTACCCGCACGCTATCCGCGGTGTGCCAGGATCTCTCTGGCCGCGCGCAGACCGCTTTCGAGCGCACCGTTCATCGTCGCCTGCCAGCGGCTCGTGTGCTCGCCCGCGACGTGGAGTCGACCGATCGGCCGGGCCAGCAGATCGCCTGCCTGAGTGACGCCACCGGGCGGGAAGTACGAGTACGCTCCAAGTGAGCCGGTCTCGGTGTCCCAGGAGGTCGAGACCGCGCGCTCGACCTCCTGGCGGCAGCCCGGGAACAAGCATTCGAGCCAGACCAGGCAGCGTTCGGCGCGGCGCTCGTCTGACTCCTGAGCGAGTTCACGGGCGAGCCGCCCGGCCGTGTACACGGCCAGGATACCGCGTTCGCCCGGCTGGTTGGCCGTGGCATCGTAGGCGGTGAAGGGCGGGTCGTCGCAGAAGACACCGCCGACGCCCGTATCGCGCCAGAAGCGACGGCGGCACTGGAGTAGCACCTTGAGCACGCTGCCATAGTGCACGGCGTCCCAGGCGGCACGCTGCTCGACAGAAAGCTCGGGCACGATCCGTAGGTGCCGCGCTGCGGACAGAGGCAAGCAGAGCACCACGCGCTCGGCGCACATCTCGTGCTCGGCGCCATCGTGAGTATAGGTGACCGACACGTCGTCAGCGGCGTGGGCGATCCCGCTGACCGGGGCGCTCAGATGGATGCGCGGTCCAAGCTGGGCACTCATCGCACGAGGTAGGCGGTCCATCCCGCCGACTGCCCGCTCGCCCGGGCCATCGGGCGAACGCTCGATGATGCGCTCGTCGCGGGCAAGCTGGAGCAGCGAGAACTGCTCCGGTTCGATCCCGTAGTCCACGAGCCGCCAGACTCGCTCGTGCGCCCGCGCGACTGGCCCCAGGGGGAGGCCGTCGAGCCAGTTGCCCACCGATTCCGCGTCCAGGTCGGCCGCGTCGGGTCCACTCCAGGGCTGTCCGGGATCTGGGACGCGCCGGCCAAGCTCGCGGTTCATGCGTTCGATGCGCGCCGCGTCGGCTGCTTCGAGCGAACCAAACGCCCCCAACCCGTCGCCGCGTGCACGCCTGCCGGCCAGGTCGAAGAGGCGCCCGCTCCAGGGAATCGGGCTACGCTGAACCCTGAACCGATCCATGAACGCCTGGAGGATGGCGTGCCCCGGCGAAATGAACTCCCCGCCAGCCTCAGCAAAGAGATGGCCGTCGAATGGGTCGCGGAGGGTCTGGACCCGTCCGCCGGCGCGTGGCCTGGCCTCCAGCACCTGAACGTCGATCCCAGCATCGGCCAGCGTCACGGCCGCTGCCAGCCCGGCCAACCCGGCGCCGATCACCACGACCTCAGCGTGCCTCGGGATCCTCGTACTCGTGTTCTCAGACCGCGTGTCGGTCATCGCTGATACGTCCAACCAGGGCAGCGGCCTGTTGGCCTGCGCTGCCCCGAGATGACCCGAGGTGACCCGAAAGCGGCCCAGTCATGCGCCCGGCGCAACCACTGGAGGCGACGTGCTGGCGCGCAGCGGACTGCTCGGCTCCGTGGCGATCAGCGGGCAACGTAGGGAATGGTCTGCGGACCCTGGGGGAGTACCGCCAGACGAGCCGATGGGCCGGCACGGTCGAGGAGGCGCTCGGCGGCGCTGGCGATGTCCTCGCAGCGCTCCAGATGCGCCCGCGCGATCTGCTCGTCGGTCAATCCATCGGTATGGAGGAGGATTGCCGCGCGGCGCTGGATCTGAGCCTGCACCTGCACCTGCCACTGGTCGTGCATCTGGAAGCCGTCGCTCGCGATCAGGTCGAGCAGCGCATCTGGAGTCCGGCCAAGCTCGAGGATGTCCTTGTAACTCCCGAATTCAGGCAGCCCGTCCGAGCACTCGGCAGCCGCTACAATCGTGCCGCCGTCGGCAACGATCTGGTTCGCTGCCGACATCCCCTTGACCGCTTGATACAGGTTGAGGTCGAGTGGATAGCCGCTATTGGTGGTGATGACGACCTCGTAGGGCAGGTCGACGGCTTGCATCGCCGTGTCCTTCACAAAGGCGCAGCCGGCCCGATGCGCCGTGAACAGGTCGCCAGCAAAGACGGCGGTGATGCCGTGATCCTTGTTCAGCGTCACGTCAAGGGTGAAATCCGGCTTCACGACCGAGGCGATCTCGCGGATGGCGTCGTGCATCGGGTTGCCAACCGTGATACCCCAGATGGCGCGCGGATCGGCGATCATCTTCGGGCCGTGAAGATGGTGAACCGTCTCGATGGCGGCCAGCCCCGGCGCGATCATCTTGGGGCCGCCGGAGAAGCCGGCGAACAGATGCGGTTCGATGAAGCCGGTCAGAATCTTGACGTCTCGATCGAGAAAGTCGCGGTCGATCCAGATCGGACCACCCGACGACGTGTCGCCAAGGCGGCGGTGCCGCGACAGGTCGAAGGCGTCGTGATTGACGACCCGGTAGCCGCGGGCAATCTCCGGCCCGAGCATCCGCTCCAGTTCGGCCGGGGTATTGGCACGGTGGGTGCCGGTGGCAATGAAGATGGTCACGTTGGCCGGATCGACGTGGTCGATCTCGGACAGGATGACGGGCAGGATGCGGCTTGTCGGGGTGGCGCGAGTCACGTCGCAGACCACGATGCCCACGGTCGCTCCAGCCGGCACCCGCTGGCGCAGCGACGCCGAGGCGTACGGCTCGCGCATGGCCTGACGGAGCGCGGCGGCCTCGTCGGGTACGGTCGGCAGGAAGCGCGGCTCGATCACCGTCGTCCGATCGGCCGGCAGATCGACCTTCAGGCCGGTCCGACCGTAGGCCAGCGTCACGCGCGTCGTCGTCATCGAGTCATCCTCCATCATTCGCCCAGGAATTGTACCCCCGCCCCAATGGATTCCACCGGTGGCCTCCAAGGCGCCGGCTATAATCGCCGCCACACCAGATCGAGCCCCGATAGGAGGCGTTCGGATGGCCGCACGGGTGACCGTGGTAGGAAGCATCAACCTGGACCTCGTCGTCACCGCCGAGCGTCTGCCCGAGCGCGGCGAAACGGTCCTTGGCACGGACCTTCAGCGGTTTGGGGGCGGCAAGGGCGCCAATCAAGCGCTCGCGGCGGCGCGGATGGGCGCGAGCGTCGCGCTGGTCGCTAAAGTCGGGACTGACGAGGCCGGCCGAATGCTGGTGGGCGAGTTGCTGCGTTCGGGTGTGGAGATCGGCCACATCGGCCGGGCCGAGGGACCGACCGGCACGGCGATCATCACCGTCGACCCGAGCGGCACCAACACGATCGTGGTGGTGGCCGCCGCGAACATGCGGCTGACGCCGGACGACGTGCTGGCGGCGCGCGACGTCATCACAGGCAGCGACGCCGTCTTGCTCCAACTCGAAGTGCCAATGGAGACGGTCGTCATGACGGCACAGATCGCTCGCGAAGCGGGAGTGTCCGTGTTCCTGAACCCGAGCCCTGTCCGCGCCCTTCCGCACGAAGTGCTGGACGGGTTAGCGTACCTCGTGGTCAACGAGAGCGAGATCGAGGTGCTGACTCACGGCTCGGGACACCACACCGAACTCTTCGATAGGGGAGTTCGGGCCATCGTCCTGACGCTCGGGGAGCGGGGCGCCCGCTTCATCACGCCGGAGCAGGACGTGGACGTCGCTCCATTCCGAGTTCCAAGCGTCGATTCGACGGCGGCCGGTGACGCGTTCCTCGGCGCACTGGCCGCTACGCTGCCCGACCTCGGTATCAACGGTGCGCTGCAAGCGGCCTCGGCAGCCGGCGCGCTCGCCACCACGCGTTGGGGCGCCCAGCCATCGCTCCCGACCCGCGACGAGGTACACGCTCTGCTCCTCACCCGCAACGTGCATCGCCGGCGCCGTTGAATCTCTCGCGCCCGCAACGGCGACGGTGTTGCCCCCCATCCAACCTTCGTGCTGAAAGAGGGCCGCGTGCAGCGCGGGGGAGGTTACCTCGCAGGACCCTCACCCCGGCCGGCTGACAGGAGGTGGGGCAGGTTACGAGCGGTCGAGGGGGTACAGGCGGTCGACGGTAATAGCAAGCACGACCCGCCCATCGCGGACCATCGCCGCGTCGAACTCCTGCCAGTTGGGGTGCGGCCCGCCACGGATGCGCTCGTAGATGTGACGTAACTCTGGCAGCACATCCGTCTCGCGGACCGCGCAGGTACCCTCCACCACCAGGTAGTCGCTCCAGGTGTCGGCGACGATCGAGAGCGACGCTCGCGGATCGCGCAGCACATTGCGGGTCTTCGCGCGATCCCGGGTGACTGAGATCTTGATCAACCCGTCGTCGTCAAGGGTATAGACGACGTTCGACAACTGGGGTCGGCCGTCCCGCTTGATGGTGGCCAGGACAGCGCGGCTGTTTCGGCGAACAAACTCGAGCGCTTGCTCGTGGGTCAAGGCGATGCCCTCCCAACATTCGGGGTGACCGGGCACGGAGCGGTCACCCGCTGAAAGTGTGGTTCCTCTCCCGACAACACCGATCCGCTGCCCGGACTTCCCGAGAGCCCCAGGCTTACGGCGACGGCGGCCGATTTCGTGCGCCCAAGTGCCGGCGGCGTGCAGCCGCCTCGGCGCAACATCAGGGTGCGATCTACGCGGTCGTAGTCAGAGCGCCGGTGAGATTTATCCTGGAATCGGTGCAGGCTCGGCCAGCGGCGCGCAGGAGCATTCCGCGAACATCTGCCATGAGGACGTTCTCTGCACGGCTCGACCCTTGCGCGCGGGCCAGGCGCGGAGTAAGATTGGAGCGTCTCTCTTAGCCAATACTAATACTCCCACATAGCAGCGACTAACATCGAGGTTGACGATGCGCCCTCATCGACTGGCTCTACCCCGGGCCGCGATCCTTCTGACCGCCCTCACCGTGATGGGCCTGCTCGCTGCGTGCACCGGTGGCGGCACGACCCCACCGAAGCCGACGACCGGCGCTGCCGCCGCGACGAGCGCGCCGTCGTCACCCGCGGCGGCGGCCGCTGCGTCTCCAGCGGCCGCATCCCCGGCAGCGGTCTCGCCCGCCGCATCGCCGGCCGCGGCGGCATCGCCCTCCGCATCGGTCTCACCGGCAGCGGCGTCGCCCGCCCCGGCGGCCTCCCCGGTGTCGGCTGCCTCGCCGGTAGCGGCGGCGCCTGTACCCGCGTCCGACGTGACCCTGACCCTCTACAACGCCCAGCATGTCCCGCTCGCCGAAGCCTGGGTGGCCGACTTCACGAAGCTCACCGGCATCAAGGTGAACGTCCGCTCGGGGAAGGACTTCGAGCTGGCGAATCAGATCGTTCAAGAAGGTGCGGGCTCGCCGGCCGACGTGTTCATCACCGAGAACTCGCCGGCGATGACCGTGGTGGCCAACAAGGGACTGTTCGCCCAGATCGATCCGGCGACGCTGGCACAGGTTCCACCACGCTTCTCGTCGCCGTCAGGCGACTGGACCGGCATGGCTGCCCGCTCGACAGTACTGGTGTATAACCCGTCGCTGTTGCCTGCGAACTCACTCCCGGCGTCGATCATGGAGCTCCAGCAGCCTGAGTGGAAGGACCGGGTCGGGATCGCGCCGGCTGGCGCCGACTTCCAGGCGATCGTGAGCGCAGTCTTGCAGCTCAAGGGCACGGACGCCACACGTGACTGGCTGAATGGACTCAAGACGAACGCGCGCCTCTACCAGGGCAACGGTGCGATCCTACGCGCCGTCAACGCCGGCGAGATCCCGGCCGGGATCATCTACCACTACTACTGGTACGCCGACCGAGCGGAGTCCGGGGCAAACAGCTCCAACGCGGAGCTACACTATTTTGGACACCAGGATCCCGGGGCGTTCGTGAGCGTATCAGGGGCCGGTGTGCTCAAGTCGAGCAAGCACCCGCGCGAAGCTCAGCAGTTCGTCGCATACTTGAATGGGATCCAGGGGCAGACGCTCCTGGCGAACAGCAAGGCCATGGAGTATCCAATCGGCATCAACGCACCGGCCAACCCCAGGCTCAAGCCGCTCGACGAGCTGGATGCGCCAAGCGTCGACGTGTCGAAGCTCAACGGCCCTGAAGTCATCGAGTTGATGCAGGACGCCGGTCTGATCTGAGTATGGCTCGTTAGACATGGTCCACTAGGCATGGCTCACGCTCGCGCCGGGCATCCGCCGCTGGCACACCCGGCGGATGCTCGTCGTTCGGCTCCCACGGTCGGGCTGGGGACGCGACAGATCGCGTCCCCGCTTCTGCGTCTCCGCGCCGTTGCGCTGCTTGTGACCCTGGTGATGCTGATCCCGCTGTTCTTCGTGGTGTCCTACACGGTGGCGACGGGATGGAGCGAGGCGTACCGGCTCCTGGTCCGGCCGCGCGTCGGCGAGCTGTTCTTCAACACGACCCGTCTGGCGGCGGCCACGGTCCTCGCGTGTGCGGCCATCGGCGTGGGGACGGCCTGGCTCACCGAGCGCACCGATCTTCCGTTCCGGCGTTTCTGGAGCGTCCTGCTGGTCGCGCCGCTGGCGGTGCCATCGTTCGTCAATAGCTACGTCTGGGTGTCGCTGACCCCGCACGTCGAGGGGTACGCGGGAGCGGTGTTGATCGTGACACTCTCCTACTTCCCCTATGTGTACCTGCCCGTCGCGGCTGTCTTCCGGGGACTGGACCCGGCCTTTGAGGAGTCGTCGCGCGCACTCGGGCACGGGCCCTGGCGTACCTTTGCGTTCGTCGTGATCCCGCTGCTCCGGCCGGCACTGCTGGGTGGCATGCTCCTGGTCGCGCTGCACCTGCTGGCTGAGTTCGGCGCGCTCCAGATGCTCCGCTTCCCGACCTTCACCACGGCGATCTACGATCAGTATCAGTCGACGTTCAACGGTCCGGCCGCGAACATGCTGGCAGGCGTGCTCGTGGCCTGCTGCTTGATCGCGCTGTTTGGAGAGCTAGTGCTTCGTGGACGCGGCCGGTTCGCACGGATCGGCGCAGGGTCGGCGCGCCCGGCCCCACGCGTTCGGCTTGGTGCGGCGAAGTTCGTGGTACTGGTGCTGCTCGGGCTACTGATTGCGCTGGCTCTGGGAGTCCCGCTTGGTGGGCTCGTCTACTGGCTACGAGTGAGCAGCGCGGCGACGCTCGATCCAGACCTGCTGGTGTCGACAGGGCTCACGTCGATTGGGCTCGGACTCGCGGGCGCGGCCGTGACGACCCTGCTTGCCCTCCCGGTGGCCTGGCTCGCGGTGCGCCACCCCGATCCAGTCAGCACCCTTGCCGAACGTGCGAGCTACGTCGGTCACGCGTTGCCGGGCATCGTCGTGGCTCTGGCGCTGGTGACGGTCTCGGTGAGCTTTGCTCGACCGATCTACCAGACGACCGCGCTGCTGCTGGTGGCGTACGCGATCCTCTTCGTGCCGTTGGCGCTGGTGAGCATCCGCGCGGCCCTCGCGCAGGCGCCTGCCGCCTATGACGATGTCGGGCGGTCGCTCGGAGTGTCGCCGCTGGCCGTGTTCGTCCGGATCACGCTGCCAAACATCGCACGTGGGCTTGGCGCGGGTGCGGCGCTCGTGTTCATCGGGGTCGTCACGGAATTGACCGCGACGCTCCTACTTGCACCGATTGGAACTGATACCCTGGCGACACGGTTCTGGGGGAATGCCGACAGTATCGCGTACGGCGCCGCTGCACCGTATGCCGCGCTGATGGTCGCGATCTCGGCGCCGATGATTTATCTTCTGACACGACAGACTGTGAGAGGCGCCCACGAGTGACCGACCTGACAGTTTCCGGCCTCACCAAGTCCTACGGCTCGGTCCGTGTCCTCGACGGCGTCGATCTGCACGTGCCGGCCGGCTCGTTTACCGCCATTCTCGGCCCGTCCGGGTGCGGCAAGACGACCCTGCTCCGGCTCATCGCCGGCTTCGACCGACCCGACGATGGCCGGATCGTACTCGGCGATCGCATCGTCTACGAGAACGGCCGATCGATGCCGCCCGAGAAGCGCCACATCGGCTATGTGGTACAGGAGGGCGCGCTCTTCCCGCACCTGACCGTCGCGGACAACATCACGTTCGGGTTGGGATTCGGCAAGGAGCGAAATCGTAAGCGAGCGGCCGAGATGCTCGAGATGGTCGGGCTCGACCCACGTTTCACGACCCGTTACCCACACCAGTTGTCGGGGGGTCAGCAGCAGCGAGTGGCGCTCGCTCGGGCACTCGCGCCCGAGCCGACGTTGATCCTGCTCGACGAACCGTTCGCGTCGTTGGACGCGGCGCTGCGGGAGGGCACCCGCCGCGCCGTCGCTGAGTCGCTGGCGGCTGCCGGCGCGACCACGATCCTCGTGACCCACGACCAGGCCGAAGCGCTGTCGCTGGCAGACCAGGTGGCCGTGATGCGGCGCGGGCGGCTCACCCAGGTAGCGGCGCCGCTCGACCTGTATCGTCAGCCCGTCGACGTCGAGACGGCGATCTTTCTCGGCGAGGCGGTCGTACTGCCGGCGACGATCTGCGGCGGTCAGGCCGAATGCGCCCTCGGGCGGCTCCCCGTCAAGCGCGGCGCCCCAGACGGACAGGCAACCGTCATGGTACGGCCGGAGCAGATCGTGCTGAACCCGGTGACCGCTCCGGGCGGCACGTCGGCAACGGTGGAGAACGTCATCTTCTACGGCCATGACGCAACCGTCCATCTGGCGCTCAGCGACGGCTGTCAGATCCTGGCGCGGGCGCCGGGCTTCGCGACGCCGGGCGTCGGCGAGCGGCTGTCGCTCGCGGTGCAGGGGACGGTCCACGTCTTCGAGGCGGCAGTCGGCTCCAACGGTACGAATGGGGCGAACGGCTCCACTGGGGCGAACGGCACGCTCGGATCGTCGCGCTGAGTCGCACATCTGGTCTGCCGAATCAGCGCACGGCAGGCACGAGCGGCCTACCACCGCGTCCCCTCGTTCCGCGAGCCGCCACTTAGCGCACGCCTATCGCCTCGTTAGTCACCACCTCGGTGAACGGCTCCCGCCCGGATCGCTCGAGGAGTTGGCAGAGGAACGGCAATCGCACCTTGCGCTGAGCGCGGGCACGACCCGCTCGGTCCCGCGGGCGCTCGGACTCTGGTGTCGTCCGTGCAGAAGCGTTCGCGCCGCTGGTGGGTCACGCCACCCGTGATTGAGTAGCAGCGCTTTCGGATCAGCCGCCCCCTCTCCCGCGCACGCGGGAAGGATAGGGGTGGGGGCCCTCAGCCAGAAGCGTTCGCGCCGCCAGGACGGTCAGTCCACGCCGGACACAACCGACCCGTGCACCCGGGTGTCGCGGCCCTCGAAGCGAGCGAAGCTGAGCGGCGACAGGTCGAGCGACGGCTTGCCATCGAGGAGCCATTCGGCGACATATTTGCCGGTGGCCGGTGAGTGCTGGAAGCCGTGTCCACAGAAGCCGACTGCGCAGAACACGCCGTCCGCGCCCGGAAGCCAGTCCACGATCGCGTGCTCGTCGGGCGTGAGCGGTCGGAGGCCGGCCCAGCCGCTCCGAACGGTCGCCTGCTCCAGCACCGGGAACCGCTTGACGCCTAGCTCGACGGTCCTTTCCAAGGCGGTCCAGTCGACGGGCACGTTCAGGTAGTCGGTCACGTCGCCGACGTCGCCAGGGCTGAGCAGCAGGGTGCGCTGCTCGCTGCGGACGTAGAAGCCCGTGGCGGTGTCGATGACGAGCGGGAGCGGGTGCTTCACCCCCTCGAACTCGTCGGTCACGAAGATGTGGCGGCGCTTCGGGACGACCGGGACGTCGACGCCGAGCATGCGGGCGACGGGAGCGGCGTTCGGACCGGCCGCGATGATGACAAGCGGAGTCTCGATCTGGCCGCCGGTCGTCTCAACGACCGTGCGGCCGCCACCGAGCGGCGACATGCCGGTGACGGTGGTCTCCTCGAGGATGCGGGCGCCGTTCTCGCGCGCCCGCGCCGCGAAGGCCATGCAGACGTCGTTCGGGGTAGCGTGCCCGGCGGTCGGGCACCAGACGCCCGCGATCACACCGTCGAGCGCGATCCCGGGTGCGATCTCACGAACGTCCTCCGGCGACAGGATCTGGGAAGCCACGCCAAGGCGCTCTTGCAGGGCGATCCCACGCTCGTACTTTGCCAGCATGGCCGGATCGGAGACGACGAAGAGGTAGCCATCCTGTGAGTAGCCGATGTCGGCGCCAAGCTCGTCCTTGAACCGAGTGAACAGGTCGATCCCTTCGAGCGAGAAGCGGATCTCCAGCTCGGTCCCGAACTGTGCGCGGATACCGCCAGCCGCCTTGCTGGTCGAGCCGGCGCCGATGGTCTCGCGCTCGATCACGACCACGTCCTTCTGTCCACGCTTCGTCAGGTGATAGGCGATCGAGCAGCCGATGGCGCCCGCCCCTACGATGACCACGTCCGCTGTCGCTGGCACCATGCCCGCCTCCCAAGATCGACGACTGGATGATACCGAGCGGGGCCGTGCAGCCGCCGACGCGGCCTCAGCTCGACGACACACGCGACCTTCGGGGTAGGGATCGCGTGGCCGCCCGAATCGTAGGATAATGACCGGGGCCCGTGGTCACGGCGTCGTGACGCGAGGATGCCGTGCCGCGGGATGCCGTGCCGTGGAGCATAGAAGGCTCGCCGAACGCTCGATGCCTGATGGCGGTGCGATCCTGGTTGGCCGCCAGTCGTGTTGGATGACCGGGAGGGAGTCGCGATGGCTGAGCGAGGAATCACCTGTCTCGTCACGATTCATGGGATGGGCTTCCAGGTCGCGCCGGACACCGACAACCCTGATCCCAGGCGGCGCATTCTGTATGGCTACGCCGATCCCCTCCACGAGCGACTACACCACCATCTTGGGTCGCTGCTGAGTGACGATCCGGAGCGGGCCGCGCATCGGACTCGGCCCGGGGAGGCCGGGGCAATCTACGTGCACAGCCACTGGCCGGTGGAGAGCTACGACGTCGAGACCGGCCTGGCGCGGCTTGGGGTCTGGCGCACCGCTCAGCGCGACGGAGAAGGCGCGGTCGTTCCGCCAGTGGATCACCCGTACCTGGTGGATGGCAACGGGCAGATTGCCCACATCGCGCTCGTGTTCGCCCACGATCAGAACCGGCCGCTCCAGCACCTGGGCAGCCTGGCTGACACGACGGTCCGAGCCCTCCTCTCGCACCTGCGCTACGGGTCGCCCATCGACATCGGCCGGATGCTCGTCCGCGACACTCGCGCCATCGTGAACCAGACGGATGTCCCGTGCCCCGGTCCAGCAGACCTGCGCGTGCGTGGGCGATCCGACCAGGCTGGCCCGCCGGGCGTGTGGGGGGTGCTGCGAGCCATCGAGGAGGACGTCTCGACCTACGTGGTGCACAACGACATCCGTGAGGAGGTCCGAGGCTTCGTGCGTGAAGCGCTGCTTCGGCTGGCTGGCCGTGCCGATGTTGCGAGTATCGTGGTCAATGCGCATAGCCAGGGGACCGTCGTAGCTTTCGACGCGGTTCGCTCGCTGCCACCGCTCGCTGCTGCGAAGGTCCGAATCTTGATCACGTCTGGAAGCCCGCTTCGCAAGTATCTGGACCTGTTCTACTGGGGAAACGACGTCGGAAGTATCGGGCGAGTCGATGACTGGACGAACTTCTGGGATCCGAAGGATCCGGTGGCAGACCCACTCGGACCGAAGCGCTGGAAGCCTGGTGATGACGAGGTGCGCGCGAACGGAGCCACCCTGTTCCAGAGCTTCGACCCTGACACGGCGACCGGTCTGCCGTACCAGGTAGAAGACCGTGAGGTCCACAATCTCACCCACAGTTGTGGCGGCGGCGTACGCGCTCACAATTACTGGGGCAATGATAGGCAGGTGGTGGGACCGATTGCGCTGCTGCTACGCGGCGTCGTGGGCCAGCCGACGCCGCCGGTTCCGGCGCCGACCCGTACATCGTCGCTGCTGGCACCGTGAGCGATGGACGAGGACCTGCCCCTCTCACGTTTGACTCGAAGGGCGTGAATCCGTCGCGCCCGGCTCATCGTATGTCAATGTGCAATGGCCGCGATGCATCTCGCAACGCACGGTACGGCCCCTGACGGCTATACTCGCGCTTATGATTTCGCCAGGCGCTCGTGGACGCCTGTGACGTCTCTCTCCGCGGACGACGCGCTCCTCACCGACGAGGCTCTCGCCGAGGGCTTCGCCGACCGTAACGTGCGCGCGTTGGAGATTGCCTATGACCGTCACGCACGCGCCGTGTTCGCTCTGGCTGTCAAACTGCTCGGCGACCCCGAGGCGGCCGAAGAGATCGTGCAGGAGACGTTTCTCAAGCTCTGGCATCGCCCAGAGACGTACGTGCCGATGCGCGGACGGCTGGTCACCTGGCTCCTCGGCGTCGCGCATCATCGTTCCGTGGATCGGCTGCGCCGACGCCGGCTCGAACAGCGTCATGGCACGGACGCTCGGCTGGTCGAGACCGGCGTGGATCATCACGACCCGCTCGACGACGTGCTCTCGACGTTGCGGGGCGAAGCGGTCGCACGCGCGCTGGCGACGCTACCAACCGCCCAGCGGCTTGCGGTCGAGTTGGCCTACCTCAAAGGAATGACCCAGGTCGAGATTGCCGAGCACCTCGGGGAGCCGCTCGGGACCATCAAGACCCGGCTGCGGCTGGCGATGCAGAAGCTTCGCGGTTCACTCGAGCTGGCGGAGATTCGGCCATGAACGGTCTGACCTGTGAGGAAGTGCGCGAGTCTCTGCCGGCGCTGAGCCTGAACGCTCTCGAGGTCGACGAACGAGACGTCATTGACGACCATCTAGCGGCCTGCGCCGCGTGTCAGAGCGAGCTTGCTGGCTACCAGGAGGTCGCGGCCGCGCTCAGCGCTCTGGCGTCGACGCACGAGCCGCCAGCCTCGCTCAAGCTGCGCGTCCTGACGGCTGCCACCTCGCCGGCCCGCCCACGCGCACCACGGCTCCGAGGTTGGCGGATCCAACCGAGCGTCGTTGCGGCGGCCGTGGCGCTCGCGATCGCGGGAGGCGCCGCGCTGTGGGGTCTCCGGCTGGAGTCCGAGCTTGCGGAGCAACGCACCCTCGTCGCGAGCTTGACCGGCCGTACCGAGCAGTACCAGCAGGTTGTCGCAGTTCTGAGGTCATCGGACTTTGAAGTCCGGCGCCTCCAGGGCACCGCCGATGCGCCGAATGCGATCGGACGGGTCTATATCGACGCCCAGAGCGGCGCCGGCATGATCATGGTCCGCTCGATGCCGCCATTGCCGGACGGACGATCCTACCAGCTCTGGGTACTAGGCGCGGACGGTCAGCGCCGCAGCGCCGGCCTGCTCAAGTGGACCGACCGGGAGGGGAACGGCTACGCCCTGATCCAGTGCCCGGAGACCCTGGCCCGCTGGCAGTCATTCGGTGTCACCCAGGAGCCGGAGGGTGGTAGCTCCGGGCCAACCGGGCCGCGCCTGCTCGGCGGCTCGATCTAGGGCGATACCTGCCGTGGCCGCCGCCGGGGAGGAGCGCGGCGATCCGTGCGACCAGCCAGAGCCTGGCAGGTGCTCGCCGGGTACTCCTACATGGGCGCGCCGTGGCGCGCCCGGTCTTCCGGTCTATTCAACCTCGACCCGCGCGTCAGCCGCAGGGCTTCGCGGTGCCACCGCCACCAGCTGTGTCGAACGACTGTCCGCACGAGCAACTCTTGACGGCATTCGGATTCTGGACCGAGAACCCGCCGCCCATGAGCGAGTTGGTGTAGTCGATCTGCGCGCCGTCGATGTACTGCAAGCTGAACGCATCCACCACGACGGGGACACCCTCGACGACGAACGTCTTGTCGTCTTCGGCCCGCTCGTCGTCGAACGACATGCCATAAGAGAAGCCAGAACAGCCACCGGGCGTCACGTAGACTCGCAGCGCCTTCTCTGACCCGCTGTCCTGTCCGAGCAGTCGCCGCAACTGGCTAACTGCGCTGTCCGTCATGGTTAGCATATGGCCGCCTCGAGAGTTGATATTCCGACGTATTCTATCAGGAATTGGCCCTCGCGCGATGTCGGCGGTCCGCCGACGGCGGTGCACGCGCACCACGACAGCGAGCGTTCGGTGGCTCGGCTGCAGGCATCAGCCCGTGAGCGCAGCTCGGCGAGGTCACTCGCACTGGCGGGCGACGGCCACGTCCGGCTACCGTGGATCGGAGACGCGAGCGGGCGGGCTGACCGCCAGGTCGTTCGCGTGGATTCACCAGGCAGCCCATTCTCCCAGGGAGTGCGCCGGCATGTGGCGTGGTCGTGCCGACTATCGACCCGGTCTCGTGACCGATATGTACCATCCCGACTCGGCGTACGTCAGTTGGCGCGCGGGGCATAACGGCCTGACGACGTTCGATCTGCTCGTGCGGCGCGCCCCGTTCGGCGGCACCTACCTGCTGGTGGCCGGGCTCGAAGCCGCATTGCAGTTCGTTCGTGACTTTCACTATTCCGACGACGACCTGGACTTCCTGGCCCAGATTCGGGACTACGACCTGGGCTTCCTCGATGAGCTTCGGGCGCTCCGCTTCAGTGGCGAGATCCTGGCGATGGCCGAGGGCTCAGTCGCGTTCCCGCACGAACCGCTGCTGCGAGTGACCGCGCCGTTCCGGGAGGCGATCCTGCTCGAATCGGGCTTGCTCCAGGCGATCAACCTGGCGACGTTGATTGCGACCAAGGCGTCACGGATCGTCTGGGCAGCGCAGGGCCGCCCTGTCTCCGAGTTCTCGCTGCGGCGGGCGCAGGATCCGTACGTCGTGTCCCGCTCGGCACGGATCGGCGGGTGTTGGAGCACGTCGTTTCTGGCCGCCGCCGTCCAGTTCCGGCTCCTCGCGAGCGGCACGATCCCGCACGCGCTCGTCCAGTTGTTTGACGACGAGCGAGCCGCGTTCTCGGCTGTCGCGGAGACGTTCAACCGCTACACCTTGCTGCTCGACACCTACGACGTAAGGCGGGCGATCCAGACGGCGGTGGACGTCGCTCGCGAGTACCGCGAGAGCCACGGCCATGTCCTGGCTGGCGTACGCCTGGATAGCGGCGACCTGGTGGACGATAGCCGCTTCGTGCGCCGGGTCCTGGATGAGGCCGGCCTCGCCGACTGCCGCATTCTGGCCAGCGGCGATCTCGACGAGTACAGCATCGCCGACCTCCTGGCCCACGCCGCGCCGATCGACGCATTCGGGGTCGGGACCCGGCTCGGGGTCGGGGCGGGGTCGCTCGATCACCACGCCGAGGGCGGGGCGCTCGGCGGGGTGTACAAGCATGTGGCCTACGTCGACGAGAGCGGGGCGGTCGTACCGAAGGTGAAAGTCGCAGGGGACAAGACCACCTGGCCGGGCCGTAAGGAGGTCTACCGGCTCGGCACGTACGAGGGGGACGTCGTTCAGCTTGCCAACGAGCCGCGTCCGTCAGACGAGGCCGCGCGCTTGCTGAAGCCAGTCGTGCGCGATGGCGTGATCTTGCCGGGTAGCCTGCCTCCGCTGTCGGAGATCTGGGAGTTCGCGCGTCAGAACCTGGAACGTCTCCCCGAGCAGTACCGCCGCATCGAAAATCCCACGCCGTACCCGGTCCGCTACAGTCCGGCGCTCACCGCGTTGCGGAATCGGATGGTGCACGCACACGACGGCTCGCCGCAAGCGTAGCGGATCGCAACGTCGCAGACCGCACCAGACGGAGCGTGCGTCGACGTCGAAGTTACCGTCCACCGTGGCCCAGGGCTCAGGAACGCGTCCCCAGGGGCAACGTGGGCGCACCTAATCCCAACGGCGTACCCGGTCGCCGCGGGGTGAGGCGACAATGCAGGGGTGCGGCGAGCGTGGGAGCTGGAAGAACTGATCGCCTCCTGAACGCTGGTCGAGGATGACTGGCGCCCGGCCGGCAACACATGGGTCACGTCGCATCTGGCTGAGAGCCCCCACCCCCCCCGCGCGCGGGTTCAGGGGCGGTTGATCTGACAGCGTCGATGCTCAATCACTGGTGGCGTGGCCCACTAGCCGGGCGTGACCCGGCTCGGCCTCGCCCCTCGCGTGAAGTGCCTCGAGATCGACGCGCGCTTTCCACGGCACGCTGCCGACGTACCGTTGGCAGCCGTGGCCTACGTCGCTAACCAGGTCCGCGTGCCGGTCGAGGCGTTCACCGCCTACGACTTGTACGCGCTGCGGGAGGCAATCTGTCGGCGCGAGACCTGGATTGTCAGGGCCAGCCGTTGGCTCAACCCTGAGCAGGATTTACCAGCCGACTTCCAGGATCTGCCGGCCGACTTCGACGAGTACCGCGACGGCCACCGCGACGGCCACTCCGAGGCGCTGCGCCAACCACGAGAGCCGACCGCGTTCATCGCCACGTTACGGGACCAGCTCCGCCAGGTCCTCAGCACGCTGGAGGTAGCTTTGGCCTCAGGCCAGACGGGTGACCTCGCCATCACTCGCCGCCGTGGCGAGCCTGGGCTGGCCGTGCGCCACCTGGACAAGCTGCCCGACCTGACCAACCTCGGTGCGCTCGCGGACGAGGTCGAGCGACGCTGGGGGACGCTCGGCCTGTTCGACGCGCTCGAAGAGATCGAGCTACGGACCAATCTCACCGGCGTGCTGAGCACCGTGGCGACGCGGCAGGCGATCCCCCGCGCAGACCTCCGCCGTCGGCTGCTGGTGTGGTTCGCGCTCGCCACCAACATGGGCATCAGGCGGACCGCCAGCATCGGCGAGCACGGTGAAACCGAAGCGGCGCTGCGCCACCTGCACCGTCGCTACATCGGTCGCGACAACCTGCGGCGGGCGATCAGCACGATAGTGAGCGAGATCTTCGCGGTGCGTGATCGGAGCCGGTGGGTTGAGCGGATGGCCTGCGCCTCGGACACGAGATCGGAGCCGGTGGGGTGAGGGGACGGCCTGCGTCTCGGACGCGAGACCCACGCCGGACTGCGGGTCGTGGAGAACTGGAACTCGGCGAATGCCACCCCTTTCTATGCCAAAGACAGCGAACTGACCGGTGCCGACCGCAAACACCACGAGACCCCGATGCTGGCGCTCTACCTGGTGCAGTCGGCGCTGGTCCATCTGAACACGATCCTGCTCCAGCGCGTGCTGGAGGATCCCACCTGGAGCGTCCGATTCACCGACGAGGAGCGGCGGGGCCTCTCGCCGCTGTTCTCGTCGCGCGTCAACTCGTACGGCAATTCGACCTCGACCTGAGCACCCAACTGGACCCGGGCGATCTCGGATCGTCCGCATCCCAATCAGCGCTGCTGGTGGACGCAGATCACGAAGCAGGCACGCCGACATGCGTAGGCTACGACGAGTTGTGGCCAGCCCTGTCCGGCCTGGGGCTAACGCGGACGGACGACATCCGTCGCGTAGCGTGCCATCGTCCGGCCGATGTCGGCCGGGGACAGCAGACCCCGCTCGTCCACGGGGAGCCTGGCGAGGTCACGGAAGTACTGGATGTACAGGTCGGGGGTGTACGTATTGAGGAAGGTGGCGGGCGCATCGAACGGGTTCGAGAAGGTGTGTGGGGTGCCCACTGGGACCACCACGGTCGAGCCCGCCGTCACGTCGACCGACTCGGTCCCACTGGTGAAGCGCAGGGTGCCCGCCGTCACGATGAACACCTCGTCGTGCTCGTGGTGGATGTGCTGCGGCGGCTGAGCGGGGCCAGCCGGCACCGTGCATTCCACCAGCCCCAGGCGGTGCCCAGTGTGCGATCCGTCCTCGATGACGCGGACCTTGATCGGTCCTCCGCCGGTCACCTCGCCCTCAGCGGGTCGGACAACGTGCAGAGCCATCACACTCCTCCCTCGACCGCTCGGCCACGTGCATCCGCGCTGCTGGCGGGCTCCGAGTCGGGATGGCGTCCGAGTACCCGTTCGATGGCCGGGAGGGCATCATCGGGCCTGCGGACCAGGATGATCCTGGTCGCCGAGGCATGGGCATGGATCAAGTTGAGGATTCGATTGAACCACAACGTCGTCGCCTCGGTGGCCGGGAACTCGGTCGGACTTTGACCGTTGATGAACCCGCCGATGGCCACCCCGTCGTACTCGGCACTCCGCAGCTCATGGACGAGCCGGGTATCGCCAGCAGCGTCATCGGTCAGGGCGAAGTTGGTCGCTCGAATACCCCGCGAGCGCAACTGGCGCTGAATGGCGGCAGCGTGCTCAGGGTGTTTGCCAAACCCGAGGATCCGCCACCCCGCGAGCGAGGACGGTACATGACTGGTTGCGGGACGCATGAGATCGGACATGACCACGACTCCTCCTTGATGAGAGCATCCTCTCATGACTATAGCACACTCTCTTATTGACGTCAAACTCTCATAACGAGTACGATTCTGCGTATGAATGAGACTGCGACCGGACGCCAGAATCAGAAGGAGCGGACCCGTCGAGCCATCGTCGCGGCTGCTGCTCGGCTGATCGAGGCAGGCACCTTGCCTTCCACCGCGGCGGTGGCCGAGGCCGCGCTGGTGTCGCCAGCCACCGCCTACCGCTACTTCCCCGATCACCTCACGCTCCTCACGGCTGGCCTGCGCGAGGCCTCGACCGGGCTGGCGGTCCGCTTCAGGCCCGAGCTTGGCGACCGCGAGGACCCGGTCGAACGCATCGACGCCGCCACGGCAGCGATGCTGGAGCGGGTGCTCGCCCGTGAGCGACTGGTCCGTGCCGTCCTGGCGCTCTCGCTGCTGCGGTCCGTTGATGGCAGCACGTCGACCCAGGCTGCGGCAGAGCTACGGCCCGGCCTTCGGCATGCGTGGATCGACGAGGCGCTTCGCTCACTCGAAGACCGCCTTGATCCGGCTCAACTCCGACGTCTCAAGCTGGCGCTCGGGGTGATCATGGGCCCCGAGGCGCTCATCGCCCTCCAGGATGTCATGCATGTTGACACTGACGAAGCGATTGAGACGTGCCGGTGGATGGCTCGCACCCTCACCACTGCCATGCTGCCCTGACAACCAGTTGATCGCCAGAGCCGGCGTGACGCATAGCTCTCGTTCTGCTCAAGCGAGCCAGATGGGGTGACGTCACACGAGCGGTGCAGTCGCGCCGCTGGGTGAGCCCCCCGACGATCACGACCTGGTGCCTCGAGCGCCGGGGGTCGCGGTCACCGGCCGCCTTCAGCCGCAACCTCGACGCGTAGCGGTCGGCGTTGGTTCGCCGGCAGACTAGGCGGGACCCGGCTACCCACCGTCGCTGACTTCACAGCATGCTGCCCCTCTGCCCCTCATGCTGCCCCTCTGCCCCTCATGCTGCCCCTCTGCCCCTGGGGATTGCCTCCGCAGCTCCAGGCCACAGTGGCGCGAATCGTAGCCCCTCGGCGGCCGTTGGAGTCGGAGGTTGGATTCGGGCGGACCTGAACGGCCGATCGAGGGCATGGTGGCACGGCAGTTGCTCCACGGCGACGCATCGCCTAGCATGCCAGGGTGAAGTCTCGGAAGAAGGGGGGTGAGGGCGTGGCACGAGCGAGCAGTCGCGCGCATCGGCGGCTGATCCAGCGCCAGACCTGACGGCCAGCGTCGGCGTGCAGGCAGCACGCCCTCGCCCTCTGCGCGTAGCAGTAGCGCCCTGTCCGGGCTTGCGCTCCCACTAACCTGGCAAACCTTCGCTCTCCGACGCCGGCCACTGGCGCTCGGTCGTTCGGACGGCTGGCTCTGACGGCGGCCGTTGGCTGTCTGCACGCGGATACGCCCGTGCCGGGCCACGGCGCAGACTATCACTGCGCCCAGAACGCCCGGATATGGGCACCTGCGACCGCGCCGTCTGTGGCCGCACCCGACGCCTCCGTTGTGCGCCGTGTGCTGGCTTCGAGCATGGAAGGAATGACCGTGGCACGTGACGTATCAGCCGTCCGCCCCGCTAGCGATGCGGGCCGGCACCTCGAATATCTTCGAGGAATCGGCTTGCTCCTGCTCATCGCCGTGGTAGGTCTCTTTATCGTCAAGTGGCAGCCGTACTACCTGCGGGCTTTTGCGGCTGCCGCCAACCATACCCTCGGCGCTTCGATCGTGACGGGCACGGCGGCAGCGCCGCCGGCAGCGTCCCTCCAGGCAGCGTTCGACTACTCCCTCGCCTATTTCAAGGCCATCTGGCAGGCTATGCTGCTCGGTCTGTTGCTCGCCGCGACCATCGAGTCGTCGCTGCCGCGAGATCTGCTCGTCCGACTGCTCGGCGCGGCGTCCGCGCGCTCGTCGCTAGTGGGTGGATTGCTCTCGCTGCCGGGAATGATGTGTACCTGCTGTACCGCGCCGGTCGCAATCGGGCTGCGCCGGAGCGGCGCCTCGCTCGGCAGTTCGGTGGCCTTCTTCCTCGGCAACCCTACCCTGAACCCGGCCGTCCTGGTGTTCCTGCTGTTCACGCTCGGGCCAGCCTGGGCGCTCCTGCGGCTGGTGCTGGGTCTCGTGCTGGTCATCGGGGCGGTCTATCTGGCGACCCGCTACGGCGGCTCATCGAGCCCAACTTCAGTCGTCACACCGCCGGCCATGGCTGCGCCGAGCGGAGCCTGGGGCATGCGCTGGCTACGCTCGTTCGGCCGGCTGGTGATCCAACTCGTGCCTGAGTACATCATCGTCGTGGGCCTGCTCGGGTTCGCACGGGCCTTCCTCTTCCCGGCCGCCAGTCCAGACCTCGGCAACGACCTGCTGCTAATGGTCGGGCTTGCCCTTGCCGGCACGCTCTTCGTCATCCCAACGGCGGGTGAGATCCCGATCATCCAGACGATGCTGGGGTTCGGGATTGGATCGGGTCCGGCCGGTGTGCTGTTGATGACGCTGGCGCCGCTGAGTTTGCCGTCCTTGTTGATGGTTGCCAAAGCGTTCCCATGGCGCGTGACCGTGCTGCTCGCGGTGCTGACCGCGGCGGTCGGTCTGCTGTCTGGACTGCTCGCAGTGGCGCTCGGGCTATAGCGTTCGGGCTGAAGCGTTCGGGCTGAAGCGTTCGGGCTAGAAGCCGGCCCGTGAGCGCCGCCGTCCGGAGATGCGCCTGGTCGACAGGTCCACCGGTCGACCAGGCGCCACACACGAGCGCCATCCCTGCTACACTGCCGCCCTGTGCGTGCGACACTCGATCTCTCACGTCGTGTCCCCGAGCGCTGGTCGGCCAGTTGGATCACGGTCTGGCTGCTCTCGGCTGGCGCGTTCACCGTCAATCTCGACTCGCGCTCGATCGTTCCGCTCCTTCCTAGCCTCGCTGAAGACCTGAACGTGAGCGTAGCCGTCGCCGGCCTCGTGGCGACGGCGTACATGCTCCCGTACGGTGCCTTTCAACTGGTCTACGGGCCGCTCGCGGATCGGATCGGCCGGCTGCAAGTCGCGCTGCTGGCGCTGCTCGGCTTCGCGATTGGAACGACGGCGTGCGGGTTCGTGACGTCGTTTGAGATGCTCGTCGTCACGCGCTTCCTGACCGGCGCGACGGCCGCCGCGGTCTTTCCGATGGGTCTCACCTACATCGGCGACGCCTTTGAGTACCGGGAACGGCCGGCGGCACTCGGGGTACTGATCACCGCCAGTTCGATGGCCCAGTTGATGAGCCTGGCCCTCGGCGGTATCCTGGCAGGCTTCGTCAGTTGGCGCGCGATCTTCTTTCTCGACGGCTTCCTGGCGTTTCTCGTGGTCGTCGCGCTCGTTAGCCTGCGGGGTCCGGAGCCATCACGCCAACACGGTGGCACCCTGGCCGGTTACCGCGCGGTGGCGCGATCTGGACGTGCGTTGCTGGTGCCATTGCTTGCGCTGCTGGAAGGGATTCTGCTCTACGGTGGACTGACCTACCTTGGCGCGTTCCTTCGCGATCGCTGGGAGCTGGGGTATGCCGCGATCGGGTTGGCACTCGCGCTGTACGGCGCCGGCAACGTGGTCGCAAGTCGTCTGCTGTCCTGGCTCGCGGCGCGCCTAAACGAGCCGCGGCGCTTCCTGCTCGGCGGTATCATGAGCGTGACGATGCATCTGGCGATGGCGGCGCTCCCATACTGGGAAGCGATGCCGGTACTGATGTTCATCCTCGGCTTCGGGTTCGTCTCGGCGCACTCGGTGTTGCAGGCTCGCGCAACCGAGATCGCACCCACGGCGCGCGGGACGTCAGTGGCGGTGTTTGCCTGCGCGCTCTTCTTTGGCGGCGCCATTGGGACGGCGGCAGTCGGCGCAGCCATCGAGGTCTGGAACTACGAGCGAGTGCTAGCCGGCCTCGGCCTGGCGCTCGTGCCGTTCTGTGCGCTCGGCTGGTTCGGCCTACGCACCCCGCCGCGCCGGCAGCCAGCCTGATCGCACGTGGGAATCCCCTCACCCCCCAGCCCCCTCTCCCGCACGCAGGAGAGGGGGAGCACACCCCCGAGCCGGATCGGCTCGCCGGCCTGCCTCTCCTGCACGCACGCGGGAGAGGGGGAGCACACCCCTGAGCCGGATCGGCTCGCCGGCCTGCCTCTCCTGCATGCACGCGGGAGAGGGGGAGCACACCCCTGAGCCGGATCGGCTCGCCGGCCTGCTTCTCCTACACATGGGTGGGGGAGGGGACTGAAGGCTCTGAACTACCCGACGGTGAGGGTGTACCTGCGCGCCGGTCGGGCGTCATGCCGGCCGGTGGGGCGCGGAGAGTGCTCGGGCATTCCGACGTCTTGTCGCTCCTGCACGCGGGAGCGGGGTTGGGGGTCAGGGCGCTTCTCGGTAGCGTGGACCGAATCCGCCGTCAGTCCGGATCGGCGTAGTCTCCCTCGGGGATGACGACCTCCCGACCCAGCCGGCCGGACTCCTCCACGGCCAGCATCACGGCCACGATGTGCCGTGCCCACGCCATTGGAACCGCCAGCGGTGCGCCGGTCGTGAGGCTATCGATCATCCGGCGGAGCTCGACGACGAACGGGTTGTTCCGCTCGACCGGCTCAGGGACGTAGACGCCGTCCCGCGCGATCTGGAGCCGGCTGGCGTAGGAGTCGAACTCGAGCATGCCGGCGGTCAGCACGATCTCGACACCGCATCGATCGACGCCGTTGCCGTTCTGGAAGCCAGCGTGGAAGAGCGTCGCCATCAGCCCGTTCTTCAACTGAAGGTAGGCGATTGACGCATCGTCAGCTGGGAGGTGGTGGATCGGATTGCCGACCCAGCCCTTCACGGCCGTGACCCCGCTCCCGAGCACCCAGCAGACGCGGTCGATCATGTGAGCGCCGTTCATGAGCCACATGCCACCGCCACGCGACCGATCCAGGAACCAGGGCGGGCGGGTGTCCGCGCCGAGCGCTTTCGTCCAGGTGTCACGAGCCATGACCGGCTCGCCAAAGCGGCCCGAGCGAATCAGGTCGCGCGTCGCCACGGTGGCGGTGAAGAAGCGCTGGGAGTGGCCAACGAAGATCTTGACATCGTTGCGCTCGGCCGCCTCGATCATGCGGTCGCACTCGTCGAGCGTGTTGGCCATCGGTTTCTCGACGAAGACATGCTTGCCGGCCTCGAGCGCGTCGAGGGCAACCGGGCAGTGCAGGTCATTCGGTAGACCCAGCATCACGACCGCAACGTCCGCGCGCTTCAGGAGGTCGCGGTAATCTGCGACGACTTCGCAGCCATACTGCTCGGCCACGCGCTCGGCGCGAGCAGTGTCCGGATCGGCAATAGCGGTCAGGTGAGTACGCTCGTCATTCTGGACGGCAAGCGCATGCTGGGGAGCCACTCGGCTCGCCCCGATGATCCCGACGCCGAGAGTCGCGGTCTGTTTCGTTCCCATCACTGCACCTGCACCCCGGTGATCTCGGTCGCGCGAGCGAGCTGGTCGGCAAGCTCTGGCGTCACCGTGACGCCTTCGGAGCGTCGCGCCCGCTCGGCCGCGAATTCACGCTCGCCGGGCAACAGAATGTCGCTGACGCCTTCGGCCCGCTCGCTCATCTTCATGGTTTCGATCAGCGCATCCACCCGCGAAGCGTACTCCTCGAAAGGCATAAAGCGCGCGATGTCCAGCGCCATGAAGAAGTGCCCGGTGCCTGCGCCGCCGACATCATGTGCCGGGTAGCGCTTCGTCTCGACCTGTCCGACCGTGAACCCCATGTTCTCGAGGGCCGGCCCGAGCGCCGCGCCGGACAGGACGGCCGTCAGCAGTTCGACGATCACCGAGAGGCCGTAGCCCTTGTAGCCGCCGATCGGCAGCAGCGAGCCGTTCAGCGCGGCGTTCGGATCATTCGTAGGACCGCCTCGGGCATCCTGTGCCCAGCCGTCCGGGAGCGGCTGCCCGCGCAGTGCAGCGAGCTTGATCCAGCCCCGCGCCACCATCGTCTGCGCCATGTCGAGCACGATCGGCAACTCGCTGCCGGCCGGCGAGGCAACGGCGAGCGGATTGTTGCCGATCAATGGGGTCACGCCACCGGTCGGCGCCATCGCCACCGCGCCGTTCGTCATCGCGATCCCGATCATCCGGTGGGGCAGCGCCAGCATCGCCCAGTAGGCGCCCGCGCCGAAATGGTTGCTGTTCCGCACTGTCACCGCTGCGATGCCGCTGGTGCGCGCACGGGCGATGGCAAGGTCCATCGCCATCTTCGAGGCGACCTGTCCCATCGCGCGGCGACCGTCGACGAGCGCGACGGCCGGTCCCTCGGCGACCATGGCAGGACGCGAGCGCGGCTCGACCACGCCATCACGGAGGTTCTGGAGGTAGGCGGGCAGACGGATCAGGCCATGCGAGGTGACGCCCCGCACCTCGGCGGCGATGAGCGTATCGGCCACGAGCGCCGCATCCGCCGCGTTCATGCCGACCGCCTCGAAACAGCGCCGGGCAAAATCCTCCAGCGTCGAGACCGGCTGGCGTGCCGGAGCCTGAGCCATGCTGCTCCTCCTCGTGCCGAGCACCTGCGCGAACTGTGCCGGATTGTACCCCCGCTCGTGCGTGCCCGAGCCGGCATGCTATCGTCGGCGCGGGCAACGGTGAGCCCGCTCGCACGAGCACTGGTCAACCGAGCGTCGGTCGCGCCGTCGGGACGCTCGCCCTCGCGTCCCGTACCCGTCTCTGGATTCCCCCTGTCGTGAGGTACTCGTGCCCGTCGCTGGTCTGGTCAAGACGCAAACCTACCGTGATTCCGTAGCGCTGATGGTCCTGTCAACGTCGCTCGGCGCGCTGCCCGGGGTGCGGCAGGCATCGGTGATGATGGGCACCCCGGCCAACAAGGCCATTCTCGCGGCGACCGGTCTGGCGTCCGAGAGTCTGACGGGGGCCGGTCCGAACGATCTGTGCATTGCCGTCGACGCGGAGGATGCGGGCGCACTCGAAGCAGCCCTCACCGCCGCCGAGGCGGGATTGGCGCGGGGCGGCAGCACGACGACCTCAGCGAGTGATGGGCGTGGCACGCCGAGCATCGAGCCAAGGACGCTGGAAGCGGCCCTGCGGGTCCGCCCGGATGCCACGCTCGCCGTGATCTCCGTGCCCGGCGACTACGCAGCGACGGAGGCTCGACGCGCGCTGAGCCTTGGCCTACACGTCTTCTTGTTCAGCGACAACGTTGCTCTCAGCGACGAGATTGACCTCAAGCGGATCGCCGAGGAGCGTGGCCTGCTGGTGATGGGGCCGGACTGCGGGACGGCGCTCATCGGCGGGGTTCCGCTTGGGTTCACCAACGCCGTGCGCGCGGGCAGTATCGGCGTGGTTGGAGCCTCGGGGACGGGGATCCAGGAGGTCACGAGCCTGATTCATCGCTTAGGCGGCGGGGTCTCGCACGCCCTTGGCACAGGCGGACGCGATCTTGTGGCCGAGGTTGGAGGGCGAACGTTCCTCGCCGCACTCTCCGCGCTCGCGTCCGACGAGACCACGCAGATCGTCGTCGCCATTGCCAAGCTGGGTGACCCGGCGGTCGAGGCCCGGGTCGTCGAAGCGCTGGCCGCGTGCGGCAAGCCAGCCGTCGTCTACTTCCTGGGCGCTCCGTCGTCGGGCGATGCGGGGCAGCCGAGGGGCCATGACGCCGGCCGACGTGGTGCGGGCCAACTGGTGTGGGCGTCGGATCTGGAGCACGTCGCCGAGTGCGCGGTTGCGCTGGAACGTGATGCGGCGCCTCCCGCCTACCCGACGCGTGAAGGCGTGCGGGTGCTGGCCGACCGCATCCTCGCTGATCTCGGACCGCACCAACGTCACATCCGCGGACTGTTCGCCGGCGGAACGCTCGCACAGGAATCGGCCGTCGCCATTGCAAGGGCACTGGGTGCCTCCGAGCGCGACCTGCATGGGTCGGAACCGGGCGAGGTACTGGCGTTCGACGGCCATCGGATCCTCGACCTGGGCGACGACGCCTACACCCGAGGCCGCCCGCACCCGCTCATCGATCCGCGCGTCCGCAACGCCGAACTACTTGCCCAGGCGGCGAGCGGCGAGGTCGCGCTGGTGCTGCTCGATGTGATCCTCGGCTCAGGCGTCCACCCCGACCCGGCCGCGGCGCTCCTGCCGGCCGTTGCGCAGGCACGCGCGGCTGCCAGGATGGCAGGTGCCACGCTTCACGTCCTGGCGTCGGTGTGTGGCACCGACGCCGACCCGCAGGGCTATACGCGCCAACGGGCGGCGCTTGAAGCCGGCGGTGTGCTGGTCGCCCGCTCGAGCTCGGAGGCAGCGGCGGTCGCGGCGCGGGTAGCTCAGGCGTTGGGGGCGCTGTCATGACTGACGAGGCTCGGACAAGCGACACGATGCACGGCGACCCGACGGACAGCGCGAGCCGGAGGGCGTTCGCACAGGGCATGGACACGGCGTCAGTCAACCAGCGTGGGCGCACATCCGGCATTCCAGCACTGCTGACGGATGGGCCGCGCGCCGTCAACATCGGTGTCGAACTGTTCGCCGAGGCACTCCGGGCGCACGATCCGGCTGCGGTCTCCGTCGACTGGCGCCCGCCGAGTGGCGGAGCTACTGTAGCCGCGGCGCTCGCGCGGTTATCGGAGCCGGCGCGGGCCGCCCGGATCGCGGCAGCAAACGAGCGGGTTGTCGAGCGACTGATCGGTGCCAGGCCGCATCTGGTCGACGTCCGCCGGGCCTCGGACGTGGTACCGGTTCTGCGCGACCGGGTGCTACTCCACGCCGGACCGCCGCTGGTCTGGGACGAGATGACCGGCCCGATGCAGGGCGCAGCGGTGGGCGCGGTGTTGTTCGAGGGCTGGGCCGAGACGTCGGACGCCGCGACGCGACTCCTCGAACGGGGTGAGATCAGCTTCCTGCCCTGTCACACGGCCGGCGGGGTCGGGCCGATGGGGGGCATCACCTCGGGCAGCATGCCGCTCTTGATCGTCGAGGACCACGTCTGGGGTGGGCAAGCGTTCTGCAATTTCAACGAGGGGATCGGGCGAGTGCTCCGTTTCGGTGCGAACGGACCGGAGGTGCTGGACCGATTGCGCTGGCTGCGGGATGTAGCCGGACCCGCTCTCTCAGCGGCGCTGCGGCTCGGCTCCGGCGTCGATCTCCGCACCATTATGAGCCGCGCCCTGACCATGGGCGACGAGATGCACCAGCGCAACATCGCGGCCACGCTGCTCCTGCTGCGGGAGACGGCGCCGCTGCTTGCCCGCACGGATCTCGCGCCGGGCAGGCTAGCCGAGGTGATGGCCTTCATCGGGCAGACCGATCAATTCTTCCTGAACGTCGCGATGGCGGCCTGCAAGGCTATTGCCGACGCCGGGCACGCTGCCGGCGAGGGGAGCAGCATCGTCACGGCACTGGCCCGAAATGGCGTGCGGTTCGGGGTGCGAATGGGCTCAACCGGCGACCGCTGGTTCACGGCGCCGGTCAATACGCCGACCGGGTTGTACTTCGGGGGCTATACAGCGGCCGATGGGAACCCGGACATCGGCGACTCGGCAATCACCGAGACGATCGGGCTGGGCGGCATGGCGATGGCAGCGGCCCCGGCGGTGGTGCCGTACGTGGGAGCCGGCGGTTTCGGCGACGCGCTCCGGATCACCCGCGAGATGCAGCAGATCGCGCTGGCCGAGAATCCAGACTTCGCACTGCCGACGCTCGACTTTGCCGGCGTCCCGACCGGAATCGACGTTCGCCTCGTGGCCCGGACGGGGATCGTGCCCATCATTAACACCGGGATCGCCCACCGTGAGGCCGGCATTGGGCAGGTTGGCGCGGGAACGGTGCTGGCCCCTCTGGCGTGCTTCGAGCAGGCGGTCGTCGCACTCGCCGAGGTGGTGCCATAGACGGCCCTCGAGTTGGGCGCGTGCCCGAAATGCTCCCACTGCTGCGCCAGGCGTCGACCGCGCGGTGCGCGGGCATACAAGGCGTTCGCGCGAACGCAGCGGGATGGTGCAGGCCGTCCGAGGGTGCGTGGAGTGCGGGCCGCGACGCATGACATCGGTGTCAGGAACTCACACGTAGGTGCTGATGCCGTCCTGAGAGCCTTCCGCACGCGGATCGTTCAGCCTCCACCCGTGGTGAATGGTGTGCGGCGTCGAGCCGGGCGTGTGTATGCTCTTCGAGAGCCCGCCTGAGGAGTCGCGATTGTCTGGCCGCTGGTTCGTCGTCATTCTGTTCGCGCTACTGCTCGCGACCGCCTGTAGCGGCCAGTCGGCCTCGAACTCATCGTCTCCGCCCCTGGTGGTCAGCCAGCCTGCGGGCTCCCCGACCGGGCCTACCCCAACGGCGATGATTGCTGAGCCGGCTCCGCCTGCGACCATGACCCCACTCGCATCGCCCGATGCTCTGACCAGCCCAGGTCCGCTGGCCTCACCGCCCGCCGCGGCCAGCCCGGCGGCGTCTCCGGTCGCAAGTGCGAGCCCCGCCGCTTCACCGGCCGGCGCCAGCCCAACGGCCAGTCCAGGCGCCAGCGCGAGCCCGGTTGCCGCCCAGCCGCCACTGAGCGGCCCCCGATATCGCGTGGTCGCCGAGCAGTCCGAGGCGTCGTATCAGGCCCGCGAGAAGTTCGTCGATCGCCCGCTGCCGTCCGAGGCGATCGGCCGGACCCGCGACCTGGCCGGCGACATCCAGTTGGAGCGTGACGGCATCCTGCGCGGTCTCGTGCTCCAGATGCGCGTCGATCTGCGCACGCTGACGAGCGACCAACCGCGCCGCGACAACTTCATTCGCCAGAACACGCTCCAAACCGATCAGTTCCCCTACGCTGAGTTCCGCGCGCTCGGCCTGGTGGGACCAATGGAGTATCAGCCCGGCGACGATGTCGAGATCCAGATTCCGGGGACGATGACGATCAAGGGCCGCGAGTATCCGCTCGTCTGGGACGCGCGTGCCCGCCTCGACGGCGACACGTTGATCGGCACGGCGACAACCCGCGTCAAGCTGTCCAGCGTTGGGCTGGAGCCGCCGCGACTGGCGATCCTGAGCGTCGAGGACGAGATGACCTGGGCGATCCAGTTCGTCGCCGCGCGAGTGCCCTGACGTCTCAGCGTGCGCCACCCAGTTCCATCCGGTCGGCACTCATGACGTACCCGCGGCTGCCGCCACGGATCAGCCGCCGGCGATGGTGGGCAACAGTTCGATGCGGTCAGCGGATCTGAGCGGCGTTCGGAGGCCGGCGATCCGGTCGTTGACGTGGACGATCAGATGCTGCCATAGGAACTCATCGGTCGGCGCGTCGGCAAGGCCGCCAATCCCGGCGTCGAATGCGCCGAGCGCGACGAGCAGATCGTGGACCGTCGCGCCGTCCGGCAGGTCGACCTCGATGGTGTCTCCGCCAAGGAGTTTGCGAAAGGGAGGGTAGGCCGTCACCCGCACCCGCTGACCTCAGCGGAACGAGCGGCGGATACCGGTCGAACGGCCCGGCTAGCGTGTCTGCACCGAGCGGTCCGGCTCGCCTTCGGCTTCACCCACTGAGCCCACTCAGCCGGTACACGACGTATCCAACAACCGCCCCAAGGATAAGCAGCGCGAGCAGGACGGTCAGCAGGTAGGCGCTGCCGCCGCGTCGCATAGCGCACGGTGTCACATGGGGCCGCACGCGCCTGGTATCGGCGTCGGGATCGACGGGGCTGGTCCTCGAGGGCGGTACAGTCAGCCGTTGAGCCGCTGACTGCCCACTCGACGGCGCACCTGGACTCGGCGATGTCGCGGGTGGTGCAACGATCGGCCACGCGACGCCGGTGTACGGACCGGCTGGGGCGGGCGGGCTGGCCGGCGGGGGCGGGCTGGCCGACGATGAGGGTGCCGACGATGAGGGTGCCGACGGCCGTGGCCCGGACGGGGGCCGCGGGGCAGCCGCCTGGTAGGGTGGAACTGCCGGCCGCTTGTGCGTGACCTCTTCATCCTCCGGAATGGGCGTACGAAGGGTCGTCTCATCGGGTGAGCGTAGGCCAGCCTCTGGCGGGTCGACGGAGGTCGGGGTTGGATCTTCGGATGAGAGCGCGTCGGCCGGCCCGGTGAGCGCCTCGTCATCGGCCTCAGCCCTGGCGATCACGACCGAGATATTGTCTGGGCCGCCACGATCGTTCGCGAGTTGCACCAGCGCGGCCACCGCCTTGTGGGGTGGCATGCTAGTCGCGCACTCGGCCATCTCCTCGTCGGTGACGAGGCCGTGGAGACCATCCGAACAGAGTAGGACGACCTTGCCGGCAGTCAGTGGCACGGCATAAATGTCGACCTCGACGTCTGGTCGCAGCCCGAGCGCTCGGGTGATGATGTTGCGGCGCGGATGGACGCGTGCCTCCTCGGGGGTTAGCAGGCCGGCCTCGACCTCCTCGGCGACCCACGAGTGGTCGCGGGTTACCTGACGGATCGCGCCGTCGTGGGCATCGATCAGGTAGCAGCGGCTGTCCCCGACGTGCCCGACAAGTACTTGCGAGGGCGTGAGCACGGCGGCCGTAAGGGTGCTGCCCATGTGCTCACGGCCGGTCGCACCGCCGCCAGCCTCGTAGACCACCGCGTTCGCCCGGGATACCGCCGCTTCCAAGGCCGCATCGAGCGGCATGTCGTCCGCGTTGTAGTAGACGTCCCGAGCGGTCTTGACGGCCAGCGAACTGGCAATCTCGCCCTTGGCGTGCCCGCCCATGCCATCCGCCACCGCGCAGAACAAGCCGCGCGTGCGAACACCCGCCACGTCGAGTGGCTCGCACAGGACGCTGTCTTCGTTCCCGGATCGGACTTGCCCGACGGAGGTTGCCTGGTCGACCTCGAATCGGAGGCGCGACCGCGCTTCACTCTCGCCCCAGGACGCGGGACTGCTCACCCGGGTTCTCCTCGGGAGCTCGTGGGCGGCTCACCCACGGCGTTCTCGCGAGTATAGGGTGGAGCGGCAGCCCACATCTAGGTTCAGCCAGTCTCAGCGCCGCCGTGTCTCGCCCTGACCTTTGCATCGCTCGAGGCCATGCGCGGCCGGACATGCCTGCGGCATCCGAAGGGCGCATATCGCGAGCAATTGTTCCCGCCCTCCGGCGAATGCTATCCTTCGCCATTCCCTCTGTGCTCGTGCCCTGGGATAGCTATATCCCAAACGACCGCTCTTCGCATTCGTCGACACGCTGTGTGATGGCCTGCCGTGACGCTTCCAGACCGTCCCGCCTCAGTCTCGGCGATGCGCGCCGGACGCATACGTCCCACTCGGCATGGCGTGCGCCCTCCCGACGTGGATCTGGAGGTCGACGAGCCGCCGGCGGCTGACGCTCACGACGACTTCTCGCTGGCCGAACTCGAAGGCCGGCCACGTGCAGCGTTGATCGAGATTGCTGAGGGGATCGGGATCTCGGATGCGGAGAGCCTGAAGCCGCACGAGCTCGTCTTTCGTATCCTCCAGGTTCAGGCCGAGCGCCAGGGTAACATCTTCGCCGGCGGCGTCCTCGAGATCGTCGACGAAGGCTACGGCTTCCTGCGGCAGGAGCGGCTCCTGCCCGGCCAGGCCGACGTGTACGTGTCGCAGTCCCAGATCCGTCGATTCGGGTTGCGGACGGGAGACTGGGTGACAGGTCACGTCCGGCCTCCGAAAGAGGCCGAGAAGTTCTTCGGTCTGCTTCGCGTCGAGGCGGTCAACGGCCAGGTGCCGGACGTTGCCCGGCAGCGCCCGCACTTCGACAGCCTGACCCCGATCTTCCCGCGCGAACAGGTCGTTCTCGAGACCGAAGCGCGCGGACTCACCCAGCGCCTGATCGACCTGATCGCGCCGATTGGCAAGGGCCAGCGCGGGCTGATCGTCTCACCGCCCAAGGCCGGCAAGACGACCATCCTCAAGCGCATCGCTAACGGCCTCGCCGCGAACCAGCCGGACGTGCACCTGATGGCGGTACTGGTCGGCGAGCGCCCCGAGGAAGTCACCGACTTTCGGCGCTCGGTCCGTGCCGAGGTTGTGTCGTCTACGTTTGACGAGCCGGTCGAGAACCACGTCACAGTGGCCGAGATGGCCATCAACCGAGCCAAGCGGCTCGTCGAAACGGGCCGCGACGTCGTGATCCTCCTCGACTCGATTACCCGGCTCGCACGAGCCTATAACCTGGCCGTCCCGGCGAGCGGACGGACGATGAGCGGTGGCATCGACCCGGCCGCCTTGTATCCGCCGAAGCGGTTCTTCGGCGCCGCACGCAAGATCGAGGAGGGCGGCAGCCTGACGATCCTGGCCACCTGCCTCGTCGACACTGGTTCCCGGATGGATGACGTGATCTACGAGGAGTTCAAGGGCACCGGGAACATGGAACTGCAACTCGACCGGAAGCTCGCCGAGCGGCGGGTCTTCCCGGCGATCGATATCCTCCGTTCGGGCACTCGCCGCGAAGAACTGCTGCTCGACGAGGTGACGCTGAAATCGGTCTGGATGATGCGGCGGATGCTGGCCCAGGTGGGAACGCCCGACAGTGCGGAACTGCTACTGACACGCCTGTCCAAGACACCGAGCAACCGCGAGTTCCTGGCGACGCTCACCAAGGCCGACGTGTAACTGGCCGGGGACGGTGGGGAGGAGAAAACGCACGTCCCCTCGCCCCCCAGGTCCGCTCCCCCAGGCCTGTGCTCGTATGGCGCCGAGTCCGTTCTGGGCAGGCGGGGGAAGACGCGCGGGACGGCGCTACACACCGATCTCGTCGGCAATGCGGGTCAGGGTGGCGAGCAGGATGTCGTCCTGATCGGGGCGGCCGACCGAGATCCGGACTGTACCCCTCAGGCGCGGGGTGTTGTAGTTGCGGATCAGGATGCCCTCATCAGCCAGCCGGTCCCGTAAGGTCTGACCATCCATGCCGGTCACGTCGCAGAGTATGAAGTTGGCGCGCGTGGGGTGCGGGTGCACGATGCGGGTCTTGGGCAACTCCAGGAGTAGGCGTTCGCGTTCGGCGACGATCTGGCGCACGGTGCCCATGAGCCGCTCGCGGTCGGCCAGCGACTCGCGCACCGCGACCAGCGCGGCCGCGTTGACGTTGAACGGCGGCTTCAGCTTCCAGAGGTGCACGCCGATCTCCGCTGGCAGCGCCGCGTAGCCGACACGCAGGCCGGCGAGGCCGGCCCACTTGCTGAACGTGCGGAGCACGACCAGGTTCGGACGGGTCAGCACCTCGCCGATCATCGACTCGTACCCCTGGCCATCGGCCTGGGCGAACTCGGCATACGCCTCGTCCAGCACGACCAGGATCCCGGTGTCGAGGAGGCGGCGCAGGTCGGCCGGCGGCGTCACCGTGCCGGTCGGGTTGTTCGGGGAGGTTGCCAAGATGAACTTGGTGCGGGGGGTGATCGCGCGTATGGCCGCGTCGACGTCGATGTTGAAGTGCTCGTCGCGCGGCACGGCGACGACGCGTGCGTCCTGCAACTGGGCGTTGAACGCGTACATCGCGAACGAAGGCGGGAAGTCCATCACGTCGTCGCCGGGATCCAGGTACGCCCGCATCAGCAGATCGATGAGCTCATCGGCGCCGTTCCCAAGCATCAGGTTCTCGGCTGGGACGCCGGCGTACTCGGAGAGGGCAGCGCGGGCCGTCCGCTGGTCGGCGTCAGGATAGACGTTGTAGCTTGAGACCTGGCTCAGTGCCTCACAGACCAGGGGTGACGCACCGTAGGGGTTCTCATTTGCGTCGAGCTTGATGATGCTCTCGACCGGACGGCCGAGACGCCGTGCGAGATACTCTGGATCGTCCGGTCCAGCATACGGCGCGATCTCAGCGATGCAGCGGCGGATGGCCGATGGCCGACTGTCAGGTTGGGTGGTCATCGAGCTCCCTCAGGCGAACTTCGATCGCTTCGGCGTGAGCGTACAGCCCTTCGGCACGGGCGATCTCCATGGCGGGCGGCCCCAGGCGCCAGAGGTCGCTCGGACCGAACGCGAAGATCGACGTAATCTTGAGAAAGTCGTCGAGATTGAGCGGCGAACTGAAGCGGGCAGTGCCGCCGGTCGGCATGATGTGGCTCGGGCCGGCCGTATAGTCGCCGATGCTCTCGACCGACCACTCGCCGACGAAGACTCCGCCGGCGTTCTCGACCAGGCCGAGCTTCGCCCAGGCATCTTTGCAGCAGAGCGCCAGGTGCTCCGGCGCGTACTCATTGGCGAAGGCGATGCCAGCTTCGACGGACGGAACCAGGATGGCCGCTCCGCGCGCCGCCATCGACTCGCGAATGATTGCGGCGCGCTGGGCTGTCGCGAGCATCCGCTCGGCCTCGTCTAGCGTCCGGTCGATCAGAGCGTTCGACGTCGCCAGCAGAATCGGCTGAGCCAGCGGGTCGTGCTCGGCCTGGGCGATCAAGTCGGCAGCCAGGAAGGTGATGTTGGCGGTTTCGTCGGCCACCAGCAGACATTCGGTCGGACCGGCCAGCCCGTCGATGGCGACCGCCCCATACACCTGCTGCTTGGCCAGCGACACGAACACGTTGCCCGGCCCAAGGATCTTGTCGACGCGTCCGACCGACTCAGTGCCGTAGGCCAGCGCGCCGATCGCCTGAGCGCCCCCCATCCGGTACACGTTGTCGACGCCGGCGATCCGGGCTGCCGCCAGCAGCGCTGGCGCGACCTCACCGTCAGGGCCGGCCGGCGACGCCATCACGACCTCGCGGACGCCAGCCACCCGGGCCGGGATCGCGGCCATCAGCACCGAGCTTGGATATGGTGCTCGGCCGCCTGGCGCGTAGATGCCGACCCGGCGCAGCGGCCGAATGAGCTGACCTGTCGCGCCGTCACTCTTGAAGTCGACCCAGGTGTTGCGGCGGGCGCGCTCGTGGAAGGCGCGCACGCGCTCGGCGGCCTCCTCCAGGCTCTCGAAGACTGTGGACGGGACTTTCGCGATAGCTCGGTCGATTGCAGTGTCTGGCACCCGTAACGCGTCAGGAGCCCGTCCATCGATGACCTTGGCATAGTGGAGGACGGCCGCATCGCCCTCGGTCCGCACAGCGGCCAGGATGCGTTCGACGACCTGGGTTGGCGACAGGTCCGCGCCGAAGACCTCGTTGATCTTGGCGCGAACAGCGTCGGGCAGCGGAGTATCCGCGAGCGCGCGGCGGCTGAAGAGGACTTTTCGCGCCTCCTCCAGGTCGTCGAAACGGGCGATTGGCAGTCCGGTCATCCTCAGTCCTCGATCCCCAGAGCCTCGATCCTGGCCGTCGCGATGCTCATGTGATGCTCATGGTCGGTCGTCGTCTTCAGGTCGCTCGGCGAGTGCACGCCGCAGCGCCTCGAACGTCCAGCACTTGCCCTCGAACGCGTAGCGTAACTGCACGACCGAGACCTCGCTCGCGCCGGCCTTGCGGAGCGCTTCGACGGCCTGGAGCAGCAGCCGGCTCTGCACCACCACCGTGGCGGCGAACCAGCCTTCCTCACCGCCAACCTTCGGGTACACCTTCGAGATCGTGGGGCCGCGCAGGCCAGCGACCTCGGTGTGCGCTGTCACCCGCCGTGCCACGGCGTCCGGCGACTCGCCCCGGATGTTGCCGGTCAGGCTGACGTATTCGCGCGAGCGCATCTGTGCCTCGATCAACTCGAGGATGCTGCGCGTCACGTCCAGCTTTGCGGAGCAGTCGCGTAGGGCCGCGCGGTTGCCAATCAGGCACGCCTGGGACTCGACGATCGTGCCGCCGCCGACGCGCTTGAGGCGGTTCTCACGGAGGGTCACACCGCTGCTCACCAGATCGACGATGACGTCGGCTGCTCCGAGGGCCGGGGCCGCTTCGAGGGCGCCGCTCGACTCGGCAATCGTGAAGTAGTTGATGCCGTTGTCGAAGAGGAACTGGCGAGTCAGGTTCGGGTATTTGGTGGCGACCCGGAGATCCCGCCCGCGCGTCCGGAACTCGGCTGAAATCTCGGCCACGTCGGTGACGCTGCTGACGTCGATCCAGCCCTCGGGGACTGCGACGACCAGGGCGCAGGCTCCGTAGCCAAGGGCCGGCTGGAGCGTGATGACTCCGTCGTCGTCGCGCTGGTGCTCACGGACGATGTCGAAGCCGGTGATGCCCAGGTCGACGCTTCCCTCAGACACTTTCGCGAAGATGTCGTTGGCGCGCTGGAACAGCACTTCGACGCCCGGGAGCGCGGAGACGGTCGCGCGGTACTGACGCGGATTCGGGCGGTTCACCTTCAGGCCGCAGGCCGCCAGGAACTCCAGGGTCTGCTCTTCCATGCCTTTCGACGGCAACGCCAGCCGCAGCACCGGCCCCTGAGCGTTGGACCCGCCCTTGCCGTTTCGGCGGCCGTTCATGCCCTCGCCTCCGACGCCATCTGAGTATCCTTGGCGAGCGCGGCAGCGACGTCGGCCAGTGGCAACGTGCGCTCTGCGTGGGTTCGCATGTCGCGCACGACAGCCTGGCCCAACACCCGCTCACGTTCGCCGAGGATGACCGCGAATGGGATTGCCTCGCGGTCGGCGTGGCGAAGGTTGGCCTTGACGCCCCGGCCTCGGATGTCGAGCTCGACGTCCAGCGCAGCGCGGCGCAGGGACATGGCGAGCTCAGTTGCGGCCGGTCGATCGTCCGCGCTGACGGGCACGACCAGCACGTCCACCGGCCGAACACCCTCGCCACAATCGCCCTCGGCCTGCAAGGCGAGCTCCAGGCGCTCCAGGCCGAAGCTGAAGCCGCAGGCGGGCACCTGATCGCGTCCACCGAGCGCTCGGACAAGGTCGTCGTAGCGCCCACCGCCGCCGATCTGGCCGCCGACCCGGCTCGGCCCCTGATGGTGGATCTCGAACACCAGCCCGGTGTAGTAGCGCAGTCCGCGCCCGAGGCTGAGATCGACGACAACGTCCGGCGCGCCGATGCCGTAGTGGGGTAGGAGCGCTAAGGTCTCTCGCATCTCCTGGAGCGGCGCCGGGTCAAGGCGGTGCGTCTCGAGGAGGCTCTGAAGGCGCGGAATCGCCTCGTCGGGCGGACCGGCGAGCGCGTGTAGCTGGCCGATGAAGTTCAGCGCCTGCTGGACCTGGCTCGTCGGATCAGAGCGGCCGGCTTTGGCGACCAGCCGGCTGACGATTTCCTCAGGCGTGCGGGAGCCGCCTTCGAGAACCAGGTTCGCGCGGCCGAGGAGGTCGGACGCGACGTGCGCTGCGCCCTCAGAGCCGAACTCGGCCAGCAGCGACGGCAGCAGGCTGGCCGTCTGACCGTCGTCGTCCAGGTCGGCGTCGGGGCCGACACCCATCAACGCCAGGATCCGGGGCAGCGCATCTTCCGGTGTGACGTTGCGGCGGGCAAGATTCTCCATGTTTGCCAGCATCAGGTTCTGGCCGTGCTCGTCGATGCCAAGCTCGCGGAGCAGTTCCAGGACGGCGCCCAGGTGGCCGATGACCAGCCGGTAGCGGCGCAGTCCGACCGCTTCGAGCGCCCCGCACGCGGCAGCCAGCACCTCGGCATCGCCAGCCGGCCCCGCCGCGCCGATGCACTCTAGCCCGACCTGGGTGAACTGACGGTATCGACCACGTTGCGGTTTCTCATAGCGGAAGGTCGGCCCGGCGTAGTGGAGGCGCAGTGGTAGCGGGCGCTCCTGCAAATGGTTGACGTACGCCCGCATGATCGAGGCCGTGAACTCTGGCCGCAGGCAGAGCTTCCGGTTCCAGTGGGTGAAGGTGTACATTCGCGCCGCGATCTCCTCGCCCGATTTCCTCAGGAAGAGATCGAGATTTTCGAGGACCGGCGTGTCGATGCCACGGTAGCCGAAGCGTGCGACGTGTGCACGCAGCCGGTCGGTGAGGTCGCGCAAGCGCGCGTCCTCGGCCGGGAGCGCGTCGTTGGTGCCGCGGATGCGCTGTACTTCGAGCGTGTCCATACCGGAGTGATCTGCCCTCGGCGCGCCGGGCTGATCGTGGACGGCAGCGGCTCGGTGGGTGGGCCACGGCCGCCGAGGCGAGTCTGGGACCGGAAGGCTCGGACCACGGCCGCGGGCTGCCGCGCTGCCGTCGCTGGTCGCGCGCCGCCGGATTCTAGCATGGCCGCCGACTCCGGCCGTCGACGGCGCCTCCTGGCCGCCCGAGGTGACACCCTGTACTGGTCGCACGGGCTACGGTAACGCACAATAGCGCTGCGCGACGCAGTTCCAGCGCTGGCCGGACCGCTCGCATGCCAGCCTGGAGCCATGCTACCGCTCCAGCCCGGAGGTGCACCCGATGGCCGACATCCCAGAGGTCGGATCGCCGGCCCCAGACTTTACGTTGCTGGCGCACACCGACACCGACGTGCAACTCTCGAGCCTGCTTGGCACGAAGGTCGTGCTGCTGTTCTACCCGTTCGATTTCTCACCTGGGTGAACGCACGAACTGACGTCCTTTAGGGACGTATACGATCAGGTCATCGAGGCAGACGGCCAGTTGCTGGGCATCAGTGGCGACCACGTCTGGGCGCACAAAGCGTTCGCGAAGTCGCTTGGCGGCCTGCCCTTCCCTCTGCTCGCGGACTGGGGCATGGCAGTCACCCGGCGGTACGGCATTCACAACCCCGAGCGCGACGCACCGACCCGTTCGGCGTTCGTCATCGACCGTGAGGGCACCATTCGGATGGTGAACCCGGGCTTTGACGCCCGCGATCCCGGCCATTATGCGCAGGTGCTCGAGGAGTTAGCGGCACTGCCGTGAGCCTCTGGCGGCTGCGAGCCGACGGCACTGATGAGTCTACGGCAGTCGCGGCCGAGCCAGTCCGTGGCTCGGCCACTGCCGCTGCTCTCTGAGGGACATCATCGCGCCTCGGCAGCAGGGTATCGATCGGACAGCCGGACGCGGCTCGGCCATATCCGCACAGGATGACAGGGGCGCAACCGGCGCTCTCATCGGCTCAGGTCGGTAACCGCTTCCCAATCGATTTGCAGGGTCAATGTCGCGCCGGCGCAACCGGCGCTCTCAGCGGCTCAGGTCGGTAACTCACGTCGGCATCTGCGTCAGGATCGCCACGATCTGCGCGCGATAGAGCCAGAGGTACGCGGCGAGCACTACGGCTAGCACGACCGCCACAGCCAGCACCGTGAGGTACGGGCGGAGAGCGCTTTCGTGTGGTGCCGACTCGGCAGTCGGCGCGGCAGACGCCACGGTCCCGCCGCTCGTCGCGGCCGTTCCGTGCGTTCGTGCGTCGGTCATGAGGTCATCCTGTGGGTACGGTTGGTTCCTGAGCGGCAGGCTCGCACGCCTGCCCTACCCGGGTGGCGTCGAGGTAGCCCCGTCGGGTTACCAGCACGTCACCGAGGCGGACCGTGCGCGAGCAGCCGACCAGCACGATCGTGTTCATGTCAACGTCCTCAGCGCCGAGCACGCCGAGCGTCGTGAGCCCGATGCGCTGCTCGGGCCGATACGCTTCCCGCACCAGCCCGACTGCCGTCTCAGCCGGACGAACAGCCAGGAGAATGTCCCGTGCACGCTCGATCTGCCAGCGGCGCCGTCGACTGGCTGGATTGTAGAGCATGAGGGTCAGGTCGCCCTCGGCAGCGGCTCGCAATCGGCGCTCGATCAAGTCCCAGGGGACGAGCAAGTCACTCAGGCTCACCACCGCGAAGTCGTGCATGAGCGGGGCCCCGAGCAGCGCCGCCGCTGCGCTCGCGGCCGTGATGCCGGGCACAACCTCGACGTCCGGGACGCGCGCGGCCGGGTCCGCGCGCCGGCGCTCGTCGAGCAGTTCGAAGACCAGGCCGGCCATACCGTAGATACCGATGTCGCCGCTCGACACCAGCGCGACCCGCCGGCCTGACGCCGCGCGGTCGAGGGCCTCAGCGGCCCGTTCGCGCTCCTGGCCAAGTTCGGAGGGTCGGAGCCGTCGTCGTCCGACCAGCGATACGAGCGATTCCAGGTACGCGCGGTAGCCGAGGATGTCGTGGGCCTTGCGGAGTGCACGGCGGGCGCGCGGTGTGAGCGAATCGTACGCGCCGGGGCCAAGCCCTATGAGACTGAGCTGGCCGGGTGAGGCAGCCGTCGGGCCTGGCAGGCGGGCGACGGCGACCGTCACGCGGGCCGACTTCCGCTTGCTGACGACGAGCGAACCGCCATCGCTCGCCAGGAGCGCTGCCGGCTCGCACACGCCCGGTGCCCCGACGTACCGCTCGACCTCGGCCGAGGGCGTCGGGAGATCGTCGATGCTGCTCAGTTCAGCCGCGCTGAACCCCACGAGCGGCCGGCCGAAGCGCGCCGCCGTCTCGACCATGCCCGGCTCGTCCAACCGACGGTCGATGGTCGCCATGACACGAACGCTCTCTGGCGCATACCCACTCTCCGTCAGGGTAGCGCGGCCGAGCGCCTCGATCTCGTCGGCGGTCGCGCCGCGGCTGCATCCGACCCCGAGCACGAGCGTCGGCGGCCGGTAGACGATGCGGAGGCGTCCCGTGCCCGTGCCTGCGTCCGCACCCCCGAGCGCCCCGATGTCGCGGTCGCTCACGACGAGCGCCGGCCCGTCCCAGGCAGCGAGCGCCGTTAGGGAGTCGAGACGGGGCCAGTCCGGCGGCAGGTGGTGCAGCGGCTCTGGCGATCCAGCCTCCTGATACACCGCGACGGTCTCACCATCGAGGATGGCAGCGCTCATCTCTCGGACCTCGTCGGGCGTCGACGCGATCCGCCACCCGTTGTCCGCGCCCAGCAGATCGACGGCCGGCAGATCGACGGCATCGGTTGCAGTGGTGATAATCGGCTCGGCGCCCAGCGTGTCGGCAATCCAGACGGCAAGCGCGTTCGCGCCGCCGGCGTGCCCCCCGACGACCGGCACCGCGTGCCGTCCGCCCTCGTCCACGGCGACAACTGCCGGGTCGGCGTGCTTGTCAGCCAGCAACGGGGCAACCAGGCGCACCACCGCGCCGACCGCCAGCACGAACACCAGCCCCTCGACCTGGGGGTAGAGCAGTCGAACCGTGTCAGCGAGGCGGCCGTCGATAGCCTCAGCGCCCGGCGCGGCCTCGTCGAGGTACCGGCGGCCGACATAGAGCCGTGCTCGCTCCCCGAGTGCTGCCGCGATCTCTGTGCCGAGGCGAGCGCCGGCGCGTGTGACAGCCAGCACCCCGAAACTCTGACGAGGCGGGTGCGTCGTCGCCTCTAAGCCGGCCGAGGCCGGGCGCGGTGTCACGGGTTCGCGTCGGCGGGGGTCGCCGACGTGTGTGTGCTTCGTCCGCGCCCCTGGGCCAGCCGGAAGACATGACTGTAGGCCGGGTCGTAGAGGTTGGAACGGCTGGCGGCGGCGGCCTGCCGAAGGTCGGGGTCGATGGCTCGGCCGACCAGAACGATCGCCTGCCGCGTCAGCCTGGCCTGCCGCACCTGCGCGGCGATGTCCGCCAGGGTGCCCCGCAGGATCGTCTCATCCTCCCAGGTGACACGATGGAGCACGGCGGCGGGCGTGTGCTCCGGGTAGCCTCCCGCGATCAACTCGCTGACCGCTCGCTCGATCACCTGGATACTCAAGAACAACACGACGGTGCCGCCATGCTGTGCCATCTCGCGCAGCCGTTCGCGCTCGGGGATCGTGGTCCTGGAGGGCAGGCGGGTAAAGATCACGGTCTGGGCCACGTCCGGTACCGTCAACTCGGCGTCGAGCGCGGCGGCAGCAGCGAAGGCACTGCTCACGCCCGGCACAACGGCGTAGGCAACGCCGGCCGCGTCGAGCCGGACCATCTGTTCGTGCATCGCGCCGTAGATCGAAGGGTCGCCGCTCTGGACCCGCGCCACGAGCAGCCCGGCCTGGGCCGCCACGATCATGCGCTGGCTGATCTCCTCCAGCGAGAGCGCGGCGCTGCCAAGCACGTCCGCGTCAGGCCGTGCGAAGGCACCGATGCCGGGATGCACCAGCGAGTCGGCGTAGATGACCAGGTCGGCCGCTTCGATGACCCGTTTACCCCGCAGAGTCAGGAGCTCCGGGTCGCCCGGCCCGGCGCCGATGAAGACGACCATCCCGCCTTGGAACGCACGTGCCGTGCTCATCGCGGCCGCCTCCTCACGATCAAGAGCGAGAAGTAGTCGCGAGGAGGGTCAGCCAGGAGGGTGCGCACGTCGTGAATCACTGCTTGCTCCGGGCGCCCGCAGCGCCGCACGTAGGTAGTGTCGTCCAGCACTTCGAGTCGGGCGAGCAGGCGTAGCACCTCGGGCAGGACACGAGCGACCTTGAGTAGCACGACGCACTCGAACGCGCGCAGCGTACGCTCCAGGTCGTCGAGATGATAGGTGGCGGGGAGGATCGCGATACGCTCGCCGTGGTCAGCTAGAGCGACGCCGGCCGCTGCCGCCGCCGCCACCACCGACGAGACGCCCGGCACCACGCGTACTCTCAGCCACGGCGCCGCCCGCGCCAGGCACGCCGCCACATGCGCAAAGCTACCGAACAGCAAGGGATCGCCTTCGACCAGGAAGACGCCGCTCCGGTCTCGCCCCACCGTCTCCACGATCTGCCGCGCCGCTGGATCCCACGCCTCGTCACCCGCCGTCTCGGGGAACGGCAGCACGACGACCTGCTGCCGTGTGCGATCGAGGTACTGGCCGGCAATCTCTAGCGCCAGGCTCGACTCGCCGGCGCGGCGCACCGGCGCAAACACCACATCAGCAGCCTGAATCGCTCGGAGCGCCTTTAGCGTCAGCAATTCAGGATCGCCCGGTCCTACGCCCACGCCGGTGAGTGACGGCCCCGCCTCCCTGCCCGTGGCCTGGCCTGATGGGTCGCTCACCCCCACCCTCGCTCGATGGTCAGGATGAAGACCGGGTGGTGCGCGTCGAGACGGGTCGCGCCAGCCACGTCCATGCCCCGCGACACAGCGATCTGAACCAGTTCGACCGTCAGCCCGCGCCGCTTCGCCCAGTCGAGCGCCTGGCCGACCCGTTCCAGGGTGATGAGGTTCACGACGATGCGGCCGCCGTGAGCTACTCGTCCGATACAGGTGTCGAGCACGTCGAGCAGCCGCGCGCCGGCGCCCCCGACGAAGACAGCGCTCGGATCGGGCAGGTCGGCGAGTGCCTCGGGCGCCTCGGCCTGGACAGCCGTCACCTGGGCACGCCGTCCAAGCGTCCGAAGGTTGTGCTCCAGAAACGCGATCTGCTCGGCCGAGCGCTCAACGGCGTAGACCCGTAGCCCGGGAAGCAGCCCGGCGGCCTCGACGGCCACCGACCCCGATCCTGCCCCAACATCCCAGAGGGTACCATCGTCGCGGAGGCCGAGCTTGCTCAAGGTCACGGCCCGCACTTCCGGCTTGGTGATCAAGTGTGCGTGGTGCTCGAAGTCTGCCTCAGGGCGGCCGAAGCGGCGGTCGGCAAGCGGCCAGGTGAGCGTCGGCACAATGAGCAGGTTGAGGCGCGCATAGGATCGCCGACAGATCTCGCTCAGCCGGCCAGCCTCGGTGCGTTCGCGGGGGCCGCCCAGGTGCTCGAAGACCCAGGCATCGGCGTCGGCGGCACCGGCGTCGAGGAGGCGGTGGGCGACGACAGCCGGGGTATTGTCGGCGTCGGTGAGGACGGCCAGCTTCTTGCCACCGACGGATGCGCGGATCGCATCGTCGAGCGGGCGGCCGTGCGCCGAAACGACCCGCGCATCCTGCCAGCCGAGGCCGAGCCGTGCAAACGCCAGCGCCACCGAACTGACGGCGGGGACGATCTCGACGCGCTCATGGCCGAGGCGGTCGGCCAGGAACGACCCGATGCCGAAGAAACAGGGGTCGCCGGAGGCAAGCACGACCACACGGCGGTGCTGGATCTCCTCAGCCAGTCGCCGCGCGAGCACGTTCAGGTCGCCGGTGACGGTCAGCCGCTCGGCCGGATGCTCCGCGATGAGGCTCAGGTGCCGCCGTGCACCGACCAGCAGGCCGGCCGCGGCGACCCGCGCTCGGACGGTCGGGGTCAGGCCGTCAAGTCCGTCGTCGCCGATCCCAACGACCAGCAGCCGCCGGGTGCTCCGTCCGGTCTGCGTGGGCTCCTGTCGACTCGTCGTCGTGACGCTCGCGCCCGAGTGAGCGGTCCGTGGGTCGACGGCAGAGCGAACAGCACGGTGGTCGTCCGTCGTTGGATCGCTGGCGGGGTGTCGCATCGTCATGCGAACGGTGCGCTACTCGCCCGGCCGAGCACGGTGCCGTCGAAGTCGAAAAGGATGCAGTCGATTTCGAGCGCGCCCCCTACCAGGATCTCACTTCGATCCACGACCAGCGCGCAGATACGGTCGAAGATGCGTGGCAGACGCTCCCGTTGGACGATCTCTTGCATGTGGCGGGCGGTGTTCGCGGTACGGATCTCGGCCACCACGGCATCGCTCGCACCACACTCGTACGCCAGATCGGCCAGAAGCCCGAGGTCGACCTTGTTGCCCGCGACGTGGGTCATCATGTGGCCCTGGGCGAGCTTCGAGAACTTCCCGACCATGCCCACCATTGTCACCGCCTGCGCGCCCCGCTCCAGGCAGCGCTTCAAGGCATAGCCCGTGAACTCGCCCATCTCGACGAACGCCACCTCGGGCAGGTCGACGAGCCTTTGGGCGAACTTCTCGCTTCGACCGCCGGTACTCAGCACGATGTGACGCTGGCCGCTGGCGGCGGCGACGTCGATGGCCTGCCCGACGCTGGCACGCCAGGCGGCCGTCGAGTATGGCACCACCACGCCGGTCGTCCCGAGGATCGAGAGGCCGCCAACGATGCCAAGCCGGAAGTTCAAGGTCCGTTTCGCGAGTTTCTCACCGTTCGGGACCGACACCTCGACAGTCAATCCGGCGGTGTGAACGACGTCCGGCGCGAGCGATTCCAGGTGCTCGGCGATCATCTTGCGGGGCACCGGGTTGATGGCCGGGCCGCCAATCTCCAGCCCGAGGCCGGGGCGGGTCACCGTCCCGACGCCCTCACCTGCCGCGAACGCGACACCCGGACCGCCGCCCTTCCAGACCCGAGCGCGGATCTCGGCGCCGTGGGTCACGTCCGGGTCGTCGCCACCGTCCTTGAGCACCGAGCAGCGCGCCCAGCCGTCGCCGTGCTCGCGAGCGACGATAGCGAGCGTTGCGTCGCGGCCGATAGGGAGATGGATCGTCGACTCGTCTACCTGCTCGCCGAACAGCAGCCAGCGCGCGGCGGCGACGCTGGCGGCCGTCGCGCAGGCCCCGGTCGTGTAGCCGCTTCGCAGGCCGGGCCGGCCCGTATCCTGTTCGACCGTCTCTGAGTCGAGGGTCATCGGTCCAGTCACATGCTCGGGATGGCAGGATTATGGCGCACTGTCGCCGCTTCGAGTTCGGCGACGGCGCGGCGCAGGAGATGATTGCTGGCGGCAGCCGCGAGCGGCGAGCCGCCGCGGCTGCCACGGATGGTGATGAGGGGCAGATCGGTCGCCAGCAGCGCCTCTTTGGACTCTTCGGCAGCCACGAACCCGACCGGCACGCCGATGACGGCCGCCGGCCGCGCGATGCCCGCGCCGACAAGGTCGAGCAACGCCAGGAGTGCAGTCGGAGCGTTGCCGATGGCGACGATTGCGCCGTCAAGGTCCGGGCCGAGCGCGAGGATGCCAGCCGCCGTGCGGGTGATGCCGTCGCGCCGTGCTCGTTCGGCTGCGCCGGGCACGTCGAGCGCGACGACGAGGCGGGTGCCCGGCCGTCGCAACAGCGGGCGGCTCACCCCGGCGGCCACCATGCCGACGTCGACCACCAGTGGCGCGCCGTTCGCGAGCGCCCGCACGGCTGCCTCGATAGCTCCGGACCCCACGACTACCCGCTCGGCAAGGTCGAGGTCGCCGACGGCGTAGACGAGGCGCGCGACCAGCGAGCGGGTTGGCTCATCGGCAGGCAGCCGATGCCCGTCGCGCTCGAGGATCCGGTCCAGGCTCAACCGTTCGATACATTCTGGCGCGAGTCCGAAGCGGCGAAGGAGCGGCCCCGTCGTGGCCGACTGGACGGGTGACGCCAGCGCACGTTCGAGCCGCTCTTCGGGGACGGACGTTAGCCCGCCGGGCGCGTACCCGGCGGCCTGTGCGTCGGCGTCGTTCCGTGCAGCATCGGCACAGGCCGTGACGGTGCCGATGCTCCGTGGCTTCAGAGGACCGCGCGCGCTGGACGAACGCCAGGCCGCGCAGGCATCTACGAGGCGGGGTGCCAGGCGTGCATCGCTGGCAAAATGCAGGTGCATATAGGAGGCGAGTACCGAGCCGCGCGCGCTGCCCTCCAGACGGTCGGCAGTCCCGAGCACGTAGTAGGCGGCGTCGTGTGAAGGGGGGGCATCCGAGGTCGACCAGTGAAACTCGTGGCCTCGGACCAGGTCGTCGGCACGAAGCAGGGGCGAGTCGCGGCGCGCCCGGACCTCGCGGTAGCCCAGCGTCAGGCGCGGCTTCGTCATCGTGCTCCAACCGGCGACGATTCCGACCATCGCGTGCCGTACACCTTCGCGGTCCACCAGCCCCTCGCCCAGGTACATCAACCCGCCACACTCGGCGTAGATCGGCATGCCGCTGTCGGCAGCCGAATGGATTGAATGCAGCAGTGACGTGTTGGCGGCGAGCCTGGAGGCGAACAGTTCCGGAAAGCCGCCGCCGAGGTAGAGGCCATCGCAGTCGGCAGGCAGCGACGGGTCCGAAAGCGGGCTGAACTCCGCCAGGTCGGCACCATGGGCGCGCAGCAGATCCAGGTTGTCCTCGTAGTAGAAGCTGAAGGCGTCGTCACGGGCCACCGCGATTCGGCAACGTGTGGCGACCCGTGCCGCGGGAATGAGGCCGCTCGCCGGCGCGACCGGCCGTACGATCTCGGCCAGCATGAGCAGCCGCTCGACGTCGATGCCGCGTTCAACGACGTCGGCCAGATGGCTCAAGTAGGATGGGCTGAGGCGTCGCTCGGCGGCCGGCACCAGCCCGAGATAGCGCTCTTGGAGACGGAGCGCCTCGTCGCGCGGCACGTGCCCCAGGACCGGCACCCCGACCTCCTGCTCGATGGGACCAGCGGCAGCCGCGTAGTGAGCGTCACTGCCGACGTGGTTGAGTACCACCCCGACGATCCGGATGCGCGGATCGAGCGTCTTGAAGCCGAGGACGACAGCGGCAGCGCTGCGGGCCGCCTTCGCGGCATCCACCACCAGCACGACCGGTAGGTCGAGGAGCCGCGCCACGTGGGCGGTGCTCCCAGCCTCGCCCCGATCGCTCTTGCCGTCAAACAGGCCCATCACGCCCTCGACGACCACGGCATCAGCGCCTGTCGACGCCCGTGCGTACAGGTCGCGCAGGGCCGGCTCGGGAATGAGCCAGGAGTCGAGGTTGCGGGACGGCCGCCCGGCCATCTGGGAATGATGTGAGGGGTCGATGTAGTCCGGCCCGACTTTGAACGGCTGGACGGTGAGGCCCCGGCGGAGCAGCGCCGCGATCAATCCCACCGTGAGCGTCGTCTTGCCGACGCCGCTCGCGACACCCCCGACGACGAACCCGATCACGAGGCCGCCTGCCTCAGGCCCACCCGGCCCGTACGGCGGCGACGAGATCGCCGGCTCGTAGCTGTTCGAGGGGCAGGTAGCGCGCTCCGAGCGCCTCACTAAGCGGTTGGCACAGCCCCATCCGCATCGCGCCCGCCTCGGTATCCACCACGACCGACGAGATCCCGCGCGCTCGGATCTCCTCCGCGAGCAGCAGCGCGTCCGTCGTTGGGTCGCTCTTGCCCAGAGGAACGTTCGCTCGCCCGTCCGAGACGAGCAGGAGCAACGGCACGTCCTCGGGATGGCTGAGCTTGTGGCGCTCGAAGGTAAGTAGCCCGAGTTGCAGGGCGTGTCCGAGGGGGGTTCGGCCTCCTGTCGGGAGAGACTGCAACTGCCGCTCGGCAAGCTCCACTGACGTGGTGGGCGGGAGGATCACCTCGGCCTTCGGCCCTCGGAACGCGATCAGCCCGATCCGATCGCGCTTCTGGTAGGCATCGAGCAGCAGCGACAGGACAGCTTGCTTGGCGGCTGCCATACGGCGTTGCGCCGCCATCGAGCCGCTAGCATCCACCGCGAAGAGGATCACGTTGCCAGCCCGCGTCTCGCGCACTTTCGTTCGAAACTCGTCATGTCGGACCTGGAGGGCCGGGCCGTCTGGGCGCTCGGCGCGCCGCGTGCACTGATGGGGAGCGGCCGCACGCATCGTGGCGTCGAGGGCCAGATCGGTGGTTGAAGCGGGTGCTGGTGCGGCGGCAACGTAGGTGCCCCGGCCGTCGCGGCTCTTCACCCGGCTACGCCGACCGGCCCGGGTGGGACGTTCGTCACGCGACGGCTCGGGCGCGATCCTGCGGACCGCGTAGGGATCGCCGGCTGCAACGATCTGCTCGGCGGGCGCCTCACCCTCCGGCGGACGGTCAGCTTGCTGCTCGTTCGTTTCCGAGTCATCGCCGTGTGCCTGAGCGGGTGGCGGTGGAGGAGGCGGCTCTTCCTCACGGGAGCGGTGCTCGTCGATGGAGCGGTCCAGGTCGCCCGGATCGAGGCGTGGCTGCTGGAACGGTTGGCGACGCCGTCGATGAAGTAGCGCCAGTTCGGCAGCCTCGCGGACGTCGCCCTCGACGACGCTGGTGCGGCCGGCGTAGGCAGCGAGGGTCGCGGCGGTCTTATACATCACGATGTCGGCGCGCAACCCGTCGACCTGGAAATCGCAGCAGAGGTGCGCGATCAAGTCGAGCATCCGGTCGCCGACGACGACTCGAGGCAGCACCAGTCGGGCGGCCAGGATGCGGTCGCGCTCGGCCGTCTCCTCGGCGTGCCAGCGCTCGGCGAACCCGAGCGGATCGGCCTCGAAGGCGATCCTCCGCCGCACCACCTCGGTTCGCTCGGTCCGCTCGGGCAGCCCCTCGACCTCGACGGCCAGCGCGAAGCGGTCCAGGAGTTGGGGGCGAAGGTCGCCTTCCTCGGGATTCATCGTCCCGACCAGGATGAAGCGAGCCGGATGCGAGAGCGAGATGCCCTCGCGCTCGACGTAATTGGTGCCCATCGCGGCCACGTCGAGCAGCACGTCGACGAGGTGATCGTTGAGCAGGTTCACCTCGTCGACGTAAAGGATACCGCGGTTCGCGGCGGCCAGCAGGCCCGGCTCGAACGTGCGGCGACCGTGGGCGATAGCGTCCTCGATGTCGATCGTGCCGGCCACGCGATCCTCGGTCGCGCCGACCGGTAGGTTGACGATCGGGACGCGCCGCCGAGCGGCCGGGAGGGGAGTTGGCCGCTCGGCGCACTCGGCGCACCAGTCGTCCGGCTGGCCGGGGTCGCAACCGTAGGGACAGCCTACGACCACGTCGATCTCGGGCAGCACATTGGCGAGCGCCCGCACGGCCGTCGACTTGGCGGTGCCCTTCTCTCCCCGGATGAGCACCCCACCCAGGGCCGGGTTGACCGCATTGAGCAGCAGCGCCCGCTTCATACGGCCTTGCCCGACCAGCGCCGTGAACGGGAAGACGGGACGCCGCACCGAGGAGGTCCGGAAACTGGCCGCTGTGTGCGCGGCCCTGGTCCCTGGCGACGATGCGCCACTCATGCGTCCTCCCCCTCGGCCCGTGCCTCGATCTGGCCTTCAACGTCCAGGTACACCTGTTGGAGCCGCCGCCGGGTCTCGTCGTCGGGGGCTTCCCAGAGGCCGCGATCCATCGCCTCCACCAGCCGCTCTACGATGCCCCGTAGCGCCCAGGGATTCTTCTCCTCGAAGAAGGCGCGGGTGTCCTGGTCGAAGACGTAGGCGTCGGTCACGCGCTCGTACATCCAGTCCTCGACCACGTGGGCGGTGGCGTCGTAACCGTACAGGTAGTCGACGGTCGCGGCCATCTCGAACGCGCCCTTGTAGCCGTGCCGCTTGATCCCCGCGATCCACTTGGGGTTCACCACCCGTGAGCGGAACACCCGCCGCGCTTCGTCGCTGAGGTCGCGCTGCTTCGGCTCGAGCGGGTTCGAGGAGTCGCCGAAGTACTGCTTCGGGTCTGCGCCAGAGAGGGCGCGGACGGTCGCGATCATGCCGCCGTGGTACTGAAGGTAGTCGTCGCTGTCGAAGATGTCGTGCTCGCGGTTGTCCTGGTTCTTGGCGGCAACGACGATACTGCCGAAGCGCTCGCGGAACTCCTCGGGTGCATTCGTCCCGAAGACGCCACGCCCGTAGGCGAAGGCGCCCCAGGCCTGATAGACGTTGGCGAGATCCCGATCGGTCGTCCAGTTGCGCTCGTCGAGCAGGGGCAGGATGCCGGCGCCGTAGGTGCCTGGCTTACTCCCGAAGACCCGGTAGCTGGCCGCTCTCCACGCCGAGGCCCGGTCGAGCCCGGCGGCCTCCTTACGGACTGCGTCGGCGCGCACTCGTGCTGCAAGGTAGTTCTGATCGGCCGGCTCGTCCAGTTCCGCGACGAGCCGGATGGCGTCGTCGATCAGGTGGATCAGGTTCGGGAAGGCGTCGCGGAAGAAGCCGCTAATTCGGGCCGTCACGTCGATCCTTGGACGGCCTAGCTCTTCCAACGGTATCAACTCGATGCCCCGCACCCGGCGGTTCTCGCGCTGCCAGACCGGCCGCACGCCGAGCAGGTAGAGGATCTCCGCGATGTCGTCGCCGTGGGTGCGCATCGCGGAGGTGCCCCAGACCACGATGCCGACCGACTCGGGGTAGCGTCCCTCTTCGGCCAGGTACTTCTGAAGCAGCGCCTCGCCGAGCGCTTTACCGGTCTCCCAGGCGTTAGGCGAGGGGATCGTGTTCGGGTCGACCGAATAGAAGTTACGGCCCGTGGGCAAGGCGTTGGCCTGACCGCGCGTCGGTGCGCCGCTCGGCCCGGCCGGGATGTAGCCGCCGCGCAGCCCGCGCAGCAGGTTGGCGATCTCGTCGGTCGTGCGGGCAAGGCTCGGCGCGAGCGTGGCCGCGACGTAGCCAAGCGTCTCCTGCACGGCCAGCCCGTCGCTCGGGAACCACGGCTCGACGATCGACGGCACGGCGTCAGGTGCGAAGCCGCGCGCCTGGAGCTCAGCCACCAGGTGGTGCCCGAGCCGGTCAAGCCGCTCGATCACATCGCCATGAGAGCGGATCGGGCTGCCGTCGTCGATACGGGTGAGAGCATCCGGGACCAGCCCAGACACCACTGCGCCGCGATCCGCCGTGAGGCTGTCGTAGTCGAGGCCGAGGGCGCCGGCCAGCACTCTTCGAAGACTGGACGCCTCGACGTTGTCGAGCCGGGTCAGGGCCAGCAGCAGCCCGACCTCCTGCTCGCCGGTCGGCGGCTGGCCGAGGGTGTGGAGGCCGTCGCGGATCTGGGCGTCCTTCAACTCGCAGATGTAGCCGTCAACGTGGAGCAGGAAGGTGTCGAAGTCGTCCTCGCCGGGCCGGTCGGACTGGTGCAAATCGTGATGTAGCTTCGCCTCGGTGATGAGTTGCCAGATCTGGTCCCGGACCAGCGGCGCCTTCTTCGGATCGAGCGTCTGGACCTGATAGTACTCGTCCATCAACTGCTCGAGTTGGACGATCTCGTTGTAGCCATCGGCTGTGGTCATGGCCGGGATCAGGTGGTCGACGATGGCGGCGTGAGCGCGCCGCTTGGCCTGAGCGCCCTCGCCGGGGTTGTTGACGATGAACGGGTAGAAGTGGGGGGCGGGCCCGAGCGCGACGTCCGGGTAGCAGGAGGCCGACAAACCGAGACTCTTCCCCGGTAGCCATTCGAGCGTGCCATGCTTGCCGATGTGCAGGATCGCGTGCGCCCCGAACTGCTCGCGCAACCAGCCGTAGTAGGCCAAGTAGTGATGGGTGGGGGTCAGGTCCGGGCTGTGATAGATGGCGATCGGGTTCTCGCCGAAGCCGCGCGGCGGCTGGATGCCGACGAAGACGTTGCCAAAGCGCAGCCCCGGCACGACGAGGGCGTCACCGTCGCGGTACACCTCGCCCGGCGGCTCCCCCCAGGCGTCGCGAAGCTGCTGCTGGACAGCCGGCGTGAAGCGGTCGAACTGGCGGCGATACGCGCCGTCCGCGACCCGCGCGGGCGCGCCGGCCATCTGTGCCTCAGTCAGGAACTCCCGATCGTAGGAACAGCGGTCGATGAGTTGATGAATGAGGGCGTCGCCGCTCTCGGGCAGGTCCCCCACCGTGTAACCGTCGTCGCGCAAGGCTTCGAGGATGTGTAGCACCGACGCCGGCGTGTCCAGGCCGACCGCGTTCCCGATCCGGGCATTCCTGGTCGGGTAGTTGCTCAGGACGAGCGCGACGCGCTTCTCAGCATTTGGCGTGCGTCGAAGCCGTGCCCAGGATGCCGCCAATGCCGCCATGAAGGCGACCCGGTCCGGCATGGGCGCGTACCGCATCAGCTTCGCGCCGAGCCGCTGATCCTCGACAGCTTCCTGCTTGAAGGAGATCGGCACGCCGATGATTCGGCCGTCGAACTCGGGCATCGCCACGTTCATAGCAGTGTCGATCGGGCTGAGGCCGCTCTGGCTGCCGGCCCACTGGTCGGCGGTGCTGGTCGAGACGATTGCCTGGAACACCGGCACGTCGAGCCGGTCGAGCGCCTCGACCGACCAGCCGCTCGCGACCGCCACACCCTTGACCTCGACCTGGCTCATCGCGAAGCTGAGCGTGTTCAGCACGGCGTCGACCCGGGTGGCGCCATCTGACCGCATCAGGTAGTCTCGGAAGACGGCCGGCACGCCGGCTGTACCGTCCTTCAGGCTGTAGCAGAAGATCGGTAGTGGGGTGCACGCCTCGGCTTCGAGACCGCGAAGCAGGGCGTCCACGAAGCCGAGGTTCCGGCTCATCCAGTGGGCGCGGTAGAAGAGGACGGCGACGACCGGCCGCCCATCTGCACCCCGCCTGCTCAGATACTCCTCGACGCTCAGGCCGTCCGGCTCGTCCGGGTGGTAGACGCCCTCCCAGGCGACTGCGCACGGCTCACCGGCGCCGTAGTCCGTACCGAGCGCCGCATCGGCGAGGAAGCACAACAGGTTCGCGGCGTTCTCGACTCCGCCGTGCATCAGATACTCGAAGACGCGCTGCACGACCTCTGGGCCGGCGGTGCAGGAGGCTTGCAGGTCGAGATCGGGCGCCTGGTCGCCGGGGATGGCGACGAGCGGAATCGAGCGCTCGCGACATGTGCGGGTCAGGCGCTCCCAGCCGGCGTCGAAGGCACGCTTGCCACCGAGCAGCCGAGCCACGACCACGCCTGTGCCGGGTAGCTCGCGATCGAGAAACCGGTCGGCCTCCTCGGCTGTCGTGATGGTTGCCGGATTGGCGGCTCGGACAGGCGGGAAGTCGTAGGGGAGCGACGCGAGGGCGTGGCCGACAGTCAGCAGATCGGTATCGGCGGTGCTCAGAATAAGGATCGACGGCACCGGAGTCGTCGGCCCCTCCGCCATCAAAACTCGATCCCGCGCTGGGCCGGAATCCCCTGGGTGTACGGGTGCTTGACAGCCCGCATCTCGGTCACCAGATCGGCCGCCTCGATCAACTCGGGTGGCGCGCCACGGCCGGTCAGGACGAGATGCAGACGCGACGGCTTGTCCTTGATGAGCGCTAACACGTCGTCAAGCGAGACCAGCCCGGCCTTGATCGAGCCGAGGATCTCGTCGAGCACGACCATGTCATATTCGCCGGAGAGCACGACCTCGCGTGCTCGCTCGAACGCCCTGGAGGCGGCCTCTTCGTGTTCCTCCATCGGGATGCGCCGGTCGCGCAGGCGCTCGATCGTGAAACCCATGCCCATCCGCACGAGTTGGACGTTCGGGGCCAGGGCTTCGATGGCCTTCGTTTCGCCGGTCTTCCAGCGTCCCTTGATGAACTGGATGACCAGCACCCGAAAACCGTTGCCGGCCGCTCGGAGAGTTAGCCCGAGGGCGGCGGTCGTCTTGCCCTTGCCGTCGCCGGTGTTGACGATGACGAGCCCGCGTGGTTCCTTGCGCTCCTGCACCATCGCCCTCTTCCTCCCTGACTGCACGGCCGAAGCAATAGCGAGGCGTGTGCTCTCGTATCAGGTGCCGGCGCGGGCGGCCGTGGCAATCCAGAGCGTGGATCGAGGCGGACGCGGCGGGCTGGCTCTCTGACGCGGAGAGCGACGACCCCGGCTCCTCGGGCAGGTCTCCTGGCTCGCGGATCGTTGCCGCCGGCGCCTTCCCGCGCCGAACAGGCGCAGTGGCATCGTGCCGGTGGCTCCCCGCTGACAGTGGCGCGACCGCGGCGGACTTGCACCGCCTTCCCTATTCTGCCCGGTCGCCGAGATGACGACGGCGGGCCACCCGAGGAGCAGTCGATTCGGCTGACAACGAACGTGACTGGAAGCATACGTGGCCCGGACGCTCGCCGCAAGGCCGGAGCCATTTCCGTCAGACCAGTCCTTCGCGGCTGTAAGCAGAGCAGTTCCGCTGGCGGCGCACGGCGGGGCGCCGCTGCTATACTCGCGCCGCCGACGCTCTGGTCGGCCTTGCCTGTCGCGTTATGACGTCCGTACGCGCGTTCGACGCGCGCCCCGCTGAGGGGCAGGCCCCCCGCTCGCTTGATGCCGAGGATCGGCGTCGACATTCGTCGCGCGGGCGGCTGGTGGCGCTGCGGCTCGTGCTCGTGGTGCTCGCCTTCGTCTTCCCGCTCGTTGGCCTTGAGGTCGCGCTGCGCGTGTTTGGGCCGTTCCTCCCCGGTAACTACGACACCGGAGCCTATGTTCGCCGCCACCCGATCCTCGGGCACTATCACGTTCCTGACTTCGAGGGTTGGATCAAGACGCCCCGCTTCACCGTGCGGCTCGACATCAACCCGATGGGCTTTCGGGATCCGCGTCAGAGCTACGCGAAGCCGCCGGGAACGTTCCGCATCCTGGCGCTGGGAGACTCCTACGTCGAGGCGGCCCAGGTCCAGGCCGACCAGATGGTGACGACCAGACTGGAAGCGCTGCTCGGGGCCGAGAGCAGCCAGCCGGTCGAGGTCATCAATGGCGGAGTCTTCGGCTACGGCACCGGTCAGGAGTATTTGCTCCTGAACGAGGAGGGCGTGAAGTACGCGCCGGACCTGATCGTCCTCTTCTTCTGCCACGCCAACGACGTCCCGAACAATGACTACCGTCTGGAGCTTCCCAACGAAGACCTGTCGCGTGCGCTCAAGCCGTACTACGACCTCGACGACAGCGGGAACCTCGTTCTGTTCCCGGCACCGCCTCCGACGCCGCAATCCGATCTCCGCGCCCGCATGCGCTCCGCATCGATGCTCTACAACGTCATCGAGACGGGGGTGGTCTACAAACTGGAGCTTCAGAACCCGCGCGAGGCGTTCAACGCCATCGGCGGTCTGGTCGACCCGATCAAGGGCAAGTACGACGTCGAGCAGACCGGCGAGTGGAAGCAAGGCTGGAAGATCACCGGCGCGATCCTCGAGCGGATGCGCGATCGAGCCAGAGAGCTCGACATTCCGCTCGTGGTGGTGAGCATCCCAGCCTGGCGGATGCTCGACGACGCCTACTGGCAGCGCAGCGGGAATGCGAACCGACTGGACAGAGGCATCAGCCACCCGACCGCGCCGGTCCGGGCGCTGACCGCCATCACCGACCAGTTGGGCCTCCCGCACCTGGACCTGCTGCCGGCGATGCGTGCCCGCACGGTGACAGACGGCCTCAACTCGCTGTACATCGAGGACGACCTGCACTGGACGGCGGCCGGCCACGAGCTTGCGGCCGAACAAGTCGGCCGATTTCTGGAAACCCAGAACCTGATCCCCCGCTGAAACAGGAACGGCGGCGAAAACCTCGCCTCCGGATCGCTACAGTAACGGTGGCTGTTCGGCGGGGACGGAACGCGGGCGCTGGATGCCGAGGTGTTGGTACGCGCGGGCGAAGCGGCCCAGGGCTGTGCCAGCCGTCACATGCGGGTCGACTCCTGATGTGGACGCGGATCGGTCCGTTACCGATAGGCGTCGCGGCGGTTCAAGATGCGCGAGATCGCCATGGTATGCCCGTCGTCTCCGAGAGTGAAGAGGACGCGCCAGTCGCCCACTCGCAGCCGATACATCCCCGCCGCACCCGCCAGCTTGAGGACGTCGCCCCGCTCGTGTTCGGCGTAGAGCGTGATCGCGGTCCCAATCCGATCCGCCATGCCCCGGTCGCGGGCTGCAAGTGCTCGGAGATCCGCAAGTGCACGACGACCGAACTCGAGCCGACGGCTCACCAGCCGAACTCGCGCCGGACGACGTCGCCGGGAATCGTCTCACCGTGGGCAAGCTCGGCGCGGGTCTCGGCGATTGCCGCCAGCTCCGCGTCGGTCAGCGGCTCGTCGTCCTCGGGAGCTTCTGACAGCGGTCGGAACGGCGCCGAAAGTGCCGTGATGGCCTCCTCAGCCTCGTCGAGCCGCTCGTCCGGCAACTCGTCGAGCAACTGATGGAGTCGTTCTCGGGTGGTGGCCATGCAGACTCTCCATGAATCTAGCCTGTTGCTACCAGGGTAGGAGGGGCTATGGGCGTGTCACGTGGTCTATGCGTCGCCCTCGACGCGATAGACTCGGTTGTCCTGATGCTCGTCTCCACAGTGAGCCTGGAGACGTGTTGTTTACAAACTACAGCAGCGGCGGCTGTTCGGCGGGGACGGAACGCGGGCGCTGGATGCCGAGGTGTTGGTACGCACGGGCGGTCGCACGGCGTCCGGCCGACGTGCGGATGACGAAGCCCTGCTGCAACAGGAACGGCTCGACCACGTCGGTCAGGGTATCCGTCTCTTCCTGGAGCGTAGCTGCCAGAGCCTCGATCCCGACTGGCCCGCCACTATAGCGTGAGACAATGGCAGAGAGTACCTTTCGGTCCAGTTCGTCGAGCCCCTCGTCGTCCACACCCTCCAGCCTCAAGGAAGCCTGCGCGATGGCCAGGTCGATGGCGCCACTCTGCTTCACCTGGGCGTAGTCGCGCACTCGCCGCAACAATCGGTTCGCAATGCGGGGAGTCCCGCGTGAGCGGCGTGCGATCTCGGCGGCAGCCTCCAGCACGATCTCGACGGCCAGCAGGCCGGCGGAGCGACGAACGATCGCCTCCAATTCCTCTGGCGTGTAGAACTCGAGGTGGAACTGGAGGCCGAAGCGGTCGCGGAGCGGCGACGCGAGCAGACCCGCGCGAGTCGTTGCGCCCACCAGTGTGAAGCGCTTGAGCGGCAGCCGGATCGCCTTGGCGAACGGGCCCTTGTCCAACACGAAGTCGACCGCGAAGTCCTCCATCGCCGGATACAGGTACTCCTCGATGGCGCGCGGCGTACGGTGGATCTCGTCGACGAAGAGCACGTCGCCTGGTTCGAGCTTGGTGAGCATGCCCATCAGGTCGGCGGTCTTCTCGAGGGCCGGGCCGGAGGTCGTGACCAGTTTGCCGCCCATTTCCTGGGAGATGATGTGCGCGAGCGTCGTCTTGCCGAGGCCAGGCGGGCCATGGAAGAGGACGTGCTCCAGCGGCTCATCGCGCTCCTGGGCAGCGCCGATGGCGATGGCCAGCCGTTCCTTCAGTCGCCCCTGTCCGACGAAGGTGCCGAGCGTCGAGGGCCGCAGCGAGCTCGAGGCGCCCTCGTCCTCCGGGTCCGCCCACGGCGAGACGAGTCGATCGATGCCCGTCATCGTCGGCCTGCCAGGATAGCTGCTCGCCTTCCGTCACTCATGCTTTGAAGTATTCCATGACCAGGTCTTCGACGGTCCGGAGCTCCGGGTGACTCTCGACGAGCTTCGCAACGGCCTTGCTTGCGTCGGGTCGCTTGAGGCCCATCTCGACCAGTAGTGCGACCGACAGCCGCTTCAGTTCGTCGTCGCTGGGCGGAGCGGACGGCGCTTCGGACTCCACCAGTTCGGCGAAGGCGCCGACCTTCTGACGGAGCGTTGCCACGATCTTCTCAGCCCCAGCCGCGCTGATGCCCGGCAGGCTGTCGACGAGATGAGTGTTCTGGTCCCGGATCGCCTCAGCGATCTTGTTGATTGGCAGCACCATCGCCCGCGCGGCGCTCTTCGGCCCGACCCGCGCTACCGACTTGAGGAGCAACCAGAACTGCTTCTCTTCATCGCGGGCGAAGCCGTACAGGACAGGGGTCGGGTTATCGCGGGTCGCGATGTAGGCGATCTTCAAATCGAGCGGAGTGCCATCGGTCAACGCGCCGAGTGACTGCTCGACGATGGGCGGCAACACGACCTCGTAACCGACACCGTTCACGTCGAGGACGATGGCATCTGCGGCGCGGCCCCGAAACACGCCTCGGAGCGCGGCGATCACCGCTGCATCCCTTGTCCGAGTGCCGCGTACTGGACCTGATGCAGCCCCGCGATGGCGAGCGCGATGGCGTCACTCAGGTCACTCGGGGCGTCTACGCCAGAGACGTCACACAACTGGAAGGCCATCCGCTGGACTTGCTCCTTGGAGGCACGGCCATTGCCGGTCAGCCGCTGCTTGACGGTCGTCGCGGTGAGCGAGATCAGCGGAACCCGGGCCTGAGCGGCGGCGAGACACAGGACGCCGCGCAGGTGCGCCATCTTCAACGCCGAGGCGGGGAAGCGGGGCGTCGTGAAGACGTCTTCGAGGGCGATCAAGTCCGGGCGCAGCGTGTCGAGAACGTCGCGGAAGCGGGTGTAGCCATCGGCAAGGCGAGCCGGCAGATCGTCGCTCCCGTCCGCCGCTCTCGGAGCGATGACGGCGGCCTGGATCAACTGGTAGTGGTGGCCGTGAGCCGCGACGATGGCCCAGCCGGTCCGAGTCAGGCCGGGATCGACGCCCAGTACCCTGATCAGGCGCGGCGACACCCGCCGGCCTCCTGACGTTGCGAGTCTGCCGCTCGTTACAGTCACCACGTTCGCTCCGGCTCGTTCTGCCGCTATTGTAGGCGCGAGGACGCCCGATGCGTACATACGTTCGGATCGGTGTGACCGAATCGTACCCGCGCCAGTGATCCCCATCGACCCGCAAACCAGTTCGACCAGGCGCCCGCTCACGCGCCCGCTCACGCGCCCGCTCACCCGCCCGCTCACGCGCCCGCTCACGCTCAGCGTGCGTCAGACCTGGGAGATGCGGACTCGGAGCCAATTCCACAGGCGGCCAGCAGCGGCCCCACATCGAGCGACGCACGCACGGCCGCTGCCAGGGCGTTGAGTTGGCGGTCCAGGTCGTGACGATGACGCACGGCCAGGTCGAGCGATGGGGCGACGCGGCCTGTCGTAGGTGCACGCGCGAGTAGCCAGTCGATCAGGGCGTGACGCGGGGCGTCGTTTTCCAGCAGGCCGTGCAGATACGTCCCGACGATCGATCCATCAGCGGAGACGACGCCGTCATGTCCATCGGTTGGCATGGAGGCGGTACGTTCCTGGGCCGGTCCGATCTGCTCGTCCGACGGCGCAGGGGGGTCGGCCTGGATGGTTGCCAGGGGAGAGAGGTCGTTGGGCAGATCGGTCCGGCCCTGGTGGATCTCATATGCCTGGATCGACGTGCCAGCGGCGCCCGCGAACGGCCCGTGACGTGCGGCTAACGTCCCGCGAACGCGGACTGTCCGCTTGGTCGGCGCAAAGGTGGTGACGATCGGCAGTAGTCCCAGCCCCTCGATCGTGGAGCGGTGAGACTCGGCGTGCGCGGGGTCGTGGATCGACCGGCCGAGCATCTGGAAGCCGCCGCAGATACCCAGAACTGGGGTGCCACGCCGTGCGAGCGCGAGCAGCGCGGCGGCGATGCCGGACCCGTGCAGCCAGTCAAGGTCATCGGCGGTGGTCTTGGTGCCGGGCAGCACGATCAGGTCGGGCACACCCAGGGCTGGCGCTCGCTCGACGTAACGGAGTGCGACGGCTGGTTCAGCGGCAAGCGGACCGAACTCGTCGAAGTTAGCGATGTGGGGGAGGCGAATGACGGCCACATCCAGACGCCCAGGCAATCGTTTGCCGACACTGCCGGAGGAGCCACTGTCCAGGTCAGCGCGATGCACGGACGACGGTCCGTCGTGCGTCGTGCACGGCTGGCTGAGACCGAGCGAGTCCTCTTCCGGCAGGTCGAGGCCATGCAGGAATGGCAGCACGCCCAGCACCGGCACACCAGTCCGCGCTTCGAGGAACGCCAATCCCGGTTCGAGGATCGAACGATCGCCGCGAAACTTGTTGATCGCAAGCCCCCGCACGAGCGCGCGCTCCTCGGGATCGAGCAACTCGAGCGTGCCGAGCAGCGACGCGAAGACGCCCCCACGGTCGATATCGCCGACGAGCAGGACGGCGGCCTGCGCGTGGCGGGCGACTCGCATGTTGGTCAGATCGGCGTGCTTCAGGTTGACCTCAGCCGGACTACCGGCGCCTTCGGCAACGACGATGTCGTAGCCGGCTCGCAGGCGGTCCAATGCGTCGGCGACGGTGGGCCAGAGCGACGGCTTGAGCCGCTGGTACTCGGCCGCGCCAAGCGAGCCGATCGGGCGCCCGGCGACGATCACCTGGGAGCGGGCATCCGCCTCGGGCTTGAGAAGGATCGGGTTCATGTCGACCGAGGCATCCACGCCGGCCGCCTGCGCCTGGAGCGCCTGTGAACGGCCAATCTCGCCGCCCTCGACGGCGACGTAGGCGTTGAGCGCCATGTTCTGGGCCTTGAACGGGGCGACCCTCAGCCCGTCCTGACGTAGGATGCGGCAGATCGCGGCCGTCAGAGTGCTCTTACCCACGTGCGACGCTGTGCCTTGCACCATCAGGACCGGAGCACGCGAGCCGGTCATCGCCGCGCCGCCCCCTCGGGCTGATCCTGCGAGACACCGGCCTCGGCGAAGGTCGCCATCTCGCGAGGGAGCCGGCAGGCGAGCCGGACGAGGTGGAGCGCGAGCGCAGCCCCGCTCCCTTCGCCCAGCCGTAGACCGAGATCCATGAGCGGCTCGAGCTCCAGATACTCCAGTGCTACCCGGTGGCCAGGCTCGGCCGAACGGTGCGAGGCGATCAGGTACGAGCGGGTGCGAGGGCAGAGGCTGACGGCGGCCAACGCTGCCGCACCGAGAATCAGGCCATCGAGGATGACCGGCACGCCGGCCGCCGCGGCTGCGACGATGGCTCCGGCCAGCCCGGCGATCTCGAAACCGCCGACCTCGGCGAGTACGTCGAGCGGGCAGGTGGCGTCGAGGGGTCGGCGGGCCAGGGCGCGCTCGACGACCGCGACCTTTCGTTCCCAGGCCGCATCGTCGATGCCGGTGCCGAAGCCGGTCACGGTCCGCACCGGCTGGCCGGTCAACGCGGCGATGGTGGCAGCGGAGGCCGTCGTGTTGCCGATGCCCATCTCGCCCAGCGCCAGCACGTCGGTTCCCTGCCCGACGAGGCCGTCCACCAGGTTGATTCCGGCGAGGAGACCGGCCCGGACCTGCTCGGCGGTCATCGCCGGACCGACTCCGAGATTACAGGTTCCCAAACCGAGCGACCGCCGTACTACGCCTGCCGGCGGCTCACCGCCTTGCCAGTCAACGCCAAGGTCCGCCACCACGAGGCGCGCATCGGTGTCGGCGGCCAGCACGTTGATGGCGGCGCCGCCGCGTGCGAAGTTGCGTACCATCTCGGCCGTCACTTCGCGGGGGTAGGCGCTCACACCCTCGCTGGCGACGCCATGATCGGCGGCGAGGATGAGAATGGTCGCCTGAGAGATCGACGGGAGGACCGTCCGACGAATGCCAGCCAGTTGGACGTGAAGGCGCTCGAGGACGCCGAGGCTGCCCGCTGGCTTGGTCAGGCTGTCCTGGCGCGCCCTGGCCGCCGCCATCGCGCCCGCGTCGAGCGCCCGGACCTGCCGGCAGCGCGCTTCGAGCACCGTCACGCGAGCTCCAGCCTCATGCGCTCCCCAGCCTCATGCACTCCCCAGCCGCAGCCCGAGCGCCAGCCAGACGAGCGTCTCGACGATCTCACAGATGGCCCCGTAGGTGTCGCCAGTCAGGCCGCCGAGCCGGCGCACCAGGAGGCGTGCCACGAGCAGGACGGCCGCCGCCGCACCGCCGACGAGAAGCACGCCCGCCGGCCCGGCCAGTGCGACTGTCGCCGCGAGCGCGATCGCCGTACCGACCGCCACGTGTATGGGCCGAATGGCGTCCTTGAAGGCGCGGCCGAGCCCCTCCCGGCGGGCGTACGGAAAGCCCCAGGTGGCGGTCAGAATCGACCAGCGGCCTAGGCACGGTCCAACGCAGAGGGCAAGCGCACGCTCCGGTCCGTTCAGGCCGCCGAGCGCAGCTACCTTCAGCAGCAGCAGCCCGACGACGGCGACCACCCCAAACGCTCCGGCCCGTGGGTCGCGCATGATCTGAAGCCGCTGCTCGATTCCGCGGCCCGCAAACGCCCCATCGAACGTATCGACGACGCCATCCAGATGGAGCGCGCCGGTCACCGTGGCCAGCGCCAGCACGAGCAGGACGTCGCGGAGGAACGGCGTGACGTGGCCCGCGAGCGCCAGATCGAGTCCGTAGAGGCCGGCCCCAAGCATCAGCCCGACCAGCGGAAAGCAAGCATCAGCAGCCCCAAACTCGGACGCCCGTGGTGCGCGGCGAAGCAGAGGCGGCACGACGGTCAGGAACTGAAGTGCGAACAGCGGTCCGAGCAGCCAGGCGCGCCAGCCTGACTGCGTCTCCGCGGCGATGTCCTCCGCCGTCGACGGAACGGGCACTCGTGCCGGCGGGTGCTGCGAGCGCGAGAGCATCATGCAACCCGGTCCGGCTGGCTGCCGTCGCGCCGTTGGACGACCGAAACTCGGCAGCGCATCACGATCGCGATTATAGCCGCCCCCGATGCTCCGGCTCGGACGGCCGATCGGGTACAATTACCAGGAACCTGTGGCCCAGGAACGGTGTCGATGATCCGCCCGCTACGCCCGACCGACCTGGCCGGCGTTGCCCTGTTCCTTCGGCGGAACGGCGCCGAGCTAACGGCCCATACCTGGCCGAAGGTACAGCCGGAGTCCGGCCACCTGCCGATTGGCACGTCGTTCTGGACGCCGCTCGGCCTGAACGCCACCTGGGGCCGCTCCTGGGTGGCGCGAGATGGCACACATGTCGTGGGGCTCGTCGCAGCGCGAGGGCGCAGTGATGGGCTCGTCTGGGACGTCGAGCATCTGCACGTACGGGACGATGACGCGCATCTGGCCGCCGCGCTCGTGGAGGCCGCGTGTCAGGAGGCCGTCTTGCGTGGGGCGCGGCGGGTGTTCATGGAGGTAGGCGAGGATCAACGGGGTGTCAAGGTCGCCCGAAAGGCGGGCTTCGAGCGGTACACGTCCATGGCGGTCTACCGGCTGACCGCCCCGTTCAAGCTGCCTCGCCTCGAACCGCTGGAGGGCCGGCCGCGACTGCGCGCTGACGAGTTGGCGCTCTTTTCCCTGTATGGCGCGGCGGTGCCGGCCCCAGTTCGCGCGGCCGAAGCGCTGACCCTCGACGAGTGGTCGGCGCTGCACCGAGGCCGGAAGCGATGGTCGCCGGCCCTGATCGGCGACCGCCAGCAGTACGTCTGGGAGATCGGCAACGGCCTGGTAGCGTGGCTTCAGGTGGTTTACGGGCAGAAGAGCCAGTATCTGGAATTGCTGATCGACCCGAAGTATGAGGCCCTGACCGACCGCTTCGTCGCGTACGCTATGAAGCAGGTCAGCGAGAAGGCGTCGGTGTACGTCTCACTGCGCGAGTATCAGCATGGCCTGAGTTCTGCACTCGAGCGCCTTGGCTTCGTGGTCGAGGGGCGGTACGACATCTACGTCCGCCAGCTAACGGTGCGTATGCCTGAGCATCAGCTCGTTCCTGCCAAACTCATCGGAGGCTAATGGCTCAGCCAGCAGAGCGACTCACCCCCATTCCAGGGCTCCAGGTCACGGACGATCTCGATCTCCTCCTGGATGTCCTGCCGGCGCGCATTCGCGAGCCGATCGAACGGCTGCCGGAGCGCTCGGACCTGCTCGAAGTCGTCATGGACCTCGGGCGCCAACCTGAAGCCCGTCTGCCCGGGCGCGAGATCATCCTCAGCGACGACCCTGTCACTGTCGAAGACCTCCATTTCGTGACCGAGCGAATCGGCACCTTCGGGGACGATAACCGGGCCGGCATCGAGCGGACGCTGCACCGGATCTCGGCAATCAGGAGCCGGGACCGGCGCATCATCGGGCTGACGTGCCGCGTGGGGCGGGCGGTCTACGGGACCATCGCCATCCTGCGCGATCTCGTCGAGTCCGGGCAGAGCATCCTGATGATGGGCCGGCCGGGCGTCGGCAAGACGACGTTGCTGCGCGAGGCGGCACGCGTCCTGGCCGACGATCTCCGCAAGCGGACCGTCATCGTGGACACATCCAACGAGATCGGCGGGGACGGCGATATTCCCCACCCGGCCATCGGCCGGGCGCGGCGCATGCAGGTGCCGACGCCGACGGCGCAGCACGCCGTCATGATCGAGGCAGTCGAAAACCACATGCCGGAAGTGATCGTCATCGACGAGATCGGCACGGAGCTCGAAGCACAGGCGTCGCGCACGATCGCCGAGCGCGGCGTGCAGTTGATCGCGACCGCGCACGGCAACACGCTCGAAAACCTGATGCTGAACCCGACCCTTGCCGACCTGATCGGCGGCATCCAGACCGTTACACTCGGCGACGAGGAGGCGCGTCGTCGAGGGACGCAGAAGACGGTCCTCGAGCGGAAGGCGCCGCCGACCTTCGACGTGGTCGTGGAGATTCAGAACTGGGGCCGAGTGGCCGTGCACGAGAACGTCGCGGACGTGATCGACTCGATGCTACGGGGCCACCAGCGGCCGGCCACCGTTCGCTACCGGGACGAGAGCGGCGAGATCCAGACCGAGCGGCCCCAGCCACGCCGGGTCGGACCACCTGTGCCCAGGTTCGAGGACGTCTCCAGCCCTCCGACCTCGCCTGGCTGGCTGCCTGAGCGTGAGGCCGAGGCGGTGCCGCGCGAGCCGGCCCAGTTGGCCGGGGCGCGCCCGTCGGGCCGCGTCATCCGGGTCTACCCGTTCGGCGTCAACCGCACTCGGATGGACCAGATGACCCGGTCACTCCATCTGCCTCTCTCGATCGTTGACAACCCGAACGAGGCGGACGTCGTGCTCACGCTCAAGAACTATTATCGGCGCAAGCCGCAGCCGCTCCGGGATGCCGAAGCGCACGGCACGCCGATCTACGTCTTACGCGGAAACAGTTCCGGGCAGATCGAGGAGGGTTTGTCGCGGATCGTCCAGATGGACGTCGGCGGCGGGTCAGCTACGACGTCGGCGCTCCAGGAGACGGAGGACGCCATCACACACGTCCTCGAAGAGGCACGCCCAATCGAACTGTCGCCCCAGAGTGCCTACGTGCGGCGGCTTCAGCACCAGCTTGCCGAGCAATACAACCTCGGCTCCCGGAGCCTCGGCCGGGAGCCGTACCGGCGGGTGCAGATCTACCCGCGTGGTCAGTAAGGCGAGGGGGCGTCGGCCGTCAGCACTCGGCCGTCAGACCACAGGCATCAGCACCCAGTACGGCGTGGAAAGCGGGGCGGCCACCTCGCCCCGCTTTCGCATTCCGGCGCGGGGTGGCGCTACTTCAACGCCGAATACGCCGTCGGCCGCAGGAAGCTGTTCCTGACCCGTGCTACGATCGCCCCGTTGGCCTCGGTCTGGGCGCGCTTCTCGTTCCATTCGGGATCGGCCTGGAACGCGCCCCATTTCTGCTCGCGGTCGGCCAGACTGTCCCACTCGAGCAGGTAGATCAACTCGTTGCTGGTGCCGACGTCGGCGATCCAGAAGCCGACCTGCCGGATGCCGAGCCGCTCGAAGATCTTCAGGGTAATCGTCTCGAAGCGGCGATGCAGGTCGGGAAGGCGGCCTGGCACGCACTCGTAGATGCGAAGCTCGTGGATCACGTCGTCCTCCGCTCCGGCTCCAACCGGACGCCCGATGATAGCAGGGCGCACAGTGGCAGGCACTCGGCGGTCATCAGGTACGACTGGAGCGTGAGCCAGGCATCCCATCCGGGCAGCAGGCGCTCGTGCCGCTCCAACCGCAACGGGGCATCCATCGGAGGGCGCTCGTATACTGAGGATATGTCTCTCGCACTCGCGATCGGGGTCTTGTGGCGTCGTGAGTCGTGCTGCCGAGCCGCATGGCGCGTCCAGCGACCGTCGCTCAGGGCCACCAGCGCGCCGACACTGCTGACCGGTCGAGGGCGGCACCAGTGACGCCGCGAACGCGCTACGTGCGGGTTGCGGCGCGCCACGAGATCCCGCCTGATACGATGCGGGTGTTTGAGGTCGACGGATTCCGGATCGTCGTGGTCAACAGTGCTGGCGAGTTGTATGCGCTCGATAATCAGTGCCCGCACCTGGGCGGCCCGCTCGACCGTGGCACCTGCGACGACGGCATCATCACCTGCCCCTGGCATGGCTGGCGCTTCAACGTCCGGACCGGGCGAGCGGTCTGGCCGGCAGGGGTCTGGGGCGCGGCCCGGTTTCCGCTCAAGGTCGAAGACGACGAGGTGTACGTGCGTGTCAGCTAGCGACGCGTCCCGGAGTGTGGTGACGCCGGTTGTCGAGCCACGGCCGGCGGCGACGGTCATCCTGGTGCGCCCAGGTGAGGCGGCTGGGATCGACGTCTTCATGGTCCGGCGCGACCCTCGCAGCCGCTTCGCCGCCGACGTCTTCGTGTTCCCGGGCGGCGCCGTCCAGCCCGACGACTTCGATGCTCGGTACGCTCGCCTGGCGCCGCAGGTGCGGCCTGATGAGGCGTACCGCCGGCTTGCGGATCGGGGCGCCGAGTCGCCGGTCGATGCCGGCCAGGCGCACGCGCTCCACGTCGCGGCCATACGCGAGACCTTCGAGGAGGCGGGCGTGCTTCTCGCAAGCGACTCCGCCGGGCGCATCCTTGGCGAACTCTCACCGGGTCGTGTAGCGCAACTATCCGAGGCCCGGGCGGCGGTCCAGCGGCGCGACCTGTCGTTTGCGGATCTTGCCGAGCGCGAGCGACTGCTGCTCGCACCCGAGCGGATGACCTTCTTCTCGCACTGGGTGACCCCGCCAAGCTCGCCGCGCCGCTTCGACACCCGGTTCTTCGTCGCGCTTCTGCCGCGCGGGCAAGCGGCGTCGCACTGCGGTATCGAGACCGTCGATGGCGTCTGGATCGCGCCTGCCGACGCGCTCGAACGCTACGAGCGCGGTGATTTTCGTCTGATGATCGTCCAGGTCGAACACTTGCGGGTCTTGGCGAAGCTGACGTCGGTGGAGGAAGCGCTCACACTCGCCCGCGACAAGCCAATCCGCACCGTCCGTCTGCACCGTGGAGACGTAGGTTGGCAAGCGGCCGATGACGGAGGCGCATGGTGATAGCACGATCGAACATCGACGTTCCAGATGCGACGACGCCGGTGGTGCGGCTCAGCCCGCTGGTGACGCGGGTGCTGGCGCCGAACCCATCGAAGATGACGCTGACCGGCACCAACAGCTACCTGATCGGACATGACGAGGTGGCGGTGATCGATCCGGGGCCAGACCTTCCCGAGCATGTCGAGCGGCTCGCTTCACTGCTCCGGCAGGCTGGACGGCCCGCCGTCGCGCTGGTCACACACCACCACGACGACCATCTGCCCGCGGCCCGGCGTCTGCGCGAGCGTCTGGGCATCCCGATCGCCGGGCACGTCAACCTGCCGAGCGTCGACCGGCCGCTTGGAGACGGCGAGGCGGTCTGGCTCGCCGGCGCAACGCTCGTGGCGCTCCACACGCCCGGGCATACCCCCGATCACGTCTGCTACATCCTGGAAGAGGAGCACGCCGCATTTACCGGCGACCTCGTCGCCGGTACGGGCACCGTCGTCGTCGGAGACGCGCCGGGCGCCCTGGCAGACTACCTACAGTCGCTCGAGGTGGTCGCACGTCGGGAGCCGGACCTGTTGTACCCGGGGCATGGACCGGTCGTCCGGGATCCACAGGCGCGTCTATCCGAGTACCGCGAGCACCGCCTCTTGCGCGAGCGGCAGGTCATCGGCGTCCTTGGGGCAGGGCCAGCTACCATTGCCGAAATCGTGGCCAGCATCTATGTGGACGTTCGGCCCGAGCTCCACATGGCAGCGGGTCGAAACGTCCGCTCGCATCTGTATAAGCTTGAAGCGGAGGGACGCGCCGCCCAGCACGACAACCGGTGGTCCCTCGTGGAACTGGTGACCTGATATGGATGTCCTGGCGAGTCTGCCAGTCCTGACAGCCCTCCTGCATGAGGGCGGTTGGGATGAGGCGCTGATGGTTGGCGTCGGCCTGGTGATCGCGTACTTCATCATCGTATGGACGGGGAGACGGTCGCGCGACGTGGACGACGACGAGCAGGATGAGGATGTGCTGCCCGGTACGCCTGAGTCGCCCGACCAGGCCGCCGAGCGTCCGCGCTGACATGCCGGCCAGTGGAAGGTGCCGTCCAACAGCCGAGCGAGGCCGCGCCAACGGGCACGTGCACCGAGCGCGTCCCAGATACGCCTGCCCGATGTGCGCGGGGAGGCTGAAGCGGTCGGGCGTTCGTTACAATACGCCGCAGGCCGAAGTGGCGGAACGGCAGACGCGACGGTCTCAAAAACCGTTGAGGGCAACCTCGTGGGGGTTCGAGTCCCCCCTTCGGCACCCATGCAGCCTGGTCTCTCAAAATCCTTTCGCAAGGCGTGGAGTCGTGGGCCATACGCATGGCTTCGGTGGCCCGGCCACGAATTCGACCCTCGTACCGAAGCAGCAGGTGGCACGGGACTGGCGTTGCGTGATCTCAATGAGTGACGCGGGCGCAGGGAGCGGCCAGCCGTGACCCAGCCGGACGCACAGGCCGAAGCAGCGGCGCGAAAGACGGTCCTCGTCGTCGAGGACGACCGGGCCGTCAGTGAGCTACTGATCACGCTTCTCGAAGATCGTGGGTATCGAGCCATACCCGCGCACGACGGGCGGAAGGCGATCGAGCTTGCCCGCAAGATCCGGCCCCACCTGATCACGCTCGATCTCGCCTTACCGGGCACCGATGGTCACCAGGTACTGGAGCGCCTCAAGGACGACAGCACCACCCGCGACATCCCGATTGTCGTGGTCTCGGCCTTTACCCAGATCCTCCCGGCCGGCGACCGCAAGAAGGTCGCCTACTTGCTCGGAAAGCCGTTCGACGTGACCGAGGTGCTGGAGATCGTTCAGGCGACGGTCGGCAACCCGTACCTCTGACCCGGCCTCAAGGACCAGCGCCCTTCGCTCAGCTCTCCTGGGGCTCGGTTACGAGGCGGGGCGGCGGCCGGGCGGGGCGGCACGGACGAGGCTACGACGCCTGCTGCGCCTCGAAGTAGTCGAAGATTGTGCGCGACAGATCCCGGATGTACGCGGGCGATCCCTGTGGGTTGACATCCTCGGTCATGATGACGACCACGTACTGATAGCGGGGGGTCAGCACGATGCCGGCTTCGTGGCGGGCACCGGGGATCTCGCCCCATTTGTGCGCGACCTTCACCCACCAGGGCAGTCCCTCGCCGATCAGATCGCTCTTCTGCTTCTCACTCATCAGGTGGAGGGCCTCGTCCGAGCCGCTCGCGTCGACAAGCTGCCCGCTCGCGATGGTGTCCATCAGCCGTCCCATGTCGGCTGGGGACGTCGTGTACGGACCGAGGCCATCGTATGCGCCGTTCGCTCGGTAATCGAGGACGTGTGTCGAGGGGAGCCCCAGGTTGAGCATCGTCTGATTGACGTTCACGAGCCCGACCAGGTCGCCAAGCATCATCGCGGCAATGTTGTCGCTCTCGGCAATCATGAGCCGCAGGAGCTCCTTGACGGGCAGGCTATCGCCCACTCGGCCCTGGAGCACGCCGGAGCCAGGTACCCAGTGTTCCCTGGTAACCGTCAACTGCCGGTCGGGATTGATGTAGCCGAGCCGAATCTGGCGGATGACCTCGGCCATGATTGGCAGCTTGTACAGGCTCGCCGCCGCGAACACTCGATCCGCGTTCACGCTGGCCTGTGCCCCTGTCGTCAGGTTTTTGACATACAACCCTACCACGCCGTTCGCCGGTGCCTGCCGCTGGAGCAGATCGGCGAGCGCCGTGTCGCGGTACGGCCCACTCGGCCGCGCCTCGGCCGGTACGGCCCCGGCATCGGCGACAGCAGCGGTCGTCGTTCCCGCAACCTGGGCGGGCGGCGCCTCGGCAACCGTCTCGGTGAGCTTCCAGGCCGCCACGCCGATGAAGGCCCCCACCAGCACGTACGCGGTCAACGCCATCACCAGCGAACGACGCGCGAGGGGCGTTCGGGTGCGCGGTCGTCCAGCACGCGCGCGCGTCGTCACCTGGCTCATCCCGCTCGCTCGGCCGGATCGCTGGCCAAACGAGCGCGGCCTGATCGGTCGGTGGCGGGCAATGCTGTGCGACACGACATCTCCACGGCGTCATGCGCCGCGAGCAGCCCGAGTCAGCAGGCAGCGAGGGCACGGCGCAAGGTCTGATCCTGCCGGAGCGAGTATACCCGCGAGCTCCTGGACACTCACGTTACGATGCCGCCACATGGCCGCTACAGTCCGGCGACGAGGGCACGATGTCAGCGCAGACTCGGCCGGTTTGGGAAGAGCTCACACCGCCGGCCTCTCTGTCCTCTGGGGCGGTCACGTTACCGCACCGTCAAAGCACGGTGAACACACCGGCAGGCCACGATCGGGCCGACGAGTGGCTGGGCGGCATGGCCACCTGCGCCGGCTGATAGACACCCCGTTCGTCGGGCTGTCGGGAGCCGGGTGGTATAGCCGCGTCTCGTCCGCCTCCATCAGGCCCTCGGGTGGAGGAGGTGTCGGCGGTCGACCCGAGCAGGGCCGATGCGTCGGCGGGCCTGGCGTTAGGGGATGATGAGTTTCTGGCCGACGCTCAGCGAGTTCCGGTTTTCGAGATTATTGATCGAGGCGAGTGCCTCGATCGTCGTTCCATAGCGTCGCGCGATCTTGGCAAGGGTGTCACCCGGCGCGACCGTGTAGTTCGGTTCGAGCACCCGAATCTCGGTGGTAATGGCGCCCTGGCCCGTAGGAACGGGGGTCGCGGGGGGGGCCGTTGGTGCAGCGACGGTACTGGACGGGGCGGTAGACAGCGCGGCAGGCGACGCCGGCGGGTGGGTTACAGCGGCTGACGCGCCCTCAGCAGGCAGGTCGGCCACGGCACGACTGGCGTCGGCAAGTATCCTCCCGACCACGATGCCAAGGGCCATCACGATGCTGATGACGATGAAGACGCCGAGGATGACGCGGTAGCTCCAGGACGTCTTGGGGCGGTACTCGGGCGAGGGCGGCTCGTCGGGTCGCGCCGCCCGAGGGATGGGACGGTCGCGTGGCGTCCATGGCTCTGGCCGCGTCGCTCGGTTCAAGAGCGAGGGCTGACGGCCCCGACTGTCACCTAGTGGTACGACGCTCGGGCGGCCGTCCTCGTCTTCAAATTCCTCGTCGACGATCCGATACGATCGCATCCGCTCCTCGGTCGATAGGGCGATGGCGGGCGGATTGTACCACCAGCCCCGTCGAGCCCGTCAGAGCAGGATGATGCAGCCAGTCACGTACGTCATGCGCCAGGTCAGGGAAGTTCGCCGGACTGACGTGCCGCGCGCAGCCGCGTCAGGGCCGGTCGGTCGGTGCCATCCGGGTTCGCCACGGCCCACCACAACTCCTCGCGCTCTGGTCCCCAGGTCGGGTCAGGCAACGTCCAGAGGGTCATCACGCCGATCCAGGGCGACCAGTGATCGGCAGCCCACCGATACGAATCGACGAGGTATTGGGCCTGCTGATCGGGCGTCACTCGGTGCCAGGCGTACGCTTGATGGATCTGGTCGGTGGTCCAGCCGAACTCGAGGAGCCAGACTTGCTTGGCGGCGTCGCCGTTTGCCTCCATAACCTTGCGAAGATCCTCGACCCGCCGGAACGTGAAGGAACGATGCCCGCCCCAGACGAGATCGGCTGCCGCCTCGTCGGGGCTGACCTCAGGCGGCGCCTTGAATCCAGGGCCATGCGCTCCCAGCACGTCGAAGTACCTGGCCGCGCCGGCGTCGTACAGCCACTGCAAGTAGACGTCGTCGGGACGAGCGGTGTCGTCGTTCCAGCCGGTCGGGGAGAGGCCCGCCGAGATGATGGTGATGCCGGGATCGGCGGCCTTGGCGGCCTCGTACGCGACCTCGAGGAGCCGGACGTAGTCGCTGGCGGCGGCCTGGTTGATGGGAGCCATGCCCCACTCGCGATTCAGGTTCGGCTCGTTCCAGATCTCCAGGGCGTGGACGCGCCCGATGGCGGAGCCTTGTCCGTAACGGGTGACGAGCGCGCTGACGAAGCGGCCGAAGTCGGCATAGTCATCCGGCGGGCCGTTGTGCGCCCCATCGAGCCGGGCCCAGGTCGGCTGAAAGTCGAGGCGGGCGATGATCTTGACGCCCGCCGCCTGAGAGGCGCGTACGACTCGGTCCGCTTCGGTCCAGGTGAACTGGCCACGCACGGGCTCGATGTCGCTCCACTTGAAGAGCGACTTCTGCCAGGTGAAGCCGGCATTGCTCACGGTTGCGAGGTCACGGGCGGTCGTGGCCGGGTTGCCCCAGACGAAGACGTTCATGCCGTATTCGGGGCTGCGGGCGCGATACGGACCGGTCTGGACGACATTGGTCGAACCGACGGGGACGGGGCTACCCGACGGAAGCAGGACACTGGTGCTGGTGCCAGGCGCGTCGGGTGCGGTCGTCGTCTGAGTTGTCGTGGCGCCGGTCGGGGGCACGCCGGCTGGTGGGGAAGGGGCGGGTGTGGGGGTCTGGGCCGCCACGGACGTTACGAGCAGCGTACTGCTCAGGAGCGCAATGCCGGCGCGACGTGCCAGCGTCTTCAAGACCATCCTCCACAGACCGGCGTCGAGCGTCGAAATGCCGACCGACCGAGACGTCCCGCACGTCGGGAGCGGCCAGAGTCACGGTTCGTTCAACTCTACAGAACGGACCGGCAGTTCGTCGGTGACGTATCGGCAACGAGTGTAATGGAGGACGATCTCACGTCGTCTCGGTGCCGCGACGGTCGGCGGGCACAACACGGCGCGGGAGGCGGCGCGGTCAGCGGCGGGCTGCTGAGATGGGGAGCTCGCCGGCGTTCGAGCGTGAATCGACGACGGCGGCAGGCGCCTGAACGGCCTGGCCGCAGTACGGGCATGCCTTCCAGCGCAGCATCATCGGATGCTCGCAGCGGGCGCAGATTCGCTTGAGGCGAGTCTGACACCAGGGGCAGAAGATAAAGTCCGGATCGGCGCGCTGCTTACAGACCGGGCAGGCGCTCTGGACCTGAATGCCCTGGAGGAAGGCTTCCTCCTCGAGCGACTCCTCGTAGAGTTGCGCGAGGGTCTTGGTTGGGCGAAGGATGACGTAAATCAGCAGCCCGGCGAAGCTGAAGACCGTGACGAGCAGCGTCGCAGCGATCTGGAGAAAGATATCGGTGGTTCGGGATCGGATGTCGCGGAACGTCCACCAGATACTGGCGATCCAGAGGGCCACCAGGTATGCCGTGATGACGGTCAGGCCGATCCGAAGGATCCGCTCAACTTGCGCGATGATGTCTTCGAGCATGTAGGGAGGCCTCCAGCCGCCGGTGCCCAGGTGCACCCTGCGTGCCAGCATCGCCGCGCGAGTATAGCACCCAGGGGTGGATCATCTTCACAGAACGTCGTTACAGCGGGCTACCAGTCGCCCGCCATCGACCTTCGCCTCACTGGTGGAGCCCCTCCGGCTCCAGTACGCGCGTAGGCTGGCTCAGGCAAGGGTGACTTCGGTGGCGCCTTCACCGCCCTCACGTGGATCGGCGGCGTTGAAGCGGGAGACGAGCGGATGGCCCGCTAACTGCTCGCGGACGGCTGCTCGGACGGCCCCACTGCCTTTGCCGTGGATGATCCGAACGGACCTCAGTCCGGCAAGATACGCATCGTTGAGGTAGCGGTCGAGGACGTCGGCAGCCTCGTCGCGACGGAGGCCGCGCAGGTCGAGCTGGGTGGACGGGGCGACGGGCGCGGTAGCCGGACGTTCGAGGAGGGGCGGCTCATCGCGGAGTGCGTCGAGCCGCTGGGTCTCCTGGCGCTCCTTGCGGGTGGCGCGGCGAGCTTCGGCCAGCTCCGATGCCTTGACACGCACTCGCAGGCCCCGCACGTTCAGTTCGGCATCCCCGTTCGGAGCGAGGCTGACGATCGTAGCGGACATTCCGATGCGCGGCACGATCACCTCGGCCCCGACGCGGACGTCGGCTGGGCCGGCGTCTTCGGATGCGGCCTCCTCTGAAGCAGCCTCGTCGGGAGCGTTCGGTGCAGGCAAGGCGAGCGCGGAGGGTATGGAGCGCGCTTCCGGGCGTGGGAGCGGCTGGAGGGTGTCGAGGGTGGCAGCGGCGTCGCGGAGACGGCGACGGTCGGCGCCAGCAGCGGCCAGCTCTTGCATTCGACGCGCCGCCTCGCGCCGGAGATCGGCCAGGAGGCGTTCCGACTCGTCGCGCGCGTGACGGAGAATTTCCTGGCGCTCCTGCTCGGTGCGGCGTAGCTCGTCACGCAGGCGGCGGCGCAGCTTGTCGGCTTCAGCGGCCTCACGTCGAGCGTCGCGGCGGGCAGCCTCGGCGTTGCGCCGCTCACGCTGGATCTCGCCCAACAATTCCTCGGCCTGGATGGTCTCAGGGCTGAGCAACTCGCGAGCTTGCTCCAGCACCTCGGGCGGCATGCCAAGCCGGCCAGCGATCGCCAGGGCGTTGCTGCGGCCGGGCACGCCGACGAGCAGCCGGTAGGTCGGGGCGAGGGTGCGGACGTCGAACTCGACGGAGGCATTGGCGACACGTGGAGTGCTGTGTGCGAAGGCTTTGAGCTCCGAGTAGTGAGTGGTGGCGATGGTAAAGGCGCCGCGATCTCGCAGGAAGATCAGGATGGCCCGGGCCAGCGCCGAGCCTTCCTGGGGGTCGGTGCCAGCGCCGAGCTCGTCGAGGAGCACGAGGCCGCGATCGTGCACGAAGTCCAGCATCTCGACGATATGGGTGACGTGCGAGGAGAAGGTCGACAGGCTCTGCTCAATGCTCTGCTCGTCGCCAATGTCGGCGAAGACGCGCTCGAAGATGGCAAGCTCGGAGCCTTCGGCGGCAGGGATCTGGAGGCCGGCCTGGGCCATGAGCGCCAGCAAGCCTACGGTCTTGAGCGCGACCGTCTTGCCGCCGGTGTTGGGGCCGGTAATGACGAGAACGTCGAAGGCGCCGCCAAGCTCGATGGTGAGGGGAACGACTGTGCCTCTCAGGAGCGGGTGGCGGGCCTGTTCGAGCCGGACGATCGGCTGGTCGGTCGAACGGCGAGGGAGCGTGTTGAGCACAGGCCGGGTGGCGTCCATCTCGTCGCCGAGACGGCCTTTTGCAAGATGGAGATCCAGTTCAGCCAACGCTTCGACGCTGCCGTCGAGGTCGTCGCGCTGGATGGCGACGAGGCCGCTCAAATCGCGGAGGATGCGCTCGACCTCGTGCCGCTCCTCGGCTTCCAACTGACGGACTCGATTGCCGGCCTCGACGATCGGCATCGGCTCGATGAAGAGGGTCTGGCCGCTGGCCGACTGGTCGTGAACGATGCCGCGCACCCGGTTGCGCTCGTCGGCGCGGACGGGCAGGACGTAGCGTCCGTTACGTTGGGTAATCACGGCGTCGGTGAGGGACGCCCGCATCACATGCAGCATCGATTGAAGCTGGTTGAGCAGACGATCCTGGGCGACGCGTAGATCACGCCGTAGCTGGTGGAGCTTCGGGCTGGCGTCGTCGGCAACCTCGCCACCCGATTCGATGGCGTGGCCGATTTGCTCTTCGAGGCGTTGGAGATCGCTGAGGCGATTGGCGACGTTGGCGAGGGCCGGGAAGGTCTCACGGAGCCGCAGGAGGGTTGAGCGCCAGTGTCGGCTGACCCGTGCGGTGGACGCGACGTCGAGCAGTTCGACCGGCTGGAGGATGCCTCCGAGAGCGGCGCGCTGGACGGTCGGGCGAACATCGTGAGCGCCGCCCAGGGTCAGCCCGGGCTTGAGGCCGGGCAGCCGTCGAGCCTCGTCGGTGGCTGCCTGAAGCCGCTCGACCACGAAGGCATCCGCCGACGGTTCGAGGGCAAGGGCCAATGCGCGGCCGGCAGAGAAGCTGGTGCGGGCAGCCAGCAGTTCGCGGATCTTCTGGAACTCGAGCGGCCCGAGCGAGAAGCGCGGCGGCGCGACCACACGTGGATCGACGACGGGCAGGCCGGCCGTGGCCGGATCGGCCTCTGTCTGTGGGGGAGTCCGGGCGGATGCGGCTGATTCGTCGGGTCGGGTGACGCTCATGCCAGAAGTATGACGGATCGACTTGGCTGAGTGGTCGAGGTGGACTCAGCCCGAGTATGGACCCTGGCGCGAAAGGTCATTCATCGGGCGTGAGGCGGGACATTGAGCCCTTCACGCCGCCAGGCTGGGGTTCGACACTTCGAACAGAAGATCGTAACGGTTGTCGCACAAAGGGGTGGACGCCATGCGAACTATCGTCATTGCCGAACCGAACCAGGAGGTTGCCGACGCGTTGGCTCGGCCGCTGAACGAAGCCGGCTTCCGGGTCGTGACGTGCCCCGGGCCGTGGCCGCCCGAGCTACGCTGCATTCGCTGTGACATCGGGTATTGCCCGCTCACCGAGGCCGCCGACCTGATGATCTACAGCCCAGACCTCATGGGGTACGGCCTGGATGGAGCGCCGCATCTGCTTGCCGTAGACTCCGCGCAGGCGCATCCCGACGTCCCGCTCCTGCTGGCCTGGACCGGCACAGTCGAGCCGGCTGCTGTCGGGGCCATTCTGTCGGAGGTGCCGACCGCGCAACGCGCGGCGCGTAGACCAGAGGCGCTGGTTGCCCAGGTGGAGATGCTCATCGGCGTACCTGCCTGAACCGATACCACGGTGATTTCCGCCCACATCCTGGCTACGAGCAGGGAGATTCCACCGTGGTCTTGGTTTCGACGACGGTGCCAGCCGCGGGGAGACCTGGCCGACGCTCCGAACCTGGCGCCGGGCCGCATCGCGGCCGCACTGGAGCACGCTACTCGGCAGAGTGACGGTCCATTCCTTCGCGCACAGGTTGCGATGGATGCGGTCACCGATGGGCGCGGATGAGGAGGAAGGTCGGGCGACGGCGCTCGTCGAGGTAGTGAGGGTAGCGCTTCAGGTCAGCATCGGTGGGGACCGGTTCCGCAACCCGGTCGACGACGAAACCGGCCTCCACCAGCCCGTTGACGAACGTGGCGAATGAGCGGTGGTACTTCTGCACACCTTCGGCGAACCAGTGTTGCTCGCGTACGCCTTCATCCGCGTAGTTGTCGATGGCCCAGTGAAGGCGACGTCCGGTCTCGTCAACGGCCCAGCCGGTCGCGGGATCGACGGCAGTGTAGATCGGATGCTCCGTCGAAAAGACGAGGACACCGCCCGGTGTCAGCCAATCGGCGATGCGGCGCATTAGCCCCCGGTAGTCCGAGACGTAGTGGAACGCGAGCGAGCTCACGACCAGATCGAAGCGGCCAGTAGGGAAGGCGGCTGTCTCCAGTGCCTCGCGACGGTAGGTAACGCGAGGATGACTCCGCTCGGCCGTCGCGAGGGCGAGCATGCGCTTCGAGATGTCGAGCCCCACCACCTCGGCTGCGCCCTGTTCTGCCAGATGGTAAGCAAGTTGACCCATGCCGCAGCCGAGGTCGAGCACGCGCACGCCGCGTACGTCGGGGAGGAGCGCTATGAAGACCGGGTGCTCGACGGCCCTGTCCCAGCCATCCCCGAAGCGTTCGAGGGTCGAGTAGCCGGCGAAGAAGTCGGGGTCGTCGTAGATGTTCTGGGGCGGTCGGTGGTCGGTCATAACGGCTCCAACGTGTGCGCGACGTGCCAGAAATACCCGGCGAAGCAGATCTCCCAGCCGGGCAACGTTTCCCAGCTTCCACGCATCGCCGCCACCATCTCACGACCTGGGCCACGATTAGCGCGAGCGGCAGGCCGCGCGAGCGGGAGCCCCATCACTCGCTGGTGGCCGATCGATGCGATAGACACCGAGCCAGTTGGGGGCTGTTGGCCGAGGGATGCGCAGCACCATCGCCGCTTCGGGCACGTCGCGGGATAAGCGCGATTCGAGTTTGCGGGTGTAGTCGGGCAGGTCATCAGGGGTGCCGGGTGCAGTCGTGTAGGTGCCGTTGACGACCAGGAACGTGGGCGAGTCGGCGTCGACCCAGCGTCGAAGCCGGCAGAGGTCGTTGGCACGGAACAGGTCGGGGACTTCCACGAAGCGGACACGGTCGTCGTTGCGAAGATAGAGCCGCAGTGCCTCGTGAGGCTGGAGCGTGCGCTGCTCCTGGGAGTGTGGCGGGACCAGCACCGTTACCGGGCCAGCGGCGGCGCTGGCACGAAGGTAGTCGACGGTCTCACGGAGGCCGTGGAGGGCGAACCACTGCTCGACGTAACGGAAGCGGTCGTGCGGGGGCAATGGGGCATGGTCTGGGGCAGAGATAAGCGCAAGCGTGAACGGGAGCGTGGGTCCGGCGAGGAGGAGCGTCGCGGCGAGCACGGCCACGGTTTCGATGGCGGCAGTGAAGTAGGGCCGCGTGGGGCACGCTCTGGTGAGGCGCTGGGCGAGCGGGTGGACGAGCGCCGAGCCGGCCCACGCGAGCACCAGCCCGGCCAGGACGTAGAGCGGAGACGCGGCAAAGAGCAGGTAGCGGCTGAAGAGAGGGTCGACCCGGTCGAGGACGACCACCAGCAGGCAGAGGCCGAGGCTCCCGAGGTAGAGCGTTGGGCGGCGGTAGCGGGTGGCGAGTAAGAGCACGCTCAGGCCCGCGACGATGAGGGTCGGCGTGCCGACGTACTGGCCGATCCAGCCAGACGCGGAGTCCAGATTGCGGCGGAAGAGATCGAGGGAGAGGAGCGCGGCGAGCCAGTCGAGGCCACTCGAGGAGGTGGTGTTCGTAGCAGCGGCGGCGTGGAGTGCGACGGCGCGGCGCAACTCGCCGATCCACGGGACGAGCGGCAGCAGAACGACGAGCAGGGTCAGCCCGACGATGAGAAGGGAATGCATGTAGCGCCGATAGTCACGTGGGTGGGCCAGGACGACGAGCGCGAGCAGGGGCGCGATAGCGATCAAGAGGCCCACTGTCTTGGTCAGCACGGTCAGCCCGATACTGGCTCCGCAGAAGGCGGCCGTTCGCCACCCGGGGCGTCGGACGAGCAGCGCACCCCCGAGCGCGGCGCAGGCGGTCATGCAGGCGACGAGCGAATCGTCCCAGCCGATGCGGGCGAAGAACACCGAGAACGGACTGAATGCCCAGAGGATCGCGGCTGAGGCGCCGGCGAGCCGCGAGGCGAGCGTGCGCCCGAGGCCGTAGATCGCGACGGTCGCTCCGACGCCGGTCAGGGCAGCCGCGACACGACCAGCGGTGAAGGCATTGTCGAACACGGGCCGGACCAGGAGCGTCGACCAGAAGTAGAGGGGCGGGCGACCGTCTTCTCGGAGCGGCGTCAGGTACGTGGCAGGATCGCGGGGGTCGAACAGCGTGAAGGCCCAGTAGGCAGCGTAGACCTCGTCGACGTAGGGATCCAGTGCCAGGATGTTGACCAGGCGAGGGAGCGCCGCGAGCAGGATCAGGCCGCCGACGAGCAGGACTTCACCCCACGTGGCGAGGCCCGGTCGCAGCCGAGCGGGTGAAGTGGGTGTGGGCGCTGGTGTGTCCTCGCGGACGGGGGGCAGGTGGACGGCCACGCGGATGGGCTCCTCGGGCGTGCTCTCCGGGCGTGCTCTCCGGGTGGGGCTGGTGATGGGCGCAGCGAGAGCGTGGATTGTCCCGGAGCAGGACGCCGTGATGCACGAGTACGGGGACAACGGCAGCAAAGTGGGCGTGGTCGTGGGGTGAGTGCTGGCGGATCGATGTGCGTTCGCACTACGCTGCCGTAGCCGCCGCTGCGCGCGGCGGGACGGAGGGAAGCAGCGTGAAGATTACCGCCGTCGAGACCGTACCGGTCGATCGCTATCTGTTCGTCCAAGTCCACACCGATGCCGGGATCTCAGGCCTCGGGGAGTCCGGAGCCTGGGGGTACCTGGAGGCGTCGGAGGCGGTCGTCAAGAAGTGGGCGACTTATCTGGTGGGCCAGGATCCACTGCGGATCGAGCACCACTGGCAGTACCTGTACCGTTCGAGCCACTTCCGAGGCGCCGCGATCATGGGGGCGCTCTCGGCCATTGACATCGCGCTGTGGGACATCGCCGGCAAGCACTTTGGCGTTCCAACCTACCAACTGCTCGGCGGCAAGGTCCGCGACAAGGCGCGGGTGTACTACCACGTCTTCGGCAAAACGACCGAGGAACTGGTGCAGGGCTGCATTGACGCCAAGAAGCGGGGCTTCACGGCGGTCGGCCATCTCACGCCGTTCCTCGACGAGGACCGTGACATCCCGTACTTCAAGACTCACGTATCGAAGATGCACGACGCCATCGACACGGTCCGACAGTATCGTGAGGCGGTTGGGGACGACGTGGATCTGTGCATCGAGATCCATCGCCGGCTGACGCCATCCGAAGCGATCGTGCTGGCACGCGGCATCGAGCAGTTCCACCCGTTCTTCTACGAAGACCCGATTCTGCCGGACAACTTCGACATGATGGGGCTGGTGGCCGAGAACATTCACATTCCGATTGCCACGGGTGAGCGCCTGCACACGATCTTCGAGTTCGAGATGCTGCTGGCGCGCAACGCCGTGCAATTTGTCAGGCCAGACGTCTGCATGTGCGGCGGTATTTCCGGCGCGAAGAAGGTGGCCGCGCTCGCCGAAGCCCGCCACGTCGGGGTCGTTCCGCACAACCCCCTCTCACCGGTGAGTACGGCGGCGTGCGTGCAGCTTGCAGCCTGCATCCCGAATTTCGCGATTCAGGAGTACCCGATTGGTGAGGACGTGCCGCCCAAGAGTGAGATGGTCAAGTCGACGCTCGAGCACGATGGCCACGGCTTCCTGATCATTCCGGATGCGCCCGGCATCGGCATCGAGCTCGCGCCAGACGCAGCCGAAAAGCACCCATACAAGATGCGGTGGGTGGGAACGCGCCTGCACCTGGACGGATCGGTCGTCGACCAGTAGGCGGCCCGCACGCCTCGGCCAATCGATGAATGGGACCGGAGGGTGCGAACGTATCCGCACGTTCGCACCCTCCCCGATGTCTGGGCAGTTGAGTGCCGCCGGCACGCGGGATCGCGGGCGATGGAGGAGGCGCAGTGAGCGGCTATCCAATGATGGAGGGCGAGCGGCGGGTCGCGGCCGACGACCTCCGGCACGTCGTCGCAGCGACGTTCGAGCGGCTGGAGATGGAGGCGGCGGATGCGAGCCTACTGGCCGACTCGCTGGTGTTCGCGGATCAGCGCGGCGTCCACTCCCACGGTGTGCTGCGGGTGCCGGAATACGTCGAGAAGCTGCGGGGCGGGGTCGATCCGCGCGGGCGGCCGATGACCGTACGCGACGCCGGCGCAGTGCTCGTCGTCGACGGCGGCAACAGTATGGGTCAGATCGGCGCAACGTTCGCGATGCGGGCGGTGCTGGAGCGGGCGCGCTCGACCGGTATCGCGGCGGCGGCCGTGCGGGGCAGCAACCACTGCGGCGCGATGGCCTACTACGCGATGATGGGGCTGGCTCAGGGCGCGATCGGCCTGGCGACGACCAACGCGCTGCCGACGATGGCGGCATGGGGCGGCGTCGACAAGATCGTCGGGATCAATCCGCTGGCAGTCGCGATCCCGGCTGGCGAAGAGCCGCCCATCGTCTTCGACGCTGCGTTCAGCGGATCGTCACACGGGAAGATTCGCGTCTATGCCCAGAAGGGATTGCCGATTCCGGAGGGCTGGGCGTTCGACGCCGAGGGCCGGCCGACGACCGACGCGCAGGCGGCGCTCGACGGGCTCTTGCAGCCGATTGGCGGCTTCAAGGGGGTCGGGCTGGCGGTGATGATGGGCATGCTCGCGAGCCTGCTCTCCGGCGCCGCCTACGGAACCGAGCTTGGCAACATGGTCGATGGCCCGCGTCCTGGCCAGGACGGACACTTCCTCCTGGCGATCCGGGTGGCAGCTTTCGAGGAACCCGGGCGCTTCCGAGCGCGTGTCGACCACGTGATCCGTGAGATTCGAAGCAGTCGACGGGCACCGGGCGTCGAGCGGGTCTACGCGCCGGGCGAGCTCGAGGCGGACACGGAGCGTCACTATCGGGCGGAAGGCATCCCTCTGGCGACCGCGACGCTCGACGATCTGATTGCCACGGCGACCGCGGTGGGTGTGGATGCCACCGCGCTCAGTTAGTGCGGGAGAACGATATCCACGGACCCTTGCAGTGCGGACACCGAGTCGCGAGCCTGCCTGACGAAAGCGGAGGCCGGCCCCAGCCGGCCTCCGGCCCCAGCCGATGGGCGGATGTCAGCGACCCGGCTCGTGATGATTGCCAGCCCGGTCAGGCCGGGGCTGGCTCGGCAGCGAGCGCCTCGGCGACGGCGCGGGCGTTACGGCCGGTGCCGCGCCCGGGCATCGGGTTGGTGGCCCACATGGTGTTGACTTCGACCCGGATGAACGTCGGGCCAGCGGCGGCGAGCAGGCCGGGCAGTTCGCGCTCGAGCGTCGCCTCGTCGTCGATGGAGGCCGCGGTGCGATAGCCGGCGGCACGGGCGAGCGCCGCAAGATCGGCGCGCCCCTCGCCGGGCGTCGGCTGGCCGCCGCTGGTGTCGTAGCTGCGGCCTTCGAATATGACGTGGACCAGGTTGCGGGGCGCGGCGCCCGCGATGGTGACCAGCGTACCGAGGTTCATGAGCAGGGAGCCGTCGCCGTCGAGGACGATCACCTGACGGTCCGGCCTCGCCAGCGCGATCCCCAGGCCCACCGACGAGGCTTTGCCCATGCAGCCCCGGATGGCAAGGTCCAGGTCCAGGCGGTTGGAGACGATGGGCCACTCGCGCGAGGAGGACATCGTGGTCACCACAACCTGATGCGTGCGCTGGGCGCCGAACTGTGCGATGGCGCGCTTTCCCTCGATCATGCGTGGTACTCCCCGCCGATCAGGACGGCAGCCGGCCCGTCGCTGTCGATGGCTCGGCGGTATAGGCGCGGCACCACGTCGGTGACCTGGGCGTCGGACTCGACGATCTCGTACGGGATGCCCCACGCGTTCAGGATCGGCTCGATGTACGTGGCGGCGGAATCAGCGCCGGCCGGCTCGTCGTAGCCCCGATAGCCAATCAGGGCCAGAACGGGCATCTGGCAGTCGATCCAGAGGCCGCGAATTGAATCGCCGGATTCGAAGAAGCCGGTGCTCTGGATGCAGATAACCGGGCGCTTCCCGCCGACGAGCAGCCCGAGCGCGATACCGAATGTCTCACCCTCACGGCTGACCGGGACGAGCGTCAGGTCCGGGTCGTCGTTGAGGGTCTGGTACAGGAAGCCGGACTCGGTGTCGGGGAGCCACACCAGATGCGTCGCGCCAGATCGCTTCAGGGTGTCGATCATGACGCTGGCGGTGAGTGTCGCGGCGGTCGTACTCACGTCTCCTCCCGGCGGGTGTCGTCCAACGCCGGGGACGGTACCATGGTGGCGCCGCGCGGTCAAACGTGCCCGCCGAAGGGTGTGTCTCGATCGCCAGGAGCGTCGCGCGGTGCTGGCGGTGCTGGCGGTTGACAGGCTCGGCGGCACGCTGGATCCTGTCGGAGCGTTCCTACAATCAGGCTGACGGAACTGCTGTCGGACGGATCGCGTCTGATGGTCGTGGGCGACGGGCTCTGCGCCGACCGAGCGTCGGGCAGCCCAGGACGTACAGGTTGACCAGAGCCGGCGGCACGTCGCTCGGCCGAACGCTCTGGCAGTAGGTCAGGAGGTGGGGGCCGATGGCACTGGACGAGGGCTCGTACGGGTCGCCACGGCGGCGGTACCGCGACGTTGGCGGAACGAGCGGCGGGCTAGGGATGTTCGTCCTTGGCGCGGTGATGGCGGTTGCCGGCGGGTACGTGTTGCTGAAGAAGGTCACGGTTACCAGCCACTACTGGCAGGTCTTTGGGTACGACGCGTTCGGGCTCAGCCTGGTGCCGCTGATCCTCGGGATCGTGCTGCTGTTCTACGATGGGCGAAGTATCCTGGGCTGGCTCCTGCTGCTGGGCGGCGTCGCGATCGTCCTGGCCGGCATCCTCGTCAACCTGACATTCTTCTTCCAGCCGACGAGCCTGTTCGACACGCTGATGATCCTGGTTCTGCTGGCGGGTGGGCTAGGGCTCGTCGCGCGATCGTTGCGCCCGGGCTGACGGGATGGAACGATCGGGCAGCCCCGAGCAGTGGGTCGGATAGAGCAGGTGAGGTAGCAGCGGGCGCCGTGACGGGGCTGTGAGACGTCCGCTGACCGACACGCTGCCACAATAGCACCTACATTCTGGTGCGGCCTCGAGTCGAGATCAGGTTGTGTGCGTGGCGTCCGTAGTCCGCCCAACCTGATGTATGCTGTCCTGGACGGCGGGTGCCCGTTCGCCGACCAGACGAGCGCTCCAGAGGGTGGCGGCCAGGGACCAACTGATGCCCGATTCAGCGAGTCCAATCCTCCTCGTCAGTGGTGACGCACCGCTCGGAGCTCGCGTGCGGAGCGCTCTCTGCGAGGTCGCGCCGGTCAACAACATCCGGTCCATCGAGGATCTCGCCGCTGGAGACGACTCGCTGCGGTTTCATGTCGCAATCCTCGACGGAGCCTCTGCCGGCAGCGTATCCCCGGATGCGATCGCGGAGCTACGCCAGCGGCTGTCTCGGCCGGTCGGGCTGATGCTGCTCGTCAGTGGCGGAGCGCGTCAGATCGCAGCGGGGCTTGCGGCTGGTGCGGACGACTGTCTGATGGTGCCGTTCGAGGCCGAGGAGTTGCAGGCACGGGTTCACGTGCTCCGTCGAGCCCACTCTCTGGGGGTGGCCTGGGAACGGCGAGGCGATCGGCTCGAGAGCTTGCAGCGCCTCACCGCGACCATTGCGGCGCGGCTCGACGAGGACACTGTCATCGAGATGGTGCTCGGCGAAGCCCGCCGACTGCTGCGGTCAGACGGAGTGGCGCTCTACCTCTGGGACGAAGAGGAGCGGGTGCTGCACCCGGCCCAGGCGAGTGAGGGGCACTCATTCGCACCACCCGGCGACCGTCGACCCGGTGAGGGAGTGGTTGGGCGCGCGTTCGCGGAGCGCGCGACGATCTGTGTGAACGATTATGCGACCTGGAGCGACTCACTCCCGAACCGGCGCGCGGCCGGCATCCATGCGGCCCTTGCGGCCCCGCTACAGATCCGCGAGCACGTGTTTGGCGTGGTCGTGGCGCGGCGAGACCGCTCGACACGCGCCTACGACGCGGACGACGAACGGCTGCTGGAACTGCTCGCGGGACACACTGCCGTCGCCATCAACAACGCTCGCGTCTATGCGGAAGAGCAGCAGTTCGCGCTGAGCGCCGCGCGGCGGGCCGCCGAACTCGAAGCGGTCCTGTATGGGATGGTCGAGGGACTGCTCGTCGTCGACGTGGATGGCACGGTCACCTCGGTGAACCCGGCCGCCGCCCGCCTGTTCGGCACCGACATCGCCGCGATCGTCGGACGGCGGCTCAGGGAGGTGCTCGAACCGCTCTCCGAACGCGGCGATAGCGCACCTTCCGGCGCTACCTGGGCAGATGGTCTTCCGTGGGTGCGAGATGGCGTCTGCGAGTACGAGGTCGAGGCCGAGATCGCGGGGCAGGAGCGCATCCTCGAGCTCGTCAGCACGCCGGTTGCACACACTCACGGCCTGGGCGCGATCGTACAGGTACGCGACGTCACCGATCGACGCCGGTCGGAGGAGCGGGCGACCCAGGTTGAGAAGCTTCGGGCACTCGGGCAGATGGCTTCCGGCGTCGCGCACAACGTGAACAACTTGCTGGCCGCTGTCATGGGGCGTGCTGAGCTTGCCCGCCTGGAACTGGAACGCGGCAGATTCGATCCCGAGCGGATTGCCGAAGCGTTGCGCCTCATCGAGCAGGCCGCGGAAGATGGGGCGCAAACGGTGCAACGAATCCAGGATTTTGCCCGTGAATCTCGCCTGGGGCAAGGCGTCACCATCGATCTGGCCGAGGCGGTCCGGGATGCACTCGCACTCACGCGTCCACACTGGCGCGATGCGACCCTGGCGGCCGGGCGGCCGGTCCGCGTCGAGGTCGAACTTGGACGTGAGCTCTACGTGGCCGGTGAGGCCGCCGAGATCCGAGAGGTGGTGACCAACCTCGTGCTCAACGCGGTGGACGCGATGCCGCGGGGCGGCGAGATCCGGATCCGGGCCGAGCGCACGCGTGACGTCGTGCGGCTCACGGTGCGAGACACGGGCATCGGGATGACGCGCGAGGTCAGCAGTCGGATCTTCGAGCCCTTCTATACGACCAAGGCCGAGCTTGGGAGTGGGCTGGGGCTCGCTATCGTCTACGGAACGGTGCGTCGGTGTGGCGGCCAGATCCGGGTCGAGAGCGCACCCGAGGAAGGCACGGCCTTCACTCTCGAACTGCCGGCCGTTCCCGCGCCGTCCGCCAGGCCAGGAACGTCCACAACGAGCGAGTTGCTCGAGGGGCCAACTCGGGGCATTCTGGTGGTTGACGACGAGCCGGCGCTCGCGGCGATCCTGGCGCGGATGCTGCGGGCCGGCGGGCACACCGTCGATACCTGTACGAGCGGCGCCGAGGCGCTCGAACGGTTCGATCCTGCTCGGCACGAATTGGTCATGACCGACTTTGGCATGCCGGACCTGACGGGACTGGACGTGGCCGCAGCCGTGCGGACGCAATCGCCATCGACGCCAGTCATCCTGGTGACGGGCTGGGCGCATCACCTCGCCGCCGACGAGCCGCCGGCTGGCGTCGTCGCCGTAGTCGCCAAGCCGTACCGGCTGGCTACAGTGCTGGCGGCGGTCGGGGAGGCTATCGCGGCGGCGCTGCCGGCCGAACGAAGCGGTAGCCCAGGCCCCGCTCGGTGAGGATGTAGCGGGGGCTCTCCGGGTCGTCTTCGAGCTTGGCGCGCAGACGGCTAACGTAGACCTTGAGGTAGTCGGACTGATCGCGGTACTCGTCGCCCCAGACGCGAGCCAGGAGCGCTTCGCGGGGGACGACGTGCCCGGCGTTGCGGACGAGGTGAAAGAGCAGCCGGTATTCGGTAGCGGAGAGCGGGACCGGGTGGCCCCGCCTGGTCACCTCGCGGCTCTCGAAGTTGACCGAGAGGTCGCCGGCGCTGAAGGACGGCGCCACCCGCACCGGCGGGGGTAGCTCCGAGCGGCGCAGGACCGCTTTGATGCGGGCCAGCAACTCGAGCGGGCTGAACGGCTTGGTGATGTAGTCGTCCGCGCCGATCTCCAGGCCGCGGACCTTGTCGAGCTCGTCGCCACGCGCAGTCAGCATCAGGACCGGCGTGTCCGAGGTCTGGCGAATCCGGCGAAGCACCTCGAAGCCATCGAGGCGCGGCAGCCCGACGTCGAGCAGGACCACGTCGGGGAGCTCGGTGTCAAAGGTGCTGACGGCCGACTCACCATCTTCGGCAGTCACGATCTCGACACCCTGCCACTGAAGCTGAAGTCCCAGCGCGACGGCCTCGAGCAAGTCGCGATCGTCGTCAACGATCAGGATCTTCATCGGCAGCAGCCTCCGGGAGGGTCACGACGATGCTCGTGCCTCGGCCGATCTCGCTGCGGAGCTCGATACGGCCGTCGTGAAGCTCGGTCAGCGCCCGTGCGATGGGCAGTCCGAGGCCACTGCCCTGGGCTCGTCGCGACTCGTCCGTATCTGGGCGATAGAAGCGCTCGAAGACGAGGCTCTGGTCGCTCTCGCGAATGCCGGGGCCGTCGTCGCGGACTTCGAGGCGGATCAGACCATCGGGAATCCGCCGAAGGTGCAGCCAGATTCTCCCGCCGTACCGGCCGTACTTCACCGCGTTCGTGAGCAGGTTCAGGGCGATCTGCTCTAGACGGCGGCGGTCGCCGTCGACACGGCAGGGATCGGAGCCGAGGTCGACGAGCAGGGACTGACGCCGGGCGTCGGCCAATGGCCGGACCGTAGCGGCCGCCTCCTCGACGACGGCGCGTAGGTCGAGTTGCTCGCGCTTCAACTCGAGCCGGCCGCCCTCGAGTCGAACGAGATCGAGCAGATCGGTGATGAGCGAGCCGAGCCGGTCGCTGGAACGGTCGATATTGCGTAACAGGCGCACGTGCGCCTCGGGAGCATCCGGCGGAGTGGTGGACAGGAGCACTTCGGCCGATGCCTTGATCGAAGACAGCGGCGTCCGTAGCTCGTGCGACACCAGCGACAGGAATTGCGACTTCAGCCGCTCGAGCTCCTTGAGCTGTTCGCGCTCGTGGACCGCTTCGTCGTAGCGAGCGGCGTTCTCAACGGCGATGGCGGCCTGCGCGGCGAACACGGCGAGCAGTCGCGCATCCTGGCGGGTAAAGAAACCCTGGCGCTTGTTCGAGACTCGGAGCACACCGCGGGTGCTCGTCGCGCGGAGGGGAACGGCCAGGACCGAGTGTTCTTCGAGCGCCCTGGTCGAGCGGCAGGGGTCGCGCCGGTCGCCGGTGGCATCGTTGGTGATGTAGGGCCGGCCGGTCTGGAAGACCCGCACGTTCGGGCTATCGTCCTCGAAGCGAAAGCGCAGCCGCCACTCATGGGAGGCCGGAAAGCCATATGGCTCGGGGAGAGCGACGAGGGCATCGTTGAGGCCGTCTGGGACGAGGACAGCGGCGCGCTCGGCGTTGACAAGCTGGGCGGCCTTGCGGGCGACGAGCCCGGCGACGGCCGGCAGATCGCCGAGCTCGGTGATCGCCTCACTCGCCTCGCCAAGGCGTGTCAACTCGGCCAGCCGGTCCTGGAGGGCACGGAAGAGCCGCACGTTGTCGACCGCCATGGCGATCGGGCCGGCGAAGGCCCCGACGAGCATGCTGGCGCTTCGCGAGAATGGCCGGCGACGCGCACGGGCCACCGTCAGCATGCCGAGCCGTCGGCCCCGCAAGACGAGGGGAACGGGCAGGCGGGTCGGCAAGTCCTGCACCGGCTGGTCACCCCAGGGTCGGCGAACGTAGGCGATCTCCGGTGCGCCCGGCCCGCCGAGGCGAATGACGGCGACGTCGGCACGAACGGCCTCGGCGACGAGGACGGCCGAGCGGCGCAGGCCCTCGTCCAGATCGTGGGCTGAGGCAATGACACGCGGCATCCGCCCGAGCAGGCGCGCTGCCGCCCGGGAATTGCTTGTCGCGACCGACGCCGTGGCCATGCTGCTCCTCACAGGGGTCTGCTCCAGGGTATACCGCCCCGGTGAGGGTCTTGCCTATTTGTTGCCCGTGGGGTGTTCGCTTCGGTGCTCCGGTGCCTGTTCTGGCGGCGACGTGAGCAGGCCAGCCATCTCGTCGAGCCGCTGGGGCGGGCGCCGCGAGCGCGCCCGCTGTTTACCGCGCGTTTACCTGCATTTACCGGGGCCGTTTACGCGCGGCCGCTAGGATGCGATAGGTGCGGTGAAGTGTGCCCAGTCCAGTGAGGAGGCAACGGCATGACCTACGTGATCGCCGAGCCATGCATCGACGTCAAGAATCAGAGTTGCGTGGACGTCTGCCCGGTATCGTGCATCTATATTGGCGATGAGACCGCCGACCGGATGCTGTACATCAATCCAGATGAGTGCATCGAGTGTGGCGCCTGCGAGCCAGAGTGCCCGGTGACCGCGATCTTCCACGATTCGGCGGTTCCAGGTGAGTGGGCGGAGTACACCGAGATCAACGCCAACTGGTTCTCGGACGCGGACGGCGTCCGGGCGCGCGTCAACGAGTTGAGCCCACCCCAGGGCTGACATCTCTCTGCTCAAGATCGAGGGCCCGTGCGAGATCACTCGCACGGGCCCTCGAACGTCCGGTCGTGCCGGCGAGAGCGGCGCGGAGCAACGGCCGTCGGCGCACGTCCAGCCCGCTGCTCGTGTGCAGGGGCTACGGGCCGCCGGCCCCGCCGCCGCGTCCACCGGGGAACGCGAGCGTGGGCTGTGGCTGTGGGGTGGAACGGAACGACGGGGTGGCGGTGAGGACCGGGCCGACCGTCGGGATGCCGAAGCCGCCGCCCCCACCGCCAGCGCCCGTCTGACCGGTGGTTCCGCCAACCTGTCCGGCGCCGGCTGCTGCACCGCCGGCACCTGCCGCGCCCCCGGCCCCGGGAATCGGTGTCGGGATGCGTGACAGGGTGCCGGTCGGGATGGCGATCTGGGCCGGCTGAAGGGTGGACAGGGCCACAGTGGGTGCGAGCGCCGCCGGTGCCGGCGTCGGATTGATCTGGAAATTTGGCGTCGGAACGACGATCAACCCGCTGCCACCGACAGGGACGCTCGTCGTCTGGGCGCGGGGTTGGGCGATCCCACCAGCGACGGCCGGGCGTGGGATCGTCGGGGTTGGGCTGGCAGCGGCCGCCGGCGCAGCGGCCGGTGAGGGAGAGGCCGGCTTCGCGACTGGCGGAACCGGCGGGGCTGGCGCAGGGGCAGTACAGCCGAACAGCGCCAGGGCGAGGACCGCTCCGGCAAGGCGCCGTGCGGCATCAGTCGACGTTGACATTCGTGTCTCCGCGCCGAACGAGCAGGCCGACAACCGTGCCGAGCGCGGCACCGGCCAGAACATCGCTCGGATAGTGCAGGCCGGCATATACCCGGCTCACGGCCAGAACGGCTCCCAGGGCGGCCATGGCGTTGCCAACCACCGGGGCGGCAGGGAGCGCGACCGTCGCCATGACCGCCGCACAGGCGACGTGGCGCGATGGGAACGAGCGGTGCGCCCCGTGGCTCACGAGCGCCCGAACGTCTTCGTGCGCTGCAAAAGGGCGCTTCCGTCCACTGAGCGCCCCGATCGCGCCGACCACGGCGATCGTAAGCGGCAAGGCGAGCATCGTCGCCAGTCCAGCGCACCGCCGGCGCCGGCCGCGAGATCCGGGTCCGCCGACGAGGAGCAGGAGGAGCAAGAGTACGTGAACCTTCGCCGTGTGACGAGCCGCACTGGCCATCAGGCGGTCTAGCATACGCCACCGGCCCACAAACGTGCGCAACACCCGGACGGTTCGGGCATCGAGCTGCTGGGCCAGCGCGGTCGGCATCGGGCGAGACGGTATGATGTGCGTCGCGGCGCTGTCAAGGGCCACGCTGTCAAGGGCCACCACAGCCAGGGCCAGAGGGACGCGGGACGGTACGCGAACGGCGTGAGGAGGGGTACGAGGTGGGCATCGCGAAGGTCGGCGTGGTGGGGTGCGGTCTGATGGGCGCGGGCATCGCCGAGGTCTGCGCACGTGCTGGCCATGAGACCGTCGTGCGTGAGCTCGACGAGGCGGCGCTGGGTCGGGGGCGCGATCGGATCCGTCAATCACTTGAGGCGGCGGTGCGGCGCGGGAAACTCGGCGACGACGAACGCGCGGCGGCCGAGGCTCGGCTACACGGCGTCACCCGCCTTGAAGACCTGGCTGACTGCGATCTCGTCATCGAGGCGGTGACGGAGAACGTGCAGGCCAAGCAGGACGTGTTCAGGACGCTGGATGGCGCGTGCCCGCCCGCGACAATCCTCGCCAGTAATACGTCGTCAATCCCCATCATCGAACTGGCAAGCGTCACACGTCGGCCAGATCGGGTCATCGGGATGCACTTCATGAACCCGGTGCCGGTGATGCGCCTGCTGGAGATCGTACGGTCGATAACGACCAGCGATGAGACGCTGGCGGCGTGCCGTGCGTTCGGCGAGGCGCTTGGGAAGCGGGTGATCGTGGCGAAGGACCGAGCCGGGTTCATCGTCAACATGCTGTTGGTGCCGTACCTGCTCGAAGCCATCCGGATGTACGAGGCCGGGTTCGCGTCGCGCGAGGACATCGACGTCGGGATGCTGCTGGGGACGAATCATCCGATGGGGCCGCTGACCCTGCTGGACTACGTCGGATTGGACACCACGTACTTCATCGCGAACATCCTGTTCGACGAGTTTCGCGAGCCGCACTACGCTCCGCCACCGCTGCTCAAACAGATGGTGACGGCAGGGCATCTGGGGCGAAAGAGCGGGCGCGGCTTCTACCACTACGCCGCCGGCGAGACGCCGCCCCAGCGATGAGCGGTATGGGCAGCACGACCGGGCGAAGCGCTCCTCAGGTGAGCGATACAGACGTAGCCAACCCGCCTGCGAAGAACGCTCAGGTACGCGGCCGAGGTACGCCCGCTCTCATCACGGCCTCTCGGCCAGGGCGCGATGGCGGTGAGCATGGCCTGATCGTCTTCGACTTCGACAACACCCTCGTCCATTCGAAGATCGACTTTCAGGGGATTCGGCGCGATCTGCTCGATCTGCTGCGGCGGGCAGGGGTTCCGGAGGCGGTCGATGAACGCCTGGCGCGGCTGTCCATCGGCCAGATCATCGAGACCGGCGAGGCCCACGATCCGGCGACCGGACCGGTGGCGTGGCGGATCGTGCTTGACTATGAGACGGCCGGAATGGAAGCGTCGACGATAGAGGAGGGAGCAGCGGCGACACTCCATGCCCTGCGAGACGACGGTTTCCGGCTAGCAGTGCTCACCAACAACGCGCGGCCGGCAACGCTCGCTGCGCTCGAGAAGTTCGACCTGCGCCCCGCGTTCGACCTGATCTTGACGCGCGACGAGGTGCCGATGAAGCCGGATCCGGCGGGGATCGTGCAGGCCCGCGGCGCACTCGGCCCGTCTGGGCGGGCGGTGGTGGTGGGGGACTCCTGGCTCGACGGCGCGGCAGCGCAGCGGGCGGTCGTGCCGTTCGTGGCGTTCCGGCCGCGCTCGGGAGTCCTGGACGAGCGCGGCGTGCCGTACTGGACGGTCATCGAGCGGCTGTCCGACCTGCCGCCGCTGCTCGCAGGGCCATGGCCGGGTGTAGGTGAGCCCTAGTGCAAGCCCGTTGAAGTTCATCGGTAGTCCGCAGCCCGCTGCTGCTGACTCTACTCGGAGAGAATCGCCCGCGCTAACTACCGAAGGCTCTCGGCCAACGTGTACTGGCGCAAGCCCACAAGAGCCTGGTGGGGATGCTCTTTCCGGTCATTCCCGTCATTGGCGCCCGGCGCTGCCCTACACCAGGTTCGCGGTGAGGCCCGCATGCGCGACGCTAAAGACCATGAAGATCCCGCCCCGGTATGGGTATAGGCATCGGGAATGCCCCCGCTGATGAGGAAGGCGCGACAGGTGCGCTGCGGCGGTGCCGGTCCGAGGCGTGCCCGGAGCGACTTGTGCGAGGGCAGGGGGTGAGCGGCTCAACTGGTGATACAGCCGTCGATGCGGATCGGGAGCGGGCAGCACTCGACTGGCTCCTCAGCTTTTCGGACTGGGAGCGCGGGATTGGTTGGAGCGCGCGGGCGGCGCCAGCCGAAGCGTGGAATCTTGGCCGCATTCGGTTGTTGCTCGACGCGGCTGGTGCACCAGATCGCGGGCTACGGGTCGTCCTCGTCGCGGGAACGAAGGGCAAAGGCTCGACCTCGACGTTTCTGGAGTCGATCGTTCGGGCGTGTGGCTGGCAGACCGGGCTGTACACCCAGCCGCACGTGCACCGCTACCGCGAGCGGTTCCGGATCGACGGCGAGGTCGTGTCCGCGAAGCGGTTCGCGGATCTGACTGACCGTTTGCGTCCGCTGGTGGAGCGGGTGGCGGTCGGGGCGCCGGAGGCTGGCGCGCCGACGACCTTCGAACTGATGACGGCGCTGGCAGTGCTGGCTTTCGCCGAGGCACACGTCGATCTGGCCATCATGGAGGTCGGATTGGGGGGCCGCCTGGATGCGACCAACGCCCTCGATCCGCTGATCTCGGTCATTACCACGATCGGGCTGGACCATCGACAGGTGCTTGGAGCGACGCTGGCGAAGATTGCCGCCGAGAAGGCCGGCATCCTGCGACCTGGGCGGGTCGCCATCATCGCGCGGCAGCGGCGGCCGGCGCGCGACGCTATCGCTCAGGCGTGCAAACGGCTGGGTGCGGCGTGCCGTTTCGTCGGGCCGTTGCGGGTCGTCCGTGCGCGCGCCCTGGAGAACGAGGAGGCAGACGAAACGGCGGCCGGCCAGCTCGGGAACGGCGAACGTTTTCGGGCCAGGCTGCGTCTGGCTGGGGCGCACCAGCGTCAGAATGCAGCCCTCGCGGTGGCGGCCGCGGAAGCGCTGACGGGAGACGGGCTGCCGCTCACGGGTAACGCGGTGCGGCTCGGCCTGGAGCGGGCGTGGTTGCCGGCGCGCTTCGAAGTGATCGCCAATGAGCCGACGTACGTCATCGACGCGGCCCACAACGTCGACTCGGCACGGGCGCTGGTGGACACGCTGTGGAGGAGCGGCCTGTCCGCGCCGATCTGGGTGGTGCTCGGAATCCTACGCGACAAGGATGCGCGGGCGGTGGCGCGCCCCCTGGCGGCAATCGCGGCCGGAATCGTGGCAACGACGGCGCCAAGCCCGCGAGGTCTGGCCGCCGACGATCTGGCGCGAGTCTGCCATGCGGCCGGTGCGCGTGAGGTCCGAGTGGCCAGGACGGTCGGGGAGGCGCTGGCCGTAGCGGCACGAGCGGCGGGACCGCACGGGACGGTGGTGGCAACGGGATCGTTTACGGTGGCAGGGGAAGCGCGCGAGGCGCTGGGGTTGGCCGCCGACCAGGGGCCTCCCCTCACCCTTCAACCCCCTCTCCCACGCGCGAGCGAGGAGCAGACGGAGGGCACGTCGTGCCAGTCGGTGTAGCGTAGCGCGGGCAGGTCTGGCGTCGGACGGGGGAGCAGGGTCGGCGAGGGGCTGGGAGGAGCCTCGCCTACGGAGTACCCTCCGCTTGAGGGGCAGCGTTGGCGGCAGCGACGAAGGTCTGAAGTGCGCGCTCGAAGGGCGTATCGCGGATGGTGTAGCCGGCCTCGTTCTCGCCGCCTTCGTCGTCCCAGTGGTAGGGGCAGAGGACGGTTGCGCCGGCGTTGAGGACGGCATCGAGGCCGGCGCGGGCCAGCGCCTCGTCGTCGGTGCGCGGGTTGTACTCGACGATACCCCAGGGGGCGCCGAAGCCGCGCACGCGCTCGAAGAGAGCGGGATCGTTGGTCCGCTCGCCGTAGGTGGTGATGCCGGTGCTGCCGCCGTCGACCTGGGCAGCGTCGAGAGTGTCAGCGGCGTTGGGCACGTCGAGGGCCGGGCTCTGATGGGAGAAGATCTGATTGGGGCGCAGGCCGGCCTCGCGGATCCAGTCGGCTTGCTCCTGCACGTTGTGGTCCACGAGCAATTCGCGGAAGCGCTGCCAGTCGCGCCAGGCGGGGGAGTCTTCTGGCTGGCGGGGAGGGCGGACGTCCTTCCAGCGACGATACTCCGCGCCGTAGCGCTGGTTGACGTCCTTGAGCGACAGCCCCAGCCCCTGGCCGGCCCAGCGGCCGTGCACAGGATCGTAGGCGTCGTCGCTGGCGAGCCACTGGACCCACTCGTTGATGGCCGCAGGGTTGTAGTCGTAGCCGGGGTGGGTGTTGATCAAGACTTCGGAGTCGGTCGAGACGCCGACGAGCAAGCTGCCGTTCGGGCCGCCGGCGAAGTCGGCCAGCCAGTGGGCGGCGGCCTGGAGATTACGCTGCTTGTACTTTCGAAGCAGGGCGTTGTTGGTGGTGAGCGAGAAGAAGTACTCGCCATCTTTGGGGTAGGACCAGTGTCGGTTCTGGTCGTCCCAGGACATCACCCAGGGGTCTTCCATCAGGCGCTCGACGAGCGGCCCGCCGCCGGCCCAGCGTCCGCCGTTCAGATGGACGAGAAACGGGACGTTCGTTGCGACGGCAGCGTCGGCGATACGCCGCAACCCTTCGGTCTGAATCTGGTAGTCGGCGTTCGGATCGACCTCGGCCATGTAGCGGTACACACCGCTTATGCCGACTTTGACCCGGTCACCGCCCCGACCGAGCCGGTCCACCACGTCCTGCACGCGCCGCTCGGAGATGGCGCCGTCGACGATGGGCAGCAGGTAGAGGTGGCCGATGTCCTGTTGCGAGGGTGCTGCCGCGACGGGCGCAGACGACCCGCCTGGAACGACGAGCAGGACGATCAGCAAGGCGAGCAGCAGGCGAGCAAATGGCACGGCGCCTCCGGGATGATGGGGATCCGGGGTGCCGTAGTGTAACGAACCGCCCCCGTGCGAGGGTGCTCGGTCGGGCCGTGCGTGCTGGCGGAGGGGGAGGGATTCGAACCCCCGGGGCTTGCGCCCAGGCGTTTTCAAGACGCCCACATTAGACCACTCTGACACCCCTCCGAGGTGACCATTCGATTCTACTGAGACTGCTCGTCGCCGGACAACGGTCCCCCGGCATCAGGCGACGGAACGACATCGGGTGGGGCATCCGTCGTGGCCGGGGGGGACGGGCGATCGTCGATGCTGGCAGGCGGCCGGCGGCGCTTCCGCTTCCTGGTGCCGTCGTCGGCGAGTTCGGCGAGGTGCTCGGGGGCCAGCAGGTCAGGGCGGCGCTCGGCGGTCCGCAAGAGTGACTGACGCCGCCGCCAACGGGCGATCTCGGCGTGGTTCCCCGAGAGCAGGACGTTGGGAACGGACCAGCCTCGGAAGGCCGGCGGCCGGGTGTAGTGGGGGTACTCGAGCAGCCCGTGGCTGTACGACTCGTCGCCGGCCGACTCAGCGTGGCCGAGCACGCCCGGGAGTAGCCGCGCGACGGCGTCGATGACGACCAGGGCCGGTAGCTCACCCCCGGTCAAGACGTAGTCGCCAATCGACACCTCGTCGGTGACGAGGTGTTCGCGGACCCGCCCGTCGACGCCCTCGTAGTGGCCGCACACCAGCACTAGCTGAGGGTGCTGGGCAAACTCGGCAGCGATCTGCTGGGTGAAGACCCGCCCGGCCGGGCTCATCAGCACGACCGGGCAGCCGGGTCGGGTGATGGCCTCGACGGCCGCGAAGAGCGGCTCCGGCTTCATCACCATTCCAGGGCCGCCACCGTACGGGTAGTCGTCGACCGTGCGGTGACGGTCGGTGGTGAAGTCACGGGGGTTCGTCAGGGCGAGTTCGAGCCGTCCGTGCTCGATGGCGCGGCCGAGGATACTGTGGCCGACTGCTCCGGCGATCATCTCGGGAAAGAGGGTGACGACGTCGATCCGCACCCGCTCACGCCCCCTGTGCCGGAACCATATGTGGGGCCTGGCCGGGAGCAGATTTCAAGGTCAGATCGGTCGTCAACGTCAGAAGGTAGGCGCAGGCTGCGCGGGCGAGCGACGACGCCGGCGTCACGGGAGCTCGTCGTCGGAAAGGCCGAAGTAGTGGCCAATCTCGTGGAGCACGGTCAGTCGGATCTCTTCGCGCGCCTCAGCCTCGGAGCGGGCCGACGCGAGGATCGGGCCGCGATAGATGGTGATGCGGTCCGGAACGGCCAGATGGTAGTCGACGGAGCGGTCACCGTAGGGGACGCCCTGGTACAGCCCTACCAGATCACCCGCTTCCTCGTCGTCGCCTGAGTCGCCGTCCTCCGAGGGCCACTCCTCGACGACGACAGCGACGTTGCTGAGTCGGTCGCGGAAGCGCTCCGGCAACTCAGCCAGCGCCGCCTGAACGAGTCGGACGAAGACGCGGCGGTCGGTCCGGTAGCGGATCCGAACGCCTCGCGCGGCCCGAAGGCGGCTCGCGGCGCTCGTCGGCTGGCCGCCTTCATGGCTGCTGACATGGGCACGCGGCGCTCGTCGGCTGGAATCATTCATTCAGCGTCCCCGCGGATCGTGACAGTGCGTATCCGCCGCCGGGCTCACCGATGGGATCTGCTCGGCGGCTGAGTGCGCTTGCCTGGCTGGCGCTACAGGCCCACCGGGAGCATCGCGATGATCATGCTCATGACGACCAGGAAGCTTAGAACCCAGAAGACGATCTGGAACCATTGGACCCGTGGTTTTCGGGATCGGCTGCTCATGCTATCGGATGTACGCTTTCATCGAGGATGGTCACACGGAGCTTGCGGATGCGCCGGCCTTCGGTTTCGAGCACGGTGACGACGCAGCCGTTCACCCGGACCTCGTCGCCTTTCACCGGCACCTTACCCAATTGGTGATACATCAGACCGCCGAGCGTGTCGAATTCATCGTCGCTCAGGTGCAGATCGAGAGCCTCGTTGACGTCGCGAATCGTGACGCGAGCGTCGACGATGCTCGCGTGCTCGTCGATCCGTTGAATCGGGGCTTCCTCGTTGAAGTCGTACTCGTCACGGATCTCGCCGACGATCTCCTCCAGCAGATCTTCAATGGTCAGCAGGCCGGCCGTGCCGCCGTATTCGTCCACCACGATCGCCATATGGACGCGCTGCTTTTGAAGGTCCTGCAATAGTTCGTCCACCTTCTTGGTATCCGGGACGAAATATGCCTTCCGAGCGATAGCCGCCGCCGGATCGTCGAGCGTGCCGTTGCGGAGGTGACCGAGGATGTCCTTGGCATAGACCACCCCGACGATCTCGTCGATATCGTCCTGGTAGATCGGAATGCGCGAGTAGCCGGTTTCGACGACCCGGTCCAGTACCTGACGGATGGTCGCCTCCTTCGGTAGCGCGGTGACGTCGATGCGCGGCACCATCACCTCGCGGGCCGGGCGCTCACCCATCACGAAGATACCCTGGATCATGTCGCGCTCGTCCTCCTCGAGCGAGCGCGTATCCTCGACCGTCTCGACAAGCAGTCGAAGATTCTCCTCGTGGTCGTGGCCGTTCTCGCTCGCTCGACCGGCGATGGCAAGGTGCAAGGCGCGCCGCTCGACAAGGTAGAGCGGTCCAACGAGGGGCGTCAGCAGGATGCCGAGCCAGCGGAGACCGGGCGCTAGCGCCAGCGCTGTTTGCTCCGGCCGGATCGTACCAACCGCCCGACCCAGGGCGAGTGCCCCGAGCAGCACGAGCAGTCCGACGACGATCACCCCAGAAGCGCCGACCGGCCAGGCGAGCGTTTCGGCCAACGCTACCCAGAAGAGCGCCGCGCCGGCGCCGCCGATACCGAGCACCGTCACTACCAGCAGCGTGGTCCGCGCCTGGGACGCCTCGTCGAGCATGGCCAGCACCAGCGTAGCACGCCGAACGCCGCCATCTTCGAGCAGGCGCAGGCGAGGGCGGCTGGCACGGTCAACGGCGGTGTGCTCGGCGATGGCGATGGCCGCAACGACCGTCAGCAGGAAGAACGCCAACAGGCGCGTGAGTAAGGCGGGGTCAGTCAGAGGTTGCAAGGGTGGTCCGTTTCCGATGCCGGCGTCAAACGTCCGGCGTGCCAGACCCGGCATCCTCGCCGGGCGGAGCATGGTTGCGATGCGCGTCGTGACGCGGCACGGTCTGGCTCGGCACGTCCAGACTCGGCGTCTCGTTGGACATCACGTCGTCAGACGACGCGCCGTGGCGCGCGATGGCGGGCGGCGAGTCAGCTTGCGCCGCAGACGACGCACCCGAGCCGCCGGGTGTCTTGGGCCGGGCCGGCACGCCGACCACAAGCTGACCCGGGGCGACGTCGTGCGTCACGACCGAGCCGGCGCCGGTCCGAGCTCCATCACCGAGCGTGACCGGCGCGACGAGCATCGAGTCGCTGCCGATGAAGACGCCCTCGCCGACGACCGTGCGATGCTTGTTCTGGCCATCAAAATTGCAGGTAATCGTGCCCGCCCCGACGTTCGTGCCTCGGCCGATCGACGCATCGCCGATGTAGCTGAAGTGGTGCATCCGAGTGCCGTGGCCGATCGTGCTCGCCTTCACCTCGGCGTAGTTGCCCAGTTCGACCTCGTCCTCGATATGCGCGCCCGGCCGGAGATGCGCGAACGGGCCGATGCTGGCCCGGTTGCCCACCCAAGCCTGTTCCAGGACCGACGCCACGACCCGGCAGCCCTCGCCGATCGTGGTGTCCTCCACGATGCTATTCGGCCCGACTTCGGTACCCGCGCCGACCGACGTTCGCCCTCTCAGATGGGTGTTCGGATGCAGCACTACGTCCGACCCGACCGCGACGGTGAAATCCACATAGACGGTCGACGGATCCAGCATCCGCACGCCCTTGTCGAGCAGGCCGGCGCGGATGCGTTCGAGCGCGATCCGGTTGACCTCCGCCAGTTGAGCCTGGGTGTTGACACCCAGAATCTCGTCCATCTCGGCGGGCTGGACCGCCGCCACACGGTGCCCCTCCGCGGCCGCCGCTGCGACGAGATCGGTCAGGAAGAACTCGCCGTTCGAGTTGCAGGGGAGTCTCGCCACATGCTCCCAGAGCCAGGCTGCCCGGAAGGCCATCACGCCGGTGTTCACCTCGCGGATGGTGTCGTAGATCGGCGAGCCGGGCAGTTCCAGAATGCGGACGATCCGGTTGCCAGCATCTCGCTCGATCCGTCCATACGAGGCGGTGATCGCATCGTAGACCGTCGAGACGCCGCGCTCGACCGTCAGCAGAGTCAGGGGGCTCTCTGCCGTCGCGGCGATCATCCGCTGAAGCGTCGCAGGGTGGATCAGGGCAGTGTCAGCGTACAAGACTACGACGACATCGCTGGTGCCCTGCATGGCTTCGCGCGCCTGGAGGACGGCGTGGCCCGTGCCGAGGCGCTCGTGCTGCTCGACGACGGCGAGGCCGGGGCCGGCAGCGGCGGCGACCCGTTCGGCGGCGTGCCCGACCACGAGCGCAATCGCGGACGGATCGAGCGAGCGCCCGATCTCGACGACGCGCCGGACCATTGGCAGGCCCGCGATGGGATGAAGAACCTTGGGAAGCCGAGCGTGCATTCGTGTTCCCTGGCCGGCGGCCAGGATCACGACGCCGATGCGCTCGGCGCGGTTACTCGGAGGCTCTGAAGCTTCGCTCTGACTCATGTTCTCCGGACGCGCAGGACGGGTGCGTGGCGGCCGCTTACCACCATCGCAGGTGTCCGTAGCGGCTGGCGAGCCAGGATTCGAACCTGAAATAAGGGATCCAAAGTCCCCTGTGATACCGTTTCACCACTCGCCAGTGAGACGCGTCCGACTTCCAACTGTACTGACGGCCCCGTCACCCCGTCAAGATTCCGAGCGCACTTTGGCGAACCGCTACTCAGCACCCTAGTGCCGTGCCCTCTATCGCCCGAGGAAACCGTCGAGGGTTGTGACGCCGTATGAGGGCTGTATGTAGGCCGTGTGAGGCATGATGTAGTACCTCCGAAACTTCCGTCGAGGGGCTGGTTGCCATGGACAGGACGCTCTCGCCCGAGACGCTGGCGGCTCAGGCCGAGTACAGTGCCGAGTCACGCGTGCGCGGGCTGGTCCCGCCGATCCATCCGTCGACCGCCTACGAGAGCGATCCCGACGGCGTCTACCCGGCGAACCGGGTCTACACGCGGGCCGACAATCCCACCTACGAAACCGCCGAGCGCTTGCTCGCCGCGCTGGAGGGGGGCGCGGCGTGCGCCCTGTTCGCCTCGGGTAACGCCGCGGCGACGGCTGTCTTCCAATCGCTGCTGCCGGGCGATCACGTCCTGGTGGCGCGGGTGCTGTACTGGGGTATCCGTAAGTGGCTGGCGGAGTTCGCGGTCACCTGGGGACTCGAGGTCGAGTTCGTGGACACGACCGATCCGATCCAGGTGCGCCAGACTCTTCGGCCCGGCCACACACGCCTGCTCTGGCTCGAGACTCCGGCCAATCCGACCTGGGAGGTCACCGACCTGCGCGCCGTTATCGAGATCGCCCACGCCGCGAACGTGCATGTGGCGGTCGACAACACGGTGCCGACCCCGGTCCTGACGCGTCCTTTTGAGTTTGGCGCCGATCTGGTAGTCCATTCGGCCACCAAGTACTTGAACGGCCACAGCGACGTGCTGGCCGGCGCCGTGGTCACAGCGCAGGCGGATCCACTCTGGGAGCGGATTCGCTCCTGGCGGCGAAACGCCGGTGCCGTGCCCGGTCCCTTTGAAGCCTGGCTGTTACAGCGCGGGATGCGGACGCTCTTCGTGCGGGTCCGTCGCTCGTCCGAGTCTGCTCTGGCTGTGGCGCAGCACTTCGAGCGCCATCCGGCGCTCCAAACGGTGCTTTACCCGGGCCTCCCGTCCCATCCGGGATACGAGATCGCGGCCCGTCAGATGGCCGGCGGGTTCGGGGGGATGCTCTCGATTCGGGTGAAGGGCGGGGAGGCTCAGGCGCGGGCCGTACTCGCCGCCGTCAACGTGTTCAAGCGCACGACCTCGCTTGGCGGCGTCGAGAGCCTGATCGAGCATCGACGTACTTCTGAGGGACCATCGTCGCCCGTCCCTGACGACCTCTTGCGCCTGTCGATTGGCCTGGAGGCTCCCGATGACCTGATCGCCGATCTTGAAGTGGCGTTGGAGGGCCTGCCCCAGGTTCATCCTCCCGACACGTCGGCGCCTGCATACACGAGCACCTCAACAGTGCCGCCCACACATGACCTCGCGGTGGCCGTCAAGGCCGTCCTCGAACGCAGCCTCGGGCCGCTCGCGATCGCTCGGGGAGGCGAGCTCCGCCTCGTGGGCGTGCACGATGGCGTCGTGACACTCGAAGCGTGCGGCTCCCCCGGTGCGTTGCGTCCGCTCATGGCCCAGATCGAAGCGCTCGTGCGCCGAGATGTGCCCGAGATTCTAGGGATCCGGTTCGTCGAACCTGACGTTGTGCCTCTCAGCGCGTCGGAGCCGGCCGGTGGTCAAGGCGCCCTCGAGCTGGTCGAGCAGGTCCGTCGTGCGATCGACGAGGATGTGAATCCGGCCGTCGCGCATCATCGCGGGCGGGTCGAACTGGTCGACGTCGTTGACCGCATGGTCCATGTCCGTCTCGAGGGCGGGTGCCAGGGTTGTAGCCTGGCCGCGGTGACGGTGTGGCAGGGCATCGAGCCGGTGCTGCGAGAGCGGGTGCCCGAGATACTCGGCGTGGTCGACGTTACCGACCACCAGGCCGGCCGCGATCCCTTTTACGCGCCATCGAAACGCTGAACGGCGCCGAGCGGGAGCAGGGGTTGGGGCAAGCCTGCCCGACAGCAGCCGAGGCGGGCGCCGTTCGGACGAACAGGTATGCGCCAGGTTACGGACAGCGCGGCCTGCTGACGTCGTGCGGCTCAGGCGCCGTCGAGCTCGGGGAGCGGGACCGGCTCGCCGCGTGGGGTGCAGACGCCGCAGTGCAGCGCGTCCTCGACCACGATCGCCCGCATGTCCTCGCTCGGGCGTGCCCGGTAGACGCCGACGATGTACGGCCGGATCTGAGCGTGCTCGCGGCAGGCACCTCGTCCGCAGAAGCGGCAGGCGCCGAGCGCGGTCTTCTCGCAGGTCCAACAGTCCACGCGGCGTACCTCGTGCCCGATCAAGCGGCGGCAGTCGTAGGGCAAGTGGAGTCCAGTTGCCGCCCAAGTGGAGTCCAGTTGCCGCCCAAGGGTAGCGCAGGCCAGTGCGTTGTCCCAAGGTGCGAAAGAAGTGAGTTTCTCGTCTCACTCGGCCGAGTCGAACCGTGACCTGGTCGTCTAACCCAGCGTGCGAATCTGGCGAGGGAGGAACGCCCGTGCATCACCCGGTCAGCCCTGGCCCGCTCCGAGCCGGACGCCACGGACGTACACGAGTGCAACTCCTGCACATCCTCACCCGGGTGCGGGAACGAGGGCAGCGGGTGAGCGACTCCGAGCGCGCACGTCCGGTGCTGGAGGACAGGGGGAAGGGGCGCGCAGGCTCGTGCAGGCTGCCCGCTCTTGACAGGTCCGAGAGGGCGTCCTTATAACCGCCGAGCCGGTCCGATCTGCCTGTGCCCCGAACCGACCGGCACGGAGACTGGGGCACCGTGGAGTTCGGGCGCAACCCGCTCGGAGCGCGATGGGGACATTCGGAGACACGCTTCGTAGCGCGCGTGAGGATCTCGACGCCTCGCTCGTGGACGTCGAGCGGGAGACGCGCATCAATCGCCGCTACCTGGCTGCGCTCGAGCGCGAGGACGAGTCGGCCTTGCCGGCCGCCGTGTATACGCGCGGCTTCATCCGCACGTACTGTCAGTACCTCGGGCTGAACCCTGAGGGGATGCTCGACCTGTTCGGACCGCGCCACGTCCTCGAGCAGAAGGTGGACGTGCGGCCGATCCCAGCCGAGATCGCTTCGACGCCGTCGCTGCCGATGCGACCGGTCGTCGCGCTCGCCGCTATCGTGATGGCGGCGCTGCTGACCACCTATCTCTGGTCCCAGTATACTTCCTTCGTCGAGAGTGTCGGCCGACTCGATACCGTGCCATCGGCGCGCTCCACCTCAGCGCCGCCGACCTTTCCACCTCGACCGACGTCCGGCCCGTCGTCCACGCCGGGGCTTGCGGGTGTGCCGGTCCTGGCGCCGCTGGCTTCGCCGAGCCCGTCGCCGTCCCCGTCGAATCGGGGATTGGTGGTCGAGGCCGAGATCGTGGATCGCACCTGGCTGGAAGTCTGGGTGGATGGCAAGTCGGTCTTCGCGGATACAGTTCAGCCGGGCACGTCGCGGACGTTTACCGCGGAACAGCAAGTGCGCTTGCGCGTCGGGAATGCGGCCGGCGCGAAAGTCGTAGTCAATGGGACAGCACAAGGGCCGCTCGGGGCTCGGGGACAGGCAGTCGATGCAAGCTGGGGACGGCAGTAGCGTGAGCGGCGGCGAGCGGGTGAGCGGCGGCGAGCGGGTGAGCGGCGGCGAGCGCGCGAGCGGACCTTCGCACGCTCGCGAGGTGACGGGCATCGTCGACGGGACGGGCGAAGCCGCGAGCACCGCTAAGGGCAGGCGCTTTATGCTGGTCACGCTCGGCTGCGCCAAGAACGCCGTCGACTCCGAGGGCATTCAGCAACTCCTGATCGCCCAGGGGTATGAGCAGACCGACTCCGAGCACGCCGATATCGTGGTCGTCAACACCTGCGGCTTCATCGACGCGGCGCGCCAGGAGTCCATCGACACGCTGCTGGAGCTTGGGCAGGCGAAGCGGCCCGGTCAGAAGTTGCTGGCGACGGGCTGCCTGACCGAGCGCTACCCCGAAGAGTTGGCGGCCGAGATCCCGGAGATCGACGCCATCGTCGGTGCGCGCAACTGGCGGACGGTGCCGCGCTTCGCCAACGAGTTGACCGTGCTGCCGCCGGAGCCGCGCCAGCCGGGCACGTCGCTCGATCTGATGGCCATCGCACCGAAGGGCGCGATCGATCTGGCGATGCCGCGCCGCGCCGCGGCCGGCCCCAGCGCCTACGTCAAGATCTCCGACGGCTGCAATCAGAAGTGCGCCTTTTGCGCCATCCCCAGCATGAAAGGGCTGCTGCGCAGCAAGCCACGCGAGTTGATCCTGCGCGAAATCGGCGAACTGATCGACCAAGGCGTCCGAGAGGTCGTGCTGGTGGCTCAGGACAGCACGAATTACGGTCGGGACTGGGGCGAGCGCGACGGCCTGGCGACCCTCCTGCGCGCGATCACCGACACGTACCCGGGCCTCGACTGGCTGCGAGTGATGTACGCCTATCCGAGCCACGTCACGCGCGGCTTCCTCGAGGTGATGGCCGAGCGCCCCCAGATCTGCAAGTACTTCGACATGCCGCTTCAGCACACACACCCTCGGACGCTGCAACGGATGCGCCGGCCCCATCGACCCGTCGACGACCTCCTTGGCTGGATTCGCTCGATCGTGCCGGGCGTGACGCTGAGGACGACCTTCATCACCGGCTTTCCCGGCGAGACCGAGGAGGAGCATCATCACGTCCTGCGCTCGATCGAGACGCTTGGGTTCGGGCGGGCCGGCGTGTTTCTCTACTCAGACGAGGAGGGCACGGCCGCCTTCGAGCAGCCCCACCGAGTCCCGAAGAGCGTCAAGCAGCGGCGCCGCCACGAATTGATGGAGGCGGCGCGGGCCGCGTCCCGGCGCGCCAACGATGCGCTGGTGGGCACGGTGCAGGACGTCCTGGTCGAGGGTGAAGGAGAGTTCGAGGGGCGCCCGGTACGAGTCGGGCGAACCCGGCGGGATGCGCCAGAGGTCGACGGTCTGGTGTTCCTGGACGGCCCGGCCACGGTCGGTACGATCGTCCAGGCGCGCATCGCGGCGGCGCTCGACTATGATCTCATCGGCGGCCCGATCTCGGAGAACAGAGGCGCCGGATCGGTCTCACACTAGAACGTCTGTGCTATAATTCAGAGGCTGGGGTCGGGACGACGAGCGCTCGAGTCGAGCCGCTCCACCGAGCCGAGGAGCAGGGGAGGCACCGTGGACAGCGACAAGGCAAAAGCTCTCGACCTGGCCGTCAGCCAGATCGAGCGGCAGTTTGGCAAGGGCTCGATCATGAAACTTGGCGAGGCCCACTCCAAGCTGGCCATCGATGCGATCTCGACCGGCGCGATCGCGCTGGACGTCGCCCTCGGTGTGGGCGGGATTCCGCGTGGGCGCGTCATCGAGATTTATGGACCAGAGTCGTCAGGCAAGACGACGATTGTCCAGCACATCATCGCCGAGTGTCAGCGGCAAGGCGGCGTTGCGGCCCTCATCGATGCCGAGCACGCGCTCGACCCGGTGTACGCCCGCAATTGCGGCGTCAATATCGACGAACTGTTCATCTCGCAGCCGGACACGGGCGAGCAGGCGCTCGAGATCGCCGAGGCGCTGGTGCGGAGCGGCGCGCTCGACGTGGTAGCGATCGACTCGGTGGCGGCGCTCGTGCCGCGGGCCGAGCTCGAAGGCGACATGGGCGACAGCCACGTTGGCTTGCAGGCTCGGCTGATGTCGCAGGCGCTGCGGAAGCTCACGGGCGCGATCAGCCGCTCGAAGACGTCGGTCGTCTTCACCAACCAGCTTCGTGAGAAGGTGGGCGTCATGTTCGGGAACCCCGAGACGACGCCTGGCGGCCGGGCGTTGAAGTTCTACGCCTCGGTACGGCTGGACGTTCGGCGGATCGAGTCGATCAAGCAGGGCAGCGAGGTGATCGGCAACCGGACCAAGGTCCGGGTGGTCAAGAACAAGGTTGCGCCGCCGTTCCGACTCGCCGAATTCGACATCATGTACAACGAGGGTATCTCGAAGGAGGGCGGCCTCCTGGATCTCGGCGTCGAGCAGGCGATCATCCGCAAGGCCGGGGCATTCTTCACCTTCAGCGAGACTCGCCTTGGCCAGGGTCGTGAGAACGCCAAGGAGTTCCTACGCCGCAATCCCGAGGTCCGCGACGAGATCGAGCGCCTGATTCGGGCACAGACGTTGACGGCTCGGGCCGCGGTCACTCCTCCGGTCGGCGCTGAGAACGGCCAGGCCGCCGCCGACGAACTGGTGGACGCCTTCTAGTCAAGTGGCGAGCAGGGAGGGGTTTGCTCTCTTCACTCACCCCTCCCTGCTCGCCACACACCCCTCGTCATGATTAACGGCATCATCACGGCGATCGAGCCGCAGGTCCGGCGGGCCGGTCGCCGCAGCAACGTGTTCGTCGATGGCCGATATGCCTTCAGCCTGTCGACCGAGCTTGTAGGAGCGCTCAAGGTCGGCGAGCCGATGGCGGCCTCGCGCACGGCCGATTTGCTCTGGCGAGACGAGCTTGGACGGTGCTACGACTCAGCCCTGCACTTCCTGGGGTCGCGGCCTCGCAGCGAGCGGGAAATCCGCGACCGGCTCGCCCGTCACGGCTACGCTGGCGACCTCGTGGACGTCGCGATCGGCAAGCTGCGCGACATCGGCCTTGTGGACGATGCCGCCTTTGCCCACTACTGGGTGGAGCAGCGCCAGACCCACCGACCGCGCGGCGCCCGCCTGATTCGACAGGAGCTACGTCAGAAAGGCGTCGACGCGGAGACGACCGCCGAAGCGCTGTCGGAGGACGGTGGCGACGTCGAGGCGGAGGGTGCGTATCAGGCGGCACGGCGCAAGGCCGAGTCCTTGCGGCGGCTCGACGAGCGGACGTTCCACCAACGCCTCGGCGCCTTCCTCCAGCGGCGCGGCTTCGACTTCGAGACGACGCGCACGGTCGTGAGCCGGCTCTGGAGCGAACTCGGCGCGTGAGGCGGTGCGAGCCGCGGATGCCGTGATGGCGTCCTCTGGAACCTCCTGGCCTGGGCATGGCCCGGACTGGCAGTCTGCGCCTGGCGCTCGCTCCAGTTGCCGGTACCACGTCCGCCACGGGACCGACTCGACGCACCGTCGCGCACCGTCCGGACCCCGAGAATAGACGCTGCGTCGCCACGTTGCCGACAGCCTAAGCGTGGACATAAAGTACGTCACGATCTCGGGAGCCGTATCCGTCCGGGTGCGGCGCCGCTCAGACCCGGACCGGCAGTATGCTGTGTTGCCCGGCCGGGGAGCATGGCGCCGTGGCCATGCGCTACGATCGCGGTCCGATGGAACTCGTTGACGAGCCGAGAGTCGCCTGGCACGGTCTGGGCGACAGTGCGTGCCGCCACAAAGGGGAAATGCCGTGATGACGCAACACGGGACCAGTGGATCTCTGGTTGTCACGCGCCGAGCGCTGCTCAAGCGCGGCCTGCTGGCCGGATTGGGTCTGGCCGGAGCATCGCTGCTGGCTGCCTGCCAGTCGGCCGCGCCGGCCGCGCCCGCGAAGCCTGCCGACAGCAAGCCAGCATCCGCCGCGAAGCCGGCCGATAGCACGCCGGCGTCCGCCGCGAAGCCGGCCGCCCAGACGTCGGCGCCTGCTGCCTCGGCCAAGCCGTATGCCGGCAAGACGATCACCGCCTGGCTGACCAGTCACGTCTACGCCAACACGATCAAGGGGATGGTGGGTGAGTTCGAGGAGCGAAGCGGGATGAAGGTCTCGCTCGAACTGCTCGGCTTCGACATCCACAATCAGCGCGCTGATCTGGAGTTGTCCAGCAACTCCGGCAGCGTGGACGTCATGAACCTGACCTTTATCTTCTCCGGCAAGTGGATCGAGGCCGGCTGGTGTACGGATCTAACGCCCCTGCTGAACGACCCGAACATGACCAGATCCGGCGAGGTCGAGCCGACTGATTTCACCGCCGGTGCCATGGCGCCCTTCAAGCGGGGCGACAAGCTATTCGGCCTGCCCTGGGTCGCCGAGACCACCATGCTGATGTATCGGACCGACGTCTTCAAGGACAAGGGCATCGCCGGGCCGCCCAAGACGTTCGATGAGATGGTTGAGATTGCCAAGAAGGTCAACTCGAACGAACTGGCCGGCAACCTCACCCGCGGCACCAACGGGCTGCACTGGGTCTGGCCGAACTACCTCTTCGGGTACGGCGGCACGTTCCTGGTGGACCCGCCCAAGGACATGACCCCGGCCCTCAACTCCAAGGAGTCCGTGGCCGCGACCACCGTGTTCGATCAACTCGCCACCCAGTACGGGGTGCCCGGTTCGATGGCATTCCAGGATGCCGACTCTCAGAACTCCTTCAATCAGGGCCGGGCGGCGATGTTCCTCGACGCGCTCGGGGTGCTGGGCGCGTCGCTCGACCCCCAGAAGAGCAAGGTCGCCGACAAGGTCTCCTTCGCGTTGCCGCCAGCGGGACCAGCCGGCTTCAAGCCGCAGATCGCGGCACACGCCCTCTTCATCCCATCGGGCGTGAAGGACAAGGGGCCGGGCTTCGAGTTCGTCAAGTGGGCCACGAGCAAGGACGTCCTGAGAAAGACGGCCCTGGATGGCTCCCATGTCGCGGTCCCGCGCACGTCGATCTTGTCCGATCCGGCCTACGACAAGAAGTACACCTGGGGCGGTGCGAAGATCGGCGAACTGCAATCCAAGGTGCTCGACGCGGCCGGGGCCGGCTACATGACCTACCGTACCTTGCCAGAGTTCCCACAGCTTGGCGCACGCGTGACGATCGCCCTGACCGAGATTTCGTCGAAACAGAAGAGCGTGGAGCAGTCGCTCAACGACCTCCAGACTGATGCGATCGGCATTCTCAAGCAGGCGGGCCACCAGATCAAGGGGTAGCGCCGTCCACCGAGGTTAGAGCATCAGAGGCCGGTACCGGCGGTCGGGAGACGGCTGGTACCGGCCAGAGCGCGGAGCATCTGTGCAGCAGACACGATCCGAGGCGGAGCGTGCGGTACGCGCCGTCCATGCCAGTGCACGGGGACTGAGCTGGCAGCGCCGTCAGCAGCGGGTCTACACCACCTACGTGCTACCCGCGGTAGTCGCCCTGGTTCTCGTCACCATCCTCCCGACGCTCTTTCTCCTGGGCACCAGTTTGACCAATTTGAATCCAAGCCGGCCGAACTCGCTTCAGTTCATCGGACTCCAGAACTACGCCGTGCTGCTCCAGGACGGCCGCTTCTGGAATTCGATCTGGGTCCAGATCCGACTGTCCTTCTGGACGGTATCGCTCCAGTTGCTCATCGGGTTGGGGCTAGCGTTGCTGTTGAACAGCCGACTGCGCTTCCTGGAGTTGGTTCGCTCGGTGTTCATCATCCCGATGGTCTTGCCGCCCGTGATCGTGGCGATCATCTGGAAGATTCTGTTCACGCCGGACATCAGCCCGATCAACTGGGCGCTATCGCTGGTCGGCATTGGCGGTCCGGCCTGGCTGGTCCATCCGTTCTGGGCGCTGTTCGCGATCGTCGTCGCCGACACCTGGGAGTGGTTCCCGTTCACCATGCTGATGCTCCTGGCGGCGCTCCAGATGATGCCTGACGAGCCGCTCGAAGCCGCGCGGATCGACGGCGCGTCCGCCGCCCAGGTGTTTCGCTACATTGTGTTGCCGCTGCTCAAGCCGGCCATTGTCGTCGCCGTACTGTTCCGCTTGATCGATAGCGTCAAGGCGTTCCCCCACATCTTCATCATGACCGGCGGCGGGCCGGGCATCGCCACCGAGCCGACCAACTTCTACGCCTACATGCAAGGGTTTACCTTCTCGTTGATCGGCTTCTCCAGTTCGATCTCCATGGTGATTTTGATCATGACGATGGGCCTGAGCTACCTGGTCATCCGTATCGTCGGAAGGCAGGTCGACGTTGAGTAGTGTGGCAGTGGAACGCCCCTCGTCCGCGCGGGCTGCGCGGATGTCCGGGCGGCGGGCGCTGACTTACACGGTGGTCGTGCTGTTGATTCTGGCCACCGCGTTCCCGTTCCTCTGGCTGCTCCAGATGTCGCTCAAGACCGAGATAGCGATGTTCGAGATGCCGCCGAAGCTCCTCTTCGTCCCCTCACTACGGAACTATGCCGACGTGCTCACCGGCGACTTCCTGCGATCGTTCCGGAACAGCACCGTCGCCAGCGTCGCGACCACGATTCTGTCTCTGCTGATCGGCGTACCGGCCGCCTACGGCCTGGCGCGGGCCCGATTCCGGAGTGATGGTCTACTCTCGTATTGGGTGCTCGGGACGCGCATGGCGCCGCCGATCGCATTCGCTATCCCGTTCTTCCTGGCCTACCGGCAGGCGGGCCTGATCGACACCGTGCCCGGCTTGATCCTGATCTACCTGACCTTCAACCTGTCCCTGGTTATCTGGATGATGCGAACGTTCTTCGAGGGGCTGCCGCGCTCGCTCGAGGAGGCAGCGTTCATCGATGGGGCCGGCATCACCCAGACGTTCCTCAGGGTGACCTTGCCACTCTCAGCGCCAGGGCTGGCGACGACCGCGATCTTCTGCTTCCTGATGTCCTGGAACGACTTCTTCTATGCGCTCGTCCTGACCCGGACGCAGGCGATGACCGCGCCCGTCGCGGTGGTCAACTTCATGGCCTATCAGGGCTGGGAGTGGGGCAAGATCACCGCCGGCGGAACGCTCATCATGCTGCCGGTGGTGATCTTCTCGTTCGCGGTGCGCAAGTACCTGATTCACGGCCTCACAGCCGGCGCCGTGAAGGGATGAGGGTTAGTACCGCGACAGGTAGCGTTCGATCTCCCAGGGCGACACCTGCATCCGGTATTCGTCCCACTCGGCAGTCTTGGCAGCGTGGAACCACTCGGAGATGTACTCGCCGAGCGCGTCGCGAATGACACTGTCTTCCGCCAGCGCGTCGAGCGCCTCCTTGAGCGTACCTGGCAGCATCGCGACCGCGTACTTCGCCATCATCTGGTCGTCGAACTGGTAGAGATCCTCTTCGACGGGGCGCGGGGGCAGAAGCTTTCGCTCGATACCGTCTAGGCCGGCTGCCAGCATGACGGCAAAAGCAAGGTATGGATTGCAGCTTGGGTCCGGACAGCGAAGCTCGATACGGGCGGCCTGCTGGCGCCCGCGCGTGGTCTGCGGAACCCGGATCAGGGCCGAGCGGTTGATGCGGGCCCACGAGACGTAGACCGGCGCTTCGTAGCCGGGCACGAGCCGCTTGTACGAGTTGACGAGTGGGGCGAGCACGGCCGACATCCCCCGCGCATGGGCAAGCTGGCCGGCGATGAAGTGCTTGGCAAGGTCCGAGAGGCCGTATTCGTCGTGGGCGTCGTAGAACAGGTTCTCGCCCGTGCGGAGGTCAGCCAGGCTCTGGTGACAGTGCATGCCGGAGCCGTTGAGCCCAAAGAATGGCTTGGGCATGAACGTCGCATAGAGGCCGTGGCGCTGGGCAACGGCCTTGAGGGTGACCCGAAAGGTAACGGAGTTGTCGGCAGTGACGAGGGCCGGACCGTAGGTGAAGTCGATTTCGTGCTGCCCGACGGCGACCTCGTGATGGCTCGTCTCGACGACGATGCCCTGGGCCTCGAGCGCGTTGACCATCTCCTTGCGGACGTCGGCGGCAAGGTCGGTGGTGACGTCGAAGTAGCCGGCCTGGTCGTGTGGAAGCGGCTCGATCTTCTGGGGGCCGCCGGTGTGGGGGCCGCTGGTGCGGAGCAGGAAGAACTCGAGCTCGGGGCCAATCTGGAACTGGTAGCCTAGCTCCGCCGCGCGGGCGAGCTGACGCTTGAGCCGGCTGCGCGGGTCGCCGTCGAAGGGGACACCGTCGGGGGTGAAGACGTCGCAGAAGACTTTGGCCGTGGCGTTGCCGCCGGTGTCCCAGGGTATCGGACTAAACGTCGACAGGTCCGGCGCGAGATACATGTCGCTTTCATGGACCCGCGCAAAGCCCTCCACCGAGGAGCCATCGAACCAGAGCCCCTGAGCGATGGCGTCTTCGAGTTTATGGATGGGGATCGTCACCGTCTTGACGACGCCCATGATGTCGGTGAACTGGAGGTTGACGAACCTGATGCCTTCGGCAGCGGCCCGTTCGAGGACTCGCTGGCGCTGGTCGTCAGCGTCGCTTTCCGCTGCGCGCATCGCTGGACGCTCCCGCTGGTAGGTTCTGGTGCTGTTGAAGCTGGGATTATGGGCTGGCTATCGACGTACCGTCGAGCGGCCGCCGGCCGATCACCCGGCCGATCTTGAGCGCGACCTGGAGGGCGAGGCGGGTCTCCGGGTCGTCGAGCTCAACCCCGAGCACCTGGCGCACCCGCTCCAGTCGGTAGAGCAGGGTGTTGCGATGGAGGTGGAGGCGCTGAGCGGTGCGCACGTGATTGCCGTGGCACTCGAAGAACGCTTCCAGCGTGTTGACCAGTTCGGCGTTCTGGCGCTCGTCATGAGACTGAAGCTTACCCAGCAGATCGTCATAAAAGGCCGCGAGCTCTGGGTTGTCGCGCAGTTGGAAGAGGAGCCGCTGGACGCCAAGCTGCTCGAAATGGACCGAGCGGTCGCCGCCGAGCAGGTCGCAACCAATGGCGAGCGCCTGACTGGCCTCACGGAAGGAGGCGGCGAGGCCAGCTACCCCAGGATAGTAGCGACCGATGCCAACCGTGACTGGCGCACCGGGCAGCAAGGCCGTCAGCCGCTCGCGCAGCCGGTCAGCGACCTCGACGGACTCTTCGGTTGTCGGCGGGCTTGCGCGCGGGATGGCCACGACCAGCGTGCCCTGGTACTCTCGAAGCAGCGCGGTGGGCGCCAGTCGGAGCACTTCGGTGCTGACCAGATCGGTAACCCGCAGCCGCTGCGGAGCACCTCCGGCTCGGTCTCCAGGCTCGGCGACGTGGACGGCCAGAAGGACGTGCGGGCGGGTCAGGTCGTGGCCCATCCAGCGGGCGCGCGCCAGCATGGCGTCATCTGACGGATAGGCGCCGGCGAGCAGGTCGTCGAGAAAGTCGCCTTGCAGCCGCAACTGGGCCTCAGTGACGGCGCGCTGCTTCGCGAGCTCGATGACCAGGACTCGGGCGGCGCGTTCGGCAACCTGTCGATCGAGGTCGGTGAGCGCGGCGTCGCCGCCGAGAACGAGGTAGCCGGCGGGTGTCCCGCGCAGCCGCAGCGGCGCAACGAGGGCTTCGCGAACGCCAGTTCCGCCTCCCTCCTCACGCATGGGCGGCTCGCCCCCACTGGCCCCTGCGTCCCCAGCGGCGTCTGTGTTCCGCTGAGCGTGCGGGTGTCCGTCCGCTGCCTGGGCATCATCTCCCCACTCACTGCCGGCAGCCGACAGCTCTGGGGAGAGCGGGAGCCGGAAGTACGGGCGGGGGCGGGCGCCAGGCTGCACGGGGTCATGGGTTGCGAGAAGCGCGCCGACCATGTCGCCGAACGCGGCGGCCTGCACCTCCTCTGGGGCGGTCACCTGGACCCGGAAGTACTCGTCGAGCACGACGGCCGGCCGCTGCGTCACGTCCGCAACCGCGGCGGTGAGCGCGCCAATGCCGGCATCGTCGACGAGGGTGGCAAGAAGCCGCTCGTAGATCTGATCGACGCGACGGCGTAGCTGGGCCTCACGATCGACGATCAGGCTGACGATCGCGCGCTCGGCCTCGACCAGCGTGGTGCCGGCGGGGAGCCGGAGCATCGGTATACCAAGCTCGTCGGCAATCTGGACAACCTCAACTGAAACGTCGCCCGCGACGACGACCGCTTTGACGCCGGCATCGGTCAGATCGCGCAGGGAACGCCCGAAGGCGCGGTGCTGGGTGAGTGTCGGCGGCAGCAGCACCATCTCGCCGTCTTCGCGCATCCCAAGCGTCGGCTGCCGCGACCCGAGCAGGCGTGCCCAGAAAATGCCGCTGTTGAGGTGCTGCTGGCCGGCCAGGACGACGGTGCCCGTGGGCAAGGCCAGGCGCAGCACGTCGGACACGCTGACCGAGTAGCCCGGCGCGTGGCGAGCGTGTGGTGGGCCAGCAAACGCGGTCTGCATCGTCCTGATTGTGCAGATCGTACAAAGCGGCCGGCAAATCCCCTCACCCCTCGAGTGCTCTCCCACTTGCATGCGCGAGGGAGCAGTCGGCGGCCACGCCCGGCCGTCCTGCGCGGTGCTATACTCTGCGTGGTTGAGCGTGGCAATGGCTCGCCCGCCACCTTTAAGACGGTCCTGAGAGGCCGGCAAGGAGGCTTTATGCGGTTCACGCTGCCTACGACGCTGCGCCCGTACGAGACGGGCGCCCGGCCGCCAACGAGCGGCCCCAACAGTTTCGGTTCGGCCGTTCGTTCGCGACGACCGCTCGTATGAGCCAGACCGAGGCTGCCCAGCTTCGCCGATCCTTGATGACGGCGGAGGAGATCCGGCGCGCGCTGTCCCGGATGGCCCACGAGATCGTGGAGCGTAATGGCGGCGTCGAGCGCGTCGCACTCGTCGGGATCAGGACACGCGGCGTGCCGATGGCTCGCCGCATGGCGTACCTCATTGGAGAGTTCGAGGACGAGGGCGTCGCGGTCGGCGAACTGGACGTCACGCTCTACCGCGATGACCTGGCCCGGCGGGTGAAACTGCCCAGCGGCCCGACCGAGTTGCCGATCGACATCGAGGGTCGGGTGGTGGTGCTGGTCGACGACGTACTCTATACCGGCCGCTCGGTGCGCGCGGCGATGGACGCCCTGCGCGACTACGGTCGGCCCCGCGCGATCCAACTGGCAGTGCTGGTCGATCGCGGCCATCGCGAATTGCCGATTCGCGCCGACTACGTCGGGAAGAACGTGCCGACCGCACGCGACGAGCTCGTGGAAGTCAACGTGATGGAGGTCGATGGACGTGACGAAGTCGTCCTGCGCAAGCCGGCTCGCTGAGCACGCCAGGAGGTTGGGCCGATGACCGCGACGGGCGCGCGTCCGATTCTCACCCCGTCCCCCTACGGCGACGGCACGATTCGGCCAGTCTGGCCCGGCCGCCGGCACGTGCTCGACCTCGACGATTTCCAGCCAGGCGAGATCGTCCAGGTGCTCGACATGGCCGAAACGATGAAGCGCATCCTGGCCCGGCCGATCAAGAAAGCCCCGACGCTACGCGGCAAGACGATCGTGACGCTGTTCTACGAGTCGAGCACCCGTACCCGCGTCTCGTTCGAGGTGGCCGCCAAGGTGCTGGGGGCGGATGCCGTGAACGTGTCGGCTTCGGCAAGTAGCGTGACGAAGGGCGAATCGCTGCTGGATACGCTGCGGACGCTCGAAGCGATTGGCGCCGACACGATCGTGATGCGACACCCTCAGAGCGGCGCCCCCTGGACCATCGCCTCGCGCGTCGGCGCGTCGGTCATCAACGGGGGCGACGGCTGGCACGCCCACCCGACCCAGGCGTTGCTGGACCTGTTCACGATCCGGGAGCGGCTCGGGCGCGTGGCCGGGGTTCAGGTGACGATCCTTGGCGACATCCTGCATAGTCGAGTGGCGCGGTCGGCCATCTGGGGGCTGACAAAGCTCGGGGCGCACGTCACGGTGTGCGGCCCGCCCACCCTGCTGCCGAGGCAGTGGGTCGAGGCGCCGGAGTCGCTGCCCTGGCCGCTTCGGGTTGAGGAGCGGATCGAGGGTGCGCTGGAAGGTGCCGATGTCGTGATGACGCTCAGGTTGCAGCGTGAGCGGCAGCATGGAGGGCTGATCCCGAGCATCCGTGAGTACTGCCAGTTGTATGGCCTGACGACCGAGCGGCTGGCACGGGCAAAGGTGGATGCGCTCGTCATGCACCCGGGACCGATGAACGAAGGGATCGAGATCTCGCCGGAGGTGGCCCATGGGCCACAGTCGGCGATCGAAGATCAGGTGACGAACGGCGTGGCCGTGCGGATGGCCCTCCTCTACCTACTCTCGGGTGGAATGGCCCAACTAGATGGAGAGTATGGGCATGGTCAGTGAGCGAGTGCGGCTCGTCGGTGGGCGGCTGATCGATCCCGCCGAAGGCGTCGATGAGGTCGCCGACCTCGTCATAGGCGGCGGGCGCGTTCTCGAAATCGTGCCGTCGACCGACCGAGGCCGGCGTACCGCGGAGGCGAGCGGCGATCGTATCGAAGATGTCAGCGGCCTGGTGGTCGCGCCCGGCTTCGTGGACCTGCACTGCCACCTGCGAGAGCCAGGCTATGAAGAGAAGGAGACGATCGCGACCGGAACCCGCGCGGCAGCGGCCGGCGGGTTCACGACCGTGTGCGCGATGCCGAACACGAATCCGACGATCGACACCGCATCCGACGTCGAGTGGGTGCTGACGGCGGCGCGACGATCCGGAGTGGTGCGGGTGCTGCCGATCGGCACGATCACCCGAGGCGAGCGCGGGCAGGAATTGTCCGAGATGGCGGACATGGCGAACGCGGGGGCGGTCGCGTTCTCGGACGACGGACAGGCGGTCCGCAACGCACGGCTGATGCGCAACGCGCTCGCCTATAGCCGGGTGACCGGCCGCCCAATCGTGGATCACTGCGAGGATCAGGATCTCGTCGACAACGGCGTCATGCATGACGGACGGGTCGCGAGCATCCTCGGGCTGCGAGGCTCGCCGGCCGAGGCCGAGGAAGTGGCTGTGGCCCGCGATATCGCGCTGGCCCGCGCGACCGGCGGGCGGCTGCATCTGGCCCACATCAGTACCGCCGCCGCGGTCGACCTCGTGCGACAGGCGAAGGCCCGCGCTGTCGAGGTGACGGCCGAAGTAACGCCCCACCACCTGCTGATGACCGATGAATGGGTCGCCGGCAACGGCGTCGGCCATCCGCCGTTCAACACCAACTGCCGGGTGAATCCACCCCTGCGCACCGATGCCGACCGCACCGCCCTGATCGAAGGGTTGCTCGACGGAACGATTGACTGCATCGCGACCGACCACGCCCCTCACACCGGCGTGGACAAAGATTGCGAGTTCGATCGGGCAGCCCCCGGCATCTCTGGGCTAGAGACCGCGTTCGGGCTGCTGATGCGGCTAGTGGACGCCGGGCAATTCGATCTGCCGACGCTGATTCGGCTGTTGACGGCCGAGCCAGCGCGAGTCTTCAGGCTCGACGCGGGCACCCTCCGGGCGGGCGCAGCGGCCGATGTCATCGTGCTGGATCCGTCGGCCGAGTGGACGGTGGACGTGCGGAAGTTCCAGTCAAAAGGAAGGAACTCGCCGCTTCAGGGAGAGCGCCTGCGGGGCCTCGTCCAAAGGACGATCGTGGGCGGCGAGACGGTGTACGAGGTCTCACGATGAGCGAACGCCAGGCGGCGCTCGTGCTGGAGGATGGAAGCGCGTTCGTCGGACGGTCGTTCGGCGCAGGTGTGGGCGCGGATGGCGAGGTGGTCTTCAACACCGGCATGACCGGTTATCAGGAGATCTGCACCGATGCGTCGTATCGGGGGCAGATGGTGGTACTGACCCATCCCCAGGTGGGGAACTACGGTATCTCGAAGACGGCCGCCGAAGCGTCGCACCCGTTGCTCGCGGCGCTCCTGGTGCGCGAGTTGGCCGACTTCCCGAACCACTGGGAAAGCGAAGAAGACCTTGGCCACTATCTCGACCGCTGGGAGGTGCCGGGTCTCGAAGGGATCGATACCCGCGCGCTCACCCGACGGCTACGGTCGGGTGGAACCATGCGCGGGGTACTGCGGCAGGCGCCCGCGGGCGGCTTCAGCGAGGCCGGCCTGCGCCGGTTAGCCGACGAGGCCCGCGCCGTGACGCCACTGGGGGAAAAGGCTCTCGTCGCCGAAGTGTCGGGGCAAAGCCCGGCTCCGGTCGGGTCGAGCGCGCCTGGGCGGCGCATCGTCGTGGTGGACTACGGCTACAAGGCGAACATCGTGCGGTCGCTCCAAGAACGGGGTGCGCAGGTGGACCTCCTGCCGTGGGACGCCGGCGCCGACAGGATCGCGGAGGGCGATCCGGATGGCATCCTGCTGACCAACGGGCCTGGCGATCCGGGCACCATGGCCGACGCGGTCGAGACGGCGCGGCGGCTGATCCCGACCGGTATCCCGATCATGGGTATCTGCCTCGGGCACCAGATCATCGGCCAGGCGGCCGGCGCGAAGACGGCACGGCTACCGTTCGGCCATCATGGCGGCAATCACCCGGTCAAAGACCTGGAGAGCGGCCGAGTCGCTATCACCAGCCAGAACCACGAGTTCCAGATCGAGGCCGGGCCAGCCCTTGAAGCGGGCGGATTCAGCGTGAGCCACATTAGCCTGAACGACGGCTCGGTCGAAGGGCTGCACCACCGCGACCTGCCGGTCTTCTCGGTCCAGTTCCACCCAGAGGGCTGCCCAGGGCCGCAGGACAGTCAACCCCAGTTCGACCACTTCTTCGACCTGATCGCCCGGCGCCGGGCTGAGGAGGCCCGCCCGTGAGCGAGAATTCGAGTCGGCCCCGCAAGGTGCTCGTGATCGGGTCGGGGCCGATCGTGATCGGCCAGGCGGCCGAGTTCGACTACGCTGGCACGCAGGCGTGCCGGGCGCTCCGTGAGGAGGGGGTCGAGACCGTCCTGGTCAACTCAAACCCGGCCACGATCATGACCGACAGCGGTGTCGCGGACACCACCTACATCGAGCCGCTCACTGTCGAGATGCTGGAGAACATCGTGCGGCGCGAACGGCCGGACGGCGTGCTCGCCACCCTTGGCGGGCAGACTGGCCTGAATCTGGCAGTCGACGCGGCCGAGGCCGGGGTGTTCGAGCGGTACGGCGCACACCTGATCGGCACTCGGCTCGAATCGATCAAGATGGCCGAGGACCGCGAACTGTTCAAGCAAATGCTGCTGCGGATCGGCGAGCCGATCCCGACCAGTCGCGCCGCTGAAACGGTCGACGAGGCGCTTGAATTCGCACGCGACAACGGCTACCCGGTCATCGTGCGGCCGGCCTTCACACTCGGCGGGACCGGCGGCGGACAGGCTCGCGACGAGGATGAATTGCGCCGGGTGGCGGCCTCAGGGCTGGCGGCCAGCCCGGTCACCCAGGTACTGGTTGAGCAGTCGCTGATCGGCTGGAAAGAGCTCGAGTACGAAGTCCTCCGCGACGCGGCAGACACCTGCATCGTGGTCTGCAACATGGAGAACATCGACCCGATGGGCGTGCACACGGGTGACTCGATCGTGGTCGCCCCCAGCCAGACGCTCTCGGATCGCGAGTATCAGATGCTGCGGACGGCGGCGATCAAGATCATTCGCGCGCTCGACATCCGGGGCGGCTGCAACGTCCAGTTCGCGCTCGATCCCCAGTCTCGCCAGTACTACGTCATCGAGGTCAATCCACGGGTCAGCCGCTCGTCGGCGCTGGCGTCGAAGGCGACTGGCTACCCGATCGCGCGGGTGTCGGCGAAGATCGCCATCGGCAAGCGGCTGGACGAGATCCCGAACGCGGTCACCCAGCGGACGACGGCGGCGTTCGAGCCAGCGCTTGACTACCTGGTCGTCAAAGTGCCGCGCTGGCCGTTCGACAAGTTCGGCACCGGCGATCGAACCATCGGTACCCAGATGAAGGCGACCGGCGAGGTCATGGCCATCGACCGGTCATTTGAGGCAGCGCTCCAGAAAGCGTTCCGCTCGCTCGAGTTCCGGGGTCGGAATCTCCTGTGGGAAGACCGCGCCTGGGCCGGTCCGCATGGCCTCGACGTGCTCTGGCCGCTCATCGAGACGCCGAACGATCAGCGGCTGTGGGCGGTGCTGGCAGCGCTCCGGCGCCACGTCAGCCGCGACGAGATCGCGGCACGCTCGGGCATGGACCCGTTCTTCCTGCATAAATTCGAGCGGATCGTGGCGATGGAGCGGCGGCTGCTTGGGGAGCGGCTGACCTCCGACCTGCTCTGGGAGGCCAAGCGGCTCGGCTTCTCGGACGCACAGATCGGGACGCTGGCCGACGAGTTGCCCGAGCAGGTGCGCGAGCGTCGGCGGGAATGGGGGCTGCGGCCAGTCTACAAGATGGTCGACACCTGCGCCGCCGAGTTCGAGGCCGCCACGCCGTACTTCTACAGCAGCTACGAGCAAGAGAACGAGGCGCTGCCGCTCGACGGCAAGAAGGCCGCCATCCTCGGCTCGGGCCCGATCCGGATCGGGCAGGGGATCGAGTTCGACTACTGCTCGGTGCGGGCGGCCGCGGCGCTGGAATCGGCCGGCTGCCAGAGCATCTTGATCAACAGCAATCCGGAGACGGTCAGCACCGACTTCGATGCATCGTCACGGCTGTACTTCGAGCCGCTCGACGCCGAGAGCGTCCGAGACGTGCTGGAGAACGAGTCGCCGACCCGCGACGCCGCCGACACACCGGTCGTGTTCCAGTTCGGCGGGCAGACGGCCGTGAACCTCGCCGATCCGCTGGCGCGGGCCGGGGTACACCTGCTCGGAGGCGGGGCGCGGAGCGTCGATCTGGCCGAGGATCGGCGGCTTTTCGAAGACCTGGTCGGGCGGCTGGCGATTCCCCAGCCGCCCGGCGCGGCGATCGTGACCGTCGAGCAGGCGCTGAAGACGGCACACGCGGTGGGCTATCCGGTTCTGGTCCGCCCATCGTTCGTGCTCGGCGGCTGGGCGATGGAGATCGTCCACAATGACGAGGATCTGATCGGTTACGTCTCCACAGCGAGTGAGATCGCAACTGGACGGCCGATCCTGGTCGACAAATACCTGGAAGGCCGCGAGGTCGAGGTGGACGCGGTCTGTGACGGCGACGAGGTGCTGATTCCGGGCATCATGGAGCACGTCGAGCGGGCCGGCGTGCACTCGGGCGACAGCATCGCGATCTATCCGCCACTCTCGCTGACCGAGGCCCAGATGGGCGATATCGTCGAGTATACGCGGCGGCTCGGCGTCGGGCTGGGCGTGAAGGGGCTGTTCAACATCCAGTTCGTCATTCACGAGGGCCGGGTCTACGTCATTGAGGCGAACCCTCGCTCCAGCCGTACGATCCCGTTCATCTCCAAGGTAACGGGCGTCCCGATGGTGGATCTGGCGACCCGGGTACTGCTCGGGCAGTCGATAGCGGAGCAGGGGTGGCAGGCCGGTCTGCACCCTGCGAGCGGGCTGGTCGCGGTCAAGGCGCCGGTCTTCTCGATGTCCAAGCTGCCCCAGGTCGACACGTACCTCGGACCGGAGATGAAGTCGACCGGTGAGGTGATGGGCATCGACTGGGACGTAGACGGGGCGATGGCGAAAGCGCTGATCGCGGCCGGCACGATGATCCCGAAGCAGGCGCCGGTGCTGCTCTCGCTGGCCGACCGCGACAAGCCGGACGCAGTGGGGATGATTCGAGCGCTCGCCGGGGCCGGGCATCCATTGCTGGCGACGGAGGGCACGGCCCGAATGATCGAAGGGTTGGGCCTGACGGTGCGCCAGATCACCAAGCGACTGTCCGAGGGGCACCCCAACGTGGTTGACGCCATCGAGGGCGGCTGGGTCGGCGCGGTCGTCAACACGGTCAGCGGCCGGCGCGGCCCCCTGAAGGACGGCTTCAAGATCCGGCGGGCTGCCGTCGAGCGACGGATCCCCTGCTTCACCTCGCTCGACACGGCGCGGGTAGCGGTGGATGTCGTCACCCGGTCGAGCGGCCACCTGGAGGCCAGACCGCTCGCAGAGTACGTCGCCGGGCGGCCAACGCTCGCCGAGACGTCGGTGGTCGGGCCGGCGGTGCGCTGATGGACCTGGTCCGCGCGACCGTGATGGCGAACGACGAGATCATGCCGGGTACGCACGCGCTCGAACTGGAGAGCACCGCGCTGGCGGCCGGGGCGGCGCCCGGCCAGTTCGTCCACGTTCGCTGCACGCAGGGCTGGGATCCTCTACTACGACGGCCAATCAGCATCTTTCGCATTCGCCCGACCGGCGTTTCGTTGATGGTCCGTGCGCTCGGGCCGGGCAGCAGCATCATCGCTCAGAGCGCCGTCGGGACCGAGATCGACTGCCTGGGGCCACTCGGCCGGCCCTTCACCATCGTCCCCGGTGCGCGCCGGTTGGTCATGCTCGGCGGCGGGTATGGCGTCGCGCCGCTGGTCGGGTTGGCCGAGCAAGCGCTGAAGCAGGGCTGCGAGGTGGTGCTGCTGGTGGGGGCAGCCACCGCGCCATTCGTGTTCCCGGCCGACCTGCTGCCGCCAGAGGTCGAGTACGCTGTGGCGACGATGGACGGCTCGCTCGGGCACCGGGGCTACGTCACCGAGCTCCTGCCGAAGTATCTGGACTGGTCCGACGCCGTGTATGCGTGCGGCCCGACGCCGATGCTCGAGGCAATTGCTCGGCAGACCCGCCCGGCTCGCTTCGGGGTGGCCGGCGCGATGCGCTCAGACAAACCGGTCCAACTGGCGCTGGAACAGCATATGGGATGCGCGATGGGCGTGTGCCTTGGCTGTGTGGTGCCGACCCGTCGAGGGTATCAGCGAGTCTGCCGCGACGGCCCGGTGTTCGGTGCCGACGACCTGATCTGGGATCGAATCTCATGAACCAGCCGCCACCGAGCCAGGCACCCAACCCTCAGGCTGCTGGCGCCCCGCCACCGTCGCTCGCCGTCAACCTCGCGCCCGGTAACAAGGAGGGGTTGTGGCTGGCGAACCCGGTGCTCGTGGCGTCAGGCACGTTCGGCTACGGCACCGAGTACCAATCGCTGGTGGACATCCAGCGGATCGGGGCGATCTGCTCGAAAGGGATCACAGTCCGGCCGCGCGATGGCAATCGGATGCCTCGCATCGCCGAGACGCCGGCCGGGATGCTGAACGCTATCGGGCTTCAGAACGTCGGGCTGCGGGCGCTCGTCGAGGACAAGGCGCCGATCTGGGAGCGTTGGCAGGTGCCCGTCATCGTCAACATCTCCGGCGAGTCGGTCGCGGAGTTCGAGGAGTTGGCGAGCACCCTCGACGGGGTGCCGGGCGTGGCCGGACTGGAAGTCAACATCTCCTGCCCGAATATCCGGGCCGGCGGCCGGCTTTTCGCCGATGACGCCGAGTCGGCGGCCACCGTGACACGCGCCTGTCGAGCCGCGACCAGCTTGCCGATGATGGTCAAGCTCTCGCCGAACGTCGGCAACCTCGTGGAGATCGGGAAGGCGGTCGAGGCGGCCGGCGCGGACTGTCTGTCGGTGGCGAACACGTTCCTCGGGATGGTCGTCGACGTGAGCACGCGCTGCCCGTACCTTGCGAACACCACGGGCGGGCTGAGCGGCCCCGCGATTCGGCCGATCGTGGTGCGGATGGTGTATCAACTTGCCAGCGCGGTATCAGTGCCAATCGTCGGGGTGGGCGGGGTGACCTCGGTCGGGGATGCACTCCAGTATCTGATGGCTGGTGCGACCGCCGTGCAGGTCGGAACCGCGAACTTCGTGAACCCGCGTACCGCCCTCGAAATCGCCGACGGGCTGGCTACCTACCTCGCGACGCACGGCCTCAGTGACGTCCGCGAGATCGTCGGGGTGGCCCAACTCACCCGACACCAGACGATGCCGACGACCGTTTCCTGAGTGCGCATCCGCTGTCGAACGGGTGCCCGTACCGCTTCCGCTCCCAAATCCGGCTGTGGTAGAGTCCGACGCGATGCGCATTCTGACCGCTCCGACGAAGGTTCTCGTCGGCGCTCTCCTCGTCCTGCTGGCCTCCGCGTGCGTCCCAGCGACCGGAACCGTGCCCTCCGCGCCTCGCCTGCTCCAGCGCGACGCGCCGTCCGGGAAGATCCTGTACGTCCGTGACGGCGACATCTGGATGTGGCAGAACGGAGACGTTCGCCAGTTCTCGACCGGCGGCACCTGGCATCAACCGGCGTGGTCGCCGAACGGCCGCGAGATCGCCTACGTTTACCTCGGGCGAAACTTCTCCGACATCTTCGTCATGGGCGCGGACGGCGCGGATGCGCGCCGCCTGACGAAGGGACAGGCCACCTACCTGCCTGACAACGACTGGGCGATGCGCCCGACCTGGTCGCCTGATGGCTCGCAGATTGCGTTTGTCAGCGACAGTAATTCGTACTTCCCGCTGGTCTGGGTGATGAACAAGGATGGCGGCAACCGTCGCCAACTGGTGACGGCCGCGACCGGCCTGGAAGCCGCGGACGCACTATCCTGGTCGCCGGACGGGAAGTCGCTGGCGGTGACGGCGATGGGGAAAGAGGCCAGCCAGATCTACCTCGTCGACGTAGCCCGAGGTACGGCCGAGAAGTTGACCAGCCACCCGAAGGGCGCCTTTGATCCGGCGTGGTCGCCGGACGGTGACAGCATCGCCTACATCGCTCGTGACGGCGCGAACGGTGACCTGCACGTCCGGAACGTGGATGGAACCCGGGATGCATCGCTTGGCCGGCTGCCGTACGTTCGGGCTCCCGCGTGGTCGCCGGATGGCACGAGCCTGGCGGTGGTCGCTGCGCCAAGCGGCGTGTTTCAGATCTGGGTGATGTCAGTGACGAAGACCGCCGAGGGCTATCAGCTCGGGGAGCCGCGCCAGATCACCAACGATAGCTCGATCGACGCGACGGCTGGCCTCAGTTGGACGGCGTCATGAGTGACGGACGGCCGGGCGGGCGACAGGCATCGGCGGACGACTGGCGAGCGCGAGCCAGGCGGCTCGGCACGACGCGCCGGCGATTGTTTCTCGGACGGGCAGCGCTTGGGGTTGCGGTGCCGGCGGCGGTCTGGGGGAGCGGCCTCGCCGATCGTGCCTGGAACGTGCTGGGTCAGCGACCGGGCTGGATCAAGACCGCTGCGTTCGTGGGCGGGTACTGTGCCGCCACGGCTCTGTCTTCGCTTCCGCTCGAGTACGTGAGCGGTTATCTCGTGCCAAAACGCTACGGCCTCTCGACCCAAGGGGTGAGCGGCTGGGCGGTGGACTGGTTGAAGGGGCTCGGGCTCGGCGTGACCCTCGCGACGGCGGCCGGGCTGGCACTCTACGGCGCCAGTTGGGCATTCGGCGCCTCATGGTGGATCGCCTATTGGACTGGCTCGATGGCGGCGATGGCGCTCCTGACGTTCGTCGCGCCGTACGTGCTGGTGCCGATCTTCTTCAAGCCACGCCCGGTTGAGGATACCGGCATCGTGACGATGATCGAGGATCTGGTAGACAAGGCCGGCACACAGGTCGCCGGCGTCAGCCAGCTCGACTTCAGCCGGCGCACCAACGAGGCCAACGCGGCCGTGATCGGCTTTGGTCGGTCGCGGCGGGTGATCCTCGCCGACACGCTGCTCGACGAGTTCACGCCGACCGAGATCCGGACGGTGGTGGCGCACGAGCTTGGGCACCACGTTCATCGGGATGTGCCGACGCTGCTTGGCGTACAGGCCGTCGTCTCGCTCGTGGGGCTGTTCCTGGCATCGCGCTACGGAGATTCAGTGCTGCGCAAGCTCGGCGCCGGTGACCTGCGCCATGTGCCGGCCTTCCCGCTCGTCGGACTCGCAGGCGAGGTGTTCGCATTGGTGCTGATGCCGTTGGTCAACGCGCTGTCTCGTGCCATCGAGGCCCGCGCCGACCGGTACGCGCTCGACCTGACCGGTGATCCCCGTGCGTTCGCGAGCGCGCTGCGCCGGCTCGCCAGCCAGAACCTTGCCGAAGAGCGGCCGCCGCGTTGGGCCGAGCTACTGCTTGCGAGTCACCCCCCTATAGGTACGCGCATCGCGCGGGCGGAGACGGCAGCCGGTGGCTAAAGTATCACGGACGTGGGCACCGGCCTGGGTCGGGCCGGGGCTGCTGATCCTGTTCACCATTCCGCTGCTGGTGTACGCAACCTACTCGATTGCGGACCGCTGGTATCAAGGCTACCTGCTGGCCCAGGAAGAGGCGGCCGTGCGTGCCGACGTGGTACGGCTGCGTGACGAGAACCTCCAGCTTCAGCGGGCGCTCAACGAGGCCCGCGGTGACGCCGCCATCGAGAAGGTGGCGCGCGAGCAGTTGGGTTTGATCAAGCCTGGCGACCGTTCGCTCGTCATCGTCGGGCCGGCGTCGGCTGCACCAGAGACGCCCAGAACCGATCCACCTCGCTCTGAGCCGCTCAATCCACCCCTCGAGCGCCCTTCTCCGGCGGAGAAGCCGGGCTGGCTGCGCTTCCTCGATGCCATCTTCAAACGGTGAGCTGGGCGCGTCAGTGCTGGCGCGTGTGCGGGCTTCCATCGAGTGCGAGCACCTGTTCGGGCGGCGCGCGTCGGTGCTGGTGGCTGTCTCGGGAGGCGCCGACTCGCTGTGTTTGCTCGACTGCCTGGCGCGGCTCGGGCGGTCGGTCGCGCGGAGACTCACGGTGGGGCACGTCGATCACGGATTCCGAGCCGCTTCGGCGGCCGACGCCGCGTTCGTGCAGGCAACGACCGAGGCGCGCGGCCTCGACTGCACGATCGTGACCGTCGACGGGCCAGGGTACATGCGCACCTACCGGGTCGGGATGGAAGCAGCAGCGCGGGCGCTGCGCTACCGAGCGCTCGGCATGATGGCAGCCGAACGAGGCGCGTCGGTGGTGGCGACCGGGCACACCCGCGATGACTCAGTTGAGTCGGTGTTGCTGCACCTGATACGTGGGAGCGGACTGGCGGGGCTGGGGGGCATCTCGCCAGTCGAATGGCTGGATCTCCGGATGTTAGGGCCGGGCGACGAGGGCGGCATGCAACCGCTCACGATCGTTCGGCCACTGCTCAACGTAACACGCTCCGAAACGGCGGGTTACTGCCTCGCACGGGGGCTTGCCTGGCGCACGGATCCGACCAACGCCGACACGCGCTTGCTCCGTAATCGGGTGCGCCAGCATTTGCTGCCGGTCCTCCGGACCTACAATCCAGCCATCGACACGGTGCTGGGCCGAATGGCGCGGGTACTTCGCGACGACGAGCAGGTGCTGCATCACCTGGCGGCGCAGAAGCAGGCGCGACTCGTGTCTATAGACGACGGCACGGCGCGGGTGTCGCTCGCGGCCTGGCTGCGGCAGCCGATCGGGGTTCAGCGACGGCTGGCGAAACGGCTCGTCGAGCAGTTGCGGCCGGGCATCGAGATCGGGGCAGACGCCATCGAACGGATCAGGGCGGTGGCGCAGACGGGCGGGCCGGCGCGGGCCGGGCTGGCCGGCGGGCTGGAGGTTCGGCGGCACGGCGCCGAGCTACGGATTGGTCAGGATCGGGCACACAGCGCGCGGGCTGATGGCGAGGGAGACGGCGGACGATGAATGACGCGACGGCCGCGATCTGGCGGCCGGAAGATGACCTGGAAGAGATTCTGGTGTCGGAAGCCGCGCTCTCGGAGCGGATCGCGGCGCTGGGCGAGCAGATCACTGCGGATTACCAGGGCAAGCGGTTGCTGCTGCTCGGGGTGCTGAAGGGCGCGGTCCTGTTCCTCGTCGACCTGGCTCGCCAGATCAATCTGCCGCTCGAAATCGACTTCATGGCGACCTCGAGCTACGGTGCGAGCACGCAGTCGAGTGGGGTCGTACGAATCCTGAAGGACTTAGAGGACTCCATCGAAGGGCAGCACGTCTTGATCGTCGAGGACATCGTGGACAGTGGGCTGACGCTGGCCTACATTCTGCGCGCGCTCCAGGCGCGCAGCCCGGCCAGCATCAAGGTCTGCGGTCTGCTGGTCAAAGATCGCGCCCGCGACCACGAGGTGCCCGTAGACTACCTGGGCTTCAAGATCCCGGATCGCTTCGTGGTCGGCTACGGACTAGATTACGCCGAGCGCTACCGCAACCTCCCGTACATCGGGGTGCTGCGGCCTGACCTCTACCGGAACAGAGAGGCGGGGGCCTGAGGATGGCCGTTTCATTGGGATGGAAGCGGCGAACCCTTTGTTATACTACTGCCGCAGCCGCGACCTGGATACACGTCGCGCGGTGCAACCGTCGCCATGAGCGACTGGAGGCCTGAATGGATACGAAGTGGCTGCGAAACAGCTTCGTGTACCTGATCATCCTCGTAGCCATCATCGCCCTGTTCTTCACGGTCTTCCAGCCGGGTCGCGATCAGGGTGACACGACCATCAGTCTGAACGAGCTTGCGACGGCCGTCAAGCGTGGCGAAGTGAAGCGCATCGATGTCTCAGACGACAAGATGACGGTCGAGATCCCCGGGCGCGGCAAGTTCACCGCTCGCAAGGAGCGGAACGCCACCGTCCCGGACTTGATGGCCTCCTACGGTGTTACGCCCGAGGAGTTCAGCCGCGTCGACTACCGGGTGACGGATCCGCCGCAGTTCTCGAACTGGCTCGGGCTGCTGGTGAACCTGCTTCCATTGGTCTTCTTCGGCGCGATCCTGCTCTTCATGATGCGGCAGGCCCAGGGTAGCAACAACCAGGCGCTCTCGTTCGGCAAGAGCCGCGCCCGGATGTTCATGGGCAACAAGCCGACGATCACGTTCTCGGACGTGGCCGGCGTCGAGGAAGCCAAGCAGGAGTTGGCCGAGGTCGTGGAGTTCCTGAAGTACCCGGAGAAGTTTTCGGCCCTCGGCGCGCGCATCCCGAAGGGAGTGCTGCTGGTCGGACCGCCAGGGACGGGGAAGACGCTGCTCTCGCGGGCGGTAGCAGGCGAGGCGGGGGTGCCGTTCTTTAGCATCTCGGGTTCCGAGTTCGTCGAGATGTTCGTCGGCGTAGGCGCTTCACGGGTACGCGATCTGTTCGATCAGGCGAAGCGTAACGCCCCGTGCATCGTCTTCGTGGACGAGATCGACGCAGTCGGACGGCAGCGCGGCGCCGGCCTTGGCGGCAGCCACGACGAGCGCGAGCAGACGCTGAACCAGATTCTGGTCGAGATGGACGGCTTCGACACCAACACCAACGTCATCGTGATCGCGGCCACGAACCGCCCGGACGTGCTCGACCCGGCGCTCTTGCGTCCTGGCCGCTTCGACCGGCAGGTCGTGCTGCCGCAGCCAGACATCAATGGCCGTCGCGCGATCCTCGAGGTCCACGCCAAGGGCAAGCCGCTCGACAAGACCGTCCGGCTCGAAACGCTCGCCAAGCAGACGCCTGGCTTCTCTGGCGCGGACCTGGCGAACCTCATCAACGAGGCCGCCATCCTGTCGGCGCGCCGCAACAAGAAGACGATCGGCATGCAAGAGATGGAAGAGGCGATCGACCGAGTCATCGCCGGTCCGGAGCGCAAGAGCCGGCTCATCTCCGAGCGTGAGAAGCGCGTGACAGCCTACCATGAGGGCGGCCACGCCGTCGTCGGGCGCTTCCTCAAGAATCACGATCCGGTGCACAAGATCTCGATCATCGCCCGAGGCATGATGGGCGGTTACACGCGATACCTGCCGGTCGAGGATCGCTACCTCTGGACGAAGTCGCAGTTCGAGGATCGGCTGGCTGCCACGCTGGGCGGGCATGCGGCCGAGAAGTTGGTGTTCGGGGAGATGAGCACCGGCGCCGAGAACGACATCGAGGTCGCGACGAATATCGCCCGTAAGATGGTCAAAGAGTACGGGATGAGCGATCGGCTCGGCCCGGTGGCCCTCGGCCACAAAGAGGAGCTCGTGTTCCTGGGCCGGGAGATCGGGGAGCAGAAGAACTACAGTGAGAAGGTCGCCGAGGCCATCGACGAGGAGATCCGCCGGCTGATCGATCAGGCGTACATGGAGGCGCTGCGCATCCTCCAGGAAAGGCGCGCTGTGCTCGACCGGCTCGCCGACGTGCTGGTGCGCGAGGAGACCATCGAGGGCGAGCGCCTGGAGCGGGTGTTCGTGGGAGACGACGACCTGGGGAGCCCCGTCACCCCGATCGACACCCCGCCGGCGCCGAGCGAGCCGCAAGCGAGCGAGTCGGAGCGGCCGACCCATCAGCCGACGCCCCGACTCATCCCCGGGACGGCGACCGGCGCCTGATCTGGCCTCGGATAGCCCCGGTCACCATGCCAGTATCACGAAAGACCCCGCCACACGTGGCGGGGTCTTTCGTCTGTTCTCAAGGCACGCACGTCGCGCGGCGCAACGTGCAATCGGTGGTGGTATTCTAGCGGCGCCGCCGTCGGCGGTGTCTGGACCGTTCGTCTGGGAGGGGTCGTGTACGGGGAGCTTTCGATCTTCACGGGCAATGCCCATCCGCAGCTTGCACGCGACGTATGTTCGTACCTGGGCGTGCCGCTGGGGAAGGCCGAAGTCTTCGAGTTCACGAACGAGAATGTCTTCGTCAAGATCGACCAGAACGTCCGTGAGAACGACGTCTTCGTCATCCAGCCAACCTGCTCGCCCGTCAACCGGAGCGTCATGGAACTGCTGATCATGCTGGACGCGCTCAAGCGAGCGTCGGCCAGCCGGATCACGGCGGTCGTTCCATACTTTGCGTACGCCCGTTCCGATAAGAAGGACCAGCCGCGGGTACCGATCACGGCGCGGCTCGTGGCGGAGCTCCTTCAGGTGGCAGGCGCGGACCGCGTGCTCACCGTCGATCTCCACGCAGGGCAGGTGCAAGGCTTCTTCCGGATCCCCGTGGACGAACTGACGGCGACCTTCCTACTCGCCGACTACTTCCGGGCCATGGAACTGATCGATCCGGTCGTGGTGGCCGCCGATCTGGGCTTCGCCAAGCGTGCCCGCAACTTCGCGAATTTGATCGGGGGGTCGGTGGCGTTCGTCGAGAAGCGCCGCCTGGGCAACGAAAGTCGGAGCGAATCGCTCGGCGTCATCGGCGACGTGCGGGGCCGAACCGCGATCGTCATCGACGACGAGATCGATACGGCTGGCTCGATTTCGAACGCAGCGGCCATCGTGCGTCGCGAGGGTGCGCGCGACGTGCTGGCTGCCTGCACGCACGCCGTCCTGTCCGGCCCGGCCGTCGCACGGCTCGAGTCCTCCGACATCAGCCTGCTCGTGACCACCGATACCTGCCGGATCGATGCATCGAAGCGCTACAGCCGGATGCGAGTGCTCCCGGTGGCGCTGCTGCTGGGCGAAGCGATCAGCCGGATTCATACGGGCGGCTCGGTCGGAGCGCTCTTTGGCGCCGCAACCTGATCGAGGCACCCCCTCTCCCCCCCTTTCGCCCCGCCCCCGGTTCCCAGGCTCCATGCTGACTTCGCCCGGCCCGTGCTGTGCGTGCCCTCGACGAGGCCCACGGCTGAATCCGAGGCCGAGCGGGAGACCACTGGTATACTTCTGCGTCCAGTGACATCTGCGTCCAGTGACGGCGGGCTCGTACGGTAGATCGGCGTCGGTAGATCAGCGCGAGGCGGGCGAATGCTAGGGTGGGTGAACAGGCTGCTAGGCGGCAAGCCGTGGGAGCGTGAGCTCAACCGAGTTGCGCCGCTCGTCGAAGAGGCCAACGAGTGCGAGCCAGAAATCCAGGAGCTTTCTGACGAGGAGCTTCGCGACAAGACGACCGAGTTTCGAGGTCGTCTCCTAGCGGGTGAAGAACTCGACGACCTGTTGCCTGAGGCATTCGCGGCCGTGCGCGAGGCAGCGCGCCGAGCCATCGGCCTGCGCCCCTACGATGTGCAGTTGGTCGGCGGCGCCATCCTCCATGGCGGGAAGATCGCCGAGATGCGGACGGGCGAGGGCAAGACGCTCGCGGCGACGCTGCCGGCCTACCTGAACGCACTCACCGGCAAGGGCGTCCACGTCGTCACCGTCAACGACTACCTCGCGCGCCGTGACGCCCAGTGGATGGGCCGGGTGTACCATGCGCTCGGGCTGACGGTCGGCGTCATTCAGCACGAAGCCGCCTTCCTTTACGACCCGGAGTTCCTGGCCGAAGATGCGTCGATGGCCTCACTGCGGCCGGCCGGGCACCGTCGCGAGGCGTACGCCGCCGACATCACCTACGGCACGAACAACGAGTTCGGATTCGACTACCTCCGCGACAATATGGTGTGGCGCCAAGAGGACATGGTCCAGCGCGATCTGCACTATGCGATCGTCGACGAGGTAGACAATATCCTGGTCGACGAGGCCCGGACGCCGCTCATCATCTCCGGCCCGGCCGAAGAAGCGACCGATTACTATGCGATGTTCGCGCGTATCGCGCCGCGCCTGCGGCCTGAGGTGGACTTCTCGGTCGAGCAGCGGACACGCTCGCTGACGCTGACGGAAGATGGCATCGAGCACGTCGAGAAGCTGCTCGGTATTCAGAACCTGTACGATCCGGAGAACTTCGAGCTTACCCACTACCTCGAGAACGCGATGAAGGCTCAGGTGCTCTTCATTCGCGACGACCAGTACGTCGTCAAGGATGGCGAGATCATCATCGTCGACGAGTTCACCGGTCGGATGATGGTAGGCCGGCGCTATAGCGAAGGATTGCATCAGGCGATCGAGGCCAAGGAAGGGGTGCGAGTTCAGCGCGAGAACGTCACGCTGGCACGGATCACCTTCCAGAACTATTTCCGGCTCTACGGAAAGCTCGCGGGCATGACAGGAACGGCGCTGACCGAGGCCGATGAGTTCCGCCGGATCTACAACCTGGACGTGGTGCCGATCCCGACCCACCGGCCGATGGTACGTGAGGACCAGTCGGACTTCGTCTTCAAGACGGAGGAGGCCAAGTTCCGGGCGGTCGTGCAGGAGATCAAGGGCCTGTACGAGACCGGCCGGCCGGTGCTCGTGGGTACGGTCTCGATCGAAAAGTCGGAACGGCTGGCAGACCTGCTGCGCCGGACGGGCGTCCCGCACCAGGTGCTCAACGCCAAGCAGCACGAACGCGAGGCGTCGATCATCGCACAGGCCGGCCGACCGAACACGGTGACGATCGCGACGAACATGGCTGGCCGCGGCGTCGACATCCTGCTGGGCGGGAATCCGGCTGGGCTTGCCGACGAGATGCTGCGCGAGCAGAAGGTCGACCGAACGACCGCGACGCCCGATCAACTCTCGGAGGCGATCCGAGAGGCCGAGGCCATCGTCGAGCGCGACCGCGAGGCGGTCATCGAACTGGGCGGGCTCCACATCCTCGGCACCGAGCGACACGAAGCCCGGCGAATCGACAACCAGTTGCGAGGGCGAGCCGGCCGGCAGGGCGATCCTGGCTCGTCGCGCTTCTACGTCTCACTCCAGGACGATCTCATGAAGCGCTTCGGCGGCCAGTCGATCGCCGGGCTGATGGAGAAGCTCGGGCTGGAGGAGGACGTTCCGCTCGAGCATTCCTGGGTCAACAAGGCCATCGAGAACGCTCAGACAAAGGTCGAGGCGTACAACTTCGATATCCGGAAGCACGTCGTCGAGTACGACGACGTGATGAACCGCCAGCGCGAGATCATCTATGCCGACCGCCGTAAGGTGCTGGCCCAGGACAACCTGCGGTCGATGATCGAGGAGTGGGTTGAGGAAGAGCTCACCTCGCTCGTCGACACGCACCTGCCGGCCGAAGATACGAGCCTCTGGGATTACGAGGCACTCCTGAACCAGCTCCGGATGCTCATGCCCATCCCCGACTCGGTGACCATCGAGGAGTTGGAGACCTACACTCGCGAGGAGCTTCAGGAGCAGCTCGTGCATCTCGCGAGCGACGTGTACGACAGACGCGAAGAGCAGTTCGGCCCAGAGCTGATGCGCTTCATCGAGCGTGCCTGGATGCTGAACGTCATCGACCGGCTCTGGATTCGACATCTGACGGCAATCGACGACGTTCGCGAGGGCATCGGCCTGCGTGCCTACGGGCAGCGTGACCCGCTCGTCGAGTACAAGGTGGAAGCCGCGGCCATGTTCGAGGATCTCCTCGGGCAAATCCAGCACGACGTGGTTTACGCTATCTATCATGTCGAGCCTCGGCAAGAACCCGTGCGGCGCCCGACGCCAATGACGACCAATCACGACGAAGACAGAGGAAACCAGCCGGTACGAGCTGGCAAGAAGGTCGGCCGGAATGATCCCTGTCCGTGCGGGAGCGGTCGAAAGTACAAGAAGTGTCACGGGCGCTAAGTGAGGACATATGGATCGGCGTCCGAGCGAGGTCTTACAGGCGGTTCTCCAGAATGTTGAGAAGGTCGTCGTTGGGAAGCGCAACGAGATCGAGCTGACGATCGTGGCGCTGGCCGGGCAGGGGCACGTCCTGATTGAGGACGTACCAGGCGTCGGCAAGACGATGATGGCCAAGTCACTGGCGCGGTCGCTCGGATGCACGTTCAAGCGCATCCAGTTCACGCCGGATCTGCTGCCCAGCGACGTGACTGGCGTCTCGGTCTACAACCAGCGCAGCGGCGAGTTCGAGTTCCGGGCCGGGCCGGTCGTCGCTCAGGTGGTGCTCGCTGACGAGATCAATCGGGCGACGCCCAAAACCCAGGCAGCCTTGCTCGAAGCGATGGAAGAGCAGCAGATCACGGTCGACGGCGAGACTTACGACCTGCCGCGCCCGTTCATCGTGCTGGCGACCCAGAACCCAATCGAGTACGAGGGGACGTTTCCGCTCCCTGAGTCACAGCTTGACCGGTTCATGTTGCGGGTGCACCTCGGGTATCCACGTCGCGACGAAGAGATGTCGATCCTCGAACGGCAGCAACGGTCGCACCCGGTCGAGACGCTCACCGAGGTCACGACGGCCGAGGAGGTGCGCGAGGTCCAGCGGGCCGTCCGCGAGGTGTTCGTTGACGACTTGATCCGCCGCTACGTGGTGGACCTGACGACCGCGACCCGCACGCATCCGGACGTGTACGTGGGGGCAAGCCCGCGCGCCTCGCTGTCGTTGCTACGGGCGGCCCAGGCGCTCGCGCTGCTGCGCAGCCGAGAGTTCGTCACGCCCGACGACGTCAAGGAACTGGCCATGGCCGCGCTCGCGCACCGGGTGATCGTTATGCCGTCAGCGCGCGTGAAGGATGTGTCCGGCGCAACGGTGGTGGAAGAGCTAACCACCAACGTTCCGGTGCCGGGGAGCCGGGTGACGGTCTGACCGTGGCGAGCCGGTCGTGGTAGTCCGACCATGATGAAGCGGCTCCGAGCCAGGTGGCCAGTCGGCATCCTGGTCCTGTTCGTCCTCACGGCGCTCGTCGCGCTGGCGGGCGGCTGGTATCTGATGTTCGTTTCCGCCTGGATCGTGCTGCTGCTCGTCGGAGTGGCCTATCTACTATCCATCGTCGGCCTGCGGGCGCTCCATTTCGAGCGCAAGCCCCAGGCGCTGCGGGCGGAAGTTGGCTCCTACTTCAACGAGCGAATTGTCGTCGAGAATCTGTCGTGGATCCCCAAACTGTGGTTGGAGATCGAAGATCAGGGCCAGCATCCGGAGCACACGGCCAGTTTCGTCGTGTCGCTCGGGCCGTGGGGCCGGTTCGTACGGCCGGTCCACACGCTCTGCCAGCAGCGCGGCGTCTTCCAACTTGGACCGGTCATCGCGCATAGCGGCGACCCGTTCGGGCTGTTCCGCCAGCATCGACAGGTCGACGGCGTGAGCACGCTAGTGGTGTACCCGATTGCCGTGCCGCTCTCGGCGTTTGGCCCGATTCGCGGCGAACTGTCTGGCGGAGCGCTTCAGGGCGAGCGGGTCCAGCACACGACCACGAACGTCGCCGGTGTCCGCGAGTACCGTCCGGGCGACACCTTCAACCGGATCCACTGGCGCACGACGGCTCGGCAGCGTCAACTGATGGTCAAGGAGTTCGAGCTCGATCCGTTCGCCGACATCTGGCTCGTGCTCGACCTTGACCAGCAATGGATGCTGGGGAGCGGACCGGAGTCGTTGGAGGAGTACGCCGTTACGATCTGCGCCTCGCTGGCAAAGTTCTTCCTCGATGAGAATCGTGCCCTGGGATTCGCGTCCCAGGGCGTGAGGCTCACCCCCGACCGCGGTCCCCGCCAACTGCTGAAGATCCTCGAGGTGCTGGCGTATGTCCGACCGAAGGCGGGGCAACCGCTGGCCGAACTTCTCATCGGCGAGCAGGGACGCTTCAGCAGAGCCGATACGGTCATCGTAGTAACGGGCGCGCGTGACGATCCCTGGGTACCGGTGATGCGGGGCCTCAGTATGCGGGGCGTGAACGGGCAGGTCGTGTTGCTGGAACCCAGCACCTTCGGCCGGGTTCCGAAGTCGTTGGATGTGCTCGGAGCCGTGGCGGCGGCACGTCTGCCCACCTACCTCGTCAAGCGCGGCGAATCGCTCCAGGAAGCGCTGCGGGCGCCGGTCCTGGGAGCGCCGGGCGCGGCTGGCGTGCCGGTTCGGCGCCCGAGCCTTTCCTCGCGCCGTTGATGCATCCAGCACCGCGCGGCGAAACGTAGATCGGATGGCACGGCCCGCGACTTGCTCTGGTGCTGCCGCCGAGGTGATGCGCCGTGCGTCGGCCCGACGAAACGTTACGTCCGCTACCCGCGACCGGGTAGCATAGGAATCAGTACCACGCCCCATCCTGGCGCGCATCCAACGACGGAGACGACTCGATGCCCTCGACAGCACGCATTGGCCCACGCGAGGGCTGGTTGTCCGTCATTCTGCTCGCCAGCGTCCTGTGGGCCGTCGTGCATTCGGTCTACGAAGCTGGCTGGACCGACAACCTCGATTCGCTGGTGCCGCTGGCGTGGTTCGGGCTGCTGGCAGGACTGGCCGCCGCCAAGAGCGGGCTGCGGCGCGGCGCGGCTATCGGTCTTGGCGTCGTGCTCGGGATCGAGGCGCTGGTGCTCGTGTTCGGGAACCGGATGCCGGACGGACCATGGGAGGAGCGGCTCGGGGAACTGTTCGGCCAGATCGGCGCCTGGGTGTACACGGCCATCTGGGGGGGCAACAGCCGCGACAACCTGATGTTCGCGATCGTGATGGGCGCGCTCGCGTTCGGGCTCGGCTTCGGCAACGCATGGCTCGTCTTCAAGGCCGGGCGCGGCGGTCTCGCCGTCATTATCGCCGCCGCGCTGCTGCTACTGCATCTCTCGTACAGCTACGCGAGCCTCAACTACCACTTCTACTTCTTGGTGTTCACCGGCCTGCTGCTGCTGGTGCGCCTGGAGCTGTCCCGGCGTCAGCAGTTCTGGTCCCACCAGGGCCTGGTGGTGCAGGGCCACGTGGTCCGGAACGTGGTCTTGACCAGCGCTGCCGCCATTGTCCTGGTGATCGTGGCGGCGCAACAGGGACCGACTGACCGACCCGTCGACCTGTTCGACCCGGTCTGGTCGCGCTTCGTGGACGTCTGGCAGCGCGGGCAGGGGCACGTGGACCGGCTGTTCGGCGGCGTCCAGGGACCGCCTGTCGTGGTCGTGGGGCTGGCGTTCGGAAACACTATGCAGCCACGCGAGGGCTTCGAGCTTGGGACAGCACCCGTCTTGAAGATCGAGGCGCCGATCTCACGCTACTGGCGGACGATGTCGTATGCGGTCTACACCGGGCAGGGGATGGTCAGCGGCGACGTGTACGGCGACCGCTTCGAGAGCGATGCTCCGCTACCGCTGCCGTTCGGCGCGAATGAGGCGCGAGAGGAGGTCGCCCAGCGGGTGACGGTGCTGGCCCAGCAGTCCAACCTCGTGTTCTCAGCCGACTCGCCGGTTCGAGTGGACGCCCCCACGCTGGTGGAGTGGCGCGAGGCCAAGGATGATCCGGCGGTCGTGCGGCTGGCGAACCTGCTGCGCAAGGGACAGCAGTACACGGTCGTCTCGGCCATCTCGATGGCGACCGAGGCGCAGCTTCGGCAGGCTGGCGACACCTACCCTCAGGGTGTGCAGAAGTATCTCCAACTCCCGGATGAGCTTCCGGACCGGGTGCGGACACGGGCGACCGAGATCACCGCGAGCGCGCCAGACTCGTATGACAAGGCGCTGGCTATCGAAGCGTACCTCCGCTCGCTCTCTTACGATACTGGCGTTCCGCGCCCGCCGTCCGACCGAGACTGGGTCGACTACACGCTGTTCGACGCGCAGGGCGGATACGCCGATTCGCTGGCGACGGCGATGACGGTGATGCTACGGTCGGTCGGCGTACCGGCTCGCGTTGTCACCGGCTTCGCGCCCGGCCAGTACGACGAGAACGAGGGAGCCTTCATCCTCTACGAGAGTGAAGCGCACGCCTGGACCGAAGTCTTCTTCCCGCGCTACGGCTGGATGCCGTTCGAGCCGAGCGCGATTCGAACCCTGCCATTCCGTCTGAGCGACGCGTCGTCGATGTCCGATCTGCCCTTGGATGGCTCGTACTACGGCGAGAGCCCGGACGACTTCTTCGACGAGCCGCTCTACGGCGGGACGTTCGGCGACCTGCCGCCACCGCTCCCAGAGCGCCGCGACGAGATCTGGATCGCCGGGCTAGCCGTCGTTCTTGCGCTCTCGGTGCTGGCCGGCGGCGCGTGGTTCGGGGCCGGGCTGCTCCTCCAACGTGGATTGACCACGCTGCCCTGGCACGTGCGCTGGTACGGCCAGTTCCGACGCCTGGCGGCCTGGGCAGGGCTGGCCGGACGACCGTCACAAACACCGTACGAATACGCCGACTGGCTGGCGTCGCGCTATCCGGGTACCAAGACGATGGTGCGGCCTATCGCCGAGGTGTACGTCGAGGGTCTGTACAGCGGCCACGAACCAGGACCAGAACAACTGGCTCGCGCGTCACGGGCCTGGGAGCAGGTCCGTCGGCCGCTCGCGCGACGGGTCTTCTTGCGCTGGATCATCTCCGCGCGCGAGCGTCTCGCGGCCGCCTGGGAGCGGATGCCGCGACGGCGGCGCACTGCTTGACACCTTTTTGTCCTTCCTCTACGATGCCGCCGTATGACACTCGATCGACCGTCCGACGCTGGGCTGCTCGAAACGGCCCTTCATGAGCGCCATGTCGCCGCCGGCGCCCGCATGGTGGATTTCGGCGGCTGGGATATGCCGATCCAGTACGGCAGCATTCGCGCCGAGCATACGGCCGTCCGCACCGCGGTCGGGGTGTTCGACCTGTCCCATATGGGGCGGCTCTACGTGCACGGTGCACAGGCCCTCGATCTCGTCCAGGGGCTGACGGTCAATGACGCCGGCCGACTGGCCGTTGGGCGGGCGCAGTACTCGTTGATCTGTGGCGACGACGGCCGCATCCTCGACGACATCCTCGTCTACAACCTGGGCGATCAGTACTTGCTCGTCGTCAACGCATCGAACCGTCTGAAGCTCCTCGAGTGGATCGAGGAGCGGCGTCAGGGGCCGCTGGCGGGCCTGGATGCGACGGTCGAGGACGCCACGTTCGCAACCGTGATGATCGGGTTCCAGGGGCCGGCATCAGCGGCATTGCTCCAACTCCTGGCCGACGTGTCTCTGGACGATCTTCGGTACTACGCGGCAATTCAGGGGACAGTAGCGGGTCGGTCGGGGCTGATCGCACGCACCGGCTACACCGGCGAAGACGGCTTCGAAGTGATTGTCTCCCGTACCGATGGCGAGGCCACCTGGGATACGCTGTTGGAGGCGCGGGCCGGGGTCACCCCGATGGCCTGTGGCCTGGGAGCGCGCGACACCCTTCGGCTGGAAGCCGGCATGCCGCTCTATGGCCACGAGATAGACGAGTCGCACAACCCCTACGAGGCCAGGCTCGGTCGAGTTGTGAAACTCGATAAGGGGCCGTTCGCCGGCCGTGACGCACTCCGCCAGATCAGCGAGCACGGTGCCGACAGAACCTTGATCGCCTTCGAGTTGACGGCGGGCGGGGTGCCGCGCCAGGGGTATCCGATTTCGATCGACGGAGTTGAGGTGGGGCAGGTCACGAGCGGCAACGTCTCGCCGAGCCTCGGCACGCCGATCGGCATGGCCTACGTGCCGACGCTGCGCTCGGAAGTTGGGACCGAACTGGCTGTCATCATCCGAGGCAAGCCCGTTCCGGGGCGTATCGTGAGCCTACCATTCTACGAACATCGAACCAGGCGCGGTACGCCATCCGGCGCGTCGCGCGGCTGAGAGCGGAGGGGCGCCGTGGATCCGACGGATCGCCGGTACACAGAGGAGCACGAGTGGGTGAAACTGGACGGTGACGTCGCCGTTGTCGGCATTACCGACTTCGCCCAGGACCAGCTAGGCGACGTGGTGTACGTCGAGTTGCCAAAGATCGGGGACCGGGTCGAGGCCAAGAAGCCCTTCGGCGTGGTCGAGTCGGTCAAGACGGCCTCGGACCTGTATGCGCCCATCTCCGGCGTGGTTGCCGCGGTTAACAGTACGTTGACCGACGAGCCGCAGTCGATCAACGACGCGCCATACGAGGCTGGCTGGATCATCAAGGTCACCCCAGACAATCCGCGGGACATCGACGCGCTCCTGTCCGCGCAACAGTATGGCGAGCACGTCGCAAGCTCGTGACGTCGGCAAGACTTTACAGTATCACGTAGCTAGAGGATTGATCCGCCGATGGCGTTTGTTCCGCTCACTGCCGACGAACGGCAGGCCATGCTCGAAGCAGTCGGTGTCGAGTCAGTCACCGACCTCTTTGCCGACGTCCCGCATGACGTCCGCTTCCCGACACTCGACGTCCCGCCGCCGCTCTCCGAGATCGAGACGGTGGCCAAGATGGCTGACCTCGCACGTCGTAACCAGCCGGTGGGGCAACTGGCGTGCTTCGTCGGCGCGGGCGCGTACAACCATTACAGCCCAAGCGTCGTCGGGCACATCATGGGCCGATCCGAGTTCTACACGTCGTATACGCCCTACCAGCCCGAGATGAGCCAGGGGACGCTGCAATACAGCTTCGAGTTCCAGAGCGCTGTCTGCGACCTGTTCGAGATGGACGTCGCGAATTCCTCGGTCTACGACGGCGCCTCCGCGACGGCTGAAGCGGTCCTGATGGCGCTACGCGTCTCGCGGCGGCAGCGGGTGGTGCTGGATGGCTCAGTGCACCCGGAGTATCGTGGAGTCGTCGGCAGCTACCTGGACGGGCGGGGCGTGGACGTGGTCACGTCGGAGGTAACGCTCGAAAACGGCCGGCTTCGCCGACAGCCGGTTGCCGACCTGCTGGACGACGCGACGGCGTGTGTCGTCGTGCAACAGCCGGACTTCTTCGGATCGGTCCGAGATTTCGAGCGGCTGGCAGCGCGGTGCCACGAGGTCGGGGCGTTGCTGGTCTACGTCGTCGGGGATCCGGTCTCACTCGGGCTCTTGAAGACGCCCGGCGGCTGGGGCGCGGATATCGCGGTCGGTGAGGGCCAGGGGCTTGGCCTTCCACTCAACTTCGGGGGTCCGTACGTCGGCTTAATGACCTGCAAGCAGGAGCATCTCCGCCAGCTCCCAGGCCGGATCGTGGGTCAAACGGCCGATGGGGCCGGGCGGCGCGGGTTCGTGCTGACGCTCCAGGCCCGCGAGCAGCACATCCGGCGCGAAAAGGCGACCTCAAACATCTGTACCAGTCAGACGTTGCTCGCCCTCGGCGTCACGGTCTATCTTGCGGCCCTCGGCCCCCGGGGGCTAAGGCAGGCGGCCGGGTTGTCCCACAAGGCGGCGCGGGCGGTCGTGGAGGGCGTGGCTGACGTGCCAGGGTACACGGTGGTGAACGAAGGGCCGTTCTTCAACGAGGTGACCGTGCTCTGCCCGACCGACGCGGACGAGGTGCGACACGCGCTGGTGCCGTACGGAGTAATCGGCGGCTATCCCCTTGGCCGAGACTACCCGGGCTTCGAGCGGGCGCTCGTGTTCTGCACGACCGAGCAGACCAGTGAGTCGGAGATCGATCGGCTGCTCGCGGGGCTGCGTCGGATTGGAGGCGGGCAGTGAGCGAGCCGCTGCTGTCCGAACTGAGCCGCCCGGGGCGCATCGGGCAGACCTTCGGCCCGCCAGAGCGCTGCCGAGGCGCGACGGACGATCTGCCGGCCGGGTTGCTGCGCGAGGAGCTACGGCTGCCGGAGATCGCCGAGCTCGACCTGGTGCGACACTTCACCCATCTGTCGGAGTTGAACGCGTCGGTCGATAATGCGTTCTACCCCCTCGGGTCGTGCACGATGAAGTACAACCCGAAGGTCAACGAGGACGTCGCACGGCTGCCGGGGTTTGCCAACATCCACCCCTACCAGCCCGAAGAGACGGTGCAGGGCGCGCTGGAGGCGATGCTCCAGTTGCGGAAACTGCTCGCCGCAATCACCGGCTTCGACGCTGTGACGTTGCAGCCGGCCGCCGGCGCGCAGGCCGAACTGTGCGGGATGCTGCTGATCCGAGCCTATCATCGGGCGCGCGGTGACGATCGTCGCACCAAGGTGCTGATCCCGGACTCGGCGCACGGGACCAACCCGGCAACGGCTGCGATGTGCGGCTACACGACGGTCGCGATTCCGACCGACGCGCACGGCAACGTCGATCTCGAGCGCGTCAAGGCCGAGGCCGACGAGACAACGGTCGGCTTGATGCTCACCAACCCCAACACCCTTGGGCTGTTCGAGCAGCAGGTTCGAGAGGTGACCGACGCGATCCACGCGGTCGGCGGGCTGGTGTACGGCGACGGTGCGAACCTGAACGCGATCCTCGGAGCCGTCAAGCCGGCCGACCTAGGCTTCGACGTCATGCACATCAATACCCACAAGACCTTCTCGACGCCCCACGGCGGCGGCGGGCCGGGCTGCGGGCCAGTGGCGGTGCGGGCGATCCTGGAGCCGTACCTGCCAACGCCCCTGATCGCACGACGGGACGACGGGTCGCTGTATTTCGACTGGGAGCGTCCAGAGTCGATCGGGAAGCTCAAGGGTTTCTGGGGACACTTCGGGGTGATCGTGCGGGCACTGACCTACATCACGATGCAGGGGGACAGCGGGCTGCGGGAGATCAGCGAAGCGGCGGTGCTGAACGCGAACTACCTGCGGGTGCTGCTGCACGATTCGTTCGACGTACCCTACGACCGCACGTGCATGCACGAGTTCGTGGCGTCTGGACGGCGGCAGAAACAACAGGGCGTACGAACTCTGGACATCGCCAAGCGTTTGATCGATTATGGGATCCATCCGCCGACGGTGTACTTCCCATTGATCGTCGAAGAGGCGATCATGATCGAGCCCACCGAAGGCGAGGCTAAGGACACGCTCGACCGATTCGTCACGATCATGCGGCAAATTGCCCGCGAGGCCGAGGATAATCCAGAGGTCGTCAAGGCGGCGCCGCACGATCGGGTGGTCGGCCGGTTGGACGAGGCGACGGCGGCGCGGCGCCCGGTGCTGCGCTGGTCATGGGACGCCGGGCACGATCGCGTGCATCCGGCACGCGGTAGGGATACAGGCTGATGAGGAGGGTCGTGGGGTGGTAGTCGACCAGCAAAAGCAGCCGTTGCTCGAGGTGCGGAACCTCAAGACGTGGTTCTACACCCCCGACGGCATCGTCAAGGCAGTCAACGGTGTCTCATATACGCTGAACCCGGGCGAAGCGCTCGGCCTGGTGGGGGAAAGCGGTTGCGGTAAGAGCGTGAGCGCGATGTCGATCATGCGCTTGATTCCGACGCCGCCAGGCCGGATCGTCGAGGGCGAAGTCCTGTTCGACGGGAAAGATCTGCTCAAGCTCAACGACGAGGGCATCCGCCGGGTCCGGGGCAACGAGATCGCGATGATCTTCCAGGATCCGATGACCTCGCTGAACCCGGTGCTGACGATCGGCCGCCAGATCGGCGAGGCCCTCGAACTGCACAAGGGGATGTCCCGCGATCAGGCGCGCAAGCGGACCATCGAACTCCTCGAGCTTGTGGGCATCCCGGCAGCCCGCGCGCGCGTGGACGATTACCCGCACCAGTTCTCGGGCGGGATGCGTCAGCGGGTGATGATCGCGATGGCGCTCTCGTGCGACCCGAAGCTGCTGATCGCGGACGAGCCGACGACGGCGCTCGACGTGACGATTCAGGCCCAGATCCTGGACCTGATCAAGGAGCTACGAACGGCGCTCGGGATGGCGGTCATCATGATCACCCACGACCTGGGTGTGGTCGCCGGAGTGGCGGACAAGATCAACGTCATGTACTCCGGCTATATCGTGGAGTCGGCGCCGGCCGAGGAGTTGTTCGCCCGGCCCCGCCACCCCTACACCCTTGGGTTGCTCCGCTCGATCCCGCGTATCGACGAGCCGCGCAAGGAAAAGCTGATCCCCATCGAGGGCTTGCCACCAGACCTGATCGACGCGCCGCAAGGCTGCCCGTTCGTGCCACGCTGCACCTACAAAGTGGACCGGTGCGTCGAGGAGAACCCATCGCTGGAACCAGTGGAGCGCGGGCACACGATCGCATGTTGGGTTGACGTAACTGGAGGCAAGGGCTGATGGCGACTGAGACGAGGACCGGCGGAGCGCCGACGGCCGGCGCCGGCGGCAACGCGCTGCTGTCCGTCCGGCACTTGAAGATGCACTTCCCGATCACGCAGGGGATCATCCTGCAACGGCAGGTCGGGTCGGTCAAGGCCGTCGACGACGTCTCGTTCGACATCATGGCTGGTGAGACGCTCGGGCTCGTCGGTGAGTCGGGCTGCGGGAAGTCGACGACCGGGCGGGCGATCCTCCAGTTGTACAAGCCGACGGCCGGCGAGGTCATCTTTGAAGGCAAAGACCTCGTCAAGCTCGGCGGTGGCGAGATGCGGCGGATGCGCCGCGAACTGCAAATGATCTTCCAGGATCCGTACGCCTCGTTGAACCCCCGTATGACGGTCGGAAGTATCATCGGCGAGCCGCTGGAGATCCACAATCTGGCGAAGGGCCGAGCCAAGCAGGAGCGCGTGCAAGAACTGCTGCGGACGGTTGGGCTGAACCCGTACTTTGCCAATCGATACCCGCACGAGTTCAGTGGCGGCCAGCGCCAGCGCATTGGTATCGCCCGCGCGCTCGCGGTGGAGCCAAAGTTCATCGTCTGCGACGAGCCAATCTCAGCGCTGGACGTCTCGATTCAGGCCCAGATCATCAACCTGCTTGAAGAGCTACAGGAGAAGCTGGGCCTGACCTACCTGTTCATCGCCCACGACCTGGCGGTGGTGCGGCACATCAGCAACCGGGTGGCGGTCATGTACGTCGGCAAGATCGTCGAGGTCACTGACCGCAACGAGATCTTCGAGTCGCCGCTCCATCCGTACACCCGGGCGCTCCTCTCGGCAATCCCGATCCCGGACCCCGTGCTGGAAAAGCGTCGTGAGCGGATCATTGTGACCGGCGACGTGCCGAGCCCGGTGAATCCGCCGGCGGGCTGCCGGTTCAACCCACGCTGCCCGTACGCCGAGGACAACTGCCGCGTCGACGAGCCGCCGCTCGCGGAAGTCAAGCCCGGGCACTACGTCGCCTGCCACTACTGGGGCGAGATCGAGCGGGGCACCAAGCGGATCACGAACGAGGCGGAGATCCACCAGGGAACGCCGCTACCGGTCGCGCCTGCGCCCACGAACGGCACGTCGCGGAACTAGGGCTTCGCGGCCCTGCACCGCATGGCCTCCGCTCCCACGCCGGAGCGGAGGCCATGCGTCGTTCTGGGCATGGGGTGGGCAGGCATCTTGCATGCTCCGAGTAGCTGCCACTCGGTTGGGGTAGCGGCGTGGTCCGCCCGCATTCGTGGCGGGCAGATTCGTGGCGGGCAGATTCGTGGCGGGCAGATTCGTGGCGGGCAGATTCGTGGCAGGCAGATTCGTGGCAGGCAGATTCGTGGCAGGCAGATTCGTGGCAGGCAGATTCGTGGGAGGCGTGCGACGTGGCTGACGTGCCGCTCTCTGACCGGGAGATTGTCGAGGAGTTTCGCCGGAGTGGCGGCACCGTGAGCGGCTTCGCTGCAGGTGTCCCGTTGATGTTGCTGACGACCATGGGCCGGCGCAGCGGCAAGCGTCACACCGTGCCGGTCGTGTACAGCCGCGACGGCGACCGTCTCATCCTGGTCGCGGCGAACGCTGGCTCCACGAAGAACCCGGACTGGTATTACAACGTGCTCGCGCACCCTGACGCGACCGTCGAGCTTGGGAGCGACACGCTCGAGGTCACGGCGAGCGTCGTTGAGGGGGAGCTACGGGACCGGATCGTCGCGAGCACCCGCGCGGCCTGGAAGTTTGCGCAGGCGAAGTTCCCCGGCTTACCTGTCATGCCGCCTGAAGCGGAGCGCCATATTCCAGTCATTGCCTTGACACCCCGGCGGCGGATCGCCGGATCATCCTCGTCAAGCTGACCCAGGCGCCTGCCATGTGTGACGGACTGCCCGGCGCCGCTGGACTGCGGACCCTCAGAGCGAGAGGGGGTCTTCGCCCTCTTCGAGCACGTTCAGCGCGCGCTCAGCGGCCTCGCGAATGATTGGGCGGCTGTCTTCGAGCGCGTAGATGAGTGCCTCACGGGCGTCCTCGCCGCCGATTTGCCCGAGCGAACGGAGCGCGGCAAGCCGCACCTCGAGTGAGTGGTCGTCTACCATGTCGGCGACCACGGCGGCGGCCTGCTCGTCGGCTATCTCGCCGAAGGCGCGAGCCACCTCCTGACGAACGGACGGGTCGTCGTCAGTCGACTCACGCGTCAACGTATCGAGCCAATCCGGGTTGGCGGTGCGGCCCATCGCGCGGATCGCCCAGAGGCGCAAGGCGTCATCATGTGACGCGCGCTCGATGCGGGCGGCTATTTCGGCGTCGTCCAGGTAGCCGAGCGCAGCAAGCGCCTCGCGTCGTACACCTAGCGGCGCCCCATCGTCGTCCAGCGTCGACAGCAGGAAGGCACGCAGTGTCGGACGCCATCGATCGGGTAGCTCGCCAAGCTCAGCCTGAAGGGCGAACGGCGCGAGGTGAGCGCAGGCGGCCTCGCGAACGTTCGGGTCCGGATCTTCGTCAGCGCAACGAACCAGCGCGTCGAGCAGGGCCGGCCCATTCTCTTCGTGGATCGCCTCAACCGCGAGCCGCCGAACGCTCGGATCGACGTCGGCCAGGGCGATGCCGTAGATCGCGTTGAAGTCCTGACGGGGGTTGGCGCGTTCGGAGCGGGCGAGTTGCGTCAGCACCTCGCGGCGACGCTCTGGCGCCAGTCCACGCCAGGTCCGCTCGACCGCTTCCAGGTCGTGGCTGACGAGGTGGGACAAAGCACCGAGGGATTCGGCCGGTAACTCACCCGGCTGGCCGAGCGCATCGACCGCATGTGCGAAGCGCTGTTCCTCCATCGTGCTGCCTCCTCGAAATGCCTGAGCTCAGGTGTGGTGGGACCGTGGCGCTCTCTTACCCCTTCCGTTCGGAAAGGTCGCCGGCCAGTGGCAAGGTGCGCCACGGCGCTGGCACGGCTAGTACGCTCGTGCGAAGATGACGCGCATCGTGCTCGGCCTGCCGTCGACGATACAGGCGGCCTCCTCACGGGGGGCATCGAGTGGCAGACAACGGATCGTCGCGCCGGTCCTCTCCTTTATCGTCGCCTCGCAGTCAGCCGAGCCGCACCAGTGAGCACGGATGAAGCCGCGCGGTCCCTCCATGATGGTCGCAAGCTCCTCGAATGAATTGGCGTCGTGCGTGTTCGCGTGTTGAGCGGCAAGTGCCCGCCGGTACAGGTTCTGCTGGATCGCGTCGAGGGTAGCCCGAACCTCTTCGGCCAGCGCCGACCACCCGACCGCCCGCTTCTCGGGTCGCCCCGGATTCGGGTCGTCGCGGCGGACGAGCACCGCCTGCTCGTCGGCCACGTCACGCGGCCCGATCTCGATCCGGATCGGCACGCCCTTGAGCGTCCACTCGTTATGCTTCCAGCCGATCTGCTTCTCTTCGGACCAGTCGACCTCGACGCGGATGCCGGCGTCGACGAGCAGGCGTCGGACATGGTCGGCGGCGTCGCGGACCGCGCCACGATCGGCGTCCTTACGGCCCCAGATCGGGAGGATGACGGCCTGGGTCGGCGCGACGCGGGGCGGTGCGACGAGGCCGCCGTCGTCGCCATGGACCATGATGAGCGCGCCGACCGTGCGGGTGCTCAGCCCCCACGAGGTGGTCCAGGCGAAGCGGCGCTCGCCGTCCATATCTTGAAAGTCGATTTCGAAGGCGCGGGCGAAGTTTTGACCCAGGAAGTGCGACGTTCCGCTCTGGAGCGCTCGCCCGTCCGGCATCAGCGCCTCGATAGTGAAGGTCGCATCGGCGCCGGGGAACTTCTCGGCCTCCGACTTCCGGCCGGGGATGACCGGAATCGCCAACTCCGTCTCGACGAAGTCTCGGTAGACCTCCAGCATCTTCATGGTCTCTTCGACGGCTTCGGCCTCGGTGCGGTGGGCGGTATGGCCTTCCTGCCAGAGGAACTCGGTGGTGCGGAGGAACGGCATCGTCCGCTTCTCCCAGCGGACCACGTTACACCACTGATTGATCAGCATCGGCAGGTCACGCCAGGACTGGACCCACTTGCTGTACATGACGCCGAAGAGCGTCTCCGACGTCGGACGGACGGCCAGGCGCTCCTCCAGTTCCTCGCCGCCGGCCTGGCTAATCCAGGCAACTTCAGGCGCGAAGCCTTCGACGTGCTCGGCCTCTTTGAGCAGGAGACTTTCCGGGATGAAGATGGGGAAGTAGGCGTTACGATGACCGGTCGCCTTGAAGCGGGCGTCGAGCGCCGCCTGCATGTTCTCCCAGAGGGTGTAGCCGTATGGACGAATCACCATGCAGCCGCGCACCGGCGAGTAGTCCGCCAGTTCGGCCCTGGCCACGACGGCCGTATACCAGCCTTCTTCCGTTCGCCGGGGCAGCGCCTCCACGAACTCCTTCTGCGGTGCGGCCATCGCGCTCTCCCTTTCCACACGGCTGCTGACACTAGCAGGAAGTATCGCCGGAAATGGGGCGCCCCTCCCATGCACTAGGAGGGGCGCCGATCGTCCAGCTGCGGCGTGCTTCGTGCAGTGAAGCCCGTCACAGGATTCTATCGAGCCGCCGGAGCGCCTTTCAACCGCGTTGACCGACTGGTATACTGCCGCCCAGCCCACGGGCCGCCGCGATCCAGTCCCCACGAGAGGAGGCAACCCCCTCGATGTTCTCCCGTCAGGGACCAGCGATCGGGCCAGGCCAGGAGCCGTCACCCGCCGAGCATCGTCCAAACTGGCTCGATGTCGACCTCGACGCCGTTGGCGCGAATGTGCGCGCGATCCGGGCTCTCGTCGGCCCGGCGGTCCGTGTCTGCGCCGTCGTCAAGGCTGATGCCTACGGCCTGGGCGCCGTCGACGTCGGATGGACAGCGATTCAGGCCGGGGCCGACCGACTGGCGGTAGCACGGGTCGAGGAAGGGATTTCGCTGCGTGCGGCCGGTATCCGGGCGCCAATCCTCCTGCTCTGCGGCTTCGCACCGAGTGAGGCGGACGAGATCGTGCGGCACCGGATCACTCCGACCGTCGTGCGTCTCGAAGACGTCCGGGTGTTGGCCGTCTCGGCCGCGCGCGCACGAGCGACGCTCCCGGTGCACGTGAAAGTCGATACTGGACTGACGCGCTTCGGGGCGCACCCCACCCAGGCGCTGGCGCTCGTCCATCTACTGTCGACGGTGGGGACACTGCGGGTCGAAGGGCTCTATACCCACTTCGCCTCCGCCGACGAACCGGGCGACTCATTCACGGGCCAGCAGCTAGGTGTGCTCCGCGAGGTACTGGAGGTTCTGGAAGGCGCCGGCCAGCGGCCGCCGCTCGTCCACGCGGCGAACAGCGCAGCGACCCTCGGACAGCCAGATGCCTGGCTCGACATGGTCCGGATCGGCGTAGCCCTCTCGGGGCACTACCCGTCCGACGCGGTGCCGCAGTCGGCACCGTTGCGGCCGGCCGTCTCGCTTCGTGCCCGGCTGCTCCACGTGCAGGACGCCGAGCCAGGAACGACGGTGGGCTACGGACGGACGTTCACCGTCGAGCGGCCCATGCGACTCGGACTGGTGCCAGCCGGCTACGCGGATGGCGTACCGCGCTCGCACTCGAACCACGCCAGCGCCCTGTTACGCAGCCAGCGGGTCCGGCTGGTGGGGCGGGTGTCGATGGATCAGTGCATGGTGGACGTGACCGACGTGCCTGGGGCGGCGGCCGGCGATGAGGTGACGCTGTTCGGCACAGACGGTCGGGAACGGCTAGCGCTCGAAGAGTACGCTGCATGGTCGGACACGATCGTGCACGAGGTGCTCTGCCGGGTTGGAGTGCGGGTACCGCGACGGTACCAGGCAAACGGCCAGGTCTGGTGGCGCGATGCCGATTCGGCGGACGGTGCGCTCGCCGTCTCCTGACACACGTGAGGCGCCTGGCCGGCATGACACGTACGCGCACCGACGTGAGCCGGGTACAGACGGAGCCACTGCGAGAGCGGGCCTGACATGACCGAGCCAGCAGCACGCACGATCTCGATTCCGGACCTGCTCGACCGGAAACGGCAAGGCGGACGGCTCAGTCGAACGGAGCTACAGGCGCTCGTCGGCGGATATGTGGCCGGTGACGTACCGGACTATCAGGTCTCAGCCTGGCTGATGGCGGTCTGCTGGCGCGGCCTTGACGCCGATGAGTTGACCGACTTGACCGAGATCATGGCAGCGTCGGGCCGGCAACTCAACATGTCGGCACTGGATCGGCCGGTCGTGGACAAGCACAGCACCGGCGGCGTCGGCGACAAGGTGTCGCTCGTGGTCGTGCCGCTGGTGGCAGCATGTGGAGCGGCCGTCGCCAAGCTCTCGGGCCGAGGGCTCGGGTTCACTGGCGGTACCCTGGACAAACTGGAGTCGATTCCGGGGCTGCGTGTCGGCCTGAGTCCGGACGCGATGCTCGAACAGGTCAAGACGGTCGGGGCGGCGATTGCCGGTCAGTCTGCTGACCTGGCACCCGCCGACGGCAAGCTCTACGCCCTGCGTGACGTGACGGGGACGGTCGCGAGCGTGCCGCTGATCGCGAGCAGCGTGATGAGCAAGAAACTCGCGGCCGGCGCGCCGGCCATCGTGCTGGACGTGAAGGCAGGGCGCGGCGCCTTCATGCACGACGAAGCCGAGGCTCGGGAGCTAGCGATGCGAATGGTCGAGATCGCGGCAGGGGCCGGGCGGCGGGCAACGGCGTTCGTCACCGACATGGACCAACCGCTCGGGCGGACGGTCGGCAACGCGCTCGAGGTACGCGAGGCTGCCGATCTGCTTCGGAGCGGAACCGGCGATCCTCGGCTGTTGGACCTGGTGACGGCGCTCGCATCCGAAATGCTCGTGGTAGCGGGCGCTGTTCGCGATCTGGATGAGGCGCGCGGGACGGCGTTGTCTCATCTCCACGACGGCTCGGGGTACGCAAAGTTGCGCGAGATGGTGGCGGCGCAGGGTGGCGATCCGACGGCTCTGGACGAGCCTGACCGGCTACCGCTGGCGCCATTCGTCTCGGCGGTTGCTAGTCCGCGCCACGGCGTGATTACCGACGTCGAGCCAGTGGCCGTCGCACGGGCGGCGAATCGGCTCGGGGCTGGGCGGGAGCGTAAGGGCGATCCGATCGACCATGCCGTTGGACTGGTGCTCGACAGAACAGTAGGCGATGCCGTGAAGCAAGGGCAGCCGCTCGTGTGGATTCACGCCCGCGACGAGGCACACGCCGACGAGGCCCGCCGGCTGATGGCTCGGGCGTTCGCAATCGGCGATGAGGCGCCGCCCTCTCGGCCGGTAGTCATGGCCCGAGTGTCGACGACGGACCGATCCTTCACGCGTCGCCCGTGAGCGTATCGGTCTGGGGGTTACACCAACGTCACGGTGAAATCTCCACGATCGTCGCCAGGGCGCAGGCAGGATTCACCGTGATATCGGCGTGGACGAACGAGCGGCACCCCGAGCGTCGCCGTCACTCGTCCTCCTCGTCGTCATCCTCGCCTGTATCGGCAGCGGCCACCAGGCCCATCGAGGTCCAGCAATGGATAGGCGGCATATCGGCGAGAGTGAGGAGCCCTGCGTCGCCCATGAGGACTTGTGGGATGGCGTTCACGACGAGGGCTGCCAGCGCTTGCTCGACCGCCGGGCCGCCGGAGGCGGACACCATCAAGGTTGGCTGACCGACGATCTGGATCTCCATGTTTGCGTCGGCTGCCCGCTCGGTCTGGGTGAGGGCGACCGTGACCACATCCATACCGTTCATCCGGCCGACCACGTGATGGCCGCCAACACCGTCCTCGGCCTCGTCAATCTCGTCGAGTGACCAGCCGAGGGTGTCGGCGAGCGTCCGCGCCCAGTCCGCGACCGAGTAGCGGCCGACCTCGGTGCGCAGCACGGTGCGACGGATGGCGACCCGCTCGACATCGCGCGAGGTCGCCGTGAGCGGCAGGATGAGCGTGCCAAACAGGGCGTCGCTTTCGTCGACCGTGAGAATGCTGACGTCCGCCTCCTCGGCAAGGGAGTCGATGGAAGACACCAGATCGTCATCCTCCGCGTCCTCCGGCGGATAGGTCAGTTCCTGGCAGACGGCCACGACGTTCAGCCCTGATTCCAGGCACGCTTCGAGGTCGCCAAGGGTGTCCGACGACTCGGACGCGACGTAGAGCACCACGTCGGCCTCGAGCTCTTCGAGCAGGTCCGGATCCTCGCTGACGACGATCCTGGTGCGCTGGCCGAGGCCAGCGACGTCGCCCAGATCGCGGCCGGCCCGCGCCGGGTCGGCGTCGATGGCGGCCACGCTGACCACACCGGGCCGCTCGGCGACCAGCCGCGCGATCTCGGCGCCCAGCGGCCCGAGGCCGAAGTGGACGACGCGAACGTCCTGTAGGGTGTCGTCTTGCCCTGCCATGGACTTACCTCCTCACCGAGATGGCCATACCGAGATGGTCTCGCTCGCCGCGCATCCAGGCGCCGGCCACACGGGACGCGTCGTTCGCTGGGCCGGCTCGGATCTCGCACGGCGGCAGCGAATCGAGGAATGCACGTCCGTAGCGGCGGGTCCGCAGGCGGCTGTCCAGCACGATCATGATGCCGCGATCGGTCCGGCTACGGATCAGGCGGCCAAAGCCCTGACGAAACCTGAGGATCGCCTGGGGCAGCGAATACTGGCTGAATGGATCCTCGAACTGCTCGCTGCGAGCCTCGACGATTGGATCGGTCGGGAGCGCGAAGGGCAGTCGGGCGATGATCAGGCAACTCAGCGCCTCGCCGACCACGTCCACACCCTCCCAAAAGCTGCTGGTGCCGAGCAGCACGCAGGGCCGCCCGCTCTTGAACGTTTCGAGTAGCCGCGCCCGCGAGCTCCCATCGACCCTCTGGCCCAGCAAGATGATCTTGCGGCTGTCGAGCGTATCGCGCAGGCCGAGGAAAGTGGCTCGCAACTGGCTGTGCGACGTGAACAGCACCAGCGTTCGGCCCTTGAGCTCGGTAGCCACGTCCAGCACGGCGCGCTCCACGGCACGCTGGTAGCCCGGTTGATTTGGCTCCGGTGCGCCGACCGGCAGGTAGACCAGCGTCGAGCTTGCATAGTCGAATGGCGAGCCGACCGTAAGCTCACGGGTGTCGTCGAGCGACAAGCGCTGGCGGATGTAGGCGAAGCTGCCCTCACTGGTGAGGGTCGCCGACGTCAGGATCACCGCCGCCATCGGGCCGATCAACTCGTCGCGGATCGTGTCGCCAACGTCGAGCGGCGCGGCGCTGACGCCCAGCTCATCGTGCTGGCTGAGGGTGAGCCAGGCGATCGTGTCGTCATCGGCCAGTGGGATGACCCGGGCGAAGTGTTGCCGCGTCTCCTCCCAGAACGTGCCCTGCGCCGCGAGCTCGCCGAGGGTGGCGTCCTGCGCCTCGTCACGAGTCGACAGGCCGTCGAGCGCTGCCACGAGCTCGGCCAGAGTGCGTTGGAGTGCCAGGATGGTGCGCCCGACCTCGCCCCAGAGCACGTCGACTTCCGACCAGAGCGGCTGGGCGCGTACGGCGTGGGTGACGCGCAGCGTGAAGGCACCACCTTCGTTCCGGCGCGGCTGCTCGCGGACGAACGTGCCCAGCAGCCCGAAGAGTCGGTCGACGCCGGAGCGCACCTCTGCGATCTGGAGCGCACCTTGCTCCAGCCAGTCCGCGGCGGCCGCCTCGGTGCGGGCATCGAGACCGCTATGACGGAGCGCACCGACAGCTTCGACGAGCAGGCCGGTACCCATGGCCGATGGGTCGGCGAGCTCGGCCAATCGGCGGGACATCTCACGCTGAGTGACGCGACGGCTCAACTGCGCGGTCGCTTCGTCCTCGAGGTGGTGGGCCTCGTCGATGATGAGGTGTCGGAACTCGGGCAAGACCTGGCTGCTGGCGACCACGTTGGAGAGCAGCAGCGAGTGGTTGACGATCAGGACGTGCGCGCCTTCGGCCGCGCGCCTCGCCCGCGCGACGAAGCACGAGCCCTCTCGGTGGTACGGACACCGCAGCGGCGAGCAGACCTCTGCGACGGCGGCTAGCTTGCCCCAGGCCTCGTCTTCCTCGGGTGTGAGCCGAAGCTCGGCCCGGTCGCCAGTGCTGGTGACCCGGAGCCAGAGAAGGGTGCGGACGAGCAGCATCCGCTCGCCGGGCGAGAGATCGTCCGTCTTCAGCAGGGTGAGCCAGCGGCGGAGGCAGAGGTAGTTGTTGCGGCCCTTCAGGACCGCGACGCGGGCCGGCAGGCCGGTCGCATGGAGGATGTCCGGGACGTCCTTGTCGAGGAGTTGGTCCTGAAGGTTGATGGTGTTCGTCGAGACCACGACCCGCAGACCGTTCAGGACCGAAAACTGGAGGGCCGGCAGCAAGTAGGCCAGCGACTTACCGGTCCCGGTCCCGGCCTCGACGAGCAGCGTTTCGGCCTCGTTGAGTGCCTCGGCGACGGCGCCGAGCATTCGTCGCTGGGCCGGGCGGTCCTCGTACGTTCGTAACTCGCGGGCTACCGAGCCGCCCGGCCCAATCGACTTCGCCAATGCCTGAGCGTCGATGGTCGAGAAGCGGCCCAGCGGCTCGACTGGTTCGACCGGCTGAAGGGGAGCAAGACCATCGAGCGGACCTGCGCCCGCGCCCACGCTTGCCGGCGCGCCGGAGGTCATCAGCTCACGAACGCGCCGCCGCTGCACCTCGGAGAACACGAGCTTGAGCGGCCAATCGAGCGGGCCGGCCAGGCGGACGATCTGGCTGAGCGTATCGAGCGGCAACAGGGCGGAGCGTGCGACGAGCGCGAGGAAGACCTCGCGCGTCAATTCTGCGTCCGCCAGGGCTCGGTGGGGGATGTCGCCGCCGACGCCCAGGGCTCGGGCGATCGAGCCGAGGTCGTACGCCTTCAGTCCCGGCACGAGCAGCACCGCGAGCTCGAACGTGTCCAGGCGAGGGTTCGCGATGTTCAGCCCGGCTCGGCGGAGGTGCTCGACGTCCAGTCCAACCGACTGCCCCACAAGCGGCGCGCCGCCGACGAACGTCGACAGGCGCTCTAGAACGCCGGGGAGACTCTCTCCGCGGGCGAGATCGCGTGCGGTCAGTCCGGTAAGCGTGCCGATTCGAAACGAAAGCGCGCCACGCGGACGCACAAGCGCCGAGAACGTGCCGAGCGTCTCGGCGCCACGGAACTTCACGGCGCCGACTTCGATGATCTCGGAGCCGGCGTCCGTATCGAGGATTTCGAGGTCGAGGGAGACGAGAGGGAGATCGATCACCTGCTGCCCGGCCGCGCCTGTCGCGCATGCCCCCGCGATCGTACCACGCTGGCGCGCGTGGCACGCGGACCAGGCCCGTCTCTCGCGCTCGGCAGCGGAAAGCCTGCTACTTCAGGCCGACACGGCGCATCACCAGCCGGAAGATGAGCTCGCGGATCAGCGGATTTACCGCCAGCCGAACGAGCAAGGGAGCAAGTGCCAGCCCGGCCTCGACCCGGCGTGCGTTCGACGGCGCCACTCTGCCGGTTACTCTCGCGATCTTGCCGGTCACTCTCGTGGCCTTGTTGCGTCTTCGACCGATGCCGCCGAGCCAGGCGCCGACGACCGTGCCAACCAGGACTGCCAGCCCGCCCAGGAGTGCCGTTCGCGGCCCGATCGGTATCCCGATGCCTTCCTTCGTCTCCATCGTCCGGCTCCCGCTCCACCCTCGCTCGTCATGCCCGGGGGCGTGCCAATCAGGGCCGGTCCCACCTGGGCTCAGCCCGGGTTGTCGGCCCTGCGATCTATCTGGCCATCTGTCCACCGGGGGGTGCCAGTGCGTGCCGCGTACCGCAAGCCGCGTGCCCGAGCTTCGCGCCGTCGCCCACCCGGGAGGATCGGATGTGGGGGATCGAACGAATGCCCTACTCACCCGAATGCCCAGTTCGCCATGCTACCCTCCGTGTCGAGGGATCGAGACCTGGGGGATCGGGTCACTCAGCCGACACGGACGATGGGCGCCACGCTTCGACGTGCAGTTCGGCGCTCACGTCGTCACGCCAGATGTTGGGTCGCACCCGGTGGAGCACGTCGACGGTCATCCCGACCTCCGGACCACATCCGCCCGCTCGGAACATGATCCCCTTGAGCGGCCGGCCCTTGCCCCAGAGCCGCAGCCGGACGTGTCCGTCGCCGACCACGCGTGCCTCGCGCACCACGACGCCGTTCGTTTCGAACAGCGGCTGCCGATTCCCCTCCCCGAACGGTTCCAGACGCGCGAGCAGGTCGAGCAGACCGGTCTCGATGCTCTCCGGCCGCAGCCGGCAATCCGCTTCGAGCGGGGCCGGTACGCATCGAGGCATGCTGGCGACAGCGGCGACGAACGCCTCACGGAAGCGATCGGCCTGCTGGGGCGTGGTGGTGAAGCCGGCCGCGCCAGCGTGTCCGCCAAAGGTCGTGAGCAGGTGTTGGCAGGCCCGCACTGCGCCAACCGTGTCGAAGCCGGGCACGCCTCGCACGGAACCTCGGCACAGCTCCGGGGTACGCTGAATCACCGCGACCGGCCTCGCCACCTCCTCGGCCAGTCGGGCAGCTAGCAGCCCGAGCAGGCCCGGTTCGTACGCCCCGGCCAGCACGAGCCCGGCTGGCAACGGCTCCCCCAGCGTCCGTAGCTCGGCGTGGGCGCGCTCCATCGCGTCGCTCAGTACTGCGCGTCGCCGCTCGTTCAGGACTTCGAGATCGTCGGCGAAGCGGCTGGCCTCGTCTGAGGTGGCGGCCGCGAGCAGGCGCTGGGCGAGAGTCGCGTCGGCAAGCCGTCCGGCCGCGTTGAGGCGAGGCGCGATCCGGAAGGCAATCGCCTCGGCGTCGATCCAGGGCCGAGTGAGTCGGGCACGCGCGGCCAGCGCGGCCAGACCCAGGCCTGGCTGCTCGTTCAGCACCCGCAACCCCTGGCGGACGATCGCTCGGTTCTCGCCGACAAGCGGCATGACGTCGGCGACCGTCCCGAGCATCGCCAGTTCGAACAGGTGCGCTTCGAGGTGGGTCCGCTCGCGGTCGGGGAGCCGCCTCGCGAGCAGCGCCCGAGCCAGCACGAGCGCCACGCCAGCCCCCGATAACTCCTTGAACGGATACGGGCAGTCCGACCGACGGGGATTCACCACGGCGATCGCCTGGGGAAGGTCGGGCGGCACGTGGTGATGATCGGTGACGACCACGTCCAGCCCGAGTGCCACGGCCACCTGGATCTCGGCCACGGCGCTGACGCCGCAATCGACCGACACGATCAGTCCGACGCCGTCCGCCTGAAGCGCGCTGAGGACGTCCCGATTGAGGCCGTAGCCGTCGCGCTCGCGGTGGGGGATGTACACGCTCGCGTTCGCGCCGACCTTCTGGAGCGCCAGCGCGAGCAGGGTCGAGCCGCTCAGGCCGTCGACGTCGTAATCGCCGTAGACCACGATCCGCTCGCCACAGGCAATCGCCGCCTCGATGCGCCGCACCGCCGCCCCGAGATCCGCCATCGCGTCGAGCTTCGGCGGGGCCGGAGCCGGCGGCGCGAGGAAGGCGTTGGCATCGGCCGGCGCCACGCCGCGATTGAGCAGCAGTTGGGCGAGCAGCGGCGAGTCGAGGCCGTACTCGTCGAGCACCGCCGCCGGCGCCCGCCGCCGTACGGACCACGCAGCGGCCGTCACCTCAGCCGACACGGTCATCGTCATCCAAAACGGTCATCGTCATCCATACATGATCCCCCTCCGCGGCGTGCGACGCCCAGACGTAGCCTGCCCACATCGGATGCCTCGATGCTTGACAGGCGGCAGGGAGCAGCCCTACCCTCCATGTCGCGCGGCCGTGCAGCGTCGGCTGCCAACCTCCGACGTCGAGCTCCTCCTGTGGCCCGCCTCCTGACGTGATGGATCCCTTTCTCGCGGAGATTCCGGTCTGGCTCGTCATCACGCCCCTTATTGGCGTGGTGAATGGTGCCTTGTTCTTCCTGGTGGTCGGCCGCCGGCCGAGCAGTCTGCCGCTCTACCTTGCGCTCTCCGTGATCGCCGCCTCGGCCGTCCAGGCCCTGGGGCCAGTCGAAGCGGGTAGCCCGCCGTTCTCGCTTGGCGACGTCCAGCTCGTGGCCGCATCCCTCGGCGCCTGGGTGACGCTCGTCGTCACGCGCGTGGTAGGCAGATAACCCGCACGTCTCCTCGGACGTCACCGATCGCCCGCCCGACCATCGGCATGGCCGGGGCCAGGCGAGTCTGACCCCAGGCCCGACCGTCCAGCCGCGAGCGCCGCTGCCTCCAAGACCGCGCCGTCCCACGACACGGCTTCGCCGGCACGCACCAGCACCACGACCGCAACGGCGTGTTGCTGGGCGTGGGACAGGCTGAGCGCGATCTGTCGGACTGCCTGCTCGCGGGCGATCTCGGCCGCCCGGCCCCACAGCCGAAGTCGCGGCTTGCTCCAGGCTGGCCGCACGACCTCGATCTCTCGGAGCGCTGGCTCGCGTGACCCGAGCGCCTTGATCGTCGCTTCTTTCGCGGCGAACCGCGCGGCCAGCGAGTCAGCCCGCCCACCGGCATCGGCCCATTCGCGCTCGGTGTAGACGCGCCGCCGGAAGCGGTCGCCGTAGCGTCGAGCCAGGTCGCCGATGCGGTCGATCTCGACGATGTCCACGCCCGCTTCGATCGCGTCCCACGGCATGGCCTGTGGCACGGCCTGTGGTGGGTCCTGGCTCACGTCCTGGGCGTCCAGCGAAGTCTGAGCACGACGCTGCCAGTATAGCAGCGCCGTCTCGGCTCCCGAGTTATGACTGATAATCAATGCACTCTCCGCGGACTCACAGCTTTCCACAGGGGCCTGTTGGGCATTGACCCTGAATCAATGAAAACGACATACTTCAAGTGTATGGCGGCGGTCGGTCGGGCAGACGACGGGTTTGGCGCGTTATTGCGACGCCTCCGGGTGCGCGTCGGACTGTCCCAGAATCAGCTTGCGCGACGTGCAGGCGTCGACCCGGCCTATGTGAACCGGCTGGAGCGGGCCGCGCCCGGGTCGAGTAGCCTGCCGAGCCGCCGGGTGGTGCTGGGATTTGCCGAAGCCCTCGAGTTGGGGCCGGCTGATGGGGAGCGGCTGCTCGTGGCCGCCGGCCTCTGCCCTGAGACGATCCTTCGCCTCGGCGGCTGGGACCCGAGCCTGGGGTTGGTCGCCGGCGTCTTGAGCAACCCGGAGCTCACTGCGGACGATCTGGCCGAGTTCCGCGAGCTCTTGAGGATTGTCGCGAGCCGCTGGGGCGCAGCCAGCTAAGGCGTCGCAGCGGACGCAGGTACCCACGCCGCCGGCTCCGGAGCGGCCCCCTCACTCCCCGCCAGCAGAACCTACGATAATTGCGACCGCTGCTCCGTATAACTCGTTCCCGGAGTGGTGGATCGGGCCTGCCGCGGCCCGAGCACCACGACCCGAGCGCCATCGTGGCAGTCGGATAGGCGGGTGGAGAGCGAGGGAAACGGGTGGCTGATGTTCTTGGGCGGTTCGAGCGGATGCTGTCAGGTGTCGTCGAGGGCGGGGCCCGAGGAGTGTTTCGCGTCCGGCTCCAGCCAATCGAGCTTGCCAAGGCCGCGACCCACGCCATGCAAGAACGACAGGTCATTGGGCCAGAGGGCCGAGAAGTCCCGAACGGTTATCGGCTCCGACTGCACCCGGAGGACTTCGCCGTGTTCGCCCCGTACCGCCGCAGCCTCGAATCCAAGATCGCCCGTTACCTCGCCCAGTACGCTGAGGATCGGGGGTTGCACCCGGTCGCGGACTGGACCGTCGAGCTTGCCAGCGACGAGCACGTGCGGCGACGTCAGGTGAAGGTCGATGCGGCGATGACCGACGTCGACGCACCGTTGACCGGGGAGGTGGTCCCGCTCGCCGCCGGCGGCACCATGCTGCTGCCTGCCGTCATCCGGGCGCGCGGCACGCCATCGACGGGCGATGTCCGGTTGATTGCCACCCTCGAAGATGGGCGATCGGTCGGGCTGGACCAGCCGGAGACGGCCATCGGGCGGGCCCTGGACAACGACCTTGTGGTCGCGGACGGTCGGGTCTCGCGCTACCATGCGCAGATTCGCAGGGAACCGCGGGGCTACGTGGTGCGCGACCTCGGCAGCACCAATGGTACGTCCGTTGCAGGACAGCGAGTGACGGAAGAGTGCCTCGTCGATGGCGACGACGTGAGCCTGGGCGGCTACCGTCTGTCGGTCCGTTTCGTGCCAGCGCATGGCGACGGGACCGGATGACCGATCTGCCCCAGCCCTTACTCGTTGGGAACACGCGAGTGGGCACGATCGAGCCTGGCTATCCGGCAGGCTGGCATGCGGCCTCGGCCGTGCCCTGACACTCAGCCCGGTGGCGGCCGTCATCGTGGCCACCGGCGCAGCGGCCATCATGAGTCAGGTATCACTACCACGCAGCGTTCACAGCTAAGATCCGAGAGTCCGCCTACGAGCCGGAGATGCCCGGGCTGGCGGACCTCGCAGCCTGAACGCGCGCTTGCCTGGATGTGGTCGTCAGGATCGGAGCCGTCGCCTCAGCACCCATGTTCGAGCTAACTGCCGAGGCGACGATCCTCATCCTCAGGCTGGCGCTGGTGGCGCTCTTGTACCTGTTCTTCGTGCTCGCGATCGTCGCGATGCGCCGCGAGGTGCGCGCCGTGGCGGCCAGCGCGGACGTCCGTCGACGAGCCGTCGAGCCTCGGCTGATCGTGCTGGAGCCGGGCGGTACCAGCCTGACTCCCGGCGAGTCGCTGGTACTCCGTCCGCTCACCAGGCTCGGCCGCTCTGGACAGAACACAATCGTGCTCGACGACGCCTTCATCTCGTCCGAGCACGCCGTGATCGCCCACCATGATGGTGGCTGGTGGCTTCAGGATCAGGGCAGTACGAACGGGACCGTCGTCAACGATCGCCCGATCCGTGGCGAGGTCAGCCTTGCGCCCGGCGACGTCATCGCGCTCGGAGACATTCGCCTGAAGGTTGCCTCGTGACACGCTCAGGCCGAATCCGTGCCCGCTGGACCGAATTGATCCTGTTGGCGTTCCCAGCTCTGATCCTCTGGATCGGGCTGCTCTTGCTCGCCGACGTCCACGCCGAAGCGCTGGATGCGCGCGATCTAGCCTTCGGCGGCGCGTTCACGGCCGTGCTGCTCGCCGGACACGTCTGGCTCACGCTGCGCTGGCCAGCCGCCGACCAGATCCTGCTGCCGATCGTCGCGACCCTGTGTGCTCTCAGCATCGTCATGATGTCGCGGCTCGTCCCCGAACTCGCGCTTCGGCAAGCCCTCTGGGTCGCCGTGGGCTTCGCGGTCCTGCTCGCGACCCTCACCCTGCTCCCGACGGTCGACTGGCTGCGACGGTACCGTTACACCTGGGCGGCCCTCGGGCTGACGCTGGTGCTCTCAACCTTCGCCTTCGGGGTCGATCCGAACGGCAGCGGCGCGCGCCTCTGGCTGGGGGCCGGCGGCATCCTCTTCCAACCCTCTGAGATCCTGAAAGTGTTGCTGGTGGTGTTCTTCGCCTCCTACCTCGACGACTACCGCGAGCTTCTGGCACTCGGCGGACCGCGCCTTGGACCGGTCACCCTGCCGCCCGTGCCGTACCTGACCCCGATGCTGCTGATGCTGGCCGGCTCGCTACTCGTCGTGGTCCTACAGCGCGACCTCGGAGCGGCGCTGCTCTTCTTCGGGGTCTTCCTGGCGATGCTCTATGCCGGCAGCGGCAGGCTAGTCTACGTGGCGGGTGGGCTGGCCGTGTTCGCGGCCGGCTCGGCCCTGTTGTATAGGCTGTTCAGTATCGTGCAACTTCGGGTTGACGTCTGGCTCGACCCCTGGAGCCGCGCCACGGCCTCTGGCTATCAACTGGTGCAGGCGTTGACCGCGCTGGCGGCTGGCGGTATCTTCGGCACTGGCCTGGGCTTCGGTTTTCCGGAGTACGTGCCGGCCGTCCATACCGACTTCGTCATCGTGGCCGTCGGCGAGGAACTTGGCCTCGCCGGCTCGCTGGCCGTCATCATCCTCTACGCCCTGCTGATCCAGCGCGGCTTCACGATCGCCCTCCGGACGCACGACACCTTCGCCGCGTTGCTCGCGGCCGGCCTGACCTCGGCGGTCGCGGTACAGGCATTGGTGATCCTCGGTGGCACCTTGAAGCTGATGCCGCTCACCGGCGTCACGCTGCCGCTCTTGAGCTACGGCGGATCGTCGATCCTGGCAAACTTCGTCGCCATCGCCCTCCTGATGGCCATCTCGGCCGAGACAGGACGAGTCAACTGTGCGCGCTAACCTGCAACGACTGCACGCTGTCCTGCTCGTGGGGTTCGCCATCGTGGCGCTGGCACTGGGGTACTGGCAGATGTTCCGCCAGAATGAGGTGCTCGCCCGTTCCACCAACCCGCGCCTGGCCGAAGCCGAGCGGCGCGTCGTGCGCGGCAAGATCCTCGACCGCAACGGCACCGTCCTGGCCCAGAGCGTCCTGGCCGGCGACGCGGTTGAACGCCAGTACGCCGGAGCCTGGGTCGCCAACGTCGTCGGCTACCACAGCCTGCGCTACGGCGATGGCGGCATCGAGGCGCGCTACGACGACTACCTGCGTGGCAGCCGTTCGGCTGACCCGTTCGACCGCCTGACCTCCACTCTCCTGCACCGCCCGACCGTCGGCTCGGACGTGGTGCTGACGATCGACGCGCGTATCCAGCAGGCAGCCACCGAGGCATTGGGAGCTAGTCCCGGTGCGATCGTCGCCCTCGATCCGAGAACCGGTGCCGTGCTTGCGCTCGCCAGCACCCCCACCTTCGACCCCAACAGCCTGGACGACGACTGGCCGCGGCTCGCCCAGAGCGCCGGCCAGCCGCTCTTCAACCGGGCGACCCAGTCAGCATACACACCTGGCTCGACCTTCAAGCTGATCACCGCGGCTGCTGCCATCGATCTGAACCTCGTCGATGTGAACGCGACGTACCGCTGTACTACGCCGATTGGCATCGGCCAGTTGACGATCGATTGCCGCAATCACTCACAACTCCCGAGCGTCACGTACCGAGAGGCGTTCGCCTGGTCCTGCAACCGGACGTTCGGGCTGACCGGGCTGGAGCTTGGCACGTCGAAACTGGTGCTCGGCGACGACCAGCCCTCGCCCCCAACCTGGGAAGGCCGCGTCGTGCAAAGCGCCGCTCGCCTGGAGGAATACTCGCAGCGCTTCCAGTTCGGACGGCAGATCCCATTCGATCTGCCCGTCCGCGTCAGCCAGGTGAAGGGGCCTGGCGAATGGTATCCGTCGCTGTTAGCCCAGACCGGCTTCGGCCAGGGCGAAATCGAGGCCACGCCCCTGCTGATGGCCCTGGCTGCCGCGACCGTCGCGAATGGCGGCGTCGTACCCGCGCCCTACCTCGTAACCGAGGTCCGGGCACCAACCGGTGCAGTGGCGACCATCAATGCGGGTGGCGGCTCGCTGGGGCGCGCCACGCAGCCGGCGACGGCCGCGACGCTGAATGAGATGATGGTGCTCAGCGTCGACACCGCCTACGCCCACCCGGCAGCGATCCCTGGCATCAAGGTCGGCGGCAAGACCGGCACGGCCGAGGCTGGCCCGGCCGGGGCCACGCCGCACTCGTGGTTCATCGGCTACGCCCCGGCTGATAACCCGCGCGTGGCCGTGGCCGTCATCATGGAGCACAGGGGCTCCGGCACCGACTTCGCCACGCCGGCAGGCCAGATCGTCATGCGGCGGGCGCTCGAGGTCTACAGGCCGGCCGACCGCTGATCGACGACGGCCGTCTTGCTCGGGCGCTTACGGACCGATCCCTCGGGCGGTCAATCGCCGCTTGCGCGGTCTGGGCACCTGGTTGCGCGCGACTGAACCAGGCCGTAGAGGCTCGTCTGGGGTCGCTCTGTGGGGCGCCTTTCGCAATCTCCGAGAACCGTCCTGGCGTGATTGACACGCGAGCGTTTGCCGTGCTCGTGAGCAGTCGGTATACTCATTGCTTTGGGCGCCGCTCGGCGCCACCAGGAGAGACTATGGCCAACTTCGATCTTCGCGCCGAGCCGCGCTCCGTCCTCGGGAAGAAGGTGCGCTTCCTTCGGCGTCAGGGCATCGTCCCCGCGAACGTTTACGGTCACGATGCATCGACGGCAATCCAGGTTGCCGCGCGGGACCTGGAGCACACGATTCGTCGCGCCGGCCGAACCCAGCTCATCTCGCTCGCGATTGACGGCGAGACGACCACGGTGCTGCTCAAAGAGTGGCAGCGCCACCCCTTCCGCGACGATCTCCTCCATGCCGATTTCTATCGCGTGGCGATGACCGAGCGGCTACGGGTCGATATCCCCGTTCGGCTGAGCGGCGATGCGCCGGCTGTCAGGCTGCATGGCGGCACGTTGTTGCAGTCGGCAACGGCGCTCACGGTCGAGTGCTTGCCGGGAGACTTGCCCGATTCGATCGAGGTCGACGTCAGCGGCCTGGACGCGATCGACGCATCGATCTACGTGCGCGATCTCCAGGCGCCGACCAATGGAAGCTTCATCACGGATGGCGGCGAGCTCGTCGTCAAGGTGCTCGCGCCGACCGTCGAAGAGGTCGTAGAGCCGGCGGCCGAGGCGCCAGCGGCTCCAGCAGCGGCTGGTGAGGGCGGCGAGGAAGCCAGATAGCAGGGCTCCGCCCTGGTCCGGCGAGCGCGAGCTACCAGTATCGAACGCTAGAACGACGCGCCCCGAGCATGTTTGCTCGGGGCGCGTTCACATCTCGGCGACGGTCGGCTACGGCCTGGAGTCGGCTGTAGCCTGAGCTACGAGACCCTGTCCGGCTGAGCGGACGGGCCGTCGGCCGACGGAGCCAGATCACGCTGGTCTGGGCCGGCTGCCGCAGGCCGAGCCGCTGGCAGCAGCGCGAGCCCAAGATCCCGAAGCTGGACCGGCTCGACCGGTGAAGGTGCGCCCATCATCAGATCGGCGGCACTCTGATTCTTGGGGAAGGCGATGACCTCGCGGATGCTCCGCTCGCGGGCCAGCAGCATGACCAGACGGTCGATCCCAGGCGCAATACCGCCGTGGGGCGGTGCTCCGAACTCGAAGGCCCGCAGCATGTGTCCGAAACGGCGCTCGATCTGCTCGGGTGTCAGGCCCATCGCCTTGAAGATCAACTCTTGAATCTCGCGACGATGGATACGGATGCTGCCGCTCGCCAACTCGTAGCCATTGCAGACGAGGTCGTACGCCCTGGCTCGAACCTTCAGCGGCTCCGTCTCGATGAGCGGAACGTCCTCATCCCAGGGCTGGGTGAAGGGGTGGTGGACGAACGTCACACCGCCCGTCTCGTCGTCTGGCTCGAAGTAGGGGAATTCAGTGATGAAGGCGTAGGCCATCCGACCGTCGTCGACGAGCCCGAGGCGGCGGCCAAGCTCGGAGCGCAACCGGCCGAGTACGTTGGCAGCCACGTCGTATGACCCGGCCACCACGAGCAAGAGATCGCCGTCCGCAAGGTTCGCTCGCTCGCGGATGCGCGTTAGCTCCTCCTCACTCAGGTTGCGAGCGAACGAGGAACGGACGCCGGCTGGCTGGAAGGCGGCCCAGGCCAGCCCGGCCGCGCCGAACGACTTCGCCAGTTCTTCCAACTCGCCAAGCTGGCGGCGGCTGTACTCGCCGGCGCCGGGCGCGACGATGGCCCGAACCACCCCGCCGCTCTGAACGACCGTGCGGAAGACGCCAAAGCCGCTCTCTGCGACGATGTCCGACAGGTCGACGATCTCCATCCCAAAGCGAAGGTCTGGCTTATCGGTACCGAAGCGGTCCATCGCCTCGCGGTAGGTCAGACGCGGGAACGGCGTGTCGACGGCGAAGTCCGTCAGGTCTCTGGTCAGCCCTGCAAACAGCGGCTCGATCGCCGCGAGGATATCGTCCTGGTCGACGAAGCTCATCTCCAGGTCGAGTTGGGTGAACTCCGGCTGACGGTCGGCTCGTAAGTCTTCGTCACGGAAGCAGTGCGCGATCTGAAAGTACCGGTCAATGCCGGCGACCATCAGCAATTGCTTCAATTGCTGCGGCGATTGAGGCAGGGCGTAGAACTCACCCGGCCGCAGCCGGCTGGGCACCAGGTAGTCGCGGGCGCCCTCGGGCGTGCTCTTGACCATGATCGGCGTCTCGACTTCGAGGAAGCCCTCACGGTCTAGGAAGTCGCGAATGTACTTGATGACCCGGTGGCGGAGCTCCAGGTTCTCTGCCATCTTGGGCCGGCGCAGATCGAGGTACCGGTAGCGGAGCCGCACCTGCTCGTCGACCTCGGCGTCATCCGCGATGGCGAACGGGAGCGGCAACGACGGATTGAGGATCGTCGCACGGTCAGCTACGAGCTCGATTTCGCCAGTCGCGAGGTTCGGGTTCTCGGTCCCTTCCGGCCGGCGATTGACGACGCCCTCGATCTCGAGCACGTACTCGGCTCGACACTCGCTGGCGACCGCGTGCGCGCCCGGCGCATGCTCGGGATTGAACACGACCTGGACGAGACCAGCGCGATCGCGCAGATCGATGAAGATCAGGCCGCCGTGATCGCGGCTTCGATGGACCCAGCCTTGAAGCAGGATGCGCTGGCCGATATTCGCGGCGCGCACCTGACCGCACATGAGAGTACGTCGCACGCCGCTATTATATCGGCCGGCTGCGAGCCGCCGACGAGTGGCGCGTCCGCCACCTCCCTGGCCGCTCGCTGGCCCCGCCTCTTATGCCGACCTTCACGTCCGCTGCCACGCTCGTCGACGCCGTGCTCGTCGTCGTCATCGGCCTGTACATCGTCGACGACGTCCGCCGAGGGGTGCTGTCTGGGCTCGTTCAACTGGTCGGGTTGCTGCTGTCGCTGCTGGCCGCCCTGCTGTTCTACCCGGCGCTTGGGGACGTGCTGGTGGCCCAGGTGCACCTGGCGTACGCACTGGCGAAGCCGGCGGCGTTCATCGCGGTCTGGTTCCTGACGGGCGCGATCTTCGGTACGACGGTCGTGCCGCTCACGGCTGACGCAGCGGCGACGGTGGCAGCGACGCCGCCAGGGCGGGTGCTCGGGGTGATCAGCGGGGGCATCCACGGCGGCCTCGTCGCAACGTTGACCCTGGCGCTTGTCGCCGCCTTGCCGCTGCCCGAACCGGTGACTCAGGCGGTCCGCACGTCCGCGCTCGGCTCGGCCCTGCTGATTCGCGGCGAAGCGGTCCAGCAGGCGATCGGCAGCGTCGTCGGGGATGCAGTGCAGGAGTCGCTCGGACTGCTGACCGTCCGACCCGAGTCCGATGAACGGGTCGAACTGCCGTTCAGAGTCGAGGTCCCCACCATCGACGCGGCGTCCGAGGAGCGTATGCTCGCGCTCATGAACCAGGAGCGCGAGCAGGCTGGCGTGCCGCCCGTCACGCTGGATCCAACGATCCGCGAGGTCGCACGGGCCTATTCGGTGAAGATGATGCAACAGGGCTTTTTCGCCCACCGTGCACCGGATGGCGTGTCGCCGTTCGACCGGATGCGGGCGGGCGGGGTCCGGTTCGCGATGGCGGGTGAGAACCTGGCGCTCGCGCCAACCGTCGAGATCGCCCACGACGGCTTGATGCACAGCCCAGGGCACCGCGCCAACATCCTGAACCCGCACTTTCGGCGGGTCGGGATTGGGGTAGCTGACGGCGGCATGCACGGCAAGATGTTCACTCAGGACTTCGCCGACTGACGTCGCCATGTCCAGAGCGGCGCGAGGTAGCACACGTACGCTGCCTGCCGGAGATGAGCCGTTACCCCTCACGTTCCCACCGGCTCGATACGGGCCGGCTTGCACGCCGACGATCGGGCGTGTACACTGCGCGACGTTCGAATCTTCGAAGATTCGAAGATTTGCCGATAGGTCGACATGCCGCACACCCTCCAGGGCTTCAAAGCCGAGCTCTTTAAGGCGCTCGCCCATCCTGCTCGCATCCGTATCCTCGAACTGCTTCGTTCGGGCGAGAAGACGGTGTCCGAGCTTCAGGCGCTGCTGGAGATGGAGTCGTCGACGGTCTCGCAGCAGTTGGCGCTGCTGCGGGCACGTCACATCGTCAGCGGGCGGAAGCAGGGGACGAGCGTGCATTACCGCGTCGTCGACCCCCTGATGTTCGAGTTGCTGGACGTCGCGCGGCGGATCTTCGACAACCATCTGGTGGACCTCCAGGCCGCGGCCGGCGTGGCCGACGATGCGGTGCTGGCCGACGAATCGGCGCGCGGCGATACGGTGAGTGCTTCGGCGGCCGGCGTGCAGTCCACGGAGCGGGGCAGCGCCCCTGCATGACCCTCGGCGAAACCGCGTCATTCTTCCTGCCGGTCGCGCTGTACGCTATCGGCGCCTGCCTCGCCCTCGTATTTGGCCGACACGGCCTCGGGCTCTGGGGCGGCCATCTCGCGGCGGCGCTCGGGGGGCTCGCCGGCCTCGCGGTCTCGCTGCGCTGCCTGCTCAGCACTGAGGTGGACCTGCTCGTGCTCGGCGCACCGGTGCCGTTCGCAACGTTGTCGTTCCGCCTCGACGCGCTCTCGGCCTTCTTTCTACTCCTGATCTCGTTGGTCGCGATGGCGGCGGCGCTCTACGCACCCGGTTACATCGCGCACGGCCACGGCTCGGCGCGGGGGCTCGGGGTGGCGCTCAACGGATTCCTCGCCGCGATGGTGCTGGTGGTCCTGGCCGACAGCGTCCTGGCGTTCATGCTGGCCTGGGAGGCGATGGCGCTCGCCTCGTTCTTCCTGGTCGTCGAGGATCACCACCAGGCCGAGGCTCGGCGGGCCGGGCTCGTGTACCTCGTCATGACCCACGTCGGCGGCGCATTCCTGCTGGGCGCATTCTTGCTGCTGTTCGCCCACGCTGGCAGCCTCAACTTCGACGCGATGCGCCACGCCGCGCCGACGCTGCCGGCGATGATGCGCGATCTCGCCTTTCTGGCGGCACTCGTCGGTTTCGGGACAAAGGCCGGGCTGATCCCGCTCCACGTCTGGCTGCCGCGCGCTCACCCGGCCGCACCGAGCTATGCCTCGGCGCTGATGTCCGGGGTGATGATCAAACTGGCGGTCTACGGCCTGCTTCGGGTCGGCTGGGGCCTGGCTGGCCCCGGCCCGGCCTGGTGGGGTGGGCTTGTAGTGGCGGTTGGCATCGTGTCGGCGGTGCTGGGCGTGCTCTATGCGCTGGCCGAGCACGACCTGAAGCGGCTGCTGGCGTTCAGCAGCGTCGAAAACATCGGGATCGTGTTCGTCGGAGTCGGGGCCGGGTTGTTGCTGGCGGCGCTCGGGCAGCCGGCGCTGGCAGCGTTCGCGCTGGCGGCTGGATTGCTGCACGCGCTGAATCACGCCGCCTTCAAGGGACTGCTCTTCCTCGGTGCGGGCGCAGTCCTTCAGGCCGTGCACACCCGCAATCTCGAGCGGATGGGGGGGTTGATTCACCGGATGCCCTGGACGGCCGGAGCGTTCCTGGTTGGGGCGGCGGCGATTTCGGCGGTGCCGCCGCTCAACGGCTTCGCCTCGGAGTGGATGACGTTTCAGGCGCTGCTGCTCCTCGGCGGACAGTCGGCACCGGTCGCCATCGGCGGGGCCCTGGCGGCGGCGCTGCTGGCGCTCACGGGCGGATTGGCCTTGTTCTGCTTCGTCAAAGCGTTCGGGGTGGCGTTTCTTGGGGTTGCCCGAGATCCGGCCGCGAGCGCCGCACACGAGGTGAGCCTGCCAATGCGGGCCGGGATGGTGCTCCTGGCTGCCTCCTGCGTTGCGCTCGGACTCGTCCCGTCCGCGGCGCTCCGGGTACTCGATCCGGTGACAGGGCTGCTACTCGGAGCCGCCATTCCGGCGCGCGGGGAGGTAGCGCTCTCAGCACCGCCGAACGCCAGCGGCCTGTATGCGCCGATGCTCGTGCTCCTCGCCCTGATTGGCCTGGGCTGGGTCGCCTGGGCGCTCGGGCGCGCGCTCGGCGGCCGAGTCGGAGTCCGGATTGCGCCGCCGTGGGTCTGCGGGATGGCACTCGAGCCGCGGATGCAGTATTCGGCGGCAGCGCTGGCGAAGCCGATTCGGATCATCTTCCGGGCCTTGCTGCGCCCGTACCGTGAGGTCGAGCAGCAGCACGACGCGTCGCCGCACTTCGTCTCTGGCGTCAGGTTCGAAGCCGGGCTGGAGCCGGTCTACGAGATCCACCTCTACCAGCGAGCGCTCGGAGTGCTGCTACGTGGCGCGCATCTGGTTCGCACGCTTCAGAACGGCAGCCTGCGGACGTATCTGGCCTACATGTTCGCCACGCTCATCGTGGCGCTCCTGATCGCGCGCTGAGGAGGGGGAGCGAGGGTGAGCATGGATACTCCGCTCGATTGGCTGCTGCTGGCCGTCCACACTGGTCTCGTCCTGCTCGTCGCTCCACTCCTGAACGGCCTGATCAAGTCGGTCAAGGCGGCGCTCCAGAACCGGCGGGGGCCGAGCATCCTGCAACCGGCGTTCGACATCGTCAAGTACCTTGGCCGTGAGTCGGTGGTGTCTGAGCACGCTTCCTGGATCTTTCATGCCGTGCCGTACGTCTCGTTCGGCGCGTACCTGACGGCAGCGGCGCTCGTGCCAACGATCCTGGTGCGTCCGCCTCTCGCAGCATTCGGGGACGTCGTCGTGGTGGTCGGGCTCCTGGCGCTGGCCCGGTTCGCGCTGGCGTTGGCGGCGCTCGATACGGCCAGCAACTTTGGCGGTATGGGCACGAGCCGCGAACTGGCGTTCGCCGCACTCGTCGAGCCGGCCCTGCTACTTGGGCTGTTTGCCGTGGCCTTGCCGGCCGGGTCGACGGCACTCGCGGCGATCGCCGGTACGGCGCACCCATCGGCCTCACTGCTCCTGGCTTTCGGTGCGCTGTTTGTCGTCGCCATTGCCGAGACCGGCCGCATTCCGATCGACAACCCAGATACACACCTCGAGCTCACGATGGCGCACGAGGGCATGCTGCTCGAATACAGCGGACGCCCGCTCGGGTTACTGATCTGGGGCGCGCAGGTGAAGCAGGCGGTCGTGCTGTCGCTGCTGGCCGCGCTGTTCGCGCCCCTGGGGTTGGCGTCGGAGGCCGCCCCGGCCGCGCTCGCCGTCGGGCTTGGGCTCTGGCTGGCGAAGCTGAGCCTGTTCGGCGTATTGCTCGCGCTGGTCGAGACAAGCCTGCCAAAGCTGCGGGTGTTCCGGATCCCGGACCTGCTGGGCGCGGCGTCGTTGCTCGCGATGTTGGCCGTCATCGCACGGTACACGGTGGGCGGATGAGCGTGCCGAGCGATCCATCGCTGGCTCGTGGCGCCATCGACGCTATCGCGCTTCTGCTGTTAGCAACCGTGCTCGCCTCGACGCTGGTGCTCCGGGTGGAGTCGTTCGTTCGGCTCCTGGCCGTGCAAGGGGTGCTGCTCGCGGCGGCGGCCGGAGCCATCGCGCTTGGCGAAGGGACGCTCCACGCCTACGCGGCCCTGATCGTCACGGCGCTCGTGAAGGCAGTGGGAGTACCTGGCGCCCTGGCGTACGCGCTGCGCCGGATCGGGCGCCCACGTGGGGCTGAGGTGGTCCTGTCGCGCAAAGTTCTCTTCGTGCTGGCCGCCGCACTGACGATGCTCGCCTTCTACGTGACAGACTCAGTCGCGGGCGTTGGACGGGCAGGGACACCCAACGCCCTGCCTTCGGCGGTTGCGCTGGTGCTGGTCGGCCTGTTCACGATGATCACCCGCAAGAAGGCGCTGGCCCAGGTGGTCGGGCTCGTGATGATGGAGAACGGCATCTATCTGGCTGCGCTGGTCGTGACACGCGGTCTGCCGTTGGCGGTGGAGCTCGGGGTCGCCGCGGACGTGCTGGTCGGGGTGCTGGTGATGGGGCTGGTCGCCCAGCAGATCGAGCGCACGTTCTCGACGATCGACACCGACCGGCTCCAGGGGCTGCGAGGCTGACGCCCATGACGCTGATTGGATTGCTGCTCGTTCCTCTCCTCTCCGGGCTGCTCGCGCGGTTCGCACCGCGCCGCCAGTATGCCGAGGCGATCAACGTCACGGGGGCTGGCGCAATGGCGGCGCTCGGGCTGGTGGTAGTTGTGGACGTGTTCGCGCACGGCCCATACACGGCCATCGATGGCCTGTTGTATGTGGATGCTCTGAGCGCGTTGGTGCTGCTCGTGGTCGTGACCATCGGGTTAGCGGCGGCGGTCTTCTCGGTCGGATACTTGCGCCATGACATCGCGCATGGTGAAACATCGGAAGATCAAGTGGGCTGGTACTACCTTGGGCTGCACGCCTTCTTCTGGACGATGCTGACGGCGCTGGTCGTCGACAATCTCGGGGCCCTCTGGGTGGCGATCGAGGCGACGACCCTGGCGTCAGCCCTGCTCGTCGGCTTTTACCGCACGAAGGCGGCGCTCGAAGCGGCCTGGAAGTACCTGATCCTCTGCACGGTCGGGATCACGTTTGCGTTGCTCGGTCTGTTGCTGATCTATGCCGCGTCCGACCTGGCCATCGGCGAGCACGGAGCGACCCTCAACTGGACCGCGTTGCTGGCCGTCGCACCGCGCCTCGATCCAGGCTTGATGCGGCTTGCCTTCATCTTCGTCGTGATCGGCTTCGGGGCGAAGGCCGGGTTTGCGCCGCTTCACGCCTGGCTACCGGACGCGCACAGCCAGGCGCCCTCGCCGATCAGCGCGCTGCTGTCAGGCGTTCTGCTCAACTGCGCTCTGTATGGGGTGCTGCGCCTGCTACCCATCGTCGGGCCATCGGCTGGGCCGGACCTCGTGCGGAACGTGCTGGTCGGATTCGGGCTGCTGTCGGTGGGTGTGGCGGTGCCGTTCATCCTGGTCCAACGCGACCTCAAGCGTCTGCTCGCCTATTCGAGCGTCGAGCACGTCGGGCTCATCACCGTGGCGGTCGGTCTGGGCGGCACTCTGGCCCTCTACGCCGGCCTGCTCCACCTCGTGAACCACGCCGTCACCAAGCCGCTGCTCTTCTTCGCCGCTGGCGACGTGGTTCAGCGCTACCAGACCCGCCGGATGGGGTCGATTCGCGGGGCAGTGCGAGCAGCCCCGCTGACCGGCTCACTGCTGCTGCTCGGGGTCTTCGCGATCGCGGGACTGCCGCCATCCGGCATCTTTCTGAGCGAGTTCGGCATCGTGGCGGCGAGTTTCGGCGGCGGAGCGCTCTGGATCGGCCTACTGCTGACCCTGCTGCTGGCGACCGTCTTCGGGGGGATGTGCGCCCACGGTCTGCCGATGGTGCTCGGCCGCCCTATCCGCTCACTCGGTTTGACCAAACCTCAGCCGACCACGGCGCTGACACTGGCGCCGCTGGCAGTCGCAGTGGTCGGCCTCGGCGTGTGGGTGCCGCCATGGCTGACCGACGCGATCGAACAGGCGGCGGCCGTCGTCACGACGGGAGGGGCCCGATGAGCCTGCCAGGCGTAGCCCTGGGCGAGCCGGGCAGGCGCGCTACCCCGACGCTGGCCGAACTCGTGGCGGCGGTGGCCGGTGCGACGCTGACTGCCGGCGACACGCCCGCTCAGGACCGTATCGTCGTGCCGGTCCGGCATCTGGCCGACGCCTGTGCCGCCGTCAACGAGGGGCTGAACGCCCCGCTCGCCATGATGGTCGGGTTGGACGATCGGGCACGCTCGGGTGCGTTCAGACTGGTCTACGTCTTTTCGGCCGGAGATCGGTGGGTCAGCGTCGAGGCGGCGGTCGATCCAGGATGCTCGGAGTTTCCGTCAGTCACGCCGCGCCTGCCAGCCGCCCACTGGTACGAGCGGGAAGTCCAGGATCTGCTCGGGCTGGCGCCAATCGGGCACCCGGACCCGCGCCGCCTGGTCCTCCACGAGTCGTGGCCGGCGGGCAGCTATCCGCTGCGGAAGGACTTCGACCCCGCGGCGGCGAGCCCGGTCCAGTCCCCAGAGCCGCCGCGATTCCATCATCTCCACGGAGAGGGCATCGTCGAGATCCCGGTCGGGCCGATCCATGCGGGGGTGATCGAGCCGGGGCATTTCCGCTTCGCGGCCGTTGGGGAGGTGGTGCTTCACCTGGAGGCACGCCTGTTCTTCACCCATCGGGGTGTCGAGAAGACTGCCGAGGGCCGGTCGGTGCGGCACGGCCTCCAGATCGCCGAGCGGGCCTGTGGCGTCTGTGCCTGCTCGCACGCGGTGTCGTACTGCCAGGCTGTCGAGTCGATTGCCGGGGCGGCGATTCCCGCGCGGGCGACAGCGCTACGGACGATCTTCCTGGAGTTGGAGCGGCTCTACAACCACGTCGGCGATCTCGGCAACATGTGCTCGGGCGTCGGGTTCGCGGTCGGGACGAGCCAGGGCGCCCGGCTGAAGGAGGACCTTCAGCGCCTCAACGAGCGCCTGAGCGGGCATCGTTTCCTGCGGGGTATCTGTACGCTCGGTGGCGTCACGCGGGACGTGGACGCTGAGGCGTGCCGCGATCTGCTGGCGACACTCGAACGCGTCGAAGATGGGACTCGTCGCTTCGTCGACCTGCTCCTCTCGACCGAGCCAGTCCTGGAGCGGCTCGCCGGGACCGGCGTCGTACCATCAGCAACGGCTCGCCTGTTCGGGACGGTCGGCGTGGCCGCCCGGGCGAGCGGCATCGACCGCGACGCTCGGCGGGACCGTCCGTATGCCGGCTATGGCGGGCTGCACGTCCCGGTCTCGCTGCACGAGGGCGGCGACGTCCTGGCGCGACTGCGGGTGCGAATCGACGAGACGTTCGCGTCGTTCAGGCTCATTCAAGCGCTCGTCGAGGAGTTGTCGGATGGCCCGCTGGCGGTCGCGCTGCCGTCGTTGCCGGCGTACCGAGTCGGCATCGGCGTCACCGAGTCTCCACGCGGTGAGAACGTCCACTGGCTCCGGACCGGCCCGAACGGGACGATCGACCGCTATCGAATTCGGTCGGCGTCGTTCGCAAACTGGCCGATCGTCACGATGGCGGTGCCGGGCAACATGGTGCCGGACTTCCCGCTCATCAACAAGAGCTTCGAATTGTGCTACGCCTGCCTGGATCGGTGACATCGACATGCTACACGTCCTCCGAGCGGCCATCGCGGGCGGCCGCGTCACGACCACCTATCCGAGCATGCCCGAGACGGCTCCACCGGCATTTCGGGGTGCCCCCACGATCGATCCGGCGCGCTGCGACTGCTCGGCTGCCTGCGTGGATGCCTGCCCCGCGGCGGCGATCTCGCTGACGCCGGACCGCGGTCAGGGACGCACCTGGCAACTCGATCTGGCCCGCTGCGTGTTCTGCGGCGAGTGCGCGCGTGCCTGCCCAAACGAGGCGCTAACGATGTCCGGGGCGTTCGAGCTTGCGACACACTCGCGCACCGACCTGTTGACGGTCGTCCATCACGGTCAGTCTGCGTCTTCCAGAGGAGCTTCCGAGCCAGTGGCTGGTTGGCAAACGCAGCCTGGCCAGTCAGGCCAGGAGAACAGCCACGGCCTGGTTGGACAGCGAGGCATGGCGGCGAAGGCTGAACGCAGCGGCCAGTTTGAAGATAATTCGGGCGATCTCGGCGGGCGTCTCACCGACCGCCTTCAACGGCTGCTGCGGCGATCGCTGCACATCCGCCAACTGGACGCCGGCTCCGACAACGCCACCGAATGGGAGCTCCAGGCCCTCCTCAACCCGGTGTACGACGTCCAGAGGCTCGGCATCGACGTGGTGGCCTCGCCGCGTCACGCCGACCTGCTCTTTGTGACGGGGCCAGTCACCCGCAACCTCGACGCGGCGCTGAAGACGGCCTATGCGGCGATGCCGGCTCCCAGGCTCGTGGTAGCAGCGGGTGCCGAAGCATGCGGCGGGGGCGTCTGGCAGGGCAGCTACGCTCACGCGGGTGGTGTAGACCGGGTGCTACCCGTGGACGTCTACATCCCAGGCGATCCGCCGCGCCCGCAGGCGATCGTCTACGGCCTGCTCCTCACGCTTGACCGAGTGGAACAGAAGCGGTCGCGTACGGAGTTTTTCCGCTGAAGCGTTGAACCGTCGACCGGGGTGACTGTCACGAGCAGTATCCTCTGCCTGTCGACCCGGTGTCTCCGGCGCGAGCGCTCCGGTATGCTCGGCTCCGCTCGTCGGTATACTGTCATAAGGCGGCTGTCGTCCGCCGGCAGCCGTTCCCGGGCGCGAGCGCCGCTCTTTCAGAAATCTTCCGAGCATGAACGAACCGAGCATCGGCCTCTACGTCCACTTTCCGTACTGCGTCTCGATCTGCTCGTACTGCGACTTCGATCGGCAAGCGACCGGGTTCGGGTCGATCCCGCGCTACGTCGAGGCGGTCGCGGCCGAGATCGAGCGGCAGCAGCGGCGGCCGGTCCACAGCATCTTCTTCGGCGGCGGCACCCCGAGCCTGATGACGCCCGCGCAGGTCCGAGCGGTGCTCGACGCGGCAGGCCGGACGTTCGACCTGCTGCCTGGTTGTGAGATCACGCTGGAGGCGAACCCCGGCGAGTGCACTGAAGACCGGCTTGGCGGCTTCCGTGCGGCCGGCATCAACCGCCTGAGTATCGGGGTCCAGAGCCTCGACGACCGGACGCTCGCCGCGCTCAGCCGCCGGCACACCGCCGATGAGGCGCGGGCGGCGGTACGGGCGGCGCGTGCAGCCGGCTTCGAGAACCTGAGCCTCGACTTCATGCTCGGGCTGGCGGGAATGTCCGTCGACTGTTGGAGAGAGACCCTTCGGGCGGCGCTCGAGCTTCAGCCCGAGCACTTGTCCTGCTACATCCTGACCGTCGACGAGCGAGTCCCGATGGGCCGGGCGGTGGCGCGGGGTCAGCTCGTCCTGCCGAGCGACGACGACGTGGCCGAGCAGTATCTCGCAACCCAGGACGTGCTTGGGCGGGCGGGCTACGAGCAGTACGAGGTCTCGAACTGGGCGAAACCGGGGCGGCAGAGCCGCCATAACCTGACCTACTGGCGCGACGAGCCGTACGTCGGAGTGGGGGCCGGAGCGGCCGGCTGGATCGACGATGTCCGCTACAAGAACACGCCCTCGCCACGTCATTACATGGCGTCGGTGGCGCAGGGGACGGCCGCCCGGGTCGAGGAGGAACGGCCGAGCCGCGTGATTCGCCTGACCGACGCGCTGGCGCTCGGGCTGCGGCTGCGCGAGGGACTCGAGGTCGAGGCACTCAGCCGCCGCCTCGGCCTCGACGTGCGCGCGCTCATCGCCGAGCCGCTACGTGAGCTCGTGGCTGGCGGCCGGCTGGAGTGGATTCGTACTGATGCCAGGGAGCGGCTGCGGGTGACGACGGACAGCGTCCTGCTGACGAACGAGATCCTGCTCCGGCTGGACGCAGCGATAGCGGAGTGCGCCGAGATGCAAGCAGTGGCCGAGGTGCAGGGGGACTCGAGGCTGCCCAAGTTGGCCACGCTGTAAGCGAATCCCGCCCGGAAAGCGAGAACGCGCTCGTGCGTCAGTGAACGCGAACGCGCAGCCGGTCGCAGAGGGCCAACAACTCGCCGGCACGGCCGGGCGGCAGTGCCTCGCGGATGGCTCGCTCGAGCGCGGCGAAGCGCTCATCGACCATCTCTTGCGCCCGTTCGTGGGCCCCGAGCCGGTCCATCAGGTGGACCAGGCGCTCGACCTGTTCATCGGGGAGAGGCGCCGGGGCGGCGAGGCTGCCTAGGATCTCCTTGCGCGTCGGGTCGTCTGCCATATCGAGGGCGAGGACCATCGGCAGCCCCTTCTTGCGGCTGCGAACGTCGTCGCGAATTGGCTTGCCGGTCTGCTTCGGATCGCCCCAGACGCCGAGCAAGTCGTCCTGGAACTGGAAGGCAAGCCCGAGCTCACGGCCGAAGCGGGCGCACGCGTCGATGGACGCATCGTCGGCACGGGCGGCCCATGCTCCCAGCGCTGCCGAGCAGGAAATGAGCGCGCCGGTCTTACGCTCGATCATGGCCTCGTAGAGTGCAAACGAGACGTCCCCAAACGACTCGAGCTCCAGGTCGAGGAACTGGCCTTCACACAGCCGCACGCAGGTCTGGTTGAGCAGTCGGACCGCCTGAGCGAGATGAGGGTGGGCATCGGCGTGATCGACGAGGGCAAGCTGAGCCAGCGAGAAGAGCGCATCCCCGACGTTGATCCCCTGGGCCGCGCCCCAGAGCTTCCAGACGGTATCTCGACCCCGGCGTTGATCGCTCTTGTCTTGAATGTCGTCGTGGACGAGCGAGAAGTTGTGAATCAACTCCACAGCGACGGCCGGTCCGCGCGCCGCTTCAGGAGAGCCACCGAATGCTTCACAGGTCAGAACCGTCAAGGCCGGACGAACCCGCTTGCCACTGGCGGCCGGGCGGGCGAGCGCGACACCGTTGGGGTCGCACCAGCCGTGGTGGTACGCCATCATCTGGTAGAACCGATCGACCGGGCTGGCCGGGGAGGTCAGGTACGGCCGCATCCAGGCGTCGATGGTCGCGCTCAGCTTGGAGAGTCGCTCGTCAATGATTGTCGCCACGAGGCGAGTATAGCACTGGCATGATGGACACCACGCGCCCCAGGAGCGGACCGCTCGTCGTCATCACCGGCCCAACCGGGGTCGGCAAGACGGCGCTCTCGATTGCCCTGGCGGGGCATTTCGGCGGCGAAGTCGTCTCGGCCGACTCGCGCCAGGTGTACCGCTACATGGACATCGGGACGGCCAAGCCCACGCCGCGGCAGCGGGCGCAGGCTCCCCATCACCTGATCGACTACGTCGATCCGGACGAGCCGTACTCGGTCGTCCGCTACCGTGACGACGCCGACGCGGTGCTGGCCGACCTCGGACGGCGCGGCCAGATTGGCTGGATCGTGGGCGGAACCTGGCACTACCTCCAGGCGCTCGTCGATCGGATCGAGCCGCCGCGGGTGGCGCCCGATCCGGCCCTGCGGGCGGCCCTGGAGCGGGAAGCGGCCGAGCGCGGTCCGGCCGCGCTCCATGCCCGCCTCGCCGCGCTCGACCCGGTCGCCGCTGCTGCCATCGACCCGGCCAACGTACGGCGGGTGGTGCGGGCCATCGAGGTGACGCAAGCCCTGGGCGAACCGTTCTCGGCGGCCGGGCGGCGACGGTCAGAGCCGCTTCCGGCGCTGCGGCTCGTGCTGACGCTGCCTCGGCCCCGCCTGTACGAACTGGTGGACCGCCGAGTCGATGAGATGGTGGCGGCTGGCTGGCTCGACGAGGTGCGGGCGCTGCTGGCGCGCGGCTACGACGAGGGCCTCCCCTCGATGTCGTCGACCGGATACCGCGAGATGTTGGCGGCGTTGAAGGGTCGGATGCCGCTGGCCGAGGCCGTCCAGCGAACGAAATGGTCGACGCACGGCTACATTCGTCGGCAAGAGGTCTGGTTGCGGCGCCAGGGCGGCTACGAGTGGATCGAAGCAGGGCCGGACGGGTACGCTCGGGCCGCGGCGCTGGTCGAGCGGTTCCTGACCGAGACCCGGCGCGGCTGATACGTCAACTCTGCGAGGTGAACGTTCCGTGCCCGAATTTGTCAAATCGCATGGCCTCGGAAACGACTACATCGTCCTCCGGCCGTCGAGCCGCATCCCGGAGCTGACCGAGGGGGCGATCAAGCTGATCTGCCACCGCAACTACGGAGTCGGCTCAGACGGCATCCTACTCGCGACTGAGTCGTCGAGGGCCGACTTCGGGCTGCGGATTCTCAACCCGGATGGCAGCGAGGCCGAGAAAAGCGGCAACGGCGTCCGAATCTTCGCCAAGTACCTCTTCGACCACGGCTTCACGAAGGCCGAGTCGTTCACCATCGAGACGCCAGGTGGAATCGTCCACGCCACCCTTCGGCTTGTCGACAGCCGGATCGCCGATATCACGGTCGACATGGGCGCGGCCACCGTCGACGAAGGACTGACCGTGATCGAGGTGGACGGGGAGCGCCACACCATCACCTCGGTGTCAGTTGGCAACCCCCACTGCGTCGAGATCGTGCCGGACCTCGCAGCGGTCGACTTCACTCGGCTCGGTCCGAAGTTCGAGCATCACCCGGCCTTCCCGAATCGAACGAACGTCCAGTTCGCGCAGGTGCTCTCCTCCTCTGAGGTACGAATTCGGATCTGGGAGCGGGGGGCCGGCGAGACGCTGGCGTCCGGATCGAGCTCGTGCGCGGTCGCAGCAGCGTGTTTCCATCACGGGCTGATCGACCGCGACGTCACGATCTCGATGGACGGCGGTCAACTCAAGATTCGGTTGGCCGAGGACGGCGAGATCTGGATGACCGGCCCGGTCGAAGAGGTCTGTAGTGGCGATTTGAGCGATGACCTGATCCGACGGCTGCGGCAGGCGTAGCAACCGTCTCCGTCATCGCTACGACTCAGTCGGATGGCTGGCCGGGTGCGAGTAGCGGACCAAGAGCGGTCGCCGAGGTGAGCGCGTGCCTCTTCCTCTCGGTTCGGGATCATCAGACGAGCCGGGAGGTGACGCACGCTCACCTTGGGAGGCACGCAGAACGTTCACGGACCGGGGCTGCCCCCAGGCTGGCCGGCGCGGCGACTGGTGCGACCCAGGCCCCAGACGAGCCAGGTCGCCGCCTGCCCCACGAGGAGCAGGCCCACGAACGGGAGCGTGACGAGCGCGTGCGCGTACAGACGGTTCTCCCGGCGGTGACCGCGGTCGGCCAGTTCGAGCCGGCCGAGACGTGGGTTAGCGGTGGGGTACACGATCTTGACTTCGTCGCCGTCGGTCAGACCGGCGACGCTCTCTGGGGTCACGTCGTCCACGGTTACGACCGGCTGGTCCCGACCGGCGGGCACGAAGCGGAGCAGCACGCGCACAAAGGGCCGGGGCAGGTCCATCGTCAGCGTCTGCGTAGACCCTCCATACCGGGTGTGGCCAACGGAGCGGATCGTCTGCGATTCCTGGAGCGTTGCCGCGGCTGAGGCGACCGGGTCCGTCGGCGGCGGAACCAGATCGGCCGTGCCCAGCAAGGAGAGCGGTAGGAGTTGGAGCATCAGGAGATGCACCAACAGCAGGCCGAGCTTGCGGGGATCACGCGTAAAGAAGCCCGGCCACCACCTGCGCCACGTCGCCAGGATGACCCAGGCCAGGAGGAGCACGTCGAGCAGGATCCCCGACTCTCGGAGCCCTTCCCATAGCGGTCCGAAGGCAACGTCCGCGAGCGGCTGGTCTGCAAATCGGGCGGCGTCCGGAAGCGGTGGGAAGTAGCGTACCCGGACCTGCGCGCCCGGCCGGAGCTGGTCGTAGTCGTCAAGGCTGGTCGGGAGGGGCACGGTCACGCCGTCACGCCAGCGCCGCGGCTGCCACGGGATCGCGAGCGCTCGGTCGTCGTCGGGCGTGAAATGGACGACGACCTCGCGGACCGGACGCCAGTAGGGGTCGATGAGCCGCTCGACGCTCTCCCGCTTGTCGACGACGACGCCGTCCGTGACCTGGCAACTGGCATCGGCCACCAACACGCCGACGGTCGCGGCCGCCAGACCAAGCAGCAACCTGACACTCGGGAGGCGCCCCGGCCGCCGAGTCATGGACCCTCCAGCGCTCCGTCTGGCAGTCGGCGCCCCGTCACCACCTGGCGAACCAGTATGGAGTGGGCACCGACTGCGGCGAAATGTTCTTCGCCTCAGCCCAGATCAGGCGAAGGCTGTGCGGATGCGCTCCAACGCTTCGTCGAGGCGGGCATCCGGGACCGTCAGCGAAATCCGGAAGAAGCCCTCGCCGTGCTGGCCGTAGCCGATGCCCGGCGTGATGACGACGCCGGCCCGGTCGAGCATCTGACTGGCAAAGTCGATGGATGACATCCCGTTCGGGGTCGGGGACCAGACGTAGAAGGTGGCCTTCGGGGTATCCGGGTTGAGGCCGATGGCACGGAGCGTCTCGAGTACCCGGTCCCGCCGGCGCTGATACAGCCCGATCAACTGACGGGTCGGCTCCTGCGGACCTTCGAGCGCCGCAATGCCGGCGTACTGGATCGCGTTGAAGATGCCGGAGTCGGTGTTCTCCTTGACCTGCGCGATACCGGCGATCAGGTCCGGATTGCCGACCGCCATGCCGATCCGCCAGCCGGTCATGTTGTACGGCTTGGAGAGCGAGTTGAACTCGACTGCCACGTCCATCGCACCTTCGGCCTGGAGGATACTGGTGGTGCGGTAGCCGTCGTAGGCGATCTCGCTGTACGGGTTGTCGTTGACGAGGATGACGTCGTACTGCTTCGCCCAGGCGACGGCCGCCTGCCAGAACGAGAGCGGCGCGACGGCACCGGTCGGGTTGTTGGGGTAGCAGAGGAAGAGCAGTCGGGCGCGCCGTGACAAGTCCTCAGGGATCGTGTCGAAGCGCGGCAGGAAGCTGTCCTCGCGGTAGAGCGGGATGCGCTCGACCTGCGCCCCGGCGAAGACGGCGCTCGCGAAGTAGGCTGGGTAGCCAGGATCGGGCAGGATAGCCGTGTCGCCAGGATTCAAGGTGGCGAGACAGAGGTGGTGGTTGCCCTCCTTGCTGCCGATCAGCGCCAGCACCTCGCGCTCAGGGTCGAGATCGACGTGGAAGCGCTCCTTGTACCAGCCAGCTACGCTCTGCCGGAACCTGAGCATGCCCTTCTCTTCGTCGGTCGGGTACTGGTGGTTGGCTGGATCCTCGGCGGCAGCCTGGAGCGCCTGAACCACGTGAGCCGGCGTTGGCTGATCCGGATCGCCGACGCCCAGGCTGATGACGTCGATGCCGCGTTCGCGGGCCTCACGGATCTTGTTCCTGATCTGGACGAACAGGTACGGCGGCAGCTTGCTCAGCCGCTCAGCTTTCTGCACCACGAACTTCCTCCTGAGGAGTGCTGGGGCCGGCCGAGCACGGCGGGCTGCTGCCGCACCGGCCAGTCAACGCTTCCTGGTCGGCGAATCGTAGCAGACAGAAACACGGCGCCCGCGCCGGCCGGCCGTGCTACACTGCTGGCGACACGTCGGCATGCAGCGTCGCATGACGAGAGGGCTGGTGGAGAGGCCGGCTCGCCCGGTGCCCTCGGGGCCGGCACTGGCCGTGCGAGGCGGCAGGTCGATCGAATGTTACGTGACTCGGTCGGCCTTTTTTGTGCCGGGTATTCCTGACATCAGCCTTGGGAGGACACGGTGGCAACGAGTAGTTCCGAGATCGGGAAGGGCAGCGATTCGCCCTTTGCGATTGCCCAGGCGCAGTTGGAAGCGGCGGCGGATCGGTTGCGGCTCAACCCGAGCATGCGGGCCGTCCTGCGCGAGCCGCGCCGCGAGTTGATCGTCCATTTCCCTGTCGAGATGGACGATGGCACGATTTCCGTCTTCACTGGCTATCGCATTCAGCACAACCTGTCGCGCGGGCCGGCCAAGGGCGGCATCCGCTACCACCCGGATGTGACCCTTGACGAGGTCAAGGCGCTGGCCATGTGGATGACCTGGAAATGTGCCGTCGTCAGGATTCCGTACGGCGGCGCCAAGGGTGGCGTCGTCTGTAATCCAAAGCAACTCTCGATGCGGGAACTGGAGCGCCTCACGCGACGGTACGCCACCGAAATCTCGGTACTTATCGGCCCTGAGAGCGACGTGCCGGCGCCAGACCTGAACACGAACGCCCAGACGATGGCCTGGATCATGGACACCATCTCGATGCACCAGGGCTACTCGGTGCCGGGTGTCGTCACTGGCAAGCCGCTCTCGATCGGCGGCTCAGAGGGCCGTCAAGACGCAACCGGACGGGGCATCGTCTACTGCGTGCAGGAAGCGGCGAAGCTCATCAAGCTCGACCTGCGGGGGGCACGGGTCGCCCTCCAGGGCTTCGGGAACGTCGGGGGCGCGGCAGCAAGGTTTCTGGCCGAGGCCGGCGCGAAAATCGTGGCGATTGGTGATGCGACCGGGGCCATCTTCCGTGGAGATGGGATCGACCTGACGCTCGCCCGCCGTCAAACCCAGGAGACCGGTAGCATCGTCGGGACACCCCGTACCGAGCGGATTCCATCGGAGCAGTTGTTCGGGGTGGACTGCGACATCATCGTGCCGGCGGCCATAGAGGGCCAGATTACCGCCCGCAACGCCGGCGATATCAAGGCGAAACTCATCGCCGAGGGCGCGAACGGGCCCACCACGCCAGACGCGGACGCGATCCTGCGGGACAAGGGCGTGCTGCTAATCCCCGATATTCTCTGCAACGCCGGCGGCGTGACCGTCTCCTACTTCGAGTGGGTGCAAGACCGCGAGGCGTTCTTCTGGACGCTCGAGGAGATCAACGCCCGACTGCGGCGGATCATGACCCGCGCGTTCGAGGAGACGCACCACTTTGCCCGCGAGCACGAGGTCGATCTGCGGTCGGCCGCGTACATGCTGGCGGTGGGCCGGGTCGCCGAGGCGACGCTCACGCGTGGGATCTATCCGTAGACGGACGCTCGCCCAGGCTCTGGGGCTCGCGGCGCTTGGGGCCGCGAGCCTCGTGGCGTATATCTGGCTCTTTGCCGGCCTGACCTGGCTCTCGCAAGCCACGCCAACGCCGGCGTCGTGGACGGTGCCGCTGCCCGCGTGGTTCACCGTCTCGTACCCGCGACCGGCTGTGACGCTGTCCGCGCTCGTCTACGCACAGACGAAGACGGCCGTTGGGTACACCCTGACGATCACGGTACTGTTCGCCGGCTACCTTGCCGCCAGCGTAGTGGCGCGAGGCCGGCCGAGCCTGCTCGTGGGTATCGTTGTCGGCCTCTTCGCCGCCGCCTTCCAGGCCGCCGCAGTGCTGGCACCATGGTCGCTCTCGGGCGACATCTACAGCTACATCTCGTATGGCCGCATCTACGCCGTCTACGGCGCCAACCCGTACCTGTCGGTCCCGGCCGACTATCCCCAGGATATCTTCTACCCGGCCGTCTACTGGAAGTTCGTGCCGAGCTTCTACGGCCCGGCCTGGACGTTGCTATCGGGCTTGCTCGCGCGCATCGGCGGGGAAGACGTCGGACTGACGGTGCTGCTGTTCCGGGTGACGGCGGGGGCGAGCGCACTGGCTGCGACCGGGCTGGCCTACCTGGGGCTACGACGCTACGACCCGGAACGGGCGCTCGCCGGGACGGTGCTGATCGGTTGGTCGCCGTTCGTGGTGGTCGAGTGCGGGCTGAGCATGCACAACGACGCGCTGATGGCGGCGCTCATGGTCGGCGCGCTGCTGCTCGCGCGGGCGCGCTCCACGGCGCTGGCGGTTGGAGTGCTGCTGCTGGCGGGGCTTGTCAAGGTGACGGCCCTGGCGCTTCTGCCGCTGCTCGGGATCTACGCGCTGCGGCACGCGGGTCGCTGGCGTGAGCGCGCGCTCGTAGTGGTGAGGTCGGCGCTGGTGGGTGCACTCGTCGTCGCGGCGGGAGTGCTGCCGGTCTGGGCCGGCCCTGCCACGCTGGCGGTCCGGACGCTCGGCTCGGGCGCGGACCGCTACGTCAACAGCCTCGACGAGGTGGCGCTTGGAGAACTGCGGGTTGCCTTCGGCACGAGCCGCGAAGATCTGGAGATCCCGCTCACCTTCGCTGGCTGGTGGTTCGGGACGCACAGCCCGACGGTGCTCATGTCTGGCCGCGACGGTACCGGCGACACCCTCGCCGAGGTCACGGCCTGGCAGGATGCGCTGGTCCTTGCGCCCGAACGCAACGGCTGGATCAGGGTGTTTCTCCCGTCAACCCGTCAGATCGGCTACCTCTCGACGAGCGCGCTCGGCCCGATCGATCCACCAGCCTACGCGGCCACCGACCCGGAGATCGTACGCCTCACCAGGGGGCCGCTCGGCACGCCAGAGCTTCAGGCAGCGAACTGGTGGATCCGCACGGTCGGGTGGGCAGTCTTCGGGATCGCGTTCGTGCTGGCGCTCGTCTTCGGCACCGGTTCGTTCGCAGCCCTGATCCGAGGCTGGCTGCTGGTCTGCCTGGCCCTGTTCTACGTCACGCTGACGTGGTTCTGGCCCTGGTACGTCCTGGCGGCGCTGCTGCCGGCCGCGCTGCTCCCTCGGTCAGCCATCACGCGGTTCGTCGTGGTGCTGGCGTGGGGCATGCTGCTGATCTATCCGCTGCTCGGCTTCATCGACACCAGCGCCTGGTGGCTCTACAGCTATCGGAGCCTGGCGATCTTCGGCTTGCCCATCCTCGTCTGGCTCGCCGACACGGTCTTGCGGCTCATCGGCAGAGGCGTACGATGGTGCATACGGGTGGCGCGCCGGGCGCCGTTCAGCGGCTCTCCGCTGGCAGGACGGTCAGCGTCGTCAGGGTGACACCCTTGGGGTCCGGGCGGCCCGGCTCGACGCCCGTCAGGGTCGAGTCAACGAAACGCTTCGCACGCGGATCGTACAGCCGCACCGACAGGCTGTACTCGCCGGGCGCTGCTGCACGGTTGGGGCGGACCAGCGCCGAGAGCGACATCGCGCGGCCAGCCGACCAGTTGGCCGCACCTGGCCCCAGTCCGCCGATGGCTAACTCGTCGCTCTTCCAGATGTCGACACCATCGGCTCCGCGTAGCTGGAAGACCGCTTGATAGCTAACGGCCGGCTTCTCACGGGCGAGCAGGTCGACGGTGACGGACGTCAGGCCGCCGGCTGGCACGCGCGTCGCGTCGACGCCGTAGCTCACGAGCCGGATGCCGCCATCGTAGTCGGCGTCCACCCGGTGGGGGGCGAGCGGTGCGATGACCGCGCGAGCGCGGGCCACGTAATCCCCGGCGACGTAGAGGGTCGGGATCGCCTCGCCGTCGGCAGCATACGCCCGAACCGGGACGAACGTGCGGTCGACCCAGGTCTTGAACTCGCGCATGGTGGTGAGCTTGTCGGCCCAGAGCAGGACCGCTTTGGCATCGTAGCGGGTTGCCTCGGCAATGGCGTCCTCGGGGGTGAGCGAGCCGGCCACCACGCGCGTCACCGATGATTCGACCAGCGGCGGCGGGACCAGCCGGCCGGCGCGGAAGGTCAGGTACGGATGATCGGTCACGATCTTGTCGGCCGGGTCGGTGAGGTCGTGCAAGGTGGCGGCGACCTCGGGGTACCAGTAGGACGGCGGGTCGTTCTCGAGGGGATCCGGATCGAACATCAGGTCGGCGTCACGCTGGGCGACAGCCGGCAGGAACACGACATAAGTTGCCAGGCCCAACGCTACGAGGACGGCGAGCGCCTGGCCGAGCCTCGGGCTGATTGGAGGGTCGGCCAGGCGGCGTGCGGCGGCTGGGCTCGTCGGCGCGCGGCCGTCGCGGAGCACGACGCTCGCGGCACGAGTGGGCAGGGCCGCCCAGGCGTAAGCGGCGCCGACGCCGGCCAGCAGTGCCGCGGGGGGGATCAGCGTGACGATGTGCTTGCCGTGCAGCGGCGTATGGACCAGCAGCAGCAGCAGCGAAGCCGGTGCCCAGGCCAGCAGCGGGATCAGGTCGCGGCGCACGCGGGCCAGCGCCACGATCGTGCCGGCCAGCATGAAGCCAAAGAGACCGGGCCGATCGCCGGACAACTCTTCGACGATCCGACCCCAGTTCCAGCCGATACCGCGTCCTTCGGCCGTTCGGCTGCGGAGCCGGAAGGCGACGACCTGCTCGAGGATCTCCGAGAAGCCGATCAGGATCGTCGGAATGGCGATCGCCATGCCGGTGACGACCACGAGCAGCAGCAGGTTGCGCCAGCGGCGCTCGGCACGCAGCAGCACTGCCAGCCCCACCGGCACGCAGACCGCCAGCGTCACGGGCTTGAGGAGCAGGCTCAGCGCGGTCAAGAGCGCGGCCAGGACCAGCCAGCGGGTGCGGCCGGTGCGCTGATACACGAGGGCCGCGCCCACCGCCGCGATGGCCGGCGCAGTCGCCGGCACCTCGGCGAGGGCGAGCCGTGAGAACTTCAGGTAGGTCGGACTGAGCGCCACCAGGGCGGTCGCGATGACGGCGCTGACCCGCCCACCGAGCAAGTGGCCAACCCAGTAGGTAGCGACGAGGCCGAGCAGCGAGAAGAGCACGACGCCGCTGCGGACGGCTTCGAGGGTGCCCCCCAGGAGGGCGTACGTTGGATAGAGGGCGTAGAAGAGCAGTGGCCCCTGGTTACAGAAGATTTCGACGCACGGCTCATAGCCGGCCCCCATGAGCTGAAGCTGAGCGGCTCGGATGCCTTCGGGAAAGGAGATCGTGTAAAGCCCAAGGTTCGGCAGCCGCGCCAACCCGGCCAGCAGTACGAGCAGCGTCACGAGCGCGAGGTCCGGCCAGCAGCGTCGGCCGTGGCGTCGCCGCCACGGCGGCCGGTCATCCTGCTGCCGCGCAGCGGAGCGGCCATCGTCCGGTGGCCGGTTGTCGAGCGGCGCGGCATCGGCGGCAACGAACACGCGGACTCCCGGTGCAGATGGTCTCAGCCGGGCCGCGCGGCCGGGCCGGCCGATTCTACCAGAGCCAGGCCCAGGGCTTTGGACCTTTCGACGGGCGGACTCGGTCCAAACTGTGTTGGTGATCTCGTTCGACGGATCGTCTGCCCTTCGCCACCAGCCAGATGCCGTTGGGCACGGAGAAGAAGCCAGATCAGGCCGGCCAACAGAAGTTGGAACCGAGTCGACGAGCGACGAGGAGCGGTGGCCGGGTATAGGCCGTCAGCGTCGAACTAGCAGCCGTCAGCCTTCGGTCTTCAGAGGTCGCACGTGGGCCGCCGACCTCGTCTGCTAATGATGAGGTACCGAATGCTGACGGCGCCTGACGAATGGTCGAGTGCCCGACATATGAACAATTAGCTTACGCACTCGGTCACAGTCGCTCCTGTGCGCGGCGCTCGGCCGTTCGCGGGTACGGCATCCGAAACCTGAGCGTTCGCCGGCGGTCTCGCGGCATACTCCAGGCCGTGTTTTGGCCAGTTCCGAGCCTACCTGCGTGGCCAGCGTCCGCGTGAGTGCGCCTGCCCTCGGTGTGCCAACCGTAGGCGCGGCATCTCGACCGCGGTGGCAATCGCTCGTGGTGCCGGCGGCGTTGGTGGCCGCCATCGCCGTGGGCGCCGCGCTGCGCCTGCGCGACGTCGGCGGCCGGAGCATGTGGGTCGACGAGCTCTTCAGCGTCGGGCTGGCCGCGCAGGATGTCCGCACGCTGCTGGCCGTCCTCTATGGCGAGGAGGCCAATCAGACGCTGTACTACCTCGTCATGTTCGGCTGGTCGCGACTGGTCGGGCCGACGGCCGACGAGTTCTGGATGCGCCTGCCTTCTGTCGTGTTCGGGCTGGCCGTACTGCCGGTCATGTACACGCTGGGTGCCCGGCTCGGCTCGCGCTGGGCCGGCCTCGCCGCTGCCCTCCTCGTTGCGGTCAACGTCTACCACGCCGAGATGTCGGAGGAGGCGCGGGCGTACTCGCTCTGGGCGCTCTGCACGGCGCTGTCGTGGCTGGCGCTGCTCGGGGCGCTTCAGGATGGCCGGCGCCGCGCCTGGGCCAGCTACGCGATCTGGACCGCGCTCAGCTTCTACGCCCACTTCTTCACCGTGTTCTTCGTCGCTGCACACACGCTCGTGATAGCCATACGCTGGCGCTGGACTGAAGTTCGCGCCTTCGTGACGAGCGGAGTGGCGGCCGGCCTGCTGTGCCTGCCGTTCGCCCCGTTCTTCCTGGTGAACGATGACGGCAGTCAGATTCTGCACGTTCGCCGCAGCGATCTTGGCGATCTGTTTACCCTGTTCCGACTGTACGCCGGCGCGACGCTGCCGCTCCTGGCCAGCCAGGCCGCTCTCGGCCTGCTGGCTACCGGTATCGGCGTGGTGGGGGCGGTGCGACTGCGGAGCCGCGACCGGCTATCGCTCGTGCTGGCACCCCTGCTCTGGCTGCTGGTCCCGGTGTTGCTCGTCTTCACGCTGTCTTACGTCAAACCGATGTTCCGCGAGCGCTACCTCTTCGCCGCGATGCCGGCGCTCCCGCTCCTCGCGGCTCTCGGGATCGCGGCCCTGCGCCCCCGGCTTCTCGGTGTGAGCGTGTTCGTCGGCATCGTAGCGCTGCTCGTGTGGTCGGCCGTGAGCGGCCTAGAAGTACGCCAGAGCGAGAACTGGCGGGGCGCGGTTAGCTACCTCGTCGGACAGATGCGTGAGGACGACGGGCTGATCTTCATCTCGAAGCGGGGCCAGCTTGGCTACGAGTATTACGGGGGCTGGCTCGGCGGCGGCCAGCCCCACACTCCCCGATCAGAAATCCTGGAGCCGTTTGACTGGATCGACCTGGCCGAGTCGGTCGGCTACTACCGCGCACTCGAATCTGGCACGAGCCGCCTGCCGGAGTTCAGCGCGCGCCATCCGCGGATCTGGCTCGTTCTTTCCCACGAGTACGACTCGACGTTCGAGGGTGACACGTCGGAAGCCGTCCGCGAGTGGCTGATACGGCGGGGCTATGCGGCTCGACAACGCACCTTCCAGAACATCCGCGTCTTGCTCTACGAACGGCGAGCGTGATGCAGTCATGGCAGTCGAGCCGAGCGGGCAGCGGCAGATCTTGCAAACGGGCGGCGTGGCCTCCTTCCGGACTCCCCGCTCGGCGGAGCCTGCGAGGGAAGCGCCGTCGGGCGCGGCGCGCGGGACGGCGCCTACGGCTGTCTCCCCTGCGCCCGCCCTCGTGCGGGCCGAGGCCGAGTTCATCGCGAGCCTGGCCGGCCGTTCGCCGCGTACAGCGTCGACCTACCGCACGGCACTCGCACGCTTTCATGAATTTCTGGTCGCCGCGCGGCTGGATCCAGCCGCTCGGCGAACCGACGAGCTCGACGGAGCCATCCTCGAACGGTTCTACGGCTGGCTGACACACAGCTACGGACGGGACGACCGCTTCACCGTCGCGACCTACGTGGCCGGCGTGCGGGCGTTCTGTCGCTTCCTGGCGCGTCGCCACTACCTCGCGCCTGACGTCACCTTCGAGGAGCTCCGGGACAACCTGCGCGAGGTGATGGGCCGGGTGCCGTACCGCACGCCCCGGATCGACCCGCGCCTGGTGCTGATTGTCACCCATGTCGACGGCCTGCCGCTTCCCCCAGCCGAGCGCGCGGGCGGCGGGGCCCGCCTGGAAGTGCTGCGCGACCGGGCGCTCGTTCGGACCCTGTTCACCACCGGCATGCGCCGCGAAGAAGTCGCGCGGCTGAGCCGAGCCGATGTCCAGGATGGCCGTGCCCGCCAGGCGCTCGTCACCGGCAAGGGTGACAAAGAGCGGGTGGTGTTCTTCGACGATGCGGCGCTGGCAGCCATCCGCGCCTACCTCGATGCCCGCGCCGACCGTTACGTGCCGCTCTTCCTGCGCCACGACCTCGGTCGGGGCCGCGAAGCGGGGCCGGGCGGACGGCGCTGGCGGCTTTCCCCCAAGGGGGTCTGGGATGTGGTGAAGCGCTACGCCGCCGCCGTCGGGGTGGATGCAACAACCCACGACTTTCGCCATGCCAAGGCCAGCGTCATGCTCAACCGAGGCGCCAAGCTCTCAGAAGTGCAGGACATCCTGGGACACGCCAGTCCCGAGACCACCAAGAAGATCTATGCCCACTACGAGACGTCGCACCTGCGAGACGTCTTCGACCGTTACAGCGCATCGGCCGAAGAGCTTGCCGAGGCGCTGGCGGAGCCGCCAGAGCGGTAGCGCCGGCCCGAGCGTCCGTCCAGTGACGTCGCCCGCGCTCGTATACCGGCCATCAGATCGCCCGCGTGACTCCATCGGTCGATCCTCAATCCAGAACCCGAACCGTGGCATAGGCCGGAGCGTCGGGAAATCGTGACCGCTGCTCGTTGCCCGATCCGGAAAGGTACGGATATCATCGGGGCAGGAGGCCCGTCTGTGTCCCGCCTTCGGCCCCCTACGCGTCTGTCCAGCATAGCGCTCACCAGCATCGTCGCGGTGCTCGCCTTCGGGCTGGCGTTCGTCAGCGGTTACCTGTTCGGGCGGTTCGAGCCGGGCGGCCCGCTCGCCGTTCTCGACAACCTTCAGCCCTCGACCGCGCGGGCCACCGAAGAAGCTGTCCTGTCGAGCGACGAGCAGCAGCGGTTCAGGCTGTTCTGGGAGACCTGGCAGATCGTCGAGAAGGAGTTCTACGACAAGGGCCAGATCGACCATCAGAAGATGATGTACGGCGCCGTCAAGGGGATGGTGGAGGCGGTTGGCGACCCGTACACCATCTACATGACGCCCGCTCAGCGCGACGTCAACGAGACCGATCTGCGGGGCTCGTTCGACGGCGTCGGCGTGCAGGTGGATCTGCGGGATGGCAAGCTGACGGTCGTCGCGCCCATCGACGACACCCCGGCCGCCAAAGCGGGCATGCGGACCGGAGATATCATCGTTCAAGTCGACGGCAAGTCGCTGAATGGTAAGTCGCTGAACGACGCGGTCGAGTTGATTCGGGGGCAGCGCGGCACCGACGTCACGCTGACGGTCGCACGGCTGGGCGTCGCGGACCCCCTGACGTTCACAATGACCCGGGCCGAGATCAAGATGAAGTCGGTCCGAACTCGACTGCTCGACCATCAGGTCGGATACGTGCGGATCAGCACCTTTTCGGCTTCGACGGGGTCCGAGATGGCGACGGCGATGCAAGACTTGATGGCGCAGCAGCCGCACGGCGTCGTCATCGACCTGCGCGCGAATCCCGGTGGATACCTGCATACGGCTGTCGAAACGGCGGGGCAGTTCCTCACCAGCGGTAGCGTCGTGCTGTACCAGGTGAGTGGCGACGGCAGCCGCAAGATCTACAAGACCGACTCAGCCGGCGCCGCGACTGACGCCAAACTGGTCGTGCTCGTCAACAAGGGCACGGCCAGTGCCTCAGAGATCCTGGCCGGCGCGCTGCGTGACAACGGGCGGGCGATCCTGATCGGCGAGCAGACGTTCGGCAAGGGCACGGTCCAGAACGTGCACCAACTGAGCGACAAGTCGGGTCTGCGGGTGACCACCGCCCAATGGCTGACGCCAAACGAGCAGCGCCTCCAGGGGGTCGGATTGACGCCGGACCGGATCGTCGCGCTGCCGGCCGACACCCCGGCGACGACCGATCCGACGGTCCAGACCGATCCGCAGGTCGACGCCGCCATCCAGTACATCCTCGCGAGCTAAGGCTCCAGAGTTGAGGGAGGGCCGGCGATGGCTGGCAAGTCGGCGGCCGCTGCAAAGAAGGCGGACGGCGCCGCCAAACCGAGCGAGCGTGTCTTCGCCACGAACCGCAAAGCGTTCCACGACTACCACATCCTGGAGTCGCTGGAGGCCGGGATCGAGCTGACCGGGACCGAGATCAAGTCGGTGCGTGCGGGCAAGGTCAATTTGCGCGATGGCTACGGTAGAGTGCAAAACGGCGAGGTCTGGCTGTATAATGTGCACGTCTCGCCATACGAGCAGGGCAACCGCTGGAACCACGAGCCGGATCGGCCGCGACGGCTGTTGCTCCACAAGGGGGAGATCGCCCGGCTGGGGGTGAAGAGCAAAGAAGAGGGGCTGACGCTGGTCCCGCTCCGGATGTACGCGAAGCGCGGCAATGCCAAAGTCGAGCTTGCAGTGGTCCGGGGGAAGAAGCAATACGACAAGCGCGCCACGATCGCGGACCGCGATGCGCGGCGAGAGCTCGATCGGGTTGTGAAGGAAGCGTACGCACGGGGACGCTAGGTTTCGACAGGGGAGGAGGGTCGGAGAACGCAGGCCGAGGTGCCATCGCCCTCGTTAATCAGGTGGCAAGCCAGTAACTGGCACCAACGAACTAGCCCTCGCTGCTTAATCCCAGCGAGCGTCTGCCCGGCCTCGTTCTGGTGGGTCGGTAACAGGCGTCACCAAAGCCGGAATGCTGTCAGCCGGACCGTCTTCTAGGGCTGACTCAAGATCAGAGGGCTGGCGTCGCGGAACCCGGTCGGCAGGGGTCCGTGGCGCGAGATCAAAGAGCCGACTAAGCCTGTAGCTGGTCTCGATCTGAGTCGCTCTGGACGAGGGGTTCGATTCCCCTCCGTCTCCACCACATCGGCCGAACGGCCCGCCCGGTGTCCCCGGCGCGGGCCGTCTGGCATTCCAGAGGTCGCCGTCTTCCCGTCGCGTCGTCGAGGAGTCAGTAGAGACGCCCGAACTCCTTCGCAAGCTGGTGGTGGCTGAGCAGGATGGCGGTGGGCCGGCCGTGCGAGCAGGCCTGACAGAGATCGGCTTCGCCAAGCCGTTCCAGCAGCGCCAGCATCTCCGTCTCGGAGAGTCGGTCGCCGGCCCGGACGGCGGCATGGCACGAGAACAGGATGGCTAACCGCTCGCGCCAGTCGCCGGGCGGAGCTTCGTCGGCCAGCTCTTCAAGGGCGGAGCGGAGCGCCGCAAGCGGCTCGCGCTCGGCGAGTGGGGCCGGCACCGAACGGACGAGTAGCGCCGCGTCCCCGAATGGTTCGGCATCGTAGCCCAGGCTAGTAAGTGCCTCCAGATGCTCGCGCACGACGGCGGCCACCCTCGGGGTCAGCTCCACCACGGCCGGTTCGAGGAAGATCTGGCGCTCACCGCGCTGCTCCAAGGCGGCATGCACTGCTTCGAGCAGGACGCGCTCGTGCGCGGCGTGCTGATCGACCAGGTACAGGCCAGCATTCCCCTCGGCGATGATGTAGGTGCTGCCGGCCTGCCCCAGCACACGCAGCCCGCGCGTCCAGCCACCCCCGTCACGCTGGCTGTCATCAACGTCCGGTGCGGCTCCGCCGAAGAGGCGCGGTCCGCCGGCAGTCGCGAGCGTCCGGCGGATCGCGCGCTGGAGCGCCCCGAACACGGAACGCTCGTGCAGCAAGCGGACCTCGCTCTTGCGGGGGTGGACGTTGACATCGACGTCGCCGGGCGGCACCCGTAGGTCAAGGACGGCAATCGGGAAACGGCCAACCGGAACGAGCGTGCGGTACGCCGCGTCGATGGCGTAGCCTAGGCTGCGACTCTGAACCCAGCGGCGATTGACGAGCAGGGTGATGCCGGCTCGCGTCGGCAGGGTCGCGTCGCCCCAGCCCAGGCAGCCGGCCACGGTCACGCGGTTGCCATCGGCCTCGTCTGGCTCGATCGCGGCGAGGTACCCCACCACGCCGCGCCCGTGGACCGCTTCCACGGCACTCGCGAGGTCGCCGTCGCCCGGCGTCTCCAGCACCCGGCGACCGTCGAGGCGCACCGTGAAGGCGATCTCGGGGTACGCGAGCGCCAGAGTGGCGAGCAGGACGGTGATCTGGCCACCCTCGCCGGTCTTGCCACGCAGGAACTTGCGGCGGGCCGGAAGGTCGCCGAACAGGTCGAGGACGCTCATCGTGGTACCGGGCGTGCGCGTCGCCGGCTCAGGCGGGTCGGGCATGCCGCTGCGCACCCGAACGTACCAGCCGTGCGGCTCGTCGGCCGAGCGGGTCAGGCAGTCGATGTCGGCGACGGCCGCGATGCTCGGAAGCGCCTCGCCACGAAAGCCGAGCGTCGCCACCGCGTCCAGGTCGACATCGGAGCTGAGCTTGCTCGTCGCGTGGCGCTCGAAGGCGAGCGGCACGTCGTCGGCCGCGATGCCAGCCCCGTCGTCCGACACCCGGATCAGGCCGAGCCCACCCGCCTCGACCTCGACGGTGATCCGACGAGCGCCGGCGTCAATCGCGTTCTCGACCAGTTCTTTGACCACCGACGCTGGCCGCTCGACCACCTCGCCGGCGGCGATCCGGGCGGCGACGGCCGGCGTCAGACGACGGATGGGCACCTAGTCAGCTCCATCGGCGTCTGGGCTGCTCGGACGACGCGCGGCGGCGTCTCGAAGCAACGGCGACACGCTGTTGGGACGCGGAGTGACAGCGCCTGAGAGCGGCACGTCGGCCAGGAGGCGCGTAAGCTCGATCAACTCGGTCAGAGCTTCCAGGGGCGTCATCTGGAGCGGATCAAGCTGACGGAGGCGGCGCAACGTCGTGCACTCGGCGGCTGACGGCAACGCGGGCAGGGAGGTGGGGGCACCTCCCTGCCCGTTCGAGTTGGCTCCAGAGTCGAGCGGTACCCTGCCCGAGCTGTCGAGTGACGAACGGGCTGGACCGCGTTCGCGCTCCAATTCAGCGAGGATCGCCATGGCGCGGCTGGTGACTGGCTGCGGAACGCCGGCCAGCCGCGCGACGTGGACCCCGTAGCTCCGATCGGCGGCACCTGGGACGACGCGATGCAGGAACACGACGTGCTCGCCGCGCTCCAGCACCTCCACCTGAAGGCTTTCGACACGCTCGAGCGTGTCGGCAAGGTCGGCCAACTCGTGGTAATGGGTGGCAAAGAGGGTCTTGCAGCCCAGGCGCGGGTTGTCATGGATGTGCTCGACCACCGCGCGGGCCACGGCGATCCCATCGAAGGTGCTGGTGCCCCGCCCGATCTCGTCCAGCACCAGCAGGCTACGGGGCGTGGCGTTGCGCAGGATGTTGGCGGTTTCGATCATCTCGACCATGAACGTGCTGCGCTGGGCCGCCAGGTCGTCCTGGGCGCCCACTCGCGCGAAGATTCGATCGACGATGCCGAGCCGCACGGACTGGGCGGGCACGTAGCTGCCGATCTGCGCTACCAGCACGATCGTCGCGACCTGTCGGAGATAGGTCGACTTGCCCGCCATGTTCGGGCCGGTCAGCACGGCGAGCACTGCGTGCTCCCCGCCGAGGCGGGTGTCGTTCGGGACGAAGCCGTCGACGTCCAACGTCCGCTCGACGACTGGATGCCGCCCGGCCACGATCTCCAGCACGTCGCTGTCGACAAGCTCGGGCCGCACGTAGCCGCGACGGACGGCGGTCTCGGCAAAGCCAGTCAGGGCGTCGAGGGAGGCGAGCGCGCCAGCCGCGTCGAGCAGCGGACGGGCGGCGGCGGCGGCGGCGTCGAGCAGTTCAGCGTAGACGGCGCGCTCCAGCCGCACGATCTCCTCCTGAGCCGTACGGACCCGTAGCTCGTATTCCTGAAGCTCGGCCGTAACAAACCGTTCGACGGTTGCCAGGGTCTGCTTGCGGACGTAACCAAGCCGCTCGACATGCTCGGCGACGCTGGCGGCGCCAGTGGCCTCGCGCTGATAGTAATCGGTGGGCTGGCTCAGGGCGGCGCGGGACAGCTCCAGGTAGTAACCGAAGACGCGGTTGTAGCCAACCTTCAGGTGCTTGACGCCGGTCCGCTCGCGCTCGGAGCGCTCCAGGCGAGCGATCCAGGCTCGGGTGTCGCCGGCCAGCGTGCGAACCTCGTCAAGCTCCTGGCAGCGTCCGGTCCGGACGATCCCTTCGCCGAACTGGGCCGGGGGCGGGTCTTCGACCGTTCGCTCAGCGTCATCGGCCAGGGTATCGAAGTCGGCCAATCGAGAGCGAAGCCCACCAAGTAGGGCGTCCGACGCCTCCACTATGCACTCGCGTACCGAGGGCAGCAGCCGACAGGCAGCAGCGAGTGCCAGCATGTCGCGGGGGCTGAGGCTGCGCTGGGCTGCCTTGCCGCCCAGTCGCTCCAGGTCCGGTAGCGCGGCCAGCAGGTCTCCGAGCCGACCACGCGCCGTCCGGTGCTCGACCAGCCAGTTGACGGCGTCCTGACGCTCGTGAATGGCATCGGCGTCCAGGAGCGGTCGGGTGAGCCAGTGCCGGAGCAGGCGGGCGCCCATCGTGGTGCGCGTCTCGTCGATAGCCTCCAGGAGCGAACCTGCTCGGCCTCCGGAGCGCAGCCCGGCCGTCAATTCCAGGCTCCGCCGAGTCGCACCGTCGAGGACCATCGCACCCGCGACATCGTACAGTTCCACCCGGTCGAGCAGCGCCATCGCGGATGGTAATGTCTCCTCGACGTACTCCAGCAACGCGGCCGTCGCCCGCGCGGCGAGCGGGCGCTCGTCGAATCCGAGGCTCGCCACGGTACCAGCCTGGAACTGGCGTCGGAGTCGTTCGGCGGCGCGGTGTGGCGCAAACGTCGTCGGGCCGCGCGGGGTGGGGCGGGCACCCGGCGGCAACAGATCGACGAGGGCAGCCTCATCTTCGGCCGTCTCGCCGGGCACGAGGCACTCGACCGGGCCAAGCCGCAGCATTTCGGCGGACAGGAGGGAGCGCCAGGACGGGCCGGCGACTTCCGTCGCGGCGAGCAGGCCGGTGCTGACGTCGGCGAAGGCGAGCCCGGCCCCGCTGCGCTCGGGGACGATAGCAGCCAGGAAGTTGTTGGCACGCGCCGGCAGCAAGCCATCTTCGACGAGCGTACCGGGACTGACGACCCGCACGACCTCACGCCGCACCAGCCCTCGGGCGGGCACGTCGCCGATCTGATCGCAGAGGGCGACGCGGTGGCCCTGCCCGATCAACTTCGCGATGTATCCCTCGGCGGCCTGATACGGCACGCCGGCCATCGGGATGCGCTCACCACGGCCCATGTCGCGGCCGGTGAGCACGATGTCGAGGGCACGCGCCACAATCTTCGCGTCCTCGTCGAACGTCTCGTAGAAGTCACCGAGCCGGAAGAAGAGGATGGCGTCGGGATGGCGCGCCTTCACCTCCAGGTACTGCCGCCGAACGGGCGTGGTCGGCAGGAACTCGGAGCCAAGGAGCGCTAACTGGTCGATGTCGGCCTTGGGCACGTCGCTTCAGGGTCCAGGCGTCGCGGTCCGGGCGATGAGCCGTGTGTGGAGTGGCACGGCTACTTCGACGGCCGGCCGAGTATAGCACCGCGCTGCCGCCAGAACGCCGCGCGGATCGGGCGAATCGGACGGAGATGGGGCGTCTCCCTCGCCTTCCAACTCCCCTTGTCGCACGCAACTCTGCTCACCCCTAGCCCATTCTTCTGCATGCGGGATCAGGGGACCAGGAGGAATACGCTGCCGTGCTGGCATGCCGGCTGCTGGCGTCCGGAGTTTGCGTGACGGCGGCTGAGCGGCCTATACTAGCGTCTGGTCGTTGGACCGCCTGCCGCGTTCGTCTAGCGGCCTAGGACACCGCCCTCTCAAGGCGGAGACCACGGGTTCGAATCCCGTACGCGGTACCTTTCGGGGCCGGGAGTGCACTCCCGGCCCCAACGTTATTCAGACCTGGGTGAGTGCCCCAAGCACTCGCCGGGCGACGCTCAGATGCGGTGGGTTCGCGGGCCGGCGCTCTCACGTCGGCGTTCAGATTCCGGTCAATCGGACCCCTGGAGCGGTGGCCGCGCCGGCGGTATCCTAATCCGGAGCGTCGAGGAGGATGTTCCATGCCGTTTTCACTCGGCCCCGTCGAGTTCATCCTGATCCTGGTGGTCTTCTTTATCTTCTTTGGCGCCGGCAAGCTCGGCGATTTCGGAGGCGCCATCGGGAAGGGCATCAAGAACTTCCGCGAGAGCGCCGGCCTCACCGACAAGAAGGACAAGGACCACCCGTCGAAGTAATGTGGCGTCCTCAGCGCACGCATGACGGTGCGCCGTCCGTTGTTGACTGGGTCTGGCGAGTCCGTCGCGGTCATATCAGAAGCGCCACGTTGCGCCTGGGAGCGGCCGGGGAGGCGGTGCGGCAGCGGCGGTGTCGGATATGAGCCTGACCACCGTTATCCTGGCCGGGGGGCGCGGCTCGCGCCTCGGCGGCATCGACAAGGCGTCGCTCGAGATCGGCGGGCGGACGGTCCTGGACCACGTGCTCGACGTCGTCGCGCCGCTCTCCGACGAGCTCCTGGCAGTCGTCAACGATACGCGCCTGGACGGCTCCCCACACCTCAGGACCGTGCGCGACCCGGATCCGCACGCCGGAGTGCTGCCCGCCCTGCTGGCCGCGCTCGACGCCGCACGCTCGCCGCTGTGCCTGCTCGTCGCCTGCGATATGCCATTCCTTCAGCCTGATCTGCTGGTCGAACTCATACGGCTCGGTCAGTCGGTTGACGTCGTCATGCCGCGCATCGAGGGGCAGGCTCAGCCCATGCACGCGGTCTATCGCCGTGAACCGTGCCGACAGGCGATCGCTACCGCCCTGGCGCGCGGCGACCGCCGGATGATCTCCTTCCTCGACGATGTGGCGGTACGTTATGTCGACGATGATGAACTGAGGCAGGTCGATCCGGCGTTGCGCTCGTTCTTCAACGTCAACACCCCCGCCGACCTCGACGATGCGCGGCGGCTGGTCGAGGAAGGGCCTCTGCGTTGAGGGAACGTCGCACGGTGTCCCTCGGGCACGCTGACTCGTTGACGCTCTCTTTCCGGCGCTGATAGCATTCAATCAGCGCCGGAGAGGGCGTATGTGTCCCGTGCGCTCGGCCGGTGCCGCGTGCTCACGCGCGGGCGCCTCGAACGGCCCCCGGAGGATCGTCGCCTCGTGTATCAGTCAGTCCCGAGCATCGTTGATTTTCCCGCCCTCGAGCGCGACATCCTCCAGTTCTGGCAGGAGACGCGCGCCTTCGAGACGCTCCTGGCTCTGAACGCCGATCGGCCGCGCTGGTCCTTCATCGATGGCCCGATCACGGCCAACAACCCGATGGGCGTCCACCACGCCTGGGGCCGTACCTACAAGGATCTATACCAGCGCTATCACGCGATGCTCGGCTACTCGGAGCGCTATCAGAACGGCTTCGACTGCCAGGGATTATGGGTCGAGGTCGAGGTCGAGAAGCAGCTTGGGTTCAATTCCAAGCGCGAGATCGAGGAGTACGGCCTCGACCGCTTCTCGGAGCAGTGCAAGGCGCGAGTGCTTCGCTACGCCGACGTCATCACCCAGCAATCGATCCGGCTCGGCCAGTGGATGCGCTGGGATGATTCCTACTACACCCACACCGACAACAACATCGAGCACATCTGGTACTTCCTGAAGACCTGCCACGAGCGGGGGTGGCTCTACAAGGGCAGCCGCTCGATGCCCTGGTGCATCCGCTGCGGCACCGGCCTGTCCCAGCACGAACTGGTCGGAACGGACTCGTACCGCGACCTGACCCACACGTCGGTGTACATCGCGCTACCGATCGTCGAGCGGCCCGGCGAGTACTTTCTGGTCTGGACGACGACCCCCTGGACGTTGCCTGCGAACGTGGCGTTGGCGGTCCACCCGGACCTGGAGTACGTGCGCATTCGTCAGGCTGACCGAACCTACTACCTCTCGCCCCGGACGACCGGCTTTCTCGTGGGCGACTATCAGGAGCTTGAGCGACTGCGCGGCTCCGATCTCGTCGGCCTGCACTACCAGGGACCGTTCGACGAGCTACCGGCAGCGAGCACCGTCGATCACCGGGTCATCGCCTGGGAGGACGTGGGCGAGGACGAGGGCACCGGGATCGTCCACATCGCACCAGGCTGTGGCGCCGAGGACTTCGAGTTGTCCAGGCTTCACGCTCTGGCCGTCATCACGCCAATCGACGAGGCGGGTACCTATGTGGACGGCTTCGGGCCGCTCGGCGGTCACAGCGTCCGCGAGACCAACCCGGCAATCCTCGGAAGCCTCGAAGCAAAGGGCGTCCTCTATCGTACCCAGGAGTACGCGCATCGGTACCCCACCTGCTGGCGATGTGGTGAGGAACTGGTCTTTCGGCTGGCCGACGAGTGGTTCATCCGCGCCGACGAGATCCGGCCTCGAATGAAGGCAGCCGCCGCCTCCGTCGAGTGGGTGCCGTCGTCGGCTGGCAAGCGGATGGAGGACTGGCTCAACAACATGGGCGACTGGAACATCAGTCGCAAGCGCTACTGGGGCCTGCCACTGCCCTTCTACCCGTGCACCTGCGGGACACTGACGGTCATCGGCTCGCGCGAGGAGCTTCAAGAGCGGGCGCTCGGCGGCCTGGAGCAGTTGCAGGAACTCCATCGCCCCTGGATCGACAAGGTCGCGATCCGCTGCGCCGCCTGTGACCAGCCGGTGACGCGCGTGCTAGAAGTCGGGGATGCCTGGCTCGACGCCGGCATCGTGCCATTCTCGACGCTCCACTATTTGCACGACCGAGAGTATTGGGCGACGTGGTACCCAGCTGATTTCATCACCGAGATGCGCGAGCAGATCCGGCTCTGGTTCTACAGCATGCTGTTCATGAGCGTGACCCTGAAGGATCAGTCGCCGTACAAGCGGGTGCTCGCCTTCGAGAAGCTGATGGACGAGCACGGTAAGCCGATGCACAAGAGCCTGGGCAACGCGATCTGGTTCGACGAGGCTGCCGAGAAGATGGGCGCTGACGTGATGCGCTGGCTGTACTGCGGCCAGAACGTCCTGTCGAACCTGAACTTCGGGTACGGCCCGGCCGAAGACGTGAAGCGACGGCTGCTCGTGCTCTGGAATGTCTACAGCTTCTTCGTGACCTACGCACGGATCGACCGCTTCGACCCACGAGCCGAACGCCCAGCCCTGGCCGAGCGCTCGCTACTCGACCGCTGGATTCTGAGCCGGCTGAACTCGTCGATCGGGGCCGTTCGCGAGAGTCTGGACCGGATCGACGCGGCCGGCCCGGTCCGCGTCGTCGAGCGGTTCGTGGACGACCTGTCGACCTGGTACGTACGTCGAAGCCGACGACGCTTCTGGCGGGCCAGCGACGACGCCGACAAGCGAGCCGCGCAGGCCACGCTCTACGAGGTGTTGACGAGCCTGACCCGCCTGCTCGCGCCGTTCCTGCCGTTCGTCTCCGAAGCGATGTACCAGAATCTGGTGCGCTCGATGGACGATACGGCGCCCACGAGCGTTCACCACACTCGCTACCCGGAGGTCGACCTATCGGCCATCGACGTCGACCTGGAGCGTCAGGTGGAGCTGGCCCGTCGACTGGTCGGCCTGGGACGGGCGGCGCGCGAGCATGCATCGATCAAGATCCGCCAGCCGCTAACCCTGGCCCGGGTCGGGGCACCGGCCGGCGCACCGGCGCTCTCGGACGCGTTGCGTGAGGAGATCGAGCGGGAGTTGAACGTGGAGCGGCTAGAGCTCGGTGGAGATGTCGCGGATGCCGTCAGCCACGTCGTCCGCCCGAAGCCGGCTGTGCTCGGCCCACGGCTCGGCGGGAAATTCCCGCCCGTGCTAAAGGCCCTGCGCGACGGAGCGTTCACACTCCGCTCGGACGGGACCGTCGAGGCGGCAGGCGAGGTGTTACATCCGGACGAGGTGCAGGTCTTGACTCAGGCCCGGGCCGGGTTCGCGGCCGCCGAAGCTGACGGCTACACGCTCGTGCTCGACACGCGGCTGACCCCAGAACTGGTGCGCGCTGGACGGGCTCGCGAGGTGGTCCACCGGATCCAGACGATGCGCAAGGACGCCGGTTTCGAAGTCGAGGACCGCATCGTCACCCGCTACGCAGCGGTCGGTGAGCTGGCCACGGTCTTCGAGAAGTTCGGCGACTACATCAAGGAGGAAACGCTGTCGGTGGCGTTGGAGTCGAACGCGGATGGCGAGGGTCACGGCTGGACTGGCCAGATCGACGGCGAACCACTCTCAATGCGGGTCAGCCGCGCGAACGGCGTCGTCGGCTCGTGAGCATCTCATCGTTCTTTGGCGGACACCCAGACGCCCGCCCGTCGAGCTTCTGGTCACGGCGAACCCTGGCGTTCCTGAGCACGGCGCTGGCGGTCATCGCCTTTGACCGCTGGACGAAGCAGCTTGCGACCGAGCACCTGCTCGACTCAGGTGTTCGGTCGATTCCGGTGCTGGGCGAGTTCGTGCGCTTCACCTACGTCGAGAACCGAGGGGCGGCATTCGGGCTGTTTCAGGACCAGACGGCCTTCTTCATCCTGGTGGGCATCATCGTCATCGGCGTTATCGTGGGATCGTACCGCTACATCCCGGAGCCGTCCTGGCTCCTGAACGTCTGCCTCGGACTCCAGATGGGCGGCGCCATCGGCAACCTGATCGACCGGGTGCATGTGGGGTATGTGGTGGACTTCATCGACCTGACCTTCTGGCCGGTCTTCAACATCGCGGACTCGGCCATCTGCGTTGGCGTTGTGGTCCTGGCCTTCACCGTGCTGTTCCCCCCACGGCATCAGGCTGTGGAGCACCATGCCTAAGTACGCGTCAAGACGTTCGACCCGTTTTCCCCTTCGAGTAGAGTGGTCGAAGACTTCTGCTCACGTGCTCAGGCTCGTGACCGATATTGGCGGTGGACGATCGTGATCGGGCCACGCCCATGACCGATGGCCCACCGCGCCCGCCGTTCCGCCGACCGCCGCCCCGCGCGCCGCTTCATCCACGCGTGACGGTCCGTCCGAACGGTGAGGAGCAGATCGTGGTACCGCCGTACGCCGCGAATCAGCGGCTCGACGCGTTCCTCTCGAAGTACGCAGAGGGGCGCTCGCGGACGGAGTGGCAGCGGCTGATCTCGACGGGTGCGGTGACGCTCGACAACCGCCTGCCTCGCCCGAGCGACCGGGTCAGCCCGGGCCAGTGGGTCCGAATCCACATCCTACCCGCCACCACGCGTACGGACGTGAAGCCCGCCGCCGACATTCCACTCACCGTTATGTACCAAGACCCGGCCATGATCGTGGTGAACAAGCCAGCCGGGCTGGTGGTGCACCCGGCGCCCGGCCACGCGGAGGGAACGCTGGTGAACGCCCTCCTGGCTCGGTTCCCGGACCTCGCCGACCCGACCGGCCAGCACCGGCCGGGCATCGTCCATCGCCTCGACAAGGACACCTCCGGCCTGATCGTCGTCGGACGGACGACCGCCGCGATGGCCGCGCTCTCGGAGCAGTTTCGCAACCGTACCGCCCACAAGCACTACCTCCTGCTCGTCAAGGGCGACCTGCCCGAGGAAGAGGCGGCCATCGAAGCGCCGATCGGGCGGGACGTTCGTGACCGCAAGCGGATGGCCGCGCGGGCGGAGGGGCGCGAGGCCCGCACCCAATTCACTGTGCTCGAACGGTACGGCGACTTCACGCTCGTGGACGCCGACCTTCAGAGCGGGCGGACCCATCAACTGCGGGTCCATTTCCAGTTCATCGGCCACCCCGTCGCGGGCGACCGCACCTACGGCAACGTGCGCGGGCCAGCCGGCCAGCGCCGCCAGTTCGTGCACGCAGCGTCACTGCGGCTCAGTTCACCACACGACGGCGTCGTGCGGGAGTTCCGCGCACCCCTCCCGAACGACCTTCGCTCGCCGCTCGAACGCCTCCGTGCCCAGCACGGTTACGCGCCCGAATCGCTGCCGGCCATCGTGCTCGGGCAGCCACCGGTGTCTGGCGGATCGACGGCCACCGTCACCCCTGAGGTGCTGCCGATACCGGGTGCCCATCAGCAGCGCGCCAGCGGGCGAGCGGCACGCGGTGGCGCAGACGGCGAGCGCCCGGCATCAGGCCACCCGATTGAGCGGCGCCAGCACGGCGAAGGGCAGACCGAGGGGCGCCGATCGGGTGAACGCCCGACCGAGCCTGGCCGCGGCCACACGGGCCCGGCACGCGATAGTTCTGGCCCGGGGCGCGGGCGGCGTGGCCGCCAACATCCGAATACCGGTCGAGGATCATGACAGACGCTCCAGGTCCCGTCAGACTCCGCATCGCGCCATCGCCGACCGGCGACCCCCACATTGGCACCGCCTACGTGGCGCTGTTCAACATGGCGTTTGCCCATCGCTACGGCGGACAGTTCGTGCTGCGCATCGAGGACACCGATCGCTCGCGCTACGTGGACACGTCCGAGCAGTTGATCTTTGACTCGCTCCGCTGGCTCGACATCTGCTGGGACGAAGGGCCGGATGTCGACGGACCGTACGGGCCGTATCGGCAGTCCGAGCGGCGCGGTACCTACACCCAGTACGCCGAGCAGTTGATCGGGTCCGGGCATGCCTACCGGTGCTGGTGCTCGCCTGAGCGGCTGGCACGGGTTCGCAAGGAGATGGAGGCTCGCAAGGAGCCGCCTCGTTACGACCGTCTGTGCCTGGGCAAGAGCGAGTCTGAGCGACGGGCGCTGGGCGACACGTCCGAGCGCCCAGTCGTTCGGATGCTGATGCCAAACGAGGGCACCACCGGGTTCGACGACCTGATCCGGGGGCGTATCGAGTTCGAGAACCGGCTGCTCGACGATCAGGTGCTGCTGAAATCGGATGGCTTTCCGACCTATCATCTGGCCGTTGTGGTCGACGATCACCTGATGGCGATCAGCCACGTGGCGCGCGGCGAGGAGTGGATCTCGAGCACCCCAAAGCACGTCCTGCTCTACGAGTGGCTCGGCTTCCCGCTCCCCAGGTTCGCGCACTTCCCGCTGCTCCGTAACGAGAACCGCAGCAAGGTCTCGAAGCGCAAGAACCCCTGGGCGACGCTCCTCTGGTTCCGCGAGAATGGCTTTCTCCCCGAGGCACTGATCAACTTCCTGGCCCTGCTTGGCTGGTCGATGCCCGATGGCCGCGAGGTCTTCGGACTGCAAGACATCGTCGAGAACTTCAGCTTCGACCGGGTCAGCACGACCGGCCCGATCTTCGACCTGAACAAGCTCGACTGGCTGAACGGGCACTACATCCGTCAGTTGTCGCTCGCTGAACTGGCCAGCCGGGTCCGTCCGTTCCTGGAGAACGCCGGCATCGAGGCCGACGATCCGGCACTCGAGCGGGCGCTGCCGCTGGTGCAGGAGCGCTTGAAGCGGCTGGCCGAAGCACCCGAGCTCCTCGGCTTCCTCTACGAGCGCCACGGTGCCTACGACGCCAGGCAACTGGTGCCGAAGGGGCTCGACGCCGCCGTCGTGGGCAACCTGCTTGCGGACGCGGAGACGCTGATTCGCGAGGTTCCCTCGTTCGACCACGCCGCGCTCGAAGCCGCGTTCCGTCAGCTTACCGCCGACCGTGGCGTGAAGACCGGTCCGGCGTTCATGTGCCTGCGGGTGGCCGTGACGTTCAGCACCGTCTCGCCGCCCCTCTTTGAAACGATGGAAGTGCTGGGGCAGGAGCGGGTGCGAGAGCGGATCGAGCAGGCGCGCTCGCGAGTGGGAGGCTGACGCGAAGTGTGGCCGGGGCCGCCGTCATCGTCGGCCGGGCCTGACGCTAGTCTGTACCCGAGACAGGCGACACTGGCTCGCCGTGCTCCAGGCGGTACATCTCCTCGAACGCCGCTACCGCGACTTCGATCATGTCCGGCTCGGGATAGCGCGTCGTCAGTGCCTGGAGCGCAAGGCCCGGTGCCACCAGCGGCCGCATCACTAGCGACTCAGCGTGGGCGCCGCCAAGCTTCAGCACCTCATAGGCGACCCCCGCCACAATCGGGATGCCAGCGACCCGGCTCAAGATTCGGATGAGCCAGTCGTCTGTGGGAACCAGCGCAAACAACAGGATCGAGAGCGCCACAACCAGCAGCAGGAACGCCGTCCCGCAGCGCGGATGGGCCGGCGAATAGCGGCGGATGTGCTCTACGTCGAGCGGGTCGCCGGCCTCGAAGGCGTGAATCGTCATGTGTTCGGCGCCGTGGTAGGCGAAGACTCGCCGCACTTCGGGTATATAGCCGATGGCCCAGACGTAGCCCACGAGCAGGCCGAGGCGGATGACCCCCTCGATAAGGTGTGCCACCAGGGAGTTCAGGCCCGGCATCAGCCACTCGGCCAGCCCTGCTGCGCCGAGTGGCAACAGGAAGAAGACCCCGACAGCGACCAGGAGCATCAGCGCCACCGACGTCCAGTCCATGGGCCGGTTCAGTTCGGCTCGTTCCTCGGCCTCGGCGCTCTCCGCTCCGCGCTCGGCGACGTCGGACGCGAACATCAGCGCCTTCATGCCGAGCCCGAGGGAGTCCCAAAGGATCGTCAGACCACGCAGGAACGGCGTGCGGCTGATCCAGCCGGAGTACAGCCGCTCTGGGAGCCGCTCTGAACGCACGACGATCCGCGAGCTTGGCGCACGAACGGCAACCGCCGCCCAGCGCCGGCCGCGCATCATGACACCCTCGAGGACGGCCTGACCGCCGTAGGTGGTGGAGGAGACGCGCGAAGGCCGCCGGTCAGACGAGGCGGTCGGCATTGACACCGTTCCTCGCCCGACCGGCGGCCCCGTGCCGGTCTCCACTGTGTGGGGTACTGATCGTGGCGCTCTCGATCGGACGTTCCGCTACTTGTTAGCAGCCGCTCGGGCCGCCCGGCGGCGGAACCGCTCGACCTGACCACCGGTATCGATGAGGCGCTGCTCGCCCGTGAAGAACGGGTGGCACCGCGAGCAGACGTCGATTCGCATGTTCTGCTTGGTCGACTTCGTCTGGAAGCTGTTGCCGCAGCCACAGGTGATGGTGGCCGTCTCGTACTTGGGGTGGATATTCTCACGCATTGCCTGGTGCTCCCTGGGGTGCGGCGTCCGCGTCTACTCGGCGGCCGCCGAATAGACGCTCACCTTCTTGCGGTCCCGCGTGGCATGCTCGAACCGCACTGTGCCGTCGACGAGCGCGAACAGCGTGTGATCGCGGCCGAGGCCGACGTTGTTGCCCGCGCGGATCGTGGTCCCGCGCTGCCGCACGATAATTGTGCCGGCATTCACCTGCTGGCCGTCGCTCCGCTTGACGCCAAGGCGCTGACCGGAGCTGTCTCGACCGTTACGACTGCTGCCCATGCCCTTCTTATGTGCCATGCTACTTTTCCTCCGGCCCGAGGATGTCGCCGATGCGCACCCGCGTGAGATGCTGGCGGTGGCCGGTCTTACGGCGATACCGCACCTTCGGCTTGTACTTGAAGATGATGAGCTTGTCGCCCTTGGCGTGCTCGACCACCTCTGCCAACACCCGCGCACCGTCGAGTGCCGGCGAGCCGAATTGCGGCGCCGCGTCGTCGGCCGCGATCATCAGGACCCGGCCAAGCTCGACCTGCGCGCCGACGTCGCCGTCGAGCCGCTCGACCTCGATGACGTCGCCCGGCTGGACTTTGTACTGCTTTCCGCCCGTCTCGAGGACTGCGTACATGACGGCCATCCTTGTTGTCGAAAAAAGCTTCGTGAACACACGAGAGCCGCGACCGATGTCGCGGCACGAACAAGTGTACCAGCCGGCTGGCGGCGCCCGCAAACGCGCGAGATCTCGCGGTGTCGCGCAGCCCTGAGTACCCCCTCGCCTCTGAAGCCTCCCCTCCGCACGCGTGCGAGAGCATCGGATCTCATCCACAGACCGCGTCTTGCAGGCATCCCACACGTCCGAGCGGGAGCATCTCACAGGCCGTGGCGCGTCACCACGGGGTGGAGGTGTCGGTGCCAGCTACCGTAGAGGCGAGTGGGGGGTGTGGCTGTTCTCCGGGGCCGGCGGGAGCGGGGGCGCCGGCGCTGGAAAGGGCGGCAAGTCGTCGAGGGAGCTGAGTCCGAGATGCTCCAGAAAGGCGAGCGTGGTCCCGAACAAGACGGGCCGGCCCAGCGCGTCCTTGCGCCCCACCTCAGCGACGAGACCTCGCTGGATAAGCGTGCTGAGGGCTCGGTCTCCGTTCACACCGCGAATCGCCTCGACCTCGGCGCGGGTGACCGGCTGACGGTACGCGATCACCGCCAGCACTTCCAGCGCGGCTCGCGACAGGCGCGCCCGATCGTCCAGGCCGCGTAGCCGCCGCACGTAGGGTGCGGAGGCCGGAGCCGTCGCCAGTTGCAGCCGGTCGCCGTCGCGCTGAACCATGAGGCCAGGCGGCGGCTCGGCCAGCAGGTGAGCGACCGTCTGCTCGACCACGCTGAGGCGGGCGCTCAGGATACGGGCAAGGTCGGCGACGGCAAGCGGCTCGTCGGCAGCAAAGAGCAGGGCCACCACATGCGGCGCGAGGGTTTCGCGCGTGCTCGGCATCAAGGCGCCGTCCACCGGGGCCTCGGCGGGGCGGGGCGCGGACGGCGCCTCTGGCTCAACCCTCTCGGAAGCCTCGTTCAGGACGCTCCTGGTCGCTGGACCGGGATCGCTCACGATTCGGCCGCCAGGTGTCGCCGGCGTCGCCAGACCGGATATCCAGCCAGGGCCGCGCCGCTTCCGATGAGCGCGAGCGCCGAGATAGCGGCGCCAAACCAGACTGCCCGTGGCTGGTACCGAAACTCGACGACGTGCTCGCCCGCGTCGAGCAGGACCGCTCGGAACATCAGATTTGCCCGCTCGATGGGCACATCCTGGCCATCGACGGCCGCCTGCCAGCCCGGGTACCAGGAATCGGAAAGCACGAGGTAGCTGGGGCGGTCCACGGTGGCGCGCACGCGGACGTGCTCTGGCTCGTCCACCTCGAACTCGACAGCCGTGGCCACCGGGGAGGTTGTCGATGCCGCGCTGCCGAGCGTACGGCCGGTGTCACTCGGGGCCAGCACAACCTCACGGCGTGGATCGAACGAGGGGTCGGCCAGCCGGCGGGCGGTGGCATCGTCGTCGAGGATGGTCGAAGCCTCGACCAGGTAGGCTCGCGACAATGCGTCGGTGCGGTCATACACCTTGACGTCGAAGAACTCCTGACGGTCGATCCGACTGTTCAGCGTCAGCGAGAAAGCGGCCTGCCTGACGTCGTCGATCAAGTTGAGGGAACGCACGGTCAGCGTCAGGTCCGAACTGGTGTTGACGACTGCCAGCGTCTTGACCGGTTGGCGGCTGAATCCGACGACGGCCAGCCAGTCCGACAGGCTGTCTGGGCCACTCGTGGTCCATGGCTCGATGCGCTCTAGGCCACCCAATCCGCCCGTCTGGGCGGTTGCAGCGGCCGTCTCAGCGCCATCGCGAAGCGGAGCGGTGGCCGAGGCGCCGGTGTCGGCCCGTAGCTCCACCCGCCCGACTTCCTGCCCCGGTCGGGCGGTCCCCGTGTACGAGGTGATCAGCCCCAGGCGGGTGAACTCTCCGAGCGGCAAGCTCTGAAGCTCCAGCCGCTGGCCGGGGCGGAGGGTGACGGAGATGGCCCGGTCGTAGTAGATCGCGCCATCCGTGACGTCCTTGGCCCGGCTCGCCAGGATGTCGCGAACTGCCATCAGGTCGAGCCAGCGGGTCTCCGGCAGCCAGTCCAGCCGGCTGGCCAGCACGCCATCCGGGCGGGCGCGGTCTGCACCGAGCATCGCTTGACTGAAGCGGACGAACGTCCCGAGCGGTAGGACGCCGCCGTCGTAGCCATCGGCTGAGGCGAGGCGGTGGACGCTCGACACGTTCGGGATCAGCGTCTCGTTCCATTTCACCGTGACCAGCAGGTTCTGAAGGGCCAGCGCGGAGAGCCCGCTGAATCGCTCGCGATACTCCTGGGTCTCCTTCACGATGTACTCGGGCGTCGCGATGCTGAGCATCCGGAAGCGGCTGTCGCCACCGAGGCGCTGTTGGAGCGGGCCCGAGCTTTCGCGCGGCTGGCCGTAGGCGATGTTGGGGACTGGCTGACGATACTCGAGGGCGCGGCCCGCGAACCAGAGGTCGACGAGGAGTGCGCCGGCGAGTAGCCCGAGCGCAGCCGGCCGAAGGCGCGGCGTCATCAGGGCCGCCAGGGCGAGCAGGTCGGTCAGGATGCCGACGCCGCCCCAGACGAGCAGCAGCCACTTCGATTGCGGCTGTCCCACCACGAGGAGCAGCAGCAACGCGAGCGGCACTCCCCCGCCCGCCAGTCCAACCCGCCACCAGCCGACGCCGCGAGCGACGCTCAGTAGACCTCGCAGGTCAGACACCGAGATGCGAAGCAGCCAGTCCATCCCGACCGCTGTCAGAATTGCCAGTCCGGTGGTGGACACGAGGAGCCAGCGCGCGGGCACTCGGAACGACGAGAAACCCGGCGCCCAGTCGAAGAGCCAGTGGTAGAGCGGCGTCGCATCGCCGACCGCCAGCAGCAGACCGAGCGCGACCAGCATTGCCCCGAGTGCGGCCGGCCGGCCAGCCCCTGCCAGCAATCCAAGCCAGGCGACGACGAACGCGACCGTGCCCAGGTGGCCAAAGAACTCGGTCGTCGGGAGGTGCGCCCAGTAGCCGGGGAAGAGGGCTGGGATGAGGAGCGGCCAGGGCAACGCTTCGAAGGCCGCGCTCCGAAAGTCGAGGCCGCCGCCGCGTGTCCCCAGACCCGCAAGCTCGGCAGTCGGCAGGAGTTGAATGGCTGAGATTGCCAGGGCCAGAAGTGTCGCGCCGCCAAGCAGAGCGAGGCTCCGTCCGAGCCGTCTGGGCACGCCACGGAGCGGGCCGGGCAGGCTGCGCCAGAGGACGATCAGACCGAGCATAACCAGGGTCATATAGACCTCCTGGGGGTGCCCGGCCAGGATCTGGAGGACGAGTGTCGCGGTCAGCCCCGCAAACGGCAGGCTGCGCCGAGTCCGCAGTCCGAGATCGAGGAGCAGAGCGGCCAGCGGCACCAGCGCGGCGACGCTCACTTGATTGATGTGCCCGGCCTGGCCGTTCAGGAAACCGCTGAACGCAAACGCCGCCCCGCCGACGAGCGCCGCGATCCGTCCGAGCCCCAGGGACACTCGCGCGAAGGCGTAGACCCCGACGGCGGCGACAAAAACGTGCAGCAGGAAGTTCAGTGCGTACGCGTGTGGCACGTCCAGCAGCGCGAAGAGCCAGGTTCCGGGGTAGAAGATGGCCGTCTGGGGATTGGCAAGGAACGGACTGCCCATGAACAGGCGGGGGTTCCAGAGCGGCAGCCTGCCATCGGAGATCGCTTCCGCGAAGTAGGCCCGCAGCGGGTAGAAGTAGACGAAGGTGTCGTAACCGCCCAGCACCCGCCCTTCGAGCGCGAGACCAGGATTGAAGACGACGACCAGCACGCCGAGCGCGAGGACCGCGACGCCGTCCAGGTGCCAGCCGCGCAGCGCGAGCTTTCGCCTCACTGATCTGTCGACCGGGAGTCAGCCTGTCCTGGCCGACGCGCGTTCGCCGGATCTGGCCGACGCGCATTCGCCGGATCTGGCCGACGCGCGTCAGCCGAGCCTGGCCGGGGTGCGCCTGCCCATCGTGCCGGATGGCTGCCTGTCGACGTGATGTGACAGGCGCTGGCAGAGACCAGCCACCGGGCGCCGGCCTGCCGCGCCGCATGGGCCGTCACACACCCTGCCCACTGACTGGCGGCGCGCAACGCGGAACGTGCGTCCGCGCGCCTCACCCGAAGAAGCGGTACCGGAGCAGCGTAAGCAGGACACGTGGACCGTCGCGCCACGCCTGGATCTTCTTGCCTTCCCAATGCTCGCGGCCCGCGTATGACACCGGTACCTCGTAGATGCGGTGCCCCATCTTCAAAATCCGCGCGGTGATCTCGGGATCGAAGCCCCAGCGTTCCGAGTTCAGCTTCAGCCGGTGTCCGATGTCGCTCGTGAAGACCTGGTAGCAGGTCTCCATGTCGGTCAGCGTCGTATCGAACAGGACGTTCGTCAGAAGCGTGAGCATCTGATTGCCCACGGCGTGCCAGAAGTACATCGCCTTGTGCTCGCCGAGGAAGCGCGAGCCGTACACTACCTTCGACTTGCCGGTGAGGATCGGGCGGAGCAGGACCGGGTAGTCGGCCGGGTCGTACTCCAGATCGGCGTCCTGCACGAGCATGATGTCGCCGGTCGCGTGGCGAATCCCCTCACGCACGGCTGCGCCCTTGCCCTTGTTCCGCTTCAGCAGGAAAACTTTGACATCACCGCGCCTCCCCTGCTCGGCCAGGACATCGAGTGTCCCATCCGTCGAGCAGTCGTCGACGACGATGATCTCCTTCTCCATACCGTCGAGCTCGACGGTGCGGACCCGGTCGAGCAGGGTCGCGACCGTCGACCGCTCGTTGTAGCAGGGAATGATGACGGACAGCTTCAGCGTTCTGCTCCAGGTACGAACGTGCCCGGGGACCGGGCCGTCGAATGGTACACGCTACTCCGCACCAGGGGCGAAGAGGAGTTGACGGGTACCGTTGACCTCGTACTCCTCGTACAGGTAGTACGAGCGTCCAATCGCCTGGAGCACCGGCTCGGGGTATAGCTCGGCGTGAAGTAGCACCCAGTCGAACCGCCGCGCCCGGATGTCCTCGACAAGGCCGTCCGGCGACCAGACGCCGGCCTGATACAGGTTCCGCAGATGGGTTGCGTTGCCGACGACCTCCCGTCCAACGTACAGCCCGTACGATGGATCTTCGAGCAACAGCGGCCCGTCGCCCTTCTGGAGCGCGTCGAGTAGTTCGCTCGCGGCAGCGACCGCGGCCACGTCCGGCGCACGGCCGAGCACCGACGCCTGCGCGCCGTGGTCGGCCAGAAACGGCGCGAGCCGGTAGAGGGGACCGTGAGCGTACAGCACGCTCTGGAGCAGTACCAGCGGCCCCACGATAGCCAGCAGGTAGGCCCGACCATCAGGAGCCGCGGCTATCCGGTGCAGGCCCAGCCCGGCCAGCAGGGCCGAGGCGACGATCGGCCCCAGAAAGTAGGATTCGCCGGCGCCCCACTTCCCCACGCTCACCGCCAGTATCAGCGAGAACAGCCAGTACAGTTCGAACGCACCGAGCGAGCGCGCCTTCATCGACTGCCAGACCTGCCAGCCGGCGAGACCGACCATGATGCCGTGAATCTGGAGGAAGTTGGCGTAGTAGTCGACCGCCTGCCCGAGCCGGAACGGGTTGACGTTGCCGACGACCACGTTCTCGTAGAAGGCGCCACCGGTCGTCCGGTCGATGGCAAGGAAGAGCGCACCGCCAATGGCAGCCACTGCTGCCCCGACGACCACGCCGAGACGGAGGTTTCGGAGCGCAAGCGCCAGCAGCCCCGCCGCGACAGCATCTACGGTGGTCTGCTTGGTATAGAGGGCGAGCAGGCAGGCTGCCACGGCAGCGGCTGCCCACATGCGGCCGCGCTCGGCGCAGCAGGCTAGCGCGGCGAGCGCGAATAAGACCGCCAGGGCGTTCACCCGGGCCAGTGGCGTCGTGTGAAATACGTAGCTCGACCCGATGTAGAGGAGGGCGGCGGTCGCCGCGGCGGCCGCGTTGCCGGTCCAGCGGTACGCCACGCTACCGAGCAGGACCGTCGTCAGGAGGGCCGCACCGGCCGAGAGCAGCCGCCCGGCCAGCAGACTTGGGCCGGTCTCGGCGACGATCGGAGCCAGCAGGAGCGAGTAAACCGGCGGGTAGTTCGAGGAGTAGTAGGGGAACTGCTCGTTATCGGTGTAGATCGGACGGCCCTGAGCGAGCAGCCAGCCGCTGTTGACGTCGTACCCCTCACCCTGATCCACGTCGAGCGGGTAGAGCGCCAGATCGTAGGTGTGGACCAGGTAGACCAACAGGTAGAAGAACAGCAGGCCAACGCCGAGCGCCCAGGTGAGGGCACCTGCGTATACCGATAGCGAAACGACCGCCGAGGCCGGCCCAGGCGTTGCGGGCTCGCCCGAGCGTGTGTGAACGCGCGGCGAGGCGATCACTCGACCGGCATCGGCTCGCGGTCGATGATCTCGCGCGACTTGCCGTCCTCGGACGGGCCGACGACGCCGTGTTCTTCGAGCAAGTCGACGAGCCGGGCGGCACGCGGGTAGCCGATCCCGAGGCGGCGCTGGAGCAGCGAGGCGGAAACCTTCCGGTATTGCTGCGCCACCGCGACCGCCTTGTCGTACATCTCGTCCCCGTCATCATCGACCTTCTGGCCGAGCGCCTCGATCTCCCGGACGTCGGCGTCGGTGAAGCGCGGCGCGCCGAGCCGCTTCCAGAACTCCACCAGCCCCTGCATCTCGTCGTCCGAGACGAACGCGCCTTGCAGGCGGACTGGCTTGCTCGAGTCCTGGGGAAGGTACAGCATGTCGCCTCGTCCGAGCAGCTTTTCGGCCCCGGCCAGGTCGAGAATCGTCCGCGAGTCGATCTGTGAGCTGACCGCGAACGAGATGCGGGTCGGAATGTTGGCCTTGATCAGCCCGGTGATGACGTCGACCGAGGGCCGCTGCGTCGCCACCACGAGGTGGATGCCGGCGGCGCGCGCCAATTGGGCCATTCGGCAGATCAGCGGCTCGACCTCGTCGCCGGCCACCATCATCATGTCGGCGAGCTCGTCCACCACGACGACGAGGTACGGCAGCTTCTTCTGGCTCGGGTCGCTCTCGACGCCCCGATTGTAGGCGTCGATGTTACGAGCCGCCCGCGCCGCCAGCAGGTTGTAGCGGCGCTCCATCTCCTTGACCACCCAGCGCAGCGCCCCAACCACCTTCTCCATGTCGGTCACCACCGGCATGCGAAGGTGGGGGATGCCGTTGAACCCGACCAGTTCGACCATCTTCGGGTCGATCATCACGAATTGAAGCTCGTCCGGGCTCGACTGGTAGATCAGTGAGGCGATGATGGTATTGATGCATACCGATTTGCCGCTGCCGGTCGCGCCGGCGATCAGGACGTGTGGCATCCTGGCAAGGTCGCTGACGACCACGTTGCCGTAGACGTCGCGCCCAAGCGCGAGGCGAAGCTTCGAGCGTACCGCCTTCTCCCAAACCTCCGATTCGAGCAACTCGCGCAGGCTTACCATCGCACCGCTGCGGTTCGGCACCTCGATCCCGACGACCCGCCGGCCCGGCACCGGCGCCTCCATCCGCAATGCCGTCGCGCCGAGGCGCAGCGCAAGGTCGTTCGAGCGGGCCATAATCCGATTCACGGCGACGCCCGGTCCCGGCTCGACGCCGAACTGGGTGACGGTCGGCCCGGCGCTGACCTCGGTCACGCGGGCGGCGATGTTGAAGCTCTGAAGCGTCTCCTCGATAGTCCGGGCCTGCGCCTTGACGTCCGACTGGCTGGCAACGACCGGCGGCGCCGCCTTGAACAGATTGACCGGCGGGAGCCGCCACGCGATCGTGCCATCCGGCGCTGGCAGTGGCACCGGCTCGGCGGAGGTGGACGTCGCACGTGGCGTCGCAGCGCGGGCCGCCTCGCTCGGCTCGTCGCCGTTGGGAGGGGTAACCCTGGGGCGCACCTTCTTCACGGCCTTGACGAGCGTCGTGGCGAGCGGCTTCGGGTCAGGAGCCGCCCCTCGGATCTGGAGCTTTGGCGCGCGAACATGCGCTCGCGCCGCTACCGCGCCACGCCAGCCAAGCTTCGCCGCGAGGATCGCGACGATCCCGATAGCGGTAGCCGACTGGGTCAACGTCAGATCGAACAACAGCAGCGCGCCGAGCGCCAGCGACCCCAGTAGCACGACCACCGTGGCCGCGCCGCCAAGTGCATCCGCCAGCCCGTCCGACAGGTACAACCCGAAGGCGCCGCCGCCGGCGTGCTCCTCGAAGACCCGGCGCACCGGGTCCGGGTCGCCAAACGGTAGCAGGTGGACCAGGGCCGGCAGCGCCAGCGTCGCCAGCAGCGCACCGATCAGGCGTGCCGCCGGCAGCCCTGCTTCGGCACGCAGCCCGACCATCAGTCGCACGAAGCCCAATCCAACCAGCCAGAGCGGCACGAGGAACGCGGTCCAGCCGAGCAGTACGGTCATCGCCCGCTGAAGCGGCCCGTTCGCCCAGCCGTCCGGGAAGAGCAAGGCCAGGCTACAGATCAAGCCGGCGACGATCGACAGCAGCGCGGCGACGTCGGCAAGCAGCCGGCGGTGGGCCCGAACGAACGCGATCGAGCGTGTGGCGAGGCTCGGCCCAGCAGGCGCGCGTGGGACGGGTCGCTTCGGCGCAGCCTTCTTGCGTGTCGGCATCAGCTAGAAGAGGGTCAACTGTTCGGGGTCGGAGCCGTCGTTGCCCTGGCCAGCCGGCGCGTCTGCCTGCCCCGAGTCGGTCCGGTCAGCGCGCCGCTTCGCAGCCCGCTCGCGGGCGAGCTCCAGCGCCTTCGGCAGTCCATCGAAGTCCTGCTCCAGCGCCTCCCGGAAGCGCGGCTGATGGAGCGCCGCTGCCGGGTGAAAGCACGCGTAAGCCAGGATGTCGCGCCAGGGCCTGGCGGTTCCGTGGATCTGACTGATCTTCGCGGTCGGACCGAAGAACGTCATCATCGAGTGACGGCCGAGCGTGACGACCAGGATCGGTTGGATCGCGGCGATCTGCCGTTCCAGGTAGTCGGAGCAGGCTTCCTTCTCGTCGGGAAGCGGGTCGCGGTTGCCAGGCGGGCGATGCTTCACGACGTTGGTGATGAACACCTCGTCGCGCGTCAGGCCGGCCCGTTCGAGCATCTCGGTCAGTAGCTTGCCGGCCGGGCCGACGAACGGCCGCCCCTGAACGTCTTCGTGGTAGCCTGGTCCCTCGCCGACGAACAGGATCTCGGCGTTCGGATTGCCCTCGCCGGGCACGCCGTTGCGGGCCCCCTCGTGGAGCCGGCACTTCGTGCAGGTGCGGACCTCCTGAGCGATCACCGCCAGTGCTTCCGACACGCGCCCTCCCGGTTCCTGCTGTACACGCGGATCCTACGTCCCGGCCCGTCCTACGTCCCCACACCCTCGACGTCCCGACACGCTCGACGTCCCCACACGCTCGACGTCCCGACACGCTCGACGTCTCGGCCCGACTACCGACCCTTGACGTGCCCTGGGGGGATGCTATCACCCGCCCGGGGTCTCGACAATTGACCGGCCCGTCACATCCGCGTATCCTCTCGGGCACCGACAGCCCGAACGGGCGAGCCGCTGGACGGTCGCGCCGGAGCTACGGCTTCCCGTATTCGCCGGGTCACTATCCCGCACACTCTCTCCGATTGGAGCACTCGATGCCTGGACCGCTCGACGGCGTCCGTGTCCTCGATTTGACCAGGGCCCTGGCTGGCCCATACTGCACCTTGATGCTCGGCGACATGGGCGCGGATGTGACCAAGGTCGAGATGCCCGGCGGCGACGAGAGCCGGAGTTGGGGGCCGCCCTTCATCGAGGGAGAAAGCTCCTACTTCCTGAGTATCAGCCGAAACAAAAAGAGCGTGACCCTCGATCTCAAGCAGCCCGAGGCGAAGGAGATCCTTCGGCGGCTGGTCGAGCGCTCGGACGTGCTGGTCGAGAACATGCGGCCCGGCGCGATGGGTCGACTGGGCTTTGGGTACGAGCAGGCGGCCGCGCTGAACCCCCGCCTGATCTACTGCTCGATCTCCGGCTTCGGGCAGACCGGGCCGCGCTCGCATCAGCCGGCCTACGACCAGGTGCTCCAGGGTATGGGCGGCGGCATGAGCCTGACCGGCCAGCCGGGCGGCCAGCCGACCAAGTTCGGCATCCCGATCGCCGATATTGCCGCCGGCATGTTCGGTGCGTACGCCGTCGTCAGCGCCCTCTACACCCGCGAAAAGACCGGCCGAGGCCAGGCGATCGACACCTCGATGCTCGGCGGGCAGGTCGCGCTGCTGACGTTTCAGGCGGGCCGGTACTTCGCGACCGGCACAGCACCCGGGCTGTCCGGCAACCGCCACCCGAGCATCGCACCGTACGAAACACTCGCCTGCCAGGACGGCTACGTCAACGTGGCCTGCGGTACCGAGCGGATGTGGCAAGCCTTCTGTCAAGCACTCGGGCTGGGCGCGCTCCTGTCCGACCCCCGCTTCGCCACGAACGCGAATCGAGTCACCAATCGCGAGCCGCTCGCAGCCATCATTGAGGAGCGTTTGGGCGGCCTGACAGTGGCCGAGGTGGTGCGCACGCTGGAGGCAGTCGACGTGCCGTGTGGACCGGTCTACACGCTGGCAGACGTGTTCGCGGACCCTCAGACCCAGCACCTCGAGCTTCAGACGAAGATCGCTCATCCAAAGGCCGGCGAGGTCAGCGTGACCGGGTTCCCATGGCGGCTCTCGGACACGCCCGCCGAGGTCCGCTTGCCCCCGCCGCTGCTCGGCCAGCATACCGACGAGGTGCTGCGCGACCTCGGCTACGCCGACGCCGAGATCGAGCGGTTTCATGAGGATCGGGTGGTGTAGCTCGCCCTCGGCCCCGGCAGCCGGGCTAGCGTGTGTGGGGCAGCATGGCCCGTCCGGGCCAGGTGATGTAGGCTGTTCGGGGAGACAGGCAGAACGGTGCCAGGGAGGATGGGCCGATGGCGCGACGTACGCTTGCACCAGGGCTGAGCGGGGAAGTGACCTGTCAGGTCACCGACGGCCTGACGGCCGACGCAATGGGGAGCTCGAATGCAGTTGTCTTCGCCACGCCGGCCCTGGTGCTGCTGATCGAGCGGGCAGCCATCGCGGCGATAGATGGTGCGCTCGACGAGGGCCAGGGCAGCGTGGGGGCCGCGCTCGACGTCAAACATCTTGCGCCGACTCCGCTCGGGCTGAGCGTAACCGCACGCGCCGAGTTGGTCGCCGTCGACGGCCGCCGGCTCACGTTCCAGGTTAGTGCGCTCGACGAGGTCGAGCAGGTCGCAAGCGGCACACACGAGCGGGTCATCGTCGACCTGAGCCGCTTCAACGCGCGAGCGGCCCGCAAAGCACCCGGCGACGGCTGAGACCAGTTTCTGTCGCAGCACAGCACGGCACCGCCCAGACGGTGAGGCCGCTCACGCCACCATTCACCGCGCCCAGAAAAGAACGAGGCCGAAGCCCGTCAGGCTTCGGCCAGTGCGCTCGTCAAGGTCGTCACCGCTCCGCGGCGATCGGCGTCAGACGCCGCATGGCCTTGGTTACGGACTGTTCGACCTCGATACAGAGAAGTGTCCGGGAACCACATGCCAACCGCACTGAATTCCCGCGGTCAGATATCGAGCGCAGCCACAGTATACCGAAGACCTGGTCGATCCGGCAGATTTTGGCGGCCCAGGCCGGCGTCACGGTGCTGCCACCGTACGGCCCATTCGACCGCCCATACCGGGCGCTCAAGGGGTTGGACGCCCGCCAGCAGGTCGTACTATCACGCCAGACTTGAACGGCTCCGCCGTGCCACCTACCATGGCCTGCGGGGAGGGAGTCATGCCCTACGAGCACATCCGTACTGAGCGGGACGGTCCGGTGGCGATCGTCACCCTCAACCGCCCCCAACAATTGAACGCGCTCTCGCTGCCGCTGATGCGTGAACTGGTGCAAGCTCTCGAGGAACACGACTGTGACGGCGAGGTCCGCGCCATCGTAGTGACCGGCGGCCCGAAGGTCTTCGCAGCTGGCGCCGACCTGAAGGAATTTTCGACGAGTTCGGCCGTCGAGATGTTGGTCGGAAACCGGGTCGGTCTCTGGGACCGGGTGGCTGAGATCTCGACCCCTCTCATCGCGGCGGTGAGCGGCTACGCGCTCGGCGGCGGCTGCGAACTGGCGATGGTGTGTGACATGATCGTCGCATCCGACACGGCGAAGTTCGGTCAGCCGGAGATCAACGTCGGGCTGATGCCAGGGGCCGGCGGCACCCAGCGGCTGACCCGCACGATTGGCAAGTACAAGGCGATGGAGATGGTACTGACCGGCGCCTTTATCGACGCCGTCGAGGCCGAGCGGCGCGGTCTGGTCAACCGTATCGTCCCGCCCGAGGAGGTCGTGGCGGCGGCCGTCGAACTTGGCAGAAAGCTGGCCGAGAAGCCGCCGATCGCCGTTCGGCTCGCCAAGCAAGCCGTCCTCAGAGCGTTCGAGATGCCGCTCGGCGAGGCCGTGCAACATGAACGTAGCCTCTTTTACTTCCTCTTCGGGACCGAAGACACGCGAGAAGGCATCAACGCGTTCGTCGACAAGCGCAAGCCGAACTTTCGCGGCCGATGAGAGACGTCGGTTACGACTACATCGAGGCGGTGAGCGAGGACGATGAGCAGGTTCTGCGGGCGGTGCGGCGCCCCACTTGCACGCCCTGACCAGCGCTTCTGTACGCGGTGCGGTACGCCGGTTCCGCAGGCGGACTCCGGTGCGCCCAGGCCCGGGGACGGCCCCACCAACCCGGGCATGTCCGAACCCTACCCCCCGATACCCGGCCCAGGCGGTCCGAGCGGGCGACCACCGGGCCGCTCGCCGCTCAACGCGATCCTGGGTGCGCTGCTGGTTGTCGCGGCCATCGGGGTAGTAGCTGCGCTCTGGATGCTGACCTCGTCGTCGTCTTCGCCGGCCGCGATGCTCGGCCTCGCGCCAGCCCCGACTGCAACGCACACCCCGCTCCCAACCCCCACGCCGGTACCCACACCCACTCGCGGACCGTCGATCAACATCCCGATTCCCGGCGCAACCGCCACGATCAGCATTCCGATCTCCATCCCCAATTTCGGCGCGTCGCCAACCCCGCCGCCGAATACGAAATTGACGGCAGATCAGGCACGGGAGAAGGTCAAGGCGTCGCTCAGCAGTTGCTTCCTGCTGCGCCAGGAAATCGAGCTTGCGAACGTGACCTACGAGCCGCCCAACTGGCTGGTGACCCTGCGCATCACCCAGGCGACCTGGCGCGTCGACGACGCCACCGGCACGGTCACACCGGATGAGCGCGCCGCCGAGCGTCAGAAGAACTGCCGCCTGTAGCCGCCCCACCGCCCGCCGATTTCCCACACACAGACCACGGCTCCCTCACCAGTGACCGCCCGCCCGGTATCCTCTCGCCATGATCGACGTCGTTCTTCTCGGCACTGGCGGGACCGTCCCGCTGCCCGGGCGCTGGCTCTCGGCGCTCCTCGTGCGCATCGGCTCCGACCTGACGCTCTTCGACTGCGGTGAGGCCACCCAACTCCCGATGCGGTCGGCCGGCTGGGGCTTCAAGCCGGTGTCGACGATCTGCCTGAGCCACCTCCACGCCGACCACGTGGCCGGCCTCCCGGGCCTGCTGCTGACCGTCGGGAATGCCGGGCGAGTCGAACCGCTGACAATCTACGGGCCGGCCGGCACACGCAGCGTGGTCAACGGCCTGCGCACGATCGCGCCTCGCCTGCCCTTCGACGTGCGGATTCGTGAGGTCGCCGGAGGCGAGACGATCCCGCTCGGAAGCGCGCAGATGAGGACGCTCGCGCTCGAACACGCCGTCCCCTGCCGTGGCTACCGGCTCGACGTGCCGCGTGCTCGGCGCTTCGATCCAGAGCGTGCCCAGGCGCGCGGCATCCCGATGGAGCTCTGGAGCCGGCTCCAGCACGGCGAGACGGTCGCCGCCCGAGGGCACACGTTCCATCCGGATGACGTCCTGGGACCGTCCCGGCGTGGGTTGAGCCTCGCCTACATCACGGATACCCGCCCGATCCCGACGATCGCGCCGTTCGTGGCCGGGGCCGATCTCCTGGTCTGCGAAGCGAACTACGGCGACCCTGCCGACGCCAAGAATGCCCTGGAGAACCGCCACATGCTGTTTTCGGAGGCTGCCGCCGTCGCCCGAGACGCGAATGTGCGGCGCCTCTGGCTCACCCATTTCAGTGCCAAGGTGCTCGACCCGCAGCGCTATACGGGGCAGGCAACGACGATCTTTCCGACGGCGCAGATCGGCCGCGACGGGATGCAAACCACGCTGCGGTTCGTGGACGAGGCCGAAGCGCCCCGAGCAACTACCGCGGCTGATGCCCCCTCAGCGCCGACGCAGCCAGGGCGGGCGCCACGCTGACAGCGGAGCTCGGGTGGGACAAAACGGCTGCACGCCCCTTCGCTTGCAGCACCAGGCCCGTGGGCGAGGAATCCCGGCCACGGGCCTGCTAAGACAGACGGGTGTCAGTTCGCGGCTGCGCCGTCGACCACGCTCCCACCACACTGGGAGCACTCCACTCGGCCGAGACAACAGCGTTCGATCAGCACTACCCCGGTCGGCCGCTCCGTCCCGAGGATGGAACGAAACACCGCTTCATCGCCGCCGTGCGACCATCGCCGCCAGCCGGCGGGAATGGGCGCACGCGCCGGGAGCGGGGTGGGCCGGCAGGGGACATCGTAGTTCACAGGAGGACTCCTTCAATCGTCCGTCTCCTCAACTAGCAGGCATCGGCCAGAGTGCCGCATGAGCCAGCCGGGCTGAGGTTTGTGGAAGGTAGAGGCAGGATCTCTTGGCTGAGGGCGGCTCAGATCGTGCTCGCCGTCGAGCAGAGTATCTCAAACGTCGAGCGCGGATCGAGCAGCTCCCGTCACGTATCTGTCAAACGAGCGGGACCGACATCTTGGGGACGGCCCCTTCGCTGACACACGACCGGCGGCAAGGCGGCTCTGTGTCACCGCTCTGTTCAGCCACCGGACCACGCGAGTATAGCACTCCGACGGTTCGCATAGGGTAAACGACGCGGTGAGATGCGGGCGCTGGTACGCTCTTCGGCCGTAGCGCCGTGGTGCCCTGGCTCGCCGGCCGACGCCATGCTATCGTCCTTCGCCCTGCTATGCTGACGGTGGGCTCGAGGCCGAGTGGGCGGAGGTGGCGGCGTGCGGCGGGTACATTATGGCTGGATCATGCTGGTCGCGGTCATGTTGATGACCTTTGCGTCGTCCGGCTCGCGCTTCTCGTTCGGCGTGTTCATGAAGCCCATGAGCGAGGAGCTCCACTGGAGCTACTCGCAACTCGCGCTTGCCGCCTCGATTAATCTGCTGCTGGCTGGTCTGTTCCGACCGGTCGTCGGCATCCTCGCCGACAGGGTCGGCTCGCGCCTGATCGCGATGGTGGGCGTTGCGCTCGGCGGGATCGCGCTCCTGCTCACCAGTTTCTCGCGCGAACTGTGGCAGTTCTACCTGGCGTACGGTGTCCTCCTGGCCATCGGCTACGCCTGCGCCTCGCCAGTCACCGTCACGACCCTGGTGAGCCACTGGTTCGTCAAGCGCCGCTCGCTGGCGATGGCGGTCGGCTCGACTGGGACGGCGTTGGGCGAACTGGTGACGGTGCCGCTGGCGATGGTGGCGGTGTTATCGGTCGGTTGGGAGTCGTCGTTTCAGCTCATCGCCGGCTTCATGATCGTCGTCGTTCTGCCCATCGGCCTGCTGCTACTCCGCAACCGCCCGGCTGACATGGGGCTGGAGCCGTACGGAGGGGCCGCGGCCGCCAGGCGGTTCGGACTGCTCGGCCCGAACGTCACCCTCCGTGACGCACTCCGATCGGGGGACTTCTGGCGGCTCGGGACCGGCTTCTTCGTGTGCGGCTTCACGATGAGCTTCGCCAGCACCCACTTCGTGCCATTCGCCATGGACATGGGCTTCGAGCCGATGGTCGCCGCGAACGCGCTGGGCTTCGTCGGCGGTTGTAGCATCGTCGGCGGCCTGATGGCTGGCTACCTCGGAGATCGTTTCAGCCGCAAGAACGTCCTGGCGACGGTCTACCTGCTTCGAGGACTCTCATTCGCCGTGCTCCTCGAAGCACGAGATCTGCCAACGCTCTACCTTGGCAGTTTTCTGCTCGGGATCTCGTGGACCTCGACCAGCCCGCTCACGTCGGCGATCACCGCCGACCGCTGCGGCCTGAAGAACCTCGGCACGATCTTCGGCACGATGTACACGATCATGCCGATCGGGTCGGCCGCGGGCGCGTATCTCGGCGGTCTGGTCTACGAGGTCCGCCACGGCTACGAGCTCACGCTCGTCATGAGCGCTATCGGCGGACTGATCGCGGCCGTGGTGGTCTGGGGTGTGCGGGAGCCGGACCGGCTCGGCGGCTCGTCGACTCGCGAACGGACCCACCCCCGTGCAGCCACCCCAAGCCTCGCCGTTGGGCAGCCTCCAGGCTGACCCGGGTAGCCGGTCGACGAAATGGGCCGCCCAGTGACACCCGGACGGCCCGTTCATCGGCGTGTGATGTCACGCGCACCGAAGATCGACGCGTGCTCGTGCAGGTCAGCGGCAGTCCGCCGTCTACCCAGCCTCGACGCGACATGCGTGCATCAGAGGCCGTGACCGCGTCCAGGCCCGTCGCTCAGGCGCTCTGTCCAGCCTTGGCTTTGGTCAAGAACGGCAAACCGGTGCGCTGGTTCTCGCCGACGCTATAGCCGGGCGGAACTTCGTTCAGCGACTCGTTCGCCTTCTCGGAGCGCGAGAAGTAGAAAATGCGTTGTTGCCGGCCGTTTCGGAGCGTCACGTCCTTCGCATGCAGATAGTACGTGTCTCCCTTACTGTTCTTGTGGGTATAGGCCACCAGGTACCCCCTCGTTCTGCAATCAAGGCTCACCAACCTCCAAGTCTAACGAGCGTGGGGGCACCGGGCAAGGATACGTTCCATCACTGACGCGTATCCATGTCGAAAGAATGCCCGGGTCACATTCCTGCCAACGGGTGCAGCCCTCCCGCACGTGCCGATCCGAGACCACCTCGTCGCCGCCGCATGTCACGCCCGTGTTTCCCCGTTCTGGTCAGAACGTTCGGCCAGGCGTGACTCATGGAGGGCCGGCGGTACGGAATCTGCTGGTCGCATCCCACGCGGGCGCCGGCGTGTGCAGGACGCTCCTTCCAGGCGCCCGGGCACGCATCCGTCAGTACGAGTCATCCTGCTCGCAGAGTGCGTCACCCATGGAGGAGGGAGAGCAGATCGACCCGCCACAGCCTGCCAGCGCGGCGATCGGGCGGCGCGTCCGCGTGCTGACGCAGGCGTCGTCAGCCGACGTCGAAACGCATTGATACCGCCCGCTGCACTCAGATTTCCCACGCTACGCTGGTGTTCCGATCTTGACGGTTCGTCGTGCCGGCCGATAGCCTCAAGACGATGATCCGCCGTCCAGCAGCGCCCGGCCCGCTCTTCCGTTCAGTTCGCAAGTACTCGGGGCCGCCGAGCCTCCGCACTCGGCCCTGGTGAGAGAGATGACGCTCGATACAACCCCCCCGCCGTCGCTCGCGCGGCTCCCCTACTGCCCAGATTCGTTCGCGTACAGGCGGCGGACCACCCGCGTCGTGATGGTCGGCTCGGTCGGGGTCGGTGGGACGAACCCGATCCGCATCCAGTCGATGACGACCACGCGCACGCAAGACGTGGACGCCACCACGGCCCAGGCCGAGCGGCTCGTGCGGGCCGGCTGTGAGATCGTCCGAATTACCGCCCCGACGATTCAGGACGCCCGAGCCATCGGTGAGATCAGGACGCGCCTGCGACAGCGCGGCATCGGCGTCCCGCTCGTCGCCGACATTCATTTCAACCCGGCCGCCGCCATGGAGGCGGCGGACCACGTCGACAAGGTCCGGATCAATCCTGGCAACTTCGCCGACTCGCGCCAGTTCGCGGTGCGCGAGTACACCGACGCTCAGTACGAGCAAGAGTTGGAGCGGATCGAGGAACGGTTCACGCCGCTGGTGCTCAAGTGCAAGTCGCGGGGGATTGCCATGCGGGTCGGCACGAACCACGGCTCGCTGTCCGACCGGATCATGAACCGCTTCGGCGATACGCCGCTCGGAATGGTCGAATCGGCGCTGGAGTTCCTACGCATCTGCGAGAAGAACGGCTACCAGGACGTCATACTCTCGATGAAGGCGTCCAATCCGAAGGTGATGATCCGGGCGTATCGCCTGCTCGTCGCGCGGATGGACGAGATCGGGATGCACTACCCGCTCCACCTCGGCGTGACCGAGGCCGGCAACGACGAGGACGGCCGGATCAAGAGCGCCGTCGGGATCGGCGCGCTGCTCGACGACGGCCTCGGCGACACGATCCGGGTCTCATTGACTGAGGAGCCGGAGGCCGAGGTTCCGGTCGCGCAGCGACTGGCAGCACCGTACCAGAATGCCGCGCCCCGGTACTTTACGTCGAGCCCGACACCGTCCGAGCGCCGTGACCCGTACGTCTACGCTCGGCGGCTCGCCGACGCGCGGCACGCCGGCCCGTGGACCGTCGGCGGGCACGAGACCGTGCGCGTACTACGTGCACTGAGCGATGGCCCCGGCACGATCGCCCGGGCAGCAGCGCTTGCGGCGGCGGCACGGCCCGGCGCACCAGCCCCGGATGCCGTCGAACTCGCTGCCGACACGAACGCAGACCTCGACAGGCTGAGCGGCCTTCGAGATGCCCTGCGCGCGGCCGCTCCTGACGTCACCGTCGCGGCGCGCCTCAGCGATGCGTGCGTCGATCCTGCCCGCGCCGCGCGGAGTACCGGCCTCGTCCACTGGACGTCCGATGATTCCCCGCCACCGTCCGCCCTGCTCGCGTCGCTGGCAGCCAGCGGAGGCGCGCTCGTCCTGGAGACAGCGGCCGATCCAGCGACCATCGACGTGGCGGTCGCGCGGCTCCTCGACTGGGCACGCGCCGCGCAGGCGGCCGGGATCGCGGCGCCGTCCCTCGCACTGTCCGCCGCCGACGCCTCCGCCACGATTCGCGGCTACCGTCTGCTCGCCGCGGCGCTCGACGCAGACAGGCTGGCCTGCCCGCTCCACCTGGTCGCGCCCAGCGAGTCGAACCCCTACGAGCGCCTGCTCCGCTCGTCGGTGGCGCTCGGGAGCCTGCTCTGCGACGGCATCGGCGACAGCGTCGAGATCCGGGGCAGCGAAGACCCGATGGCGGTCCGACTGGCCTTCAACGTGCTCCAGGCAAGCGGCGCGCGCATCTCGAAGACCGAGTACGTGGCCTGCCCATCCTGCGGCCGGACGCTCTTCGACCTCCAGCCGGTTACGGATCGAATCAAGCAGGTCACCGGCCACCTGACCGGTGTGAAGATCGCCATTATGGGCTGCATCGTCAACGGCCCCGGCGAAATGGCCGACGCCGACTTCGGATACGTCGGCGGCGCGCCCGGCAAGGTGAACCTGTACGTCGGGAAGGAGTGCGTCGAGAAAAACGTGCCCCAGGCCGACGCCGACAACCGCCTGATCGCGCTCCTCAAAGCTAACGGCCGGTGGACGGAGCCGGACGAGTAGCGGGCGGGCGATCGGCAATCAGTCGTCAGGCGTCAGGCGTCAGATGGTCGCGGGCGAGAGGTGTGCGCGAGCAGGCAAGACCGTCTCCTCGCCGGTCCATACCTTGCTGATGCCGTCCTACCCGATCTCTAACACCACGCCGCTCACGCCTCCACGCCCGATCCCTGACGGCTGACAACCGGCCACTCGTCCTCACCGAGTCTGCGACATCACGAATTCGGCGATCTCAGCCATCGGCTGCGTCTTGAGCAGCAACGCCGAGTGATTGTCCGCGAAGTCGCCTGGATAGGGCTGCGTCTCGTTGTACTCCTTCCAGAGCGTACCGGTCTTGATGAACATCGTCTGCCGCTCGTCACCCAGCGCGCGCAGGAGAAGCGCCTGTCCGCCCGCGGCCTCGGTGAGTTGGGGGCAAATGTCTGGTGAGGTGTAGCGGTAGGCGCAGTCGACGGTGTTGCCGAACGAGCCGATCTTGTAGCCGAGCGCCGTCGCGGCCGTGCCCCGCTGCTCGGCGATGGCGAAACGATCTGGCGTGTCGCCGACCTCTGCCAGCCAGGCCACCATCGAGGGATCGGCGCAGCCGCTCGTCGCGGCCTGAGTGAATTCAACGGCCGCACGCCGCCCATTCACGCCGGCCATCGGCCCGCTGATGCTGATAATGCCGCTCAGGTTCTCCCAGGTGGCCGGGTCTTCGACGCCGCCCATGACCGCCCAGAGCGCCTGGGTCGCTACGAAGCCGCCGATGCCGTGCCCAACCAGGAAGACCTCGTTCGTGGGCCGGTTCGCCTTCAGGTCGGCCATCATCTGCCGGAGCGCCAGGAACGACGTCTTCGAGAAGCTCTCGCACATGCCGCCCGCGTTCGGATTCCAGGCGCCGTCTGGCCCGAACGTGCCGCCCGCGTATTGGAATTCGAGAATCTCCGAGTCTGGGAATCCGCGCATCGTCAACTGCTGGCGGAAGTTGTCCCAGGGCGTCTCACCGAGATTCCGCCCGATGCTCCCGAGCAGAACGATCGTCTTGCCTGGCAGATGGTTCGCCTGGGCAGTCGGCGCCCCGATGGCGCTCACCATGCTTCCCGTCGCAAACAGGCTCGTGAGGAGCACGACCAGCAGTCGTCGCATCGACGTCCCTCCCCGCGGCAGCGCTCGGCGCTGCCCTCTCCGTACGCCCGTGGGCCTCATCCGGTGCCCGCCGGTGGAGCATACTAGCCGGCCGCCGCGCCGGCCTCCCACCATTTGACGGCCACCCACTGATAGGGACGTAAGAGCGGGACAAACGGTGCGCGTCGATGTGTCAACTGGGCAACAGACAGGATCGATCACCGCCCGCTATACTCGGAGCGCGGACTCCTGAGGCGGGGCTGCCCTGCGTCGTTCTGGTCCGCTCGTGGTTAGCAGGCGCGGAGGGATGCAGATGAGCCAGGCGGCGGTTGCCGAGATCCTCGGTCGCGCCCTTCGCGAGCGCGAGTTTAGCGCCCGACTGGATGCAGATGCCTCCGCCGTCCTGGCTGACTTCGACCTGACCGACGACGAGCGCGCGGCGATCCTGGCCGGCCTCGAGCGGCGCGGTGCCGCCGCGCGGCTGTGCGAGCGCCCGCGCAACGCGACCCGCCTCGTCTGACGGCACACGCCTGCCTGGATCGGCGATCGTGTCGACGCCGGCGATCCGCCCGACCCACGGACCAGCCGGAGACGACCTCTGGAGCGGCCTCAGGCGGGGACTCGAAGTTCGGGACCACAGTTCGGAACCTCGACGTCCAGCCGTGTGGCACGGGCTCGTCGACCGTCTGGATCTTGGCGCCTATGTCCCTCGCCCGTCGCCTGGTGTCGAGGCTCGCCAACTTCACGACCGGGCCGGTGACGCCTACTGGGTGCTACGCAGCCCCGGCTTGCGCTACGCGCGTCTCGACGAGATCGACTACCGGCTGTGGCTGCGCATGGACGGTGAACGCTCCATCCAGCAGATCGCACTGGCGCATTTCGTCGAACATGGCGGCTTCGTCGTCGAGCGGCTCGCCCGCCTCGTCGCCGAACTTCGTGCCCACGGCATGCTTGGCCGTGCTCCGACCGACCTGTTCGCCTCCCTGGAGCGTCGTCAGGCCGCCCGGTCGCATTGGCGACGCGCGCGGGGTCTCGTCGCGCGCCTCGCGGCCGTGCAGCTCGTCCGATTCCGTCATGCAGATGCGTTCTTCAGCCTGTTCTATCGGCACGGTGGGCACGTGCTGTTCAGCCGGCCGGCGAACGTTCTCTGGGCGCTCGTCATCGTGGTTGGACTGGTCGTCTGGTGGCGGCAGATCCTGCTCGCCGAGCACGCCCTGTTCCAGACCAACGGCTCGTACACGCTCGGGCTCATCACCCTGGCGGTCCTCGACGTCGCGGGTATCGTGCTGCACGAGGTGGCCCAGGGGCTAGCCATCAAGCGCCACGGCTGCCGAGTCAACGGCGCCGGTGTCATGCTCTTCTACGGCGTGCCGGTGCCGTACGTGGAGACCTCCGACATCTGGATGGCGGATCGCCGGGGGCGGATGGCCGTGTCCTGGGCAGGCCCGTGTGCCATGCTCGTCCTGGGCGGCACGCTGGCCATCATGGCGACCCCGCTCGACGGCATGGAAATGGGCGCGTTTCTGTTCAAGGCGGCGTCGATCTGGCTCGCGAACGCGCTGTTCAACCTGCTGCCGATCCTCAACCTCGACGGCTACTTCCTGCTCGCCGATTACCTCGATATGCCGGCACTGCGCGCTAACGCCGTGGCCTTCGTGCGGGGCGTGCTGTGGGAGCGGCTGCGGCGCCGTGTTGGCCTGACCCGCGAGGAGCAGATCTACACTGCGTTCGGCCTGGGATCCGGCGCGATCGTCGCCTTGATCCCGGTCGCGATCCTCGAGGCGCGCGATCTGCGCTACGCAAGTTCGCTCGCCGAGTTGTGGGCGCGCCCCGATCCGGGCGGTCAGGCGATGGCGGCCGGCATGGCACTGATGTTCCTCGGGCCGGCCGCCCTGACCCTGGGTTCGGAGATTCTGTGCCCCATTCGAGTGGCTGTCCGATTTGGGGTGCAGCGCTGGCGCCAGGCACGCGGCGAAGCAGCCCGCGAGTACATCGAGGCGCTGGCCGGACTTCCCTTCCTGAGCGGTGTAGCCCGTCACGACCTGGTCAGCATCGCGGGCCACCTCCAGCCCGAGGAGCCGATCCGAGGTGAGGTCGTGATTCGTCAGGGAGCACCCGGCGACCGGTTCTTCGTGGTGGTCGAGGGTCGCCTGTCGGTCACCCGCACCACGTCGGCCGGCGTGGTCGAGCGCCTCGCTGTCCTCGGGCCTGGGGACTACGTCGGGGAGGCGGCGCTCATCGCCGACGTCCCGCGAACGGCTAGCGTCATCGCGGAGACTCCGAGTCGTCTGCTCAGTCTGGACGCCGGCCATTTTCGACGCTGGCTCCAGGGGCGTTTGGACCTGGATGAGGCCGTTCACCGTAGCCTCGCCGATCGGGCGCGCCTCTCGGCGTTGCCACTCTTCGCGGACTGCGGGCCGGCCGAACTGGATCGGCTGGCGGCGCGCATGCTGGTGACCCGCTATCTCAGCGGCGACGTCATCATTCGGCAAGGCGAGCCGGGTGACCGCTTCTACCTGATTGTCGACGGGCGCGCTGAGGTCGTAGTGGAGTACGATGGTGAATCCCGGCAGGTAGCGGTGCTGACGGTGGGCGACTTCTTCGGCGAACTTGCCCTCCTCGACAGTGCTCCGCGCTCGGCGACCGTGCGGGCAGTGACCCCAGTCGAGGCGTATACCCTCGATACGTCGGATTTTCACGGGTTGCTTGGAGAACTGCCGGCGAGTAGCGCCATCCAGCAAGTTGCCTCTGACCGTGCCCAGCAGAATGCGCTTGCCTTCGGCGACACCGCACCGGGCAGCCCGTAGCAACTCGCGGTCGGACATGTGCAGGCGCCCCAGGAGTTGCGATAACGGGCGCTCCACCGCCCCTCCTCCGGTATCCTACGGCGAGCACCGACGGGGACGAAGGGAGGCTGCTGGTGGCAACCGCAATCGCCGCGACCTCCGCGCTCGGCGCGGACCAGCTCAGGATCTATCGCCTGATGCTGCTCACTCGCGCACTCGACGACCGGGTCGCGGCCCTCTCTCACCAGGGCAGGGTTGGCATCTCGGCTACGGCGCGCGGTCACGAAGCAGCGCAAGTCGCGAGCGCGAGCGTGCTTCGGCCGGGCACGGACGTCGTGTTGCCGTACTACCGCGATATCGGCGTTGCGTTGACGCTCGGGATCACGCCCCAGGAGATCTTGCTCGGCGCGCTCGATAAGGCGGCCGATCCGTTCTCCGGTGCGAAGCAGATGCCGTTTCACTTTACGTCGCCACGCTTGCGTATGCCGACGCCCTCCACATCGATCGCGACCCAGATCCCGCACGCCGTTGGCGCGGCGCTCGCCTGCAAGCTCCGCCACGAAGATGCCGTCACGGTGGTCTACTTCGGCGAGGGCGCGACCAGCAAGGGCGACTTTCATGAGGCGCTGAGCTTCGCGGCGATTCACCGGCTGCCGGTTATCTTCTTCTGTGAGAACAATCAGTACGCTATCTCCGTCCCCGTGGCGCGTCAGATCCCGGTAGCACAGGTTGCAGACCGAGCCCGCGGCTACGGCATTCCCGGCGAGCGCTGTGACGGCATGAGCGTCGAGGACGTCTATGCCACGACCAGCCGCGCCGTGCAGCGTGCGCGACGCGGGGAGGGGCCGACGCTGATCGAGGCCCTGGTGTACCGCCTCGGACCGCACACCAGCCACGATGACGACTCGCGCTACCGCAGCCGCGATGAGGTTGCCGCCTGGGAAGCGCGGGAGCCAATCGCTCGCCTGCGCGGCGAACTGTTCGGGTGCGGCCTGCTCGACGAGACCGCCGACCGAGCGCTCGTGTCGGACGTGCGAGCAGACATCGAAGCTGCTCTTCGCGCTGCTGAAGCCGCCGCGCCGCCCGACCGGATCAGCGCCTTTCGCCAGGTACTGGCGGATGTGACCGTACCGGATCCGTTTGCGGACGGGCGAGCAAGCGGCGACCGATCGGCGCGCCGCACCAGCAGCGAGGGCATTGGTGCGACCGGAGTTGGGCGGTGACGGTGGCGAGCCGTCGCCCTTCGATGACCGAGCGTGGCCCGATTACCTGGGTACGCGCCCACCCGGATCTCGTCGCCATGCTGCTAATCGTGCTAGTCGCGCTCACACTCCGAGGGGCATTCGCCTTTCGGGTGCCGGCCTTCGTGACCAAGGACAGCATCGAGTACGTCGAGCCGGCCCTGGATCTCGTCGACGGCGAGCCGTTTGTGTTGGCGCAGCGGCGCACACCCGCGTATCCGCTCTTCATGGCCCTGGCGATGAGCGTCTTCGGGCGCGACCTGCTCGGGATCACCCTCGCTCAGCACCTGCTCGGGGTGGGCACGGCGGTCGTCACGTATGGCATCGGGCGGCTGGCGTTCGGGCGAGCAGCCGGCCTCATCGGCGGCCTGCTTGCGGCGCTGTCCAGTCCGCTGCTGATCTACGAGCACTACCTGATCACCGAGAGCGTCTTCACGTTCTGTCTGACCCTCGCGATCTTCCTGTTCGTGGCCGGGCTTCAAAGCCGACGCTTCGCGTGGTTTACCCTAGGCGGGCTCGCGCTCGGTATGGCCGCCCTCACCCGCCCGGTCGGCCAGGCGATCCTGCTCGTCCTGCCGTTCGCCTTTGTACCGGTGCTTCGGCGCTGGCGCCCCACCCTCGCCGCCGTCGCACTGGCTGTGGCCGGCTTCGCCCTACTCGTCATCCCCTGGACGATCCGCAATCAACTCGTCTACGGCACGGCAAGCGCCGCCAGTATGGGACGCTTCTTGATGTCGCGGTCGGTCAAGCACGAGCGTAACTTTGTCTTTTATGACAAGGAGATCGGAGCGTATTCGGGCGAGCCGCCGGCCCGCACGCGGGCGCGCCAGATCGCTCAGGAAGTGACCGACAAACGCCCCGAACCAGGCCAGGTGTTCCAGCGTATCCGCGACGAACTTGGTTTGACCGAGGCCCAAACCGACGCGATGATGAAAGACATCGCCCTGGAGGCGATCCTGCGCGATCCCGGGCTGTGGGTGCACGGCACGCTCGGGATGTTCGTCGAGTTGCTGGACGGCGCCCCAAAGGAAGAGAGCGTCCGCTGGCACCTTGGCGTACACGATCAACCGCGCGTGACGAATCAGTGGGGCCGCTTCGCGTACCTGCTCGACCAGACCGGCCCCGACGACATCCGGGGCTTGAACGAAGCGGAGCGGCTGGGCCAGATCTTTCGCCCGACGCGGGTGTCCTGGTGGATCGTCGGACTGGGGTTGCTTGGCGCACTCGGAGCGGCGGCACGGCCGCATCAGCGGGCCGGGTTACTCCTGTTCCTGGTGGTCTACGCCCTCGTTGTCGCCAGTGTGTCACTCGTCGGCGAGGTGCCCCGCTACCGCTATCCGATCGACCCGCTGACGTACACTCTGGCGGCGGCCGGCCTTTCGACCCTGACGACGCTCGTACTGGCCGGATGGCGGCGCTTGCGCGTGCAGCCGGCACTCCTTTCGAGGCAACAGAGTCAGGGAATGGGGGGCACCCAGAGTACGCAGCCGGCCAGTCAGCGCCGCTAGCGCGGTCGGCGGGCACAACTCGGAGTCCGGGTGGCATAGCTCCGAGAGTCGGCGCATGAGGGGACCGTCGTCCGGCCGATGGAAGGTGCGCTCGGCCAGATCCTCGTGCATGCGGCCGGGCGCATCGCCCAGGCGTTGGGAGTGGGAAAGCGCGGCCGCCACGGGTGTCAGCGTTGCTCGATCTGCACTCCATCGAACCAGACCTCGCCGGCCGACGTGCCGTCGACGACGGCACAGGCGAGGCCCGCGCCGGCAGTACCCGCCTCGAACGGCACCTGCACCTCCGACCAATCGGCCGTGCCAGTCGGGAGCGCCGCACGGCTCACCTGCCAATCGGGACCGGCCGCGACTCGGACGTTGGGGTTCGCGTTGTCGCGCGTCTTCACCCAGGCCGACCAGATGTAGCTACCGTCAGTTTCGAAGGCGGCTTCACGGCAGAGGCCGCCCTGCGCCAGTCCGCTGGGCACGTGCAGCGAACGAGCGCCGTGGTGGACGTTCGCGGCGTCGGTCTCCAGGTCACCCCATGCCTGTCCCTGGACGGCTGGCTGCCAGCCCCAGGGGAGCTCGAAGGACGGATTGCCCGGCTCGATCACGTCGGGTGTGACGAAGAGCATGCCGCTCCGCCCAGGGAGTGTGAAGCGGCGCACGAGTTGAGCGTCGAGGCTGACGAGCGGGCCGCCGGACAGGTCGACGGTGTACGGCGTATCGCCGTTGTTCCAGACGACCAGCGCCCGCTCGAACTGTCGTTGAAACACGTTGTCGGCAGCCTCCACGCTCTCGCCCGTCGGCTGACCAATCGGCAGATCCCACTCCTTGAAGAAGGCTGCACTGTGGAACTGCGGGCTCTCGGGCGTGGGCGTGTAATAGGCCAGATACGTCCGGTCGTGCCCCATCAGGTTGAGGAACGCCGCGAGGTAGTAGCGGGCGTCGTGAAGCTGCTCCTGACGTGTCATCTGACTGAAGCAGTCGGGCGCGGCTGGGTGCGCGCAGTTGATGTTCGAGTTCACGACCAATACCAGTTGCTTCCCGAGGCGCCGCGTCACCTCCGTGACCTCGGCCCACTGGCTCTCGCGCGTGATCGGCGACCCGTTGCGGGCGCCCGACACGGCTTGCCAGAGCGTCGAACGAGGGCCAATCGGGTCTTCGACGATCAGTCCATCCGCGTAGCGGAGCGCCTGTTCGAGGAACGGGCCGTCACGCATATCGGTGTTGATCCAGATGGTCGTGCCGGGTGGCACGGCAGCGCGAACGGCCGCGAGCGTCTCGATGAGGGAATCCGGCCAAGCGCGCGTCACTGTCTCATCGATCAGTGAGGCTTCTTCAGCACGCGCGAGCGGCCGTTCCATCACCCCATCCACCAGGAAGCCCTGCATGCCTGACGCGTCGAGCGTACGAGCGAAGTAGCGGGCGATGTAATCGCGCCAGCCTGCGTTGCCGACGTTCATGACGCGCTTGGCATTCGGTGGATCGTTCACGAGCAGCGCGCGGTTGTCGCTGGTGTTGCCTCCGGCCCGCTTGTGGAGGAAGAAATCCTCGTGGTGCTGGTCCAGGTCGTGGAAAGCCGCGTGCATGAGGCCGAGTGTGGTGACCAGCCCGTAGCCCACGAAAGCCAGGTCCGGCCGCCGGGCGCGCAGCGCGTCAGATAGCTGACGTACGGCCGAGACGTCGAACTCGACGGTCGCGCACTCCTCGAAGAGCAACGGCGCGTTGCTCCGAGCCAGGAACGCCACTTCGGCCTCGTCGACGATCTCGGTCTTGCGTGGGCCGTAGCGCTGGCAGGCGGGAGTGAGGATCACCGGGATGTCGGCGTTCGGAGCGCTCTTGGTCGTCCAGGCGTCGCCGAAGGCGTTGTAGTAGCGCTCCGATGGATCGGCCTGCCGGTCGGCCGGCTGGAGCCGGAGAGTCAGCGGCCGGTACTGGTCGACGACAGCCGCCGGAAGCGGGCGCCCGTTGCTGTGGGTGCTGGGTGGGCGTATCGCGGTGCACGCCGCGGCGCTCGCGGCCAGCGCAACCAATGACACCAGCAACCCGAAGAATGGGCCGCTCCGCCGCGGACGCGACGGCGCCCGAGCGGTGCTGAGCGAGCGATTTAGCCAGGGCGCGAACATCGCGGCGAAGGATACCAGAGGCGTGCGGCGGCATCCCTCGGATTCGACCCCGGCGCGGCTGCCAGAACCGGTCGCGTTCAGCTACGCGGCGTCGTCCTCAGGCGCGGTCAGCACCCAGGGGCCGTCGTCGGTGATCGCGACGGTGTGCTCGTAGTGCGCCGATAGACTGCCGTCCGCTGTCACAGCCGTCCAGCCGTCTGGCAACATCTTCACGGCTGGGCTCCCCACATTGACTTGCGGCTCGATGGCGATCACCATGCCCGGGCGAAGCACCGGACCGCGCCCAGGCGGCCCCCAGTGAGACACCTGCGGCGGCTCGTGCATCGACCGCCCGACGCCGTGCCCAACAAACTCGCGGACCACCGACAGGCCATGCTCCTCGACGTAGGTCTGAATGGCGTGGCCGATGTCGGAGAGGCGGTTGCCCGGCTGCGCGGCGGCTATGCCTGCCCCGAGCGCCTCGCGCGTCACCCGCATCAATCGCTCTTGCTCGGGCGTTGGCGTACCCCCGACGACCGTCGTCAGCGTGGTATCGCCGACGTACCCCTTGAAGCGCGCCGCTACGTCCAGTTTGACCAGATCCCCATTCGCGATCTTCAGTGGCCCCGGGATGCCGTGAACGATCTGAGTGTTCACCGAGACGCAGATATACCCCGGAAACCCGTGATATCCCTTCGCCGTCGACTTGGCGCCCTGGCGCTCGAAACTTCGCGCGGCAACGAGATCGAGATCGCGGGTCGTCATGCCTGGTCGCATCGCGGCGACCACCTCACGCACCGTACGGGCAACGACGAGCCCGGCCTGGCGCATGATCTCCAACTCTTTCTTCGACTTCAGGATGATGGTCTGCTCGGTGATCGGCTTCAGTGTCATCGCGGAAATGATGATACCATAGCCCCCTGATGCCCCTCCGAATCGGCCTCACCGGCAATATCGCCTGCGGCAAGAGCACTGTTGGAGCGTTACTCGCCGCTCGGGGCGCCGACTATGTGGATGCCGACCGACTCGTTCACGCCTTGATGGAATCGGGGACGCCCGAGAACGCGGCCATCGTCGCCCGCTTCGGCGCCGACGTCCGCACTTCTGAGGGGCGGATCGACCGGGGAGCGCTCGGCGCACGGGTCTGGAGCGATCCCGTGGCCCTCCGCGACCTGGAGTCGATCCTCCACCCCGGCGTCCGCAAGGAAATTCGCCGTCGACTGGCAGCCGCGACTGCGCCCATCGTCGTCATCGACGCCATCAAGCTGATCGAGTCCGGCCTCGCTCGAGAGATGGACACCGTCTGGGTCGTCGTCTGCTCGCGCAACGAGCAGACCCGCCGGCTGGCAGAGACCCGTGGGCTGACCGCCGAACAGGCCGCCGTCCGCATCGACGCCCAGGCTCCGGCCGAGGAGAAGCTCCGTCACGCAACCACGGTCATCGACAACAGCGGCAGCCTCGCCGACCTGGAGCGCCAGGTTGACGTCGCGCTCGCGGCCGCACTCGACGCACCGCCGGCCCTCTCCGTGGAGCGCTGCCCCGGGCAACCTGGGCCACCTCTCCCAGTTGCCGGAGAGGCTCCCACGCCACGTCACGGCGCCGAGGGCAACGACATGGCGGCGCCACATCCAGAATCGGAGGGCCGGAGGTGAAGGCAGGCGGCACGCGATCTGCCGTAACCGGCCCCGGTCTCCCACGGTCGTCCCTGACATCAACCGAATTTTCGCGCCGTCGCGCTCGTGTCGGCCACGCGGCTCTGGCTCGGCTCGCGCAGTCTGCGTCAACGGAGGTCTCCGGTGAGCGTCCGCCTGCATCGCCCCGCGCCCGTACACTCCTACGACGGCTTCCTGATGGTCGAACTCTCGGGCGGCCCGTACGAACGCGGCCAGCAGCATGGCCTGGCGCTCGCCGAGCGCATCCGCGAGATGCGCGACCGTCTTTATGGCGACATTATCTTTGCGAAGGGCCGCGCACTCGGAGCGATGTTCGCGGGGGTACTCTACGGCATCCTGGCGCGAATGCACCCATTCATCCCGCGCGAGCTACGCGAGGAGATGCGTGGCGTGGCAGATGGGGCAAAGGTTCAGTACCGTGACATCTTGCTCATCAACTGCTTCGACGACGTCCTGCATGCCCTCATTCAGTTGAACCCGGTCCTGACCCCCTTGATGAACCATCGCTTCGTCAAACCGGTGCTAGGATTCTTCGCCTGCTCGAGCTTCGTCCTGACCGGTAGCCGCACCATCACGGGCGCGCCGATCCACGGCCGCAACCTGGACTACCTGATCGGCGATGGCTTCGTGGATCCGGACGGCATCGTTCCCAAGGTGTTGCGTGACAACCTCACCGTCTTTGTGGTGCAGCCCGCGCGAGGCCGGCCGTTTGCGTCGGTGGCGTGGCCGGGCTTCGTGGGGTCGGTGACGACGCTGAATGCGGACGGCGTCTCGCTCGCTTGCCTGACGTCGACCGTGGCTCGCGAGCGCGCCGACGGAACGCCCCTGATCCTGCTCTATCGACTGATGGCCCAGTACGGGCGCTCGCTCGACGAGGCCGAGTGGCTGCTGCGGGGGGCACGACGGACGATCGGCAACAACCTGACCGTCGCCACGGCCGACGACGAGGCGCGCCTCTTCGAGTTCACCATGGATCAGATCGCGGCCATTCGGCCGAAACGCGGACTGATCGCGGCCACCAACCATTTCCAAGAGCCGTCGATGACCGAGGCCCAGATCGGCTGGGTCGTGCCCAACTCGGAACTTCGCTTGTCCCGACTGCGCGATATCTTCGGCGTCGATCGGTCGACGGGCATGGAGGCGCGCGGCGAGTCAGACCCACGGGTTGGTATCGCGGAGGCCCGCGCCGCGTTGCTGGACACGTGTCTGATGCCCGATGCGACGAGCACCTGGGACTGCCTCTTCAACCCTGGCACGATCTACAACTCGATGAGCGAGCCTGCTCGACTGGTCCTCTGGCTGCACGCCTATGACCGGCCGGATCGCGGGTGGGTCGAATTGGACCTCAGCGAGCCGCTGGCCGCATCGCGCGCCACGGTCGCGGCCTGACCCCGGGATTCACCAGGCCGTGGGACAGGCGATCCTCCACGTCCATACCACGTTCAGCGACGGCACATCGACGGTTGAAGAGATCCTCGACGCCGCCGACTGCGACGGCGTGGCTGATATCGTCGGGATCACCGACCATGACGACACACGAGCGTTCGCCGCGGCGCTTCGCTGGAAGGCCACCCACCCCACGAGCCGGGTACAGCCAGTGTGGGGCGTGGAGTTGACGCTGCGGGCCTTCAAGCACCTGCTCCTGTTCAAGCTCGAGCCGCCCTTTCCGCCGACGCCGCCCCCGAAGTTCCTCTCGCTGCGGGAGGCACTGGCCGCTGCGCATGCGCTCGGCACGGTCGTCGTCGTGCCACACGTGGATACGTTCTGGATCGGGCTTGGGCGGCAGCGCCTGGCTGCGCATGCCGAGCGGCTGGGCATCGACGGCTTCGAACTGCTGAATCCGTATCACGGATCGGACGCCAACGTGGCTGCCCTGCTCGCCTTGAACTGCCGCCATGAGCGCCGTTACGGGCGCCCACTCCTGGCCATCGGCGGCAGCGACGCCCACCACCTCGAAGACCTGTACCGGGTGATCGTCGACTTCCCCGGCCAGACGACCGCGGACTTCGCGCGGGCTTGCAACGAGCGGACGGCCCTGCCTCGCTGGGGGCCTTCGACACCGCCGCCGTCGCTCCGGAAGCAACTCCGTCAGCACACCCGCGCGCTGGTGGCTCACCCCGCCGAGCAGGTTCGAAGTTGGGCGACTCGGCGGAGTGGCGAGCCACGCGGATGGAATGGCGAGTCGAGAGAGTTGATCGCTGGGAACTGACGGCCGAGGACGCGGCCCGCTCGCCCGGATCAGGTCTCTCCGAGTGTGCGCTTGACCGAGACGGCTGCTGAGCGGCTCATGCCCGACACAGCCGCCAGATCCTCGACGCTTGCAGCGCGGATCGCTTTGAGCGAGCCGTACTTCCGCAGGAGCGCCTTCTTGCGGGTCGGCCCCACGCCCGGCACGTCTTCGAGTTGAGAACGCAGGCCGCTCTTCGTGCGGATCTTGCGATGGTAGGTGATGGCGAAGCGATGGGCCTCGTCGCGGATGCGCTGCACGAGGTAGAGCGCCTGGGACGTCCTCGGCAGGATCACCGGGTCCGAGCGCCCTTTGAGGAAGATCTCCTCATTTTCCTTCGCCAGTCCCACGATCGGGATCTCGGACAGCTCCAGATCGTCCATCACCTCGACTGCCGCCGATAACTGCCCCTTGCCGCCGTCGATGATGACGAGATCGGGGAAAAGCCCCCACGCCGACGCCGCGTCCAGACCTGCCGCGTCCAGACCGGTCGAGCCATCCTCGAACGTGCCGTCGTCGGCCAGCGCCCCGCCGAGCGCCTCGTCGTTGGCGTCTCCCCTGGTGCCCGTGCGGTGTCCATCCTCCGTGCGCTGCGTCGCTCGGCGTCCGAGTACGGGCAGGTCGATGGAGAGTGCCACACCCGGCCTCGCCTTGGTGTCGACCATCTGGTCCCGGCGGGCTGCCTCATCCCCGCCGGCGCGTTCGGCCGCGGGTGAGGTCGCAGCATCGAGCAGCAGATACGGTCCGGCGGAACGCGCGTGTTCCGTCGATGGCGTGACCTTCGCGGCGTCCAGCGCCCGTCGGAAGCGCCGGCGGATGACCTCCTGCATGCTCAGGAAATCGTTGTTGCCTTCCTGGTGCTTGATCTTGAAACGTTTGTAGTGAGCGCGGTTCGGCTTGCCGTCCTCGAAGACGACCATGCTCGCAACCTGATTGGTGCCCTGCACGTGTGAGATATCGTAGCACTCGATCCGGCGCGGCGGACGCGGCAGGCCAAGTGCCTCCTGGAGTTGGAAGGCGGCCTCGCCGGTCTTCTCGGCATCGGCCAGCCACTCTGCCTTCTGCTGTTCGAGGGTGTCGCGGGCGTTCCTGGCGGCCAGCTCGACGATCCGCCGCTTGTCGCCACGCCTCGGCACGGTGAGCTCGACCCGGCGGCCCTTGACCTGCCGCAGCCACTCGGCAATGGTCTCGGCATTTTCGAGGTCGGCTGGCAGTACCAGCTCGGCAGGCAGATCGGTGGCACGGGCGTAGTACTGGGTCACGAAGCTGGTCAGGACCGAGCTCTCCGTTTCGTCCTCGGCATCTTCGAGCAGGAAGCTGTCGCGTCGCGCCAGTTGGCCGTCGCGCATGAGGAACAACTGCACGCAGGCGTGGCCGCCATCGCGCGCCAGCCCGAGGACGTCCTGATCGACCTGGGTGGTGTAGCCGACCTTCTCCTGCTCGACGACTTTACGCGCCGCCGCAAGCCGGTCGCGGAGATCCGCGGCCCGCTCGAACTCGAGGTTCTCGGCCGCGTCTTCCATTTCTCGTTCGAGGATGCGGATCACCTCCTGGTTCTTGCCGTCCAGGAAGCGCACCATACCGTCGACAAGCTCACGGTAGCCGGTGTTATCGATCGCGCCGATGCAGGGGGCCGGACAGCGCTTGATGTGGTAGTACAGGCAGGCCCGCGCATCGGTGCCGGTGATCGTGCGGCTACAGAGGATTTGCGGGAAGAGCCTGGACAGCGTATCGAGCGTCTGCCGCACTGAGGTGGCGTGCGGGAACGGTCCAAAGTAGCGCGCGCCATCCTTCTCGATCCGTCGGCTCACCCGCGCCACCGGCCAGGGATTCTGGACGTCGATCCGGATATATGGGTAGTGCTTGTCGTCTCGGAGCTTCGTGTTGTAGCGCGGTTGCTCCTTGCGAACGAGGTCGTTCTCCCAGATCAGGGCCTGAATCGGCGAGTCGGTCAGGATGTACTCGACTGCCTGGGCCTGGGCGACCATCTGGCGCAGTTTGGGCTGATGGGCTCGATCGAACGACGTGCTGGGCTGGAAGTAGGAGCGAACCCGGTCCTTGAGCGACTCGGCCTTCCCGACGTAGAGCAACCGCCCGCGCCCGTCCTTGAACAGGTAGACGCCCGGCCGGTCCGGCAGGTTACGAAGCTGCTCGGCAAGCTGAGGACGCTGCTCGGCGAGCGAGGACAGGGGCGCGGTCACCGGCGGTTCACCATCTTCTGTACATTATACGGCGATGCGACTTTCAGACCTTCTCGCCGATGTCCCCGGTGCGACCCTCCGCCAGGGCGATCCGAACGCCGAGGTGACCGGCGTCGGGCATGATTCGCGGCGGACCGGCCCCGGCCACCTGTTCGTGGTGATGCCCGGCCTGCGCCATGATGCCCGCCAGTTCGTCCCTCAAGCGCTAGCGCGCGGCGCCGTTGGAGTCGTGGCCGAAGCGTCGCTCGCGCTTCCGTCAGACCGCGCACTGGTGGTCGTGCCGGCGGCGCGCCCGGCATTCGCCGACCTGGCCACGGCCATCAACGGGCACCCCTCCCGGCAGGTCCGACTCGTCGGGGTGACCGGAACTGATGGAAAGACCTCGACTACCCGCCTGCTCGCGGCGATCCTCGACCGAGCCGGTCAGCGCACCGGCTGGCTCACCACCGTCGACGTGAAGATCGGCGACGTGCTTCGCTCGAACGACCTGCACCATACGACGCCCGAGGCGGACCGAGTGCAAGAGGTGCTGGCCGAGATGGTCCGCGCTGGCGTCGAGACAGCGCTGCTCGAGGTGAGCTCCCACGCCCTCGCCCTCGATCGGGTGCGCGGCTGCGACATCGACACCGCGATCTTCACCAACCTCAGCCCCGAACACCTGAACTTCCACGGCACGATGGGCGAGTACGCGGAGGCGAAGGCGCGGCTGTTCGCCATGCTCGGACAGCCGTCGCACAAGTCCTGGCCGCGCTTTGGGGTGCTGAACGCGGATGACCCGTACTCGGAGGTCATGCGGCGTGCCTGTCGGGCGCCCGTCCTGTGGTACGGCCTCGATGGTGTGGACGCAACCACGGGAGCGTCGCATCGTACTCCCGACGTGCTGGCACGGGAGATTCGGCTCGACGAGCAGGGCGCCGCCTTCACGCTCGTGACGCCGTCCGAGACGGCGCGAATCAGGACGCGCCTGCTCGGGCGCTTCAACGTGAGCAACTGGCTCGCGGCGGCGACGGCGGCGCTGGGGCTCGGCGCGACGGTTCAGCACGTCGCCGAAGCAGCGGCCGTCCTTCCACCGGTACCGGGCCGCATGGAGCGTATCGATCGAGGCCAGCCATTCCTGGTGGTGGTCGACTTTGCCCACACGCCCCAGGCGCTCGAGAACGCGTTGCGGACCCTCCGCCCGCATACGGCCGGCGCGCTAATGGTCGTTTTTGGCCACGCCGGCGAGCGCGATCCGGCCAGCCGCCCGGCGATGGGACGCATCGCAGCCGATCTCAGCGACTTCTTCATCCTGAGCATGGACGACCCGATCCACGAAGACCCAACCGAGATCGCCCAGACGATCGCTGCCGGCGCGACAGCGCGGGGGAGGACGCTCGGGGCGGACTTCGCCATCGACGTCGACCGCGCTTCGGCAATCAGGGCACTCGTGCGCCGTGCCCGCCCCGGCGACACCATCCTGCTGGCCGGCAAGGGCCACGAGCCAAGGATGCTGATCGGCGACGAGCGAGTGCCCTGGAGCGACCGTGGCGAAGCGAGCCGTGCCCTGGCCGAACGTGGCTATGACCGCGGCAGGCCCATCGTCTGAGTGAAGGCTGCCATCGGGGCCGCCGGCTTCACCCCTCTCCCCAGGTCGGAGTCAGCCCGAGGTCGGAGTCAGCCCGAGGTCGGGGGCCGGCCGTGGGTCGACGTCAACCGCTGCCTGACGTCAACCGCTGCCTCGGGCTCGGCCCAGATCGTGCATGGCGTCCGAGCGCTTTAGCGACAGAGGGACTCAATCCCCGGCAGCCTGCGTACACACCTGCAAGCCGGCGCGGCCGGGTGGGTGCGCGACAGGCCCCCAAGAACGTGGTACACTCGGGGCGCGGAGCGCCTCGGAGCCCTGGAGGACGCCGCCCATGCCCGGCCTCTTCTTCTCGCGAAAGTCCAAGAACGGCGTCGGCGAGGCGAGTCCGCCTGCCGTCGCACCGGACGACGACACGCTCTACCAGCCGCTCGTCACGGCCAACCACGTTGACGAGCCGCCAGATGCCATCCCGGGCATGCCGGACCTGTACGCCATTCTGGGTGTCGACCCGCGCTCGTCGGACGACATCATCCGCTACGCGTATCGCAAGCGAGCCGCAAAGCTCGTCGATGCACGCTGGCGTCAGGGGCGAGCAGCCCGCAAGCTCTCCGAGTTGAACGCGGCATACGAGATCCTGGGAAAGCCAGATCGGCGCGCTGACTACGACCGCCAGCGGGCGCGCCTCGCCTACTACCAGCGCACATACGCAACTGCGCCACCCGTACTCGACGGGAGCGTGTCGGATGGCGCCGGCAGAGGGTCGATGGCGTCCGTCGCGGCGGCGCCTCACACTCGCCGGGGAACCCGGGGCGGACGCCGCCTGCCCGCGCCAAACGGACCGATCCTGGCGCTGGTGATCCTCGCCGTCATCGGGCTTGCGCTCTACGCCGCAGTCACCATGCTGAACATGCGCTCGCTGGTCGACCTGTCGCCCATCCTTGACGCCGGAGCAGCAGCCGGACTGCCCATCCGGCCGCGGGCGACGGCCGTCGGCACCTCGTCGAACGCCGCGGCGACGGCCGTCCCAACACGCGCCGCCAACGCGACCGCGCCAACGCTCCAGGTCGTCGTTCCTCCCGCTGTCGTACCGACTGCCACGCGTGCTTCGGTCCCGACGTCGACCGCATCGGCGAAACCGACGACCTCGACCACAGGCAGCGGTGCGATCCAGAGTAGCGTCCAACTGAGCACCCAGACCCCGTCGCCCCGGTCGAACGTGACCATCACGGCGCGCTTTCTCCGCGACGGTCAACCGATGCGCGGCGTCCCGGTCTACGCCAGCGTGTACTTCAAGACGGTCGAGGAGCGCTGGCCATCGGGCGGCGCGACCCAGCCGACGAACGAGCGCGGTGAGGCAGCGATCACCTTCAACATCGGTAACGCCACGCCTGGCTTCGAAGTGCCTGTCCACGTCGTCGCCGAAATCGACGGTCAGCCCCAGGTGCTCGAGACCGCGTTCACGCCCCGGTAGGGGCGAGTCGTGAGTGCTGACCCCTTCTCCACGCATCACCCTCAACGCTCACCTCGCCTGACTGGCCGATTGGGGTACCGAGGTCACATACTCCCCGATCGTGCTAACCGTTCGCGCGCCTGCTACGAGCGCTAATCTTGGTCCAGGCTACGATTGCCTCAGCCTGGCTCTCGACATCGCCAACACCGTGCGAGCCCGTCCATCGCCGTGCGTGAGCGTCGTCGTGACCGGCGAAGGGTCCGAGACGCTGCCGACCGACCACACCAATGAGGTGTATCGTGCCGTTGCGCTCGTCTTCTCCGTGCGTGGCAAGGCTCCGCCGGCGCTCCAGCTCGAGTGTGAGAACGTCATTCCGCCGACGCGGGGCCTGGGAAGTAGCAGCGCAGCACGCGCCTGCGGCCTGCTGCTCGGGAACCATCTGCTCGGTACCCCGTTCTCGACCGACGAATTGCTCGCGCTCGGCGCCGAGCTCGAAGGTCACCCCGACAACATGGCGGCTTGTCTGCTCGGCGGCGTTCAGGTCTGCGTGACCGGTACGCGTGGCATCGAGCACTGTCGGGTGCCCGTCGCAGTGCCGCTGGCAGCCACCGTGTTCGTGCCAGACTTCCCGATGAATACCGGTCAGGCCCGCGAAGTCCTGCCACGCGAGGTGTCGTTGGGGACCGCCGTCCACAACATTGGACGGGCGTCGCTGCTGGTGTCAGCGCTCGCGACAGGCCGCTCGGAGCTCCTGCGGACCGCCACCCAAGATGCGATCCACCAGCCGCCCCGCGCGACGATGTTCCCAGCCCTCCCCACGCTGATCGACTCGGCGCTCGGCGCGGGCGCCCATGGGGCGTTCCTCTCCGGGGCAGGCTCCTCCGTCCTGGCACTCGTCGACCCCGAGCGGGCGACGGCGGTCGGCTCGGCGCTCGAACGTTGCGCGCGGTCTGCCGGCGTCACTGGACGGGTGCTCCAGGCGCGCATCGCCGAGCGCGGCGCCAGCGTCGAGGAGCGCTAGTCTGATGCGCGGCCCTGTTCCCACCAGGACCACCACCCGCCCACGCCCCGGGGACACCCACTCCGCGCTCTCGTCCGCTCGTCGCTCACCACTCACCCACTGAGGAGGGCTCCGTGCCCGCTGGCGCTGCTCCCACGCTGATCGTCCAGAAATATGGCGGCACATCGGTCGGCGATGCCGAAAAGATCAAGCGCGTCGCCCGACGCATCGCCGCCACGGCTGAAGCCGGCCATAGCGTCGTCGTGACGGTCTCGGCCATGGGTAAGACCACCGATCAGTTGCTGGCCCTGGCGCGGGAGGTCGCGCAGGAGCCAGACGATCGGGAGCTCGATCAATTGTTGGTGACCGGCGAGCAGGTATCGGCCAGCCTGATGGCCATGGCGCTGATGGACCGTGGGCAGCCATCCGTCTCGTTGACCGCCGCTCAGGCTGGCATCCGGACGACCCGTCTCTTCACCAAGGCCCGCATCACCGACATCCAGCCAGACCGCATCCGCCGCGAACTGGACGCCGGGCGGGTGCCGATCGTCACCGGGTTCCAGGGGATCACCGACGATCACGACATCACCACGCTCGGCCGCGGCGGGTCCGATACAACGGCCGTCGCACTAGCAGCGGCGCTCGGGGCCGAGCGTTGCGAGATCTACACGGACGTCGATGGGATCTATACCGCAGACCCCCGCATCGTCCCGAAGGCCCGCAAGCTCGACCAGATCTCGTATGAGGAGATGCTAGAATTGGCGAGCCTTGGGGCGCGGGTCATGCACCCTCGGGCCGTCGAACTCGGCGAGGTCTACGACGTACCGATCCTGGTACGCTCCAGCTTCTCGGATGCGCCGGGCACCCTGATCCATCGGATCGAGAACGTGGAAGTCCGTAAGAACGTTCGTGGCATCGCCCACGACACCGATGTCGCGAAGTTCCGTCTCGTCGACGTCCCGGATCGGCCGGGCGTCGCAGCCGCGATCTTCACTCCGCTTGCTGATGCCGGCATCAGCGTCGATACGATCGTCCAGAACACCAGCCTGGCCGGGAAAACCGACCTTTCATTCACCGTCGGCCGGGCCGATCAGGGCCGCACGGTGACGCTGGTCGAGTCGATCAAGGACAAGATCGGGGCAAAGAGCCTGGATCACTCGGACGGGTTGGCGAAAGTCTCGATTGTCGGGACCGGCATGCAGAGCGCGCCGGGCTACGCGGCCCGGATGTTCTCGACGCTCGCGGCCGCCGGCATCAACATCGACATGATCACCACGTCCGACATCCGGATTACCTGCATCATCGGAGCCGATCAGACCGAGGCTGCGATGCAGGCGCTCCACGCCGCCTTTGACCTCGATCAGGAGTAGAGCGGCCGCGCCGAATACCCCGTCAGGCACACGGATCTCGCGCTCAGCCGCGCCCTCATGGTCTGAAGGTGCCGCCTACGCAGGTCAGGCATGAGATCACGCGACGTGTGCGCGGTTCGAGGTACGCTGTACACAGTCCGTCGCAGGTTGCAGGCGCGGCAGGCGTGAGATCACGCGGCGTGAGCGCGGTTCGAGGGCAGTCCTGCTGGGATACGGTCCCACGCACGGCCGGCTAGCTCGACGATCGAGACGCGCAGCCGAACGGCGTCGAGACGGGTCTCGGCAATAGCTCCGAACGGGACGTACAGCGGCCGTCGCTGGTCCGTGTCGACGACGAGCCAGAGATCGTCGAGGTCGGGCGCCGCGCGATGCGGGGTGGGCGCAACGGTCCGTACCTCAGTGAAATCTGCATCGGCATCGCCGTGTGGACAGGCGCAGACGATCTCGCGTGCCGTGCCGATCGACACGCAATCGATCGTCAGCACGGGAACGTCGAGGTCCACCGGAAAGCACATGGCTCACCGCCTTTCCAGCGTCGTTCAGACGCCGATGTGGGATGAGGGCAGGCTCGGGTTCATATAGGGCAACGAGCGTGCCAGCGGGTTCGGTGCGCACACGGCACCCTCTCGTCCACGCCACACTACGAACGTGACGATCTCGTGACGGCCGCTTCCAGATCTGACGCCGTCACCGCGTCGGGAACTCTGCATTTCGGGACATTTGGTCCCCCAAACCTGCACGGATCGCGATCTTCCCGGACACTGTCTGTGCAGAGCGGTATGGTGGAGACCGCCTACCCGGGAGTCTGGCCTGATGATCGAACCCCGTTTGCCCGCACTTGACGTCGACGAGGCAGGAATTGTTCTCGCCCAACTGCGGACACTCATGCAGGACGGCGAGTGGCACAACTTGCTCGAGTTGTATCCCGCCGTGCAATCGCTCCACCCCAGCGTGGCCGTGCACGCGTTGGGAAAGAGCGAGCGCTTTGGCGGAATCACCCGCGACATCGTAAGCGGTCGGTACCGGGTGCTTGCCCGCGCCATCGAGTTTCTCGGATGCGCCGAACGTGGCCGCGGACCAGATCGGGAGTTCCGCCTGCCCGAGTAGGCCGCAACCAGACCACATCGCACCAGCCCGGATAGGGGCCGAAAACCCGGAGAGATCGAAGGCACGTGCCGGTCATGCCGACCGGACCCTTCGCCCGAGATGGACCGATGCCTCTGGTCCGGGCACCGCCCGGCCAGGCCGAGGCTGTGGGTGCCTGACAGCCAGGGCCGGGCTAGTACTCCGCCAACGTGATGTTGAGGGGCACTACTCGAAGGCGCATGACCATCAAGATCAGCATGGCGAAGTACTAGCCCAGGTTGGGATGGTGGCGCTCAGGTCGAAGGAACTGGCGTCCGGCCGTGACCGCCAGCCTGGCTGGCAAGCTGCGCGGCTACGAGGCGAGCGTAGATGCCGCCGCTGGTCAGGAGTTCCTCGTGCGTGCCCTGCTCGGCGACACGGCCATCGTCGAGCACGACGATTCGGTCGGCATGGCGGACGGTCGAGAGGCGATGGGCGATGATAAGCGTCGTCCGTCCGTGCGTCAGCCGATCGATGGCGCCGCGGACCTGATGCTCGTTTTCCGCGTCCAGGTGTGACGTCGCCTCGTCGAGCACGAGAACCGGCGCATCTTTCAGCACCGCTCGGCCGATGGCGATTCGCTGTCGCTGCCCGCCCGAGAGGCTCACGCCCCGCTCACCGACGACCGTTTCGTAGCCCTCGGGCAGGCCCTCGACAAAGCCCTCGGCGTTCGCAGCTCGGGCCGCGGTGGCAAGCTCCTCGTCGGTGGCCGTCTCCCGACCTAGCCCGAGGTTGAAGCGCAGCGTGGCGTTGAACAGGTAGGTATCTTGCGCCACCAGCCCGATTCGTCGTCGAAGGTCGTCCAGGCGGTACTCGCGCAGATCGTGACCGTCGAGCACGATCCGGCCGGCCTGAGGATCCCAGAAACGCAGCAGCAGATGCGCCGCCGTGGTCTTGCCGGCTCCAGACCGGCCCACCAGCGCCACCGTTTCGCCCGGCTGGACCGTGAACGTGACGTCCCGAAGCGCCTGTGGCTCGCCGGGGCCGTACGCGAAGCTCACCCCCTCGAATGCGAGCGACGGCGCACCATCCAGGCGAGCAGCGTCCCACTCCCGATCGGCCGCCGCCTCATCGATGAGACTGAAGCGGTCACCCGCTTCGGCCACCGCGTCCAGGAGCAGACCGTCCAGCGACGGCGTGAGGCCATCGGCCGGCGTCGGGCTCGCAGACCGGATCGGCCCGCCATCCGCAGACACGGCGGCCAACTGGCCCGAGCGGCCGGCCGTCAAAGCCTCCGCTCCCACCCCAGGTCCGTCGAGGAGCGTGACCGGCTCATCATGCACCGCGAAGATGCGGCGGCTGGCCGCGAGTGTTTCGGCCAGTTGCTTGCCGATCTTGGCCACGTCTGACACCGGTCCGAATGATGCGAACGCCAGCAGCGTGGCCAGCGGCAGGTAGGTCGGCGCGACGAGCCCCTGGCCGGCCAGGAGTGCGCCGGTTACCAGCACGGCCAGTCCGCCAAACGCCGTTAGCGCCTCGATGACGGCTGCCTGGACAGTCTGATGCCGCGCGAAGCGGAGTTGGAATCCCGACAGCCGACGGCCGTCGCGCTCGATCTCCTGGAGGCGAGCCGGTCCGCGTTGAAACGCGACGATGGTCCGCAGCCCCTGGACGCTATCCACCATGCGAGCACTGACGTCGCCAAGGGCATCGCGGGCCTCGGCGGCGACCCGCTCGGTCGAGCGGCCTGCAACAATGGGGCTCAGGCCGACCAGCGCCAGGAACGGGATCAGGACCAGCGCGAGCAGCGGCGACATCCACGCCAGCACGATCAGGACGCCGCCAGGGATCAGCACCGCGACGAAGGCCGGCGCGATGGTGTGAGCGAAGAAGTACTCGATCAACTCGACGTCGGCTGTTGCTGCACTCACGAGATCGCCGGAGCGGCGGCGCAGCAAGATGCCCGGCGCGAGCGGATCGAGGGTATCGTACAGGTCGATTCGCATCTCGGAGAGCAGCCGGTAGGCGAGATCGTGGGCCAGCCACGATTCGGCCCAGGTCAGGAACGCCGCCAGCGGCACCAGCACGCCAAGCGCCCAGAGCCACGGCGTGAGGTTGCCGTCTATCGCCACCTGCCGAACCAGCAACGAGCCAACGACGCCAAGCCCGACGACCGCGCCGGCGTGGAGCAGACCCAGCACAAAGACGATCACCTGGGTGCCCTTCCAGGGGCCAACCAGGCCGAGCAGGCGCCGCCAGACCGTCAGCACGGGCAGCCGCGCGGATGAGAGCAGCACACCGCCGACATCCGATACCGGCTGCGCTGCATCGCGCTCGCCAGGGCTCGAGCCATCGTGCAGGCGCGCACCTGTCGCCGCGTCCTCTGCCAGCCGTCCCGGTGGCCGTCCGTCCTCGGGCGCTGACTGGTTGGCGACGCTCAGGCTGGAGTACGGCACCGCTACCCTGGCCGGCTGCACGAGGTCGCGGTCCTCGGCGGCCGGCTCCAGCAGATCGTCGACCGGCAGCGGTTCCTCTTGTTGAAGCGCCATCAGTCGAGCATAGGTACCGCCGTGTGCCATCAAGTCGGCGTGGCGGCCGCTCTCGGCGATGCGCCCGTCTTCGATGACGAGGATCCGGTCCGCATTGATGACGCTCGACAGGCGGTGGGCAATCACCAGGGTCGTTCGGCCGACCTGGAGCCGATCGAGCGCCTGTTGAATGAGCGCCTCGTTCTCAGCATCAACGCTCGACAGTGCCTCGTCGAGAATGAGGATCGGAGCGTCGCGGAGGAGCGCGCGGGCGATGGCGATACGCTGGCGCTGACCACCCGAGAGACGAGCGCCGCGCTCGCCGACGACGGTATCGTAGCCAGCCGGTAGCGCCATGATGAAGTCGTGGGCATTGGCGGTGCGGGCGGCAGCCTCCAACTGCTCTTGCGTGGCATCGCCCTTGCCGACGAGCAGGTTCTCCCGCACCGTGCCGTGAAATAGGTACGTATCCTGCGCCACGACGGCGATCTGGCGACGCACCACGTCGAGCGAAAGTTCGCGCACGTCGTGGCCGCCAAGGAGCACCCGTCCCGCACCTGGATCGAAGAAGCGCAAGAGCAGCCAGACGAGGGTCGACTTGCCGGCCCCGCTCGGTCCGACGACTGCCAGCGTCTCGCCGTGCTCGAGGGCGAACGACACGTCGCGCAAGACCTCCGTTCTTCGCCCGGGATACGCGAAGGACACGTGGTCGAAGGCAAGTTCGGGGGTAAGGTCGGACTCGCCGATGGCACGCCCATCGCCAGCAGGATCGCGGACGTCCGGCGGCGCGTCGAGGAGGCCGTAAATGCCCTCTGTCGCCGACATGGCGATCATCCCGCGATGGTAGAGCGCGGTCAACTCGCGGAGCGGACGAAACACCTCAACGCCCAGCATCAGCACCACGATGAGGGTCCGAAGGTCCAGGGTACCCTGCTCGACCCGCACGGCGCCCCAGCCAAGCGCGATGGCCGCGCCAGCCGAGATCCCGAGCACGGTCACGCCGCTGGTCACGATGTTCGCCGCGAGCACGAGCATCGTACTGCGGTACAGGCCGCGGGCACGCTCGGCCAGTAGCGCACCGTGGCTCCGGCTCCGCCCGAACACCTTGAGTGTCGGGAGCCCCTGGATACCATCGAGCAGATCGTTGCCGAGCGCGGCGTAGGCATCGCGGCGGTACAGGGCGCTGTCGTGGTTCCAGCGGTGGAACAGGGCCGGCACGATCAGGGTGAACAGCGCGAACACCAGGAAGATGAGCGCCGTCGTGAGATCCAGGAACGCCATGAAGCCGAACACGATCAGCGGCGTCAGGGCAGCTACCAGCAGTTGGGGCAGATACTGGCCGAAGAACGTCTCGAGCAGTTCGACGCCCTCGACGAGGCTGAGCAGCACGCCTCCGGTCCGCCGCTGGTCGATCGGGCCAGGTCCGAGGTTCAGGATGTGGCGGTACAACTGATCGCGCAGGCGAACCTTCATCTCGGCGGCGGTCCGGTTCGCGACTTCGTCCCGCCAGACCTGGACGAGTGCCCGCGCCGCGATCAAGACGAGGATGGCGGCGACCGACCCAAGCATCGAGTCAAGCGGCTGGCCGCGGATGACTGCCGCGATGACGAGGCCCGAGAGCGCGAGGCGGGCGAGGTTGAGCGGCAGCCCGGCCAGCCCGATCAGCGCGGCGAACAGGATCCGGAGCCGCAGCCCCTGCGTCATCGCGAAGAGACGGAAGTCGAAGTACATCGCGGCCCCTCAGCCACCGCCGGCATGGGGCCGGGCGGGGAATGTCTACGAGGCAGCGTAGCAGGGTCGGACGCCAGTTGCAAAACCTTGCAACTGGGGTGTCGGTCGAGGCTGCGCGCAGCGATGAGTCAGACGACCGCCCAGTCAGAGTGACGGGCGGTACAAATGATCCTTGCTATGCCGCGCGGTGGAGATGCATCATAGACAAGAATGCGGCGCGGCCGCTGCGGGCACCCGCTGCGGAGCGGGCCGAGGACGAGCCTGTGCCCGCGATTTCGGAGGTACCGTGCATGCACGCCTTCCCACTTGGTGTTTCAGAATGCCTCGCCTACTACGTCTACCTGCTGATCGATCCGCGCGACAATTCGGTGTTCTATGTTGGAAAAGGGACGGCGAATCGCTGCTTCGCACACACAGCCGAGGCCCATCACGTCCAGGCTGACTCGGTGGGCGACTACGCCAAGCTAACGCGCATCCGTGCGATCGAGGCGGCACACTTTGACGTCCGTATCGAACTGTTGCGGCATGGGTTGAGCGAGCATGACGCCCTGCTCATCGAGGCGGCGGCCATCGACCTGCTCGGACTATCTGGCCTCGAGAACCGCGTCGTCGGCCACGGCGCCGCTGACCTCGGTCGAATGTCACTAGATGACGTCGCTGCTCGGTATGGCGCTAAGCCCATCACGATTAGCCCCGAGCATCGGGTCGTCCTGATCCGAATCAGCCAACAGTTCGAGCAAGGCATGTCCGACGACGAGCTATACGAGGCTACCCGTAAATGGTGGCGGATGGCGGCTCGACGATCGCGCGTTGGTGGTCCAGCGGCGCCCGAGTACGCACTTGCGGTCTACGCTGGAGTTGTGCGCGCGGTCTACCGAATTCGCAGCTGGGAGCAAGCGACCGAACGAGACGTCACGAACGAGAAATGGCTTGGTCGCTGGAAATTCCAAGGCGAACGTGATGCGGGCATGGAAGATCGCTATCTGAATGGGGACGTGTCCGTGTACCTCCACAACGGCAACGGCCACCATCCGTCCCAAAATCCCCTGAAGTTCGTCAATTGCAATCACCCCCTGAGCCGGCAGAATGCGCGCGAAGCCTGCGAGTGCGAGCAGACGTCCGATCTGCCGCTCAGTATCCCCCACCCTCCCTGCAGACCCCCACGGACACGCCGCCTATACTCGGACTAGCGCGTCGCCGACCGTTCGTGTGCAACGTGCAGGAGGGACATGATGGGCGGGTTCGTCTCGAAGCTCCTCGGCATCGTCCTGGCCGGGGGCGGCCTCTGGTGGCTGTGGCACTGGCTCCATCCCGCGCCGGAGCGCATCCAGATCGTCTCGCCGGCCCAGAATGCCACCGTCCATAGCCCGGTCACGATCCACGGGATCGGCAGCGCCATCTTCGAAAACACGCTCGGGGTGCGGGTGCGCGACGAAAGCGGAACGGTGATCGGCGCCGGCAGCGTGCTCGTCAACGCCCTGCCGGGCAACCGTGGTCCGTTCACCGGGCACGTCGACTACACCCTCACCGGCCCATCTCAGTACGGCCGGATCGAGGTGTACGACAGCAGCCCGCGCGATGGCGGCCTGATCCACCTCTCGTCGGTCGAGGTTACCCTGGCCTAACAGGGCTCGTTGCCCTCACTCCCGGCCCCGTTTCCCGCACGCGGGCGAAGGGGAGCAGACGGCGCGCTCGCTGAGCTTCCGAAGCCTCGCGCTCCGTACCTGGAGGCTGAACCTGGAGGCCGATCGGACCTCCCGTTCGTCTCTCCTCTCCCGCGTGCGGGAGAGGGGCCGGGGGTGAGGGGAAGCACAGCCTCACACTGAGGGCAGCGCGATTCCCAGGATCTCGGCCAGGGTCTGAAGCTCGCGACGCGCTGCCGAGAGCGGCCGGCCATCTCGGCGCGCTGCTTCGATAGCCTCGGCAAGGTCGCGCACGGCTTCGATAGCGGCGGGCGTGTTCAGGTCGTCGTCGAGGGCGGCCGTAAAGCGTGCCCGGAACGGGGTCGGGTCGAGCGGCTCGCCGGACGACGCATAGGCGCCGCCGCCGTCATACACCGGATGGTTCATCCCGGCCGCCCGGCGGAGCGTCGCCACCAGATCCTCGGCTTCCAGCAGCGCGCGGGGGCTCCACTCCAGCACGTCGCGGTAGCGAGCACTGGAGAGATAGAGCCGGATCGCCTCTGGACTGTGCTCCTTGAGCAGGTCGTGCACGAAGACCATGTTTCCGAGCGACTTGCTCATCTTCTCGCCCTCCATCCGGAGCATCCCAACGTGCATCCAGACGCGGGCGAACGGCTTCTTACCGCTCCAGGCTTCAGATTGGGCGATCTCGCTCTCATGGTGCGGGTACACCAGGTCGCCGCCGCCACCGTGGATGTCGATCTGCTCGCCGAGGTAGCGCATCGACATCGCAGAACACTCGATGTGCCAACCCGGGCGGCCCGGCCCCCATGGGCTGACCCAGGTCGGTTCGCCGGGCTTCGCCGCCTGCCAGAGCAGGAAGTCAATGGGCGACTCTTTGCGCGGGTCGTCAGACGGGTCGCCGGTCTCGGTAAGCTTGACGGCCATCTCAGCCGGTGCAAGGCGGCTCAGCTTGCCGTAGTCTGGGTCACTCGCGACCCGGAAGTAGACGTTGCCATCGACCTCGTAGGCGTGGCCGCGTGCGATCAGCGTCTCGATGATCTCGACCATCATCGGGATCTCCTCGGTCGCACGGGGATACTTGATCGGCGGCCGAACGTTGAGCGCGTCGAGTGCTTCCTGGTGGATGCGGACGTAGCGGTTGCCAAGCTCATCCCAGCGCTCGCCGACCTCGCCGGCACGCCGAAGGATGTCGTTATCGATGTCGGTGATGTTCTGGAAGTACCGAACTCGGTAGCCGAGGTAGCGGAGGTAGCGGCCGAGCACGTCGAAGGAGACGTAGCAGAACGCGTGGCCGAGATGGGTGGTGTCGTATGGCGTGACGCCACAGACGTACATCCGCACTTCGTCGCCGATCGGGCGAAACTCGTTGATCGTGCGTGACAACGTGTTGTAGAGCCGCAAGGCCACGGGTTTCACTCCTTCTCGGACAGTGCCTCTGGGCATTGTAGGTCAGCCAGCCACCTGGTGTCGGAATGGCAGCGGACCCTCGACCTCAGAACTCGGCGGCGACTCCTCTGGGCCAGTCAGTTGGGCCGGAGCAACTGGCCGTGCTACGGTTCCAGGTGGAGACTACTTTGGAGGGGCTTGTGGACGGCATCGCGCACAATCAGAGCGAAGGGTCGGGGCCGCGCTTCGGCGCCCGGCCGACGTTCGGCATGGCTCGCGACCAGAGCCGCCGGATCGAGATCGCCTTCGCGCTGAAGCAGGGTGGCATGCTGACGGTCGTCGAAGAGTTGGATGACGCGGTCTCAGAAGAGGTCATCACCCAGTTCGGCGAGCAGTTGGCCCAGGACGTCGCGAAAGGCGCACCGCGCACCTTTTCAGACGGCTGGCACAACAGCGGTCAGCGAGCCTGGGTCAACCTGGGCGACGTGGTGGCGTTCTCGCTTCGACCGGCCCGCTAGGTCGAGAGCACTCCGTACCTGATGACGAGCCGTAAGCCTCGGCGCCACGCCGGCGAGCACGACCTTCTCGACGCCTTCGATCAGCCGGGCTGTCCAGTCTGCCGGCTGGCATCCGAGGCGGTCGACGCCTACATGACGTCCGTGTGTTACGAGCAGGTCAACGACCTCGATCTGCGCGAGCAGTTACGGCAGCGGGGCGGCTTCTGCCGCCCGCACGCCTACCGCTTCCTACGCCAGCCGCTCGGACAACTTGCCTCTGCCATCGTTTACCGCGACGTGCTCAATACCGCGCGCAAGCGGATCGCCGCAACAGTCAGCAAACGGTCCTCGCTCCTGTCGGGGCTGTTCGGGGGCCGGGCAGCGCGGCGAGACGAGCCACCGCGTACGCGCTGCCCGGGCTGTGAAGTCCAGTTCGAGGCCGAGGAGCGCCACCTCGGGACACTCACCGACCGGCTGACGCGTGACGACGTTCTGGAGCGGTATCAGCGGTCGGACGGGCTGTGCCTGCCTCACCTCGAACGAGCCCTCATCCGCGATAGTGACGGCTCGCGCCGACTGGCCGACGCGGCACTCGCGAGCCTTGAAGCGATGGTCGCAGACCTCGACGAGTACATCCGCAAGCACGATTACCGCTTCCAGACGCCGGTTTGGGATGGCAACGAGGACGCGCCAGAGCGGGGCGTGCAGCGAGCTGTCGGGCAGCGCGCCGAGCCATAGGACGGCGTCCACCGCCTGCGTACGCGTCCGCCGCTCCCGTTCACCACTCCAGTTGGCAGGGGCTGGCATGAGAGCGGAGCCGTCTGGCTAGCGAGCCGGCTCTTCCTGGATCGGTGCGGCTGTCGCCGGGCGGCGGTTATCGAGCAGGCTCAGCGCGGTGTAGATTGCGCCAAGCGCGACGACCGCCTGTGGAACCGGCCCCAGGATGATCGCCACGGTCGGGATTGTCAGCAACAGCGTCGTCCATCGGAGCGCCTCGGGGAGCCGCCGAACGGTCGGCATGATCACTCGTGAGAGCTTGACGAAGCGTACTCGGCAGACCATCAGGAGCGACATCACGAGCGTCAGCGCGGCCAACGCGGGCCAGGGCCAGTCGCCGCTCAGATACGCGAGGTACGCGAGCGCGGTCTGGATGCCCCCGGCCACCGTGATCGGCATACCCCTGAAGTCACGAACTGGCTCAGCGACGTTGAAGAGCGCCAGCCGCCAGGCGCCGCACAGGACGAAGACGAGCGAAACCAGCCCGACGACCACCCCGGACGCACCAACCTGGCTCTGGTAGGTCAGGAAGGCCGGCGTCACCCCGAACGAGACGAGGTCAGCCAGCGAGTCGAGCTCCTTCCCGAAGGGGCTGCCATGGCCAGCCATCCGGGCCAGCGCTCCGTCAAAGAAGTCGAGCACCATCGCCAGGAAGATCAGGCTGACGGCGTGGTTCGGCCGCCCTTCCAGCGCCAGCAGCAAGCCTGCGAAGCCGCAGCCAAGATTCGTAAACGTCAGCAGGTGGGCAAGCACGCCGCCCCGCCGGGCGACCCGTCGCTTCCAACCTCGTCGCTCCATCCGCTTGCCTCGCATGTCCTCGCCGGCGGGTCAGGCGCCATCTCGAGCGCCGACCATCCCCTGCGTGCGGCCGTCTGTTTGACCGCTGCCCCTATGTTACCGCCAGCGCGCAAGGGGTGTCTCGCCCCCGACGACGTGTTGACCCGTCACCACCAGCGGAGTGGCCGCGTCGAGTGGCACAACCAGGTCCGTTCGAGACCCGAAGGTAATCATGCCAAGTTTCTGCCCGGCCGCCACACGCTCGCCCTCACCGACCCAGCCGACAATCCGTCGTGCGAGCAGGCCGGCAACCTGAACCACGAGCACTCGGCCACGCTCGGTCATCAGCCCGACCTCGCGCCGACGATTGCCATGCGAGCGTTCGAAGTGCATGGCAGGCGCAAATCCTGTCCCAAGCTCCCGCACCGCCTCCACCGTGCCCTCGACCGGGCTGCGGTTGACGTGGACGTCCAACAGCGAGAGGAAAATGCTGATTCGGTGGCTAGGGTGGCCAACGTACCAGGGTTCGTCGACCCGATCGACGCCAATGATGGTGCCGTCTGCTGGAGCGTACAGCAGCGCCGGGTCCGCCTCCAGGCGACGGACCGGGTCTCGGAAGAACGCCGCGATGCCTCCCGCCAGCGCGAGCGCGGCCAGTCCAGCCAGGCGTCGCCAGCGCCAGAGAGGGGCTGCGGCCAGGGCAAGCCCGAGCACATATGGCAGCCCTTCGCGGGCAGTACCAAGGGCCGGCGGATCGCTCGCTCGACAGGTGGGTCGGTACGACAAGAGCGGCATCATGACCTCGGCGAAGTGTACACGGGGCGGGGAACGCCACTCATCGGGGACGCGGCGTCGGTGCGACGTTCGTCGGGCGGACGGGGGCCGGCGAAGGGCGGCTGAGCGGTGGTGTCGGCGCGGTCCGCACTGGTGGTGTCGCTCCTGGCGGAGCTGGCGGGGGAACAGGTGGGACCACTGGCTGCGCCGGTGCCGGCGTGGGGGCCGGGCCGAAGAGCGACGGCAGGCGTGGCGGGGTCAGGCCCGGCGACGGGGAGGGCTGTGGCGTCGGCGTTGGCTGCCCGACAGTCACCGGGCTGGTTTGCTGAATCGAGTTACCGAGGCTGTCGTAGATGGTCAGCCTGAGTGTGTAGCGGCCGGACGGGAACCCCTGAGTATCCCAGACACCCAGCAGCGCGTGGTCGACGCCCTCCCGCCGTCCATCGGTGATTTTGGTCCAGACAGCCGGCGCCTCCCCGGCGCCGACCTCCAGATCCAGGTGGTGGAAATCGTCGAACATGGCCGAGCCGGTCACCTGGACGATTCCGCTCACCGGCACCTGAGTGCCGGGCGCGTCGATCTCGGCGACACGCACCCCCTGATAGACGTCGTCGCAGCGCTGGGTTGGTGGAGCAGGGAAGCCATTATGAGCGCCCCAGGCGGTGTACGGCTCGGGGAAGACCACGAACACCTTGCGCTCGCGGGCGTTCGCCGGCACGGCGTCGAAGGCAAGCTTGCCGTTCACCTTACAGACGTCGACGGCGCGGTGGAGGTCGTCTGGCCTGCTCGGCCGGTCGCTCGCCGCAAACAGTTCCGTCACCCGTTTGGGGCAGTCTGGCGTGGGGAGAAGCCCCGACAACTGGCAAACCTCTTGCTCGACCACGCCTTCCGGCCGCACGAAGTCGCGCGGCGGCGACCCGGCGAGAGCAGCTTCCATGAACGCGTGCCAGATTTTGCCGGCGCCAGCCGCTCCGAGCACGTCGCGCATCGGGCTGCCGTCGCTGTTCCCCACCCACACTCCCGTCACCAGATCCGGGGTGTAGCCGATGACCCAGGAATCGCGAAAATCGTCAGTGCTGCCGGTCTTGGCAGCGGCCGGACGGGACAGCTTCAGCGGACTGTTCGGGCCGTACGTCTCGGCGCGCGCCGCGTTGTCGGAGAGGATGTTGGTGATGAGGTAGCTGAGGCCGGGGTCGACGAGTTGGCGTGGCGGCAGCGCCTTCTGCTGATACAGGACATCGCCTCGACCATTCTTGATCTCCAAAATCGAGACCGGCTCGAAGAAGCGGGTGTGCGTCGCGCTGTCCTGGGTGCCGAGCGGCAGGCCGGTCTGCGCGCCATTGTTGGCGAACGCGGTGTAGGCAAACGTCAGGTCGAGGAGCGTGACCTCGCCACCCCCGAGCGTGACGGACAACCCGTAGCGGCTCGGGTCGCGCAGGCCGGTGATGCCGAGGCGATGGGCGGTCGAAAGCATCGCATCGATCCCGACTTCTTCGAGGACTTTGACGGCCGGCACGTTTAGCGAGTTGCCGAGCGCCTTGCGAATGGTGGTCGGGCCACGGAATTTCTGGTCGTAGTTGAGCGGAGTGTAGGTGCCGCCGAACGTCGTCGGGACGTCCATGACCAGCGTGGCCGGCGCGTAGTGCAGCTTGTCGAAGGCGGTCAGGTAGGTGAATGGCTTGAGCGTCGAACCGGGCTGACGGTCGGCCAGCGTGACGTTTACCTGGCCAGAGATCGCCTCGTCGTTGTAATCGACGCTGCCGACCATCGCCAGGATCTCGCCCGTGGCCGGGTCGATCGCGACGAGTGCGGCATTGGTCGCGTTTCGCTCGCGAAGGTCGTCGATGCTCGACTTCGCGGTTTCCTCAGCGATCGTCTGGAGCCGCACGTCGAGCGACGTCCGGATTTGAAGCCCCTCACGAAACAGCGTGTCGGCCGGGTAGCTCTTCTCGAGCACGGCCCGGATGAAGTCGACGAAGTGGGGCGCGACGACCTCGGCGCGGCGCTCGCGGGGTCGCAGCGCGATCGTCTTGGTGCGCGCAGTGTCGGCCTCGGCCTGACTGATGAGGTTGTGCTTCACCATCTGTTCGAGGACGTAGTCCTGGCGCTCGCGGGCCGCATCGGGGTGCAGATACGGGTCGTAGGCCGAGGGCGCCTGAGGCAGCCCGGCGATGAAGGTCAGTTGCGACAGGTCGAGGTCGCTCACCGAGATGCCGAAGTAGGTCTGCGCGGCAGCCTCGACACCGTAGGCCAGGTTTCCGTAGTAGACCTCGTTCAGGTACAGCTCGAGGATACGGTCCTTCGGGTAGCGGCGGCTGACCTCCCAGGCGAGGATGGCCTCTTTGATCTTGCGGTCTGGCGTTTGCTCGGGCGTCAGCAGGGTGTTCTTGACAAGCTGCTGGGTGATCGTGCTGGCGCCCGAGACGATCTCACGCCCGCGGAGGTTCTGATACAAGGCCCGCAGGATCGCTACGACGTCGAAGCCGGGGTGTTGGTAGAAGTTGGCGTCTTCGGCGGCGATCGTCGCATTGCGCAGCCCGACTGGGATCCTGGACAGCGGAACCACGGTGCGGCGGCCGCCGTTCGGGTCGTTGAACTCACTCAGCACGACGCCGTTGCGATCGAGGATGCGCGCCGTCTGGAACACCCGTCGGCGGTCGAGCTGGGTGTAGTCGGGGAGATCTTGCACGTAATGGGCGTAGACACCGACGAGCCCGAGGAACGCCAGCGACGCCATGAACGCGACGATAAGGGTCGTCCACAGGAAGAAGCGCATGGAATCCGCGCCGGACGGTCGGGGCGCTGAAAGGCTGCGGGATTGTACCAGGATGTCTGCGCGCGGGCCCCTGTTTCGCGGTTACTTCCTGCCAGGCCTACCTGGGGAGACGGGCTCGCCACGAGCCGACGAACGCCCCTCGGAGGTCCGAGGGGCGTTCGTCCAGATGCACGCGTAGCCAGGCGTTGGCCTGGCTGAGGCCGCGACCTCAGTCGTAGTCCATCCCGCCCATACCGCCGGCGCCCGGGGCCGGGGCCGGAGCCTTCTCCGGCTTCTCGGTCACCAGCGCGTCGGTGGTCAGGATGATCCCGGCGACGGACGCCGCGTTCTCGAGCGCAGATCGCGTCACCTTGGCCGGGTCGATGATGCCCAGGTCGATCATGTCCCCGTACTGCTCGGTCATGACGTTGAAGCCGACGTTCGGGTCCTGCTGCTGGCGAACCCGCAACTCCTGCACGACCACCGAGCCTTCGAGGCCCGCGTTATTGGCGAGCTGGCGGGTCGGATCCTCGAGCGCACGCTTCAGAATCTCGACGCCAACCTGCTGGTCGGGATCGAGCTTGAGGTTGTTCAGAGCACGCGCAGCCGCCAGCAGCGACACGCCGCCGCCCGGCACCACGCCCTCCTCGACCGCCGCGCGGGTGGCCTGGAGCGCGTCCTCGACGCGGGCCTTCTTCTCCTTGAGCTCGACCTCGGTGGCCGCGCCAACCTTCACGACCGCCACGCCGCCGCTGAGCTTCGCCAGTCGCTCCTGGAGCTTCTCCCGGTCGTAGTCGGAGGTAGTCTCCTCGATCTGGGCCTTGATCTGGTTGATCCGGGCCTTGATCTCGCCCTCGGAGCCGTGGCCTTCGACGATCGTGGTCTCGTCCTTGTTCGCCGTGACCCGGCGCGCCCGACCGAGATCGTGAATCGTCGTGTTTTCGAGCTTCTTGCCGAGCTCCTCGGTGACAACCTCGCCGCCGGTCAGGGTGGCGATGTCTCGGAGCATCTCCTTGCGGCGGTCGCCAAAGCCCGGCGCCTTGACCGCCAGCACGTTCAGGATGCCACGGAGCTTGTTGACCACCAGGGTGCCCAGCGCCTCGCCGTCGACGTCCTCGGCGACGATGACCAGATCCTTGCGGCCAGTCTGGACGATCTGCTCGAGGACCGGTAGCAGGTCCTGCACCGAGCTGATCTTCTTCTCGGTGATCAGGATGTATGGCTCGTCGACCTCCGCCACCATCCGCTCGGGGTTGGTGATGAAGTACGGCGAGATGTAGCCCCGGTCGAACTGCATGCCCTCGGTGTACTCGATCTCGAGCTTGAGGGTCTTGCTCTCCTCGACCGTGATGACGCCGTCCTTGCCAACCTTCTCCATCGCCTCGGCGAACAGTTTGCCGATCTCCTGATCGTTGGCGGAGATGGCGGCGATGCGCTCGAGGTCGTCACGCCCGTTGACCGGCTTCGCGATTCGCTTGATCTCGGCAACGGCAGCATCGGTGGCCTGCTCGATACCGCGCTTGATCAGCATCGGGTTGGCACCGGCGGTGACGTTGCGCAGCCCTTCGTTCACCATCGCCTGAGCCAGAATGGTCGCCGTGGTGGTGCCGTCACCCGCGACGTCGTTGGTCTTCGTCGCGGCCTGCTTCAGCATCTGGGCGCCCATGTTCTGGAAGGCGTTGTCGAGCTCGATCTCCTTGGCGACCGTCACACCGTCATGGGTGACGGTCGGCGGCCCCCACTTCTTGTCGATCGCCACGTTCCGGCCGCGCGGGCCGAGCGTCACCTTGACCGCGTTGGCCAGAGCGTCGATGCCGACCCGAAGCTGTCGGCGCGCCGACTCGTCAAAAATCAAATCCTTCGCGGGCATTCCGCTGTGTCTCCTCTCGTCGAAGTCTTCAGCAATCAGGTGTCAGTCTCGCCAGTCAGGTGGGCGACTCCACGTGTGCACGCGCCCACTCCGTTCGACGACTGAGAACTGACGGCTGACAACTCGCTCTCTACCCGGTGCCGTTCGCGTTCTACCTGGTGCCGTTCTCGATGACTGCCAGCACGTCGCGCTCGCTGAGGATCAACAGATCCTCGTTGTCGAGCTTGAACTCGGTGCCGCTGTACTTGGCAAACAGGACCACATCGCCGACCGTCAGGCCGAGGTCGACGCGCTTGCCGTTGTCGAGCAGCCGCCCTGGGCCGACAGACAGAACTTCGCCCTGCTGTGGGCGCTCGGTTGCCGTATCCGGGAGCACGAGGCCGCTCTTGGTCGTCTCCTCGCGACTCTTCGGCCGGACGACCACGCGGTCGCCCATCGGCTTCAACGTCCAGGCCATTCCCTGACTCCTCCTCACCGTGGTGTATCACCAGTTCTCAGCGTTCGATCGTCAGCGATCAGCCGTCAGTTATCGGGTATGGGACCGAACGCCGGCCACGGCGCCTCGGCCCACCTGGCCACTGACGGCTGATACCTGCCACCTCGTCTTAGACCTCGCGGAACTCACCCTCGACCGTGCCGGGGCGGGCTCCGCCGGACCCACCCGGCTGACCGGACGGACCGGGTTGCCCGGGCTGTGCTCCCTCCGGCGTCTGGCCGCTCGCCGCCGATTCCTGCTGCTGGGCCGTGTAGACGGCCTGACCGGCTCGGTTCAGGGCATCCTGGAGCGCCGTCTGCCGTTCCCGGATCTGAGCGACGTCGTTGGCGGTCAGCGCCTCACGGAGCGCCTTCGTCTTGTCCTCAACCTCACCTCGCAGATCGGCCGGCAACTTGTCGCCGCTCTCGCGGACGATCTTCTCGGCCTGATAGGCGAGCGAGTCAGCGCGGTTGTGCTCCTCGATCTCTTCGCGTCGCTTGCGGTCCTCCTCGGAGTGAAGCTCGGCCTCCCGGACCATCCGATCGATCTCGTCCTTGGCCAGACCAGAGCTCGCCTGAATGACGATCTTCTGTTCCTTGCCGGTAGCCTTGTCCTTGGCCGAGACGTTCAAGATGCCGTTCGCGTCGATGTCGAACGTCACCTCGATCTGCGGGATGCCGCGCGGGGCCGGCAGGATACCGTCCAGAATGAAGCGGGCCAGCGACTTGTTCTCGGCCGCCATCGGACGCTCGCCCTGGAGCACGTGCACCTCGACCGAGGTCTGTCCGTCCGCGGCGGTCGTGAACGTCTCCCCCTTGCTGGTGGGGATGGTCGTGTTCCGCTGGATCAGCGACGTGCTCACGCCGCCGAGCGTCTCGATGCCGAGCGTCAGCGGAGTCACGTCCAACAGCAGGATATCTTTGACGTCGCCGCCGAGGACGCCCGCCTGGATCGCCGCACCGGCCGCCACGACCTCATCCGGATTGACGCCCTTGTGGGGCTCCTTGGCAAAGACCTTCTTGACCTGCTCGACGACCGATGGCATTCGGGTCTGCCCGCCCACGAGCACAACCTCGTCGATCTGGTTCGCGTCGAGGCCGGCATCCTTGAGGGCCGCTCGGCACGGGCCAATCGTCCGCTCGACCAGATCCGCCGTCAACTGCTCCAACTTCGAGCGGGTCAGGGTGAGTGCCAGGTGCTTCGGACCTGCGACGTCGGCCGTGATGAACGGCAGGTTCAGGTCGGACTGAAGCGTGGTCGACAACTCGATCTTGGCCTTCTCAGCGGCCTCCTTCAGGCGCTGGAGCGCCATCCGGTCCTGCCGCAGATCGATGCCCTGGTCCTTGCGGAACTCGTCGATGGCCCACTCGATGACGCGCTGGTCGAAGTCGTCGCCACCCAGGTAGGTATCACCGTTGGTCGAGACGACTTCGAAGACGCCCTCGCCGACGCGCAGGATCGAGATATCGAAGGTGCCGCCGCCAAGGTCGTAGACCGCGATCGTCTGGTCGGCGCCCTTCTTGTCGAGACCGTAGGCGAGCGCGGCTGCCGTCGGCTCGTTGATGATCCGGAGCACTTCGAGGCCAGCGATCTGGCCGGCGTCCTTGGTCGCCTGGCGCTGGCTGTCGTTGAAATAGGCCGGCACGGTGATGACGGCCTGGCTGATCTTCTCGCCCAGCTTGGCCTCAGCGTCCTGCTTCATCTTGCGCAGGATCATCGCGCTGGCCTCAGGCGGGGAAAATTCCTTGCCGCCCATGACCACGCGAACGTCGCCATTCGCCGCCGCCTTGACGGTGTACGGGACGTGCTTGAGCGCCTCCTGCACTTCGGGGTCGCTGTACTTGCGGCCCATGAAGCGCTTGACGCTGAAAATGGTGTTTTCTGGGTTGGTGATCGCTTGACGGCGAGCCACCTGTCCGACGATCTGTTCGCCGGTCTTGGGATTGACGGCGACAACTGACGGCGTCAGGCGATTGCCCTCTGCGTTCTCGAGGATAGTCGGATCACCCGCCTCGATCACCGCCATAGCCGAGTTGGTCGTGCCGAGATCGATTCCCAGGATCTTGGCCATAATGGATGTTGCCTCCCTGGTGCCGTGAACATGCATCCCACGGCGCAACGAACACACGATGATGACGAGCGCAGCACCGCGGCTGCCTATCGTCTAGGAGCGATACCGCCCCTCCTCGGGTGTGCCGGTCTGCTGGCCGGAACTTGCCCCCGGCGGTCGGCGCTGGCCCCGAGCCACCACCACCTGCGCCGGCCGAAGCACCCGCTCGCGCAGCCGGTAGCCGGGCCGATAGACGCCCGCGATCTGGCCTTCGTCGTACACGGGATGCTCCTCGTAGGCGACTGCCTCATGGACGTACGGATCGAAGGCTTCACCCTCGCCGCCGACGCGCTCCAGCCCCTCAGACTGGAGGATCTGGGTGAGCTTCTGGCCGATCAACTCGACACCTTGCACCCAGCCATTGTCAGCAAGGTCGGCAGGGGTGTTCTGAAGCGCTCGCTCGAGGTCATCGAGCACCGGCAGGAGCCGGGTGAGCAGCGCGGCGTTGGCGTCGCGGATCTTCTGATCGAGCTCCTGCTGGGTACGACGCTTGTAGTTGACGAAGTCGGCCTGGGAGCGCTGGGCGAGGTCGAGGTACGCCTCAGCCTTGCGGCGCTGCTCGTCGGCATCGGAGCGCGCCGCGTCGAGCTGAGCCTCACGAGACGGCGTCTCCCCGCTCCCCGACGACGGCGCCTGATCCGCCGCACCGGGGTCCGGGCCGCGCGTGTCTTCAGGATTGCTCATGGCACCTCCGCCCCCCGCCAACAGCCCAATCAGTCATACGACTGGCTCGGTCGTGTCCGGTTCCCTGACCGGCACAGGCTTCGCCCGACGGGGAGATTTACCGTGGTATTGACGCGCTGGCGGGCAGAGGGGGCGTCCACTCCACCGAGGACACCGCCTGCCCGTGCTCCCGCTGCCATCGTGCAGCGAGGCCAGCGTGTTCGTGGTCTGCTGTAGTTGTATCGGCGCCGCCGTAAGAGGCCCGTATGACGCGTGTTAGCACTTCATTAGATTGAGTGCTAACCTGACAATCACGCGCTCAAAGCATGCGGATGTGGGGGCGGCAGCGAGTGCCGGGCAGCGACGGGTGCGAGGGCAGTGCGGGACAGCGGCCCAAGAGTACTCGGTCCGCCTTCCGCGCGGGCCCCAGCATCTGGCATTCCGCGCGCCAGGGAGGACGTATGCTCCTGGGCTCGCGCAGGCGGTGGGCGTGCTGGTGCCGCCCGCGCGTCTACAGCGTCACTCTACAGCGTCACTCTACAGCGTGCGGCGGGGGTCCAGAGCGTCGCGGAGGCCGTCGCCGATGAAGTTGATCGAGAGCACGGCAAAGAAGATCATCAACCCGGGAAAGAGCGCCAGCGTCGGCTGGAGCGTCAGGAAGTTCTGCGCGTCGAAGAGCAGCCGGCCCCAGGTCGGGGTGTCTGGCGGGAAGCCCAACCCCAGGAACGAGAGCGTCGACTCGGCGATCATCGACGAGCCGACCGAGAGCGTGCCCGCCACGATGATCGGGCTGAGGGTATTGGGCAGGATGTGCTTCATGATTCGCCACGGGCCGGCCCCCAGGCAGCGCGCCGCTTCGACGTAGTCGCGCTCGCGCTGGGTGATGAAACCGGCCCGCACCAGCCGGGCAGTCGGCATCCAGTTCAGACCGCCGATCACGCCGACAATCATCAGGAAGACGCCGGTCTCGGGGCCGAAGGTCGCGACCAGGCCGTCGCGATACAGGTACACGATCAGCAGCAAGAGCGGGAGTTGCGGAACCGCCAGGAAGACCTCGATGATGCGGCTCAGTACCACGTCGATCCAGCCGCCCGCGAAGCCGGCGACTGCGCCGACGAGCGTCCCGATCACGCTGGCAACGAGCATCGCCGCCAGCCCGACCGCGATCGAGATCCGGCCCCCCCACAGGATGCGCGCCAGTACGTCCCGCCCCAGGTCGTCAGACCCGAACGGGTGCTGTGCCGAAAATTGCCCGGACGCCGCGAAGTCGAGCGCGTTGATGTCCTGGGTCCAGACGAACGGCCCAATCACTGTGACGGCGATGAGTGAGAGGTAGACGATGGCGCCCGCCACGGCGAGTTTATGGTGCCGGAACCGCCGCCAGGTGTCGCTGAGGAGCGAGCGGTCGTAGCGGCGTGTCGGTCCCGAAACGGGAACCTCGGCAGCGACGGTGGAAGCCCCAGCGTCGCTGGAGGTCTGGACAGGAGCCTGCATCGAGGAAGTATCAGTCGTGCTCATCGCGACTCCATCCAGCTACCGGTATCGCACGCGCGGGTCGAGCACACCGTAGAGCAAATCGGCGATCAGTGTGAAGAATATGACCAGGACCGCGAAGACCATGATGATCGCCATGATGACCGGCGTGTCGTTGGCCTGGATGGAGGTAATCAGGAGCGAGCCGATCCCGGGCACCCGGAAGATCTGCTCGGTGACCACTGCGCCAGTGAAGACGGTGGGGAGTTGGAGCGCGATCAGCGTCACCACTGGCACGAGCGCGTTTCGCAGTATGTGCCGGCCGATGACGGCGTGCTCGGCCAGACCCTTGGCGCGGGCCGTGCGGGCGTAGTCTTGCTGGAGATTGTCGAGCATCGAGGCCCGCACGTACCGATTGAGCGTCGCGGCCTGAAAGAGGGCGAGGACGGCGATGGGCATGACCGCCTGCTTCGCCCATTCAACCGGGTCGGCCACCTGCTGGTTGTAGACCATCGGGAGCCAGCGTAACTTCACGCTGAAGATGATGATCAGCAGCACGCCTGTGAAGAAGGTGGGCAGGGAGAACCCGGCGAAGCTCAGCCCGGTGAAGACGTGATCGAACCAGGTGTACTGGCGAGTCGCGGTTGTGACGCCGAGCGGGATCGCGACCAGGACGGCGACGAGGTAAGCAATGCCGATGACCCAGAGCGTCGTCGGGATCCGCTGCATGATGAGCGTGCTCGCGGGAATGCGGCTCGCGAACGAGAATCCCCAGTCGCCCTGGACGTAGGCCGCGAGCCACTTGACGTATCGCACGTAGACCGGTTGATCGAGCCCGAACTGCTTACGGATACTCTCGCGGACCTCCATCGGGATGTCGGTGCTGGCCGCAAGATTCGAGAGTGGGTCGCTCGGCGCGAGCGCCAGAATCGTAAAGACGACCAGGCTGATGAGCAGCAGGGTCGGGAGCGCGATCGCGATGCGTCGAATGGCGTAGGAGGTCACGGCACACGCTCTTCCAAGAAGGATGCGGCCGGTCTCGCGTCAGATGGTGAGAGCGGCCGGGAGTACGTCCGCGCGGGATAGGCACACAGTCGTGGGAATGGAACGCCAGGGCAGGGCGTCGGAGTCGATCGCACGGGACTCCAGCGGGCCGATGGACAGTGGCGGGGGTGCTCCAGGATACCGCGAACGCGAAGGGGGCAGGAGCCGGCCGAAACGTTTCGGCCGGCTCCTGTAGTTTGCTCGTTGGTTACGCCTTCTTCCAGTCGCCGATGTTCCAGGTTTCGCTGTCGAAGGCGCGCAGATCGGGGCCGCTCAGCCCCTTGGCCTTCGCACTGGAGAACTTGCGGTCGATCAGCGGGATCGACGCGTAGTCGTTCACCACGTAGGCGTTGAGTTGCTGCCAATCCTGCGCGGCCTTCTCGGCGTTCAACTCGGTGAGCACCTGCGGCCAGAGCTTGTCGAAGTCGTCATTCTGCCAGTGCAGGAAATTGCGCCCTGAGTACTTGTTGTCCTTGGTGGCCCAGGTCCGGGGTTTGTCTGGACCGGTGTAGAACCGGTTCATGTAGCCGACCGGGAACGGCGAGTCGAAGGTCGACGTGAACATCTGGGTATCGGTCGAGAAGCGGGCAAAGATGTCCGGGTTCGATGGGTCGCTGCCGAAGAAGACGCCCGCGTCGACGGCCTTCAGTTCGGTCTGGATGCCGATCTTCTGCCACCCATCTTTGATGATCGCCTGTTCCTTCTGACGCAACGAGTTCTGCGAGGTCTGAAGGACGACTTTCATGCGCACGCCGCTGGGCGTGGTGCGGATGCCGTCGCCACCCCGCTTGTACCCGGCGTCGTCGAGCAGTTTGTTCGCCTTATCGATGCTGAACTCGTATTTCGTGTCCTTCGAGCGCAGGCTGGACGGCGTCGTCAGGACGTTCGGGGTGGCGTCGCCGGTCGGTCCGTAGAGTTGCTTGGCCATCGTGTCCTTATCGATCGCCAACGCCATCGCCTGGCGCACCACCTTGTCCGTCAGGAACGGATGCTTCGCGTCTGGATCATTCTCAGACTTGGTCGGGTCGGAGAAGCCCATGTAGACCTGCTCGACGCCCGAGCCGGGCGCCGTCACCAGATCGCCCTTGCCGCCCTGCATGATGTCGTTCAGGACCGGCGCTTCGACCTGCAGGTTCCAGGCGTAGTCATACTCGCCCGTCTGGAACACGGATCGCGCCGCCGATACCGCGTCGCCGCCGCCCTTCATCTCGATCCGGCCGAAGCCAAGTTTGCTGGCGTCGCGGAAGTTGGGATTCGCCTTGTAGACCACCAGGTCGCCTGGCGTGAAGTCGTCGACCATGAACGGGCCGGTGCCGAATACCTTGGTATTCAACGGCGCCTCGCGTGACTTGGCGCCGATGAAGTCCTTCATCGCGTGCTTCGGCAGGATCTGGCCATTCGTCCCGACGAACGGGACGTACCAGCCGCCGGTTGGCTCCTTGAAGGTGATCTTGACAGTGCCCGGATCGACGGCCTCGACCGTGGCGATGTTGGCGTACGTGCCGGCGGTGACCGCCGCTGACGCCGGGTCGTTGATGAACTGGAAGGTGAAGGCGACGTCGTCGGCAGTGAAGGGCTGACCATCCGCCCACTTGACGCCCGGCTTCAACTTGTAGGTGACTTGCTTGCCGTCTGCGCTCAGTCCGCCGTTTTGCTGGCTCGGCACCTCGCTCGCGAGGACGGGCGCAAACTTGCCCTCATTGTCGACCGTCAGCAGCGGCTCGGTGCAGCAGCGTGCCGCGATGGAGTCCTTGGTGCCCTGCGACAGATGCGGGTTCAAGATCGTGGGAGCCTGCCAGAGCAGCATCTTCAGGGTACCGGTAGCAGCTTCGGTCTTTTGGGTGGGCGCAGGCGCCGATTGGCCGCACGCAGCGACCAGCGGGATCGCAGCCAGGCCCAGCCCAACACGCAAAATCTGGCGGCGAGTCACACGCTGCCGGAGACGGATCGACTCCGACGCCGAATGATTTGACTCCATCTCTTCCTCCTCGAAGAATTCCTCACGCCAGCCTAACATCGGGGTAGCGAGCACGCAAGCACTCTTTTTACTGTTTCTTCTTCGAGTTAGGCACCCCTTTTCGGCGCCTGAGAGCGGCCATTTCCAGCGGCCTGTCGTGCCTCACAAATTCAGAGCGTACTTGCACACTTCCGGTGAGATGCATCCTGGGTCGTGTCCATTCAGGCGTGGCCGGGTAGTGCAAGCAGGGGTGGGAGGCCGGCGATGGTGAGGAGGGCGTCGAAGCGGCTCCGCTGCTGCTTGCGGGCGGTGGCGAGGATGGCGATCCGGAGGGCGGAGGCGGCGTCCCAGGCGGAGCAGTAGCCTCCGATCACCTTGCGGCGGGATCACCTGACAGTGGATGACCGAGGGGCGTAGGTCGCGCTCAGAGCTGTTGTTGGTCGGCTCGACGTCATCGCGCTCCAGGAACGGGTAGCGTCGGTCCGCCCGACCACCCGCGCACCGGTCTCACCGAAATTGATGACCGCGCGGCAGCGCACCTGCTCGCGGATCAGCGTGCATCGCGTTGACAGCCGGCGCTCACCGGCCTATCCTTCCCCGTCAACTCGCCGCCCGATAGTCGGGCAGACACGGAGACTGGCGGCCAGGGGAGGCCGCTCGGGGCACAGCGATGTGCGCCGCTCGGCTCGCGATGCTGGCAGGCTGGTGCTGGCAGGCTGGCGGACATCGTTGAGGTGGTGTTCAGGCTGTACCTCCGTCGTACTCGGTGAGGAGTGTCGTCCCTGGGGAGGTGGATCGTGAACCGTCGACAGGTGCTGAAGGCGTTAGGGCTTGGCGTCGTGGCGATCGCCAGCGTTCCGCTCCTCGAAGCCTGCTCGCAGCCGGCGCCGGCCAGTCAGAAGCCGGCTGACGCGAGCAAGCCGGCGGCCACGACGGCCGGGCAAGCTGCAAGCAAGCCGGCCGAGTCGAAGCCGGCCCAGGCCGCCGCACCGACCGCCGCGGCCAGTAAGCCGGCGACGCAGGCGGCAGCCGGCGCCCCGAAGCGTGGCGGTGAAATCACCGTGGTCGTCCAAAACGACTGGGTGACCTTCGATCCGCCCTTCAACACCGCCGAGCCGGGCGGCAGCAACATGATCTTCGGCAGTTGGATGAACTGGGAGGCCGACGCCAGCGGCAAGTGGGGACCCACGCCGGACCTCGTGGCCGAGTGGGACGCCAGGCCGGACGCGCTTACGTTGAAGCTTCAGAAGGGCGTCACGTTCCACGACGGCAGCGCCTGGGACGCCAAGGCGGCCAAGTGGAACCTGGATCGTCTGATCTTCCACCCGGCGTCTGGCGTGCGCTCGAACCTGCGCGGCGTCGACATGTCGAAAGAAGATCAGGCCGAGATCGACAAGATGAAGGCCAATCAGGCTGGACCGTTCACGTTCAGTTCGAAGGCAGTCGAAGTCGTCGACGACTCGACCGTCCGTGTCCGCTTCTCGGCGCCGAACGCCTCGATTGTCAGCGTCCTCACCACACCGGGCGCGGCCCCGATCGGCGCCGCCGCCTACAACGCCGTCGGCAAGGATGCCTTTGGCCGTAAGCCAGTCGGCAGCGGGCCGTATCGCTTCGTGGAGTGGCAGTCCGGCAGCCATGTAGTTCTGGAGAAGAATCCGGACTACTGGCGCAAGACTGCCGATGGTCAGCCGCTGCCGTATCTCGACAAGCTGACCTACCGGCTCATTATTGACGATTCGGTGCGGCTGCTGGAGCTTCGGAGCGGCAACGCCCATTTCACCGAACTGGTCCAGGGCAAGGACGTCGCCGGCATCAAGGCCGACCCCAACCTGACGATCGTCGAGTCCCAGGCGTCCGGCAACAACTACCGCGTCATCTTCGACGCCACAAACCCCGAGAGCCCCTTCCGCAACGTCAAACTCCGCCAGGCCATGCTCTACTGCCTTGACCGTGAGGCGATGGCGAAGACGCTCGGGTTTGCGTCAGGTGTAGCCCGCAAGTACCTGCTACCCAAGGGATCATCCGGCTACGACGAATCCGAGAAAACCCCCTACTACGCGTTCGACAAGGCGAAGGCGGCCGCCCTGCTCAAGGATGCTGTCGCCGAGGATAAGAGCCTCGGCGGGTCAGATGGCAAGGTGGCCTTTACATTCACGGTCATCGACCGAGCCGTCGACAAGGCTCAGTCCGAGATGATCAAGCAGATGGCCGATGCGGTTGGCTTCAACACCACCCTCGAGACGCTCGAGCGCGCGGCCTGGACTGCCAAGCTGGTCAAGCGGCCCGGCCAGCCGGGCGGCAAGTTCGAGATGGGCTCGATGCGCAACCCCGTCACCGCCGACGACCCAGACTCCCAGTTCCGGACCTTCTACCACTCGCTCGGCTCCTACAACGTCGCCCACGTCGACGACAAGGAATGGGACCGGATGATCGACGAGGCCGGCGCCAGCTTCGACGACACGAAGCGCAAGCAGATGTACATCGACCTCGAGAAGCGCGCCTTCGACCAGGCCTGGTACAGCACCCTCTGGCAGCAGAACTGGAACTGGGTCTTCAACAAGAAGCTCACCAATTTCCAGGAACCCGTCACCAACCGCTGGGATTTCACCGAGACCTGGATGGCGTAAGGCCCGCGAGAGGACGAAGCGCCCATGGCGAGCTACATCATTCAACGCGTCCTCCAGATGATCCCGGTGATGGCGCTCGCGACCATCATCTCGTTCTCGATCATCTTCCTGCTGCCCGGCGATCCGGCCCTGCTGATCCTCGGCGATCAGCTTGCCAGCGACCGTACCCTCTACGAGGCCAAGCGCGCCGAGCTTGGCCTTGACCGGCCACTGCCGATCCAATACCTCGATTGGCTCGGGAAAACGGTTCGTGGCGATCTCGGCATCTCCACCCGCGATCGACAGCCCGTCTCCCAGGGCATCAAGGAGCGGCTACCGGTCACGCTTCAACTGGCTGGCCTGTCGATGCTCCTGGCGTTGGCGATCTCCTTACCGGCCGGGATCATCTCGGCGCTCAAACCCAATTCGAAGTGGGACATCGTCTCCAGTCTGGTCGCGTTTGGGGGCATCGCGATTCCTCACTTCTGGCTCGGCATCCTGTTGATCTACTTCCTGGCGGTAGAGCTTCGCTGGCTACCGCCATCCGGCTACGTGGCCTTCACCGACGACCCGGTCCAGAACCTGACTCGGATGCTGATGCCGGCGGTGACCCTGGGGCTGGGGCTCTCGGCGGTACTGATGCGGCAGACCCGCTCGTCGTTGCTGGAAGTGCTCAATCAGGATTACATGACCACGGCCCGCGCGAAGGGGCTGGGCCAGACGGCGGTGGTGCTGCGCCACGCCCTCAAGAACGGGCTGATTCCGGTCGTCACGGTGCTGGGCCTCCAACTCGGTCTGCTGTTCGGCGGCGCCATCATTACCGAGAGCATCTTCTCGATCCCCGGCATCGGCCGCTGGGCCGTCGACTCGATCACGACCCGTGACTTCCCGGTGGTGCAGGCGGTCAGCCTGGTAATGGCGGTGGGCGTGCTACTCTCGAACCTTGTGGCGGACATCGCGTACGCCTACATCGACCCACGTATCCACTACCGCTAGGCTGGGCGGAGGGAGTTCATGGCCACCACCACTCTCCGCCAGTCAGGATCGGTTGCCGACCGTCCGCCGCGCCGTGCTTCGCTCGACATCGCGCGGCGGGTGCTCCGAGTGCGGTTGGCGCCGCTCGCGCTTGGGATTCTTGGAGCGTTCCTCCTTGTCGCGATCTTCGCCAACGCCATCCAGCGCTACGACCCGATCACCGATCAATCGTACTCTGAGGCGAACGAGGGGCCGTCGACGGCGCACTGGCTCGGGACTGACTACCTCGGCCGGGACATGTGGAGCCGGCTCGTCCACGGCTCCCGGATCTCGCTCTTCGTGGGGTTCATCTCGGTGGGCGTCGGGCTGATCTTCGGGGTCACGATTGGGGTGACGGCCGGCTTTATGGGCGGCAAGACCGACTCCGTCTTGATGCGAATCACCGAGGCAATCTGGACGTTTCCAGCCCTGATGCTGGCATTGGCGATCACGTCGGTCCTCGGGCGCGGGCTCGTGCCGTCGATGATCGCCATCGGAATTGTCGGCATCCCATACTTCGCCCGGCTGGCGCGGGCGTCCACGTTGACTGCGCGCGAGCTCGACTACGTCCTCGCCGCCCGCGCACTCGGTTCGAGCACGCCTCGGATACTCGCCCACCACATCCTGCCAAACATCGCGGCACCGCTGATCGTGCAGGCCAGCCTCGGGCTCGGCACGGCCATCATCACCGAGGCGTCGCTCTCGTTCCTGGGCGTCGGGGTGCAGGCGCCGACGCCATCCTGGGGGCTCGAGCTGCGAACCGGCTATCAGTACATGGAGTTGAACCCGGCCGTCGCGATCTTCCCCGGCCTGGCGATCTTTCTGACGGTCCTCGCGTTCAACTTTTTCGGCGACGCCCTCCGCTCGGCACTCGATCCACGCCTCGCCCGTCGTGGGGGCGAGTGAGTGATACCCTGCCCGACCGAGCCGCCAGCGCACTGGCGCCTGGCGGCCTCGGCCCTTCGCTGGCCCAGCCTGCGCCGTCCCTTCTGTTCGGGCCGCGATAACGTCAGTCACCGAGGAGCCTGATGACGCCTCCGTTCGACGCGCAGCCCATCGTCGACTGCGACATTCACAACACCGTCCCCAACACCCGTGCGCTGTTTCCGTACCTCTCCGAATTCTGGCGCGAGACCGTCGAACAATCTGGCTTCAAAGGCCCGGTCGACGACGCGTACCCTGCCAACGCTCCGACCTCAGCGATCCCCGGCAGCCGACCGGAGGGCGGCAGGCCCGGCTCCAGCCTGGCGCTCGTCCAACAGCACCTCGATGCCTGGAACGTACGGGTCGGCATCTTGAACTGCGCCTACGCCGTCGATGGTATCCACAACCCCTACGGCGCCGAGGCGTTCGCCCGCGCCGCCAACGACTGGCAGATCGAGCACTGGCTGGAGAAGGAGCCGCGCCTGCGCGCTTCGGTGGTGGTGCCGGTTCAGCACCCGGACCTTGCCGCCGCCGAGATCCGGCGGGTCGGCGGGCACGCCGGGTTCGTCCAGGTGCTCTTGCCCGTCCGTGCTGAGGCGCCTTATGGGAACCGTCGCTACCTGCCGATCTTCGAGGCTGCCCTAGAGCAGGATCTGGTTGTGAGCCTTCAGTTCGGGGGGGCGCCCGGCAACCCACCCACCGCCGGCGGCTGGCCGACGTATTACGTCGAGGAGTACGCCGGCATGGCGCAGGTCGCGCAGTCCCAACTGATGAGCCTGATCGCCGAGGGCGTCTTCGATCGCTTCCCTGAGCTCCGCGTCGTCTGCGTCGAGACCGGCTGGACCTGGCTACCGGCGTTCCTCTGGCGGCTCGACAAGGAATGGAAGGGGCTGCGCCGCGAGGTGCCGTGGGTGAAGCGTGCGCCATCCGAGTACGTGCTCGATCGGGTGCGCTTCACTCTTCAGCCCACCGATGCCCCCGACGACCGCCGGATGCTCCACCAGGTCTTCGATCAGCTTGGCTCGGACGACCTGTTGCTGTTCTCGACCGATTATCCGCACTGGCAGTTCGACGCGCCCGACGAGGCGCTCCCGCTCGATCTGCCAGCGCCACAACGGCGAAAGATTCTGAGCGAGAACGCCCATGCGTTCTATCGTCTAGAGCATCGCCTGTCGCAACGTCCGGAGGCGACACCGCCCGCTCCCGATGGAATGATGGGCGGGGGGCACGGAGAATGAAGGCGCTGCCCCAGGCCACGCAGTGCGGGCCGAGCACCGCCGAACCCATACGGCCCGGGTGCCGCCTCGCGTCCGTTCGGCCAATCGGCACCCGCACGACGTACCAGAGCACTCGACGCATCAACGTACCCAGCGCGATCAGGCGCCCCGGAGGAGAGGAATGACCGCGACGTTACGAGAGCCCGCCACAACAGGCGCCGTCACCCCAACCCTCGTCGACGGCGACATTCACACCACCTTCGCCTCTGGTGATGAACTGCTGAAGTACCTGCCACGCGCCTGGAGGCGGCAGCAGGAGATGTTCGGCGGCTGGGGCTTCAGCGGCACGAATTATCCGAAGGACAGCCCGAACGCCGCCCGCGTCGACTCCTGGCCGCCAGCCGGAGGGCCGCCCGGCTCGAGCCTGCCGTTCCTCCGCGAGCAACTGCTAGACGAGTGGGGCATCGACGTCGCCATCAACAATCCGCTCTTCCACAGCGGCCGACAGCGCAACCCCGGCTACGCGGCCGCGCTCGCGACGGCGGTCAACGAGTGGCAGCTTGGCGAATGGAGCGGCCCGGAGCCACGCATCAAGGCATCGATCTGCGTGGCGCAGGAGGACGGCGATGCCGCTGCCGCCGAGATCGAGCGGCGCGCGTCCGACCCAACCTTCATCCAGGTACTGCTCGTCATCCGGACGAGCGAACCGCTCGGACGGAGGAAGTACTGGAAGCTCTACGAGGCTGCCGCCCGCAACAACTTGCCAATCGGCATCCATTTCGGTGGACATGGCGGCCACCCGATCACTGGCACCGGCTGGCCCTCCTACTACCTTGAAGATCACACCGGGATGTCTCAGAGCTTCCAGGGCCAGTTGATCAGCCTGATCTACGAGGGCGTCTTCGAGCAGTTCCCGACGCTGCGGATCTGCCTGATCGAGGGCGGCTTCGCGTGGCTGCCCACACTCGCCTGGCGGATGGACGCCGCCTGGAAGAAGCTGCGAGACGAAGTGCCGCACCTGAAGCGCCGCCCCTCCGAGTACATCCGCGATCACATATGGCTGACGACGCAGCCAATGGAGGAGCCGCACACGCCCGAGCACTTCGCACAGATCCTGCGCCATGGCAACCTCGTCGACCGGCTGATCTTCGCAACAGACTACCCGCACTGGGACTTCGACGCCCCCAATGGATCGCTCCCGAAGACTCGGCTACCTGACGAGTTCGAACAGCGGCTGTTCTACCGCAACGCCATCGAGTTCTACGGCGCGCGGCTCTACCCCCGCGCGAGCAACTGACGTGGCGAAACACGTCGTGGGCGCCGTCGACGAGATCCCGCCGGGCGGCCGGAAGATCGTGACTCTCGAAGGGCGCGAGATCGGGATTTTCAACCTGGGGGGCGAGTTCTTCGCCCTCCTGAATCGCTGCCCCCACCAGGGCGGCCCTCTCTGCAAGGGCCGGCTGAGTGGTTTCGTCACCGCGCCCTCCCCTGGCGACTATCGTCTGACCCGGGCGGGCGAGGTACTACGCTGCCCCTGGCACGGCTGGGAGTTCGATGTCCGCAACGGCCAGTCCTGGTTCGACCCGGTCCGTACGCGGGTCCGGAGCTATCACGTCACTGTCGAGCCGGGTGCCGCCATCCTGGGTGCGGAGGCGCGCGCAGGTGGCTCGATCGAGGGAGGCGTGCCTGACGTGGGCGTGCCTGACGTGGGCGCGCCGGCCTCGGCCGGCGCGCAGACGGACGCAGCCGTGGACATTGATGTCGCCGTCGATACCTGCGCGACCGCCGACGCTGGCGCGGGTGAGACTGGACCGGGCATGGAAGGGCTCATCAAAGGGCCGTATGTCGCAGAGACGTTCCCGGTCTCGGTCGACCATGAGTACCTGATCGTCGAGGTGGGCGGACCGCGCTGAGCGGTACTGCCACGTGACCGCGTCGATGAACGCCGGGGCCGGCTCGTCGCCTTTTCCGACTCCCACGCGGACTCCCGTACGTGGTCCATTCTTCGGCTCGTCGCGCCGGCGCCTCGCCTACCTGGGGCCGGCGTTTCTGGTCAGCGTCGGCTACATGGATCCCGGCAACTGGGCAACCGACATCGAGGGCGGCGCCCATTTCGGCTATAGCCTGCTCTGGGTACTGCTTGCCGCCAACCTGACGGCGTTGCTCCTTCAGCACCTCTCGGCGAAATTGGGCCTGGCGACCGGGATGACCTATCCTCGGCTCTGCCGCGAGCGCTTTCCACGGCCATTGACCTATTTCTTGTGGGTGACTGCCGAGCTCGCAGCTATCGCCACCGATCTCGCCGAGTTTCTGGGTGCCGCCCTCGGCTTCTATCTGCTGCTGCATATCCCGCTCTTGCCGGCCGCGTTGCTCACCTTCGGGGTCGTGTTCGGCATCCTGGCGCTCTATCGCTTCGGTCACCGCGCGGTCGAGCTCACCATCGTCGGGTGCGTCGCCGTGGTCGGCGCCGCCTACCTGCTCGAAGTGTGGCTAGTACACCCTGATTGGGCCAGCATCGCACACGGGCTGGTGGTCCCACGCCTCAACGGCGACAGCCTGCTGATTGCACTTGGCATGCTCGGTGCGACGGTCATGCCCCACAACCTGTACCTGCACTCAGGCGTCATCCTGACCCGCAGGCGGCGCGATCCGGTGGCGAACCGCCGAGCGATCCGTTTGGCGTTTCTGGATTCGTTGGTCGCGCTGAACCTGGCATGGCTGGTCAACTCAGCCATTCTGGTCATGGCAGCGGCGAGCTTCTTCGTCCACGGCCTCGACATTACGTCAATCGAGGAGGCCCATACGACCCTACTGCCCCTGCTCGGCGAACTTGCAGCCGGCGCGTTCGCGGTCGCCTTGCTTGCCTCGGGGCTCTCCTCATCGACGACCGCGACGCTCGCCGGCCAGATCATCGTCGAAGGGTTCCTCACGATCCGGATCAGCATGTTCCTGCGTCGTGGAATCACCGCGGTACCGGCCCTCATCGCGATCGGGCTTGGTCTGGATGCCTACTGGATCCTGATCCTCAGTCAGGTGGCACTCTCGCTCCAGTTGCCGTTCGCGATCGCTCCGCTGGTCTGGTTGACCGCCCGGCAGGACGTCATGGGCGACCATGCCAATGCCCGTCTGACCACGGTTGCGGCCAGTCTCGCGGCGACCGCGATCGTAGCATTGAACCTGATCTTGCTCGCGCGATTCGCGTTCGGGGCGGATTGAGCGGCTGTCACACGATCGGTTGCATCTCGTAACGACGAAGGGTTGACGGCGTGGCAGGTGGATGGTAGGCTGTGAGTACCAGCGCTGGTGGTCTGAGCGCAGCTTCGAACGACGAGGGGGAGCATGCGATGACCAGAACCCGTGTAGAACTGGGGGTCTGGCAGGTCGATGGGTAAGGCCCCGCGGCATGCGGCAGCGGGGCCGACGTAGACCCCAGGCTTGCACCCTTCAGGGATGATCCGCAGGCTGCCGACGACACGCCCCGATGCATCGGGAGTGCAGCAGCGAAGAAGGGCCGAATAGCGGCCGAAGGGCGGCATCCTGGCTACAGCATGACTCGCTGACAGTCAGTGTACGGAGGGCTCCTCTCGCGAAAGGAGTCCTCCTTTTTTTGTGCCCTGCACCTGGCACTCACCCGGGCCCTTCGCGCCGCTATAGCCACCCGACCGCCTCGCTCTTGTGCCTTCGGCGCAGTCCCCGTGCTCGCCGCCCCGTGGCTCACGTACCCGCCTCCCCGGACCGCTCGGCCACTCCCCGCTCGTTGACGTTCGTACTGCGGCGTCGGTATCCTCGCGGATTCGATGGTCTTGTCGCATCCGTTGTCAAGGCTCGTGCGGTTCGTGCGGCGTCAACCAGTCCCGTCACGGGATGTGCTCGACCGCTACACGGCCGAAGTCGTGCCGGTCCTCGACCGTGCCGAGTGGCTGTATCAACACTGGTACGAACAGACCTCCCTGTTCTCCGACGGGGAGAAACTCGGCAACGTCGCCGCTATCCATCGCTGGGAGACGGCGACCATGGGTCGGTCGGTGGAACAGATCGACCCGCCCGCTGAGTTAGCTGAAGCCCACGCCGACGCGCTGGCTGGCCTCGATCTGGCAAGCCGAGCGGCCCAACTCCTGAGCAGCGGGAGCCGCTTCCACAACGCCGGAGCGCTGTGCGAAGGCCAGATCCTGCTCGAGGAATCGCGACGCCGCCGCCTGCGCGTCCTAGAAACACTGCGCCGCTATTACGCGAGCCACGGGCCGCGCGAGCATCCGCCCAGCGCGGCGCCTCCGATTGGAGCCACGGCCCCCACACCCGAGACCGCGGCCGGACCGGCGCCGTCGACACCTCCTGCGACCGAGCCGGCGATCGAGCAGGTAGCCAAGCCAACAGCCGAGCCGGGCCAACAACCCATCCGCGCGGCGGACGGACCGACTCTTCCGACCACTGACCCTTCGCAGCCGGTGACGCCGACCGCTGATGGCTCGCGCGTTCAGCCACCCGACTCGCCGGCCCCGCCTCGCTGATGGCCGACCGTACCTGAGAATCCGGTCACAGGCGCCATCCCTCCTCCGGCGACGAAATGCCAGGAGGTAACGCCGCGAGCGCGCTGAGCACGCGCCGGTTCCTGGAGAGGGGGATCTGTGCCGCGGTCAGCCTTGGTGTGGAGTGCCCGGGCCATTGTGGTTTCGTCGACCGTTACCAGGAGGAGCGGCCTTGTGAAACCGGCGCATCGGCGGTGCCGGCTCGGTCCTACCCGGGCACCTATCGGACGTCAAACCTTGGGCGACGTGGCACGCCGTTTGCCACGGTCCTGAGCGTCCATCGTGACCCGGTCATTCATTGGTCCGATCAAAGAGTCGACACTATAATGGACGGTAGACGCCATGCCCGGGAGCGTGTGTCCGGGGTGCGGACCATTCGTCAGGCAGGAGCGACGGCGGCATGCACAGCGATCAGGTGACGCCGGTCCCGACGTGGAGCGCGGCCAACACGACGGAGCCGCCGGCCTCGGCGTCATCGGCCAGCGAGTCTCGCGGCGACTCGGCCCGCTCGCTCGTCTGGGAGATCGTTCAGACCGTCGTCCTGACGATAGCGATCTTCCTGGCCGTCCGGTCGGTCGTGCAGAACTTCCGTGTCGAGGGTGCCAGTATGGACCCGACACTGCACACCGGCCAGTACCTGCTCATCAACAAGGTCCTATACGCGCGGGCTGATGGAACGTTCCTCGATCACTTCATCCCTGACCACACCCCTACAGACACGCCAAATTACATCTTCACCGGCCCCCAACGAGGGGAGATCATCGTCTTTCAATCACCAGGTCAGGCCGATAAGGACTTCATCAAGCGCGTGATCGGCCTGCCGGGTGAGTCGGTGCGCGTCGTCGATGGAACCGTCTTCATCAACGGGAAGCCGCTCGACGAGCCGTACCTCACGCACCATGCTACCTACGACTTCGATACGAAGATCGTGCCCCCAGGCTCCTACTTCGTGCTCGGAGACAATCGTCCAAACAGTAGCGACTCACATCTTGGCTGGTTCGTGCCGGCGAACAACATCATCGGCAAGGCCTGGGTCAGCTACTGGCCGCCCACCGACTGGGGTGTGATGACCGCCGCGGCCTACGGCGCGCCATAAGCGGTCTGCGAGCGCACATCCCGCCCTCCCCCGCTTCTGACGCTCGCCTCATGCCCCCAGACGCTCGCCTCACGATTCGCGGGTCCGTGTGACCAACGTCTCGAAGTTCAGTGTCGTCTGGGCCGCGACATCGGTGTACGACCGACCGGTCAGGCTGGCTATGACGGCACAGACAGTCGTCACGTCACGTGGTTCGGTCGTTCGCCCGGGCAGCGGATACGTGTCTGTTTCGAGCAGCAGCCGGTCGAGCGGGATCGTCGGGATGGCGGCGCGCAGGGCTGCGTGTTCTGGTCGTGTCACCGGTCGGCCGACCGAGAGCAGGCAACCCGCGTCAAGGTACCGCGCGGCTAACCGAGCATCGCCGACGAAGTAGTGCACGACCGCCCGAACGGCTGGACGTCTGCGCAGCAGGTCCATCGCCGTCGTGTGGGTCGCCGATCCGCCGACGACGTGGAGAACGACCGGCAGGCCGCTCGGCGCCGCAAGGTCCAGGCACCCCTCGAAGAAGCGCCGTTGGGCGGGCATGTCGGCAGCATGCTCGTCTATCCCGACCTCGCCGATAGCGGCGAGCGCTCCACCCGCCGCCATCTCGTCAACTACGAGCCTGGACAGCGCATCGAGCGCCGCAGTCGCCGACGGTAGGGCCGCGACCCCCGCCGGGTGAACTCCGGCTGCCGCCAGCACGGCCGAGTAGCGGCCCGCCAGCACGAGGGCAGCCGCCGAGCTCTCAAGGTCAGTTGCGACGGTGAGCAGCCGCCCGACGCCGACCCCCGACGCCCGCTTCAGCATCGTTCGGACGGTCTTATCAGGGTAGCGGTCGAGGTGGACGTGGCTATCGACGAGTCTCGGCGGTCCTGACACAGCGCTCGGATGGTACCATCGAGAGACTGACGAGCCGGCCCAGAGAAGCTGGCCAGTCACCAGGTGTACCGAGAGGTTTCAATGGCAGCCCCGCGCGACCCGGATCGATCGAGCTCAACCGTCGAGTCACTCCTACCCGCCGACCTGGCGCTCTCGGCTGGCGAAGACGTCAGATGCGGAAGTCCGACGATCCGCGACCTGCGCGCTGTTCCGCTCTTTGCCTCGCTCAGCGAGGAGAACCTGGCGCAGCTTGCGCGCGGTGTCCGCAAGCGCCAGGCTACACGTGGCGAGGCATTGTGCCGTGAGGGCGAGCGCGGTGACGAGATGTACGTGGTCCTCGACGGGATGGTGACCGTCGTCAAGACAGCCGATGGGCATGAGACCGAGCTCGGCCAGTTCGAGTCCGGCGCGCACTTCGGCGAGATGGCGCTGATCGGCGATGCGCCGCGTAGCGCCACCATCCGCGCCGCATCGGACGTCGAGTACCTGGCACTCGACCGGACGATGCTCATGCGGGTGATTGCGGCCTATCCCACCGTGGCGCTCGAGATCCTACGTGGCTACAACACCCGGCTTGCTGAGACCACGGATCGCCTGGCCAGACTCACGGCCGACCGTGCTCCCGCTGGCGGCCTCACGCCGACCGCTCCTCCCGCACCTCAGCCCGAGGCAGACGGTGGCTATGTGCGGGCGCTCGAACAGATCGTCCGCTTCGGACCGCATCCGCTGGCCGTTCTGGCACGCCGACTTCAGGTCGAAGCCGAATGGAATCGGAAGGTGCTGCTGGCCCTCGACGTCTTCGAGTTGAGCGTCAAGTACACCATCTTCCTGCTTCTCGCCGACTACCTGCGGCGGCCGGACGTGCGAACGCCGGACCTCGATCAGATGGTGCTGGCGGCGTTCCGCCGGCCCACCCTGGGACTGCTTCTCGACCTGCATGCACGCGTACTGCGCGGCTACGCAGCGCAGCAGCAGGAACCGTTCGTTCGCGAGCTCTACACCCAGCATTTCGACGTTGAGGGCCGACGGTCCGAAGGCGTGAGGGCGTACCAGGCACTGACCGCCTACCGCAACCGGCTCAAGCACGGCGCGGAAGGTGTCTGGGACGACGAAGTCTTCCGAGCAGACTTCGAGGGGATCGCCGTCGCAAACCCCATGCACAGGGCGTCTCCCACAGCCGGGCACACGGCGGGCGAGCGCGGCGTCGGGATTCGCCAGCATCTGACCGCGGTGCTGGAATCGGCGGCGTTCCTGCGCGACTATCCGCTCGTCTTCCTCACCTCGATGACCTTCGAGCACGGCACGTTCGAGTACGGCTACGAGCGCTGCACCGGTGCCTACGCGTCCTTCGACCGCGGTGTCTTCCCGTTTCAGGGTCCGCTCGAGAATCGCCGTCTCTTTGCGCTGTCGGAGCGTGACGGCCAGGTGCTACGTCTCGACCCCCTGCTGCGTCGGCAGCGCTGCCCTGGTTGCGCCGCGCCGGCCATCTTCCTGCTCTTCAATGCGGCCGTGGAGCGCGAACGGCCGCCGCGTGGCGCGAAACGACCGGCTGGTGACACTCCAGCCAGCGCGGACGGCGACGGGCCGGGTGACGGCGGCCCAGACCCTTCCGTCGCCGAGGACCGTCGGCGACGGAAGGAAAAACTCGAATACCTCAGTTATGTGTGCGGGCACACCATCACCGAGACGCTCGGTCCGGAGCGGATCGAGCGCGGCGAAGGTTTGAGCCCGCTCTTCAAGTAGCCCTTCCCGAGCACCTCCCGACCGCTCGGCCGGACGCGGTCGAGGATGGACGCGGTCGAGGATGGACGCGACGCGCTCCGACGAGATCGGTGACCCGTCGTCGGAGCGCGTCGCGGCACGACTACTGGGCCGTACTGCGCGCCGCCGCCCCCACGATGCCGAGCAGATAGTTGGCGAGGCGTTCGAGGTCGGCGACGGCGACGTGCTCGTCGCGGGTGTGGGGTTTGCGCATCGCCGCGCTCAGGCAGGCCGAGGGCAGACCGCGTGCGGAGAGAGTGTTCGCGTCACTGCCGCCACCAGTCTGGATCGTGCGGAAGGGCACGCCGGCCAGGTCCGCCCCGGCGCGGGCCAGCCGCATTCGGGCGTCGTCTTCTCCGATCCGGTAGGCCCGGTACTCGCGACGAGTCGTCAACTCGACGGTACAGCCGGTTTCAGCGGCCGCGGCCTCCCAGTGTTCGCGCAGATCGCTCAGCACCCGGTCGAGCTTGGCATCGTCGAGCGAGCGGGCCTCGGCATCCACCTGGGCACGGGCCGGCACCGCGTTGCGGACGCTCCCGCCGGCGACCAGCCCGACGTTACAGGTGGTCTCAGGGTCGAGGCGGCCGAGGGGAGTCCGAGCGATCGCTCGCGCCGCGGCGACGATGGCGCTGCGGCCTTCCTCCGGCTTCATGCCGGCGTGCGCGGCCGTACCCTGAAAGACGGCGGTGATGCTCTCGTAGCTAGGCGCCGCCGAAATGATGGTACCGATCTCGCCTTCGGCGTCCGGGATGAAGCAGACCTGTGAGCGAAGCTTCGAGATGTCGAGGGCGGCCGCACCCAGGTGGGCCTGCTCCTCGCCCCAGGTGAAGACGATCTCGATCGGCGGATGGGGCAGCCCGGCGTCACGAATCACCTGGAGCGCTTCGAAGATAGCGGCGATTCCGATTTTGTCGTCGCCGCCGAGGATGGTGTCACCCTCGCTGGAGATGATGCCGTCGCGCTCGACGGGCACGATACCCTCGCCGGGCTGGACGGTATCAAAGTGGGCACACAGCGCGATCGGCAGGCCATCGCCGCCTTCCAGCCGGGCGACCAGGTTCCCAACGCCGTCGCGCCCGGTCCGGTCGTTCTCGACCGGCAACCCCAGCGCTTCCAGGTCGGCGGTCAGGCGCTGGCAGATGGCCTGCTCGTGGAACGTGGGCGAATCGATCCGGACGAGGTCGAGAAACGTCCGGGTGACGCGTACGAGGTCGGCGGTCGACATGCCGCTCCTCCCTCCAGGTGTCTCGGGCGAGAGGGTACGCGGGCCAGACCGCCGCTCGCCAGTCAGGCCACCCGTCGAAAGGGCACGAGAACGGGAGGTAGTCGGGTATCCGCCATGTCACTCGAGGCCGATCGACCTCCCACGTCCGTCAGATCAGTTCGTGGCGGCGCCAGCGGCGAGGCCCTGGCCGACGGCACGTTGTGCCACGAAGGAGAGCACGACGATCGGGATCGAGGATATGACCGCGCCGGCCATGACCTCGCCCCAGAGGTAGACGTCGGAGGCCATCAGCGCAGAGAGCACGACCGGCGCCGTCTGTCGGGCCTCGGTCGTGATGAAGACGAGCGCGAAGAGTAGCTCGTCCCAGGCCAGGCTGAAGGTGACGATGCCGGCTGCCATCATTCCCGGTGCGGCCAGGGGAAACAGCACCCGGACGAGCGCTCCTGGGTGCGAGCAGCCATCGACGAGCGCCTGCTCCTCCAGATCGGCGGGGATGCCCTTGAAGTAGCCCATCATGAGGCACGTGCTCAACGGCACCGCCTGAGTCAGATACCCGAGCACGAGCCCACGCTGGGTGTCATCGAGCCCGAACTGGGCCAGGATCACGTAGAGCGGGACGAACAACAGCGAACCTGGCAGCAGGTATGACAGCAGGATCGTACGGCCGATCCAGTCGCGCAGCCGGTAGCGCAGTCGGACCAGGCTGTAGGCGGCGAACGAAGCAATGCAGATCGCGATCGTCATCGTCGAACTGGCCACTACCAGGCTGTTCCAGAGATGGCGGTAGAGCCCTTTTTCGACCAGCACGGTGGTGTAATTGTCGAGGGTCTGGACATCTGGTAGCAGGCTGGGCTGCTGGTAGATCGCGTTCGGCGTCTTGAAGGAGACGAGCAGCGCCCAGTAGAGCGGAAACGCGGCAAACACGACGCTGACCGTCAGCAGCCCATAGACGATGGTGCTCTGTCGGGCCGTTCGGCGCATTATCCCTCCCTTCTTCGTTGAGCGCTCGCGCAGTCGCACTCGTCGCGCTACGTCGTCCATCACGCAGATCGTTGCTTGTCGGGGATCAGTCCTTCTGAAGGAGCCGCGCGACGATCAGCACGATCACGATCAGCAGTGGTAGGAACGCCACCGAGACGGCAGCAGCCTCGCCGAGGCGGTACTCCAACATGCCCTGCTGATACGCCAGCATCGTGAAGACGGCCGTTGCGTCTGACGGTCCGCCGCGTGTCATCAGGTAGACGATCGTGAAGGTATTCGACGTCCAGATCGTTTCGAGCAGGACGACGACGAGGACGATCGGGCGGATGCCCGGCAAGGTGACGTGGAGGAAGCGGCGCCAGGCGGTCGCTCCATCGACGGCCGCCGCGTCGTACAGCTCCTGGCCGATGCTCTGCATGCCGGCCAGAAAGGTGATGACGAAGAACGGGAGGCCACGCCAGATCGCCGCGATGATGACGGCCGCGAGTGCGGTCCTGCTGGAACTGAGCCAGTCGATCGGCATCTCGACGATCCCGGCGCTGGCGAGCATCGTGTTGAACGCGCCGCCGAGCGGGGCGTAGAGCATTCGCCAGATCAGGAAGCCGACGAACGCAGGCAGCGCCCAGGGGATCAGCATCGCGCCACGGAAGAACCAGCGCGCCCGAATCGGCTGATTCAGGAGCGTCGCGAGCGTCAGGCCGAGCACGAGCTTGGCGCCGATGGTCGTGACCACGAGCACGACCGTATTGCCTACGGCCCACCCAAAGCTCGGCCAGTGCACGATGGACTGGAAGTTCTGAAGCCCGACGAAGGTACCGACCGTGCCGACCGTTCGGTCGGTGGCGCTGATCCAGATCGAGAACAGGATCGGGTACCCGATGCTGCCGACCACGACGAGCACGGCCGGCAGCACGAGGAGGTAGCCCCAGGCAGCCTGCTGGTGCCAGAACCCTGGCTGCCGGGGGCGCTGGTCGGGCTTCGGGAGAGCGAGCGTCTGGTTCCCTGCCACCAGAGTCTCCGGCGAGGCGCGAGGCCGGCAGGTGCATCGAAGGGCTACCAGGGTGAGCGTGTCCCGATTCTAGCAGAGCGTCCTTCATGGTCCAGCATGGTCCAGCACCGCGATGGAGCCCCCCGCGACGTTCGGTCGTCGGGCTGCCGCATCCGGTCGTGATGCACGCAACTGGAGACAGCGGACACGGACCAACCAATCCGCACCTCCCTGGTGTGCGATCATCGGATAAGCGGGACAGGTGCCAGAACGTACCTGGGTGAGGGCAATGGGTGAGGGCAATGGGTGACGACAAGATGAAACTCTGGATCGCATCGGAGTACGACCGGCTCCGGACCGTCGTGATGGCGACGCCCCGCCACTTCCGCGTGGTCGATCCGATCAACAGCATCCAGGAGCGCTACTTCGCGAGTGCACCGCCACCCCTCTCCACGCTGGTCGCGGAGCAGCAGGCATTCGTGGGGTTACTCGAAGGCGCCGGTGTCGACGTACGCTGGGCACCCGAGCGCGCGGAGTGCCCGTTCCAGGTCAACACCCGCGATGTCGGCGTGGTGGTCGGCGGCCGATACGTGCAGGGCCGGATGCGGCGTGACATCCGCGCCGCCGAGCCGATAGCCGTGCTCCCCCTCGTGGAAGGATTTGCCGGCGAGCACCGCGCACTTTCACACGGCCACCTGGAAGGCGGAGACGTCCTTGTCGACGAGCAGGACGTCTACGTGGGAGTTGGTGAGCGCACCGACCACGAGGGTGCCCGCGAGCTTAGCGCGCTGGTAGGGCCTGACCACGACGTGCACGTGCTCGAACTGGCGCCGCGTATCCTCCATCTCGACGTGGTGCTCAATCTCCTGCCCGGCGACCTTGCCCTCGTCTATCGCCCCGGCCTACGTGAGATACCCCGCCGCCTGACCGACACACGCGACCTGATCGAGGTGACGCCCGACGAGCAGGAGCGCCTTGCGACCAACGTGTTCTGCATCGATCCGCGAACGGTCGTCGCCGACGAGCGTAACGAGCGGGTGGCGAGTCTGCTCGCGGGGCGCGGTCTCGACGTCCACGTCCTACCCTTTGCGGAGACGACGAAGATCGGCGGCTCGTTCCGTTGCATGACCCTGCCGCTGGTGCGCGACGGGCACTAGCTCCGCCGCCCAGCCTGCTGGAGTTCCGTGCCCGCGTCCACTGAGCCGCTCGTTCAGGCGGCGAGGGCACTCCAGCGCGAGGGCACTCCAGCGCGAGGGCACTCCAGCGCGAGGGTGCTCCAGCACAGGCAACGCGCTGGAGCACGCGCCCGGTCGGTGCCCGTGCGTGCGGCCGTACGGAGCACACGGCTGGCGTGACCGGACCCAGTGTCAGGCCACGCCAGCGGCCCTTGCCCGAGCGCTGTTACGCGGCAGCGCCGGCCTTCTTCTTTCGCTTCTCCTTCGGCTCCTGAGCGCCGGGCTCCTTCCCGCCCGCGCTCTTCGCGCCAGAGTCCTTCGCAGCCGTCTCCTTGGCGCCGGAGCTCTTCGCGGCCGACTTTCTGGCGCCCGATGCTTTCCCGTCAGCGGCCTTTGCCGCCCTGGTGCTGACAGCCTTGCCCTCCGACGCCTCGGCCGCGGCTGCCCTGGTGCCGCGTTCCTTCTTGCTGGCAGCCTTACCGTCCGACGCCGTACCGTTCGACCTCTTGCCGCTGGTGCGCGCTGGCTTGCCATCGGCACGCTGGTGCGTCGCCGCACCGGAGTGCCTCGTCCCGACCGAGACCGTCTCGGTGGGCTGCGCGGCCGGCGGCTGCCCCTCTGCGATAGCGACGTGCTCTTCGGATAGGTCGAGCGCCTCGGAGGCATCCTCCTCACGCTGAGCTTTGATCTCGCGGTAGCGGCTCCAGCCACCGTAGAACAGCTCGAGCGACCCGTCCTTCATCTCGACGATCTTCGTCGCCACCCGGTCTAGCAGGAAGCGGTCGTGCGAGGAGAAGAGGACCGCGCCGGGGTAGTTATCCAACGCGGACTCGAGCTCGTCCTTCGACGGCACGTCGAGGTGGTTGGTCGGCTCGTCCAGGAGCAACAACTGGCGGGGCTGGAGGATCAGCTTGGCCAGGCTGAGGCGGCTCTTCTCACCGCCGGAGAGCGCGTCGATCTTCTTATGGACGGCATCGGCTCGGAAGAGGAAGCGGGCCAGCGTCGCGCGCACCGATTCCTCACCCCAGCCGCTCGGGGCGGCCGACACGGTCTCTTCGAGCACCGTCTTCGACTCGTCGAGGGTCTGTGACTGGTCCTGTGCGTAATACCCGACCGTCACGTTCTGTCCTGGCTGGACCACGCCGTCATCTGGCGTTTCGACGCCGGCAATGAGTCTGAGCAGGGTCGACTTCCCGACCCCGTTCGGCCCCACGAGCGCGATCCGGTCACCGCGGTCCACGTCGAGCGACAGCCCGTTCAACACGGTACGCCCGTCATAGCGCTTGGTGAGACCAGAGATGGTCACGACTCGCTCGGGGCCAGGCCGGCCGGCGGCGAACCGCACGGTGATCTTGGCATCGGCAGTGCGCGGTGGAGCCAGCCGCACGAGCTTCTCGAGGGCGCGCTCACGGCTCTTGACGACAGCAGCGCGGGCGGCGTTCGCACGGAACCGGTTGATGAAATCCTGCTGGCGCTTGATCCACTTCTGCTGTCGCTCGTAGGCTGTCTGGTACTCTTTGCGCCGCTTCGCCTTTTCGGCCAGGAAGAAGCTGTAATTCCCGCGGTAGTCGGTTGCTACGCCGTCTTCGACCTCGATCGTCCGGCTGACGACCCGATCCATGAAATAGCGGTCGTGCGAGACGACGACGATCATGCCGGGGTACTCATGGAGGTAGTCTTCGAGCCACTCGGTGGCGGCAAGATCGAGGTGGTTCGTCGGCTCGTCGAGCAGCAGCAGACCTGGCTTGCGCACGAGCATTCTGGCCAGGGCGATCCGCATTTGCCAGCCGCCGGAGAAGCTCTCGCAGAGCCGGGCTTTGTCGCTCTGGCTGAAGCCGAGGCCAGCCAGCACTTTGGAGATGTCGGCTTCGATCCGGTAGCCGCCAAGCTGATCGAAGCGCTCGAGCAGTTCGCCCTGCCGCTGCACCAACTCGTCAAGGCGGTCCATGTTCTCGTAGGCTGTCGCCATCTCGGCCTCGACTGAGGCGAGCTCGGCCTGAGTCTCGGTCAACTCTGGGAACGCGGAGACCATCTCGTCCCAGAGGGTACGACCGCTCCGAATGCCGGCATCCTGCGGCAAGTAGGAGACTTCGGTGCCGCTGGGCTGAACTTTGACCAGGCCGCTGTCGGCCGGCAAGACGCCAGCGACGATCTTGAGCAGGGTCGACTTTCCGGCGCCGTTGATGCCGACGAGGGCGACCTTGTCGCGGGCGCCGATCTCGAACGTGACCCCGTCGAGGGCCTGATGCCCCCCATACGCCTTCTTGATCTCATGTACGCGCAACATGGTCGGTCGCTCCTCGTAGCTCCGGCGGGAGAGCCCCTGGCCGGCGGTCCGGCACGCCCACGGGGGGGAACGCCGGGCGCGCGACGACGGCGTTCACGCGCGTGGGTACGGACTGGTCGGGGTGCCGAGCGGACTAGGCGGCGGGCAGGAGTAGCAAGGAGAAAGCGTGGTGTGGCCCGGCACGCCGACGGCCGCGTCGTACGCGGCCGCCGAAGAGAAAGTATACCAGATGCCGTCGGTCGTCTCAGATCGGAACTGTCGCGCGGTAAGAGTTCAGACTTGTGGGGCGAGGAGTTGGCGGCAGGCGAGGAAGGGATTGACGCCCTGGGCGTGCCAGGTGCCGAAGAGGGTGGCGAGGGCGACCTTGGTGGCGGTGCCGTTGGGGGAGC
>JADLFM010000167.1 GCA_020845495.1 Chloroflexota bacterium
GGATCGCGCCTGGCGTGTCCCACACCCTCCGCATCGTCTGGACGAGCACAGGTGTGGAGTATGTCGTCGACGGGACGCTGGTCGCCGCACACCCGGTCGCGATCGCGGGACCGATGTACGTGTACGCTTCGAACAACGCCGGTGCCCCGCTCGGGGTCGACTGGCTGCGGGTGGCCAGTTACAGCCCTGGCGCGTTGACCTACCTGTCCTGCGTCAAGGACCACGGCTCGGCTAGTTGGGGCTCCGTCACCTGGCTCGCTGCCACCCCGCCCGCCACCACCGTGAACGTTGAGGCGCGCACCTCTCAGGATGGCGTCGGCTGGTCTGCCTGGGTGAGTCTTTCGAACGGCAGTCCACCGCCCGCGCCGACGAATCGCTATTTGCAGTATCGGGTGACGCTGGGTACCGGCGATCCATCCGTTTCCCCCGAGGTTACCGATGTCACCGTGCGATAGGCCAGCGGTCGGGCACGACAGTCACACTCGGTAGGGACGGGGGATCATTCATCCCACGTCCCTACGCCAGCACGGCTGATGCTCGAGAGTCTCTTGACGGTACCTGAGCACGTCTCGACTCAACGCGCGTCAGCAGCGCGCCCACGAGGACGCAATTATGGACGTCTCGATCGTCATCCCGTGCCGCGATGAGGCAGAGAACGTTCCGCTCTTGAAGCGCGAGCTCCATCCGGTTGTGGCCGAGCTTCGGCGGACACTCGAGGTCGAGATCGTGCTCGTCGACGACGGCAGCACCGATGGAACCGGCGATCTCCTCGAGAGCGCATTTCTTGATGACACCCAGGTGCGGGTGGTGCGCCACGAACGGGGGATGGGGCCTGGCGCCGCAATCCGCACCGGATTTGCGCACAGCACTGGTGCGATCGCGGTGACGACTGACTGTGATGCAAGCTACCCTTTCGCCCTTATCCCCAACCTGATTGGACTGATGTCCCACGGCGTCGACATCGTGACGGCGTCTTGCTACCACCCGCTTGGCGGCGTCGAAAACGTGCCCGCCTACCGCATCTTCCTCAGCCGCGCGGCCTCGCACATCTACCAGACGCTCCTCGATCGGCGGATACACACCTACACCTGCCTCTTCCGAGCGTACCGTCGAGAGGTGATCGAGTGCGTCGAGTTCCAGGCTGACGGATTCCTTGGCGTGACCGAGTTGCTTGCGAATGCGATCCTGGCTGGCTTTACTGTGCGTGAATTGCCCTGCGTGCTGCGTGCACGACGCTATGGCGCATCAAAGGCACGAGTCGCGCGGATCATCGCCTCGCATCTGATGTTTCAGTGGGGCCTGCTCAGCGACGGCCGACTTCGGCGCGGGCGCTCCGTGCGCCGCGGCAACACGCTGCGACATGCGGCCACGGGGAGTCACCGGAGCCGTTGACTCCGGCACGCCACTGCGGGGACCGGACGTGGACCCACCTGCGCGGCACTCTACGTCACACGCTGAAGGAGCCAAGTGGCTATGAACGTCCTCGCCTACATCCTCGTGAGCGGCGGATTAGGAGTCGCGGGACAACTCATCCTGAAGCGCGCCCTCCTGGCCACCGGCCCGCTCGCAATCGAGCCCAGCTCAATGCTGCCTGTGCTGCTTGGTCTGGCCGTAAATCCCTTGATCGTTCTCGGTCTTGGGGTGACACTTTCCGGCACGTTCTTCTGGCTCATCGCCCTCTCGCGCGTCGATCTGAGCTTCGCATACCCATTCGCCAGCCTGAACTACGTGCTGGTCCTTGGGGCGTCATGGCTGATCCTTGGTGAACAGCCCACAATGATGCGCCTCGTGGGCGTGGCAGTGATTTGCCTCGGCGTCTGCCTCGTTGCCAGGTCGCCATCCACTGCCACGACGCACGACCCACACTCGCGCTCGACTGTCGTTGCCACGGTTGCCGGTCCAACATCATGAGGATCGGCATCGTCGGCGGCGGAATGCTCGGCCTGTCTCTGGCGTACTTCCTCTCAAAGTCGGGGCACACGGCGATTGTCTTTGAAGGGAAGGATCACGCCGGCGGGCTCCTGGACGTTGTTCAGGTCGGAGATGCCTGGATCGACAAGTACTATCACTGCATCCTCGGCGATGACGTCGACCTTCTCGCGCTCGTTGACGAGCTCGGGCTGGCCGCGCAGGTCCGCTTCCAGCCAGCCAGACAGGGGTTCTTCTCTGGCGACCGGCTCTACCCGATGTCGAGCGGCAAGGATCTGCTCCTGTTCCCACCGCTCAGCCTGTTCGAACGGGTGCGTCTTGGTCTGACGATCCTGGCGGCGTTTCGAATCGACCGTTGGGATGACCTGGAGCAGGTAGCGGTCGAGGACTGGCTCGTGGGCCTCGGGGGGCGAGGGGCGTTCGACAAAGTCTGGAAGCCGCTCCTCCAGGCAAAGTTCGACGCCCACTACGATCGCACTCCGGCGACCTACATCTGGTCGCGGATCAAGCGGACCTCATCGACCAGAGCGGCGGCCGGTCGACGCGACCGGCTCGGCTACTTCGTGGGGAGCTACAAGATCCTGGTCGATCGATTGGTGGAGCGCATCGAGCAGGCTGGTTCGGCGGTACGTACCGGTGCGCGCGTCCAGGCGATCCTTCTCGGTAAGAGCGGAGTCGACGGCGTACAGGTAGGCGGGACACGTATTCCCCTCGATGCCGTGGTGGTCACCACTCCGCTGCCGGCACTCTCCGCGCTCGTTTCCTCGCCGCAGCGCGACCTGCTACACCTGCCGCCTGAGAGCGAGTATCTCGGCGTTATCTGCGGCCTGCTGCTCCTGGATCGCTCCCTCTCCCCGTACTACACCCTCAATATCGCCGACGAGGACATCCCATTTACCGGGGTCATAGAAACGACCAACGTGATCGCTCCCGAGCATGTCGGTGGGCACCATCTGGTCTACGTGCCGAAATATGTCACGCGCTCGAGTGCATTCCATGCGTTGACGGACGACGCGCTCCGTGAGCTCTACGTGACGCACCTCAGCCGCATGTTCCCGGCGTTCCGCGAGTCGTGGATACGTCATGCATTCGTCTTCCGAGAGCGCTTTGTCGAGCCGCTGCATCAGATCGGGCGGCCGCGGCCATCGGTCCCGACGACAACAGCCATTGACGGTTTGTTCGTGGTCAACAACGGGCAGATTTACCCCGAGTTGACGAACTGCCAGGCAAGCGTTCGTCACGCCACGCGCTCGTTGCCGACGATCCTCAGCCGTCACGCAGGCATCCTGGCCCAGCCGCCTGCGCTGGCGACGAACTAATGCCTTCTGTCGCGAACCCGCTCCGCCGTACACGAGGGCGGCGGTCGGACGACGGAGGTGCGGCCGGGCGATCGTGACTGCGATGGGGTCTCCAGGGCCGGCCTACTGATGGGGCGTAGTCAACCATTGCATCTCACTGGAGAAGGATGTGCCAGGTATCGTCCCGCTCTTGAGCAGTGTGGCAGTCGGAGTCGTCGGCCAGTTCGTCCTCAAGGCCGCCATGCGCCGCGCCGGGCCGCTCGCGTTGCGCGACGGCCGTGCTGGCTCTGCCGCATCCGCCATCGTCTGGAACCCGCTGGTCTGGGCCGGGCTGTCGCTCTATGGCATCAGCATGGTCTGCTGGCTGATCGGCCTCTCGCAGGTCGAATTGAGCTACGCGTTTCCCTTCCTCAGTCTCAGCTACGTCCTGATTCTGCTGGGCTCACGCAGCCTGCTCGGCGAGTCGATCGGCTGGTCTCGACTTGTCGGGGTGCTGGCCATCTGCCTCGGCGTATACGCCGTCGCCGCCGGCTAGACCAGCAGCCGGCCAGGTACGAGTGGAGGATCCCAATGGGACAGCCAGTCCAACCGCCGGACGGCGAGCTCATCCCAGTTGCCAGGCCTGTCCTCGGCGACGAAGAGATCGAGGCCGTCGCGTCGGTGCTGCGTTCCGGTCGGCTTGTCCAGGGCGCGATCGTCGAGAAGTTCGAGCGAGCGTTCGCCGATCTGGTGGGTGTGCAGCATGCCGTGGCCGTCTCGTCCGGCACGGCTGCCCTTCACCTGGCCTTGCTCGCGCACGGTATCGGGCCAGGCGACGAAGTCATTACCAGTCCATTCACCTTCGTCGCGACGGCGAACGCGGCGCTCTACGCAGGCGCGATCCCGGTCTTCGCTGATATCCGTAACGACACGCTCAATATCGATACGGACGCCATTGAGGCGAAGATCACGCCACGAACGAGAGCCATCCTTCCGGTCCATTTGTACGGGCATCCGGCTGACATGGAGGCCGTCCAGGTGCTCGCAGACCAGTACCACCTGAGTATCATCGAAGATGCTGCGCAGGCACATGGCGCGACAGTCCATGGCCGGCAGGTGGGAACGTTCGGGACGGGCTGCTTCTCCTTTTACGCGACGAAGAACGCGACGACGGGAGAGGGCGGCATCGTCACAACGGACTCGGCCGCCATTGCCGAAACGGTCCGCCTGCTGCGGCACCATGGCCAGCACGAGCGGTACTTTCATGAGATCCTGGGATTCAACTATCGGCTGACCGACATCCAGGCGGCGCTGGGTCTCGTCCAGTTAGAGCGGCTGACAGCGCTCACCGAGCGTCGGATCGCGAACGCCCGATATCTGTCATCACGCCTGGATCAGGTCGCGACACCCACGACTCTCCCTGGCTATCGGCACGTATTCCATCAGTACACCATCCGGCTGCCATACGAACGCGATGCCATCGCGCGCCAGCTTGGGCATGCCGGCATCGGATCCAGCGTCCACTATCCCCTGCCGGTGCACTTGCAGCCGCTGTACTGGCGGCTCGGATATCGGGACAGCCTGCCGCACGCCGAACGCGCCAGCCACGAGGTACTGTCGCTACCGATCCATCCGTTGCTGTCCCGCTCGGATCTCGATGTCGTGGCGAGCGGCGTGCTCGCTGCCCTGGATGCAGTATCGCTCCCTCGCGCACCTGAGGCAGTTGCGCGCTGATCGCCATGTGCTGAATCTGGCCTCAGTTGCTCGCTCAATCAACGCTGCTTACCCACGAGTGAGCGGCGCGCCCGGAGGCGAAAGCGTGCGCGTCCTCTTTCTCTCACGCTGGTACCCCTATCCCGCCGACAACGGTGCAAAGATCCGCGTCTTCAATCTCCTCCGCCAGTTGTCACGCAGGCACGAGGTGAGCCTCGTGACGTTCGCCGAGTCAACCGATCGAGTCGACGACGAAACACTTACCGTGCTCCTGAGCACCTGTGATGATGTCCAGGTCGTGCCGTATCGCCCATTCTTCCCGAGTGTCGGTCGTGCGCTCCGAGGTCTGTTGTCCTCAACACCGAGCTACCTCGTCGATACGTTCAGTCAGGAGTTCGCCTCCGCGGTCGAGTCTCGGCTCTCCACCCGGGATATCGACCTGGTCATCTGCTCCGAGCTTGCGACGATGCCGTACGCTCGCCGCCCTGGTGGCGCTCCCGCCCTGGTGGACGAGCTCATGCTCAGCATGTTTCGGCCCGATGGGCAACGGAGTCATCAACTCGCAGAGCTTCGGTCCCACCTGACGTGGGCACGGCTCAGGCGCTACGTTCGGTGCGTCCTGCCCGGATTCGCAGCATGTACGGTGACCTCACGCTACGACCGACGGCTCGTGCAGGCCACCGTACCGGCATACGACCAGGTGCACGTCGTGCCGAACGCGGTGGATCTGACGATTTATGACGGCGTATCGAACGCCCCGGACCCAGACACGGCGGTCTTCGCCGGCGCGCTCACCTACCGGGCAAACCTTGACGGGATCGCCTGGTTTTCCCGAGAGGTTGGCCCTCGACTTCGGTTGCGGGTGCCGAGGTTTCGGGTACGCATTACGGGAAGCACGCGGGGCGTCGATCTGGTCGCGCTCGCGGGCGCGCCCGAGGTGGAATTCACCGGTTACGTTGCGGACATACGACCGGTCATCGCCCGTGCTGGCGTTTCAGTCGTGCCGATATGGCAGGGCGGCGGAACGCGCCTCAAGATTCTCGAATCAATGGCCCTCGGGACGCCAGTCGTCTCGACCTCGAAGGGTGCCGAGGGGCTGGCGGTGTCGCACGGCCAGGATATCTTGCTCGCCGACGATCCAGAGGACTTCGCCGCATGCGTGGAGGCCGTCCTCCGTGATGCGAAGCTTCGGACCCGGCTGGCTGAGAACGCTCGGCGCCTCGTCGAATCTCAGTATGACTGGAACGTCGTCGGACCACAGTTCTGCGAGATCGCCGAGGGCGCCACACGCACCGCCCGCCCTCAGGGGATGACCGTCGCATGAGAGTGCTGCTTGCCACTCACTTCTTTCCACCTGGTCAGGCTGGCGGCACGGAGTCCTATACCCTGGGTCTCGCGCGCAAGCTCCGATCGCTCGGCCACGAAGCCTCCGTCATCTGTGCTGGCGACCTCGACGCGGCCCCTGGTTGGCCGCCGCGAACCGAGGACGACGAGTACGACGGCATCCCTGTCAGGCGGTTGTCCTGGAACTGGGTTCGAGCGCCACATCCATTCAAAACGTTTTATGACAATCGAGAGGCCGAACGACTGGTCAGAGAGTACATCGGCCAGTTCCGGCCGGATGTCATACACGTGACGTCGTGCTACTCCCTCGGCGCTGGCATTTTGCGAGCCGCTCGTACAGCCGACGTCACGACTATCCTGACCCTGACGGACTTCTGGTTCCTCTGCGTTCGCCATACACTCCTGCGCGCGGATGGAACGCTCTGCTCGGGGCCGGTCTCAGCGGTCGACTGCCAGCGCTGCATGGCCGGGGGCTCGCCGGTGCTGCGACCTCTCCTGCGCGCGCTCTCGCCCAACCTGGCGGCGCGCGGCCTTCTGGCTGCTGCGAGGTGGGCATCGATGGTGCGCCTGCCGGGACTACGAGGGTACGTCGGCAATGCCGACGAGCGCTTCCGTGTAGTACGGCGCGCCTTCGAGCATGCCGATGCCGTCATCGCCCCATCAAGGTTCCTGCGAGACACGTTCATCCGCAACGGTTTTCCGGCAGATCGCATTCGGGTGTCACCGTACGGGATAGATCTCTCCTGGAGACCGGACGATGCACCCCGGCGACCGGACGGCGTGCTCGCGCTCGGGTATCTCGGCCAGATCGAACCCATCAAAGGTGTGGACATCCTCGTCAGAGCCGTCCGTACGCTCGATCCTACCGTGCGCGTTCGCCTCTCGATATACGGTCCACTTGACAAGAATCCTGCGTACGCCGAATCAGTGCGAACGCTTGCCGGTGATGACGAGCGCATTCATTTTCCGGGCGCATACGGACGAGGCGACCTTTGCCAGATTCTCGCCCGCCTGGACGCGGTCGTCGTTCCGTCCATCTGGTACGAGAATACGCCCCTGGTCATCGCGGAGGCGCACGCAGCCAGGCGACCGGTACTGGCGACACATCTGGGCGGCATGGCCGAAGCCGTTACTCATGAGATCGATGGCCTCCTGTTCAAGCGAGGTGATGCGACGGATCTGGCGCGCCTGATCCGTCAACTTGCTGAGGAGCCGGGTCTGCTCGATCGGTTACGCGAGGGGATTCGCCCGGTCAGGACGATCGACGACGAGGTTATCGAACTCCTGGCCTTGTATCGCGGCACACGGAGTCTTGCTCGAGCATGAACGCCGCGATTCGCCGAATCGGCATCGATGCACGGTACCTGTCGCACGGACTGGTGGGCGGGGTACACACCTACGTTCGCCATTTCGTCCCAGCGCTGGTCGATCTGGCTCAAAGCGCCGAGGTCGTGCTGTACGCGGATACCAAGGCTCCGTTCGAACTGACTGGCCTGCCGCCCAGGGTGACAACCCGGCTCCTTCCCTGGCGCGGACCACTCTCGAGCGTCCGCAACGACCTGCTGCTCTCACGGCAGATGCAGCGTGACCGGCTCGACATCGTGCACTTCCCGGCCAACTACGGTCTTGGACCAGCCGGCGTCTCGACCGTCGTTACCGTCCACGACGCCATCAACCTCCTTCCGCTGCACGAAATCATTCGCGGACATCCGAAGAAGTTCGGCACGATTGCCAAGATGACATACCTGCATGCCTGGACGAGATTCGCGATCCGGCGCGCCGACCTTGTGCTCACCGTATCCCAGCACGCCGGGCGCGAAATCGCCCGATATGGCCGGATAGACTCTGCACGTGTCGTTGCGATTCCACACGCGCCAACTCCCGATCTGAAGCGAGTGACAGACGAGTCACTCCTCGCCGACGTCCGCCGACGGTATGCACTGACGGGTCCGTTCGTGCTCGCTGATGCCCTGAAGAACCCGGGAACGCTTGTGCGCGCGTGGGATCTGCTCTCCGTAGACATTCGGCGCACGCATCAGGTCATCTTCTTCTGTCGAAATGACCGTGTGCCGGACGTGGTTCGTGCAGCAGAGGTGCGGGGCATCGCGCGCGTTCTCCTTCGGCCATCGCGGCAGGATCTGATTGCCCTCTACAGCATGGCGGATGCCTTCGTCTTCCCGTCGTGGACTGAAGGCTTTGGGCTGCCAGTCCTCGAGGCGATGGCCTGCGGGGCGCCCGTCATCGCGTCGGATCGCGGCGCGATTCCGGAGGTGGCCGGCGGTGCGGCGCTCCTTGCCGACGCTGAGGATGCGGAAGGGTTCGCACGGCATCTCATCCTCATCCTCGGCAACGACGCCGAGCGAATGGAGCGACGAACCAGGGGGCTCGCGCGCTCCCAGACGATCACCTGGCGCGGCGTAGCGCAGCAGATTCTTGATGCGTACGAGCGTACTCTCGGATGCCCGCCCGCAACAGACGAACTGGATACGGCGGTTCTGTCCCCCGCCAGTTTCGTCACGCGGAAGGCATGATGGCACTGGCGCAGATCGTCGCCCGAAACTCGGCCGCCGGGCTTGGTGCCCAGGTTGCCATAAAGATCCTCTCATTTGGCTTTTCGGTGTTCGTGGTCCGCCACCTCGGCGCTGAGCAGTTCGGCCAGTATTCGGCGGTGGTCGCATTTGGTGCGACGTTCGTCTTCCTGGCCGATCTCGGCCTTGGGGCGTTCGTCGTTCGTGAGGTGGCACGCCTTCGCCTGGTGCCGAACGCCCGCGAACGGACGGATGGCCTCTTTGGCGACACTCTGCGGCTCCGGCTCCTCCTGGCGAGCGGGGCGGCGGTGCTCCTGGTCGCGGCGGCGTGGGCGACGAATCGCCCGCTGCCGATGATCGTCGCAATCGGCCTGGGAGCAGTCGGGCTGGTGCTCTATGGAGCTCAGGGCGCCTGCGAGTCGGTGCTGGCAGGCTTCGAGCGGCTCGACGTCGTGGCGGCGGCGAAGGTCGCGAATCAAATCGCCTTCGTGCTAGGTGGGGCGGCGGCGCTGTACTTCGGGCTGGGCTATCACGGCCTGGTCATCGCGAGCCTTCTCAGTACCTGCCTGCTGGCCACGATCTGCTGGCAGGGAGTCCGGCGCCTCGGCGTTCGCTCGGCCCGGGCCACCGTGTCTGACTGGCCGAAGCTCCTGCGCCGGAGTGCACCGTTCGCCGTCATCGCCGGTATGCTCGGATTCTCGTACAAGTTTGACAGCGTCCTGCTGAACGTGACCCGCGGCGACGCTGAAACCGGCTTCTACGGTGCTGCGTACAACCTGGTATTCACAGCCGCGTTCCTGTCGAACGCGGTGAACACGGCGCTCTATCCCACGTTGACACGCCGAGCCATCAGCGCGCCGGCGCGGCTCCCAGAGATCGCCGGTCGCGCATGGCGATACCTGCTGGTGATCGCACTCCCAATCGCCGTCGGCGGGTGGGCGCTCGCCGATCAAATCATTGACCTCCTGTTTGGCGCGTCATACGCGCCGGCCGCGCCAGCACTGGCCATCCTGATCTGGGTCGTCCCGCTGATGTTCACGTCCGAGCTCCTCGGCTACGTCGTGGTGGTTGGCGGAGCCGAAGGGCGAGTTGCTCGCGCCGTCATGGCGAGCACCGGGCTGAATGTCGCGCTCAACCTGCTTCTTATCCCTCAGTTCGGGCTGATCGGGGCGGCGCTGATGACGCTCATCACGGAGCTGTTGCTGGTGATGCAGTACGTCTGGCATCTGCGGGGCACGCTGGCGCGGGCGAATCTCAGTTACGCGGTGGTTCGACCGCTTGCCGCGGCAGTGCTGATGGGCGGCCTCACACTTGCCTTGCGGAGCCAGCCCGTTCTGGCAAACGTGGCGATCTCAGGATCGATCTACGGCTTGCTCCTCCTGTTGCTAGGTGTGCTCGGCAAGGAGGAGCTTCGCTTCATTCGCGGGTTCCGCAGCGGGGCGGAGATCGCTGTGCCGGCGTCCCCAGCAGTCTCGGTGAATTGAGAGGGCAATGGCCGCAGCACATCGCGTGAGCATCGTCATCCTCAACTGGCAACGCTCGTCCGCGACGCTGCACTGCCTGGTATCGCTGCGTGCCGTCGAAGGTCTAACGCTCGACATCGTCGTCGTCGACAATGGGTCGTGCGACGGATCAACCGATGTGATTCGGTCGAGGTTTCCACACGTTACGGTCATCGAGAACCGACGTAACCTCGGCTTCGCCGGTGGTTGCAATGTCGGCATACGCTGGGCGTTCGATCACGGCGCCGACTTCGTAGTGCTCCTGAACGATGACGCAACCGTAGCGCCAGATACGTTCCAAAAGCTTATCCGAGTAGCCGACGGCGATCAACGGATCGGTATGCTTGGACCGACGATCTACTACGGCAGGCGTCGTGATGTGATCTGGTCGGCGGGCGGCGATATCGACACCCTCGGCCGACCTCGGCATCTGCTAGATGGGACCACATTGCCGAGGTCTCTCTTGCAACCCCGTGACGTTGGCTACGTGACTGGCTGTGTTCTCATGGTGTCACGAGCAGTCGTCGAGGCAGTCGGCCTGCTCGACGAACGGTTCTTCGCCTACTTCGAAGAGGCAGAATGGTGCGCCCGTGCTCGAAGGTCGGGTTATCGGGTGGTCCACGTACCGGACGCCAGTGCCTGGCACGATATCGAGCCGAACGAACGTGGGATGTCACCCTTGTACCTCTACCTGATGGCGCGCAACCGCCTGCTCTATCTGCGATGTAGTCAGGTAACGTTGGTCGTCCTCCTTGCCGCCATTGCGGACGTGTTGCGGACTTCATTGAGTTGGTCCTACCGGCCACGTTATCGAGCGGCACGGCCATTTGCGAGCGTTCTGCGTCGGGCTGTATGCGACTTTGCGGCCGGCCGGTTTGGTGCGCCGCCGGCGGACCTACGGCCCGCACCCGGGTCGTAAGTGAAGGGTGGTTGTGGGTGAGGCCAGCGCAGACCTACAGCGATCAGTGGTCAGGCGGGGCCAGAGGTGGGGCGACATGGCGTTCATCAGCCACGCAGAGGGCGAGACACGGGCACAGACAATCGAGGTCCGCATGTGTGCCTCCGCTGCCCTCCATGCCGCTCACGCACTTTCTGGGGTATGGGCTGGCGGCCGTGCCGATCGTGGGTGCGGTGGTGCCGCTTGCGATCGAGACTGGTACTGCAAGTAGCATCGTCGCGGCATTCCTGCTCGCGGCGATCGTGCAAAGCATCTGGGTCTTGCGATTTCTGGTGACCCGATGCGTCATCGTCGTGCAATCGCCCATCAATGTTCCGTCCGTGCTCGTCGGCACGGTCTGGATTCTGGCATGCCTGTCATCGAACGTGTTCTTCGATCCCCGTGTGGCTGTCGGCCTTGGATCGGCTTTCGCGACCGTTCAGTTAGCCTCGGTCGCAGTGACGCTCGTGTCACTCGGGCTGGCCCTGCTAGCGGCAAATATCGGTCAGGATCGACGTTATTGCCGTGTCGCTACCTGGAGTCTGATTGCCGTTGGGTGCGTCGCGATCGTCGCCCACTATGCTGGCGCAGACGCGAGGCTCTGGTTCCTGAACACGAACGGACTCTTTACCCTCTGGGTCGTGGCCCTGGCGTACGGGCAAGCACTGTTCAACGAACGGCTGCCGGCTCTTGTGCGATTGGGCTTAGTCGGACTGGTCGGAGCGTTCGTCTTCAAAGTCGCGGTGATTCAGACGGCCTGGCTCTCCGGCTGGATGCCGGCCCTGGTAGCTGTCGGCGTCGTCACGCTCCTCCGATCGCGAGTCCTGTTTGGCGTCGGGCTCCTGGTGGCCGCGACGTTGGCCGTTGGATTCGAGAGCCAGATCTATGCGGCCGTGGTAGAGTCGCAACTTGGTGAGGGCTCGGATTCGCGAGTCGACATCTGGGCACAGGCCTGGGATCTATTGAGTCAGCATCCACTTCTCGGGACCGGGCCGGCAGGCTACGCCGCCTATTACATGACCCTGTACCGGAGTTCGGGCTCGTCGATGTCAACCCACTCGAACTATGCCGACGTGCTCGCGCAGACCGGCATCGTCGGCGCGCTGTGCTTCCTCTGGCTGCTCGCGGCGCTCAGTACCGTGGCCTGGCAAGCCTGCCGCCGCTGGCGTCATGGCTTCGAAGGCGGCTTCGCCAGCGCGGCGGCGGCAGGGCTGGCCGGCGCACTTGTCGCCATGTTCCTCGGAGACTGGGTGATCCCGTTCGTCTACAACCAGGGCATCGGCGGCTTTCGCTACACGGTGCACACCTGGGTCTTCCTCGGCTTCATGGCGGCGCTGGCGCAGGCGCCAGCATCGTCGCCGACTGGGCCTGGGGAGGGCTAAATGGACCTCTCTGTACTGGTCGTCAGTTGGAACACCCGAGACCTCCTCGAGCGCTGCCTGTCGTCGGTGCACGACCGCCTCGCGGGAATCGATAGCGAGATTGTGGTCGTTGACAATGCGTCGAGCGACGCCAGCGCAGACATGGTCCTGACCGCATTTCCCGACGTCAGGCTGGTCGGGAACATCGAGAATCGGGGATTTGCACGAGCCGTCAATCAGGGCATCCATGCAAGCACCGGACGGTACGTCATGCTCGTCAACAGCGACGCAACCCTGGTCGGCGATGCCGCACGACGCATGATCGACCATTTGGATCGGCATCCAGGCGTGGCCGCCGTGGGTGGAAAACTCTTGAATCCGGATGGCTCGTTTCAAGGCTCGTACGCGGACTTCCCCAGTCTCTCGAGCGAGATGCTTCTGGCAACCGGCCTATCGCGCTGGGTCCTGCCTCCTGGGTATCCAAGCCGCTCCGATGCCGACAGCCGCGAGCAGCGAACGGTGGACTGGGTCTGTGGCGCATTCATGATGCTCCGACGGGCTGCTCTCGATGACATCGGGCTACTCGACGAGGACTACTTCATGTACGCCGAGGAAGTGGACTGGTGCTTCCGCGCCAGGCGGCGGGGCTGGTCCGTGGCCTATCTCCCCGACGCAGTAGCAGTCCACATGGTTGGCGGCAGCTACTCGCGGGCGCCGGCGCGACGACGGTCACAGGTGTACCGCAGCAAGTGGCTGTACCTGCGTAAGAACGTCGGCCCCACCCACGCCCTGACCTTCCGCGCTCTGGTCCACGCCGTGTCGGTCGCAAAACTTGGCGCCTGGGCACTGAGCGGCATTGGCGCGAATCGGGCACGCCAGGAACGTGCCCGCCGGAATGTCGCGTCGTACCGCTACCTGCTGCACCATTTTTAGGCCGGAGGCCGAGGGCATGGCGACCGTCGAGCATGCACCAGCCGTGCAGTCAGGGAAGCGCGCCCTGGTGGCACGTCCCGACCGTCCCGTACGGGACGTACACTGCGAAGCTCGGCCGCACGCGCGCGTAGGGATGGCCGAGGATCGGTGGTTCCTTGCCATCCTGACGCTCGGGTTGCTGGTGGCGACGTCGATTCCGTACCTCTATGCCTACCTGACGAGTCCCCAAGACCAGCAGTTCATGGGGCTTACCTATACGACCCACGACTACGCGCAATACCTGTCCTGGGCGCGCGAGTCCAGAGACCGGGTCTTCGTCGAAAACAAGCTGACGCCCGAGACGTCGGCCGCGACGTTCTTCAACCTCGTCTGGTGGTCGATCGGACGGCTGGAGCGCTTGACCGGACTGTCCTTCTTTCAGATCAATCAAGGCTTTCGCGTGTTCGCAGCTACCGCGTTCGTCATGGCCATCGGCGGCTTCGCCGGGATCGTGTTCCAGGATCGGGGGCAACGCCGCTTCGCCCTTGCACTCACGTGCCTGACGTCGGGATTTGGCTGGCTGCTCGTCGCCGCGAAGCCTCTCAATGGCGACCTCGTGCAACCGCTGCTCGTTCACGCAGTACCCAGCAACACCTTCTTCGGAATGATGGTCGTCCCCCACATGGTGCTGTCCGCGGCGCTGGTGATCGCGATCTTCGGGCTGATGCACGACGCCTATGCCAGAAGGTGCAGCCACCGGGCGATTGCGGCTGGACTCCTCGGACTGATGCTTGGCTTTGCCCATCCGTACAACATCGTCACGGCGTACAGTGTCGTCGGTGCCTTCACCGTCCTCGTCACGCTGCGTGACGGTCTTCGCCCCCGCTGGATTGCTGGCCTGATTGCCTTCTATGGGCTATCGGCGCCGAGCGTCCTCTACTGGGCCTGGGTGTCGGCCGGCAGTGATGCCTGGCGGCAGGTGCTCGCGCAGTACAAGAACCTGGGCGTGACGACGCCCGACCCGGTGCACCTGATCGTGCTGCTGGGTGCGCCGCTGATTCTGGCCCTGGCAACTTTCCGAGGCTTCGTCCCGCTTGTCGAACGAGCGTCCGTAGACCTGTTCGTGGGCGCATGGCTGGTCGTCAATCTGCTGATCGTGTACCTGCCGCTGAACTTTCAGATCAACCTGCTGAACGGGATTCAGGTGCCGCTGGCGATTCTGGCGACGCAGGGTCTCTACCGACACGTCGTGCCCTGGTTGAAGTCCGCTCATCTCCCACTCGCGCGCTACGTCGCGCCGACCGTTCCAGCCTTGTTCCTGCTCCTCGTTCTGCCGACGAACCTCTACCTGGTGTCCTGGCGTGTGCTCGACCTGAGCCGCCACAACTACCCAGACTTCCTCTATCGGGACGACCTCGCCGCGCTAGGCTGGCTCGAGCGCGAGGTGCAACCATCCGACGTGGTGCTGAGTTCCCTGGTCGTCGGGCACTACGTGCCAGGCCTTACCGGTGCCCACGCCTTTCTTGCGCACGGGGCCAACACCCTGGACTTCTACGGCAAGCGCACGGCCGTCGAGCGCTTCTATGCGAGTGACACTGACGACACGGAGCGCGAACGGACCCTGGCTCGGTATGGCGTCCGCTACGTCTTCCACGGTCCAGCCGAGCGGATGCTCGGCGGCTTCGATCCCCAGCAGGCACGGTACCTGGAGCCGGCCTTTACCTCTCGCCAGACGATCGTCTACCGCGTGAGGCTACCGTGAGTCGCTCGTTACGCGGCAATAGACTGCGGTGATGGCGCTGGATGAAACTGATCGTGATCCTGACCGCCACCCTGGCTGCCGTGCTTGCCATCCTCCTTGCTGGGGGCTCAGCCGTCGACGCGGGCTCCGATGAGCGGTGGTCACCGCCGGTGCCAATCTCTGGCTACGATCCCCGCGCGGGCGGCTGGTTCCCAGCACTGGCGGCAGACGTCTACGGTCAGGTGCATGTCGTGTGGAACGGCCGACTGCCTGGGCGTCCGCCTCCAACGAACGCTGAGGGTCGCCGGCGCTTGACGGATATGGCTGGCTGGCTGCTCTATGCACGGTGGGATGGCCGGCGGTGGTCGGCGCCGACCGAAATAGCCGCGATCGGCGACGAGGGAGACGCGCTGCGTTCGGCACTTGCCGCCGATCCGTCAGGTCAACTCCACCTTCTCTATCGTGGACTGGACCTGCGCGACCCTCAGGTTAGCGGCGCGGAGAATGAGCCGATCAGGCATGCCATAGCTGATGCGGCATCCTTCGATCGTGGCTTGACCTGGTCCGGTGGACGAGCGGTAAGCCGCCGCCTGCCAGCGTATTTCTCGGACGTCGTCGTCGACACACGTGGTGTGCTTCACGTACTAACGACAGAATCGGATGCCGACGGGCGGTATGCGGTCTACTATCACTGGTCAGCAGATGGTGGCCGCAACTGGTCGATTCCCCGCGCACTTGATACCGAACATGCGGTGTCACGCTGGCGGCTTCAGTTGAAGCATGGCCCGCGCAATGACCTTCACGCCGTCTGGGAGGTCGTGGACGCAGATGAGCCATCATCGCGGACACCCGTCGGGTTCGTGTACGCCCGTTCAGGCGATAACGGAGCGACCTGGACTACGACAGCATTTGCCCCGGGTAAGGTCGACTTTGCGTTTCCGACGCGTTTCGAAGGGACAGGCTGGCGCATTCAGCCATCGGTAATCGTGGATGGCCGAGGACAGACGGTCCTGGTCTGGAGAGAGGACGGCACAGATCTGCTCTACTCGCAGTACTCGACCGATGGGACTGCCTGGTCTCCACCTCAACCGATCGGCGGCGTGGCGCACGGCGTAGCGCGCCCATTCGACCGATACGATATGGCCACAGACAGTGCTGGGCGCGTTCATCTCGTCATGGTCGGATATCCCGGCGACTCCACGTTGATGGCGCTCCTCCACAGTGAGTGGCTTGGTCGTGGCTGGAGTCAGCCAGACGCCATAGTGTATGCGGGGTCTGCGCCCTTTCCGGAATGGCCGCGCATCGCCGTCAGCGAGGGGAACCGCCTGCACGTCGTCTGGTTCGGTGGCAGCCTACCGACTGTTGACCGGGTGGCAACAGGAATCTGGTACAGCACGAGGCTCACGTCGGCACCGCACATTCCAGCGACCCCGCTTCCTATCGCCAGATCAGCCTCCCCGGCCACACCGCGCGTAGTCGTCTCACCCACGACCGAACTCCGTGTCAAACCGGTTCAACAGCCTGAAACTGAGATGGCTACATCCGGTTCGCTGCGGGGCGTCGATGATCTCCAGCCACGCGCGTGGCCGATTGCCGCGGGTGTGGCTGGGGCCTGCGGTCTGCTCGCGGTCACGCTGCTCGTCCGACGTCTTCGGACCAGCCGCTAAACGCTGCTGCATCGACGCTACATCGACGGTTGACAGGTGTGACGCCACCTTGGAGCCGTGCGCTACAGCCGTTCGTCATGTAGCGGTCCGACATCCGAGCGGACTGGCCTCAACTCGCATCTGACTGATCACCATGGCCCGGGCACCGGCCATAGGAGTCGGAATGACCGTCGTGAATCTCAATGGAATTCTCACCGCCCTCGTGCAGTGGTGGTGGCTGCTAGCCACGGCATCCGGCATGGCGGGGCTAATCACCTACCACACGGTACGCCAGACAGCGCCCACCTACGTCGCATCGACCACGCTGCTGGTCGGCGACGTCCTCCGAAGACCCAGGCCCGGCGAAGGTGAATTCGGGGTCACCCAGAATCTGGCCAACGGCTATGCGCAACTTGCGCAACGACAACCGATTCTCGAAGCGGTCGTCACGTCTCTCGGTCTACCACTGGCTTGGGAGGAGCTTCGCCGCCGTATCGTCGTCGTGCACCCGAGTGGCGCCTTTACCATCGAGATCCGGGTCATGGATGGCAACCCTACCCGGGCACGTGACATTGCCGCCGCTATCGCCGACCAGCTCGTCGCCGCGAGTCCGACCACGGCGCGTCGCCAGGAGCTCGAGCAACGACGACGCTTCGCCACGGGTGAATTGGACGCGCTGCAACAGAAGATCGAGCAGGGCCGGGACGACCTGGAGAAGAAGCGGGCCGCCGCCGAGCAGGAGACGAGCGCACGCGGCGTCCTCGATCGCCAGGACGAGATCAAGGCGCTCGAGGCCAACCTGGCAAGTTGGCGTACCTCATACAACGATCTCCTGGCGTCGCTCGAGGGACGTGCGGTTGACCCGAATAGTCTGACAGTGATCGAGCCGGCGGAGATCCCCAGCGCACCGGCCGGGCCACGCGGAACCTGGTACGTGCTGCTCGCGGCCGTGAGTGGCGGTCTGCTCGCCGCGATAGTCGTTATTAGCATGGACGTGCTGGATGACAAGATCCGCTCGCGCGAAGATCTGCGCGAGGCGCTCCGTGACGATCGCGACGGACCGGTAGCGTACATACCCCGCCTGGAAAAGGGTCGCAGTCCACTTGCGGTCGTCGCCGCCCCAGAATCCCTTGCCGCCGATGCATACCGGCTCCTCGCCGCACAGTTGCGGTTCGGCATGCTTGGCCCGGGGCGTCACATCGTGCTCGTGACCAGCGCGGCGAATAGCGAAGGCAAGTCGACCACCGCAGCCAATCTCGCCTCTGCATTGGCACTTGGGGGGTCGCAGGTACTCCTGATGGATCTGGACCTTCGCAATCCGGTGCTCCATACGATCTTCGGCCTGCCGAACCGTGGCGGAGCATCCGCGATGCTTCGGGATCATGACTTCGCCATAGACCGGTACGCGCTCCAGACGGCGCTTCCTCGCCTCAAACTTCTTCCGGCTGGCACCCCGCTTGGCAATCCGAGCGAGCAACTGAGCATGTCGGGAGAATCGCTCGTGCGGGCGGCCTGGAATACGGCCGACTTCGTCATCGTCGATGGTCCGCCGCTCCTCGCCGTTGCCGACGCATCGGTCCTGGGCGCCGTCATTTCTGACACACTCTTCGTCGCCCGCTGCGACCGCACGAACGGGCGAGATCTGTGCACCGCAATCGACATTCTCTCGGGCCTGCCCACACGCCTGCGCGCGGTCGTTCTCAATGCCGTCGCACACGACCAGATGCATCTGACGGGCTACCGGTACCCTCGAGCGCGCGGAGCACTCAACGCGATGTCGAGAGGCAGGTCACCGTCGGGAGGACCGAACGCCGCGCTACCGGCCGGGCCTGGAGTATCCGTGGCGACGCCGCGCCAACACGACATCTAAGACTGATGCCAGGGCGGGGTCTCTGTGGTCGTACGCGCAACGCATGCAGGCTTCACCGCGGGCGTGGATAGGGGAGGATGGGCGGAGGGGAGGATGAGCGGAGGGGAGGATGAGCGGGATGACCAGATTCGTGCCGGCCCTCTCGGGAATCGAGTGGCGCCTGTTCCTGCTGCTCCTGGTGTGCTACGTCTATTTCCTGCCCCGCTATGCTGACTGGAGTCAAAGCTCGCGGACCGCCCTGATTCTCGCGATCGTGCACGACGGCCGGTTCGAGATCGACGACTATTCGAGCACCACCGGTGACTATGCTGAGGTCAACGCGCATCGGTACAGCGACAAGGCGCCTGGCCCAGCTTTGCTTGGCGTACCGGTATATGCGGCTGCAAGGTGGGCGCTGTCAGGCCCGGTTGGCGAGCGTCTGCTCGAGCGCCTGTCCAGCGGAGCGGCGCTCCGGAGCACCCTCAAGCCAGCCGAGGCCACTCGTGGCAAGGTCGACATGGCGCTGGCTCAAGCCGTCGCGACCTGGGCAGTCGTCTCAGGACCGGCCGCCGCCCTGGGCGTCTGTTTCTTTCGCGTCGTTGGGCGCGTCGGAGTCCGGCCGGCCACCCGTCTCATTGGCACCCTTGGCTACGGGCTTGCAACGAGCGCCTTTCCGTACGCCGGTGCACTCTACAGCCACCAGCTAGCAGCGGCGCTCCTGTTCGGGGCGTTCGCGTTGCTCTGGTCGGAGCATCAGCCCTCGACTGCACGGCTCGTACTCGTGGGCGGAATGGTCGGGCTCGCACTCATCAGCGAATACCCCACGGCGCTGATCGCGGGCGGCCTTGGCCTGTACGCCCTGCGCTTGACCGGCCAGCGTGTGTCATGGTGCCTGCTGTCGCGCGGGCTCAGGACTGCTGGCTTCCTTGGGCTGGGCGCGGCCCCGCCGCTCGCACTGATGGCAGTACACAACTGGGCCATCTTCGGGACACCACTACCGGTCGGATACGCTCACTCGACACTCTGGCAGTCCGAGCATCAGACCGGCTTCTTTAGTCTGACCTGGCCGACATTCGAGGCCTTCTGGGGTGTCACCTTTGGGCTCTACCGCGGGCTCTTCGTCACCGCGCCCTATCTGCTTCTTGGGCTCGCTGGACTCGTCTATCTCCTCCGCGATCCACGATTTCGCACGCAAGCGGTGTTGTGTGGATGGAGTGTGGCGTGTTTCCTGGCCTTCAATAGCTCGTCGGTCATGTGGACCGGGGGCTATGGTGTCGGTCCGCGCTATCTCGTCCCGATGCTCCCGTTCCTGGCACTGCCGGCTACCGTCGCGATTGATCGCTGGAGTGACCGTCGCGCCGGTCGGCTCATCTGCGGCACCCTCCTCGCCTGGTCGTTCGCCGCGACCTGGAGCCTGACCATCGCGGGCCAGTCATTTCCCGGATTCGAGCCATTTCCACTCTGGACGTACGCGCTACCGGCGCTGCTCGCGGGAGATATCGCCCGCAACGTTGGGACGCTAGGCGGACTGAGCGGCTGGTGGAGCATGGTCCCGCTGGGCCTTCTCGCCGTCCTGCTCGTACCGTGGCAAGCGCTTCGAGATCATACGCGTCAGCAGGATCGAGGTCGAACGTCTCCGCCCAACTCACCGGCGACGTTGTCGACGACCGTGTCGACGACGCGGACGTCAGCTTCGGTGGTCTGAGATGGACGTACAGCACCTTCGCGCTTCCGTATCAATGCTGCCAACACGGGCTCAGGTGACGGCATGGCCGCGCGTCAGCACTATCTTGACCGTGCTCAAGGCCACCTGGATCGCGGCGGTCGTGTTCCTGGCGACCTACCAGTTGGAGACCTATCCGACGACGTGGTTCGATGAAGGCTCACACCTTCACGTGCCCAAGACGCTCGCACAGCGGGGTGTGTATGCGGATTGGAGCGTTGAAGGATACCGGTACTTCGGCCCAACAACCGGCGTCGGCCCAACTGTGCTCTTGCCGATCGCGGCGGCGTTCAAGGTGGCGGGAAGTAGCCTGCTGGCGGCCCGGGTCGTCATGGTTGGCTATCTGCTCGTCGCACTCGTCGCATTCTTCGCGGTGGCGCACCGGCTCCACGGCGACACGGTAGCCTGGTTCGGGTCAATCCTCCTGGTGCTCGTACCCGGAGTCAACCTGCTCTTTCTTGGCCGGCAGGTGCTTGGCGAAGTTCCGGCACTCACGTTCCTGATGTTGGCGATGCTCGCCTGGTGCAGGAGTCTCGACTGCCACGCTCGGCCGTGGCGCGACATCCTTCTCGCCGGAGGTGCGTTCGGGCTCGTTGCGCTCACCAAGGCGCAGTTCGCACTCATCCTGCTGCCGACGCTCGCCATCGTCTTCGCCGCCGATCGGGCGTACTATAGGATGCTGCGCCTCCGCCACACCGCCGTTCCGGCCCTGGCTGTCGTCACGGCTACCGTCCTCGGTCAGGCCGTGCCTCTCCTGCCGCTCATGGGAAGCAGTGAGCTCGGAACCACGCTCGCGGCAGCACGCGACGCGTCGGCAGGCGCGATCTTCGTCTTTTCTCCGTCCCGCGCGCTGAGCGCCATCAAGTTCCTCATTGGGCCAGACGCCTTTGGGTACTGGGCCTTGCCGAGTCTGGCGTATGGGTTAACGCTCGCGGCGCCCCGGACCGGGCGCGGCGTTCAACAGGCGTTCCTGCTGACCTTCGCCTGCTGCGGTCTGGTCTGGTTTGCGTGTGGGTCGATTGGCTGGCCGCGCTACGCCTTTCCCGGCCTGGCTGTGACGACCCTGTTCGTAGCCCGCCTCTTGACGGATCTCGTCGTCGGCCGCACGACCTGGAGAGGCATGCTGTGGCCAGACCGCATGCGGACGCTCGCTGTGGCTGGCGTCGTCACGACGATGGTCGTGTCGATGCTGGCCCTGCAAATCCGGCTGGTTGCCGGAGCATCGGATCGTTCGCCACAGGAGATGGCCGCCCATCTGACGGCCACGGTATCGCGCGACGCTGTCATCGAAACCTGGGAGCCTGAGCTTGGCTTTCTGACCGAGCACGCGTACCACTACCCCCCATCAGGGTGGCTGGACCGAGCGGTACGCGCGCGCTGGCTCGGTGGAACCTCCACCCAGGTGTATGACCCGTGGATGGACGCGGCGCCTGCGTACCTCGTCGTCGGGAAGTTCGGCAAGTATACGGGCGTCTATGACACGGCGATCGCCCAGGGTCATCTGCGACTGCTTGTCTCGATTGGTGACTACGACCTGTACGCCCTCGATAGCCGGCCGTGAGGCGCGCCCACTCAGCCGGCCGTGAGTCATGATCGCAGCAGATCGAGCGAGAGGAGCGCGCCGTGAGAATCCTGTTGCTCACGCAAGTCGTCCCGTATCCACCCGACAGCGGGCCGAAGATCAAGACCTATAACGTCCTGCGCTACCTTGCTGAGCGTCATACGCTCCACCTGGTCAGCTTCACGCGCTCGTCCGCCGAGGTCCAGGCAGCGACAACCCTGCGTCGCTGGTGCGAGACGGTCGACACCGTTTCGTTGACACGTTCGCGAATCGCTGACATCGGTTACCTGGCGCGGGCGCTCGCCAGTCAGCGCTCGTTCCTGGTCGAGCGGGATGATTCTCAGCAGATGCGCACCACCATCGGGCAACTCCTCGCTCGGTACCAGTTTGATGCCGTCCATGCCGATCAGTTGACGATGGGGCAGTTTGCTGTCGATCTGCCAATCCCATTACGCGTTCTCGACGAGCACAACGCCGTGTGGACGATCGTTCGGCGCGCCGCACAGCACGAGCGATGGGGCCTGCGCCGCCTGCTCGCCGAGGTCGAGTGGCGTCGCCTGCGCGGCTATGAAGGCACGCTCTGTCGGGCCTTTGACCGCGTCCTGGTCGTGAGCGACGAAGATCGTTGCGCCCTGGAGGCCGCCACCGCGGGTCCACTTGCGGCGATGGTCGTGCCGATCGCTGTCGACGTCACCGAGCTGCCGTTCGCGGCCCGCACGTGTGAGGCTCGAACGATCTTGAGCATGGCGACGATGTTCTACCCCCCCAATGTCGAAGGGGTCGAGTGGTTTGCCCGTGCGGTGCTCCCGAGGATTCGGCAGGTTCAGGAGGACGCTCATTTTTTCGCGGTTGGCAGCCGTCCGCCGCCCCACATTCAGCGGCTGGGCACGACCGTTCCTGGCATGACGGTCACAGGCTATGTGAGCGACCTCGAACCGTATCTCCGACGCAGCGGTGTCCTCGTCGTGCCACTGCACTCCGGCAGCGGTATGCGTGTGAAGATTCTGGAGGCGTTTGCACGCGGCATACCGGTCGTGTCGACGACCATCGGCGTCGAGGGAATTTCCGCTCGCAGCGGAGAGCATCTCCTCGTGGCCGACTCACCGGGTGACTTCGCGGAGGCCGTTCTCCGGATCCTGAGTGACCGAGCACTCGCTGCACGCCTCACAGCACAGGCGCGGGCGCTCGTGGAGCATGACTACGACCGCCGCGTCGCGCTGTGCAGTCTCGACGACGTGTACTCGCCGCTCCCACAACTGTTGACGACTGAGCCGGCGGCCCTGGTCGGGTGACTGGCTCCAGCGAGCACCGGCCGGCGAGGACGATCGGGAGGAGGGAAGGGGTGGCCGAGTTCCTCGAACGCGCGCAACCGTGGTTGGCGACGCTCGTGAGTCACAACTGGCCGGTGCTGGTGTACGCGCTAGCAGCCGTCTGGGCGGCGTGGCGCGCCTTCAGCCATCCGTCACGCCACGCTGTGCTCTTCCTCTACGGTGCGCTTCTGCTCGTGTTCGCCTACGAGTATCAGAAGCACGCCCTCCCGACGATCGCAGGCACCACCAGCTATCTGTTCAGCCTGGAGGCCAACAGCCGTCTGCGCTCCGCCAGTCAGTGGCTTCTCATGACTGCCCTCCCGATCCTCGTGCGACTGCTCGGGATCGGAATGCTCGGGCTCGCCATCTTGATCCAGCGGCGCGAGACGCATCGCCGGCGTCACCCGACGCGCTCCCTGATCGTCGAACTGTAGACGTCGAGCGGACGAGCCGAATCAGCCTGCGTGTCAGCGAGTCGGCGCCCGTTCCTCCACGAGTGACGCCCTGGCGTGCCCGCCCATCTGGTGCAGGACGGATAGTCCCCGGCCTGCCCCTGGCGCGGTCACCTGGATTGACTGAACTGGGGCCTTCCATGCGGATACTCACCGCGCTCCCGTACGCTCCCTCGCCGATCCGGGTGCGCCCGTACTACCTCTTGCGTGAGCTCTCCCAACGCCACGAGGTAGGTGTGCTCATCGCTGGCTCGCCTCCAACGCCGGAAGAGTTGGCCGAGCTCCAGACTGTCGCTGCTGACGTGTACGTCGCTGCCGCGACTCGCGCCCGAATGGTCTGGAATTGTGCCCGCGCGGGCTGGCGGGGCGAGCCACTCCAGGCGGCCATCAACCAGTCGCCGGGGGCCGGGGAGCTCCTTGCCCGTCTGGTTCGGGAGGGTACCTATGACGTCGTACACGTCGAGCACTTGCGGGCCGCATTTCTGGAGGGCTGGCTCCCGTCGTCGGTGCCGCGAGTGTTCGACGCGGTCGACTGCATCTCGCTCCTCTGGGAGAGAACGCTCCGCGTCAGTCACAGTGTTCGCCATCGCCTGATCGCCGCCGTTGAGTTGCATCGCACGCGCGCCTATGAGCGCCATCTGCTCGGTCGGTTTAGTCGGATTGCGGTCACGTCGGCGGATGACGCTGCCGCATTGGCGAGGCTCAGGCCGTCAGCGCCGCTGGCTGTGGTGCCGAATGGCGTGGACCTGGAGTATTTCCGGCCTTCAGGGACACCACCCGAGCCGGCGACGCTGGTCTTTTCGGGAAAGATGTCGTATCACGCCAATGTGTCGGCTGCGCTGCATTTTGTCCGCGAGATACTTCCGCGCATCCACACCATGATGCCTGACGCCCGGCTCCGAATTGTCGGTAGCAATCCACCGCCGGTCATCCGAAACCTCGCAGGTGATCCACGGATCACCGTTACCGGGTACCTCGAAGATCTGCGTCCGGCGATTAGCACCGCAATGGTGGCGGTCTGCCCGGTGACTGTGAAGGTCGGCGTACAGAACAAGATTCTCGAGGCGATGGCGTTGGGGGTGCCGGTGGTGGCGACGGAGGCCGGTGCAGCCGGCCTCGCGGCAGTGCACGGCCAGGATCTCCTCGTCGCCAGTGATCCGGCTTCGTTCGCCTGCCACGTCATCGCGCTCTTGCAGGCCCCGTCACGTCGGGAACGGGTCGCTCGCGCCGGGCGGCGCTACGTCGAGACCAGGCATCGTTGGTCATCCGCCGCCTGCGCGTTTGAGAACCTGTACCGCATGGCTGTCGACACTAACCCGGCGCAGCGATCCGCATAGCGGCACGACCATCGTGCGTCGGGTACTGGAGCCAGTATGTTGATTGCGCGTGCACCGCTGCGACTCGGCCTCGCCGGCGGCGGGACCGATCTTCCGGCGTACTACGAGCGAGACGAAGGTCTCGTCGTGTCTACGACGATCGACAAGTTTGTGTACGCCCGGGTCGATCGAACTGTCGCGCGTGGAGCCCAGATCGTCTCGGCGGACTACCAGACCTCCTACCTCCACCGTCTGGGTGTCCCTATGTGCTGGGACGGCGACCTGGCGCTTCCCCGCGCGATTTTGCACGAATTTGACATTCAAGAGGGCGTCTCCGTCTTCATCGCGTCGGAAGTTCCGCCGGGGACGGGCCTTGGCTCCTCGAGCGCGGCAGCCGTGGCGTTGGTCCAGGTGCTGGCCGCCTATCAGGGCCGTGCACTCTCACGCCACGAGATCGCCGAACTTGCCTGCAAGATCGAACTCGAGAAACTGGCTGCGCCAATCGGTAAGCAAGATCAGTTCGCGGCAGCATTCGGCGGTGTGAACGTGATGCGGTTCTCGGTATCGGGTGTGAGCGTGGAACCCGTTCGAGCACCATCCGGCATGCTCGATCGACTGAACCGCCGCCTGCTGTTGTTCTTCACTGGAACGGCGCGTAGCTCGGCGACCATCCTCCGAAACCAGCAGCAGGCGAGTGCACGGGGGGAGCCCGGCTCACTTGCACGCCTGCATCGAATCCGCGACCTGGCTGACGCCTGTCACCGCTGCATCGAGTCCGGCGATCTCGACGGGATCGGCGAGATCCTGCATGAAGGATGGCAACAGAAGCGCGCCCTGGCTACCGGTATCACCACCGAGCGGATCGACGAGCTCTATGAAGCAGCGCGTAGGTGCGGCGCCCGTGGCGGGAAGATCACGGGCGCGGGAGGTGGTGGGTTCCTGCTGCTCTACTGTCAAGAAGACAGGCAGCCGAGCGTCGTCGCGGCAATGGAAGCAGCCGGCTTGCGCCGCATGGACTTTAGCTTCGAGCCGAGGGGCGTGATGGTGTCGTCGCTCGCCTGGCACAGCGCCGACGAGATGCGGCTGATGCGCGTGTCGGCCTGAGGGGAGGCCCGCAGGCAGCCTGTCGTCGAGCCGGGAGCACGGACGCTGTCACTGGCGGCGTTGTCCCTGCCACACGTGGAGGCGGCTGCCCCTGGCCGCACCATACACTCCCAGTACGCCAGGACTTGCAAACCCGTGAGAGCGTGCGAGCGGGTGTGACTCAGGTCTGTAATCGAGGCAGTCAGGCGGCGAGCGGTCGACCGGAGCGGTCGCGAGCTCGGAGGGCAAGGACAGCGCGTGCGCCGGTGACGGACCAGCGCATGCCGGGGCGCTTGAGGCGGATCTGGACGACGTGGGTGGCGGCGGATTCGATGGCGCCGGAGCCGATCGGGAGGCCGTCGAGTCGGAGGGTGTGGTAGGCCATGCGCTCGGCATGCTGGCGGAAGTAACCGCGCTCGCGTCGGAGGGTCTCGCGAGCGGCCGGGGTGGGGCCGGTGAGCGCCGCGAGAGCGGCGAGCACCGGGTCGGGTCCGGCAATGAGGAGGCGGTGCCGGTGCCGGTCGAGCCAGTCGCAGGCGGCCGGGGTGTCGCCGAAGGCGGCCTGGGCCGCAGCGGCCAGGTGCTCGCTGGCATGGTAGAAGTCGACCACGTCGATCCGGTCGATCCAGTGGTCGTCGGCCAGCTTCCAGATCCAGGCCGCGCCATCCCCCAGGATCAGCGCCTCGCGGAGGATCGCGAGCCCACGCCCGGTCACCCCACCGGCCCAGCGCGCGATCTCCAGCCCACCGCGTCGGGCCACCTCGCCCAGGAGATGGGGGCCGAACGTCGCGGCCGGCTCGCGTGCGGCGACGTAGCTCGGGCGCTGGAGCTGCCCGTCCTCCCAGCCGGCCACCAGCCCGACCTTGACCTCGTGCCAGCCGTCGAGATAGCGGATCATCGTCCCATCGGTTTCGACCACCAGGAGGCCGGGCGCCCGGTCGAGGGGATCGGCCGCCTCCTGGGTCCGCGCGACCTCGGCCGCCGCCTGCTCCTCGGCGTCCGCCAGCGTCGTCCCGACCTCGATCGCGAGCCGACGCAGCGTCTCGGGGCCGAGCGCGATCCCCGTCAACGAGTCCAGCCGTTCGGCGGCCTCCCGGTACGGCAGCGACGCCGCCAACTCCAGCCCCCACTGCCGGACCCCGGCGCTCGTCTGCACCCGAGTCGGCACGCCCAGCACGGTCTCGACCACGCTCCAGCCCTGCCGACACCTCCGACAGTGGTACCACGGACGCTCCAGCGTCACCGCACCACACTGCGTCAGCATCTGACGCGCCCGAGCGGGTTCCCACGGCGGCGTCTTCGTCCCACACCCCGGACACGCCTGCCGACCCTGACGCAGCCGCCGGTCGAGCCCGCTGGTCGCCGCTTCGACGACCGCCTCCAGCAGCCGGGGCAACACCCCACGCACCAGCCCCAGCACCCGCCTCTCGTGCGCGGCCAGCGGCTGATCGCGCCCCGCCTCGCACCATTCCGCCAGCAGCGCCCCCAACCCGTCCAGCGCTGCTACGATCTCCTCGGGGATGGGCCGGTTCATGCGGCACGTCCTCTCCGGCCGTCGGCGCCTCTACGCCGACGGCCTCTGCATCCTTTGCACGATACCCC
>JADLFM010000168.1 GCA_020845495.1 Chloroflexota bacterium
AGCCAGATCGGCCCGTGCCTTCTCCGGCAGGTTGAGCGCTTCGTTCAGGAGGTTCCTAGCTCGCGCCAGCATGGCTCATGGTAGCACTGGGTGCCGTCACTCGCGTCCGTGTAGTCCCCACTCGAGGTCTTCGCACGTGAAGGACTCGACGAGTCGGGGGCTGTGGGACTCGAGATAGCGGCGGAGGGCCTCGGCGAGGACCTCGTCACGGTCGCGAAACCAGCCGGCATCCACGAGGGCCTGCATCTCGGCAACGAGCTTGGTGGGGAGCTCGGCTTCCAACCGTGTGACCGCGGCTGCCGTTCAGCGCCTGCTGCAGCTGGGTTACGGCAAGGAGGTTCCTGCGTTGAGGGAAGGCCGGGTACATCCAGTCCCAGGAGACGGCCTCGCGACTAAGATGGCCACGTGTCGAGGCGAGAGCAGCAGGCCATTTTTGATTCCGACGAGTGGATCGAGTACGCCCTGAACCTCGTCGACACGCATCGCGGGCTCGGCCATCACGCCCTGTCTCTCGAGCCCCAGGCGCGCCGTCTGGAGGATGCGCTTCTCCCTGGCCTCGCGGGGGCCGAGATCGCAGGGCTCCTCGAGCGTGCACAGCGTCTGGAGCTGGCCGAGAGGACGGCGGCCACGCGACTCCTCCTCCGCCTTGTCGTGGCGGGCGATGCGCGTATCGCTGAGGCGCGGTCCCAGGTGACCGACGTGTGTGCCGCGCTTGCGGCAACGGACTATCCGCAGTTGCCGGCCGGCCGTCTGGCGCTCGCGGCCTGGTTGGAGCTCGATCCCGACAGGGCCCTTCGCTTCTGGAAGCGTCATTGGTCACTTGGCGGCGTCCTGCCGCTCGAGGCGGAGCTGCGCTGCCCGATCGCCGGCGGGGGTGAGCTCGTGCTCGGGCCCGGCACCGTCGCTTGTGACGTCGGTCTGCTCGAGCCTCCGCCGCCGGGCTATGAGGACGAGCATGTCTGGTTCGTCGCGCGAGTCGAGCTTGCGGACGCCCAAGGGCGTCTGCTTCGCGCGGACGTGCCGTTCTCGTCGCACGCCTTCGTCGAGATGCTGCACCACGGCGCTCCGACGCGGCCCGGCAGCGGGACCCCGCTGTTGCCGGAAGTGCGCTGCTTCAGCGACCGGCGCAGATGGTTGCCCATTCTGGTGCAGTCAGCCGGCACCTGGAAGGCATACGCCTACTGGGAAAAGTACCTCCATCTGACCGTGAGCCTGCGGCGCGGAGACGCGGGCATGCCCGCTCTCGTTCTCGACGTGCCTCCACGCGAGATCGGCGGGGTGGGTGCCGATCCGGTGCCGGCCGCCGCGGTCGCAGGCGATCTACTGGTGCGCTCCATCCTGGCACCACTCGATCCCCTTCGGGGCTCTCCACACTCAGTCACGTTCCGGTTGACGGGCGAAGTGGGGCGGCCGCAAGCAGGCGTGCGCGCGGAGGGGGCCGATCCTGCGCCGGTGAGGGAGCGGTTTCGATGGAAGACGGTGCTGGAGCGAGTTGTGCTGGAAAACAGCGCCGTCAGTTGGGAGGCAACGATCGCCGCCGGCTGGCTGGCGGGAGTCGATCACGCGGCGGCCGAGCTGGCTCTCATGACGATTGACTCGACTGACCGGCAAGGACGCGCCGTGGTGATGCCCACGCTCGAGCATCTCGCGCGGCATTTCGGTTCCGAGCGGGCCCTGGAGCGGCTCCGAGAGTTGAGTCGGGGGACAGGCGATGCCGCCGACCAGGCACACTCTTGCCTCTCACGCCTCGGCCATGCGGACGCTTCTCGGATCGCCCAGGAGTTGGAGGAGTACAAGCGCACGCGCAGCGGCACGGCTCTCAGATGGATCGGCGCCGTCGGGCAGAGCATCAAGCTCGAGGGCGAGACGGTCGACGCCGTCTTCGGGCGCGTACGGCAGCAACTGGGGCCGCCGTCGGCGGAGACGCCGACCGGTCTGACCTATCAGGCTTCGGACGACTCCGGCTGGATGCTCCACGTGGGCGTCGTCGCTGTGGGCAACAGCACGTTCCGCGCGCACATCGCCGCCGGCCGGAACCCGCGGCGGACGAAGCCGGACGAGCGGCAGCCGGCGCAGCGGACCGTTAGCTTCGAGCCACGCGCGGACCTTCGCTTCCGAATCGACGACGATCGGATCCTGGAAGTGAGGCGTGGGCGCGTGGAATGCGGCTTCGACATCGTGGCCAGTGAGCCCTTCGAGATCGGTACTGAGGCTTCCACCGTGGCGCTGGCTCTTGACCTGGCCGACGCTCAAGGGCGGGTGTTTCGTGCAACAAGGCCCCTGACTTCTGCGATGCTCGCCGACTGCTGGGAGCCTGGCCATGTGGGCCACCTCGACGAGCTTGCCGCAACGTGGCGGTATCCGAAGGCGCCTGCCGCGTTGGAGCGCGTTGCGATTCAATGGGGCGCCGACGTGCGCCTCGTCGTGGCGGCGCCGCACCACGATGAGGACGAGAAGCAGAGTCTCTGGAAACCGGCGCTCCTCGAGCTGTCGGGGAGGACGACCGAGAGTGCGGTCTGGATCAGTACTGCAGCGCGGGCGCTGTTGCTGCGTGTGATTCTGGACGAGCCCGGTCGTTCCGTCGGCTTGCTCTCCTGCGGTCCGCTGGCGACCATGGTCCTGATGCCGGCGCTGCTGGGGCGGGCCGCGCGCGCCGGGGAGCAAGCGCGGTGGGTCGATACAGGACGTATAGCCCGGCCCAACCCTGGTGTACGGGTCCGCTCCCTGGGCGGTGTACCTGACGACGTTGCCCCGATGTGACCCGTCTCCTTCGGGCGATCCGGCGTCAAGGGATCGTGCGTCCGAGGGGACCTGGCGACACGCGGGGTTACAC
>JADLFM010000169.1 GCA_020845495.1 Chloroflexota bacterium
CTGCGCGACGGCCGTCGGGAACGGCCGGCACTGGTGCGACTGGCGCGTCGCGCAGCGACTGCAGGATGGTAGGCGGGGCTTTCAAGCCCCGACGCGGCGGCACGACGACATCAACAGGCAATCGCCCTGGCGGGACTGTGCGGCGACGGGCAGCCGGGCTGATGCGCGTGCTACACTTCACCCTTGCGCTCGCCAGCGGGCCTGGCTGGCTGACGAGCGGTTGAAGAGCAGTGTGCATACTGGGCCGGATCTGGCCGCGTCTCTTGACGGGGTGGCATCTGGTCAGTATAGTTACCGTTTGGCGCCCGCGGACTGACTGGGCGCAGAGAAGGTGGAGGAGGAGTTGCCCACAATCAGCCAGCTCGTCCGCAAGGGGCGGGAGAAGCTTCGCAAGAAGATGAGCGCCCCCGCGTTGCGGTTCAATTACAACGCTCTGGATAAGCGGACGACGCGTGGCCGCGGCTCTCCCCAGAAGCGGGGCGTCTGCCTTCAGGTCAGGACGATGACCCCGAAGAAGCCGAACTCGGCCCTTCGGAAGATCGCTCGTGTGCGCCTGACGAACCAGATGGAAGTCACGGCGTACATCCCGGGTGAGGGTCACAACCTTCAGGAGCACTCCGTCGTGTTGATTCGCGGCGGGCGCGTGAAGGACTTGCCGGGTGTGCGGTACCACGTGGTGCGTGGTGCGCTGGACGCCGGCGGTGTGCGGGACCGGAAGCAGGGACGCTCAAAGTACGGCGCGAAGGCGGCGAAGGCCGCTGGCAGCGGACGCAAGTAAAGAGGCTCGGGCGGGAAACGCCCTCTCGGGCCAGGGGTACGTACCCTGGCCCTCTGCATGCGCGGCGAGGCGGCACTGGCCGCCTCATTGGAAGACCGCGGTCATAGATGCACGAACGATGCGGCGGGCGAGTCGCCTGCCCCGTTCCTCTGTACCGTAGTCATGAGTCAGGTGATGGGTCCGTCAGCGCGGGCTGATGGGAGTCGGGCCAGCATGCTGTGTTGGCACGGCTTCGGCAGGGTGCGATGACGGTGGTTCAGTCGGCAGAGAGCTGACGTCGGAGGGTGTTCATGCCTCGGCGATCACGGCCGGTCAAGCGCGATGTTCCGCCAGACGCGCGCCACGGCAGCAAGACGATCACGCGGTTCATCAACAAGCTGATGATCGATGGGAAGAAGAGCATCGCCGAGCGGATCGTCTACACGGCGCTCGAGCGGGCCGAGGCCCAGTTGCGGCGTCCGCCGGTCGACATCTTCGACCAGGCGCTCCGCAATGCGACGCCGGTCCTGGAAGTGAAGCCCCGCCGCGTCGGCGGTGCCACCTACCAGGTGCCGGTCGAGATCAAGGGAGACCGCCGGATGTCCCTGGCGATGCGCTGGCTGATCGCCTCCGCGCGCTCGCGGTCCGGCAAGACGATGGCCGAGAAGCTGGCAGGCGAGATCATGGACGCGTTCCACGGCCAGGGCGCGACGGTCAAGAAGCGGGACGACACGCACCGCATGGCGGACGCGAACAAGGCGTTCGCGCATTACCGCTGGTAGAGCGTCCGTGCCCGTCGCGGGCCGGCGGCCGGGCGGCGGGCAGCCATCAGTCGTTAGCCGTAGTTGTCTAACCGCTGAGTGCTGGGACTGAAGGCTGAGGGCAAGAAGAAGAGATGGCAGACCTGAATCTCCAGACCACGCGCAACATCGGCATCATCGCCCATATCGACGCTGGGAAGACCACTACCACCGAGCGCATCCTCTACTACACCGGCCGGTCGTACAAGATCGGCGAGGTCCATGAGGGCACGGCCACCATGGACTGGATGGAGCAGGAGCGCGAGCGCGGCATCACCATCACCGCTGCCGCGACCACGGCTGAGTGGCGGGACCACCGCATCAACATCATCGACACGCCGGGCCACGTCGACTTCACCGTTGAGGTGGAGCGCTCGCTGCGCGTGCTGGATGGCGGCGTTGTCGTGTTCGACGCCGTGGCCGGCGTGGAGCCGCAGTCCGAGACGGTCTGGCGACAGGCGGACCGCTACAGCGTGCCGAGGATCTGCTTCATCAACAAGATGGACCGGATCGGCGCGAGCTTCTGGGGCACCATCGAGCAGATCACCGAGCGGCTCGGCGCGGTGCCGCTGCCAGTGCAGATTCCGATCGGGCGCGAGTCGTCGTTCCAGGGGATGATTGACCTCATCACCATGGAGGCGCTGACCTTCGGCGCGGCGCCGAACGATCCCATCGTTCGGGGGCCGATTCCAGCCGACATGCAGGACGAGGCGGCCAAGTACCGCGAGCAGCTCGTCGAGCGGGTCATCGAGCTGGACGACGACCTGATGGCGCGCTACCTGGAAGGCGAGGAGATCTCGACTGACGAGATCCGCGCCTGCCTGCGGGCCGCGACGATCTCGCTCAAGCTGATCCCCGTCCTCTGCGGCACGGCGCTCAAGAACAAGGGCGTCCGCCCGCTGCTGGATGCGGTCGTCGACTACCTGCCCTCGCCGCTGGACATCCCCCCCGTCTCGGGCAACAACCCGCGCACGGGCGAGGAGCTCGTGCGGCTGCCCGACGCTGACGAGCCGTTCACGGCCCTGGCGTTCAAGATCGCGGCGGACCCGTTTGTTGGCAAGCTCTGCTTCATTCGCGTCTACGCTGGCACCCTGAAGTCGGGCAGCTACCTGTACAACGCCTCGAAGGACAACCGCGAGCGGGTTGGCCGCATCGTCAAGCTGCACGCCAACCACCGCGAAGACGTCGATTCCGTCTCGGCCGGTGACATCGCGGCGGTCGTAGGGCTCAAGACCACCGGGACTGGCGACACGCTGTCCGATCCCGAGAACCCGATCCTGCTGGAGTCCATCAAGTTCCCCGAGCCGGTCATCGACATCGCCATCGAGCCGAAGACGAAGGCCGACCAGGACAAGATGGGGCTGGCGCTCGCTCGCTTGAGCGAGGAGGATCCGACCTTCCGCGTGCGCTCGGACCAGGAGACCGGCCAGACGCTGATCTCTGGGATGGGCGAGCTGCACCTGGAAGTGATCGTGGACCGGATGCTGCGCGAGTTCCGGGTGGATGCGAACGTCGGACGGCCGCAGGTGGCGTACCGCGAGACCATTACCCGAAATGCTCGGGCCGAGGGTCGGTTCGTGCGGCAGTCGGGCGGTCGCGGAATGTACGGCGTCTGCGAGCTGGAGCTGGAGCCGCTCGAGCCGGGTGGCGGGTTCGTGTTCGAGAACAAGACCGTCGGCGGATCGGTCCCGCGTGAGTACGTCGGGCCAATCGAGGCGGGCGTAAAGGAAGCGATGCAGACGGGCGTCGTCGCCGGGTACCCGATGGTCGACATCGCGGTGCGCCTGGTGGATGGCTCGTACCACGACGTCGACTCGAACGAAATGGCGTTCAAGATGGCTGGATCGATTGGCTTCCGCGAGGCCGCTCGCAAGGGCGCGCCGCAGGTGCTGGAGCCGGTCATGAAGGTCGAAGTGGTCACCCCGGATGACTTCCTTGGGGATGTCGTGGGCGACCTGAATCGGCGGCGCGGGCAGATCCAGGGTATGGACCCGCGCGGCAATACGCAAACGGTGCGAGCGCTGGTGCCGCTGGCGGAGATGTTCGGGTACGCGACCGATCTCCGCTCGGCGACGCAGGGGCGCGCGTCGTACTCGATGGAATTTGAGCACTATCAGGCGGTCCCCAAGAACGTGGAGACCGGCATTCTGGCGAAGGCTCGGGCGTAGGCCCGTCAGGGACGGGCCCCCGAGCGGGCGGCCTCGTCGGGTGACTAGGGAGGACGAAACCTCATGGCAAAGCAGAGGTTTGAGCGGACCAAGCCGCACGTAAACGTCGGGACGATCGGGCACGTCGACCACGGGAAGACGACGCTGACGGCGGCGATCACGAAGGTGCTGGCGATGCAGGGGGCGGCGA
>JADLFM010000170.1 GCA_020845495.1 Chloroflexota bacterium
ACCAGCGCGACCGCCTCCGGCGCCCGGGTGACCTGCTCCTCGAACAGGGCTGGGAGAGTCGCTTCCGACGGGTAGGCGGTCGCGGTCTGGTTCCAGGTCTCGACCACCAGGCGCCGCTCGGCCTCGGACAGCAGCGGCAACTCCGAGAGCCGTCGCTCGGGATTGGCCGCGATCCCCTCCAGCAGCACCGTCAGGTGCTCGGCCATCCGCTCGATGGTCCCCGCGTCGAACAGGTCGGTGCTGAACTCCAGTTCGCCGTACAGGCCGTCCGGAACCTCGTACAACTCCAGGAACAGATCGAACTTGGCAGTCCCCATCTCGAGCAGCACTGGATCGAGCCGCAGCCGGGGAAGCTCGAGTGCCCCCATCGGCGCGTTCTGGAGCGCAAATGCGATCTGGAACAGCGGCGAATAGCCGGTGCTTCGCTCCACCTGAAGCTCGTTGACGAGGTGCTCGAACGGGATGTCCTGGTGGGCATACGCTTCGAGGGCCGCCTCTCGGGTCCGAGCTACCAGTGCACGGAATGGCGGGTCGCCTGAGAGGTCGCCGCGCAGCACCAGCGTGTTGGCGAAGAACCCGATCAGCCCCTCGAAGTCCGGATGCGTACGCCCGGCGACCACGCTGCCGACGACCACGTCATCCCGATCGGTGTAGCGGTGCAACAACGTCTGAAACGCCGCCAGCAGCACCATGTATGGAGTCGCACTCTCCTGGTGGGCGATCTCCGTGAGTGCATCCCGCAGCGCGGCCGGCAGCGTGAAGCGATGCACTGCCCCGCGTAGACTCTGAACGACGGGGCGCGGACGGTCGGCTGGCAACTCCAGCAAGGCCGGAGCGCCAGCTAGCTTCTGGCGCCAGTAGCTCAGCTCTTTCTCGGCGCGGCTGCTGTCTAACCTGGAACGCTGCCAGGACACATAGTCGGCGAACTGGACCGGCAACGACGGCAAATCCGCCGTTCGTCCCTCGGCAGCGGCCACGTACAGTGCGGCCAGGTCTTTGTGAAGGACGTCGACCGACCAGCCGTCGAACATGATGTGGTGGATCGACAGTTGGAGGAGGTGTTCCTGCTCGTCTAGCCGGGTTACCTGCGCCCTGAAAAGCGGTCCGCGTGCGAGGTCGAAGGGCCGCTGAGCTTCCGTGCGCAGCAGGTCTCGTGCGTACACTTCGCGTTCGTCGGCCGGTAGGTAGCGCAGGTCCAGAATCGGCAGGAGCAGCGGTGACGGCGGTCGCACCTCCTGATACGGCTGACCGTCCCGCGCGGGGAAGACGGCCCGAAGTACGTGGTGTCGCTCGACGAGTTGGTTGAGGGCGCACTGGAGTGCGAAGAGGTCGAGGACTCCGTTCAGGCGGAACGCAAAGCTCTCGTTATAGGCGGGGTTGCCCGGCGTGAGCCGATCCAGGAACCAGAGACGCTGCTGCGCGTACGACAGCGGCGGATACGCTCCTCGCTCGGCCCGGGGGATGGCATCCAACCGGGTAGTGGACTGCTCCGAACCGTCGGTCGGTAGCAGGCTGGCGAGGCCGGCAACGGTCGGGCTGTCGAAGAAATCGCGCGGGTGAAGCTCGACGCCGAGCTGCTGGTGGATGCGGGCCAGTACCTGCGCCATCACCAGTGAGCTCCCGCCAAGCTCGAAGAAATTGTCGTCGCGCCCCACTCTGGGTACGTTCAGCAGCGTTCGCCAGATCTGCGCGATCCTGGCTTCGACAGGTGACCGCGGCGCACCATCGCCAGCAGCCTGCCCCACACTCATACTGACCAGGCTGGCGCGATCGACCTCGCCACTCGCCGTACGCGGCACGCGCTCCACTCGGGTCATGATGCAACTCGTGGTCAGCCCGAATCGGTCGGTGACGGTGAGCGGCTCCGCGGGCAGGTGCTCGGTAGCCACATAGGCATGCGGCGTCACACGCGACTGGGGCGCCTCAACCAGATAGTGCGCGATGCGCGGCCGGGCCGCGTCAAGCCCGATCAGGAGATGGGCCGGATCGCGCCGCAGGCCGGCCAGCAGGGAGGACATGCCTTCCTCGGGCGAGAGCACGACGTAGCCCCCAGCCCGAGTCAAGTCCTTATGCGCGTAGCCGCGCGCCAGCCCGACCTCGTCCCACATCGTCCAGGCTAGACACGTGCCTGGTAGGCCGTGCGCGCGGCGGGCGTGCGTGAACGCGTCGAGATAGGCATTCGACGCCGCGTATGCGCCCGAGGCGAAGCCGCCGAGAAAGCCATTGGCGGAGGAGAAGCTCACGAACAGGCAATCGGGTCGGCCACTCATGAGTTGCTGGAGCGCCAGTGCCCCAATCGCCTTCGGGCGTAGCTGATCGAGGACGCTCTGCCGCGACTCCTCGGCGAGCGTCCGTTCCTGATAGACGCCAGCCAGATGGAGCACCCCGTCCAGGTCGCGGCCCCAGCGCTCGCGTGCTTCCGCTACGGCCGCGCGCAGCCGCGGCAGGTCGGAGACGTCGACTTCGGCGTAGATCACCTCGCCGGGCAGACCGTCCAGCGTGCGGAGCGCCTCTCGCACCTCGTTCTCGGGGCGACGGCCCACCAGGATCAGCCGCGCCGCATAGTCCCGCAGGAGGTAGCGGGCGACTTCGAGCCCGATGCCGCCCGCCCCGCCGGTCAGGAGGTAGACGCCGCCTTCCCGCATCGGCCCCACCCGGTCCGGATCACCGGTGAGATCCGCACGCACCAGGCGCGGCGCCCAGCGCTGGCCGGCACGGTAGGCAACCTCAGGCTCCTTGTCGACGGCGCGAAGCTCCGCGAACACGGCATCAACCTCGTCCGCCGAAACGTCCAGATGGCGACATGACAGCCAGGGCAGTTCCTGCGGCGCCGTCTTCACGATCCCAAGCACCGTTGCCCGCTCGGGCGCGACCGGATCGCCCGGCAACACGGCTCGGACCTGGCTAGACACAATCAGGAGCTCGAGGTTCGGACGGTCATCGACCGGTGCCGCCGCGAGAGACTGGATCAACGCCAAAACGCTCAGTGCACCGCGATCCTGAGCCTGCTCGAACCCGGCCCGATCGAGCGTGGCGTCGGCGCGCCGGCCAACGCCCCAGCCGTGGACGATCTGCCGTGGGGTGACGCCGTGAAGGCGAAGCGTGTCGACCAGGCGCCGATAGTCGCGTGGGTCCGCTACCGAGATCTGGTACCGGTCGGAGCTCAGGCATGCGAAGCCATCCCCAGGCTCGACGATCACACAGCGGCGGCCCTCGCTCCGTAGACGCTCCGCGAGCCCCGTCAGCACGGCCTGCGCATCGGTGAACAGGAGCACGTCCCCGAGCCGGGGCACCGCCTGCACCTGACCCTCTGTTCGTCTCCACACCACCTGGAAGAACCAATCTGGCAGCGTGTTGGCATTCCCGAGCAGTAGATCGAGCTCCTTCAGCCGCTCGTCGAAGGCGCCTCCTTCGAGGGCCTGCTTGAGCTGAAGTCGCTGGATCTTGCCGCTCGTGGTCTTCGGGAACTCGGGGGCCGTCAGCGGCACGACCCAGGTCGGGCTGATGCCGAGCGTCGTGGAGACCTGACCTCGAATCGCCCTGGCGAGTGCCACCTGCTCCGATAACTGGTCGTGGCTCGGGCTCGGCACGAAGAAGATGGCGAGCCCTTCCGTGCCGGTGGACGGATCGTCGACCGCGCACGCGGCTGCGAAGGTCGGCTCGACACCCTCGATGGCGTCGACCACGTCCTCGATCTCGTAGCAGAAGAAGTTTGCTCCGCGAATGACGATTGTTTCCTTGGCTCGACCAGTGATCGTCAATGCACCATCCAGGATGAAGCCGAGGTCGCCGGTGTTGAACCAGCCGTCGCCGATGAAGGCGTCCGCGTTCGCCTCTGCGTTGTTGAGATAGCCGGGGGTGATCGACACACCCTTGACCTGGAACCGCCCGATGACACCCTCGGGCAAGAGGCGGTTCCCGTCGTCAACGATCCGAATTTGCATGCCGGGGACGGGGCGCCCAACGCCGATCAGGGTGACGGCCGATTCGTCGCCTTCAGCCGCAAACTCGATACGCCCCCCGAGCGATGACTTGCGAAGCCGTTGCGGCACCGTCTCAGGGTCGAACGAATTCTCGTAGGTGAAGGCGGTGCAGGTTTCAGCCATCCCGAACGCGGGCTGCATAGCGGTCGGTGCGACCCCGAAGCGTGAGACGCGCCCCAAGAAGTCGCGGACGACCGGGAGCGTGACCTGCTCGCCCCCGTTCAGGAAATAGCGAACCCGCGAAAGATCCCAGCGCCGCTCCGCTGCCTCGACGAGACGCTCGGCGACGAGTTTGTATCCGAAGTTGGGAGACCAGGTCAGCGTCGCACGGTGAGCCTCGATCAGGTCGAGCCAGCGCAGGGGATCGCCCATCACCCACTGGGGGCTGGCGTGGACCTGCGAAAAGCCCAGGCAGACGCTTCGCAAGTGGCACATCAGGATCGTTCCTACGTGGTCGACCGGAAGCCAGTTCAGGTACACCTCGTCGTCGCGATACCCGTTGAGTTGGCGCGATCCCCAGCCATGCCCGAGCACACCTTGATGGGTCTCCTGGATGCACTTCGGAAGGCCGGTGCTGCCCGAGGTGAGTTGGAGGAATAGGACGTCCTCGGGGGCCGGCCGGTGCAGGTCCGACGACGGCTCCTGACGACCTAGCTCACCTGGACAGCAGACCTCCAGGTCGTCCATCGGGAACAGGCGCCGCAGTCCGAGCACCGGGTCTCTCAGGTCGTCGTCGCAAAGGACCAGCGGATGCTCCAGCAGTTCCCAGGCGTTGTAGAGCTTGCTCGTCGTCCCGTTTCGGTCTGTATACGAGGCGGCCACCGCGACCGTCGCGGGCGTCATGCCTCCGAGGACGCACGCCCAGAACCCGGTGTAGTACTCCTTCAGCCGCCCGAGGTGGAGGATGACGCGGTCGTTGGCCCGTACGCCTCGCTCCCGCAGGCCGGCCAGCATGCGGCGGGCATCGTGGAGTAGCTCCGAGTAGCTCTGCGTCGAGCGCGAGCCGTCGGCCTCTACGTACTCCTGGCCGCGCTCCGGATGCAGCGTGGCGACGCGCTCCAGTGCCTCGACCAGCGTGCACGGTGCGTCGGCAGGGATGTGCAGCGGTCCACCGTCACTGAACGCCGGCCGCTCGGCCGAAGCGAGTGCGTCTGGCTGGCCGGCCGAGCCGTCGTCGGAAGGCCCGTCGTCGGAGTGGCCGGCGTCGGAGTGGCCGGCGTCGGAGTGGCCGTCGTCGGAGCGGACATCGTGGGAACCAGCCATCGAAGCCTGAGGGCCTGGGCGCCTGGCTGGAAGGATGTCGCGCAGATGTACGCGCCGCCCGGCGAGCGAGCGCTCCTCGATCGACACCGCGGCGTCGGTTACACCCGGGAGCGCTCGCAGACGCTCCTCCCAGCGGCGGCGTAGTTCGTCGTCGACGACGGGCACCCGGCTCAGCGCCTGTGCGTCGATCGCGCCACCGTCGGTGCGGGGGAGGTTCGTGACCGGCACATACGCCACCGGACGCCACGCCTCTGGCAACGTCGCGGCGACCGTCTGATCCCAGACCTCGGGCGCTAGCGAGCCAACGGCGACGACGTATGCGACAACCTGCTGGACACCCGCCGGGTCCGGGAGTGCTACGACGGCACACTCCTGAATCGACGGCAGAGCGAGAAGGCAGGCTTCGATCTGTCGATACTGCACCCCACCATCCGCAGGACGGTTGGGCGCGGTGCTACCTGGTCCGGTGGCAGCGAAGCCCGTGGACTTCGCGCCATGTTGCTCCGCCATGAACGCATCCCCGCTCGCGCACGTCAGCCGGATCCCCACTTCCGGCACGTCTCAAGGGGAGAATTCGAGTATATCAATACGACTCCGGGCCCACAATTGTTTTTTAGTCGTCTGTGCCGTGCATCGGTGACGTGCGTTGACGGGTCAGGGCGGTCGTCGAGGCGGGCTGCCAGGAGGCCCGGCCCGATGCCGACTCCTTGTCGATGCCGCCATCTGGGAGGCTGCCAGCGGGCAGTTCGCCTCGGCCCTGCAATGTTGTTGCAATCCGAGAGGGCGCCCCGCCATGCGGGCCGGTCGGCTGATAGCGAGCGAATCGGTTCGGCGCAGGCGTCGAGACGATCTCAATCGTCGTTCGTGCGCATCATGCGAGCCTCGATGCCTCCGAACCGGATCACGCCTCGAGGATTGACGGGATATCCCGCATCATTCCTTGATCGCACATACGAGCGCATGGCTGGCCAGGAAGAGTGGGCACGCAAACGCTACAACCGATCCCCTCGTAGGGATGACCGTGATGCGATAGCCACTGCGTGAGAGTGTCCCGATTGAATCGAAGATACTGTAGGAGAATGCGACGCCATCCCCCTCGCTAAAGTACCAGTCGTGCCCCCGATTCTTGAGGCGGAAGAGTGGCTTCCAGACCTTTGCTCGCCAGAAACACCACTTCATAAGCCGCCATACCGCCCGGCCGTCGCCAAATCGATTCCTATCAGAGATGAATATCGCCTTCCGTCCGACGCGCATCATCTCGCGAACGAGAGTGTCAGGCTCGGCTACGTGATGCATGACGCCGAGCGCCATGACGGCATCAAAGGAATTGTCGGGATAGGGAAGCGGCGTGCTGCTCGTACAATCCACCAGATCTGTCGGCACGCCCCGCTGTTCTACGGCGATGCGCAAGAGGTCCGGCGACGGATCGTTCCCCCGGACTCGAATGTCTGGGTGATGGCGGCGCAGATATTCAATGCCGCGCCCCGTGCCGCACCCGGTGTCCAGCATCGACTGGATGCCAAGGCCCGGTAGGAGTCGGCCGATCCACCGCAAGGCGTCGTCATGCTCAGGCTCGTGTGTGCCGCGGTGCGCGTCGTCATAGTGGTCCGCGGTAGCAGCGTAGTACTCGAGGAGAGCCGCCTGTGCACTCGGGACGCTCTCGATCCGTGAACGATTCGGAAGCATGGACGACATCAGTTCGCCGCTCCTGCCCTTCGCGGATGCGATGAGAGCCGTGTATGCTCGCGAGCCGGTTGGCTGGCCTTGCGGCATGGTAACCGACCTCACGGATGGCCGGCGACGATGCCCAGGTGAGAGAAGTGGAGCCTGTCACCAAGCTGTCCTCGGCGGCCTCGCGTCGCCCTCCCGCCCTCGGCCTCCAACCGCCGGCCTCCAACCGCCGGCCTCGCGTCGACGCCGCCAGCCTGAGGGTATGCGGACTGTGACGACGGCGTGTCAGCACCGTGATGACCCTGTCCACCCTCGATCCGAGGCCGGACGGGATAATCCGCCGGAAGATGGAACGCGATATCGGACATCCCATGTTGGTGAACGCCGCCACGGCTGCCCAGTTCCCCGCGCGAGGAGCAGCGAGACTCACGGCCGTTGCAGCAATCTCTATCTCGAGAGCGATATTTGCACAGATGAGGAGAGAACTGATGCGTCCTGGCGGCCGGACACTGGGTGCCCGCTCCATGCTTGGGCCGGCTGTGTCAGGTCCGTGTGGGTGAGTTGCATGGGCCTGGAGTGTCCGCCGATACCGAGTATGCGGGATCTGGGAGCCTGGATGCGCGCCATCGGAGCCGCTAGCGGCGCGGTCGGGATCCCCCAGTTTAGGTATGCCGAGCGTAGAGCCGGCGTGCGGGCAATCATGAGGCGGCGATGCATCGATAGCGGCGTTGTTGCCAGCATTCGTGACCCGCGACCCTCTTGCCGAATCGGAGACGCGCCCGTATGATCGAGAACCGTGGCGGCGAATCACGCCTTCGCCGACTCTTTCCACGTCGAGGATCTATGGCCGCTGCTTCGGCCGGTCCGCCCGTCTTGAGATGGCCGATCGCTGCGTGCGTGCTGCTGCTGACGGTGTTCAGTTGCACGCCACCGAGCCCGGAGGTTCCCAGGGCCACCCCCACACCGCGGGGAACTCCGACCACGACCGTACCGATCACATCGGCAGTGACTACCCGTGGAGCGATTACCGCTCCGCTGACCTATAGCGGCACGGTACGGGCGCGGGCTCAGACCAACGTCGTATCGACAGTGGCTGGGCGCGTGGCGCGCGTGTACGTCGACCTCGGCGACGAAGTTCACGAAGGTGACCCGATCGCCGAGATCGAGCGGGGCGCTTTCGATGCTCAGGTCGAGCAGGCCGAGGCGGCAGTTCGAGCGGCGCAGGCTCGCCTGAATCAAGTCCAGGCCGGGGCAAAGCCGGAGGACGTCGAGGCGGCGCAGGCCACGGTGCGCCAGGCACAGTCACGGCTCCAACAGGCCCGCGCAGGCGCACGGCCCGAGGAGGTTGCTGCTGCACGCGCGCAGGTGGATCAGGCTCAGGCCCGGCTCGATGCCCTGCTGGCCGGCCCGAAGCCGGACGATGCTACGAATCTCGATGCGGTCGTCGACCAGGCGCGTGCCGTCGTGGATCGGGCTCGTGCCGAGCTTGCTGCCGCCGTGGCGGCGTCCACCGAGGCGCGCTACCGGCTCGACCAGGCGAGGGCGGGCCTCGGCGGACCAAACACCCGAGCCGAGGACATCGCGGCGGCGCAGGCCACCCTGAACGCAGCCCGCAGTCGCCTCGACCAGCTACGCGCCGGCCCACGCCCCGAAGACGTCCGCGCCGCTGAACTGGCGCTGACTCGCGCTCAGGCAGGCGTCAAGGCGGCGGACGCGGCCCTCGAGGCCTGCGGCCGTTCCACCAAGACGACGCGTTCTCGGGTAAGTGCCACAAACTCCAACTCCAACGAGTCGATCGAGACGACGACCCGCGAGCGAGTCTCGTGCGAACAGGCCCAGCGGATCACGCTCGAGCAGCAGAAGGTGGTGGCGCAGGTCGCAGTCAGCGAGGCGCAGAACGCGCTCGACCGGACTCGGAATGGGGCTACTCCCTTCGACATTCAACAGGCCGAAGAGGCCGTCCGGCAGGCCGAAGCGACCCTCCAGCGGACCCGCTTCGGCGGCACCACGGACCTGGCCGCGCTGGAGTTGCGAGTCGGCTTAGCACAGGCAGACGTCGAGCGGCTCAAGGCGTCCCTTCAGGAGATGCAGGCCAAGCTCGAGTCCGCTCAGGCTCAGGCCGATTCGGCTCGTAACCCGAACGAGTTCGACGTCCGTGGCGCGCAAGCAGTCATCAATCAGGCGAGCGCGAACCTGGCACGCCTGGTCAACCCGAACCCGTACGATGTCGAGTCCGCCCAGGCACAAGTCGAGCAGGCCCAGGCTGCACTGGCTGCGCGCCAGACTCCGCCTGTCGACGAGGTCGAGATTGCGGCCGCTCAGGTAGATCAAGCGGTAGCCGCGCTCGATGCGGCCCGCTTCAATCAAGGCCAGACGATCATTCGGGCGCCCTTTGACGGCCTGGTGGTGCAGCGGCTGATCAGTCCGGGCTCGGCGGCCAGTCCGAATACGCCGATTGTGACGCTCGTCTCGCGCGACGTCGACGTGGTCATTCAGGTTGAGGAGTCGCGAATCAATCTGGTCAAGCGCGGCCAGCCGGCTAAGATCACGGCGGCGGCCTTCCCGGGAGAAGTCTTCGACGGCACCGTCACGGGCATCGCGCCGGCGGTCGATGCGCTCAGCCGTACGTTCACCGTCCGCGTCACCCCGACAGACCCGAACCACCAGCTACGGGATGGCATGGCAGCCCAGGTGGCGCTTCAGACAACAGAGCGCCAGGCACTGCTCGTGCCGAGCCAGGCGGTGGTGACTCGCTCAGGCCAGACGATCGTCTTCGTCGTCGGCTCGGACAGCCGTGTCCATGCTCGTGAGGTTCAAGTGGGGGCCAACAACGGTCAGCAGACGGAGATCATCAGCGGCCTCAGCGATGGCGAGGAAGTCGCGACCTCGAGCCTCGACCAGTTGTCGGATGGGACTCTCGTACAGGTCACCCGTCAGCAGTAACTCTCAGCCCGTACCCAGGTCGCGAGCACGGCGTGGCTGAGGCCGCGCGGCGGTGTGCCTGACGGCGACCTACCTGACGGCGACCTACCTGATGGCGACCTACCTGATGGTGATGTATCCGCCTGTCGAATGGATCGAAGGCCCCCTCCCCGCCATGCCGCGTGCAGCGCGCGTGCAGTCTGACTGAACGTCACCCAATCGGCGCCGCTCAATTTGACGGCGATGGAGCATGCCGATACACTAGCGATACCCCCCACGCGGAAGGATGCGCCTGCGCGCTCGCACCGCCCTTCCTGCCGTAGCACGCTTTCGATCGAGAGGGGCGCTTCCCGGCACTGCGCTGGCAGGCGCAGCGGCGCTACGTTCGCCAGATACCATCGGACAGTTCGATTCTCATCGAACCCGGCCGCAAGAAGCAGGACGGCGACCGAGGCTCGCCCGCGTTGCCGATTGCTCGCTATGCCGTCGCCCGGGGGCACGAGACCGCCAGGTTAGGGTGGCACGATACCGCGCGTGCTGCCTCCGAAGTCGATCGGCGCGCGTGAGGAATGCGCCGAAGCTGCGTTCGCGCCGAGCGCCCGACTCGGGAGGGCGCCGGGATTTGACGATCCTGATAGCCCTCGGCGGGTTCCGCTCAGCGCCCCAGGGGTTGAGCGGAGCGTCGATCTCTGCCACTCGGGCCAGCAACACCGGGCCAGCAACACCGAGCCAGCAACCCCGGGCCGGTTGAGCGGAACTCAGAGGGATGGCCGATGCGTAGTCGAGACGGGCGAATCTACAGCGTTCAGGCGTTCCGCGCCTTTGCCGCCGTCCTCGTCGTCTTCAATCACGCCACGGTGCTGGGACGAGAAATCCTGCGACTGCCAGAGTTCGCCGATGCGCGGGCGCTCGGGCTCCCGGAGATCGCGAACACCTTCTTCTTCGGCAGCGTCCGAGGCAGCATCCGAGTCGATTTGTTCTTCGTCGTCAGCGGATTTATGGTCTTCTATGCGTACCAAAAGTATCTCGGAGATACCAGCAAGATCAAAACGTATCTCATGCGGCGTGTGGTCCGCATCTACCCACTTCTCTGGGCGTTCACGCTGGCGAAGATTGCGTTGATCCTGGCGGTTCCAGCGCGAGCCAAACCGTATGAGACAAGCGCGACGACCATGATCGCCTCGCTCTTCGCGCTTCCGCAGGATAACCTGCCACTCATTGCTGCGACCTGGACACTCGCATTCGAGATGCTCTTCTACGTGCTGTTCGGCCTGGCGATCGTCGCCGGAGCCCGCCGTGCCATGATGCTGGCAGCGGCGTGGGCCTCGGCCATCGTCGTAGCGAACGTCGTCGCCATCTACCTCGTCTACGTCGATCAGCAATCCCTCTCACTTCCTCTTCCCGTCTCGTACCTGCTGTACGAGCGCAACCTCGAGTTCCTGATGGGCTGCGCCGCGGCGCACCTCGTGCGCCGGCGTGCGATTCGGCGGCCGGGCCTGACGATCGTTGTGGGTGCGCTCGGCCTGGCGTTCTCATGCGCTCTCATCGCTCGCGGCGGCGACCTCGTCTCGTACGCGCTCCTGGTAGGTCTACCGTCCGTGCTCATCGTTGCCGGTACGGCGGCGCTCGAACTCGAGCGCCGGCCTCCAGTGCCACGACTCCTCACCTACGTTGGCGACGCGTCGTACTCGATCTTTGTGAGCCACAGCACCTTCATCAACATCTTCGTGATCGTGATGGTGCTGAGCGGGCCATGGTCTGTGGGACCAGTGTCCATTTTGCTGGCGATGACGGTCTTCGCCGTGTTGGGCGGCATGGCGGTGTACCGGGTGGTAGAGCAGCCGCTGACAGCAGCCTTGCGGCGTCGGCTGCTCGAGCCGCGGCAACCTACGCCGCCCGAGATGCCTGCGCCTGGCGGCGTGCCGGCGACGATGCGGTAGCGCGGCGTGCCTCAGCGCTCCTCGATGGAGAGGAGCAGGGGGTAGTCGGCGGCGGTGAGGCTGAGGGTGAGCGAGTTGGCGTCGGCGGCAAGCACGTCGACGGGGACGTCAGTATCGCCGAGAGGGTCGTAGACGGAGACCTGAGCGTCGGTTCCGCGGATGCCCCGCAGGCGAACGGTGAACTGTTCGGGAGCGAGCGACTGGAGGATGTCGCGGGTCATGACGTAGTACGGGATCACGAAGCGGGTGGCGTTGACCTGGTAGGGCAGGATCGCGAGCACCTCGCGGTCGTAGAGCGGCGGGTGCTCGGTGGAGCCGTCGCCCGGGAACTGGGCGTGGTTGTGAGTGTCAGTGACGGACGTGACGGTTAGCGGGCGGGTCTCCGTCAGGGAGCGGTCGAGGCCATCGGCGAAGCGGGCGGCCATGCGGGCGAGGACACGCAGTGGAAGCGAGGTGTAGTCGGTGTCGTCGGCTGGATAGGTGGTGCCGGGTTGGCGAGCCAGCGCCAGGAAGGTATCGGCCACCATGTTGACGTCGTCGTTGGGACCGGCGTCGTTGAGGGCAAACAGGTACAGGCGGCTGGCGCCTTTGTTGAGATAGAACGCCACGAAGCGGGCGGCAACCTTTGCTTTGAACGGCCCGATTGCGTCTGGCGGCAGCGCCGGACTCATGCCGGTCCAGTCGTGTGCCAGGTTCGCCTCGGTGATCCAGGTCTCGACGGGATCGCCCGGGCGAGCGTTTCGTCCGTGCTCGGTCCCGCCAATCGTGGTCGTCAGGGGTGCCAGATCCCGGATGAGCGTCTCGGTCTGGATGGCCGTGCCAAAGTACTCGGGGAAGCGTGCGACGTAGTTCGGGACGTACTTGTCCGGGCGGCCGAGCGCGTTGAGGCCGACGTGCCCCTGGCCGCGCTGCTCGTCGGCCGGAAAGCGAAGCCGTGGCGGGTAAGGATGCTTCGACAGCGCCGTCACTCGAGCCGGCTCGGTCGAGGCTGCCGGCCACGGTGAGGTGCTGGCAAAGCCGTCAGTAAGCGCGACCCCGCCGAAGCGCGTCGGGTCGGCTGCCACGTGCTCGGCCGTCGCCGTCTCCAGGTCGTGAATGACGTCCGACTCGGCGTACTTGTAAGGGGCGCCCGCGTAGTAGTTGTTGATGCTGAGGAACTTCGACCCGAAGGTCAACTCGTTCCAAATCTCCAGGTCGAACCCCTTATCGGCCGCCCCGTCCGTCCCGAGCGCGGCGGTCGTGGCGGCTGCGACGCGGTCGACGTACCCAAGCCAGCCGTTGAGGGTCTCCTGGTAGTCAGCCGATCCCGGTGCGGAGAAGGGCCGGTAGCGCAGGGTGGCGATCTGGACCCGGGCGCCGGGCGCGATGATGACTGGTAGCGGCTTAGAGAGGGTCACAGTGTTCCCGTCGATCCCCGTGATGAGCACCTCGGCTGCCCAATGCTCGGTCAGGTTCGACAACCCGCTGTACCCCGGCCGCAGGCCGCTGGTGTCGTCGAGCCGGAGCTTCGTCGCACCGGGTAGTGCGCCGAGCGGCGCCGTCCGCATGACCGTTTCCATCGGTACTGGCTGGCCGTGGTTTGCATTCAGCAGGATCAGCGGCCGTACCCCGTACTGCTGTGCTGCCGCCAGCAGGGGCGACAACTCCGGCATGTCGAAGCGTGACTCGTCGTAGGTCAGGCGGCCCCAACCGACCTCGATGCGCACTGTTCGGATGCCATGCTCGGCCAGCATCCGCAGCACCAGATCGGGATTCTCCCCCTGAAGGTTCAGGTGCATCCCCAGCCCGTCCACGAACGTCGCGGCTGGCACCGTCTCCAGATACGCCCGCCAGGGTTGAATCCAGTGCGAGTGCGCTCCCCACGGCACCGCTGTCAGGTATGCCGGGTTCGTGTACTGTCCCGTTGTCAGATCCGGGGGCTGTTGTGCCATTGGGGTAGACTGCCGCACTGCCGCCGGGTCCGAAGCCTGCCCTCTGGCCTCAGTTGCCTCGGATTGGAGCCGCGCGCCCACCCCGGCAAGCATGCTTACCACGACGATCAGGATGCTGGCGACGAGCCACGTGACCGAGCGGCGGCGGGCGCGCGGCGAACGCGGCGGGCGGGCCGTCAAGCGCCAGCGCCCAGGTGCCACGACGTGCCGGCACGCGCCCTACGCCTGGCCTGGAGCTTTCGAGGGGAAGGCACGGTCATCATTATGGACTGTACGGTATGGGCTGTACGGTTGCGTCTCGCCGTCCACATCGCCCTGGCCCGTCGTGCGCGGCCTCCACACCGATGTCTGTGCAGCGTGCGATCGTATGGTCCCTCGGTAGTAGGACGGTTCCGGCTCCACCACCATGCCGGTAACCATGGACCAACGACGTCTGCGTCTCGTTTCGCGAGCAGCGACGACGGTAGTGCGGGGCTGCCTCGGGCCAGGGGCGAAGGAGACAGGCTCAGTCTGCCACAGTTACCGCGAGTCTCGCAGAAGTCGGGGCGTTGCGTCCCGCGCGGCGCGCTCGTAGTCGCGCTTGACCTGGGTCGGATCGAGTCGGCCCGATACCGTGGCCGGCTGGGTACCCGTGACCTGCTCGACGAGAGTCCCAAACGCGAGTGCCGCCTCCAGGCCAGTAAAGTTGCAGTGGCCATAGCGCGGGATGGCGATCGGCGTCAGCCTGCCACGGCCGCTTGGCCTGACCTTCTGCTGATAGAGCACTTCATGCCAGAACGGGACGAGCTCATCGCCGGTCGTGTGCATGGTGACGAGGGGAAGTGTGAGCTGACCTGACGTCTGGTAGCGGGGGACGGTGAGGAGCGTCGAGGGATCGGCGCCAATACGGGGTAGCAGCAGATTCAGCCGAACGTCGTCAAACGACCCGGTGTAGATGCGGAAGAGGTTTCCATAGGGGTTGCCGCCGAGCTTGGCCGTGGCGTCGTTGGTGCTGAACGTGCTGTACCAGAGCAGGGTCTCCACCGTCTCGAGGACGGTCTCCCCATTCGCCGGGTCGAAGGCCGCCTTCGACGTCGAGAGCAGTTGGAGGGTCGCCAGGGGATTGGCGTTGACGGCCGCTCTCACCCGCGGCACGTAGACGCTGTCCCAGTTACGGATGAGCTCGTCCGAGATGTGGATGCCGTTGCCGGGCAGCACGCCAGGGAAGAAGTAGTCGAACAGCAGGCGGAAGTCACCGACGTACTCGATCTCCGTCCGGAAGTTGCCAATCGGGCCGCACAGGGCGATCCCGCCGCTGAACAGGCTCGGCGATCGCTCGATCAGCAGCGTGGTGACGAGACCGCCTTCCGACGCCCCGGCCATGTAGGTGTGGACAGGGGCACGCCCAGCGAGAAGGTGGAAGGCGATGACGAGCTGGCGAATATCGTCCAAACCTTCGAGGACGGCCAGCCCGTTCTGGCGGTAGGTGGTCGCGGCGAACGCGAAACCAAGCTGCTGGGCAAGCGTCGCCAGGTTGGTGCCATCCGAGAGCACCAGATTCTGGAATGCCAGATCCTCGGTGATCGCTCGGTACCCGTGTGCCCACACGATCAGGTCGCCATTCCAGCCGGACGCTGGTACGCACAGCAGGCCCAGCGAGCCCCCGGATATGGGCACTACGGCGCACTGACCGGGGACGGGCGGCGCGGCCGACTGAGGCTGGCCGTAGGTCGTACCGGGCGGCAGTGCCAGGAACAGCACCAGCGCACCCATGACGACCGTCGACAGGATGCGGCTGAGACGTGACTGCCGGCCGGACGCCGTTGTCTGTTCCTTCGCGACCACGGAGATCCCCACTGTGCACCCCCACCCTACCGCATGCGCTACTTCGGACGTCGCCGACGAGCCGCTAACGGTGTCAGGCCACGGAGCCAGGAGCGGCGGCGGCTCCCAGCCTACCACTGACCAGGCTCCCTCACAAGCCCCGCGCCGAGTGCCGTACCCGACGGCGTTCTGATGGGACGCCGTGGTTGTGCCCTGACGGGAGCATCGTGACTACCCCAGGAGGGATCCCCACGGGAACCTACGTGCCTCTGGCAGTTCGCGGATCGATCCGCCAGCCGCGCAGAGCGGGACTGTAGGCAGACTGGATGGGGGCTATCAGGCGCCTGGATGGGGGCTATCAGACAGCCTGGGTCCAGGGTGAGGTGCGCATGCCCCGTGAGAGCCCGCCACGGACCGACCCCTCAGACGTGAGCAGAGCCCTGAGATGCGCCGGCGGTGGGGTCTTGCCGCTCTCTCCGCGGTGACTCGTACGTGCTGGGGTGAGCAGTCGGCGATGTCGACGGTGTCGGACGGCGGAGCGGTTGGAGCCATGCAGGCTCACCCAGGACGAGCAGCAGGGTTCTGGCGAGGATGCGCAGGTCGAGCAGGAGCGACCAGCGCTTGATGTACTCGAGGTCGTAGTGGGTCCACACCTCGAACTCGGCACTGTGAGGGGCGCAGATCTGGCACAAGCCGGTGATGCCTGGCCGCACGTCCAGGCGCCGTTGCTGTTGGGGCGTATAGTGCGCAACTTCGCGTGGGTATTGAGGCCGCGGCCCTACCAGGCTCATGTCACCCTTGAGGACGTTCCACAGTTGTGGAATCTCGTCGAGATGGGTGGGGCGGAGCATCCCGCCGATTCGCGTCACCCGCGGATCGTTGGCGATCTTCACCATCATGTTGCCACCGAGGTTCAAGTGCTGAAGCTCGGCGAGTCGTGCTTCGGCGTCCACCACCATCGTGCGAAACTTGTACATGCGAAACGGCACACCGCCCTGACCGACGCGGGTAGCGTTGAAGAAGATCGGTCCGCGATCCTCCAGCTTGATAGCCGCGGCGATGGCGGCGTTCACCGGGAGTAGCACCACCAGGCCAAGGGCGCTGCCCAGGATGTCGATCCCCCGTTTGGCAACACGCTGCCACTCGCGACGTATCAATGGGCATCTCCTCGCATATGCACGTCTCTCCGAGCTTGCCAGCACTCCGGCGCTTGCCAGCACTCCGGCCGAGCCTCTGGCTGACGATCTGGCGACGAGGGCGCCTGTAGGTCGCTCACAGGCGTATCCGATCCTGACTCGCACCGCAATACCGCTGCGCACAGCGGGACCGCATCTGAGAGATCGGCCACCACCTGGACATCTGGATCGATGGTCCGGATGGCCTGGAGGTCTCGTCGCCCGAGGCCACTGCTCACATGGAGATATCGGACGCCTGCTGCCCTCGCCAGTTGAAAATCGGTGAGCGCATCCCCGACGAGCATCGAGCGCGTCAGGTTGATGCCCCGCTCCTGCGCCACCTGCACGAGCAAGCCCGGTCGAGGCTTTCGGCACGCGCAACCGAGCTCCGGAGCGTGCGGGCAGCACAGAATGGCATCCACTCGCCCACCCCGTTCGTCGATCTGAGCGAGCATCCGCCGATGAATGTCTTCCAGAGTGGCCGCCGTCGCGCGCCCCCGTCCGATCATCGATTGATTGGTGACGACGAAGATCGGCACCTGCAATCGGGCGAGGGCCGCGAGCGCATTGAGTGAGCGCGGCAGCCAGCGAAATTCCTCCCACGACTTCACGTAGTCGTCGCGGTTCTCGTTGAGGACGCCGTCCCGGTCCAGGAAGAGCGCTGAGGTCGTCGCCCGCTGCTTCGGCACGCCTGGAATCACCCCGCTACGGACAGTTCGCGTCGCACGGTGTTCGTATAGTATTCGCCCCGATTCATGCAGGGCTAATCTCTGCCGACCGATCCACCCTGGCGGCGTCCGTGCCTCCCTGGCGCCGTTCCTCACCACGCCGCCCGTCGTCAGGCACTCCAACGCGTATCCGCGACGTATTCACCTGCCCAGGTGTATCACTGCGAAGGGCCAAGTGGCGTTATCTAGGGGGCGGCGGTCACACCGTGTTGCGCTGGAGCCTTGGAGAAGACACGTTCCTGACCAACTTCTCCAAGGCTCCAGCGCAAGCGCATGGCGCGAGTACGGTTCGAGGTTGCGTAGGATCCATCAACCGCCCTGGATGGACGGTGTCCTACTCCTCAGGCAGTGCAGGCGTATAGGGCTTACCTCGCCGCCGCGAGTTGCCTCTTCTGGGTCTCCGCCACGCGCTTCACTTCCTCGTCGGTCAGGGGCGCGGCGTCGCCGGCGGTAACCGCGTCGGCAAGCTCCTCCTGGGTGACCGCGCCACAGATCACGCTGCCAACGGCCGGCTGGCTGAGCGCGAACTGGATGGCTGCCTCGATACGCTTTCGCCGACCGTTCTCCCAGAGAAATGCGAACTCGTCGATCCGGTCGAAGTAGCCGTTGACTGTCGCACGCGGGACCTGTGACCGCATATCGTTCGCGTCGAACACCGTCTCGCGCGTCACACGATCGGTCAGGAAGCCGCGGAACAGCGCCTGCCGCGCAAGGATTCCGACCCCATGCTCGGCCGCGGCCGGGAGCAGTTCCCTGGTGGCCTCAGGCTGCATGAGGTTGAGGATCTGCTGAATCACGTCGCAGCGTCCGCTCCGGATCAGTTCCAGGCCGAGGTTGTTATCGTAGATCGAGGCGCCAACGACGCGAACCTTGCCGGTGGCGCGGGCTGCCTCGATGGCCTCGAGTGCCTGCTCCGCGCTGACCCCGCCGTGCATGGGCAAGTGCAGCAGATAGCTGTCAATGTAGTCGGTCTGGAGACGGCCGAGGCTCGCGTCGATTGCGCGGCGGACGAAATCCGGCGAGAAATCCCAGGCTTGCTTGCCGTCGACGTGGTGTTCTCCGACCTTGGTCTCGATGATGACCTTGTCACGGCGGCCTTTGAGTGCCTGACCGATCAAGACTTCACTGTGCCCGAACCCATAGGCGGGAGCCGTGTCGATGAAGTTGATGCCTCGATCGATCCCCCAGTGGATCATCCGGATCGCTTCGGCGTCGTCGGCCGCGCCATACGACATCGGCTTGCCGCCGACGATCATGACGCCGCCGATCCCCCATGCGCCGATCCCGATCTCGGAAACCGTCAGCCCGGTGCGCCCTAGCGTGCGATAACGCATCTACCCGCCCTCGCGATGGTTCGTCGTTCGCCCGGACTCGTGGCCGCCGGACTTCCACAGCGTAGTTTCGCCGTTGGCAACCGGGCATCGGCTGAACGGCCCATTCGGCTGTTCCGCTCGAGTCACTGGAGCAGACGGCTACGCGGGGCCGGTGCGCCTGTTCGGCAGCCCTACCTACCGAACCTACCGAGTCTCTACCCGCGTGCGAACATCCAGCAGATCCCGCAGCGCGTCGCCGAGGAAGCTGGCACCGAGCACGGTCAGCGTGATGGCCATGCCCGCCGATACGGGATACCAGGCAGCCCGATCCACGAAGCCGAAGCCCTCCTGGAGCATCGACCCCCAGCTTGGCACCGGCGGGCGGACGCCGAGGCCGAGGAAGCTGAGGCTCGCCTCGGTCAGGATCGCGGCCCCGACGCTGATCGAAAATTGCACGATGAGCGGACTGAGCGCGTTCGGGAACACATGCCGAGCGGCGATTCGGAGATCGCTGCCGCCCAGACAACGTGCAGCAATCACAAACTCATGCTCGCGGATCGTCAACACCTGAGCGCGGAGCAGTCGAGCGAAGGCCGGCGTGGTCGTGATACCAATCGCCACGATCAGATTGTTGATGCCGGGACCAAGGGCTGCCGTAATTGAGAGTGCGAGCACGAGCGCCGGAAACGCCAGGAGCCCGTCGAGCACTCCAGTGATGACTCGGTCGGTCAGCCCGCCAAAGTAGCCGGATGGCAGTCCGAGCAGGATCCCGAGCACGAGCGCCAGCGAGACGGCAAACAGGCCCACCCGCATCGAGGCCTGGGCGCCGAAGATCACGCGCGCGAGAACGTCGCGCCCCAGGTTGTCGGTGCCGAGCAGATGCGTGACTGAAGGGGCTTTCAGAATCGCGGAGTAGTCCTGTTTTGCCGGGTCATATGGCGCAAGCAGGGGCGCGAACACGGCGACGAGCACTGCCAGGGCAATGATGCATGCCCCAAGCACGCCTCGGACTCCCAGCCTGCGTAGCACACGCCCGATCCGGGGCGCCCTCGATCTGGGCCGACCGCCTCGGGCGCGCTCGACGACGGGGTTAGAAGAGGCGGCAGGCGTAGCGGCGTTGGAGACTGGTGACCTCATGCTGCCGGCCGGCTCCACTCAGTACCGGATCCGCGGATCGACCGACGCATAGAGCACGTCGACCAGCAGGTTCATCAAAATCACTGCAATGGCGATCATCAGGACCGCGCCCTGTACCGTGGGGAAGTCGCGCTCGAAGATCGCCGTCACCACCAGCCGGCCGACGCCTGGAATGGCGAAGATCGTCTCCGTCACCACGGCGCCCCCGAGCAGCACGCCACCGGTCAGCCCGATCACGGTCAGGACGGGAATCAGGGCGTTCCGCAGCGCATGACGACCGACGACAAGGCCTTCTCGTAGACCCTTGCTGTAGGCGGTGCGAATGTAGTCGTTGCCCAGCACTTCCAGGAGGCTGGAGCGCATCTGGCGCATCACGACCGCCGCGACGTTCGCGCCGAGCGCCAGCATCGGCAAGACCATGAACTCGAGTGAGTGGAGCGGGGACTGGCCTGGGCTCACGTAGCCGGATGGTGGCAACCAGCCAAGGCCGAGCGAGAACAGATAGATCAGCAGCAGGCCCGACCAGAACGTCGGCATGCTCAACCCGACCAGGGCCACCAGGCTCAGGATGACGTCGGCCGCCGAGCCCGGCCGGATCGCAGCTACGATGCCGGCCGGGATGCCGAGTGCGACCGCCGATAGTAACGCCAGGATCGTGAGCTGTAGGGTCGGCCAGATAGCGGTAGTCAGGGCGGCACCCACCGGCTGGCCGTTGCGGATCGACCGTCCCAGATCTCCGCTGAGCACCCGGGTCGCCCAGCGGAGATATTGCTCGTGGAGCGGCAAATCCAGCCCCAGCTCGTGCCGCAACGCGGCCAGCGCCTCGGGTGTCGAATTCTCCCCGAGCATCGCCGCTGCCGGATCGCCTGGGATGAGATGCACCATCAGGAAGACGCACACCGAGACGAACACCACGATCGGGATGGTGGCGACCATCTTCTGGACGATGTACCGATTCACCGAGGCGCGCTCCGCTACTGGATGCTGACCTCATCCCAGCGCATCATGCCGTCGCCCCAGACCTCGAAGCCCTTGACCTTCGGCGACAGCACGACGGTTGTGAAGGGATAGATAAGCGGCAGGTCCATGACCTTGTCGACGACGATCTGGCCGAGTTGGGAATAGGCACGCTTGCGCTCGGCCATGTCCGCGGTCTGTCGTCCCTTCCGCAACTGCTCCGTTGCTTCTGGGATGTTGTAGCGGTTCTTGCAGATGCCCAGATCCGGATCGAACATGTACGTGAGTGTCAGGTCGATCTCGGTGCGACCGGTGAAGAGGCTGATGAAGGCCTGGTAGTCACACGACGAGCCCTTCTGCGCGATTGTCGCATCGTCTACGGTCGATACGTTGGCCTTGATCCCAGCTTCGGCGAGTTGCGCCTGAACTATCTGGGTTGTCGCCTGGAAGACGCTCAGATTGGTCGTCAACAGCTCGAACTCGAAGCCGTTCGGCTGCCCACCCTCCTGAAGCTTCTGCCTGGCCAGGCCGAGATCACGGGGGAGGACTTTCAAGTCGGGCAGGTAAAAATCGGCAAAGGCCGGTGTGAACGGGGAGTTGGCAATCTGGCCGGAGCCGAATGCCGCTGCCTGGAGCACGGCGTCTCGGTCGACCGAGTAGGCGAACGCCTGGCGCAGTGCGACGTTGTCGAACGGCGGGCGCGAGGAGTTGATGTACACCTGCCAGAAGGCGATGCCTGGCGCCTCGACGAGTGTGAGGCTCTTGTCGCGCCGGAGTGCTTCGACGTCCTTTGGGGCAATCGAGTAGGTGGCGTCGAGCTGGCCAGTCTTCACGTTGGCGAGGCGGACGTTGTCGTCCGGGATGATCGCGATCTCCAGGTTGTCGACCCTCGGGATGCCGGACTTCCAGTAAGCTGGAGCCTTTTTCAGGGTGATGCGGTCGTTCTGCTTCCACTCGACAAACTGGAACGGGCCGGTTCCTACCGCGCTGGTGGTGCCATAGTCCGCCCCTGCCTTTTGCATCGCCGCCGGCGAGCTGATCATACCCCCCTTATCCGAGAGGAGCATCGGCAGGCCGACGTTCGGCGCGGTGAGGTTGAAGCGGATGGTGTACGGATCGACCACTTCGACGCTCTGGACACCGTTGAAGGCACCGCCCAGGGCTGACTTGGTGGCCGGATCCTTGATGCGGTCGATGTTGGCCTTGACTGCCTGAGCGTTGAAGTCGGTCCCATCGTGGAACTTGACCCCCTGGCGCAGCTTGAACGTCCAGGTCTTCAGGTCGGGCGAATCCCACGACAGTGCCAGACCGGGCTGTGGTTTCAGGCTCCGGTCGAACCCAACCAGTGTGTCGAAGATCGCAAACTGGATGTGGCGATCGAAGCCGGCCGGCGACCGGTGCGGGTCGAGCTGTGATGGGTTGGCGATGTGGCCGACCCGTAGAGTCCCGCCTGCCGCACCGGTCGTCTTCGCTGCGGGAGCCGTCGTTGCGGCCGCGGGAGCCGTCGTTGCCTCGGCTTTCGCGGCGGGCTTAGCGGCAGTTGCGACGGGAGCGGTCGTCGCGGCTGGCTTGGCGGCTGTGGCAGCGGGGGCAGCCGGCTTGGCAGCCGTTGACTCGGTCTTGGCGACTGGCGCGGCCGTTGGGGCCGCTGGCGCCTGCTGGCCACATGCCGCCAGCAAGCTCCCGGCGGCCGACGCGCCCAGGAGTTGGACCGACAGAGCGAGTAGCCGACGTCGGGACATTCGAGACTTCACCGTAGCGCCATTGCCGTGCATCGCGCCGTCCCTCCCACATCTCCAGCGATCGGATGGACGCGCAGCCGCTGCGACCATCCGCGATCGCATGGGCTGCCGTGGACCTTGTCCTACACTGGTCGATCGTAGGGGGCACGTCCAGCGGGGGCATCGGCCAAACGGACCATTCCGTCTCGCCGGCTCGGCGCCGGGCGACGGACGATGGGAGGCCAGTGTGGCCGCCCAGCCCGCACCACCTCTGCCCAGGGCTGGCGCGTGGTGGGCGGCGACGCTGATGGGCCGGACGGCCGAAAGCACCGACGGTTGCATGGTGTAGGCTACGTCTGGTGGAGGTGCGGTCGGCCCCGAGCAGCTTCACCTGACCTCTGCGCTCGCGAGCCCTACGGCACTGGCGGCCCCGGCAGCCCCTTCAGCCCAGGTGGAAGGAGTCCGGCCCCATCATGATTTCGATTGGGCGTGAGGAACGAACGCTGGACAGATTCCTGCTCGACGGGCGGGTTGCCGTCGTGACCGGCGCGGCGCGTGGTCTCGGACGGGCCATCGCACTCGCTCTTGCCATGGCCGGGGCGGACGTCGGGGTGAACGATTGCGTGCCCGTTGACGAGGTGGCCGAGACCGTCGATGCGATTCGTCACCTCGGTCGTAAAGCGATCCCCCTCCAGGCCGACATCGCGGACGAGGAGCAAGTGGGGAATCTCTTCCGCTCGGCGGAGACGATGCTCGGGCCTATTCACATCCTCGTGAATAACGCCGGTATTCTCCTGAAGCGTCCACTGGTTGAGACGACTGTCGACGAGTGGGATCGCGTCATGGCGATCAACCTGCGTGGGACGTTTCTCTGCTGCCGCGCCGTGCTGCCTGGCATGCTCGATCGCGGGGCCGGCAAGATCGTCAACGTGGCCTCGCAGCTTGCCTACAAGGGCGACGTCGGCTCGACCTGCTACAGCGCCTCGAAGGGCGGCGTCCTGGCACTGACGCGGGCGCTTGCCCGAGAGGTTGGACCGCGCGGCGTCAACGTCAACGCCGTCGCCCCTGGCCCCATCAACACGGACGCACTGGCGGTCCTGTCCACCCCAGACTTCATTCAGCGCAAACTAGCGGGTGTCGTCGAGCAGCGGTTCGCCGAGGTCGAGGACGTCGCGCCGAGCGTAGTGTTCCTGGCCTCCGACGCGGCCCGTTTCTTTCACGGGCAGGCCCTCTCGCCGAACGGGGGTGGCGTGATGCCGTGACCCGGCGCGACCGCCCGCGCCAGGTGGTGGCGCAGGCTCGTGCGTCGTCGCCGAACGCGTGCAGTCGGCGGAGAGTAGCTCTAAGCCGCCATCGCCGTACGCCTGCTGCCGGTGGCGACCGCACAGTCAACCGTTTGACTGCCCGGGCCGTTTAGACCATCGGGCCGCTCATGCGTCCAGACTATCCCCGTACCGGTCGCGTGGCGGAAACTCGATGGTGTCCAACGGTACCTCGATCAGCACCGGGCCGGGTGCGTTACTGGCCTCACGCAACGCTCCGGCGATCTGGCCGACGTCATCCAGCCGGACCGCGGGGATGCCGAACGCGCCCGCGAACTGCACGAAATCCGGCGAGCGGATGTCGTCGGCCGGATTCGCGCGGCCCACGAACTTGACCGCGTTGCGCCGATTCGAGCCGTATCCCTGGTCGTTGATCACGAGTAGCGTCACAGGAATCTGATGTTGTGCTGCCGTAGCCAGTTCCTGGCAACTGAACATGATCGCCCCGTCGCCGCAGATGCACACCACGCGCCGGTCTGGCCGTGCCAGTTGAGCGCCGAGCGCTGCCGGGAAGGCCCAGCCGAGCGTCCCAAACTCGGCGCTCTGGAAGAGGCTGCGCGGCTCGAAGACGTCGAGGAAATGGATCGCCCAGTACAGCGGGAGTGAGCGGTCGAACACGAACAGTGCATCGCGCGGCAAGCCGGCACGGAGCTGGTCGACGATGGCAAGCTCGGTCGGGTACTCAGCGCGGGCTCGATCCAGCGCGGCACGCCGCAGTTCGGCGACGGCCGCCGTGCGGGACGCGAGCTCCGGATGGGGGCCAGCGCCGAGGATGTCAAGCAGCCCGCGCAACGCCTGACGGGCGTCGCCGACGACGGCGGCCTCGACCGGATAGTTCTTCCCGATCTGTTCGGCCTCGATATCGACCTGCACCATCGGTGGGAGACGAAGCATCCAGTCGCCGGTATCGTCGGCCCGGAACGTCGTGCCGAGCGCGAGGAGCAGGTCGTGATGCGCGAGGTAGCGCCGGACCTCCGCGTCGACGATCAGCGCTCCGAGGAAGAGGGGATGATCGGACGAGACGGCGTTGCGGCCGGTGGCGCTGGTGAAGATCGGGGCCCCGAGACGACGTGCGAGGGTGTCGAGCTCGGCGTAGGCTTCGGCGGTCATGATGCCGCCGCCGGCCCAGATCGCCGGGCGCTGCGCGGCCGCGAGCCGTCGCGCCACTTCGGTGAGCGCCACGCGATCTGGGGTGGGCGGAGCGGTATCGTGAGTGCGAAGTGTGGCGGGCGCCGTTCTCCTGGCCGGCCCGCCGAGCACGTCGAGCGGGACGTCGATCTGCACCGGTCGGGGGCGTCCGGTCATGAGGCGGCAGAAGGCATCTGCTAGCATCGGGCGGATCTGCTCGGGCGAGCCGATGAGCGTGTTCCACTGTGTGACGGAGCGGAACATACCGGCCTGGTCCTTCGTATCATGCCCCCGACCTCGGAGCCGTCCGATGAACTCGCGTGCTTGCTGACTGGTGATCTGTAAGACGCGCGACGAGTCCATGTACGCCGTACCCATGCCGGCAACCGTGTTCGCGGCACCGGGGCCGGTCGTCGCCAGACACACCCCGACCCGGCCGGACGCCCGCGCATACCCGTCGGCCATGAACGCCGCGGCCTGCTCGTGGCGGGGCACGATGAGCCGCAAGGACGACTGCGTCACCTCGTCGAAGAGGTGTACGGCGTGCACGCCTGAGATGCCGAAAACGTACTCGACGCCGGCTTCTACGAGACTTTGGACGACGACGGACGCACCCGTTGAGGTTGATGCGCGGGCGGGTGAGACGTTTTCGGGGATCACGCCGAAGCCTCCAGGTATCCGTATGCGTCGAGAACTGTTGGCGTCATGCTCCTCACCAGCGGAGGCTGCCGGATGACCGTACCGTGTCGCACCACGGAGCGCATCGGCCGAATGGCCCACCCACAGCCGGCCTCCGTGGTCGCAGGGCTCAGAGGAGCCCGATCTCGAAGCCGCGGCGGACGGCTGCTGCGCGAGTGCTGACGGTCAACTTGTCGAAGATATTGCTGACGTGCCGCTTGACAGTCTTGTCGCTGAGCACCAGGTGATCTGCCATCTGGCGGTTGGTCTGCCCGTCCGCCATGAGCGTTAGCACCTCGCGCTCGCGTACGGTGAGCGGCCGTGACCCGTCGGATGCGGACTGCGCTGACGCACACGCGGTGTCTCGTGTGCGACCGTTGACGGCGTCTCGTCGGTGTGCGGAGGACTCTGGCGGCTCCATCGGTTCCACGAACGCCGCACGTACTGGGCGACCACGATCGGTCGAGTCGGACCGATCTGTAGCGCCTCGGATCTCGGCCTCGAGTGCTTTCGCGTCGGCCCGATACACCTCGGTCCCGGTGTCATCGATTACGCGATGAGTGGTGGCGAGAGTCTCCAACGCAGTGCCCTCCTCGCCCCATGCGTGGTGGGCATGGGCAGTGGCGAGATGAAGGCCGGCGAGATGCTCACGGGCGCCGCTGCGCATGCAGATAGCCACCCCTTCGGCCGCCGACTCGAGCGCCTGCTCGATGTCCCCACGCGCCAGGTGGGCGCGTGAGATCAAGACCAGATCGGCCGTGCGGTGGACGCTCAACGAGCCGGCTGCCGTGTCGCGCGAGCGAGGCACGAGCACCTGAAGGGCGGCCTCCGGTCTGCCGTGATGAAGCTCGACTTGTGCGATAGCACGGTACCCTCGGCCGCCAAGGATCCCGAACCGCGCCTCCTCCACCCGAGCGCGCTCGGCCACACGCAACGCCTCCTCCGCCCGATCGAGATGCACGAGCGCCCGCGCTAGCTCACCCAGAGCCAGACACCGATCGCGGCGCGGATCTCGCAAGTGGACGACTGGATCGGTGTGGCTCCACGCATCCGGCAGCCCGTCGTCCAGAACGTCGAGTGCGCTGCGCACCAGCACCACGGCTTCAGCCGGGCGACCGGCGCTGGTGAGCAGGCCACCGAGTGAATACTGAGCCAGGGCGTTGCGAGCCCTGTCGGTCGGGTCCACCACGTCGCGCGCAGCGTGCAGGTAGCGGAGCGCCGCTCCGAGCCGCCCAAGCCGCTGGTTGGCTAGCCCGAGCTCGAGGTAAGCGTCGAACAGCCACCGCACGTCTTCGGGAGACACCGGAGACGACTGAAGCACCTGTTCGAGGCCAGACTCTGCCGCGTCGATCGAATACCACGTGGGGCCGAGCGCGGCCAGGCGTGCGGCCAGCGCGGCGCGTCGAAGCGGGCTGACTGACGGCGTCTCGCACAGGCGAAGCGCCTCGCGCCAGCAGACGCCGGCGGCGAAGGTCTGCACGCGGCCGAAATAGAGCGCGGCCAGACGCTCCAACAGGTCGACCTGGAGCGTCGCGCCCGCCGCCTCAACTTGCCGTACCAGGTCGAGCGCCTCGCGGCAGTAGCGAATCGCCTCGTCCCAGTTGCAGAGGCGCTCGGCGAGCCCGAGAGCACGAAGGGTATAGGCCAGAGCGTGCGTGCGATCCACACCCCGTGTAAAGTGATAGGCCAGCGTCGGACTCTGGTCCGCGCCATCGGCATCGGCGAGCCGCCCCTCCAGCGCCTCAGCTACCGACTGATGCAGACGGCGCCGTCGGACCCCGCTCAGACCTCGGTAGAGCATCCGTCGGACCAGTTCGTGCGTGAACTGGAAATCGTCGGGCGGCTCCGTGGCGTCGCGCAGGATACCGTGCTCCACGCCTGCCTCGAGGTGTTGCAGTAACTGCTCGGATGGCTTCACTGTGGCTGCATCGAGGACATCGAACTGGAAGCCTGCCCCAAGCACGGCGGCGGACGCGAGGGTTTGGAACACTGGCGCGTCGAGCTCCCCAAGCTCGTGGGTCAGGGTCGTCGCAACGGTCGCCGGTACGTACATGGGGGGAAGGTCACCCAGGAGATACCAGGTACCGCCATTCCGGGCCACGAGCCCGCGCCGCAACAGGTCGAGCACCAGTTCCTCGGCCAGGAAGGGATTCCCCTCGCTAAGCGAGCTGATCGTCTCCTGAAGCCGCGCGTCCGGCCGATCGCCGAGCAGGTGGCGGGTCAACTCACTCAGTTCGGGTTCGCCGAGCGGCGGCACCGCTATTTGGAGCAGTATGTGCTGTCGCGCGAGCGCAGCCAGCGATCGGCGCACCTCCGGTAACGCGGTACCAATCCCTGGCGAGAGCGCCAGGATCACCAGATCCCCCATCTCCCCGGCGCCGGAGGTACTGAGGGACGCGAGATCGGGTAGCCGCTCCGGCCGAGCCGCGTCATCGACGACGACCAACCGAGGACGCAGCGCCGTGCTCCCGCATTCAAGGGTCGGACGGACCACTGTAAGGCCGGTCGGCACACCGCCATGAGCCACGTGATCCGGCGCATCGGTCGGTAATGCGGAGCCATCTGCCCGGACGATATCGAGACCGAGGCTGATGCCACGCTCTGCGAACGCCTGGAGCAGGCGAGTCTTGCCGATGCCCGCCTCACCCGTGAGTGCGACGACGAGCGCATGGCCATGCCACGCCCTGCTGGCAAGCTCGTGAAAGTGGTGTAGGAGATCCTCGCGGCCGACGAACGGTGCTCGACCGGTCGCAACGGTCCCATTCTGGGTAGCGAGCGATTCACTTGCCACGCGCCAGTTATGGAGAGGATTGCGGGATGGGATCTGCAAGCTATCGATATCGCGTACGTCGGCGGTAGTGGGTGAGACCATCACTGATTTTCACCTCCCGGAGCGCCCAGGATCGCGGAGAGTTCGCGAGCCGCCTCCCGCAAGGCATGGATCGACGCATCAATGTCCAGGCGACCGATCACACCGGCCACGGTGATCGCCGTGGTCACCATCCCGGCGAAGCCCCGGACCGGGGTGGCAACGCCGGCTGTGAATTCGTCGCGCTCGCCCATACTGACCGCGAACCCACACGCGCGAATGGCTTCGATCTCGGTGGCCAGCCGCCCGGGGTCGGTGATGGTGTGGCGGGTGTACGCTTCGAGCGGCGCGGTCAAGATGGCCCGGATCTGCTGTGGAGGCAGGTGGGCGAGCAAGATCTTGCCGAGCGCCGTCGCATGCAAAGGAATCGGTGTCCCGACCTCACCGACCACACGGAGGCGATGCTGACTCTCGACTCGGTCAGCGTAGAGCGCTCGGTCGCCTTCTACGACGCCGAGGAACGCGGTCTCGCCGGTTACGTGCACGAGCCGCTCGAGGATCGGGCGGGCACTGCCCCGGATGACGCTCTGCTGTAGGCGAAGCCCCGCCAGGTGCACGAGGCGGGGTCCAAGCTGATACCTGGCGCCCGCGCCTGCTCGGTCAACGAAGCCAGCCCGGGCAAGCGAAACGAGCAGGGCATGGACGGCACCCTTGCTCAGGCCGAGCCGATCGCTCAGTTCGGTGAGCCCGAGCGTGGCCGTGCTCGACTCGAACTGATTCAGGATTGCTAGCGCGTGGTCGACAGACCGGACCCCACGTTGTGTTTGGCTCTCACGAACGGCCTTCGCCATTGGCGAATCATAGGCCAGACGTCTCTGGCTTTCAACCAGCGGCGCTCTCGGCCATCGATCGGTTGCACGAGCATGCCCCCGGTATGTCGCCATCGGCGCCGAACCGTCTCAGGCGATGCATGCTTGGAGCACACGAGCGGGGCGCAACTTTCGACCCGCTGCCCCCTGCCATGCCTGACCGGAGGCCGGACGAGTGAGGGGGCGGCGCTTGTGACCGTCTCTCGCATTGAGCGCGACTCGCACCGGCGGGCGGGGTCAGACGAAGAGCGAGCGGTCCATCTCCGTGACCTGAGGCGAGACGGCGACTGGGAACGGAATCTGGTCCAGCACCTGCGTACGGAGATTGACGCCGGGGGCTACCTCGGTGACCACCAGTCCGTCCGAGCCGCGAACGAGCACCGCCCGCTCGGTGATGTACGTGACCGATTCCGCGCGGTTACAGCGCGCGAGTGCGTTGAACGTCAACTGCTCGACACGTGTCACGAACTTGGAGATCCGGCCCTCGCGGCGCACGACGACGCGCCCATTCTCGATGGCGACCTCGCCGCCCGCTGAGAGGGTGCCGCAGAAGACCAGCCGCTTCGCATTCTGAGTGATATCGACGAAGCCGCCGCAACCAGGCATCATCGTGCCGAACCGGCTCACGTTGACGCTGCCGTCCGCATCGACCTGGGCAAAGGAGAGGATCGAGACGTCGATCCCGCCACCGGTGTAGTAGGTGAAGACGTCCGCCATATCCAGGATGGCATCTGGATTCGCCGCGACTCCACCCGCCTCCGGCCAGCCCCCGAAGTGGCCCTGCTCGATCGAGAAGCGGAAGTCGCCGTCACGGGCGCCGCCGGCACGGGCAACGCTCGGAATGATGTACATCGGCAGACCGGCCCCAAGATTGATCACGGCTCCATCGGGCACGTCGCGTAGCGCTCGCCGAGCGATCACCGTCTTCGGGTCGATCTCGAGCGTTTCTGTCGGCAGGGGCGCCCGGTACTGGCCGCTGAAGCTCCACTCGGGCGCATGGGTGACGGCGACCCGATCTGACGCCGGTGCGGCGCTGATTTCGGCCCGGACGATGCCGTCGACCAGGTGGCCGGGGATCGCGACCGTGCGCGCATCGAGCGCGCCGGCCGCGACAAGATCGTCGACCTCGACCAGTACGACGCCGCCGGAGTTCCGGGCCGCGATCGCCATCGACAGCGCGCCGAGCGTGAAGGCCTCGCGTGCGAGCGACACGTTCCCCCGCTCGTCTGCCAGCGAGCCCTTGATGAACGCAACGTCGACGCGCGGGGTCGGATAGTACAGGTACTCCGCGCCCCGGAAGTCGACCACCTCAGACAGCGCGCTCGTGGTCCGGTCGTTCAGCCGTCCGCCGTCGCGGCGGGGATCGATATACGTCTCCAGGCCGGTCGTGGTCAGCATGCCGGGCTCGCACCGGGCGGCGGCTCGGAGGAGCCCGAGGATCGTGCCGACCGGGAGGTTATAGGCCTCAAGCGTGCCCTCACGGATGGCGGTATTCAACTCGTGCCCCCGAGCACGGCTGAAACTCCCGCCCACCACCCGCCGCAGCAAGCCAGCGTGGGCGAGACGATTGAACCCGGTCCCGGGGATACCAGCGGTCCCGCGCGCAGCCTCCACCATCATCGGGTAGAGAAACGTGAGGCCACGCGGCGCGCCGGTATCCAGGAAGCGGCGTTCGAGAGCCGCGAGGAGCGTCTCCGGCGCCAGCCGGAAGTTGTTACCTGAGGCGACGAGGCCGGCGCCGTCCTGGATCCGACCTACGGCTTCGTCGGCCGTCAGGACGGCCGGACGTGCACTCATCCCCGAACCGGCTCGGCACACGCCAGGGCGGCCAGACGCTCTGAGACCGGCCAACGGACGTACGCTTGGGGCGTCTCTCTATCGGGCGCGAGGGTATCGTGGACGGGGGATACGCGAGTGGGGCTCAGGCCACAACATGACAGACCATCGACCATCGCCGAGGGCTCCTCCCGCGGGCATGGTAGACCATGGTACGCCGCCCGACATGGGACAAACGTCCCCTTGCGACGGCGGATTCGTCCTGTCCAGGCAAGACCTGCTAGCCATCTGGGCACCAACCCCACTCCTGCCCCTCCAGCTTCGAAGCCATCACTCGCCCGCGTACCTCGGCTTTCACCAGTGTGAAAGGCCAATGACCCTGGCCTCTCCGCAGTCGGCAGATGCCGAGCAGGATCGCTCGTGCCCGCGATGTAACAGTTTGATCTCACGCATCACTGTGACAGGCAGGTTGACGTTGTCTAAAGGGGAGTGCTCCAGAGGCGCGGGGGTAGAAATGACGTCGATTCTGATGGGGCTCGCTGTCTGGTTCGGGCTCGCCGGTCTTACGGCTGCCGGGTGGTCCCGCTTCTTTCAAAAGACGACACCCATGCCACGCTCGAACGGCGAGCGCATTCGTCTACCAGGCTCTGAAGAGCTGAAGACGCGCCATCGCGGGATCGCCTAAACCGATACCACGCTGAACTCCACAGGCGCCCTGGCTACCCTGGCTACGGCCACGGAGATTCCGCCGCGGCTTTGGCGTAGTTTCGAGAGGCCGAGTAATCGACGCCGCGCCGAGATCGCCGTGCGGCTGCGCGTCAACTGCTATCGTTGACCGCGGAGGGCTGCGTGATCGTCGTCGACGACCTCTTTGACGGTTCGGGCTTTTATCATGGGCCGTACGCCGAACGGGCGCGCGAGGTTGGGGCACGCAATCAGCACCTCTGGTGCCACCTGACGAGCACGACCTCGCTCGACGAGTTGCATGACTTCGCGGCGCTTCTCGGCCTGTCGCGCCGGTCCTTTGACCGCGATCACTATGACCTGACCCCGCCAAGGCGCTCCCTTGCCCTCGAACTCGGCGCCGTCGAGGTCACGGCCGATGAGATGTATCTGGCTACCAGGTACGACCTTCGCGGCCTGCCCCGACCCGAGTGGGGAGTCGTCTAGAGCGCAGGTATCTGGTACGCGGTTACGTAGGTACGGTCATGGTGCCGGATTGGCCCAGGCCGGACCCGCCCCCGCGCAGCGAACGGTTGATAGCATTCGCGTAGACGCCGATGGGCGGCAGCCAGACCCACGGCCTCTATCGCCGTCGTTCGAGATCGTCGCGGCCCTGGTCAGGCGAAATTCGGCATGACTTCCGTACACAGCAGCTTCAGCGAACGCAGAACGTGCTGGTGTGGTATCTGGCGGCCGCAATTCAGTTCGGCCAGAAAGCCGTCGATCCCAAGCTCCTCATGGAGAGCTTGCAGGCGTTTGGCCACCATCGATGGCGTCCCGACGATAACCTTCTCGTGCTGCGCCTGCGCGTAGGTCAACTGCATGAGCGCTTCGCCGCGCCGCGCTCGGAGGGCGGCGTCGCTGGCCCCTGGCTCCTTCGCCGAGGCGGTGAGCTGCTGCGCCATCTCGCGGTAGAACGCCATGATGCTCGCTTCCGGTTCGGCGCTCGCTCGCTCAGCGGTGTCGGCGACGTAGATTGGGATGCGGAGAAACACCCCGCCGGCGCCAGGATGCCCGGCCGCTTGATAGGCTGCGCGGTAGCGCTCGATGTCCGGTCCCAGGTCAGTCAGTGTCCCTTGCCGGACGGCCGCGAAGAGCGGATAGCCCTGTTCGCCCAGTGACGGGAACGTGTCCGGCGACACGGCCGCGACCCGAATCGGCGGGAGCGGTTGTTGGTACGGCCGTGGGGTGACCGACACGTTCTCGTAGCGGTAAAACCTCCCCTGGTAGGAGAACGTCGGCTGGGTCCAGGCCGCGGTAATGACCGCGAGCGCCTCGGCGAACCGCTCGCGGCTCTCGCCGTACGGGATTCCATACCCCTGATAGGTGCGGGCGAACCCGCTCCGCCCGACCCCGAAGATGAGCCGCCCGTGACTGAGCTGATCTACCGTGGCCCATTCTTCGGCCAGGCGAAGCGGGTTGCCGAGCGGGAGCACCTGGACGGCGGTCCCGATCTTGATGCGCTCCGTGCGGGCCGCGATGGCGGCGGCGATGGCGAGCGGCGAGGCCAGGACCGAGTGGTCGACGAAATGATGCTCGGCCAGCCAGAGGACGTCGAGCCCCCACCGTTCGGCGGCGTCTACGAGCTCGAAGCTGGCGGTGAACGTGTCGGCATCGCTCTGACCTGGGTAGCGCGAGAACTCGTGAAAGACCCCAAACTCCATGGCAGGCTCCTTCGTCGGCCGGTTTCACGGGCTGCGCGTTGGGGCGCGATCATCGGCGAGGCCGTCATCTCGCCGGGCCTCGGTCTTCGGGGTGCGGGGGTGCGTTACGACGACGGTAGCACGGTCGCTGCTGCCCTGACGAACGAACTGGTCGAGGGTGTGTGGATACGCGCTCGCGATGTGGACGCGCGCTCGCGGTCAGAAACACCTGGCCGTGGCGGGCCGCGTCACTCGTTGAGTGGGTGACTGCTCCTCGGCATGTTGACCCGATGACGTTGCCCCACCGTCATACCAGGGCGGGACACCGAGCCCAACGACGCCTCGTCGGCCGGGTTGCGGCGTGACCCGTGCGTCGTCCATTCTGTTCGGCTGCGCGTCACGGTGCTCACCACTGGCGCACGAGCGTAGATGAGGAGGATGTACCGTGGAGTACGGATCGATACCGGACGTCGACAGGCGTGTGTCGCGGCTCGTTCTCGGCAGCATGGTCTTCTCCACTGGGAAGCAAGAGCAGACGAACGCGCTGCTCGACCGGTGGGTAGAGGCCGGCGGTACGGCCGTCGACACAGCCCGAGTGTACGCCGGGGGGACGAGCGAGGAAGCGTTCGGGAACTGGCTTGCGTCCCGGGGCTGCCGCGACCAGATCGTCGTCATCGGCAAGGGCGCCCACCATGACAGCCAGACGTTCGAGCGGCGGGTGAACGCGGCGGCGATTCACGAGGACGTTCAGACGAGCCTCGAATCCATGCACCTCGACAACATGGACATCTACATCTTGCACAAGGACGATCCTGACGCGCCGGTCGGCCCGGTCGTCGAGGCGCTGAACGAGGAGCATGCGGCCGGCCGGATCGGCGCGTTCGGCGGATCGAGTTGGACGCACCAACGCATCGCCGAGGCGAACGCCTATGCCGAGGCGCATGGGCTCAGGCCGTTCGGCGTCAGCAGCCCAAACCTGGCGCTGGCCGTCCCCAACGAACCGATGTGGGTCGGCTGCGTGAGTCTCTCCGGCGACGAGGAGGCGCTGGCCTGGTACGAGCGGACGCAGCTACCAGTCTTTGCCTGGTCGTCGCAGGCACGCGGGTTCTTTAGCGGCCGCTACACGCCCGCGATGCTCGCCGAGCTTGCCGAGAAGCAGCCGCACTTCGACGAGCTACCCCCGTCCGAGCGAGACCGCCTGAACGTGATCCGCACCTACTTCTCGGACGCAAACTGGGAGCGGTATCGCCGCGCCGAGGAGCTTGCGAAGAAGAAGGGCTGCACGTTGCAGCAGATGACGCTGGCGTGGGTGCTCCACCAGCCACTGAACCTCTACGCGCTGATCGGCCCGGCCACGGTCGACGAGCTTGACAACAGCCTGGGGGCGCTCGACGTGCAGTTGACCGCCGACGAGCTGGCCTGGCTCAACCTCCAGAAGGAAGCGACGCCGGTCGCCGCGACGGCCTGATACCGCATCAGGTGGCGGTGGCAGGAATGCCCAGTCAGGAGGATAGTCACCAGGCTCCCCTAGACGTGCCCCGGGCGTGCGGTTGCGGAGGCGGCATCACACCTGAGCGCCCGGCGTGATGCCGCCTCCGCAACGGATTGGCCCTGTCACTGGGTGAGTTGCGCCGGGCGAGCTTCACCACTCGGCCCTTCCCGGGCTCGTGTCCGCGTCAGCATCGACGCTGGCCGCGTCTGCCCGCATCATGGCACACGGAGGAGAGCCATGCGTGTCTGCTTCCTGGACCCGCTCGAAGATCGAATCAAGGAGTTTCCGGACCAGTATCTCGCCGAGCACCAGATCTCGTACGCGAACGGCCAGCCGGCCAACGTCCCCGCCGATACCGAGGCCATGATTACCTGGAGCTCGGCGCTCGACCGGAGCCTGATCGAACGGCTGCCCGAGCTTCGCTTCGTCCAGCGGATCGGCTTCTATCGTGGCGGCGGTGACCTACGAGCCGCGGTCGAGCGTGGCGTCGCCGTGTCCGTCTGGCCGCATGGCGTCCTGAATCGGGTCGCCATGCACACGCTGACGTTCATGCTCGCGCTCAGCCGCAAGCTCCTGCCCAGCCACGAGCTCACCATCGAGGGCGTGAACGAGATCGGGATGGAGCCGACCTTCGCCGATCAGCGACCGATTGCCATGAACTGGCCGCGAGTCGCCAACGTCGACACGCCGGCGAACAAGACGCTCGGCATCGTGGGCTTCGGCGAAGCGGGCGCCTGTCTCGCACATCTGGCCCGCCCGCTCGACATGGAGATCCTCTACTACAAGCGGACGCGCCTCTCGCCTGTCCAGGAGGAGTTCTACGGCGTCGAGTATGCGCCGCTCGACGACCTCTTGCGCCGGTCGGACTTCGTGGCAACCTTCGTCCCGTACACCAAAGAGAACGAGCGGAGCTTCGGCGCGCGTGAATTCGGGCTGATGAAGCCGACCGCCTACTTCTTGAACACCGGCCGGGCAAACACGACGGACGAAGCGGCGCTGATCGACGCGCTGCGAAACAACCGGATCGCCGGCGCCGGCCTGGACGTCTTCTCTTACGAGCCGCTCCCGCCCGACAACCCACTGCCGACGCTGAAGAACGTGCTCCTGACGCCGCACAACGCCGGCGGCATCGGCGGCTGGCACGACGTCTTCGCACGGATCGGCGCCAACCTCGGGCGCGTACAGGCTGGCCGCGGGCCGGTCAGCTGGGGCATTCCCCCAGCGTAAACTCTCGACAGCTACGTCCGTCAGCGGGGACGATGTCATCGTCGCGCCCCGCTCGTCTCACCTCTCGCCACTCGTCACTCGTGAAACGAACGCGTCGGGCGGGCTACCATGCAACCGTGCCGCCGGCCGACGCGACGACCGTCAGGCTCAGTCGAGGATCGAGACGTAGTTATGCAGGAACAGCCGCACGCCGACGTGCCAGAAGGACGCACGGAGCCAGAGCACGCGCCGGTAGACGATCTGAAGCCAGGCGCTCTCCTAGATCGGCAGGGCGTTCGGCTGGAGGGTGCCTCCAGCCGCCAGGACGTTGGCCTGGAAGACGCGCTCGCGCGGGCCGAGGCGGCTGCCGACGATGTCCTGAAGGCCGCGGCTGCACTCACTCGATCGCTGAAGCGCTACCATTCGGCCGCACAGCTTGGAAACCTGCGCGATCTGCACCCGGCGGCCGACGCCGCGGAGCAGGCGCTTGACGAGGTGCGACGGCTGCTCGACGTGGCGCGAGCCGGCTGGGACTTCGACGAGGACGCGTACTTCGCCAACGGCGCCTACGCGCGCGAGGTTCTGGAGACGGCCCGAAGGATGGACGTCCGGATGTTCGAACTGGACGACCGCCTCTACTGCTACCCGGCGCTGATCCGAGTCGCCGGCGCCGACCGCTCGGTGACGATCGACCGAGCGCGCGAGCGGCGGCTGCGCCCGAGCGTCCTCGTCGCGCACCTGAAGGACGTGCAGCGCCGGCCTCCACGCTTCCGCGCCGAGGCGTTCCTCGAAGCGCTCTTCGCCGCCTACGGCCACCTCGTCGAGAAGCGCGAGGGCGGGCAGGTGGGGCAGGGCATCGTGGAGCGCCTGCTCGACGTGTACGACCTGCTCACGCTCATGCCCGGTCAGGCGCGCGACTACTCTCGACAGGAGTTCGCCCGCGACGTCTACTTGCTCGACCGGAGCGGCGTGACGCGGACCCGGCGCGGCTACGTCGTCAGCTTCCCCGCCAGCACCGGCGCCCGTGCGGCGAGCAGCACCATCCGCATCGTCACCGAGAGCGGCCAGGAGAAGGTGTACTACGGCATCGCCTTCGCCCGCGCCGAGGACGCGTAGGGCCGGCCGGCATGGAGATTCGGTCGGGCGAGTGGATCGGCCTCATCACCCGCGAGTACCTGGCGGACTTCATCGACGCTGGCGGCGCGGCTGTCAAAGTCGCCGTCGCCGGAGACGCACACGGTCGGGCCACCGTGCGCGATGCGCTCCAGACCTCTGCCGACGCGAGCGGCTATCAATTCGCGTTCGTAGACGCCTCAGTTACCAAGGTCCAGTTGATCGACCGGCTCTTTCACGCCGTCGCGCGGCAGATCGACTGGGAAAGGCTGGCGCGTGCGTTCCTCGCGCGGGTGCTGGCGAACGAGGGCTACCGCTTGCCGGAGTCCGAGCGGGGGCTGACGCTCGCCGCCATCGCCGGCTTGAACGACCTGCCCGAGCGGGGGCTGCACATCAAGATCGAGAGCCTCCTGTGGGACGCTCTCTTCCGCGACTACGCCATGACCCAGGAGTTCCGCCTGGCGATGGTCCGGCTCTGCCGCGCCCAGTTGTATCCGGACGACGAGCCGGCCGTCACCGAGGCGGTATTGGAGTGGCTGCGCGGTGACCTCCGCCGGATCTCGGCCCTCAAGAAGGCGCTGATCTTCCAGAAGGTGGCCCGACACAACGCCCGCGACCTGCTCGCATCGCTGTCGCACTGGCTGAAGCGTGCCGGGCAGCGCGGATTAGTGCTCGTCGTCGACATCGCACGCTGCGCCGAGGTCGTCCCGCGAAGCGAGCGCGACGAGGGGGTCTACTACAGCCGGCCGGCCACTTTCGACGTCTACGAGACCTTACGCGAGTTGATCGACGGGGTGGATCAGGCCGAGGCTAGCTTCGTCGTCGTGTTGGCCGGGCCGGACTTCGTGACCGATCAACGGCGCGGCCTGACCACCTACCCTGCGCTCTACTACCGCCTCGCGAGCGAGGTGCATGACGAGTACCGCCCGAACCCGCTGGCGGCGCTGGTGCGAGTAGCAACTGATGGCTGACTGGAAGTTCGACCCGACGCCAGAATGGCCCGAGGCGAGCAGGGTGTGGCCAGACATGCGGGGCAACGACGATACGCGGGCGACCGACGATGCTGCTATGAGGCCGATGGAGGGAGCGCCGCCGGCCTCGGAGTTTGCGGAAGCGGAGCCGACAGGCGAGATGCCGACAGACGAGATGCCGACAGGTGGAGCGCCTACGGAAGCCGAGCCATCCACGCTGGAGGGCGTCGGGGTGGAGGGCGTCGGGCCCGAGCGCGCGGAGGCCGCTTTGCCAACCGACACGGGCGAGGCGACGGCAGCATCTTCCGGTGATGCCGAGACGCCGGCAACTTCCCCCGGCGATGCCGAAGTGCCGTCGCTCACGACCGTCGAGAGCCGGCGTGCCATCGAAGCGCTCCGCTCGGGCGTCCCGAACCGAGACGCCGTCCGCGCGTTGGGCAGCGGCCAGCTACACATCGAGACGCGTGTGCGGGCGCTGCTGGACCGTGCCGCCGACGACGTGGTCGCCGGGGCTCCGACGCCCGGCCTGCTCGTCGCCGGCGACTTCGGCACCGGAAAGTCTCACCTGCTCGAGTATCTTCAGGATATCGCGCTCGCCGAGAACTTCGTGTGTAGCAAGATCGTCGTCAGCAAGGAGACGCCGCTTCACGACCCCGCCCGGTTGTTCCGCGCCGCCGTGCAGTCTGCCCGCGTGCCGAAGCGACGCGGCGCGGCCCTCACCGAGATCGCGTTCTCGCTCGCCTTCGACACACGGGCGTATGCCGACTTCGTCACCTGGGCGAACGGTCCCGAGGCGCGGCTCAACTCACGCTTCCCAGCCTCGCTCTTCCTCTGGGAACGGACCCGCGAAGAGGAGATTCACGACCGCATCATCTCCTTCTGGGCCGGAGACCCGCTCGAAGTCCGCGAGCTGCGCGGCTGGCTACGCGATCAAGGCGAGGCCGCCACCTACAAGCTCGAAAGCGTGGCGAAGCGCGATCTGCCGATGCAGCACTTCGCGTTTCTGGCCCATCTGATCGCCGCGGCCGGCTACTCCGGCTGGGTGCTGCTTGTGGACGAGCTGGAGCTGATCGGGCAGTACGCGTTCAAGTCGCGTGCGAAGTCCTACGCCGAGCTCGCCCGCTGGGCCGGTAAGGTGAAGGGCGAGGGGCTACCGGGTGTCGTGACGGTCTTCGCCATCACCCACGACTTTAGCCGGCGGGTGTTGGAGGAGCGAAACGACCTGGAGCGCATTCCGGGCAAGCTGCGGGCGAGCGGGAACGACGCCGACGAGCGGCTGGCGCGAGCGGCCGAGGCCGGCATGCGCCTCATCGCCCGTGAGAGTCACCTGCTCCGACCTCCCACGCGCGCCACTATCGACCGCGCGTACGAGCGGATCCGAGCGATTCATGGCGCGGGTTACCGTTGGGAACCGCCGGCGCTCTCGCCCGGCGAGCAGACTACCTCGACGAGCATGCGGCAGTACGTCCGGCGCTGGATCAACGAGTGGGATCTCCAACGCCTCTACCCTACGTACCAGCCACAGACGGCGTTCGAGACGCTCGACGTCGACTATCACGAGGACCCGGATCTCGAACGTGCCGATCCCCTTCCGTGATGCCGACGACGTCGAGGAGTTGGGCGCGGCCGGGTTCCTGAAGGTCGAACGGGCCGGATCGGGCACGCTGTACCTCGGCGGGCTGTTCCTCATCAACGCGCGCGGCGAGCCGCTGGAGTTCGTCTACAACCTCGTCGAGACGCCCCATACGTTCCTATGGCGGCCGGCCGACCTGCGGCGTCACGCCCATCGCGAGCTGCTCGTATCCCTGTTCAGCGCCTGTGTCGGCACGCCATCGCTGCTGTTCTGCCTGGCCGATGAAGTCGTGCGCGAGGTCGTCGCCACTGACGTCGAGCTGCTGATCCCGGTTGGGCGCGTCGAGCACGCGGAGCAGGTGGAGGGCGCCGCCTCGCCTGCCGCCCCATCGTCCGCGCCTGTCACCTCGCCGTCGTCGGGCCTCACGCCTTCTGGGCCTTCCGCTGTCGCGCCACCTTCGGAGGCCGTCCACGTCTTCTGGCACCCCAAGCCGCCCGCTGAGGGCTCACCCGAGCGGCGCCTCTTCGAGCGCCTGAGCGCGCAGGGGCTCCTGTTCGAGCCGTTCTCCCGTGCGGCCTACGGATTGCGCGAGGTATACGGCGCGAAGGACGGAGTGAGTCGAGAGTAGTGAGTCGAGAGCAGCGAGTGGGCGAGGTGAGCGAGAACGGCGGGCGGACGAGCGGGCAGCCGGGTTGGTGGCGGGCGCCGAGCCAGCCGGTGCTGCCACGGGCGCGCTGGCTCGGTATCTTCGCCCGGCCGGTGCGGCTTGCGGCCCAGCAGCCGATGCACGTGGTAATCCCGTCGATTGACGTCGCCACGGCCGGCCGTCGTGCGCTCACCGGCGGGCCGGAGTCGAGAGAGCCGCGCACGATCGTCGCGCATCCGTCCGTCGCACGGCCGATCCGGCTCGACCCGTCCGTGCGTTCTCCGCGCGGCGCAACTCACGGCAGTATCAGTCTCATCGGGTTGCTCGACTGGGAGGGGGGCACCGGACCACGTCGGTCGGCGGACTGGGCACCGACCGACGGAGACGACGAGGAGCGCTGGCGGCGTCTTCCCGAGGTGCCACTCTGGCGGCGGCTCGCCGTCACCCTCCAACTGCCCACGTACCTCGTGCTGTCTCCAAACGGGCCGATCGAGTGGGCGGGCGACCTGTACGACTATCAGCTCGACGGCGTCCGAGCGCTCCTAACTCGGCCGGCGCTCCTGCTGGCCGACGATATGGGACTGGGCAAGACGATTCAGGCGGCGGCGGCCCTGCGGATCCTGGCACTGCGTCGGGAGATCGAGCAGAGCCTGATCGTCGTGCCGGCGAGCCTCGTGAGCGAATGGCGGCAGGCGCTGGCGCGCTGGGCGCCGGAGTTGCGGGTCTCGACGATTCGCGGTCCCGCCGCCGAACGCACCTGGCAGTGGCGCACGCCGGCGCACGTCTATCTCACCAGCTACGAGACGCTGCGCGAGGATAGCACGGCGAACCCGCAGTCGCCGCCACGCCGCACCTACTGGGACGTCGTGATCCTCGACGAAGCGCAGCGGATCAAGAGCCGTGAGACCGAGGTGAGTCGGAAGTGCAAGCAGCTTCGGCGCCGGCGAGCCTGGGCGCTCACCGGCACGCCCCTCGAGAACAATGTGGACGAACTGGCCTCGCTCCTCGAGTTCGTCACGCCGCTTGGCGACGGTGAGAAGCCCCGCCGGCTCGTGCCCGGGCCGTCCGCCCTTCGCGAGCAGCGGTCGGTTCAGCTTCGCCGCCGCAAGGCCGACGTGCTGCCGGAGCTGCCGCCGAAGACGGTGACGCGGGTGCTGCTCCCGCTGACCGGATCGCAGCGGGACTGCTACGTCCGCGCCGAGCGCGACGGCGTCTTCCAGCTTCGCGAGCGCGGCTCAGCGGTCCGAATCGAGAACGTGCTGGAACTGATCGTTCGGCTCAAGCAGATCTGCAACGCCTGCCCCACGAGCGGCCGCTCGGCCAAGCTCGACGATCTCTCCGAAAGGATGGGGACGCTCGCGGCCGAAGGGCACCGAGCGCTCGTGTTCACCCAGTTTACGGACGCGCGCCACGGCGCCGGCGCCATCGCCGAGCGGTTGTCTCCCTATCACCCGCTCGTGTACACCGGCGCGCTCTCCGCCCGGCAACGTGATGTGGTCATCGCGGCGTTTCGCTCCGATCCGACCCATCAGGCGCTGATTTTGTCGCTGCGTGCCGGTGGCCAGGGCTTGAACTTACAGGATGCGTCGTACGTCTTCCACTTCGACCGCTGGTGGAACCCGGCCGTCGAGCGTCAGGCTGAAGCGCGCAGCCACCGGCTCGGTCAGCAACACCCGGTCCACGTCTATACCTACGTTTCCGAGGGGACGATCGAGGAGCGCATCGACGCGGTGCTCCAGTCGAAGCAAGCTCTCTTCGATCGCGTCGTTGACGACGTATCCCTCGACCTGGGAACGGCGCTGACACGGGAGGAATTGTTTGGCCTCTTTGGCCTGGCGCCACCGACCGCGCCCTGAGCGCGGCCGGCCGCAACCGGCCCCTTCGGCTGGAATCCTGCCGGGCTGGACAGGCCGATCCACGGAGGCCGATCCACGGAGGCTGATCCACGGAGGCTGATCCACGGCGACGTTCATCCTCCTGGCGAGCGAGGCCGCGCGGCGCGGGAGCGGAGGGCTTTCGTACCTCTCCGTCAGCATTCAGCGGAGTCCTGATCTCGGCTCTCTCGCTGAAAGAAGGCCGAGGTCAGCCTGACCGGTCGATCTCAGTCAGCATCGCGGCGAAGCGGTCTCGCCAGAGGGCGCGATCCTCGGGGCCGCCGAAGTCGAGCGTGAACGGCCCGCGATAGCCACGGTCGTGCAACGCCTGGAACACCTGATGGAAGTCGACGATTCCCGCACCGGGCAGGAAATGCTCCTCGTACTCGCCGTTGGTGTCGTGCAGCCGGACCTGCCCGATCCGCTCGACGCCGAACGCGTCCAGGAAACCCAGATACCCCTCGGGCACCAGGAGCGCGTGCCCGATGTTGCAGGCCCAGCGTAGGCGCGGAGATGGGAGGGCCTCGAAGTAGCGTCGGGTCTCCGCGACGTTGTGGGGGATGTACTTGATCTCGGCGTGCTCCGGCTCCTTGTTGTGGTTCTCCAAATACAGGTCGATGCCGCGCTCGCCGGCGAGCCGAACGGCCAACCGCAGCCGCTCGATCGCCGCTGCGAGGCGCGCCTCTACGTCACTCGAGAAATGAAAGCCGCCGTGGCAGATGACGTACGCACAGCCGAGAGCCTGCGCGAGGTCGAGGTTCTGGCGCACGTACTCGTCGGCAGCGGCGGCCATGACCGGCGTGATCTCGGCCACGTTCACCGCCGAGAGCGTGTGTATGCCGAGGGTGACACCATGCTCGGCCGCCAGTTGTCGGACCTCGGCGATGCGCGCGGGCGTGAACGTCGCGGGGTAGTTCGGCGGGCCGTCGGCGTTGAAGTCGACCCGCGTGAACTGGTGCTCCGCCGCCCAGCGGATCGCCCGCTCGAGCGGCCAGGAACCTGGCCCTGAGAAGACGAATCGGTCGGCTCGATCGGTCATCGGTGTCCTCCTGGGCATGCCAGACACGAGCGATGCGCATCAACGTATCGCGGCGCTGGCACCATGCTGTCTATCGCATGGCACGTGGTTCGTCAGGCGCACGGCACGTGGTTCGTCAGGTCGCGGGGGTGGCGACCGGCGCTTCCCACAGCGGCTCGGTGAGGACTGCTGCTGCGTTGAGCGCCGCACGGTGAGCGGACTGGAGGATGATTGGCGGCTCGGCGGTACGTGCGGCCTCGTCGAGTAGCGCATCTGCCTGGCTCAGTGCGGCATCCAACTCGATCAGGGTGGCGTCGACGAAGTCACGCAGAATACGGTGCGCCCCGTCCGGCTCCCCAGCGTCGCGCAGGTCGCGGGCCCGCGCCTCGACGGACGGCGCCTGCTTCAGCCAACGCCGCTCCAGGTTGTCGTACAGGCTGCGGAGGACTGACGCGAGGGCCGGGTGAGCGTCGACGCGGCGATGCAGCCGCTCGAAGCGCCACCATGCCGACGTAGGGTCGAAGGTACCGCTGCCGCGATCGAGATCGTCGGGCAGCCCGGCGCCGCCGAGGTAGACCGGATGGAACGCCGAGAGGCACGGCGAGGCGAAACTGTGCCAGACGGTGGAACGAAGCGGCGCCGCCTCGTCGCGAAGCTCGGCCACCATGCCGGAGGCCGTCTCGCCGCGATACTGCTCCGAGGTGTGCATGCAGATCGAGGAGAAACACAGTTCTTGCGGCGACCAGCGCGGAGCCATGAACGTGTCGTCATAATGGTCGCGCAGGTGCGCCATCATGGTCTGAGCGGTGATCTGGCCGCCCTGGCGCCCGAGAAGATCGGTGGCCCGCTGGAAGCGCACGCAGCGCGGCGCGATCTCGACCGAGAAGTCCTGATACGCCCGCGCAAAGTTGAAGGGAACGTCCGCGCGCCACCAGCCTCGTTCGATGGCGTGCTCGGCGAGGTCCGGCGACGACTCGTCCCAGTGCGTTTCGATGGAGTAGACGTTCGAGATTGCCCGTGCGCCATTGACGTGCACGGCGGCCCAGTAGCGGCCGGCCGTTTCGAGCACCCACGCCTCGCGCGGATCGGCGACGATGAAGGCGTTGTGGTAGTAGCGGACGCCGTCGACCTCGGCCGACCCCCCCTGGCCGTACCGTTCGAGCAGGTCCGTGATGACGTGGAGCGCCTCGTAGGCCGTGCGCCCCCGCTCCAGCCCGAGTCGCAGCAGGTCCATACCGAGCAGGCCGGTCTCGGCGTATGGCTCCTTCGAGAGTACCGCCTCGTTGCCGATGGCGACGCCCCACTCGTTGACGCCCGTCTCGAAGCCCCAGAGCCACCAGGGGCGCGCTCCGACAACCTCCCAGGTCGTCTCGACCTGGGGGATCTCGAGGTATTGGCAGCGGAGCGACGCGCCGGCCGGATGCTGACGTCGCGGCGCGTAGGCAAGCGGCTGGCACTCATTCGGGTGGCGGTCGCTGTTCTTCGCGAAAATGACGTGCCCGTCAGCCGTGGCGCGGCCGACGGCGACAGCGGTATCACACATCGGAAGCCTCCTCAGGCTGACGCAGTATAGCGACGCTCGCGGCCCAGACGAGAACCACAATGTGCCCTTCGGCATAGCTCCTGCACACAATCGGACGGCCGATTCCTGGCGAAACGAGCGCAGCAGGGTTGGCGGGTACTCGGGGGATGGGCACGCGATGGACAACGAGCGAGCGGCTTCTGATGGGATCAGGGCCGCCGGCGACCGGCGCCCGCCCGATGCCCGCTCCAGCACCCCAGACCCCCCGCCCGATGCCCGCTCCGGCACCCCGGATGCCCCGTCCGGTGATGCTCCGCCGAATGGCCCGTCGCCAGGCGACGTAACGACGAGCAGTCCAGCCCGACGCAGCGCTCCCCCAGACACCCCCTCGACGGAGGCGCCCACGGCCGCCCCGGGCGGTCCTGGGCGGCGTCCCGAGACCCCATCGGAGGGTCGGCGACTGAGTCTGCCGTTCGGCCCGAGCGTTCCCGCGGCCTGGCAGCGGGCGCTGTGCATCCCCCTGGTGATTCTTGCCTGGCTGGCCGTGATCGTCGTCGTCGGCTGGCTGCTGAGCTACGTCACACGGACGCTCGTGGTCGTGGGCCTCAGCGGCGTGCTGGCGTTCGCCTTTTCACCGCTGGCCAATCGTCTCGCCCGAATGATGCCACGGCCGATCGCGCTCGGGCTTGCCTACGTACTCGGCGTGGGAGTGGTGGTTGGGTGCGGGGTGTTCGTGGTGAGCACTGCTGTGGCGCAGATCACCAGCCTCGTTGCCAATCTTCCGAAATATGCCCAGCAGGCCCAGGATTTCGTGTCGGGGATCGCCGGCTATCTGGCTCCGTTCGGTGTTCCCGCCTCGGCTGTGAACGACGTGCAGCAGCAGGTACTGAGTCAGCTTCAGAGCACGGGCACGGCGATCGCCCGGCAATCACTCGCCAGTGTCGAGGCAATCGCTGGAGGGTTAATCGACCTCATTCTGATCTTGATCCTCAGCGTGTATCTCGCCGCCAATGGCGAGCGTATCGCCCACTGGCTCCGTACCGAGACGCCAAAGAGTCAGCGATATCGCGCCCAACTCCTCGTAGCCGTGATCAACCGAGTGGTTGGCGGCTACGTGCGGGGCATCGTGACCCTGGCAGCGCTCATCGGGGTGCTCGTCGGAGCCGGGCTCACTGTCCTGGGCGTGCCGTACGCGATGCTGCTCGGCGTACTCGCCTTCTTCATGACGTTCGTGCCCATTGTCGGAACGATCATTTCGGGCGTCGCCTCCGGCATCGTCGCGATCCTGTACTTCCAGAACTGGTTCCAGCCGCTGCTCGTGATCGTGTACTTCATCGTGGTTCACGTCATCGAGGGCGACCTCGTCGGCCCGAGGATCATGGGCCGGGCGGTCGGGATCCATCCGGCGACAGGCATGATCGCACTGGTCGCCGGCACCGAACTGTTCGGCCTCTGGGGCGCCTTGTTTGCGGCGCCGATTGCCGGTCTGGTCCAGGCTATCGCGACGGCAGTCTGGCACGAGCTGCGCGGCAGCGACCCACAGAAGATCTTGGAAGAGGTGACAGAGGAAGGCAAGAGGGAAGGGCGGGAAGGAGATCGGAGGAGAGCCTGGAGGAGGGCTGGAAGGAAGGTTGGGCGGAAGGTCGGGAAATGGGCTGGGAGGAGATCGGGGACGTGAGCCACACGACCGTGCGGATGATGGACGAATGGAAGAGCGATCTCTCTTCCAGTCAGGCCGGTACGGACTGTGACTGCCGACTTCCCCGATCGGGGTACGATCCGCCGCGGTCGCGTCCTTCGGCCAGCATCCAGACGAGGGGTGGGGAGGGCGGGAACAGGGTGAGCGCCGGTCGTATCCAGCGCTCGTCCCATCCCATCGTCTCGATGAGGATGCTGCCGGGTCAGTCCTCGGCGCCACCCCGAACCGGGGGTGGCTGGAGGAGCGGCTGCGTGGTGGCCAGTGCTGGCGCCGCGTGGCGGCCGCTGCGAACGCGGCGTATGAGCGTCGACACGCCCTGCTTGGCGTCATCGAGGATCGTGTACACGGACGGCACGAGCACCAGGGTCAGCAGCGTCGAACTGATGACGCCGCCCATGATGACCACTGCCAGCGGCGCTCGCGACTCACCGCCCTCTTCGAGCTTCAGCGCCAGCGGCAGCATGGCGAACAGCACCGTCGAGGTCGTCATCAAGATCGGTCGGAGGCGGATGTAGCCCGCCCGCAGAATCGCTTCACGGCGCGGCACGCCCTCCTTCCGGAGCGTATCCGTGAAGTCCACCAGCAGGATGGCGTTCTTGCCGACCAGCCCCATCAGCATGATCGTGCCGATCAGCGAGAAGATATTGAAGGTGTTGCCTGTCACGTACAGGCCGAGGAACGCCCCCACCAGCGCCACCGGCAGGCTGAACATGATCGCGAACGGCGTCAGCCAGGACTCGTACAGGGCGACCATCAGCATGTACACCAGGATGACCGACAGCCCGAGCGCCGAGATCAGCGTAGAGAACGCTGTCTCCTGCTGCTGCACCTGGCCGGCGAACTGGAGGCGATACCCTTCGGGCAGCGGTAACTGATTGGTGAGCGCACGAACGTCGCGGGTGACGTCACCAAGCGAGCGCCCAGAGACGTTCGCCGAGACCTGGATCACGCGGAGGCGATCGGTGCGCTGGATCCGGGCCGGGCCGGCGTCGCGGACGAGGTGCGCGACCTGATCGAGCCGGACGGTGGTGGTACCATCCACGACGAGCGGGATCGCGCCAAGCTGATCGGGGTTGGCCCGCGCCGACTCGCTGGAGATCAGACGCACGTCGATCTGATTGCCGACTTCTGGCCGAAGCTGCGTCGCGATGGTGCCGCCGACCATCGTCCGCATGGCGTCCGCAACCTGGGTCGCGTTGAGCCGAAGGTCGGCGAGGCGCTCGCGGTCGATGATCGCACGGACCTCCGGGTCTCGCTGCTGGGCGTCGTTCTGAACGTCGACGGCACCCTGCACCTGCCGGACCTTGCCCTCGACGTCGGCTGCGATCTCGGAGAGCTTGTCCAGATCGTCGCCCTGAATGCGGATGCTGAGGCCGGAGCCGCCGCCCCCGGCGAGCGGGCTGCTGACGCTCGCCCGCACCTGGGCCTCGGGGAACTGTCGGGCAAGCCGCCGCACGTCGCCGAGCACCTGGAATACCGAGCGGTCGCGATGGGACTTCTCGACGAGTTGCACCGCAATCTGAGAATTGCGAGTGTTCGAGCCGCCGAAGCCGCCCCCGGCGCCAACCGAGGTGAAGATGTTCTGGATTTCAGGGATATCACGCAGCCCCGCTTCGAGGCGGCGGACCACGGTGTCGGTGCCAGCGAGCGAGGTGCCCGGCGGCAGCGAGATGTTCACCTGGAAATTGCCGTCGTCCTCGGGGGGCGCGTACTCCGAGCCGACGATGTTCAACTGGAGCATCATCCAGGCGCCGTAGAGCAACAGTGCACTCACCATCACGACGAGCCAGCGCACCCGGAGGGCGCCGCTGAGCAGATGGCGGTAGCCTGCCGCGAGGCGCTCGTAGCCGCGATCCCAGAGCCGCCCGAACCGTGCCAGCGGATCGTTGCGCTCGCCATGCTCGGGAGACAGGAAGCGTGAGGCCAGCATCGGCGTCAGGGTGAACGAGACGAACAACGAGAAGAGGGTCGCGGCGGCGATGGTGATGCCGAACTCCTTGAAGAGCCGGCCGATGTTCCCGCTCATGAAACTGACCGGCAGGAACACGATCACGTCGACGAGCGTGATCGCCATCGCCGCCATGCCGATCTCGGAGCGGCCTCGGAGCGCCGCCGTGCGGGATTCCTCGCCGTCTTCGAGATGGCGAGTGATGTTCTCCAGCACGACGATCGAGTCGTCCACCAGGATGCCGATGGTCAGGGCCAGGGCCAGCAGCGTGATGATGTTCAGGCTGAAGCCCATGAAGTACATGACGAGGAACGTCGAGATCAGCGACGTCGGAATCGCCAACAGCACAATCAGCGTGTTCCGCCAGGTGTGCAGGAACAACAGCAGCACGATACCCGTCAGCAGCACCGCAAGATTCAGGTCGAAGAGCACTGCCTCGATCGAGTGCCGGGTGTAGATCGACGTGTCGCTGGTGACCGACATCGTTACGTCAGGAGGAAGGGTCCGCTGGATATTCCCAACGGCTGTCCTGATGTTGTCGGCGACCTGGGTGCTGTTCGCGTCAGCCTGTTTCGTGAGAATGAAGCCGACGGCTTCCTTCCCGTTGAACCGCTGGAGCCGGGTCTGTTCGCGGAAGGTGTCGATGACCTCCGCGACGTCTTGTAGCCGAACGACCCGTGCCTGACCCGCCCCGCTGCTCGTACTCGTGCTCGCCGTGGATGCGATGCTGCCCGGCCCCTGGACGATCAGGTTCTTCAACTCGTCGACGCTTCGGATAGGCGCCAACGCTCGGATACTCTGCGAGCCTGGTCCTTCGGTCAGCCGGCCGCTCGGGCTGCTGACGTTCTCGCGCTGAAGGGCGGTTTGGACTTGCTGTAAGGAGAGGCCGTACGCACGTAGCCGGTTGGGATCGACGCGGACTTGAACCTCGCGCTGAAGCCCGCCGACCAACTGGACGTCAGCGACGCCGTCGACTGACTGAAGGCGCGGCAGGATGTCGTCGTTGCCCAGGTCGTACAACTCGCCAAGCGTGCGGTTGCTGGTGCTCGACAGGGCAATGTTCATGACCGGCAAAGCCGTGATGTCGGCCTTGGTGACGGTCGGCGCATCCATGTCAGCCGGCAGGCGGCGGCGAATCGAGGAGAGCCGCCGCTCGACGTCCATGGCAGCCTGGTTCGTGTCGGTGCCTTCGACGAATCGGACGCTCAGACTCAGCGAGCCCTCGGACGACGTCGAGGTCATCGAGTCGATGCCTGGCAGCCCGGCAACCGCGTTCTCGACCGGCTTGGCGATCAGCTCTTCCATGTCGGTCGGCGCCGCGCCGGGGTAGCTGATCGACACGAACACCGCGGGGAAGCTGATCGCTGGAAAGCGGTCCACCTTCATCCGGGTAAACGAGACCGCGCCCATCAGAATCATACCCACGATCAGCATCAAGATCGCGAGCGGGCGGGTAATCGCCAGCCGGGTCAAGCCCATCGACAACCTCTTCGGGACGGGACGATGATCCGGCGTCGGCACACGACGCCATTGGTCGGCGCGACCCCTATGAAGTGCTCTTCGCTGAGCCGCATGATGTCCAGGCTGTGCCGTGTGCCGACGACAGCCGTCGACTGATTCTGCCTGAGTGGGACCGGGCCTGCAAGGACGTTGACACTCTTTTTACATTTGCCCTACCCTGACCGCGTGCGATGGACGCGCCCGGCACTCACCCTCCTGGCTATCTGCGCGCTCGTGGCGCTTGTCGGGCCGCTCTTGGAAGCACGCCAGCGGGCGCCGGAGCAGACGGTGCGGGCGTACCTTGCGGCCGTGGAGCGAGGTGACCTCGACGCCGCGCTCGCCACCATCGATCCAGCCGAGCGCGCTGATGTCGAGGAGCGGATCGCGCTCCAACTTGGCAATCGCTATCAGATCGACGCGCTGGTGCTCGGACAGCCGTCGCTCCTCGACCGACTGCGTGACCGGTCAGTGCCGCCTGCCTGGGCCACGCTCCTCGCCGACGTGACTACGGTCACCGGCGACCGCTGGAAGAGCACGTCCACTGCTCCACTCGTCCAGCGCGACGACCACTGGTACCTGACCGAGCCGCCGTTCGCCTGAGCCATCGGCGACGGTACGGCTGAGGCTGCGAGCCTGGAGGATAGCTAGGTGACTGATTCGGAGACGGTGCCCCTGACGATGGGGCAACGGGTCCATCTGCTCACCGGCTGCCTGTCGTTTGTAGCGTTCGTCGGCGCGGTGCTGCTGGCAGTGCTGGCCCGGGTGGTGGTGACGGGAAGCCTGGCTCTGTCACCGGAAGCAGCACTCGTCATCGGCGGCTTCCTCGTCGTAGGCATCCTGTTCACCGGGTGGGACGCCTTGCAGTGCCTCCAAGACCTCTGCGCCGGGGTTGCGGTGACCGACGAAGACCGGCTCGAACACTGCTGGAACTCGAACAGGCCCGGCCGGTGGGGGTACGCCGGCAAGTTCGCCCGGCTCGGCCGCCTCCGGATGACCTCACGCCTGTACAGTCAGGTTATGCCGAGTGTGCGGTACCGAGTGGTCTATAGTCCAGTGAGCAAACGGGTATGGGCGGTCGAGCCGGTCACCGGCGGGCCGAGCACCTGGTTTCGAACTCCGCCGCCGGCCCAGACGTAGCCGGAGCGAGCGCGGCAACGGGCGCGATGTCAGGTGCTCGGGGCGCCGGCGTAGCTGGCTGGCCACTTCCTCGCCCGATCACGGGTGGCGAGCAGTTGCCGGGCTAGCTGGCGGCTGCCCTCGTCCGGGTGAGGGGCGATTGACCCGTGGCGCTAGCGCATGACCGAGGATGGGGCGGCAAGGTGGAACGGGAGTACCTTGCCGGCTCGGGTGGCGAGAGGCGACAGCCGTTGCACTACGATGGCGTCCGCGCGTCGAATCAGGCGAGCATGGTACGCATCCACGAAGCCGCCGCGCGCCATCTCGTCAAGGAGCATCGACTTCACGGCCGCGTCGTCGAGCGGTCCAACCGAGGGATCGATCCGCAGCACGAGTCGCGCCGCGCCATCGGGAGCTTCCTCCTCGACGAGCTGGTAATCGAGCGACATGCCGCCGAAGCGTGTGGGCAGCGCCCCCTCCAGGATCGCGACGAGGTTGGTGCGAGCGAACGACGTGCCTTCACTCGAAAACTTCTCGAAGCTGCGGATCTCGGACAGATGCGTCCGCAAGCCCAACGACCCGAGCAGACAGCCGCAGTCGCGTTGCTCGATGCGTGCCGAATCGCCCGGCTCGACGTTGACGAGGATCTTCGGCGCGAACCGGCTCAACGAGGTCAGAAGCAAGGCGCTGACGGTAGGGCCGCCAACGTGGGCAGGTCGTTGGCGCTCGACGACGGCGTAACGGTCGTGGCAGAAGTGACTGTCGTCAGCAGCATCGGCCGCTGGACAACCGTAGCTAATGTAGGGGATCTCGACCGTCGCGTAGCTCGTCAGGACGCGCGCGCCGACCGCCTCGATCTGGCGTCGGCGATGGACGGTGAGCGGCTCGTTGCGGCAATGGAATGTGACGCCGGGAAGCGAGATACCCAGATGCTCGGCCATCGCGGCGACGCGTACCGCCGAGCCGGCCGTGCTATTCATCACCAATGGCGTGCCGGCTGTGGTGGCGTCTACGAGTCGGTGAACAATCGCCTCTGGCTCGCGCAGGTCGCAGTATTCCGGCATCGGCATGCGATGGCCTGACGCGGCTGCGTGCAGCGCCAGATAGCGTGCACCGAGAGGCACGAACCAGGGCAGCGGCTCGATCGGATAGAGCCAGGCGTCGACCGATTGACCGAGCTTGAAGAGGATCAGCAACCAGGTCAGTGGCCCCCCAAGCCACAGCACATTGCGGGGGTTGGCGATACGGTGCGCCGCGAGCGTCAACGCGTAGGACGACGCGCCCTCCATCGCCGAGGCGAAGCTGCGTCGGACCCGGCTGGGCTGTCCGCGCGACCCGCCTGTGAATTCGACATACTCGCTCGGGCAGAGCGGGTTATCGAAGTCGCGATCCGTGAACGTGAAGCGGGCGCTCCCCCGCACGACGGCGCGTCGGCCTTTGAATTCGTCGAACGTGACGTAGACGCCACTCCTGGTAAGGGTCGTGAGCGCGCCCTCGATCCCCTCCTGTGCGACCAGCCGACGGAGGTCGCCCAACTCACAGCCGGCATGAGCGAGCAGCCGTCGGTATGGGCTGTGGGGGACATGGTAGATGGCGCGGTTGACGAGCGTCAGGAACCGCCGTTCGCGGTGTTCGAGGCGTTGCTGAAGTCGTCGGCGAGCCTCGTCGGCGGTGAGCGGTGTTCGCAGGAAGGGTCCAAGTTGGGCGTTGAACCGGGCGAAGCTATCGGCATCGGAGGCCAGATCGCGGAGGCGCTTGGCCGTTGTTGCGAAGCGACCGTCAGCCACGGGTGCCTTCAGCATGGGTGACGCCGATCCTGGGAGCGAGCGCCGGCACGAACGACGCGTATGCCGGCGTCGACGCGGTGCGCGACACGGATACGAGGTGCGTCAATTCCAGGCAGGGCGCGGTAACCGCAGCACTGGGATAGGGGGTCGCAGTGGAACGTAGCACGGCCCCGAAGTCTAGACTGAACGCGCAGGCCGCTGCACCGCCTCGGCCGGAAGACCGAAAGGTGGGGAGCAGCACGGTCAAGCGGCGCCAGGTCAGCGCGGCGCACGGTGCTTCAGCACCACGAACGGGATACTTCGGAGCGTGAACCGCCCGACCAGCGCAAAGCTCGGATCCCGGAAGACCTCCTCCATGACCGGTTGGCCCACGAGATACGGCCAGAGGGGGACATGGCCGTCGCTATACCGGCGCGTGTCCTCGGCAGCCACGACGATGTCAGCATAGCGGCGAAGCGCGCGCCGTAGCCCATCCTGAAGCGCCGCCGGATCATCGGTCGGGCGTAGCGGCTGGTCCAGGTCGAAGCGCTCGCCGGCATCCATCGCCAGCACCTCCGGATTGGTCAGGACGCGCTCGCCAGCCTGCGTGCGGTAGTAGTTGACGTGATGGCGACTGAAGCCGTCGACCCAGAGGATCGCGACGGGCCGGTCACCCGCCGCTTCGCTGATGATCTGCGCAGCGGTGCGCACTTCGGCGACCTCAGCCGGATCGCCCGGTGTGTAACGAGCCGCTAGCATCCGGGCACCGCTTCCGACGAGCAGGAGCATCGCCAGGACCGCGACGATGCCATGCGTCGCCCTGCGCCTGCGTTCGGCGCGTGGCGTTCCCACGGCCGACTCGCCGAGGCCTGCCAGCAGGACGACGAGCCCCACGCCAACAGGATTCAGCATGACGCTGCCACCGCCCGCTCGTAGCCCCAGGATGAGCGACGAGTACAGGATCACACTGACCGTCACCAGCGCACCGGATCCTGCGAGCACCCAGAACGCCGGCTGCCAGACCCGCGCGCGGTCGATCCGAATCAGCCCGGCTACCACCGCGAGCGCCAGGGCCACGCTGCCGCCGAGCAGGATCGTGGCCGAGACGGCGACCAGACCAGCCGTCCCCTGGTAGCGGGGTGTCCCGAGCAGCACGTCGAACGGTGACTGGGCGTAGTACGCGAGCGAGGCGAGACGGTCGTGCCCAGTGCCCCAGACCACGTAGAGATAGCGATAGATCGTACGGTCGAGCGTCAACGCGTAGTAGGGCGTCACGACGGCGAGGAACACGAGCAGCGGTAGTGCGGCGATGCTCGCCAACCAGCGCGCCCCACGACGACGTGCCTCCGCGAGCGATAGCAGGATCGCGGGTAGCATGGTCAGGACGATTCCGGCAGCGGCGTTGTCGCGCGACCATTGCGTCAGCCCCACGAGGACGCCAAGGGCTATGCCGCTCCAGCGGGTCGGCTTTCGCACGTAGGCGAGGGACAGGAATGTACACCCGATTAGCAGCGGCGTAAGTTGGGCATCGCGGCGCAAGTCCTGATAGCCGCCATCCCAGATGAAGAACTCACCTGGCAGGAGCGGCAGCAACCCGACGAGCACGATCCGGCGCGCATCCCACCCGGCGACGTTACCGTAGCGAGCTATCGCGAGTTGCGCGATGTAGAGCAGGCAGATGTTGATGGAGACGAGGTATTCGGGGGCGCGCGCCGACGACCACGACCAGAGCAGGCCGATCGACGGATATAGCCACGAGATCGAGATACGCGTGCCGGCGCTGATGGCCGCCGCCAGTCCGTCGTGCTGGACGGCATTCATCACCGCGTAGGCGATGGTGTAGCCGCCAATTGAGTCGAAATGCGGCACGTGCGTCTCGTAGTAGCGGCGCACGATCCAGAAGGTCAGGCCGTAGAAGGCAAGATCGAACAGCGCGAGTGCCAGGGCCGCACGAAGGGCCGCACGAAGGGCCGCACGAAGGGCCGCTCGGGCGGACGGCGGCGCCTTCTTCGACATCCGCGGCGGGTAGTCATCTCGGCGGGTGGTCATCGCTGCCGGGCAACTGTAGCCCGGAGCCGAGTACGGGCGCCCGCCATCCAAGTGGAGAGTCCTGCCCCGATACTTGGATGCCATCACCGAAGGAGCGACAGATTGGCTCCGAGGTGCGCGTCGCTACGTACTGCCCGGCGCGCGCCACTGACTGCCTCGGCTGGCCTGTTGGCCGCTCGACGTCAGGTGCCGGCGGAACCAGTCGCTCGCCAGCCGCGCCACCACGTCCAGTGCGCCCGGCTCCTCGAAAAGGTGGGTAGCACCGGGGACGATCTCCAGCCGCGTCTCGCAGTGTAGCGCCGCGAGTGCCTGACGGTTCATCTCGATGACCGGCTCGTCGTTGCCGCCGACGATCAGCAGCGTCGGGGCACGGACCCGGCCGAGTGAGGGGAGCGCGAGGTCCGGCCGTCCGCCGCGTGACACTACCGCCTGTACGACCTCCGGTCGCCTGACCGCGGCTAGCAGGGCTGCGCCGCCGCCGGTGCTGGCACCGAAGTAGCCGATGGCCAGGTCACGGGTATCGGCGTCCGACGCGAGCCAATCCGTTGCGCCGACGAGCCGGGTGGCGAGCAGTCCGATGTCGAAGCGCAGGTGCCCCGTGAAACGGTCTACGGCTTCCTCGTCGACCGTGAGGAGATCGAACAGGAGTGTGGCAAGACCGTCGTCGTAGAGGATGCGGGCAACGTGCTGATTGCGGATGCTATGCCGGCTGCTGCCGCTGCCGTGTGCGAACAGGACGATGCCGATCGGCTCGCGAGGGATCGCGAGTGTCCCCTCCAGCGCGATCTCCCCGACCGGGATCGTGACCTCGCGCCCGTCGAGATACGATGGTCCGTCCCGCATGCTCCGCCTCCCATGTCGATGCTCGCCGGTCGTCGTGTCCGCCGGTCGTCGTGTCCGCCGGTCGTCGTGTCCGCCCGCCGCCTGGCGTGCCTCGGCGTTCACCCCGGGCGTTCACCCCGGGCATTCACCCCCGCGCGGCCAGCCCCGCTCCTAACGGCCGACGACTGGCTGCCGATCGCTCACCATCCATCCGCTACTCAGGGCCGGCCCGGCGCGTGTGCCGACGCCCACGTGGCAGCCTGATGGAGCAAGTCGCGGACCTCGGCGTCGGTCGTCGGCTCGAAGTCCTCGTACCACGCTCCGACGGCCCAGAACGGATCGGGCGTCTCCGCGCAGATGACGTCGTCCACCTCGTCGCGAAACTCCTCACATGTCCGCGCTGACGCCACCGGCACGGCGACGACGATCCGGGCTGGCCCCTGACGGTGGAACGCGGCGATGGCCGCCCGCATGGTCGAGCCCGTCGCCAGGCCGTCGTCGACGAGGACGATGGTCTTGTTCCGCACGTCGGGGGGCGGCCGGTCGCCGCGATACTGGCGCTCGCGGCGTTCGAGCTCCTGTCCCTCGACGTTCGCAACGTCGTCGATGATAGATTCCGGGATTGCCAGTTGATCGACGACGTCCGGGTTCAGCACACGGATGCCGCCGGTCGCGATGGCGCCCATCGCCAACTCTTCATGCCCTGGCACGCCGAGCTTGCGGACCAGGAACACGTCGAGCGGCGCGCCCAACTCCCTCGCTACCTCAAACCCAACAGGGACGCCGCCACGTGGGAGCGCTAACACCAACACGTCGGACCGATCCTGGTACTTCTCCAGCTTCGTGGCCAGCACCCGTCCGGCGTCCCGTCGGTCGGCAAACGGTCGTATCACTCCATCACCTCCCGGGCATCGCCTGACTGAGCCGGACGGATGAGCGGTGCGTATGGGTGGACCGCGCCGTACGCACGGGCCGCGCGTTACGTGCCGTGCGATCCTACCCAGTGAGTCTGCCCCGATCTCAGACCACGTGTCGACCTGTATCCCGCTCTGGCCGTACTACGTTCGCGCTCATCCTCGCGTGCGATGGCGCTCCTCTACGGTGCGCGGCTCTCCTGACGTTCGCGGAACGTAGAAGCCGGCGGCCTCTCCGACGAGGCGGCTCAACTCGTCGCGCGGCGCAGCCACCTGGATGGTGTCCACCCCGAGCTCGCCGATCCACTGGCCCGAAACCGTGGCAATGTGCTCGCCAAGACCGCCGAGGCGCAGATCGGACACCTGATTCTGGTACTGATCGGCGGCCAGGCCGAGCAGCCAGCCCTCGGAACCGTCGCTCATGACCACTTTCGTCTCGCATCCGTACTGCCGCACGTCCGAGGCAACGTTGAGTGCATCTTCCAGGCGCAGGCGCGCGTCGGCGGACTCGTGAACGGTCGAGACGTCGACTCGGCCGGCCGGCGAGCTACTGGTTCGACCTTCGTAGTAGCGCGGCATCCGACCGAGGTCGCCGCTGGCTACCTGGAGCAACAGCCGCTCCCCGGCGTTGCCCTGGATCAGGCTGATTGGCAGTAGCACATCCTCGCTGACCTCTTCCGAACGCAGCACGATATGGGTGATCTCGCGGCTCTGGGGGGCGACCAGGACATGGTCGAGGATGCCGGCCTCGGTCCCGTCGCTGCCCGTGACGTTCATCCCGAACACGAACTCCATCAGACTCACCTCGACTCGAACTCGCTCGCAACTCTCGAACGCCGCGCGAGTGCTGTTACATCACAGGCGCTCCACTCCGTCGCACACGCTCGATCCGACGCCGTACGGCACCCCATCGCGCGAGCCGCTACCCGTACGCCCCGCGTGACCGGGCCGCTGTGTGAGGCCATGTGACGATCGCAACGCAGCCGCTTGACGGCGCGTCGTACGCGGGTATCCGCGCCTGTAGACTGAAGGCGTGCAGAGTGCGTACCGGGCACGAGACCCAGGCTCTCGACGTGCAGGACGCCGCCGGCCACGCGGCACGCGGCTTGAACCGGCCGTCCAGGGTAGATTGCTCCCTTCGGCAGGCCGTCTGTGACGCGGATGGCTCACCGTACCGCGACTCGCCATGCCGCGGCGAGCTCATCGGCTACGTCCGACGGTGACTCACGACATTGACGAGGAGCCCGTTTGGGTCGACCACGAAGAAGCGTCGAACGCCCCAGCTTTCGTCCCGCAGCGGGTAGGGAATCTGTAGACCTCGCTGTACGGCATCTCGGTACACCGCTTCGACGTCGTCCACTTCGACGCTGATATCGGGATGCGGCGGAGTCGACCCATCACGATGCACGATGATGAGTTGTGCTGTCGGATTGCTCGGCGACGCGAGCGTCACGACCCAACCAAGGTCCATCGCTACGTCGAAGCCCAACAGACTGACGTAGAACTCGCGGGTCTCCGCCGGGCAGTCAGTCGTAATGTCCGGCACGACTCGTCGAATGCTCATGCTGCTCCCTCGCTCTGGGTGCTGGGGGCGCGATGGACCCCCGCCGAGATCTGGCAGGCGAATGGTTGAGGTAGCCCCCCTCACCTGGCACCCCGACATGCGGTGCGCTCCTCAGCCGTCGATGGCGCGGTAGACCAACAGGATCGCGAGGCCGGCGGCAAGAATCCAGATCAGGATGATGACGATCTTCGCGGCTCGGCTGGTCGGATGGCCGTTGGCGAGTCGCTCGTGCGCTTCGGTGCGGCACTCGGCCATCACCTCGGGCGGGATCATCCGGAGCGCCAGCGTGATGCCGAGCGGGACCAGGATCACGTCGTCGAGGTAGCCGAGAATCGGGATGAAGTCGGGGATCAGGTCGATCGGGCTGAGAGCGTAGGCGACGATGCCAGCCACCAGCACTCTGGCATACCACGGCACACGGGGATCGCGCGCCGCCAGGTAGAGAGCGAGCGTCTCAGTCTTGAGGGCGCGCGCTCGCTGTCGCAGCATGTCGACGAGCGCCATAACCTGGCCAGCATACCACCGCGTGGCGCACGCGAAAGGTGTCGGGCGTAGCGTCAGATGCAGGTGATGGCGTGAATATTTCAGGCGAGGGCGCTATCTCCGATGACAGCTTCAGTAGCCAGGTTACGCGCCAGATCGTCGGGCGTGCCCCTGATGTGCGCCCTCAGCCTTGACAGCGGGGGCGGCCCTGGCCTTCACTTCCCGAGGACAGATCACGACACAGATCATGACGAGGAGATGGTTTCATGGCGACGATGCGTGTAGTTCGCGTCCATCAATTCGGCGGCCCCGAGGTGATGCAGGTCGAGGAACTGCCCATTCCGACGCCCGGGCCAGGGCAGGCGCTGGTGAAGGTCGCGGCGGCCGGCGTGAACTTCATCGATATCTACCAGCGGAGCGGCCAGTACAAGCTACCCTTGCCCGTCAGCCTCGGGCTGGAAGGCGCGGGCACGGTCGACGCGGTCGGCTCGGGCGTCTCACATGTCAAAGTCGGGGACCGCGTCGCCTGGACACAGATCGCCGGCTCCTACGCCACGCACACCCTTGTCCCGGCCGACCGGCTCGTCACGCTGCCAGACGGCGTGAGCTTCGAGAATGGCGCAGCGGCGATGCTCCAGGGGATGACGGCGCAGTACCTCGTGACGTCGACATACCCACTCGCGGCCGGTGAGACCTGTCTGATCACGGCAGCCGCCGGCGGGGTCGGCCTGCTGTTCTGCCAGATGGCCAAGATGCGCGGCGCACGGGTGATCGGGCTGGCCGGGACGGACGCGAAGGCACAGTTGGCGCGCGAGGCCGGCGCCGACGAGACGATCGTCTACACCCGCCAGGACTTCGAGACCGAGGTCAAGCGCCTGACCGGCGGCCGAGGCGTCGACGTGGCCTACGATTCGGTCGGCAAGGACACCTTCGATAAGAGCATGAACTGCCTACGGCCACGCGGCATGCTGGTGCTGTTCGGGCAGGCAAGCGGAGCCGTCGCGCCGCTCGATCCGCAGGTCTTGAACGCGAAGGGCAGCCTCTACCTGACCCGTCCACGCCTGGACGCCTACATCGAGACGCGGGAGGAACTGACCGAGCGCGCCGGCGAGGTGCTCGGCTGGATCGCGGACGGCAAGCTGAAGCTTCGGATCGGCGGCACCTACCCGCTGGCTGACGCCGCCCGCGCCCACAACGACCTGAACGGCCGCAAGACGACCGGCAAGCTTCTGCTGATTCCTTGAGCTCGATTCAGGCAATCGCCAGGCTCAGTCCAGGCTATCCCCTGTGGGCGTTGCCAGCCCGTGGCACTCCGAGGCCGCTCGACGGGCCAACCCACAGTGGCCCGTCGAGGCATGCAGGCGGACGCTCGAAGGTACACTGACGGCGACATGGCGGGGGGCGTCGGGCCGAAGCCCGACGCCCCCACCTCGCGCGGGGATGTAGCACCGCTCGGTTCGTGACAAGCCCTGGCGGGCGGCGCTTCAGCCCACGAGCGGCCGGCAGCGCTTCAGCCCACGAGCTGGCGGGCGACCTTCTCCATGCGCTCCAGCGCGCGGGCGATGTTCGGGATCGAGTTGGCGTAGGAGAGCCGGAGGTACCCCTCCCCGTACTGGCCGAACGCCGTGCCGCTCAGGACCGCTACACCCTCCTCGTCGAGCAGGCGATCCGCGAGCTCCTTGCTAGTCACACCGAGCGCCTTGACGTTCGGGAAGACGTAGAACGCGCCGAGCGGCTTCTGGCAACTGATGCCCGGAATCGCATTCAGCCCGTCGACGATGAAATCACGGCGCCGCTCGAACTCCTCGACCATCGTCGTCACGGCGGCCTGCGGTCCCGTCAGCGCCTCGACCCCGGCCATCTGGGTGGCGGCGTTGGTGCAGGATACCGAGTTGATCGCCAGCCGCTCGACGGCCGGGATCAGCGCCTTCGGGAAGACGCCGTAGCCGAGCCGCCAGCCAGTCATGGCGTACGTCTTCGAGAAGCCGTCGAGGATGACCGTGCGGTCGAGCATGCGGGGCTCGGAGGCGACGCTGTAGTGCTCGCCCTGGTAGAGGATCCGCGAGTAGATCTCGTCCGAGAGGATCAGACAGTCGTGGTCGGCCAGGATCGCCGCGATCTGCTCCAGATCGGTCTTGCCGAAGACGCCGCCGGTCGGGTTGGCGGGCGAGTTCAGTACCACGAGCTTGGTTCGCGGTGTGAGCTTCGCGCGGAGGTCTTCGGGATCGAAGGTGAAGCCGCGCTCTTCGACGATCGGCAGCGGCACGACCGTCGCGCCGACGAAGTTCGCCATCGACTCGTAAATCGGGTAGCTCGGATCGGGCACGATCACCTCGTCACCCTCTCCGCAGAGGGCTGCGATCGTCCAGGACATAATCGGCTTGCCGCCGGGAGCGACGCAGACATTGTCGCGGGTGACCGGGATGCCACGTGTCTGCGCGATATGCTCGGCGACGGCGTCACGAAGCTGAGGGATGCCGAGGGCTGGAGTGTAGTGGGTGAAGCCCTCGCGCAGCGCGTTGATGCCGGCGTCGACGATGTTGGCCGGCGTGTCGAAGTCCGGCTCGCCGATCTGCAAATACACGATGTCGCGCCCCTGCGCTTCGAGCGCCTTCGCCTTGGCGAGGACGTCGAACGCGCTCTCGGTCCCGAGGCGGCTCATCGCTTCCGCGAGTTTGACCATGGTGTCCACCCTCCAGGCGTGCCGTCGTCGCGGGGTAGCCCACTTGAGCCCAGCGCGGCGGCCGTCCGATCGATGCGTGGTTGTCGCTATTCTAGTGGGCGGCTCGGGCGGCAACGCGGGATCGCCAGATCTCGACCCCTCCGCGATGCCTATGGGTGTACGTCGTTGGGTGTACGTCGTACGGATGTTGCCATTGGCTGCGAGAGCTCGCTCGCCAGGACAGGCGGCAGCGCTGCTAGCCTACACATGTGCGCCGATCTGCTCTACGAGCCGCCGATGGTAGCCCGGCGCGTAGGGGACCAGTTCGGACACGGTGAGCGCGCGATCCTCGAACGCCTCCGCCGGCGCACCCGTTGGGCGGTAGCGAGCCGGAATCGAGGCGACTTCTCCTTCAACGAGCGCGACGAGATCGTTGGCGTTTACCCAGGCGAGGCCGGCCACCTCGCGCGGATCGGGGGCGTACGCCGCGTCCGGCGGGCCGGGCGTCAGCAGGTGGAGCGCGTGGTACTCGCGGTCGATCAGGCCGTTCGCGTGGTCGTGCTCCTGGCGATGCCGGCCAAAGGGGATGAGGTCCGCTAGTTCAACGTCGATGCCCAGTTCTTCACGCACTTCGCGGGCTGCCTCCGCGAGCGTCTCACCAAAGCGAACGTGGCCGGCCGCCGAGGCATCGAAGTGGAGTGGGAAGACGTCTTTCCGGGCGCCGCGATGTTGGAGCAACAGTTCCGGCCCATGCGGCCCCGGCCGCGCGACCCAGCAGAAGAACGCGAGATGCCAGTCCCCTTCGAGATGTACGAGTCCGCGTGGGCGCGCCCGTCCGGTCGGCAGGCCCTCCGGCGTGTACACCTCTAGGAGCTCGCGCGGATCGGTCAACTCGACCATCGCGGCCTCACCTCCATCAACGTCAAATGTCGCGGTAGCGTCGTGGTAGCGCGTTGGCCGCGGTGCGCCACACGCTCTGGGCCGGAGCAGGGCCCTCAGGGTGCGCGGATGCGCCGGGATCAGATGGACTTCCAGTCGCGGTGTCGGCCGCGGTAGGCGATGATACGGTCGTAGCCGGCGGCGCGCAGGTGCTCGACCGCCAGGGGCAGATCCGCCGCAACCTGCTCGGGGGCGTGCGCATCTGAGCCGAGCGTCGCGGGCACGCCGGCCTTCTGGCAGGCGGTCAGGAGGTCGATCTGCGGATAGAGCTCCTGACACGGCTTGCGGAGCCCGGCCGTGTTCACCTCGACGGCGACGCCGGCAGCGGCCAGCCCCCGCGCGACCCGTTCGTACAGTCCGGCGACCTCTTTGCGTGGGCGATGGCCGAACTTCTTGATGACGTCGAGGTGAGCGATGGTATCGAAGAGGCCGCTGTCGGCGGCGCGCAGGATCAGGCCGAAGTACCGCTCGTAGAGCTCGTCGATGTCCCACTCGTTGAAGCGGTCGACGTAGCGGGAGTCGTCCATGCCCCAGTCGTCGATGAAGTGAACGCTCCCGAGCACGTAGTCCCAGGGGTAGCGCGCCAGGATCTCGGCGAGCGCCTCTTGATGGGTCGGGATGTAGTCAGCTTCGACGGCGAGCTTGATCTCGATCTCGGGGTGCGCGCGGCGCAAGCGGAAGACGTCTTCAACATAGGTATCAAAGTCTTCCTCCGGCATAGCAAGCTCGGGATCGCGTGCGTCGGGGGGAAGCCAGTACATGAAGATGTGGTCGGAGAAACCCATCTCTGGCAAGCCGGCCTGGACCGCCTGTTCCACGTACTGCTGCATCTCGCCGCTGGCATGACCGCAGCGAGCGGTGTGGATGTGATAGTCGACGAGGTCAAGCTGGGTGGTCATGGGCGCCCTCCGGCCGCGAGGTTCCCTCCATTATTGGCCGGAACGGGCTGGCGGCGGCAGGGCGAACGGACGCGACAAAAGGGCACGTTGCGCGCGCCATGCCATGCTACGATAAGGCACTCGAGGCCAGAGGCCCGAAGTTCAGGAGGCCGGCCATGATCGTGGGCCACGTCTTTCGCCGTCTCGTCCGCGGCATGGCGCTCGGCATCGCGCGACGGTGGTTTACCACGCTGCTCGCGCTGGTGCTGATCGGCACAGCCGGCTATGCCGTCGCCGCGCGGGGAATGATTCCGGGCGTCACGCCGTTCGCCGTCGGAGGGCTTGCCAGCCTGGCGAGCGTCCAGACCTCGGAGCCGACGAGCACCGACGTACGGGAGTTGACCGTCGAAGAGGTGCGCCCGATGCGCAACGGCGATCGGATCGATCTGATTCTGAAGGAGAAAGCCGGCAACCGTCGCCTGGTGATGTCGGTCGGCCAGATGGAGGCTCTCGCAATCTACGCGGACCTCAATACACGGGTTCGTAGCCAGGTCGATACGCCGACGTCTTACGAACTGATGGGCACAATCGTCCAGCAGCTCGGCGGGACGGTGAACCGAGTCGTGGTGAATCAGGTGACAAACGATACCTTCTACGCGAAGGTCATCATGAGCACCGAGAGTCGTCAGGTGGAGATCGACTCGAAACCAAGCGACGCCATCGCGCTCGCGCTCCGAACCCATGCGCCGATCTTCGCCGAGGCGAGCGTGCTCGATCGGGCCGGAGTGCGCGGCTCAAACTGAGCGCCGCGGACGCGCGGCAACCTCGGACGCACGCCTGAACCTCGGACGCCGCCGCGAGCTTCAGGGTGCGTGAGCTTCAGGGCGGGGTGCTGCCCAGACGCCGGCCGGACCGGCCGAACGGCACGCCTGCAACGCAGCAGTACCGCTCGGTCGCTCGCCGTGCCGCCGGTTGAACGACTCCTGGTGCAGGCCCAGCCCGGACGGAACTGGAGACCCGCTAGCGTGTATTGAAGGCGCTGTTGACCAGTTCGATGTTGGTGGCGCGTTGTCCACGCCCGCGAACGTCATTTTCGATGTCGAAGTCCAGTTCCTGACCTTCCTGGATGGTGTCGAATACTCCGCGCGGTAGCGAAGAGTGGTGGAAAAAAATCTCGGATCCATCATCGACACGGATGAAGCCGAAGCCTCGATCCCGGATCATCCGCACAACCGTGCCCCGCATGAGCGGTACCTCCACAAGCAGAACGCCTTCCCGGCATGTAGGTACGGGGAGCAAGACGCGTGCCACTCCAGCGGGGACGACAGTGCTGGCACGGAGTGGCTGGCTGACGACGCGTTCCTTCGAGTCAGGGGGATGGGAGACGCCGCCTGACGGCCCTACGACTTTCAGCCATCTTTCACATGCGCCCTCTGCACGTTGGCGTGGCTGACGTCACGGTAGGGACGAATCGTCTCGCACTGTGTTGTCCGGCCAGGATCGGGACACCCGCCGGACTAGAAGGTTCGCCCGAGCGCCTGGTCCCAGGGCTGGGGCGCGGCCACCCGGACGATCTCGTCCTCGCGATCGCGTACGTACAGGTACAGGTGAGCGAAGAATTCGACCTCTGGCAACGGGTAGGTCGGATTGATACACAGGTACGGATACACCCAGGGCATGGGCGTACCGCGCGCGCACCGTACCTCGATCCGTCGACCGACCCGTAGGCGGTACGTCACGCCCGGATAGATCTTCGAGGGAACCTCGAGGTAGCCGTCGCGCTGAAGCTCGGCCCAGAGTTGCTCGCCGAGGGTGGAGCGAGCCATGTCGGCGGCGCGCTGACGAGCCGCACGGTAGTCAGCGCGCGTGAAGTCCGAACCGGCCGTGCGCTTCGGGAGGTGATCCCAACACGCGAGCCAGGGCCGCTCGACGTCCTCGGGGGATGCGGCCCGGTCGTCCTCATCGTCGCCATCGGCCTCATCGCCGCCCAGGAGCCAGTGCCAGAAACCGCTGAGGATCATCGAGAATCGCTCAGAAGGCCAACCAGGAGCATCGAGCTACAGAACGGTGGATGCCCGGGCAGCGTAGGCCCGAGCATCTGCACGCTCCCGCTCAGCCGCCCGCGATCGGGGCGATGATCTGGTACTCCTCGACTTTCGGGTCGAACGGCCGATTGTCGATGACATGGCGGCCATCGACCTTCCTCGAGACCACGCACCCCCGCTCACGCGCCTCACGGATGATCCGCTCCGCTTCGGCGATCCGTTCGCGGGCTTCCTCGGTGTCGGTCGACGTATCCCACTCCACGACCTGATGGCCGCGCCGATTGGCGACGATAATGCGATGCATGGGTGCCTCCGTGGGGGGGTTGTAATCATCGTAGGACGCCCAATCGCACGGGTCAATCCAATCAAGCCGCCAAAAGGTTGCAGACTTCTCGCTTCTGACAACCCGACCATGCCGCCTGCTCCCTGCCTTCAGCGAGCGGCAGGCCGCCCGAATCGTCGATGGGAGGGTGCCCTGCACGATTCTGCAGAGCTGAGAGAGAATGGGGGGAGGACGGAGCGGGAGGGGAAGGATGGCGCGGCGGAAGCGGGAGGCGATCGACGTCGAGCGGTGGAGTACGGATGCGGGGTCGGT
>JADLFM010000171.1 GCA_020845495.1 Chloroflexota bacterium
GTGCCAGGAGCCCCTTTCCGCTCCGCTCGCGGCCGGGCTAAAGTGTTCGAAGGATGGTTGTCTTGTCCCCAGAAGAGACTCTGCTTGAGAAGGTTGTGTCGATCCTCCGGCGCTGCGGGGTGAACGCTGGCTGGCAGGATACTGGCGGCCGAACGTATTGCATCGTCGTCGCGGAAGCCGATGTTGACTTGGACGAACCGAAGTTCTGGTTCGGAACGGCCGGAGAGTCGTGGGCAGGCCAAGTGGAGGGTGAGTCCACAGGTCTCTGGACCGACGTGACCTCGGACGAAGACAATCCAACCCAGGTCGCTCGAGGGATTCTCGCGGCAATTACCCGGTTCTCGCAGAATCAAGCATAGGCCGGGAGTGACCCCGCCAGCCATCTTTCTAGCCTTTCGCGGAGAGCGCGTGGATCGGTCAGCTGCGGTACGACACGCCTGCGCGATCCGTGCTCAAGGCAACCGCCCGAGGTGGCGCAAGGCGACGGTGTAGACCGAAGCCGCAAGCCCAGGTCATTAAGGATTGTCGGCGCTACGCTCTGGGCTCCAACGACGGTCTGGCATAGCAGCAGGTCGCTTGTAGCGGGCACGCCGCGCAAGTTGGCCTCGACCGGCAATACTTAGCCGCCAGGTCGAGCGTCCCGATCCAGACCTCGCGGGCCCGACCGACCCGGGCGATGTCGGTTGCGAGAGCCCACAGTTCCTCGTCGGCATTGGGTCGTCCGGTCCCCGGGAGCCCGAAGTAGCGACGTAGAATACGCGCGATTACCCAATCTGCGAGCGGTAAGTTTCGGTTTGTAGTGAAGATCGGGACGGCATGCGCCGTGTAGCGCCCCACGCCCGGCAGTTTGGTCAAGGCCTTGGGCGACAGCGGGACACCCCCCAAGGAGTCTACGGCACGACCCATCTCTAGAAGGAGCGGCGTCCGTTTGGCTAGCCCCAACGGACGAAGCACGCACGCCAGCTCTTCTTCGTCAGCAATGCCCAAATCGTGTGGAGTCGGCCAGCGATTCAGGAATCGTTCGAAGACCTGACTCACGTGCGATCCGGAGGTGCGCTGAAGCAAGATCTCCCCGACCAGCACCGCGTACGGGTCCGTACTGTCGCGCCAGGGGAAGCTCCGCGCGTGACCTCGCGCAAAGCTGAGGATTCGCCGGCGGTATTCTAGAATCTGCTTTCTACCGAACGGGCACTCCAGACTCGTCACGCGCTGACTCTCCTCGGAGTAGGGTATGCCGGCGATGGGGTCAGCTGTTCGCAAACAAGAATCGGGAGGGGCCGCGTCTTGACAACCTGGCTACCTCGGCGCAAGGGGGCGGGGGCGTGACGGAAGTGCCCGCAGCTAGAGTCACCCGCGCATCATCGCCGCGAGTCGAGATCCTGAGGATAATTCTCGACGACATGTGGATTGCTGCGCAATGAAGAGCTCACTGCCCGGCTCTCGCTTTGAGTGGAGGGGCCCGGAATCGGACGTCTGCAAGGCTGCTGAACGCCTATCCCTCGAAGTCCTGCGTGCCTATCAGGCGCACCCGTCTTTAGTTCTTGAACACGCCAACATCGAACGCGCAACGGCGCAGGGCGGCTACGGTCGCAGGCAGCTGTACGAGCTCATCCAGAACGGCGCCGATGCTCTGATCGGAGCGCCTCCCGGTCGCATCGCTATCATCCTGACCGATACCGCGCTGTACTGCGCAAACGAAGGCGGGCCCATCGACGAAACCGGTGTCGCTTCGCTCCTGCTGTCGCACGTGTCCGCGAAGCGAGGGACGGAAATCGGCCGGTTCGGGCTGGGGTTCAAGTCGGTGCTGGGCATCACGCGCCACCCGGAGTTCTACAGTCGCTCCGGATCGTTCGTCTTCGACGCGGTGGAGACTCGACGGCGGATCTTGGGCGCTGCACCGATGGCCGAGCGGTTTCCAGTGCTGCGGCTTGCCTATCCAGTCGATCCGTCCAAGGCCGCGACCGAGGACCCGGTGCTCGCTCAGCTTTTCGAGTGGGCGACCACTGTCGTGCGGCTCCCGGGAGGTGCCGAGGCGGCCCCGTGGTTATCGGCCGACATAGCGAACTTTCCGAGTGAATTCCTAATTTTCAGTCCGCACGTCTCTGCCCTGGAACTTGACGACCGCGCGACAGGATTTTGGCGCCGGATCGAGCTGGGCCGCCAAGGCCAGCGGTTGGAGCTGTCGGAGGCTGGAAGGGTGAGTGAGTGGCAACTGTTCGAGCGGCTCCATCGCCCGTCTCCCTCCGCCCGTGAGGATGCGGGTGAGCTAGCTGACCGGGACTCGATCCCGCTGATGTGGGCTGTCCAGACCCGCGGTCGTAGGGAGGACGGAAAGTTCTGGGCCTTCTTCCCCACTGAATATCGCACCACGCTATCCGGAATCCTCAACGCGCCCTGGAAGACCAATGAGGACCGCCAGAACTTGCTATCGGGTCCGTTCAACGAGGAACTGATTGACGTCGCCTCCGAACTCATCGCCGACGCTATCCCGGAGCTGTTCGAACCTAACGATCCTGGGCACTACCTCGACCTCATACCGGCCCGCGGACGTGAGTCGCGGAATTGGGCGGACGCTCAGCTCACTGCGGCAGTTTACGAGCGGATGGCGCAGCGCGTGTCGTTACCGGACCAGGCGGCCCGCCTGAGATTCGCTGACGAGATTCATCTTCACCCAGAAGGAATCCCGGCGGAGGCTCTCACCATTTGGTCTCGGTCGCCATTCCGCCCGGTGGATTGGGTGCACATGGATGCCGACACGCGCGACCGACGCTCGCGCGTCGAGCGACTGATGAGCCTTCGCGAACGTTCCGCGTCCGATGTGATCCCTTGGCTCGAAAGCCTCCTATCTACCGGCGGCGATCGAGCAGCGGCCTGCCGGGATGCCCTGCGGGTCGCGGCTCACGTCCGGCGCAACGCCACACCCGACCTGGCAGCGAAGGTCTTGTCGGCATCAATCGTCTTGACCGCCGATGGACGGCTTCTCCCGCCGAGTGCCGAGGGCTTGTTCAGTCCGGGGCTGTACGCTCCTACAACCGGCGTGACGGTTGTCGATCCGCGGCTCGCCGAAGATCACGAGGCGTTCTCGGCATTGGAGACCCTCGGGGTTCGTCGGGTCGATCCCGGCCTTGAGCTGCGGACTCTGGCGTCGCAAGACGTGAGCGAATGGAGCGACATTGATTGGGAGCGGTTCTGGGTTCTTGCTCGGACGGTCGACACCGCCGAGGCAGCGGCAATCGTGCGTGGCGCCCGCCGTCGAACGATCTGGCGCCCAGCTGGCCCAGCTCATTTCTTTTCGACTGCGGCGACTGAGATCAGGGTGCGCACGCTCTCCGGGAGGTATCGCCCGTTGAATCAGGTGCTGCTGCCAGGGTCGGTCGTGCCCGACGATGGGAGTCGTGACCCCGATATCACGGTCGACGTTCGCTATCATGTCCATGATCGTCCTCTGATCGAGGCTCTCGGAGGCGCCGAGGCGCCTCGAGCTTGGGATCAGGCAGAGGCGGAACATTGGTTCGACGTATTCCGGCGTTCTGTCGTTGCAGACTACTTAGAGGCTCTTGACTCGAGGCACTCTCGACCGCGAGATGAGTACCTGACGTTCGAGTCAGCATCGACGATCGGACCACTGACCCCACTTCAAGATCTCAGCGAGGAGGGGCGCGCGGCGTTCACTGAGGCTGCCCTTCAAACAGGCGAGCGGGTGCCCTGGAACCTGGCTCATTTGACGCAGCCCTCGTATCCACGAAGGGAGATTCCCGATCCGCTCTACTGGTTCATACGGCGTGAGGGCCGGCTCCGCACCAGCCTTGGGATTCGAACTATCGAACAGAGCGTTGGCCCTGGTCTTTCTGCGTTCAAGGCGGCGCTCCCCGTCGCCGACATCCCTGCCCACCAGGCGAGACTCTTGGGATTGCCTCAAGGATTGCCAGATTTGTCTCCACAACAATGGGAGGATGGGCTGGCTGCGGTGGGACGCTTAGATGAAGACCGCGCGGTGGGTGACTTTCTTGCCGCGGCGGCTGATCACTTGGTGCCCCCAGCCACGATCCCGTGTCGTCGAGGAGCCGCGAGAGTTGACGCCCCAACCGGAGAAGTCTGCGTGGCCGTCGACCGCCACGAATTCGAGGCCCTAATGGCCGACGACCTACCCGGAATACTTGTGCAGACACCACGTGAACGAGACCGCCTGCTGGAGCGTTGGGGACTTAGGTCGGCTGCCGAACGCGTGAGACGCACTGTAGTGGCTGTGCCGTCGGGACCTGCGAACCTGCTAACGGACGAGTACCCCGGTCTCCGCTGGCATCTTGCAGACGACGCCAAACTGCTTCGACTGCAAAGATGCTCAACGCTCCGACTGGAGTTCTTGACCGAGTCCGGAAGATCTCACGTTCCTAAGGACAGTCTGATATCGGGCGAAATGCTCTATATCGCCGACTGGCTGGACGAGGCCGAGGGGCTCGGCGTGATCTCGGAGCAGCTTCGCCTCGGGCTCACCACTATCGACGTAGAACAGGTCCTCGACGGCCGTCGGCAGGAGCGGCGGAGAGACCTGCTCGTTCGAGCTCGAGAGCAAGCGTCAGATGGCGCTCGCCTTCTCGCACTCATAGGGGCCGATGCCATTCGCCGCGAGCTCCCGCGTCCACTGTTAGATGCGGTGGAAGACATGCACGGCGAGTTGAGCGATGCGCAGCTCGGCGAAGTCGCCCTCGCCATGTTCGGGACGGATGTGCTGCGACAGTTTCGTTCGGCCCTCCAAGAGCAAGGTCTTGAGGTGCCCGTACAGTGGGCCGGCAGTCGCGCAGCAGTACAGTTTGTTCTCGAACTCGGATTCACAAGGGAATACGCCGGGCTTGGCTCGCCCGTCCGAGAACCGACGGTCGAGGTCGATGGCCCCCTCGCCCTTCCGGAACTTCACGAGTTCCAGCGCACGATCGCCGATCGGATACGGGCGCTACTCAAGACGGACCGAGGAGCACGCCGAGCACTTCTGTCGTTGCCTACGGGAGCCGGCAAGACTCGCATCGCCGTGCAGGCAGTCGTCGAGGCTGTATGCGAGGACGGCTTCGCCGGGCCGCTGCTCTGGGTTGCTGACCGCGACGAACTGTGCGAACAGGCGGTCCAGTCCTGGATCGACGTATGGCGCTCAGTTGGCCCACCGGAGCGACTGCACATCAGCCGATTCTGGTCGTCGAACGAGACGGGTCCCATCGAGGACGGCGTTCATGTCATCGTGGCAACGATCCAGAAGCTGCGGGGTGCTCTAGACGACCCTTCGTACGCTTGGCTGCCCGATGTGGCGTGCCTTGTAGTTGATGAGGCGCACGGCTCCGTGGGGCCGGAGTACACCGAACTGCTGAATCGGCTCGGCCTTGGACGGTCGCAGCGACGGGATGAGGCCGCGCTGCTAGGGCTCACGGCGACGCCGTTTCGTGGCGTGAGTGAATCGGAGACCGAGAGACTGGCCGCGCGATATGGCCGCCGCCGGCTGGACGTCGGAATCCTGGGCGGTAATCCCGAGCAGACGCTCCAAACGATGGGCGTGTTGGCTGCGGTGGATCATCGCCTGCTGCCCGGCGAGGACATCGAGCTAACCGACGAGCAGATGGATGATCTCCGCAGGCTTCGAAGGCTACCGGCGGCCGTCGAGGAAACCCTCGGTGCGAGCGTCAAGCGAAATCTCATTCTGCTCGATTCCCTACGGAGCCTGCCTGAGGACTGGCCCGTTCTCTTCTTCGCAACGTCGGTCGCACACGCGCAGACCATGGCGGCCCTGCTGTCGCTTGAAGGCATCCCAGCAGCGGCTGTGTCCTCCGAGACGGCGCCGGGGGCTCGACGCTCGTATGTTGAGCGCTTTAGGCGCCGGGAGCTCCGCGTTCTGACAAACTACGGCGTCCTCACGCAGGGCTTTGACGCGCCCGCGGTGCGAGCGCTCTACATAGCCAGGCCCACGTACAGCCCGAACCTCTATCAACAGATGATCGGGCGAGGGCTTCGCGGTCCGTTGAACGGCGGGAAGGAGCGGTGTCTCGTTGTGAACGTCGAGGACAACGTCCGTCAGTTTGGAGAACGCTTGGCGTTTCATCACTTCGACTACTTGTGGGATTCGCCGGATGCTTCCAACGGTCTGGAATGATGAACTCTGTGCCTGCAGGAGGAGTCGCAGGTTCCTCTCCGAGCCATTCGGCAACCTACTCGAACTTGCGTCCTGCAACGACCGCTCGACGTTGGAGGAGGTCATCCACGAACTGCGCCACCGGAAAACCCATAGGGCACGCCAACTGCGTCAATTCTTGGCGGAACGCCTTCGTGCTATTGAGACGGAGCCCGAAAGCAAGTCCACGCCCACGCCCGGGCTGGCGCAGGAGCACGGCATGACGGATGCCGTTTCCGCTCCCAGTCCGCTTGAGGGACCAACGGGTGAGCAGCTAGAGGTGATCGAGGCTCGCTGCGACGCTAGGCTTCTCGTGACGGCTGGTCCTGGAGCCGGGAAGACGCAGGTACTCGTCCGAAGAATTCAGCATCTCGTTGTGGACCAGGGGCTCGCGCCGGGCTCGGAGATTCTAGTGCTGACGTTTAGCCGTGCGGCGGTTGGCGAGCTACGCGCTCGATTGCGCGCTCTGGGCGGGCAAGCTAGCTGGGTGCGGGCTTCAACTTTCGACTCATTCGCGACTCGCATCCTGCGAGAGGCTGATCCGGAAGGGCGCTGGGCGGCCGCTGGCTATGATGCTCGCATTCTAGCTGCCACCGAACTCTTGCGAAACAGCGACGACTCACCGTCACAGCTGAGCGGGTTGCGACACGTGTTCATCGATGAGCTGCAGGATGTGGTTGGAATCCGAGGGGCATTTGTTCTCGCCGTCCTGGATCGGGCCAATTGCGGATGGACACTCTTCGGCGACCCGGCTCAAGGCATTTACAACTTCCAATTGGAGGGAGAGGAGCGGAGACTTGGGCCGTCGATCCTTTATGATCGGCTCCGACATCGCTATCGTTCGTCGATCGTCGAGCGAACGCTGACCAAGAATTTCCGGGTGCAGACCGCCGAAGCGCAGGCCGGCCTCTGGGCCGGCGCGGAGCTCAATGGCGCCAATCCCGACTATCGTTCCGTCCTGCACCGACTCCGGACTAGTCTCTTCCGTCTGCACGCTGCTCCGCCCCATTCGGCACTCTCTCGCATGGACGGAAGTGTGGGAATTCTCGGCTCCTGGAACGCCCACGCCCTACTGACAAGCCGCGACCTGTGGGTACATGGCATTGACCATCGCGTACGGCGCTCGGCGACCGACCGCGTCGTGCCTCCGTGGGTCGCCCGCACGTTGCGGGGAGCTCGCGGTCAGTCGCTCGGACAGCGAGCGTTTGAGTCATTGTTCCAAAACGCCGGCGTGCTGGATGTCGATGTCGCCGAGGCCTGGTCGCTTCTGCATCTACTCGCTCCCGGGCCGGTGAGGTCGCCAGTCGATCTGGATCTGGTGACACGGCGGATAGCAGTCGGCGATCTCCCCGACGACTTCTCGTATGGTGACGATGCCCACATCGTCGTGTCGACGATCCACCGTTCCAAGGGGCTCGAATACGACTACGTCTTTGTGGCTGCCGAACCCGAGCGAGAACTCGACGAGACTCAGATAGGAGAGGCTGCGCGACTCCTCTATGTAGCGATGACGAGGGCGCGACGGGAACTGTTCCAGCTGCCGCCCCCCGACACTAGGCGGATGTCGACCCCCGGGGGCCTTTACGAAGGCCGTTGGGTGCGGTGGGGGTACAAGAAAGGGCACCTCCATGCCTTCGAGATCCAGCCGAACGACTCGGACCTCGAGAATCCGCCGATAGATACAGAAGATCGGCGAACGGCGACGGAAGTGCAGGACTACATCGCGGAGCAAGTCAAGCCCGGCGACGACCTGACGGTGAAACTGTCGGAGTCGCGCCCAGGCTGCTACGACCTCTCACACGGCGGAGTGCGTGTTGGACGCCTGAGTGACGACTTCTCCAACGCACTCGGCGGTCAGCTGTACGGCAAGACGAAGAACTGGCCGCTCCGGATTGACCAGATTCGAGTCGAAGGCGTCGATACAGTCTCTGGCGATCCGGCGGCGGCCCAAAATGCCGGACTCGATGGGCCGCCCCTATGGCTGCGTGTACGAGCTCAGGGGCTCGGGGAACTCGTCTTTCGAGCCAAGGAGGCGCCTTGAACCTTCAGGATCACTACGAATTCCGCTCGCGGATGGTCGACTATCTCGCGACCGACGTGCTCGGTCCGTCGGCACCCGACGAGATACTGGACGATGCGCCACTCGAGCAATACGTGACTGGAATTCTCTACCCCTGCCGAGGGGAAGCCCAAGTGCCACCGGATCCGGCCGAGGATCTTGATGCCGTCGACGACGATTTCGACTCCCCGCCGGATCCCCCGGTCTCGCTGGCGAATCGTCGCTATCCGTCCTCGATGGGCCTGACATTCGCCGTAGATACGAGCGTCGCGGATACCCTCTCAGTCCAGGTTGAAGCTGCACTGTATGAGGAGATCCCCGGCGACAAGCCGGAAGCTCAGGAAGGGCCCTATCGGCGGCGCTTCGGGGGCCTCGGCTCCGGCAGCCGCTGGCGACGCATCCCTCGCTCCTGGAACCGGCCAGCCATTCGCATCGACACACCAGGCGATCAAACAATCGAGCTAGAGGAAGACCTAGAACTCTTCGTTAGGGTTCGCGTTCCCGACGCGCACGCGCGGGCATCGGTCACCGTGGTGGTCGTCAACCGAAAGGCCGTTGAATCGGGGCTCCGGGACGCCGCCGCCTACTTTCAGGCGCGCCTCGAAATCCGCTCCCCCTCTGGACCTGGAGCTTTCGTGCCGCGGCCCGCGGTGGGCTCGGCCACCTCGGATGCCGATGTTCGATCGTACCGACTGCTTTATAGGCACGCCCCAGTCTTCGCCGTCGGCCACGGGTGTTCCGCAACGTGGGATCTCGACCCGGATGGACAGCGGGCTGCGGCTGTGCGGTCCACTTTCACTCCGGAATATGAGCTTCCACTAGCCGACTCGAATCCGGACATCGACGCCAGTGGTCTCTCCATGCTTCGCCTCTCCTCGCAAGACAAACGGCAAGTGCTCCAGACTTTGAGGGACCTGGCCGGAGGCTTCGAAGCGTGGGTTGCCGGTCGGGGCGAGGTGGTGGCGTCGCTCGGGAAGGATGACGATCTACGCCGCACAGCGGATGAGCATCTGGAGTCCGCCGCCCAAGCGCTCGGACGCATGCGGGCCGGCATCGAGCTGCTGGACTCAGATGACCTTGCATGGCAGTCTTTCCTGCTTGCCAATCGCGCCATGCTTGTCCAGCGCGCCCGAACTGAATGGCTCCAAGCTGGTGCATCGCCAGAAGGGCCGTCGGAGGACGATACACACCGCTGGCGACCTTTCCAGCTGGCCTTCATTCTCCTGAATCTCCCCGGATTAGCACAGCCTGCGTCGGACGATCGTCGAATTGTTGACCTGCTTTGGTTTCCAACCGGCGGCGGGAAGACCGAGGCGTATCTCGGACTGATTGCCTTCACTACTTTCCTTCGTCGCCTTCGGAACGACGCTGGAGGTGGAGTCACCGCCTTGATGCGGTACACCCTTAGGCTGCTGACGATTCAGCAGTTCCAGCGCGCTTCGATGCTGATCGTGGCATGCGAGTACCTCCGCCGTAGGCGCTCGGACCTTGGACGTGACCCGATATCGATCGGGCTTTGGGTTGGACGAGATGCCACACCACTAACCCGAAAAGCCGCCGATGATGCCCTCTCGAAGATTCAAAAACACGTGCCGCTAGACGTGGGAAGCCCCATGCAGGTGCACCAATGCCCATGGTGCGGTCGCTCTCTCGGGTACAGAAACTACTACATCTCCAAGATGAACCCAAGGCTGGTCATAGCCTGCATGAACGATGTCTGCGAGTTCGGCAGCGGGCTCCCGATCTTCGTCGTCGATGAGGATGTATACGCCTACCGTCCGACTCTCCTGATCGCAACAGTCGATAAGTTTGCCAGCCTTCCTTGGCGAGAGGACGTGAGCTCGCTATTCAACATCGGGCATCCCGAGCCTCCGCCGGAGCTTATTATTCAGGATGAGTTTCACCTTATCTCTGGACCATTGGGCACACTGACCGGCCTCTATGAAACCGTGGTCGACGAGCTAGCGAGCCGTACCGGGATCCCGCCCAAGGTCATCGCCTCCACCGCCACTATCCGCCGCGCCGCCGACCAAGCCCTGGCGGTCTTCGGGCGTCCGGTTCGCCAGTTCCCGCCACCGGGGATCGACTCTCGCGATTCGTATTTTGCCGTTGAGCGGCCAGCCGACCAGCGAGGAACGCGGCTTTATCTGGGCCTTTCGGCCCCCGGCGTCAGCCAGACAACGTTGATGATTCGAGTTTACGCGGCGCTCCTACAGGCGGCTGCGGAGCTGCCTGGGCCAGACGACGCGCGCGACCCCTACTGGACTCTCGTCGGCTATTTCAACAGCCTTCGCGTGCTCGGAGCCGCCGAGATACAAGTTCGTGACGACGTTGAAGATCGAGTCGAGCTGCTGGCTCGCCGATCCGGGCACGTCCGCCGCCATCTCGAACAACACATCGAGTTGACCAGTCGCGCAGAGTCGTCACGTATCCCCCAGCACCTGTCGGCGATGGCAATCTCGTATCCAGATCCTCAGGCTCTCGACGTCATTCTCGCAACGAACATGATTTCGGTGGGCGTGGACGTTGATCGGCTGGGACTCATGGTTGTGATGGGCCAGCCCCAAGCCACCTCGGAGTACATTCAGGCGACCAGTCGTGTCGGACGGCAACACCCGGGGCTCGTGGTGACCTTGCTCAACGCAGCCAAATCCCGAGATCGCTCTCACTATGAAGCTTTCGTGACCTACCACTCGGCACTGTATCGTCAGGTTGAAGCCACGAGTGTGACCCCATTCTCTCCGCGAGCTCGAGATCGCGCGCTGCACGCGGTGTTTGTCGCTCTCGCTCGCCTTTCCATCCCCTCGCTCCGACCGAACGCGGCAGCTGGAGACGTGGATGACGTTCGCGACGCGCTCGACGAGGTCATCGAACGTATCTGCGACCGAGTTCGCGTAATCGATCGCGCCTCCGTGGACGCGACGCGCGAACAGCTCACCCAAATCCGTAGGCGCTGGGAGGAGAGAGCCGACCAGCCTGGGGCGCTCTTCTTCCAACACGCCGAGCCGTCAATGGCGCTCCTCGGCGACGCGTCCCAGGGCGACGATGGGGGTGCGTTTCCTACCATGTGGAGTCTTCGAGATGTCGATGCGGAGACTCATCTCTACTTGGAGTAGTTGAATGCCAAAGCAGGGATGGTCGGTTCGCCGGAGCCAGATCGTCACGACTTACGGTGTCGGAGCGATGGTGCCGGTGGGAGTCGAGTCAGTCATGGTGGCGGGTATCGATCGATGGCCGGCGGCGGATCCTGACTTGCACGAACCACGGCTCGAGCGGCAGCTTCATGTCAGTGGCTTCCGGCGTCCGCCGGCATCGGACAAGGGTGACGACCTGCCCGTTGTCCGCTTTCCCTCGTGGGTGTCATGTCCTAACCCATCCTGCAGCGTCGGCCTGGAACAGCATGACCGGCTCGTCGGGAAACGCGACAACAGGTGCCCAGTGTGTATGACCGAGCTGCTTCCTTCCCGCTTCGTCGTAGCGTGTCATAGGGGTCACATCGACGACTTTCCATATTTCTGGTGGGTCCATCGCGGTAGTAGGCCGGAGGGCGATTCGAGCCATGCGCTGTCGATCGAGTCCGCAGGCACCAGTTCCGCGCTTCGCGACATCCGCATCACCTGCACTTGTGGGCGATTCTCGACGATGGAGGGAGTCTTCTCGCGCGGTGCACTTGCCGGGCAAGCCTGCAGCGGGCGTCGGCCGTGGCTCCGCCAGGGAGAGGAGGGATGCGACCAGACCCTAAGGACGCTACAGCGAGGTGCCTCGAACGTCTGGTTCGCCGTCCTTCGGTCGGCTCTGTCGATCCCGCCTTGGTCGGAGGGAATCTTCAAAGTACTGAACCGACATTGGCAGGTGCTGAGGGCGGTTCCTACAGACGCCATTCCCGCGACGATTGAGTCCCTGTACGCGAATACCGACATGCGTGGCGGCGGATATCAGTACACGGTCGAAGACCTCACGGCGGCCGTCGCTGATCGGAAGCGACGCGAGGGTGAGCCGGAGGCCGTCAGCGATGAATCCATCCGATCGGAGGAATTCGAAGCGCTACTGCGAGGACGGGCGGAAACCGGATCCGACGACGAGTTTGTTTGCGAGCCAGCGGATGCCATCACCCCGTTCTGTGAGAAGTTCTTCTCACGAGTGATGCTCGCGAAGCGGCTGCTCGAGGTCCGAGCCCTCGAAGGTTTCACCAGGATTCTCCCGCCGAGTCCGGGGGACCCACCGGAGTTCAGGGCATCCCTGTCGCTGGAAGACTCGAGATGGCTGCCTGCCATTGACGTAAGCGGAGAGGGAGTCTTCATCGCTCTCGACGAACATCGTCTGTCGGAGTGGGAGAAGCGGCCCGAGGTCGTCAGGCGGGTCTCCTCGATCAACGCGAACTACAGCCGCATCTTCGACGAACAAGGCCGAGAGCCAAACCGCGTCATTACATCCCGGCTCGTGTTGGTTCACACGCTGGCGCATATCCTGATTGCGCAATGGGCACTCGATTCTGGGTATCCGGCCGCATCGCTGCGAGAGCGGCTCTTCGCCTCAGGGGATGGGGCAGGGATGTTGATCTACACCGCAACAAGCGATTCGGCCGGTAGCCTCGGCGGTGTCATTCAGCAAGGTCGAAGCTTGAGTCTCGAAACATCGCTTCGGGAGGCTGTCGCCCGTGCGGCGTGGTGCTCATCGGATCCACTCTGCATCGAGGCCGACGCCGCCGGAGTCGACTCTCTCAATCTCGCCGCGTGCCACGCTTGCGTGTTGCTGCCGGAGGTCAGCTGCGAAGAAATGAACGTCCTACTCGATCGCGCGCTGATAGCCGGAGCTCCGGGATCGCCCGAACTCGCGTTCTTTGATGTGGGCGCTTGATGGCCCGGATGATCCCGCCGTACGTCGCAGAGCGCACGCGCAGCGCCGCCGAACGCAAGTTCTTTGTGCGCCTGCGCGATGAGCTGAGCGACGACTGGACCGTCCTGCACTCGTTGGGTGTTGCCGAGCATGCCCGAAAACCCTGGGCAGAGGTCGACTTCGTGTTGGTCGGTCCGCTCGGCGTGTTCTGCTTGGAAGTGAAGGGGGGCCGGGTTTCTCGAGCGAGTGGCATCTGGGAATTCACTGATCGTGACGGCCGAGTGTCGAAATCGAGCGAAGGACCGTTTGAGCAGGTGGGATCTGTAACGCCCCAGTTGCATCATCATCTCCGCGCGTTCGATGAGTCTCTTGCGGCTGTGCTGGTCGGCTTTGGTATCGTGACACCCGACATCGAATTCAACGCGATTGGGCCCGATGTCGACCTTCGGGTGGTTTGCGACCTTCGCGACGCCGGAAAGCCGGTCGCCAGCTATGTCAAGAGACTCGGCGAGCATTGGCAGCAGCGCTTCCCCACCAAGGGTGCCGTTCCTCCGGCAGTTCGCGCGCGTATCGTCCAGCTCCTCCGGCCTGATTTCGACCTTCGACCGTCCCTCCGATCCCGAGTGTCGGACGTCAACGGCGAACTGTTGAGCCTCACTCTGGAGCAATACCGAGTTCTCGATGGTCTTGATGAGGCTCCGCGAGTTTTGGTGCGGGGTGGCGCCGGGACGGGCAAGACATTGCTCGCGCGCGAGGAGGCGGTTCGCCAGGCCGCGGCCGGGAAGAAGGTACTGCTCTGTTGCTTCAATCGGGCCTTGGCAGAATACCTACGAGGTGGTCTGGAGGATGTCGATGGAATCGAGGTCGCCCACTTACATGGTCTGATGGCGACTCTAATCAGAGAGGCGGGCATGCAAGACCGCCTCCAAGACATCGATGGACCTAGGCTGTTTTCAGTCTTCTACCCTAACGTCGCTCTGGATGCACTTGTCGAACTCGACCGTCTCGAGAGTTACGACGTGCTCATCGTGGACGAGGCTCAGGATCTATTGCTCGACGAATATGTGGACGTCATGGATGCGTTGCTGAAAGGGGGATTTGCGCGAGGGGTCTGGAGAGTATTTTACGATCCAAGACAGAACATCTACCAATCGCAGAACCCGCGGGCATGGCAGGCTCTCGAAGGAGGATTCCGCTTTAGGCTGTCTGTGAATTGTCGCAACACTCAGGCGATCGCGGTCACCGCTGGCCTCTTGGCGGGGGCAGCGCCGGATGAGGTGCTGAGAGCCGAAGGGCCGGAGGTTGAGCTCATCTGGTATCGGGACGCGGACCACGTGAGGCGGGAGGTCGGCAGGCTACTCGGTCGGCTCTTGGGCGCGGGAGAGCTTCAGCCCGAGCAAGTTGTCGTACTCACACGTCAGACTCTTGGGAATTGCTCTCTTCGCGGTGCACTTCCGGGCTGTGCGATCCCGGTCGGAGCGCCGAATACGCCAGGTGGGCGATTCATTCCGCATTCGACCATCTCTGGGTTCAAAGGGCTTGAGGCCGACGCAATTGTCCTGGCGGAACTTGACGACTTGACCTCCGATGAGTCCGCCCTCCTCAATTACGTCGGGGCATCAAGAGCGCGAGCCTACCTTGCGCTCGTGATCTCGGAGTCTGCTCGAGAAACCTTCAAGAAACTCGGGAGTCGGCTGGGCGAGGCCTTGGCCCGATCCAGGTGAAGCTCATCCCCTCACTGGACCGCTCGTACTGCTGAACCGGATAGAGTTTGCGGCTCCACGGCCGCTCGATGGGCGGCGGTGGTGAGCTGATCTGTGGCAACGGCGAGCTCGGGGCGGTCTGCGCAGACCATGTGCGCGCTCACTGCCTTCGCAATCGCTTCGGCAAACGGAGGCGGCACCGCGTTCCCGATCTGGCGGGCAATGCTCGTCTTCGTTCCGAACCACAGGAAAGTCTCGTTGAATCCTTGGAGGAGGCTCGCTTCCAGGTGAGTGATGGCCCGATGCTCGGATGGATGCAGGTAGCGGCCTTTCTCCGGCTTGAAGAACTCGGTGCGAATCGTCAACGCCATGCCGCCCCATTCCAGCCGGCCAAAGACATCTGTGCTGCCAGTGGCCTTGTCGAGCCAGCACCGGGGAGTGATGTCGGGTCGGCTCCGGCTTAGATCGAATCGGTTGCCGCCAGGTGGGACCTGCCGATAGCGCTCAACCGAAACGGGCGTCGGGTTTCTCGGGAAGTGAAGCATCGACCCAGCGAAAAGCTGTCCGCGTGTGATGTCGTTGGCCGGGGGCCGGGGAGGCAGAAGGTGACCAATTACCTCCTCCACCGTTCGACGGCCGGTACGCGGAATCTGAGCGGGATCGAGCGTCCCTAGACGTGACCCGATAACCACAGCTCGGCGCCGCCGCTGGGCGACGCCGAAGTCCGACGCATCCAGCACCGCCGCCCTGACTACGTAGTTTGGGTGCATCCGCTCAGCGAACTTCGCAAACTCGGCCGAGCGTAGGAAGTGCGGGACGTTCTCGACCACAAACACCTTGGGCAGGACGGCCTCGACGACCCGCGCGTATTCGTCGATGAGCGCGTTAAGGTGTCGGTTCGAGTGCCCACCTGTCATTCGCCCAAGAGGGGAAAAACCCTGACAAGGCGGGCCGCCTACCAGGACGTCAGCCTTGGGGAACAGCTCGACAGGGATCGACTCTACCGGTCGGTCATCAACGTGCTGACCGAAGTTAGCGCGGTACGTTTCGACCGCATCCTGATCGACCTCGACGGCGAACACGGGTTGGAAGCCGCCTCGCACAAAGCCCGCAGTCATCCCTCCCGCGCCAGCAAAGAGATCAATGAAAGTGGGCACCACGCCGGCAAAGTACGCATGTTCGGTACCCAGCGTCAAGATATTGCTCAGTTTAGTGATCTGATTGCTCTTTCCCTGTGCGGCCACGGGAAGCCGCCCTCGAATCTGCCGGGCTCGCGTGAGACCGCTGGCGTTGCATGCCCGCGCTGCACGCGGCGGCCGAGGCTACTCGCGGGCCGGATGACCCGAAGGACGTGATCCGAGCTGTGTGGCTTGCGTAGCGGTCTTGCCGTTAGCGATTGCCCATGGGCGGATGGGTCAAGTCATTCAACAGGCTCGTCGTCCCGGGCATCGGTTCCGCCTGCTCGTCATCGAGCGCGTCACGCAGGTCCTCGATGAGCTTCTTATACAGGCGTTTCGCCGAGTTCCCGTCACCCATCGCGGTATGGCACCGCATTGCTTCGCGCACCGCCTCCTCGTCGATGGGGTCGCGCTGAAGGATGGCGTCGTAGAAACGAAGCGCGAGCTTGGGGTCTCGCAGTTCACATGCCAACTTCGCGGCCCGGTGGCCGGCCGTGATGAAGCGCTTCTGGTAGTCGCGCCGGTAGGCGTCGGCCCATTCGTAGTCCTCGTCGGCGAGGAAATCGGCCGTGCAGACATCTAGCGCCCGCTGGTACTCGACCAGTGCCTCATAGCCTTGCATGCGCTCGGCCCGCGCGAGGTGCGCGTCGAAGGCGTCGATGTCTGTGCGGAACAGGCCTGCCCGAAGCGTGTACCGCTGCCGCGCAGCGACGAGGATTTCGCCCTCAAGATCTGGGACTGCGCGACTGAGGGTGCGGCGGACGTAGTAGGCGGCGTTGGGAAGTGGATGCCCTCCCTGGTTCTCTGCGCTCAGACCGAGTGCCTCCGCGGCCGTGTCGCGCAAAACAGGTGTACCGCCGTGGGCGAGAAGGTAGGCGAGTAGCTCCCGGGCCTTCTGGATCGACCAACCGTCGATCTCGCCGGCGTCCGTCTCGACGCGGAACGTGCCGAAGAGCCTCGCGCGGAACACGGGCCCATCCTCGCTATCCGCCTCGCCGTCGGGTCCTCCGAGTGGGAGCGACGCCTGCCTGTCAGCGGCCCTCGACGGAGCCGCACGCGGTTCCTCGAGAACTCCTGCCGCGTCTTCCGGGTGCGTCCCATTCGATGACGGGAGGGCTGCGAGGTCGGTGGCCTCATGGGCCTCATCATCACCGTTCGCGGCTGGCTCATCGTCGTTCTCCACCACCCATATGTCCAATGGAGCGTGGCCATTCTGAGTTGGTGGCGGCGCTGCACTGTCCGGCGTCGCCGTGTTCCTGCGAGGGCGGTGCGCGACCTGCCGCCGTACCACGACCGGCTCCAGGCGCAGCGGGGGAGGATGGGGCAGGGTCAGCGTGATCGCGTTGGGCCCACCGGACTCCTCTTCATCGCCGAAGACGACGCTGGCGCCGAACGACTGCCGCGCACCGACGTCCGCCATCGAGTCAGCGAACGCAATCACGAAGACGCCACGCGCCGGGCCCTGCCGAAGGACCCCTTCCATTTCGGCGACAGCATTGGCCGAGTCCGGACTCGGCCCCAGAAGCGCCAGGAGCGCCGGCTGCTCCGGATCTTCCTCGCGCACTATCAGCTTCGTTTCCAGCCATCGGGCAAATGCGGAAGGCGAGTCGGCTGGCGGTTCGGCGTCGGGTGGACCCGGGAGCAGCTCCAGGCAGTCGCTGAGGGCATCGCCGGCGGCCTCATCCGCGACGATGGCTACGGTTCCCTCTGGATGGAGCGAGTCGAGCGTGGTGAACCAGCTCGTGAGGAGATCACGTCCCTCCAGCCGTCCACCAACTACGAGGACGCTGCCAGCGGCCGCGAGATTGAGGTAGTGGATTCCGGAGTCCGACGCGCCGACAGGCACGAGAAGTGGCTGGTCCCCCGCAACGTTGTCGGCGAGTAGTGAGGCGGCGAGCTGAGTCATCCGTGAGAGCTTCAGCCGGACAAGCGTCGCGCCAAGGGTCTCGCCATCGACCGCGCATCCGAGCTGGCGGGCGATTGCATAGCGGGACTCGACCAGCGCCTCAGCATCGCCCGGCGGGCAGTCGAGCGTGCACTCCAGGTACCGGTCGGACTCGCGGACGAGGACGATGGCGGTGGCGGCGAAATCGAGCTCTGACAGCGCCGACATGAGCGCCATACTCGTGGCCAGCACGCGGGCCGCATCGCCGGAACCTGCCGGCCGGCGTTCGGGTCGTCGTCCGTTGGATCGCCATGCCCGATGCCGCGTCCGGCGAAACACCAGCAGCATTGCCGCACCACCGACGGTGATCGCGGCTGCCGCGGCCACGAGCCCGCTGCCAGGGGTTGGCACCGACGGTAGTGACGGCCGAAGGTCCGGCCCGCCACCATCGTCAACAGCCGGAGCGACCGATCCACCCGGACTCACCGTTGGCGTCGGCATGGGGGCGACCGCTGTCGGGTCCGGAGTCGGCGGCGCCGGCGACGGTTCGGGCGTCGGTTCCGGCTCGGGCATTCCGCCGAGACTTTCTTCGTCAGTGAGGGTCTCAGGCTCAGTGCCGACATCCCGCGGCAGTTCCAGCTGCCAGCCCGCGTAGATGAGGTTCGGGTCTAGGAAGGTCCGTCCATCCGCCATGGTGCGCTGTCGGTTGAGCTTCCAGATCTCGACCCAACGGAATCCGTCCCCGAGGAACCGCTCCGCGATGCCCCAGAGGTGGTCGCCTCGCACCACGGTGTAGGTAGCAGGAACGGCTTGCGCCGACAGGGCTGGCGCGGGCCTCGAAGGGTCAGCGACCTGTCCGTCGAGCGAGGCCAAGTGCCTCGGGAGCGGCGCCTCGACGCTCGCGGTCACCCCAGCCGAGGACGCGAACGCCGCCGACGGCGTGTGGAACGTGGCGCTGAACAGGATTGTCCCGGCGAGGGCGCCGTCGACCACCCGGCGTACCAGGGGAAGGGTCAGCGGAGCGGTGATGCGAAGTCCGTTCCGCGCCCAGGCTGCCTGACCCGTCAACATCGTGGCCAGGCCGAGCCCGAGGCGTACCACGATAGACAGCAGCAGGTACGCAATGACGAGCCAGGCGATCCCGGTCGTGACAGTGATGACGTCCTGGTCGCTGAGCCGCGAGCCGGTCAACACCTCCCGGATGTGGCCCCAGTCCGGCGCCGACGCGAACATGGTCGGCGGCCCGTTCAGCAACCAGAGGCCGGCAGCGACCGCGACGCATGTGGCAACCAGCGAAACCAGGCCGAGCCATCCTCCGTCGCTCTCTGTTTCGTGGTTGGTCGAGAGCTCCCTTGCGCTCATGGCTGCCGCCCCACCAGCACGGACTGCAGTTGCTGGACCGGGTAGTCGTTGCTGAACGAGCGGGTGATCGGATCGAGCGCCTCCCACGCGCCACCGTTGACGCGGTACTGGGCCGCGAACGTGACCTCCACCGTGACCGAGTAGGCGCCACCGGCTGCCAGCGAGGACTGCTCGTAGACATGGCGAACGTCGCTCTCGGCGGGATAGCGCTGGCCGAGCGACGTCGTCTCAGAGGTCGTGCCGTCGCCGAATGACCAGCGGTAGACCAGCGGCTCAATCTCGACATCGACCGTGACGCCGGGGAGCGAGTCGGATGAGCTGATGGGTGAGCCGTCGTAGCCGTCGATCCAGAACCAGGAGGGCAGTGCGACGAGACCAGTCGAAGGATTGACCTGGATGGCGATTTCCGGGACGGGAAGGTGGTTGAGGAGCTCGAGGGCGACGGCCACCGGGTCCACGCCGGCTCCGTCGACGAAAACCACCTGGACATTTCCGCCAGCCGGCGTGCCTACCGGGATCCAGATGAAAGCGAAGAAGCCGTCATCGCAGCTCACGCTGCCGAAGACGTGGTCGGGGTGAGCAGCCTGTTCAGCCTGATACCAGGCAGAGTTCGAAAGCACGATTCCGATGTTCTGGGCGCTGATGCGGCAGGAGCGCGCCCGTCCCGTGCTGACGGAAGTGCTGGATGACGAGGCCGGGCCGGCTCCGGGAGATTCCTGAGCGACGCTGATGTAGACCGTGACTCCGTTGGGTCCCGAACGAACCGAGACGCTCGCCGACGTCCTTATTCCCGCGTCGGGTACGTGACGGCCGTCGTCATCGCCGTCGGCCTGGGTCGAGCCGGCGGCTACGAGGATGGCGGAAGCTGCTGCTATCAGAACCGCAATTGCTTGGTGGAACAGGCAACGATGGCGTGGTCTCATTCCGTGGACTCCTGTCTGATGCCGTCGAAGACTTTCCACACGCCGTCGATGCGTTGCATCGTCACGGTGTCGCGAAGGACCTGGGGCGTCGAGGGTGTTGGGCGAAGTGGCTGGTGGGTCGCCGGATCGACGTAGTAGCTGTAGTTTTCGTACTCGTCCAAGACCACTGCTTGGTCCCCGACGATCTCAACGATGATAGGATTGAGGTGGACGACCTGCTCGACCGCCCGACCGTCAGCAACTAGCTCGGCGATCTCTGCTAGCCCGCGCTCCAAGCGGGGTCCGGTCATCACCTCATCGAGCTGACTGTCGTCACGATTGCGGAGTGCTTCTGCGTAGACCTCCCAGTATCTCTCGTACGCAGCCAGCACTTCTGCCTCCGGGTCGGGAGTAGCCGTCGGCTTCTGCGCCGTTGGCGTGGACGGGGGAGTCGCTTCGGCGGCAGGTGGAGTCGGCGTTGGACCAGCATCGTCATCGCCGCACGCGGCAGCCAACGCCATTAGCAGTAAGCTGCTCGCTATCCCCTTCGTGATGCGTGGCCAATCCATCCGCTGTGCCTCCTACGGGCGCGCGCCCTCGACGCCGTAGCGCGGCTCCGCGGACGCGCTCGCACTGACTTCGACGCCATCGATGCCGATGACACGGAGGAATCCGGTCGTCGCCCGCCTCGACACCGAGACCTCCACGCGGCCCGGCAGGACGCTGACCACGTAGTCAAGACCACCTTCGGCGTCCAGGTAGAGCACGGCCGCATCGCGGGCCAGCTGTTCGTCGATGACCACTTCACCGGTCGAGCGGTAGGCGGCCTCGTCTATTTGCATCGCTCCGGCGGCCGCGGCAGCGTCGGCGACGTTCTGGAGGTCGCGCCGCTGCGCGAAGACCAGCCCGCCATCGGAGACGAGCCCGACGACGCTCACGACGCCAACCATCATCAGCGCGACCATCACGAGCACCTGGCCCTCTTCACCGTGCAGCCGGCGGACGACGCTCATCGCGCAGCTACCTCCCGGCTCCGGTAGATGTCGATCCGCTCCGAATGGCTGGCGCCCACGTCTACATCGAAGAAACTCAACAGCGGCAGGTCGGAGAGCGACACGTTGTAGCGGACTTCGGACGTCACGGTTCCGCCACGGGCGAAACCACCGGAATCGACCTCGACAGTGAGCCGGTCGCTGTTGAGTCCGTAGCCATCGGCGACGTTCTCCCCCGCCGTCCGCGCGTCCGCGATCCCCTGCTCTTCTGAGGGCGCGACCGCGAGCGCCCTGCTGGACTCTCGCGCCGCCGCCTGCACCGCAATCTTCGCCTCAACGACGCGGCCGGCGGCGACCACCCCGAAGACCAGCAGGAGCAGGACGGGAATCGCGAGCGCCGCCTCGACGAGCGCCTGCCCGGACTCACCGTCCGCCGTCTGCGTGATGGTGCGGAGCCTACGGACCACTGCGGAAGCCCTCCTTCCGCATCTCGGCCGCGGCGTCGATCGAGATAGTCCGGCTACCCAGCCACGGGATGATGAACGGGTATCCGCCCGTGGTGGTCACGGTGATCCACTCATCGGAATCCTCGGCCGTCACCGCGAACCCATCGCCAACACCTCCAAGCCCGGACCGCAGGACATCTAACGTCCGCGCCTCGGCGGACGCGGCGTCGCCATCCTCGGCCGCGCCGAGCCGGGCGCCTTCCTGGGCCGCCGTCGTCGCGACGTTCTGCGCGTGGTAGACCAGCGCGAACTGGACGACGCCGATCAGGACGAGGAGGAGCAACGGGAGCACGAGCGCGAACTCGACCATGGTTTCGCCCGCCTCACCGGTCGTCCGCCACCGCGGCCAGCGTCTAGATGCCAGCCAGTTCATCAGTGATGCTCTCGAAGACGTCGACAATACCGCCGCCGAGAGTCTCGACCGCGGTCAGGGCCACCACTGCGATGAGTGCAGTGATAAGGCCGTACTCCACCATCGACTGGCCGGACTCGCCGCGCGTCAATGCGGAGAGGAGTCGGTGCAGGCTCATGAGGGGATTCTCCTTTCGTGGTGCCGACCTCAGTCGCTCAGCCCGAGCAGCTGCACGCCCGCCGGGTAGAGAAGGACGACGAGGAAGACGGGGAAGATGAACAGCGTGACGGGAAAGAGCATGCGGATGCTGCTCTTCTCTCCCTCGGCGATGAGGGTCGTGCGCTTCCGCTCGCGAACCGTGTCGGCGAGCGTGAGCATAACCTGGCCCAGCGGCAGCCCCTGTTCGAGCGCGGACCGCCAGGCATCGGCCATCGAGACGATCTCCTGGACGCCCTCGCGTGCAGCCAGCGCCCGCAGCCCCTCCGAGTGGGTCATCGTGCCGAGCCCCGCCTCGCGCGCGACATTGCGTAGGCCCTCGCCGAGGACGCCCTTCACTTGCCGGCTCACGTCCAGGAGCGCCTGCTCCGGCGAGAGGCCGGCGCTGGCCGCCATCGCGAGCAGGTCGAGGACCGTCGGGAGCTCTATCAGAACCTGTTGCCGCCGCCGCGACACCCGCCGCTCCAACAGCCAGTCCGGCTGGATGAAGCCGACGAACCCACCAGCAAGCCAGGCCCAGATTGGCCAGGGCCCGAAGGGGTGAAGCCCCACGAGATTCAGTGCCGGGAAGCAGGCGAAAAAAAGAAGGGCGACGGCCAGTTTCTGCCCGAAGAACTGGCTGGGTGTCATCCCCGGCCAGCCGACCGCCAGCCTTTGCTCGAGGTCGGCCGTCCGGACGCCGAGCCGCGCCAGCAGCCGACCAACGAGCCTGCCTGCGTCGTCCAGGACGGGTCGCAGTGTCCGTTCCAGCGCAGGCGACAGAAACATCGACGGCCCCGCCTGCTGACGTTCGGCCTCCAGATCCATCCGTCCCTGGGCCGACATGCGTCGCAGCTCGAATGCCAGGTCCGCCCTGCGCCGCGCCCACGGCAGGCTGGTGACCACGAGCCAGAGCCCGAGACCGAAGAGCCCGCCGAGAATCAGTCCCGCCGTCATTGCAGCACCCGCTCTTCACCGGGCAGCCGGGTCGCCCTCAGCATCCCCGCGTAGCCGACGGCGATGCTGAGGAGGCAGAGGGCGAGGATCGCCTGCCCCTTCGCCGACGAGAACACGTCGAGGTAGTCGGGGTTGAGGCCGCGGATGATGAGGATGAGGGCCAGCGGAAGCGCCGCGATGATCCGCGCCGACAGGACGTTCTTGGCCTGGTGGGCGCGGAGCTCCTGCTCGACCTGGATGGTCTGCCGGACCGAGCGGCTGAGTGCTTCGAGGACGGTGCTGAGGTTGCGGCCCCCGACCCGGTGCGACATCAGCAGTGCGGCGGCGACCATGTCGAAGACGGGATCGGCGATCCGCTCGCGCGAGCGTCGAATCGCTTCTTCGAAGCCGCTGAGACGGAGGTCGCGGGCTAGCTCGGCCAGTGGCGGACGGAGCACTTCCGGTCCGTTCCTGGCCAGCGACGCGAGCGCCTCCTCGACACTCATGCCGGCGCGCACGGCCGAACGCAGCGAATCAACGGCCTCCGCGAGGGCTGCCTGCAGCGTTGTCCGCTCACGCTGATGGCGATTGGTCAGATACCAGGCGGGTAGCGTGAGCCCGAGGAGAAAGGCGGCGACGCTGACCATCGGCCAGCCAAGCGCAAGCTGCGTGATCAGGGCGAGCAACGTGCCGCCTGCTCCGCTAATAAGGACAAAGTCGCGCACGACGACCTGCCCTGCACCGTTCCGGTCGAGGAACGCCCGGAGGGTCGAGGGCGGGGGCTGCTCCTCCCGCACCGGCGCCCAGCGCGTGGTCGCGGAAATGAAGATCAGGAGCAGTCCCACGGAGAAGGTGAGCGACAGGATCAGCGGCATCTGCCACCTCCCGAGCGCCCCATCCTGCCTGTCGCCGTTCCAATTCGGTGCCAACCTCCGGGCCCGTCCGTTCCAATCCCGGCCTGGTTGCTCCAAATTCGTTCCAACCCTCGGCCGGGCTCGCCGATCCGTTCCACATCCGTCCGAATGGCTCTGGTCATCGCTCACGCCTCCGCCCGTTGCCATTCAGACCCGCGCGGGCTGAAGTGGGAGCACCATCCGACCGCTCCCACGGGAACGTCCCGCCTTGCAGCCGGGCAGCAAAGCGCGGGCGAATGCCGGTCCAGCGCAGGACGCCGTCGCCGAGGCTGAACAGGTCGCTCCCCGCGACGGTGTCCCCCTCGAGGCCCGTGACTTCGTAGACGTTGGTAACGACCCGCCGCGCGCCGGCCGGGTCCAGGCGGAGGTGGACGACGAGGTCGATCGCTTCCGCGATCATCTCGGTGACGGCCTCGGCAGGCAGCGCTTCCTCGGCCATCATCGCGTACATCCGGAGCTTCGAGAGTGCCTGCCTGGGGCCGTTGGCGTGGATCGTGCACATCGAGCCCTCGTGCCCGCTGTTCATCGCGGCGAGCATGTCCAGGGCTTCGGCGCCCCGGACCTCACCGACGATGATCCGGGTGGGCCGCATGCGCAGGGCGTTCTTCACGAGGCTGCGGATGGGAAAGGCCCCCA
>JADLFM010000172.1 GCA_020845495.1 Chloroflexota bacterium
CCGTCGTCCGCCGCTCGACCTTGCTGGTGCGAATGACGCCGCAGCGCCGCGCGGCACCGTCCCCGAGCGGGTCGAGGGCGGTGTCCATGACGTAGCTTGCCAACCCCTCCACGAACGGGTCGGTCCGACCGAGATGGCGCTCGCCGGCGCGAACCGGCAGTTCAAAGCGGGCCGTGAAGCGCTGCACGGCCCGGGCTCGCGCCAGCGCCTGCTCGTACTGCTTGACCTGGGCCTCGCTGGCGCCAGCCGAGGCGCTGGACGGGTCCGGTAGCCCGACGGCCTCCTTGAGCGCTCGAGACAGCTCGGCCAGATCCAGGCGAAGCGCCTCGCCTGCAACCCGTCTCCCTCCAGAGGAGGTGGAGGCAGCCTGGCCGCCATGGGCGCGAACGGCGTCGGAGACGAACTGGGCGACATCGGCACCGGCCCCAACCGCCGCCTGGGCTGCCTGAAGCTCCTGGGCTACCTCGTCGACGTGGATGCCGTGCTGGGCGAACAGCGTCCGCGAGCGCTTCTCACGATCTTCGGCCGCTTCCCACTGGCTGAACAGCGCCTTGGTCTCCGGCTCCATGAGCGCGTCGAAGCCCGGCAACGTCAGCGCGGTGGCCGTCGCCGGGCGGTCCCGCAGGAGCAGCCCTTCCAGGATCGCCTCGACAACCTGGTTCGTGTCGACCGGCACCGGCACGGACACGCCGAGGCTCTTGCGGATCGCCTTGTGTTTGCGCAGCAGGACGTCCAGCACGATGCCGTCGATCTGGTTGTCGGTTCCGTAGTAGGTCACGACGCGGACCGATGAGCTAGGCTGACCGTACCGGTCTACCCGCCCCTCGCGCTGCTCATGGCGGGTCGGGTTCCAGGAGAGGTCGTAGTGCAGCACCGAGTCGAAGCTCTCCTGAAGGTTCACGCCCTCGGAGAGGCAGTCGGTGGCCACGAGGACCCGCCGCGGCGCACGTCCCAACTGAGCGACCCGCTCTTCACGCTCGGCCGGCGCCAGCCGCCCGGTCACGGCGACCACCTCGACATCTTTGTAGGCACCTTTGCCAGCCTTGGCCAGATCAGCGCGCAGGGCGTCGGCGACGGCCTCGGCGGTCGGGATGAAGCGGCAGAAGACGATCGGGTTGCTGTCCTCGTCCAGGAGGGCACGTACGATCTCGGACGCATTCTGGAGCTTGGCGTCCTTCGCGCCGACCAGCGCATCGGCCTCGCGGGCCATGTCGAGCAGTCGACGTCGGGTGCGCCGCTCGTCGTCCGAGTCGCCGCCGGTGTCGCTGCCGGGCGCCAGGTCGACGCCTTCGGCCGGCTCGTCCTCGATCAGGTCGAGCACGGTGCGCCGGCCGATCTCGTCGGCCTCGGTTTCGTTCTCGGTCTCGGAGACCGCGGCCCTGCTGCGGAGAGTCGCGGCGGCAGCGGCCGGACTGGACGCCAGCGAACGGAGCAGCGCCAACGCCGACCACCAGCGGACCCGCTGACGGAACCGCCCGCCGGACTCGTCGGCGACGGTCTCGCGGGCGTAGGCCAGCACTCTGTCGAAAAGCCGACGATACTCGGTCGACAGCTTGTAGGTCGCTTCGGTCTCCAGTCGCTCCGGAAATGGCGTGTCGGTCTGGAGGTAGCTGCGCAGGTCCTCACGCCGACGCTGCACGAAGTGGGCGGCCAACCGGCGGCGGTGCGTCTCGTTCTGGCGCCCCGACAGATCTTCAGGGAGATCGGCGAAGCCAGGATCGAGCAGCGTCAGCAGCGATCGGAACGCGGCGTCGTTGCCGCTGTGCGGCGTCGCCGTCACCAGGATCAGGTGGCGATTGCGATCGGCGGCCAGGCCCCGCACGAGCTGATGGCGCTGGTGGCGTCCGCTCCGCCCGCTGCTGCCCGGATCAGCGCAGGTGTGGGCCTCGTCGACGATCACCAGCTCCGGGCAGGCACGCAGAAACTCCTCGCGCCGCCGATCCGACTTGATGAAGTCGGTCGACACGATCACGTACGGGTAGCGATCGAACAGCGACTCACCCAGGCGGCAGGCCCGCTCCAGACGAGCGGCCGTGCTCGGCAACACCAGCTCGGCGTCGATGTGAAGTTTCGTGCGCAGCTCACCCTGCCACTGCTCGGCGAGAGGTGGCGGGCAGAGGATGGCCAGGCGATCCACCTCTCCGCGATCGAGCAGCTCACGCGCGATCAGCGACGACTCGATGGTCTTGCCAATTCCGACGTCGTCGGCAATGAGCAGCCGGACCGGGTCGAGCTTGAGCGCCATCAGCAGCGGCACAAGCTGGTACGGGCGCGGCTCGACTGCGATCTGCGCGAACGAGCGGAACGGGCCGGCGCTGGAGCGGAAGCCGAGACGGACTGCATCGCGGAGTAGGCGACAGGAGCGGAAGTCGCCGGGACGATTCGGGTCGGGCAGATCGAACGAAGCTGCCTGCACCGTTTCGAGCGGGAGATAGATCCCGGTGACCTCGTCCTCGGTACCGCCAAGGGGGCGCAACACCAGGAGATCATCGTCCGAGTCCGGCAGGACGACCCACTCGCGGCCCCGCGCTTTCACCAACGACCCGACGGCGAACGTCACGCGCCAGCCCTCCCTGCCCCATTGCCGTCAGTCGGACGACCGAAAACGCCGGGGTACGCCTCGATCACCAGGTCCCAGTCTTCACGGTCGCCGAAGCGAATCACGGTGTACCCTCGATCCTCCAACGCGTCGATCAGCTCGCTGTCGCGCTGGCGTCGCTCAGGATGCGCGTCCTCGTCGCCGTCGACGTAGACAGCAGTCTGGCGCTGCTCATAGATGAAGTCGGGCCGGGCGCCCGGTGGGACAATCTCGACGTGGGCGCGCGTGGGCAGGTTGTATCCCGAAGTTTCCAGGAAGCGCAGCCAATCGCGCTCGACGCCCTCTACACCGTCGGTCTCCACCGGCGCCAGCAGGTCGCCGAGCGCTGGCAGTGGCGCAGCCGGTCGGACAGGGGCGGCTGCCAGATCCATCAGCAAATCGACGATCTTCATCCGGTCGAGGACTCGGTGGTCGCTCTGATTTGAGTAGCTCATCAAGCACGAGTAGCAGGCCGCCTCACAGTCCTCCCGAGCACGCGGGGCGCGCCGGAGATCGCGACCGTCGGCGGGATCAAAGTGACACAGCTCGAGTGCCTCATGTGCGACCTCCATCAGCGCATCCGGGCTCTCGACGAGCCGTCGTAGGACTCCGGCGCCACCTTCTGCCGACTCGTACAAGAGGAGCATCCGACGGTCGTCAGCGCTGGGGAGCGGTTCTGCTGCGAGCTCGCTATCTTCAAGCTGGTAGCGAATCTGAATCGCCTGCTTCAGGGCAGCCTGCAACGACGCCATGACCGCCGCGTCGAGCCGGTCGACTGGCTCGAACAGCAGGCAGTTGCGACGATCTTCGACGTACGGTATGACGCGCTGGGTCTTCGCCGAGAGCGTATCGACGGCGTCGTCATCGCCAACGAGCTCGCCACCCCGTGCCCAATAGCCGCGTTCAGTGTCGAGGACGAATCCGGGCAGTCCGTCGGCACCACGCCGTCGCCAGCCCAGATTGATCCGCCAGATGGTCGCGGCGTCACCATACGTTAGATGGGCGAACACCTCGCCATTCCACTCGACGGTCGCCTTCCGCTGGGTGACGTTGCCGCCGTGCTCGGCGAAGCGGAGCCCGGACTTGATCTCGTACCCGAGTCGGAAGCGCTCTTCCTCATCCGACGTGATCCGGTCGCGCCGACGGGTCGAGACGTTCTGCAGGCGGAACAAACCCTTGTACTCCTGAGGCAGCTCCTCGCCGCACCGCTCGCAGTTGTCCAGGCCGTGATCTGTTGCCATCGCGTGCATGTAGCCGCACGCGATGCATTGCTTGGCGCTCATCGTCAAGACGTCGCCGGACCGGACCGGCAGGATCACCTTGTTGATGATGTAGCGCGAACCCTCGTGGTAGACGACAGCGCGTGGACCGAACTCCGAGATGGCCAGGAAACGGGGCCGCGAGAGGAACTCCTCGCGTCCCTGATTGCCACGTCGGCCAGGGATGAACGCCGACAGCGGCAGGCGCGGGAAGCTGTAGCCGGGCAGGAACCCTTCGCTGGCGAAATAGCGGTAACTGTAGAAGTCGGACTGGACCGGGTTGTCGTCTTCCACCAGGAGGGCGAGCTGAGCCTCGGCCTCGCGCCGCAGCCGCTCGGCCTGGCGGCGATCTTCGGCGGGCCGGGAAGCATCCA
>JADLFM010000173.1 GCA_020845495.1 Chloroflexota bacterium
ACCGACCCCGCATCCGTACTCCACCGCTCGACGTCGATCGCCTCCCGCTTCCGCCGCGCCATCCTTCCCCTCCCGCTCCGTCCTCCCCCCATTCTCTCTCAGCTCTGCAGAATCGTGCAGGGCACCCGCAGGCGTCTCCTTCGCTCCCCTCGTCCAGGCGTAGGAGGGGATCGGGGGCGAGGGGGTTCCCGGGCCGGGCGAGAAGGTTCCGGCCCAGCCGATGGGAGGGGGCTTTCCGTCAGGACCGGCGGCCAATCCGGCTGAGCGCGAAGCCAATCAGCCCGCCGATGAAGACGAATCGCATCAACGCCATCGGGTCGTAGATGGGATGGAAGCGGGTCTGGCCGTTCGCGATCTCGATATAGCCGATCGGACTCACCGTCAGGCCGCCCCCGCCGCCACCGCCACTGCCCTCACCAACCGCGCGCGCTGCCGCCTCACGATCGTCAGAGGCGGTCTCCGGGCCACGGCCGCTGCCCCAGCCACCACCGAAGCCCCAGCGCGCCCGACCGACCGGGATAACCGTGGTCCCGTCTCGCTCAACCGGGTCGCCAAAGATAGTGTCTGCGTGTGCACTCGCGCCGAGGCGCTGGGCCAGGTGTTCGATGAACTGCCCTTCCGCTTCCTTGCTGTCCGAATTCGTTGTCGTGCCGGGTGACGCTGGCTGAATCTGGGGCACGATCGCCTCCTTCGTCGCTCTCAACAACTTCGTCGGTCACGTTCTATGCCAACCTGCCAAGACACCCCGCGACGCGCGTCGTCGCGTCGCTCCTCCTCGGTCAGCCCCAGTGCTAAGCTCTCCGCTACGCCCCGGCCAGCCCCTGGAGAATGGTCGCCCAGGCGGCGGCTCCGGCATCCTTATTGCCGCGCGCACGGTCTTTGATCCAGGCCGCACGCCCCCAGGTCGGCTCCATGGTGGCCGTGGCTTCCGCGCCGCGCTCGGCAGCGTCGGCAGCAGCGCGCAGGGCGGCTGGGGCCGATTCCCCGCCCTCGGCGGCAGCGCGTGCGGCTTCGGCTGCTGGCACGAGCGCATCCAGTACGGTGCGCTGCCCGACGTCGGCCTTCCCCCGGTCTCGGATCCCACCGGCTGCCGCCTCGAGCATGTCGGCCACGTCGACGGCTGTCAGGTTTGTCTTGCCACGTACCTTCGTGCCGGCTCGCAGGAACGCCGTCGCCGAGAGCGTCCCCATCGTCGAGGGGGCCGCTCGCCCAAACTGCATCCCGACCTGGCTCAACAACTGGCCGGCATCCTCGGCCGGCGGCGATTCGATCAGCGGCCGGATCGCCTCAAAGCCGGTCGCCAGGGTGACGCCGAGGTCGCCGTCGCCGGCAATAGCGTCGAGCGCGCACAGGTCGGCCCGTGCCGCGTCGATCCGGTCGCCAGCCCGTCGAAGGCCGTCGCGGAGCGCCTGGAAGGTCAGGACGTCTCCGTTCGTCAGGTTACCCGTGTTCTCCGTCGTCATACCCACATCGCACCTGCACGCCTGCATCTGTCAGTCGATTGTCGATAGTCGGCGGTGTGCCGCGCCGGCCCCTGGTTCAGCCGACGCGACATGCCTCCGCTCCTGTCAGCACGACCCGAGCAGCCTTGCCGTCCGAGCGTCCCTACCGCCAGGTAAGCTTTGCTGCCCGATCAGCTTTGCAGGAAGAACGGCGAGTCGGCCGGCGCGTCCACCCAGCGCTTCAACTCGTCGTCGAGCAGGCAGAGCGTGATCGAGGCACCGGCCATCTCGAGCGAGGTCGCGAACTCGCCAATGAACACCCGGTGCACCCGAATGTTGGCGTCCTTCAGCCGCTGATAGACCCGCCGGTAGAGGATATACAACTCCTCCTTCGGGGTCGCCCCGAGGCCGTTCACTAGCACCGCGACCTCACTGCCGGCCGGCGGTTTGAGGTCGTTCAAGATGCGGTCCAGCAGATCGTCGGCCACCTCGTCGGCCGGGCGGATCGGGCCACGCTGGACGCCCGGCTCGCCGTGGATGCCCATCCCGATCTCCATCTGCCCTTCGGGCAATTCGAAGTTCGGATGGCCGACGGTCGGGAGGGTGCAGGGAGCGAGCGCGACGCCCATCGTACGGGTTCGGCCGAGCGCCTTCTCGGCTGCCGCCTTGACGGCGGCGAGGTTCGCGCCCTCTTCGGCGCAGGCGCCAGCGATCTTGTAGCCGAAGAAGATGCCGGCGATGCCGCGCCGCCGGTTCGCTTGATCGGGGGGCGCCGAGGCGACGTCATCGGCGGCAACCACGGTCTCGACGGTGATCCCCTCGGCGGCGGCCATCTCCGACGCGAAGTCGAAGTTCATGACGTCGCCGCCGTAGTTGCCGTACACGTAGAGGACACCCGCTCCGCCGTCGATAGCCTTAGTGACGGCGAGCATTTGATCGGCGTTCGGGGACGCGAACACGTTGCCGACCGCGCAGCCGTCGGCGAGGCCGCGCCCGACGTAGCCGAGGAAGACGGGCAGGTGACCTGAGCCGCCGCCAGTCGCGATCCCGACCTTCCCCTGGCGCGGAGCGTCGGCCCGCACGATGGCGCGCGGCTCCCCCTCGATAGCGCGAAGCCGGTCAGGATGAGCGGCAAGGATGCCTTCGAGCGTTTCGTCGACGAAGTGGGCGGGATCGTTCAACAGCTTCTGCATGCTCAATCTCCCAGGCCAGCCGGCGCGGCACGGCGATCCTCGAGCGTATGCCCAACGGAGCGCGGCGCCGCCCGTCGGCCCTGGCTCCTATCGAGGCGCGGACAACGCGCCACCGTTCAGGTCTCCGAGCACAGTGTAGCCCGGCACTCCACGATCCGGTCGGCGCTGACCTGACGGGGGTGCGTGCCAGACCTCCGCGTCGACCGAGTGCCGACTACTGCCCCGATCCCCGGCGCCGCTTGCGTGAACGAGGCCCAGCGCTGAGGAAGCTCCGGCCGCCGTGGTCAGGGGTGAGCTCGTCCGCCGAGCATGAGGCGCCTCTCGGCCCTCGGCGTACAATGCCGGCGCGTCACGACGGAGGAGGGGACGGATGGTCGAACGAGAGCGGGGTGTCGGGATCATCGGAGCAGGGGCGTTCGGGGCGGAGCACGCACGCGCTCTCGCAGAGGTGTCAGGTCTGCGGCTGGTGGCCGCCTCGGCACGGACACCGTCCCGCCTTGGGCGGTTCGTCGCCGAGCACGGCGGGCGCGGCTACCCGGACTACCGCGATCTGCTCGCCGATCCAGCCGTCGACGTCGTCTGCATCGCGCTCCCACACAACGACCACGTCACAGCGACGGTCGCTGCGCTCCAGGCTGGCAAGGCGGTCATGCTCGAAAAGCCGATGGCCCCAACGCGCGAGGACTGCGACGTTATCGTCCGAGCCGTCGCCGAGACCGGCCAGCCGCTGATGGTGGCGCATCCGTACCGCTTCATGAGCGCCTACTGCGAGGCCCGGCGGCTGATCGACGAAGGGGCGATCGGCCGGCCCGTTGTCGGCTCCACCGCGATGGTGAAGGACTGGACGTACGAGCAACGTGAGCCGTGGCACCTGGCGAACGGTGGCGGGATGTGGCTCACAAACGGCTGCCATCTGGTGGACCGCCTCTGCTACCTGCTGGGCGGGCTCCCTCGCGACGTTCGTGCCATGGTTGGAACGTACTTCCATCCCCAGGAGGCGGACGATGTCGGCGTCGGACTGTTGAGCTTCGACAACGGCGCCATCGGGACGATCCGTGCGATCGGGTACCGGGTGGGCGCCGACGACCATGCCACCGAGATCCAGGGCGACGCCGGGGCGCTGCGAGTCTCGCATCGCGACGGCGTCTTCCTGGGCAAGCGCGGCGTCTGGGAGCCGGTCTTCGCAGGGCCGAGCCCGCTGCGGTCGGCGCTCCAGGGAGAATGGGAAGCGTTGCTCGCGCACGTACGCGGAGAAGGTCCGTCGCCGGTTACCGCCGAGTATGGCCGCGCGATCGTGACGGCCGTACTGGCCGGCGTCGAGTCCAGCGCGACAGGACAGGTCGTATCAGTCAACACGTCCAGCCCCGTTGCCACGGCGGGTGTCAACGCCGGCTGAGCGGGCACGACCGTGACGTGCTCGAGTTCTACCAGGGATGGCGGACACTGGCCACCCCGAGCCATACCCTTGAACATGAGACCTTCCCCCTGGAACACCGAGACCTTCCCCTGACACACGATTTGCGGAGGGACGACAGATGACGACGAGCGACGACGTCGCACCAGGGCGCGGGCTGCGGCTCGCGTTCGCCGGTGTGGCGCACTGGCACTTTTCGGTGGACGCACGCTATCTAGAGCAGGTCCGCGCCGCCGAGGCGGAGATCGTCGGCGTCTCCGACGACGATGAGGCATTGGCGAAGCGGCGCGCTGAGGAGCTTGGCTGTGGCTGGACAGCGGATGTCGGGGATCTCGTCACCCGCTTCAAGCCCGATCTCGTCGTCGCGCTGCCGCGCCCAGACCGAGCGCCCGAGCAGGTAGGGCGGCTGCTCGATCTCGACGTCCCACTCTTCGCCGAGAAGCCGCTCGGCATTCGCGCGAGCGATACGTGGTCGCTCGTCGAGCGTGCCGAGCGTGGCTGGGTGACCGTGGCGTTTCCACAGCGCTACCTGCCGATGTGGGACGCGTTGGAGCGTCTCGGCGGGCTGGCCGGCCTGGGCGAACTGGCCCACGTCGGCTTCCGTCAGGTGAATGGGCCGCCCTGGCGCTACCGTCAGTACGACGTGCCCTGGATGCTCGATCCAGCCATTGCCGGGGGTGGACCGCTCCGGAACATCGGTATCCATCTGGCCGACGCTCTGGTCCGGCTACTCGGGGATCGTGGGCTGTCGGTCGTGGGTGCGAGTGCGACGAACCGGGTTCACGGCGAGCGGATTGAAGATGCTATTGCCGCCATTCTCCGCACTGATGACGGCGTCATCGCGACGCTCACGACCGGCTACTCGTTCGCCGCACCGAAACCGGGCGATATGGACATCCATCTCGCGGGTAAGAATGCCTACCTCATCCAGCGGCGCGATGACTTGCAGATCTACCCGGCCGAGGGTGCACCCGAGCGGACGCCAGTCTCACAGATCACCAATCTGTACCGTACGCTCTTCTTCGATGCACTCCGCCGGTTCCGCGCCGGCGCACCCCCCGCCGCGACGGTCCGCGACTGCGCCCGCGCCAACGACCTGATCGACGCGATCTACGCCACCGCGAGGTGACGCTTCGGTGCGACATAGCACTCACCCCCTGTCTCCTTCCTCCCGTGTGCGGGAGAGGAGAGACAGGGGGCGAGTGGGCTTTCTAGCCGTCAGCCGACGGGTGGGGGAACACCCCAGGCCCTTAGCCGAGGATCGGCTGGACGATCTCGCCGCCGGTCGGCTGGCCGGACGGCACGCGCCGGGTCTGGACGCCCTTGGTGGCCCAGAAGATCTCGGCGATCCGCTGGCAGCCCGCGAGGAGATCCTGGGCAGCCTGCATGCTCACTTGCTGCTTGACCGTCGAGGTCAGCTTGGTCGTCTTCCAGACGATATCGTTCAGGTCTGGGAACTTCTCGAGGTGCTCCGGCTTGAAGTAGTCGGTCCAGAGGATGACAATCTCGTGCTCAGCGATCTTGGCATGCTCTTCCTTCACCGCGATCTGCCGTGCCACGGTGTTGAGGGTCGCGAGATCGCCGAGATTGGTGCCCGCGGCCTCCATGAGTTGGACCATCCGGATGACGGTGTGCGCCGCGACCTGGGCGGCATGCGGATCGTAGATCCCACAGGGAATATCGCAGTGCGCGGAAGCATCCTCGGCCGGGAGTGTCCGCTGGGTTGCGGCGATCACGCGATCGACCAGATTCATCCTGTCCTCCACGTGGGTGTCTGACTCTGACAGTGTACTCCAGACCTTACCGACAGACGAACAACGTCCGAGTGGCCCCTATTCTCGCGCGGTCGCCTTCGGGTTGGTCGCCTTCGGGTTGGTCGCCACTCCTCCAGTGTGCCTTGGCGGCGCTCGTCAGGCTGCTGCTCGCCGTAGTCGGGCTGCTCGTCGGCATGCTCGCGGTGGCTGTCGCCAGCAATCGCCGTGCCGCCGTACGGGGGGTGAGCATGGCACCGCTGCTCGGCCCCGGTGAGCGGGTGCTGGTGGATCGGCTGGCGTACGTCAGGCTGGCATACCCTGGGCGGTCGCCGAAGCGCGGAGACGTCGCGCTCGTCCGCAACCCGACGGCCGGCAGCGGGCAGGCTACCCGCGCACACCGCGGCAGCGGGCACGAACGGCACGGCCCACCTGGGGCAAGGCAGTCTGGGGCAAGGCAGTCTGGCGCGGGGCAGTCTGGGGCAAGGCAGTCTGGCGCGGGGCAGCCCGGCCTCACCCCGCCCGAACTGCTCCTGAAGCGAATCGTCGGGCTGCCTGGTGAGGCCGTCGAAGTCCGCCGCGACCGTCTCTGGATCGACGGCCGGCCGCTCGATCTCGGGCGGCCGGTCGTCGGCTCCTCACCTGGGCGCTGGAACCTTGGCCCAGACGAGTACTTCGTCCTGAGCGACAACCTGGCCATCGGGACTGATAGCCGTCACATTGGCCCGGCCAGGCGCTCCGACTTGTTGGGCCGGGCCTGGCTGGTCTACTTCCCATCCGTCCGCCGTATCCACTGAGCGCCGAGCCGCCGAAGATCGAGCGGTCAGACTCGGTACACCCGGAAGGCCGCGCCGGCCGGGCAGCCGAGGCGGCGCCCGACCTGTTCGGCTCGTTCGCGCAGGAAGGCGGCCGGGTCGAACTCGGCGCCAAGGTTCTCGAAGTAGGCGTGCTGGGCGACCAGCGACGCGATCCCCGCATCGAGACCATCTGTCACGTCACAGCCGTGCGTAGGGTCGTGAACGCCGCTTACGAAGATGTAGCGCGTCCCACCCCACGGCTCCAGCCCTTCGGCGCCAAGCTCCGGAAAGATCCAGCGGTTACCGGCGTCGCGAGCGGCGTCGAGGACCGCAAGGCCCACGGTTCGGTGATCGGCCTGATTGAGCGTGCCGCCCGGCCAGGCGAGGTCGAAGCTCAGGGTGACGATGGCTTCGGGTCGGACGCGGCGGATTTCGCGGGCTAGATCGCGGCGCAGCGGCAGCCCGTACTCGACGATCCCATCCCGATAGTCGAGGAAGGTCACGCGGTCCACGCCGACGAGGCGCGCACTCTCACGCTCTTCGGCCTCGCGAACCGACGCCGCTCGCTCGGGCGGCCAGGCGTCGATGCCGGCCTCCCCGCGCGTCGCCAGCAGGTAGGTGACCTCCTTCCCCTGGCGCGTCCAGCGTGCAACGGCACTCGAGGCGCCGTACTCCAGGTCGTCGGGATGCGCGGCGATGGCGAGGGCACGCGTCCAATCCTCGGGCAGCGGCTCGAGTGCCGGCTCAGCAGGTCGATCGCTCACTGATTGTCTCCACATCCACTATCGCGGCGTCACCGCCTGCCTACGGTAGCAACTTGATGGTGATTGTGCACCTTCACCCGGTCACGCCAAAATACCTTTTGACGTTGTATGTCACGAGCCCTGAATCGACGAGGCGCGTTGCGCTCCCATCGTCGATCCCCGTGCGGCCTCGTCCGACTGAGGCGCGAGAAGGCAAGCTGAATGGCCGTCCCAGTCACACGCCCTGGCACGCAAGGTCGATAGATGTATCGTCGACATGTCTTGCAGTTGCAGCCCGGCCAGGTGCTGGCCCGAGCCATCTACAACGAGCACGGCGAGGTCTTGCTCGGGGCGGGCGTCGTCCTGACCAACGGCTATATCAGCCGGCTGCGCCAGCGGGGCGTCATGTCGGCATTTCTGAAAGACGGCCTGGGCGACGACATCGTACCGGACGACATCGTCTCCGAGGAGTTGCGGGCTACCACGGTCACGCATCTGGCGCGGGCGTTCGACGTCATCAGTACGATGGGGCACGGCAGCCGCTTGAACGCCCCCGAGCGTCCGCGCACCGTCGACGACCTCGTGTATCGGCTCGGGGAGCGTCCGCTCGATCTGCCATCAGAGGGTATCAGTAGCCTCCAGTCGCTCTACCAGGACGTCGAGTCGCTCATCAACGAGGTGCTGGAATCGAACACGCTGGCGAGCCTGGAGTCGCTGAAGTCGCACAACGACTACACCTTTCAGCACTCGGTCGACGTCGCCGTCGTCGGCATCCTGCTCGGGCGGACGGCCGGGCTCCCGCGCGATCAGTTGCGCGAGCTTGCGCTTGGTTGTCTATTGCACGATCTGGGCAAGATCTACATCGACGAGGCGATTCTCGATAAACCCGGCAAATTGACGCCCGAAGAGTTCGATGAGATCAAGAAGCATCCTCAGATGGGCTTCGAGCTAATCCGCCGGATGCCGGTCTTCAGCATCTTGCCGGCCCACGTGGCGTTCCAACATCACGAACGCCAGGATGGAACCGGCTATCCGCGTGGGCTCATCGGTGCGAACGACGTATCTCGCTCCCTGACGGACCGCATGAACCCCAGGCGGATGCTGTTGATCGCTGAACTCGCGGCGGTCGCCGACGTGTACAGCGCCTTGACGTCCGACCGCCCCTACCGCCCGTCGCTCCCGTTAGACAAGGCGGCGACGATCATGACGGACATCGCCGGCGACCATCTCAACGCCGAAGTCGTCGCCATGCTCATGCGGACGATCCCGATGTTCCCGGTCGGTCACTGGATCGAGATCCTGAGCGGGAAGTACCGGGGGTATCGGGGCGTCGTCACCGCCATCTCGGCCGACACCCTCCACCAGCCGACCGTCCGGCTGCTCCTGGACGATCGCGGCGATCGAGTGAGCGCGCCTGTCGAACTCGACCTGCGCGCCCGCGACGACGTCCGGATCCGTGGCCTTCCCCCCGGCGAAGCCCCCTTCGATATCCCGATGGCGCTCGCCCACTAAGCCTGGGCTACTCCCCAAGGTCCGGCGCGAGCGAGCGGGCGGCAGCCCGTTCGGCCGCGGCGGCGGAGGTGGCGCGGGCCGCTACCGCGTGCTGACGAGCGGCCGTCTCTTGATCGCCCTGCTGCTCGGCGGAGCGTGCGTCGGACTCGGCGGCCTGCGCCTGAGCGTCAAGGGCGTCGGCCAGCATGAGATGGAGTGCCGCCGTCTCGGGCGTGCCCCAGCCGGCCTCGTCCGATGACGTCACACGATCCAGGACGAGACGCAGATCCTCCTCGACGTACGCTTCCGACAGATAGATGGGGGTGATGAACGGGTTGGGGTTCTGGCTCGGCTTCGCCTCGGCCTGCTGGCGTGCCGCGAGATACGCACGGTAAGCAGCTAGCATCTCAGCCGGCCGATTCTCGAAGGCGAAAGCGGCCGCGCGCATGTGTTGGATGCACGCGACGGCCGCCGGGTTCGCACTATTGACGGGTGCCGCGAGCGTTGAGGCCGCCTGTGCCTCGAAGCCCGCATAGACGGATGGGTAATCGGCGCTCGCCGGGCGATACGCGCCGTCCTGCCACCGTTCCACGAAGATGAGCGTCGGGCTGCTGGCGTAGCTGCCGCAGTAGCCGGATTGGGGTATCAGGATCTCCAGCTTCCCGTTGCGATCGAGGTCTTCCAGTTCGATGCCGGGCGTGTTGCTCTCGGTCTGGAAGAGCGGTACGAGCGCGCTGCCGTCCCAGGCGACTATCCAGAGCAGGCCAGAGTGCGCGCCGACGCCGCCGTCAAAGACCACTGCCAGGCGGCCATCGGCGTTCACGTCCTCGAACGTCAGGTCGCCGTAGAAGGCGAAGGTATCCCCGCCCTGGAGGATGTTCGAGAGGAGTACGGGCTGCCACGCGCCGACCGTCTGACTGTCGGGCGAGTGCGGACTGGCGAAGAGCACGACCGGCTCAGCGGCCGGGAAGCGTCCCGGCCGGTTCATTACGACGCCGACATCCTGGACGCCGACATCCTGGACGCCGCGCTGACGCAGATCGCCCTGCGCGGTCTCGAGAATGTCGCTACCGGGCGGGAGCGCATCGGCGAGGCTCGCGAGAGGCGGAGCCGGGCGCAGGTCCACCCCGTCGACGTGCCAGGTCTCTCCGTCACGATGGACGTGCACCATGCCGACTCGCGTCTGGCCAACCTCCCCGCCGGGCCTTCCCGCGGCGGGTGGAATCTGCGCGGCCGTGGCCGGTGGAATCTGGGCAGCCGCTCGTGGCCCGCCGCGCTCAGGCTCGCCGGCCTGGACGATGCGCACGTAGACGGTGCGGTTGGCAGGCCGCCCTTCCATCGAACTGGAACGCGATGGCAAGAGGTGCACCTCCTCCACGTGAGCGACGCGAGGTGCACTCGCCGCGAATGCCTCGGGGGTCTGCTCGGCCTGGAGGCGCGGTGCGAGCAGGCTATAGCCGATCTGGGTGTTGCCGTGGGCCAGTGCTGCAAAGTAGCCCAGGGCGACAGCGTCTGGCCCGCCGGTTGGATCGGTCCCAGCGGGAAGGTCGAGCACCCTGGTCGTCAGCCGGTAGCCGTCGTTCCGCCAGCGGTAGACGCTCGTCTGGAGCACCGACGAGTTCGGGCCGCTCAGTTGACGCTGAGTGGCCTGGACGCGCAGGCCAGGACCGCCCGGTGCATCCGGTCCAAGCACGTCGACAGCGTTCCCCTGGAGAAATGCCTCCAGCCGGAAGGGAGCCCTCGCCGCCGCGTTGGCGGCCTCGGGCGAGTTCGGGAGCGGCTCGAACCCAGGCGGTACACCTGCCGAGGGATTGGCGGCCCGGAAGACCCAGAGGAGCGAGCGCGGTGCCGGCTCCTGATACTGCTGCACGACCGTCAGGAGGATCTCGGGTTGGTTGTCGCCGGTCACATCGCGCACCTGGATCGTGGCCGAGCCATTCGGGTCGAGGATCGGGTTCCCACGCAGGCTGTCCGGCGGGCCGAACAATTGACTAACCCGCGGCGCGCCATCGGTGGTCGTCAGCACCAGGATGCTGGCCGAAACGGGCATGCCGGCGGCTGCCGGCAGGGTGTAGAGCACGACACTATCGGTTCGGCCGTCGCCGTTGGCGTCGGCTCGGACGGCCTGAAGGATGCCGGCTCCGGACGGTAGGTAGTCGGCTGGATCTGGCCCGTCGTCGGCGGCGTAGACAACCGCTCCCCGGGCAGACCCGATGCTTCCAGACAGCGCCAGTATCCCGAGCAATGCGGCGGCCAGTGGTCCACGAACGAGCGACGCCAGTCTTGCCAGCCTATGGGCGATCGCACGAATGGCCGACATCTGCATAGTCCTTTGCATGGCACTCCCAGACCGTCCACCCACCATCGTCATGCGCCTTGGCGCCGGATGACCGTGCTGGCGCGGGTTGAAGGCAGGCACAACCCCGCGGGGATGGCCGAGAATAGCGCCGCCACCAGCCCGGCGGTAGCTCAATCCACGCGCATCAGGGTGGCCGGGCGAGCGGCCTGTTTTCGCACGGACGCTGCCCGCTCAATCCACGCGCATCAGGGTGGCCGGGTCATCCCGCCCAGCCGCTCCTTCAGGTCCGCGCTCGATCCATGTGCATCAGGGTGGCCGGATAGCGCGTGCGAGCAAACCGAGCCCTCCAAGAGTCTCCTCGACGCGACACTCGGCGAAGCCAGCCCGGATGAGGGTTTGAGAGAGCGTCTCGGGCGTGAAGCGGCCGTGCAGCCAGCTAAAGGGTCGCCAGAGGCTGACCGCCAGCACGTGGCGGGGGTCGTGACTGACGCCCAACACTTGCTGGGGGCGCGCCGGCCGAGCGGATGGCTCCATGAGCACGATGGCCCCACCGGGCCGGAGGCACCGGCGGACCTCGGCGAGGGCGGCCTGACGGTCGGGCAGGAGGTACAGGACGCTATGTCCGGTCACGGCGTCGAGCGCAGCGTCAGGCACGGGGAGATGAGCAGCATCACCGAGCACCCAGCCGATGCGTCGAGCATCGGAGGCGTGCAGCCGCCCGGTGCGCCGAGCAGTCTCGAGACGCCGCTGGGCCTCGGCCAGCATGCGCGGCGCAGCGTCGAGCCCGACGAGCCGCGCCTCAGGTCGGAGGCGGGCGATCTCGATGGTTGAGACCCCGGGGCCGCAGCCAAGGTCGAGCACACGCAACGGACGGCCGAGTGGCCGCACCGGGAGAGAGGCCGCCAGGGTCGCACAGGAGGCCCGCCACGTGGCCTGAGCGGTGAACCAGCCGTAGACCCGGGCGCCAAGGTCGAAGGCGAGGACGGTCGGCCGGTCGAGCGACCGGAGCCACGCTATACCGGAGCCAACGCGACTGAGCCGAGCCAGACGCAGCCGCAGCGCGCTCGCGAGCGTACTGAAGCGGGCGCCGTCGGGCGGGTGCGGACGAGAACAGCGCATCGAGCGGGCCTGCAGGCAAGGGCTGTGCCAGGCGGGGACCAGGGTATGTGCGTTGGCCCGCCGCCTGCGTCCCGTGGAATACTACTAGAACGAACGTTCGTGCTGACTGGGGGGGGCGAACGAGCCGGAACGACCTGGCCCCAACCGAACTGGCCCTAACCAGGAGCAGAACTGGGCCGCTTGAAGACTGGTCCGAAGGAAGGCAGGAGCGACGATGCCACAACGAGGTTATCACTGCATCGTCGACTTCGAGGACGTCTCCTTCGACGCCTGTATCGGGTGCGCCGCGACGAAGGGGCGCTGCCAGTTCACGGCCAGCATCCTGCGTGGCATGGCGGATCAGGCGAAGGCCCGCGAGGTCGAGCACGCGGCCGATCCGACCGGCGCGGCCGGCGCGCTGCCGAAGCTGAACGTCACATCGCTCGTCGGCTGCCTGCGTCAGGCGTATCTGAAGACGACCGAGGACTACTATCAGCGGCCCGATCAGCAATACTGGGCGTATCGCGGCACCATCGGCCACACGATGGCCGAACGTGGGGCCGGCGAGCACGTGGTCGCCGAGCAGCGTTTCGACCGTGCGCTTCGGCTACCGAACGGCCTGACCGTCACGATCACCGGCCGCCCCGACGAGATCGACCCATCGCGGTCGCTACTGATCGACTACAAGACGACGGACCGCCCGCCTCGTACGCCGTCGCCGCTTCACATCGCCCAGTTGAACCTGTACCGCTGGCTCGTCGCGCCGGTGTACCAGATCGATCGGCTTGGGATCGTGTACCTGACGATGCGCGGCGTCCAGAAGGCTGCCGTGCCGGTCTGGCCAGACGGGCAGGCTGAGCGCTTCTCGATCGAGGCGGCCGGGGCGCTCGCGGACGCCTTCATAGTAGGCACCTGGCCGGCGATGACCACGGACACCTGGATGTGTCGCTCCTGCCCGGTCGCCGCCACCTGCGAGCGCGGCCCGCTGCCATCGCTGCCTGCCCTCGACCTGCTGCCCGACGATCTCCCGGATGTGTCGTCCGAGGGCGGCGCCCGGCATGGCACGGCAGCGGCCGATACGACGGCGGAGGCCACGCTCCCGCCCGGGGCGAGCGTCGCTAGGGCGAGCGCCGCTGGGGCGAGCGCCGCTGGGGTGAGCGTCGAACTGACCATCAGGCGGCCTGGCGGGGTGTCAGGTGGCAGGCAGGAGACCCCCGAGCCGACGTTGCCGGGCACGATGTCTCGGTGACCTTCTCGTCAGGGCTGTGGCTGTCCTGTGCACCGTCCTGACGTGGCGTAGGATACTGCCGATGGGGCGTGGCGCAGGATACTGCCGATGGGGCGTGGCGCGGGCACGTCGCGGCCAGAGGAGCCCGCGCAGCAGGAGGGAGCGGCCCGCACAGGGGACGTGCCGACTGCCGCCGGCTCGACACAGAAAACTGCCCCCGCCCCGGTCGTTCGGGGTGGGGGCAGCATAGCATCGGAGAACGGGCGCCGGTTGCGGCGATCTAGCCTTCCAGGTACTCCGCAAGGCGGACCCGCACGTCCGTCCGGCGCAGCTTTCGCAGCGCCTCGGCCTCGATCTGACGCACTCGCTCGCGGCTGATGCCAAGCTCCTGCCCGATGTCCCCGAGCGCCTGGGCCTCACCGCCGCCGAGCCCGAAGCGGAGTCGCAGCACCGCCTGCTCACGCTCGGTGAGCGCCGCGCCGAGGGCATCGTCCAAACGACGCGCCAGGTCCGACTTCTCGGCCGCGATCTGAAGGTCCACGGCCTCCTGGTCCGGCACGAGATCGCCGACCGACGTCTCGCCGTCCTCTCCGACTGGCGTCTCGAGCGAGATCGGCAGCTTGGCGGCACGCAGCGTCTCCTCGACCCGCGTAATCGGGAGCTCCAGGTATTCCGCCACCTCTGCGAGCGACGGCTCGCGGCCGAGTTGGCTGGCAAGCTCGCGCTGCGCTCGCGCGATGCTCGACAGGAACTCGCCGACGTGGACCGGCAGCCGGATCGTGCGGGCCTGCTCGGCGACAGCCCGGCTCACCGACTGGCGAATCCACCAGTAGGCGTAGGTGCTGAAGCGGAAGCCCTTGCGCCAGTCGTACTTGTCCACGGCCCGATCGAGCCCGAGGTTCCCCTCCTGCACGAGGTCGAGGAACGGGAGGCCCCGGCCGATGTACTTGCGCGCCACCGAGACCACCAGCCGCAGGTTGCACTCGACCAGCCGGCGGCGCGCCCAGGCCCCGTCGGCAGCAATCTTCTCGAGCTCGGTCAGACGCTCGGGGGTGAGCTCCTCGGCCCGCGCCAGTTCCTCGCGCGCGGCCCGCCCATTCTCGTTCCGCTGGGCGTACTCGACCTCCTCACGCGGGGTAAGCAGCGGGTTACGAGCGACCTCGCGCAGGTAGAGCGCCGCTGCGCTCAGGTCCTCTGGTGTCGATGCCAGGACGTCATCGTGGTTGAGCCCGGGCTCCTGCGTCGCCGCGATCTCCGCTTCGGTCGCCGCGGCCTCTAACTGCAGGTCGATATCGTAGTCCAGATTGATAGCCATCCCGTTCCTCCTGATGCCCTCTCTTGCCCTTCTGTCGCTCCGAGGAGGGCCATGAAAAAGCCGCTCGGCATACCTGCGCGAGCGGCCGGGCTGGCGTGGGGCGGGGTCTGTCAGACGCCTGACCAGACCTCCCACGCGCCGGCCGTGGGGTTTTCCTGCTGCTCTTCATCGAGCTGCCGCATGCGATGTTCCACGTTGACAGACCCTATGGACACCAGTTCGGCTGATTCGGGGCTTCGCGCGCCGAACCAGACAGGCCGAAAAAGCGCCCGCGAGCGAGGCTCCACGGGCCCCGCCATCATATCAACGCCCGGAGTCTCGGTCAAGTTCCATTTTCCGGGCGTCCTGGCCGTCCTCTCCATTCCTTCTGAGGCATCGGCCGCCCGCCGTTCCTCCTCCGTGGACCGCGCTTCCTCCCGGTCCGGCCCTGCCGTCACGCACAGGGGGCTACTCGTGTCGATCTCCTTACGAAAGAGAACACCAACCAGCGTCGTTTTCTTCCGAATTCGTTGCTCGGCGGCGCCATCCGTCGAGTATCCGCGAAGACGTGGGAGTAACTCGGAATAAACTGCAACCGGCGTGCCAGTCCTCGACTCCCGCGGAGAGCGCCCTCACCCCACCTCATGTACGGAGAGCCCCTCACCTCGGCTCTCTCCTGACGGGCTCAGCTACCCCTTCCGACAAGCATGAAGAGGTGTGATACATCTGGCACTTCTGTCATGCACATTTGACACGATCGAGATATGGGTGAGGGTGAGCTCGCTGGAAGAGGGAGCGCCTATACGACCGGTCCAGATGGACGCGGTCAGGGACGGGCGCTTAGAGCGGCTCGACGGCAGGGGCAGCGGCGGCCGCCGCCGGGCGGCGCGTCGGCGACCAGTCGTCGCTGCGGGCGAACACGGCCACCAGCACCACGATGGCGACGGCGGCAGCAAACGTCAGCATGAAGACGGGCTGGAGCGCCCCGGTCAGTGCCGCCTGCACCACGCCAGCCGTGCCACTGACGGCATCACCGCTCGGGTTCAGGACACCCGCGACGGCCGCCTCGTCGAGACCAGCGTCCGCGAGGCGGCGCACCAGCCCAGCGTGCAGGATCGTGCCGAGGAGCGCCACGCTCAGAGTGCCTCCAAGACTGCGGAAGAGTTGGGTTGACGAGGTGGCGACGCCTCGGATGTTCCAGGGCACCGAGTCTTGCAGCGCCATGATGAAGGCGGCGGTTCCGGGGCCGAAGCCCAGCCCCATCAGGCTAACCGAGACGTACAGGACCAGCGCCGGCGTATCCTGAGCCAGGAAGAAGGCGAGGCCGGACGAGCCGACGGCGAGCAGCAGCGACGAGCCGAGCGCCGTGGGGCGGAACCCGAAGCGTAGCAGCAGGCGCGGCCCGAAGTAGCCACTGATCGCCCAGCCGACCAGCATCGGAGTCAGGACGGCGCCGGCCCCGGCCGCGCCCTCGCCGCGTGCACCCTGGACGTAGAGCGGGACGTATGAGGTCACGCCGAACAAGATGGCCCCGGACAGGAAGTTCCCGGCCGACGACACCGTCATCAGCCGCAGGCGAAAGAGCCCGAGTGGCAGCACCGGATCGGCGGCGCGTAGCTCGGCCACGATGAACCCGCCGAGCAGCGCGACGCTGGCGGCTAGCAGCCCGGCCACGAGCGGTGAGCCCCATCCTGCTCCCTCGCTCCCTTCGGTGAGCGAGAGCAGCAGCGTCGTCAGGCCGACCAGCAGCAGGCCGGAGCCGGCAAGATCCAGCTTGACCTCACGGTGCGCCACCCGCTCCTGAAAGCAGCGCCAGAAAAGAATGCCCGCCGCCAGCCCGAACGGCACGCCGACGAAGAACACGGCGCGCCAGGAGATCGCCACGGTGAGCCAGGCGCCAAGGGCCGGCCCAAACAACGACGTGGTGCCCCAGAGCGTGCTGAAGATGCCCTGGATTCGCGCGCGCTCGTGCAACTGGTAGACGTCCGCGACGAGCGTGAAGACAGTCGGCATGACGGCGCCCGCGCCGAGCCCCTGAACGGCGCGGAAGAGGATCAGTTGGGTCATGCTGCCGGCCAGGCCACAGAGCATCGAGCCGGCGAGGAAGAGCGTGATCCCGAACATGAACACGCGCTTCCGACCGAACAGGTCAGCCAGCTTCCCGTAGAGCGGCACCGTAACAGTGGACGTCAGCAAGTACGCCGAGAAGACCCAGGGGTACAGGTCCAGGCGGTCGAGCTCACCGACGATCGTCGGCAGGGCGGTCGTGACGACGGTCGCTTCCATAGCTACGACCGCCATCCCGAGCACCAGCCCGATGGTGACGATACGGCGGGCACCGGGCGCGATCGACGGCGCGTCGTCCTCGAGTGGCATCCGTGAGTCCTCTCTCATAGTGACGGCCGACGCTGCCCGCCCGTGTCAGTCCTGCCTGTTCCAGCCGATCCGGCTCCCGCTCGGCGGCGCGTTCTCGTACAACGCCAAACGAATGGCAAAGATTCCGGCCAGATCCGTGCCCGGCCACCACCGATGTCTTGCTGGCGAGGGTGGCGCTGGCCGCTGGACGGCTGCCGCCACGCGCAGCAGAGCGGTCGTCGAACGCTCCGGGCGCATCGGTACATGATGCCGGAAATCACGCCCGTCCGGTGCACCCGGAGCGGCGGCGTTCTCCCTCGGAGCTAGTCGCCGCCGTCGACGCGCAGGTCGCGGATGATTCGGGGGATGTCCGCGCGTGAGTCGAGCGTCGGGCCGTGGAAGAACGTACGGCGGTAGTCGAACGTCAGCGTATCCACCTTCCCCAGATCGAGGATGTACACCGAGCGATACGGCGTCGCCAGCACCTCGACCATCGGCTCGGCCTGAGCGATCGAGCGGAGGATCTTCGGGTCCAGCACGATGGCGTAGCGGGCGTCGTACGGGCGTGGCAGCATGCGTTGAGCCGGCCGATCGAGCGAGTAGTCCGTCGAGCCCTGGAACGCCTCGTAGAGCCAGCCGAAGTGCCCGTTGCGGTCGTCGCCGATACCGTAGACCCGGTACTCGGAGAGGTAGTAGCCAGCGTGGCGGAAGCTGCCCCACGGGCTTGCCTCCGCCAGCACGATGGCCTCTTCGGGCGTGTAGCGGCCCAGCAGGCGCGGCATCTCAGCCCAGAAGCGATCGTTGTCGCGCACGTCGACCATCGCCGCCGCGACCGGATCGTTGAGGAGTGCGTGCGCCGTCGGCGGCGCCGCGACGATGGTGGCGATATGGGCGAGCGCCAGCACGAGCACGATGGCGCCAGTCGCCAGCCCCTGGCTCAACCGAAGCGGGCGAGTCAGACGCTGACCCAACGCCTCGACGTACATGCCGAGCAGCAGGCACACCACCGGCAGCACCAGCAGCAGGTAACCGACCTGTCCGATGTGACCGAAGACGAACACGACCAGCGCCGGCCCGGCCCACAATCCGAGCACGATCCACTCGTGCCGCGACAGCCGCCTCGGCAGCCGCCAGCGGCGCCAGAGCGACAACCCGAACAAGCCAGCGCTCAAGTTCAAACCGATGAGCAGCCCGCCGCCAACCTGGGCCAGATTGCTGAGAACGGCGTGCAGCCCGCCTGCCACGACCGATGTCTTGCTCCCCACGAACCCCAGCAACGACAGGCCGTTGCGCACGTACTCGACCGGGCCGCCCGAGAGCCAGACGAGCGGTACGAGCCACAGCAGGCAGGTGGCGCCTAGGACCGCCAATCCGCGCCAGAGCGTGCGGCGGCCGGCTCGCACGGCCACGAACAGCCAGAGCGGCAACAGCATCACCAGGGTCGATTGACGGACACCGCCCGCCAGCCCGAGGGTGAACCCGGCCCAGAGGGTGAGCCGTTCGTCGAGCGTGGTGACGGCACGCCAGCACAGCCACGCGACGACCAGCAGGAAGAATGCCTCGACGGCGTAGGTGAGCGCGACCAGGCTGTAGTACCAGAGCAACGGCGAGAGCGCGAACAGCGCGGCCGCCACCAGTGCCGCACGGTCGCCGATCATCTCCCGCCCGAGCAGGTAGAGCAACGCGACGGCGAGGCAACTGGCGACCAGGCTCGTCAGGACGAACGCCGTGTTCGGGTCGCCGGTGAGCCAGGAGAGCAGTCGGCCCCAGCCAACGTAGAGGATGTATCCAGGTGGGTGCGGCTGGTGGCGGGCAAGGTCAAACGACCTGGTCGCCAGCGCGAACTGGACGGCATCCCAGTTGACGAGTGCGCTGGAGGCGAAGGGGAGCCGCAGCAGCGCTGACGCGGCGAACAGGCCAAGGGCCGGCCCGAGCGTACGGAACCAGGGCCAGCGCGCGCAGCTCGCCTGCACGACGGCCGCGCCGGGCCACCCGCGTGGCCGGAACGAGATACGTTGCGAGATGCGAATTCTCGGTCCTATCATGGCACAAGGGCCGGGGATGAGAGGACGACAGCGCGCGTGAGCGACGGTGCGGCTTCGGCGGCTCCGACGAGCGTGGCGACACGGAGCAGCCGTGGGACCGACGGCCTGCCCGGCACGTCCAGTGCCAGCGGCAAGCCCGGTGCGCGCCGGCCATTGGCGCCATTGGCAGTGTTGCGGGCGCTACGGCCGAAGCAGTGGTCCAAGAACCTGCTGGTCTTTGCGGGCCTCGTCTTCACCTACAACCTGCTCAACCCTGGCATGCTCGAGCGCGTCATCGGCGCCTTCCTGGTGTTTTGCGCGCTCTCGAGCGCTGGCTACCTCTGGAACGATCTGCGTGACGTCCGCGCCGACCGTCTCCACCCGACCAAGCGCTTCCGCCCGATTGCCTCCGGGCTCGTACCAGTAGGGCTCGCCGCGAGCGCCGGCCTGATCCTCGGCCTGGGCGGGCTCGGCGGCGCCTTCGCATTGGGGGTGCCGTTCGGGCTGGTCGCGTCACTGTACCTGCTGCTGACGGTCAGTTACAGCATCTGGCTCAAGCACCTGGTGCTGATCGACATTTTCAGCATCTCGGCCGGCTTCGTGCTGCGAGCGGTCGGTGGGGCAGTGGTGATCGGGGTACCAGTGTCGCCGTGGCTGTACGTCTGCACGGTGCTGGTCTCGCTGTTCCTGGCGCTAGGGAAACGGAGGAACGAGCTGGAGGTGCTGGAGTCGGGCGCGGGCAATCATCGCAAGAACCTCGAACAGTACAGCCTGGAGCTTGTCGACCAGTTGATCTTGATCGTGGCCTCGGTCACGATCATGGCGTACTCGTTGTACACCTTTTCGGCCGACAATCTGCCGCGCGACCACTCGATGATGGCGACGATCCCGCTCGTGCTGTACGGCCTGTTCCGCTACTTGTACCTCGTGCGGGTCCGTGGACAGGGCGGTGCTCCCGAGGACATGCTCCTCACCGACCCCGGCCTGCTTGGTACGGTCGTTGCCTGGGCACTCCTGAGCGTCGTGCTGCTCTACGCCGTGCCGCGCTGAGGTCCGCCAATGCGGCACGAATGGCCCGGGCCGCGCCTTTCTCGACGAGGTATGTGCGGCAGGGCATGGGGCGTTTGCGGCGGGTGGACCTGGAGCCGCGCCCACCCGCCTATAATCCGGAGAGACGTCAATCCGGAGAGGCGTCGGGCGAGCGAGGTCGTCGTCGCATCCCGAAGGCGGCCGTCAAGGCAGGCGCCTCGGCGCAAGTGCGGACGCCGCCATAGCACGTACCGTAGCACGTGAGGATGCGGTCGAGCGCGCCCGGTACGGCCGCCAGGCTCACCATCGAGGGGGTAGGGCGCGATGCATGTGCTGCTCAGCGAGGACCAGGAGCTGTTCCGGCGAACGGTTCGCGAGTTCGCCGAACGGGAAATCGCGCCCGTCGCCGCTGAGTACGACGAAACCGAGCGCTTCCCCCACGAGAATGTCAAGAAGATGGGCGCGCTCGGACTGCTCGGCCTGACCGTCCCGCTGGAGTACGGCGGGGCTGGTGCTGGGACCGTCGAGTACGCGCTGGCGATGGAGGAGATCTCGCGGGCCTGCGCCGGGCACTCGGTGATCTTGACCGTCAACGTCTCGCTCGTCTGCGATCCGATCTACACGTACGGTACCGAGGAGCAGCGGCGGCGCTTCCTGCCGAGGCTTGCGACGGGCGAGATACTCGGCTCCTTCTGTCTGAGCGAGCCTCAATCAGGCAGCGATGCCCGCCACATGCAGACCCGCGCCGTCCGCGACGGCGACGCGTACGTGCTCAACGGTACCAAGAACTGGATCACGAACGGCGGTGAAGCCGGCGTCTACCTCGTCTTCGCGGCCCTCGAGGGTGGCGATGGCGCCTCAGCGGCGTTCCTGGTCGAAGCGGATCGGCCGGGGCTGCGGGTGGGTGCCAAGGAGCGGAAGCTCGGGATTCGCGCCTCGTCGACGACACAGGTGTTCCTGGAGGAGTGCCGGGTGCCAGCCGCGAATCGGCTGGGTGAGGACGGCCAGGGGTTCCGGATCGCCATGAAGTCGCTCGACAGCGGGCGGATCGGCGTGGCGGCGCAGGCGCTCGGGATCGCCCAGGCCGCGTACGATGCGGCCGTCGGCTACGCCAAGGAGCGCGAGGCGTTCGGGCACCCCATCGCCGAGTTCCAGGGCCTCCGGTGGATGCTCGCGGACATGCACGTTCGCACCGAGGCGGCTCGCTTGTTCGTCTACCAGGCCGCCACACTCAAGGACCGAGGAGAGGCGTTCTCGAAGGAAGCGGCGATGGCGAAGCTCTATGCCTCGGAGGCGGCGATGTGGGTCACCACCAAGGCTATCCAGGTACACGGCGGGTATGGTTACAGCCGTGAGTACCCGGTCCAGAAATACTTCCGCGACGCCAAGATCACTGAGATCTACGAAGGCACGTCCGAGATCCAACGGCTGGTGATCGCCCGCCAGATCCTCTCAACCTGAGATGCTCGGCATCCCTCAGTGTCCACTGTGCGGGAACAACTACGCTGGTCCCGAGGGGGCCCGCTCAGGCATGCTCCAGTCCTTCCCACTGCTGACGAAGGTGACGCTGTGATCAAGAAACTCCACCACGTAGCGATGGCGGTCGACAGTGTCGAGGACGCGCTTCAGTACTACCGCGACATCCTCGGCCTGACCGACATCACGATTCTCAAGATCAAGGATCGCGGCTTGAAGGTCGCGCTGATCAAGGCCGGCGTCTCGGAGATCGAACTGCTCGAGCCGACGACCGAGGACAACACGGTCCGCCGCTTCATCGAACGACGCGGCCCTGGCCTGCATCACATCTGCTTCGAGGTGGATGACCTGGAAGCGGCGATGAAGGAATACGAGGGCAAGGGCGCCGAGTGGATCGACCCGGTCCCTCGCCCGGGAGCGGTCGGGCTGGTGAACTTCATGCCGCCGTCGGTGGCCGAGGGCGTGCTGGTGGAGTTCGCGCAAACCACGGCCTATTACCCCAAGAACGAGCCGCCGAAGCTCGACGGCATGACTACCGCCCCAGTTTCTGAAGGCGGGTCCACGTCGGCCGGAGCCTCGGCTGCCACGAGCGGGGCTGCGTTGTCGGAAGGGTCGTCGGGCACAGCGCCCGCGTCGGACAGTGCATCTGGCAGCGCTACAGGTACAGGTGGCAGCCAGGGCGGTGGGCAGGCGGGCGGCCCGAGCGTTGGTGGGACGGCCTGAGGAGCAGCAGGGTGAGGATCCTGATCGCGAAGCCCGGCCTGGACGGCCACGACCGTGGTGCGAAGGTCGTGGCCCGGGCGCTCCGTGACGCCGGCCACGAGGTCATCTACACCGGCATCCGTCAGACGCCGGAGATGATCGCCGAGGCGGCACTTCAGGAGGACGTGGACGCGATCGGGATCTCGATCCTGAGCGGTGCGCACCTGACGCTCTTCCCCAAGATCTTCGAGGCGCTGCATGCGCGCGGCATCGACGACGTCGCCGTCTGGGCCGGCGGGATCATTCCAGAGTCGGACGTGGCAGCGTTACGTGCGATGGGCGTCCGCGCCGTCTTCGGCCCGGGCAGCCCCACCACCGCCACGCTCGATTTCGTGCGCTCCCTGGAGGCCGAGCGCGCGGCCTGCTAGGTCGGGTGGGCAGCGCTTGCCGGGAAATATGAACGCCCCCCGGCGCTCTGCAACCGCCTGACATTTTCGGTCAGCCAGCGGGTGGTCAGCAGCCGCGGGCGACCCGGTGGTAGATGTCGAGCATGGCCTCGGCAGCGGCTTGCCAGGTGAAGGTAGCAGCCCGCTCGAGGCCGCGACGACGGAAGTCGGCGCGGATGTCCGGGTTCAGGGCCAATAGCTCCAACGCTGAAGCCAGCCCTTCGCGGTCGTTCGGGTCGACCTGGATGCCGGCATCGCCGACGACCTCGGGCAGCGACGATGCTCGCGATGCGACGACCGGCGTGCCGCAGGCCATCGCTTCGAGGGCAGGGAGTCCAAAGCCCTCGTAATGCGAGGGGAAGGCGAACATCTCCGCAGCCGAATAGAGCGTGGCAAGCTCGCCGTCCGGGATGAAGCCAGGGAAGATAATGTCATCGCGGTAGGGCGAGCGGTCCGCCCGCTGCATGGTACCTTCCCACAGCCAGCCCTTACGTCCGACGACGACGAGCTTATGTGGCAGGGCACGGCGGGACTTCAGGATGTCGAACGCCTCGATCAGCCCGATCAGGTTCTTGCGTGGCTCGATCACGCCGACGAACAAGATGTAGGGTGTCTCGGCGTCCAACCCGATCTGCGTGCGGAGGGCAGCCCGCCGGGCCGGATCCTCGACCGGCCGGAAGCTAGGGTCGACGCCGCCCGGCACGACCGCCACCCGGTCGGGCGGCACCCCGAGCAGGACGATCACGTCGTTGCGCGTGTTCTCCGAATCGGCAACCACGAAATCGGCGCGGCTCACCGAGCGGGGCACCGTCCGCTCCAGGTAGGCGCGTAGGTGGGAGTCGGCGCATTCCGGGTAGAGCAGGAACGCCAGATCGTGGACGGTGAGGATCGTCCGAGCACGCCGGACCGGCGGCAGCACGAAGTCCGGCGAGTGAAAGATGTCGACCGGGCCGCTCAGCCAGTCAACTGGCAACGGGACTTTGAGGCGGTGCCAGACGCGATTGAGCCAGCGCTCGGAGAGGCGGAGCGCCCGCCGATGGACGTTCTTTCCCTCGGGGTACTCGGCGATACGGCCGGGATTTGGCGCGGCGTGGATCAGCAGAAAGGAGTCCGTTGGGTCGAGCGCGACCATCGCACCGACCAACTGGCGGACGAAGCGTCCGATACCGGCCGACTGATTGATCGCCGAGGTGTAATCGATGGCGATGCGCAGCGGTCGTGCCGCTCGGGGCGCCGTACCCTCTCGGCCGGCGGAGGCCGAACCGACGCCGTCGCGAGACGACGATTCGAGCGCACCCATCCGTCAGCGCTTCCGGGTCACGAAGTAGAGGGCGATCCCGACGACGATCAGGCTCCAGTAGCTGATGACGCGATCCAGAATCGCAACCGACGCCGCAACGTTCTCGTCGATGCCCGGCGCCAGCCCCAGGCTCGACGCCAGCAGCAGGATCCCGACGATCGCCGACTCGACGAAGCCCAGGCCGGCTGGGGTGATCGGCAGTGTCGTCAGCAGCGCCGAGGCGAGCGCGACGAACAGGACGATGGGCGGTGCCAGTTCGGTCAGTCCGAGCGACAGGCAGACGAAGTAGAGGCGGCTCGCCTCGATGCCCCAGCCGAGCACCGAATAGGTCAGTACCAGCGGCATCGCCTGGAACGACCCGAGCGTCCCCTGTTCGAACAACGTGTAGTGCCGTCGGAAACGGTTGGGGACGAGCCGGGTGATCGCGTGGCTGTGGTGCCGCATCACGAACAGGCCGCCGATGACCAGGACCACGAGCACCAGCCCGATCTGCATGACGCTGAGGATCGCCGGCGGCAGCGAGCCGTGAAACGTGAGGAGGACCGATCCGACCAGTAGCACGAACAGCAGCAGCATGTCGATGATGCGCTCGGCCAGGATGGTGCCGAATGTCTTGGAGAAGGACACGCCGGCCGTACTCTTGAGCAAGTACGCTCGGTAGGCGTCGCCCAGCTTGGCGGGCACGATGCAGTTCGCGAACCAGGAGAGCATCACGATCTCGGCGATACCGAGCGTGGACGGTAGCCGGACGCCGTTACCCTCGTCAAAGCCGACGTTCACCAACAACTGACGCCAGCGCATGGCGCGAACGAGAAATGTCGCGTAGTAGACCACCAACGCCGCGCCGAACAGCCAGGGATTCGTCTGAGTGAGGCGGGCTCGGATCTCGCCGATATTGACGTCAACGCGCGACAGCACGAATCCCAGAATCGCCAACCCGATGACGAACGAGATGGCGGTACGGAGATTCAGGAACTTCTTGGCCAGGGGATCCGGCTCGACCGCCTCGACGACCGTGGGCGCCGGCGCCTCCCGTACCTGGGTCAGGGTCTCTTCAGTCACTGACTTGACTCGCCTCCAGCGAGGTACTCCCGATCAAGCCGAGAAGAATGCCGATTTGAATGCCCACCCCGTGGACGAGCAGATTGTCGAACATGTTGTGAGTCGAGAACATGGTCAGGCTGCCGAGCAGCCCGATGGCCAGCGCTCGGGCGAACGGCGCCGAGATGACCGCGGGTGCTCGGGGCGCGTCGCCACGGCCGCCGCCGAACAGGCCGACGAGGCGCAAGCCACTCCCGCGCCGACCATCCCCATGCCGGCCGCCCGTGCGTGGACCAGGGGCGATGGTACCGGTTTCGCGCACTCCAGGTCGTGCCGTGGCCGCCGCAATTGAATGCCGCAGGGTCCGAAACGCGAGCAGCAGCACCAGCAGGAGCGCCAACAGCCCTGGTACCCCCGTCTCGGCCGCCATATTCAAATAGTAGTTGTGGGCGTGGCCGAGGGCATCCTGCCAGGGTGCAATGTAGTAGTCCTCGTAGAGCGCTGGGTAGTTGCCAGGGCCAACGCCAAAGAACGGGTGATCGAGAAACATCTCCCAGCCGGCCTGCCAGTGGGCCATCCGCTCGACGACGGCAAAGTTATCTGGGGTCAGCGTCACGGCGCGCACGTCAAAGACGCCGAAGTTGTCCGTGACCGACGTGATCCGATTGCCGAGTGTCGCCGGCAGCAGTCCGAACTGCGCCAGCACGATCGAGAGCGCGCCGAGAACGGCGCTCGGGATCACCAGTCGCTTCGTCGTGGAGCTCCAGGCGAGCGCCATCACGCCAAGCGAGATCGCCAGCCCCAGCCACGCTCCACGCGAGAGGCTCAAGGCGATGGCCAGCCCGGTCAGCCCGACGGTGCTCCAGGCGAGCGCCCGAAAGCGGCCAGGGTGCTGGATCAGCGCCATCGCCAATGCGAGCGGCAGGATCGTACCCAGGTAGCCGGCGAACGGGTTGGGCTGGCCGAAGTTGCCGTGGGCACGCATGAAGCCCCCAATCGCGAACGCCGGTGGGCCGATACCAGCCACGAACTGGACGATGCCCACGACCGCCTGGGCCGCTCCTGCGACGAAGAGGGCGGCCAGCACCGCGCGAATGGTCCGCTCCTCCCGCGCATTGACGCTCGTGAAGACGAAGGCGAGCACCAGCAGCACCCACTTCAGCGTCTCCTTGAGCGCCAGCGGAAAACTCGTCGCGTTGCCGCTCGTGAAGAGGAGCACGGCCAGCAGCGCGATCAACCCCCCGAACAGGCTGGTTCGCGGCAGCACGATTTCCCTTCGTAGCACGCCCCGCGCCAGCCAGATGGTCGTCAGCAGGAACGCGAGCGGCTCGAAGATCGAGATCGAGAAGGCCGCGTCCTCCAGCCCGAAGGTGGGCGAGAACGGAATCGAGACGAGCAGAGCGTACAGCCCGAGCATCGGCGAGAGCAGCATCCCCACAAACAGGGCAGCCCCGCCGAGAGCCCCGAGCATGATCTCGAGCGGCAGGGCGCCGGCGACACTGGCGATCAGCAGGCCGGCCACGACGGCGCCGGCCATTCGCCAGCGCGACCCAGTGCGTGGTGGAGCGCCGATGCCGTCCGCCAGGTAGCCCGCCCGCGCGACGCTCAACGAGCCCCCTCGACGGAGGTAGCCTGCTCGTTCGAGCGGCAACTCGTGCAGAGAGTGGCGAGCGGGTAGGTGACGGGACGATGCTGCCTGGAGCGTCCGCGAACCGGACGGCACGGCGCCGCGCTACGGATCAGAGCGCGCAAGCTAGTGGCCTCCCGGAGCGGAGCCTGCGGGCGGCTAGGCGCCGCGCCGGCCGCCCCGGTCAGGTCGGCGCGGCGGCTCGGGATTGTACACCGGCGGGCGATGCCGAGACAGGGGCGTCACCGCGCCTGTCGTACGGGTCAGCAAGGATGGCCGCCACCGTGACCGTCAACCAGAAGATGACCGCCATGTCGACGAGAAAGTAGCTATTGTCGACGAGCCCGTGCACCACGAAATCGGCCAGGCTGCCCAGCGCGCCGATGGCGAGCGCCCGCTCGAGGACAGACGCCCCCCGATCGGTCCAGGGCCAGAGCGCGCGCCCGAGCCGCCAGAGCAATGCGAGCAGCGCCAGCACTCCGAGCAGGCCAAGCTGAAGCCAGAACTGGAGCAGCAGGTTGTGGGGGTGGGACAGATTCGGCTCCATGCCGGCCGAGGGCGGTGCGTACTGCTGGTAGCGGTAGAGGAAATTGTCGAGGCCGATACCAACGAAGGGCTGGTCGCGAATGAGCGCGAGCGCGGCCTGCCAGAGTTGCACGCGAGCGAACGTGGTGCCGCGCGTCGGATCAAAGCGGCCAGCCAACCGCTCGACAGGGGCCAGGGTGAGCGTGGCGGCGCCGAGGATCGCCCCCGCCACGACGAGCGCGGCCAGCAGCCGGCGGTTGCCCAGCCGCCCGACGACCACCAGCAGCGCCGCCGCCGTCCCGATCCAGCCGCCCACTGAGAAGGTCGCGATCTGGCAGGCCAGGCAGAGCGTGCCGACGACGACGGCCGGCACCCGCCAGCGCGGCAGCAGCCAGACCGCCGCGAGCAGGAACGGCAGCGCTCGTCCCAGCAAGAGCGCAAGTTGATTCGGCGAGGTATAGGTTGCCTGGACCCGCTGGACACCCTGCGCCTCGGTGAGCCCGACGCCGAGTGCAAGCTGCGCCAGCCCACCAGCCGCAACGACGCCGGTCACCAGCAGCAGCGTGGCGACCAGACGGCCGACGTCGGCAGGTGCGTGCACGACGGCCCGGCAGAGCATGAAGAAGAGGATCGGCTCGACGATCAGGGTGCGTAGCTCGCGCAGACTCAACCGCAGGTACTCGGTGGCGAGTAGCGAGAGCAGCGCGCCGGCAAGGAATAGCGCAAGCGGCAGGTCGAAGCGCGCGTAGTGGGAGAGACCGGAGGCACGTGGCGAGTGCCGAGCGGTGAGTGGCGACTGCCGAGCGGTGAGTGACGACTGCCGAGCGGTGCGTGACGACTGCCGAGCGGTGCGTGATGCATGGCGACAGGCGGCGGATGAGGGGAGAAAGGCTGCTACCTTCCGGATGCCGGTCGCCAAGGTGACGAGGAGCAGTGTGAGCTCGGTGGGAGAGATGCTCTGGCCGCCGGCCTGCCGTGCAAACAGGTAGAAGGGCAACGAGGCGACGACGGCCTGAAGCCCGGCCAGCGGCGAGACCAGCGCTCCGCCGAGCACGAGCGCCGCCCCGAGGCCGCCGAGGGACAGGCCCGGCCCGGCGATCGACAGCACGAGCCCACTACCGACGATCGCCTGCGCCGCGACCGCTCGCCGCCGGCTCCCCACGCGCGGATAGCCCTTCATTCCACCGTCAGGCACGGTTCAGGTCAGGCACGGCTCAGGTCAGGCACGGTTCAGGTCGGGCATGGTTCAGATCGGGCACGTTCGGCCAGGCGTGCTTGGCGCTTTCCGTCTGGTAGGGGTTCCTCCTGGTAGGGGTTCCTCGGCAGTCACGTACGACCGAGCCGTGCCGTAACCCGTGTGAGCATAACCCCCGTGAGCATAACCCCCGTGAGCGTAACCCCCGTGAGCGTAACCCGCCTGAGCGTAACCCGCGTGAGCGCTGTCGAACGATCATAGCTCCAGGGCAACTGCTCGGACCGGCGAGCCGTCGCCGCCGTCGACCTTCAACGGGAGTGCCAGGAACAGAGTGCGCGAGCGGCCGATGTCGGCGAGGTTCGCCAGATACTCGACAACGGCGATGCCGCGTGGGAAGAAGACATCGTGAGTGACGTGCTCCTCGCGTGGGCGCCGGCCGGGATGCTCTGGCTCGACCCGCAGCGATGGGTCGGGCGGGTAGTCGTAGCCGACCGCCTTGACGCCGCGCGCGGCGAGCCACTCCGCGGCCTCGCGGGTCGTGTAGGGCGCGCGGGTCCAAAACTCACGGCTCGCGATGTCCGTCTTACAGTCCCAATCGGTGCGGAGCAGGACGATATCGCCGGGCTGGACGTGCGTCGCGTGGCGAGCGAGGTCAGCGGCGGTGATACCCTCGTCGGCGCCCCGATGGCTCAGGTCCACCACGGCGGCCTCGCCGGCCCAGCGCTCCAACGGGAGGTCGGTGATGGATGCCCCGCCAGGCAGGAAGTGGCCCGGCGCATCGACATGGGTGAAGCCGTGGAGCGGCATGCTGAGGCGGCTCGACGTAAACAATTCACCCTCAGCGTGACTCGACGTGATCGTCCGTTCTGGCTTCCAGCGCCAGTGCGGGAAGACGATCCGATGGGAAAGATCGACGATACGCATGGCTTCCCTCCTGTGCTTTCGACAGGCTAGCGCCAGAGGACGCGTGTATCGTAAACGGACAGATCGCCGACCTTCTCCCGCCGCACGCCGTCCGCTTCGAGCGCCTCCAACTGATCCCGGTAGCCGCGCCGATTGCGGTCGCTCGGGTCGAGCAGCAGGTACGAGACCCGATACTCGACCAGGAATCGACGCAGGTGGTCGTCGTCGAGCGCATAGGGGAGAAGCACGGCCGGATGGCGGGTGAAGAACGCGTACGGCCAGGGTTGCCCGTGTGCCAGAACGGCGTCGGGCGACGTGTCGGCGCGCGCCCATTCGATCACGTCGTCCAGGCTGCCATCATTGACCCAGCGAGGCGGCCCGGTCCAGCGCAGCCCATCGGTCAGACGGGTGCCGCTCGGGCGCTCGCCGTAGCGGAAGTGCCCCTGGTACTGGCCGACGAACGTCGGTGACCAGAGCACGGCCGTCACAGCCACGACGATGCCCAGGATGAGGGCCGGCAGCCGCTCGGCGAGGCGCGTCGACAACCCGCGTGCACCGAGCGTGGCCGCGAACAGGTGGGCGCCCCGCAGCACTCCATCGGTGGCGAAGGGCAGCAGCAGGAACAGGGTAGTGAGCATGTAGCGATCCTGCCAGATCGCCCAGGACACGACGTAGAAGAGGTAGTTGGCTGTCGCTGCCGCTAAGACGACCCAGACCCCACGTGGGTACTCGCGCCGCACGAGCGCCAGCCCGACGAACGGCCAGGCGACGGCGAGCGGCAGCATCCACTCCCGTTCCAGGAAGAGCCAGCGCGCGTAGAGCGCCGCGAGGTTCAGAATTGACGTTATGACGACGTCGAGATGGCTGCTGATGAACGCGAACGGGCTTGGGACGGGTGCCGCGAACCCTCGCTCCATCACGTCCATATCGGAGACGACCGCCAGCAGGTAGCCCTTGCCAGAATAGGAGAGCCGCCCTAAGGCCAACAGGCTGTAGAGGGTGATTGGCAGACAGACGGCCGCCGCACCCCCCAACAGCGCCGCGAGCGGCCGAACGAGGCAGCGGCGCCCCCAGCTGCTCAGGACGAGCGCGAGGATGACCGCCGCCATCACGACGAGGACGGGGGGCCGGGTCAGGTACCCAAGCCCGAAGACCAGCCCGGCCAGCGCGAACGGTCCCGGCCGTGGACGGTCGACCGCGCCGGCGAGCAGGTAGACGGCCCCAAGCGTGAGAGCGGTCGCCAGAGCGTCGGTGAGGAGGGGCACCTGCTGCTCCAGGGCGATCGGGCTGGCGGCGGCGAGCAGGCCGGCCGCGAGGCCGGCGCTTCGCCCGAATAATCGCGTGCCGATGACGCAGACCAGCGCTGCCGAGAGCGCTCCAATGGCCCCGTTCATCACCTGAGCGGCCGTCAGTCCGAGCCCGAGCCGAAGGACAGCGGCGACGAGCAGGGTGAAGAGGGGCGGCCGGTGGATCAAGCCATCCTGAATGACCTCGGTCCCGCCGACGTGATACGCCTTGATCCCGAGCAGATACCCCTCTCCGGCTGCCGCCCGCCGCGCGACGTCCACATACTCCACCATATCCGGACTCAATTGGACGACACTCGAGGCCGGCCCGGCGTACAGCGTGAACGTCAGCAGTGCCACCAGGAGGGGCGCGAGCCGCCAGAGCGGGCGGTCCGCGCCGACCGCTGCCTGCTCTCGGGTCGGCGCCGCCGCAACGCTCAGCGCGTGCCCGTTCATCGGCGTGTGTCGGCCCGGCGCACGGCGAGCGTACGGGCGTTAGCTCGGGGAGGCGGACGGCCGGTCATCGGGCGGAGTGTACCGGTTACGGCCGTGGGCGGTCAGGTGACCGGGAGCACGTCGACGAGGCGTTGGAGGGTCACGATCCAGCTCTCGCCCTTGCCGCGCGGCAGGCCGATCTGGTTCGAGCCACCGCGCAGCGGCACCCCGACCTCGCGGCCGAGACGCGCAAGGTCGGTAGGGGGTCGGCCGCGCAGCTTCACCACGATCTCACGGTCCGTCGCGGTGACCTGAGAGACACCGCGTCGCTGGGCTTCGAGGCGCATTCCGACCAGATACACCAGGTTCTGGGCCGTCTCCGGCAATGCGCCAAAGCGGTCTTCCAACTCGGAGAGCAATTCGCCAAGCGCCTCGCCGGTCGCGACCGTGGCGAAGCGCTGGTACAGGTTCAGGCGCGCGGCCTCGTCCGCGACGTACTCGGCAGGCAGGAAGGCGTCGAGCGGCAGATCCAGCGATGGGCGCTGGTCTGGGCCGGCCGCGTCGGCGATCGGCAGGGGCGAGCCCTCCTGGGCCGCCCGCATCAGGTCGACCGCCTCGGCGAGCAACCGGGTGTACAGATCAAAGCCGACCGCCGCGATCTGGCCGGACTGCTCCGCGCCGAGCAGGTTGCCGGCGCCCCGAATCTCGAGATCCTTCATCGCGATCCGGAAGCCGGCTCCAAGCTCGGTCGCCTCGAAGATCGTGCGAAGGCGCTGCTCGGCCTGCTCGTTCAACTGGGTGTCCCGCGCGAACAAGAAGTAGGCGTACGCCCGCACCGGGCCGCGCCCCACCCGGCCGCGTAGCTGGTAGAGCTGAGCCAGGCCGAAGCGATGGGCGTTGTCCACAATAATGGTGTTCGCGTTCGGGATGTCGAGGCCGGATTCGATGATCGTGGTGCAGAGCAGCACGTCGGCCTCGCCGTTCGCAAACTGGAGCATCACCCGCTCCAGCCGTTCCTCGTGCATCTGGCCGTGCCCCACGATGAAGCGCGCCTCGGGGACGAGCTCGCGCAGATGCCGCAGTACGATCTCGATCGACTGCACCCGGTTGTGGACGAAGTAGACCTGCCCGCCCCGGTCGAGCTCGCGGAGGATCGCCTCGCGAACTAGCCCCTCGTCGAACTCAGCCACGTAGGAGCGGATCGGCAGGCGCTCCTCAGGGGCCGTCTCCATGACGCTCATGTCGCGCACACCGGCGAGCGACATATGGAGCGTGCGCGGGATCGGCGTTGCGGTGAGAGTCAGCACGTCGACCTCGCGCCGAAGCTGCTTCAGCCGCTCCTTGTGGACGACCCCAAAGCGCTGCTCCTCATCCACGATTACCAGCCCGAGGTTCTTGAAGCGCACGTCCTTCGAGAGCAGCCGGTGCGTCCCGACGACGATGTCGACGCTGCCGGCGGCCGTTGCCGCCACAACCGCCTTCTGCTCCTTCTCCGAGCGGAACCGCGACAGCACTTCAACGTGGACCGGGAACGTCCCGAAGCGCTCCTTGAACGTCGCGTAGTGCTGCTGGGCCAGGACCGTCGTCGGGACCAGCACCGCAACCTGCCGCCCATCCATGACTGCCTTGAACGCGGCCCGCAGCGCGACCTCGGTCTTGCCGTAACCGACGTCGCCGACAAGCAAGCGGTCCATCGGCTCCGGGCGCTCCATGTCCTGCTTGACGTCGGCGATAGCGATCAGTTGATCGGGCGTCTCGATATAGGGGAAGCTGTCTTCGAGCTCGCGCTGCCAGGTGGTGTCGGCCCCGAACGCATGGCCCTGTGCGAGCTTGCGGGCAGCGTACAGGTCGATCAGATCCCTGGCGATGTCGCGGACAGCACGGCGCGCCCGAGCCTTGGCCCGCGACCATTCCTGAGTACCGAGCTTCGTCAGGCCGGGCGCTTCGTCGCCACCGCCGACGTAGCGAGTGACCCGGTCGGCTTGCTCGCTGGGAACGTAGAGGTGATCGCCGCCCTCGTAGTCGATCAGGAGGAACTCGCGGACGGCGCCCGTCGATCCGTTCGGGCCGTCGTTGGCGCCGGTCCGATACAGCCCTCGAAATCGCCCGATACCGTGGTCGACGTGGACGACCAGCTCGCCCGGTTCGAGATCGGAGAGGAACGCCTCGCGTGCGGCAGTCCGGCTTCGACGGAGCGGGCGCCGGACTTTCCGCCAGCCGAACAGCTCGCCGTCGGTGTAGACCGTCAGGCCGAGCGGGTCGCAGTGCCAGCCCTCCGGCAGCGAGCCGTGAACGAGCGCGAGCCGGCCCTGTCCGTCCGCTGGCGGCTGTCGCCAGGCGTCCGGGAGGTGTACCGAGGGCATCACCTCGACGTTACGCTCGGCGAGCAGCTCCTGGAGGCGGGCGGCCTGCTGCGAGACGACCACGACCGACTCGTCACCGCGCGCGGCCGGCCGGGCGATCCGGTCCAGCAACGACCGTAATCGCCCGGCGAAGGCCGGCGCGTGCGTGAACGGCAGCCACTCCTTGCCGGGATCGTGGGTCATATCGAGGAGCGGCCGGCCCGACGCCCCCAGTCGCGCACGTAGCTGGGGCCAGGGTAAGTAGGGGCGTTGCGTATCGGGCGGGAGGTCGCCGCGCTCCAGGTGATGAGCGCGCACTTCCTCGGCCTGCTGCTCCAGGTCGCGCCCGACCATCTCGATCTGGCTCGGCTCGTCAAGCGCGATGATGGTGTCGGCCGGCAGGTGGTCGAAGAAGGTGGCGCTGCGCTCGACCGTCGTCGGGCTCCTGTTCGTCGCACCATCGCCGCCAGGCGCGACGATACCATCCAGCGGCTCCGCCGGGCGCTCGCGAGCGGGCGGTACCCGCAATGCCTGAAGCCGCTCGCCCGAGCGTTGCGTCTCCAGGTCGAAGACCCGGATCGACTCGATCTCGTCGCCGAAGAATTCGATTCTGGCGGGTGGGCCGGACGGCGGGTAGACGTCCAGGATACCGCCGCGACGGCTGAACTGGCCCGGCGCATCCACGAGCGGCTCGGACGCGTAGCCGCCGGCGACCCAGGCTTCGATCAGCCCGCTCATGCTCACCTCATCGCCCACGCGCAGCACCCGCGAGGCGGCCCGGAACCGCTCTGGCGCTTCGAGCAGGTCCATGGCTGCGCGCAGGCTGAGCACCACGAGCGGGCGGACCGCCGCGGCGCTGCCCTCCGCTTCGGCCAGCCGGGTCAACACGTCGACGCGCCGCGCCGTGATATCCGGATCCTCGGGCAGACGCTCGTAGGGGAGGGCGTCCGGAGCTGGAAAATGCAGCACCTCGACTGGCGACCAGGCGGTCAGGTCTTCCCAGAGCTGGCGGGCGTGCCCTGGGCGGGCCGTCAGCAGCACCAGCGAACGCCCGAGCGCAGCGTGGAGGGCCGCCAGGGCGTACGGCTTGGCCGGATCGGCGACCGAGAGGCGGTGTGGCTCGTCGCATGGCGCGCCCGTCAACGCCTGTGTGAGGTCCTCGAACGCAGGGTGCCGCCGAAGTGTTGGCAGGAGCGCCGAGAGGTCGAGCGGTCGGATCGAAGCGCCGGAGGGCGAGCCTGGCTGCTCGTCGTCGAGGCCGTGCTCGTCGGTCGGGGCGAGGATGCCCTCACCCGGTGCAGTTGGGCCATGTGCTGTCCCCACCAGCCCCTTCCCCCGCATGCTAGGGAGGGTGGGGGCGGTTTCAGTAGCAGCACCCCCCGGTCGTCCGTTCGTGGCGCCCTTCATTTCGCGCGTCGTGGCAGGCTCCGCCTCGCTCCCTACACGGGGGGAGGCGGACCGAGGGGTCGTCTGGGAAGGAGAAGCCGGTTTTCGCATGCGGTCAGCGGTTGAACGCGTTCATGGCGGCAGGGAGACCCCGCCGGACGATGGCTTCGATCGCCTCGACGGCCCGGCCAAGGGCGTCGTCCAACAAAGCACGCTCCTCGGGGCTCGGGAGTCCAAGCACGTAGTCGGCAAGATCCTGGCCGTTGGTCGGCTGGCCGACGCCGATGCGCAGGCGCGGAAAGTCGGTGGTATCGATCTCGTCGACGATCGAGCGCATGCCGTTGTGAGTGCCGGGGCCGCCGCGCTCGCGGAGCCGGATCGTACCGGCCGGCAGGTCGACGTCGTCGTACACGACGAGCAGGGCGCGCGACGGCACCTGCCAGCCCTGCATCAACTGACGTACCGCCTTCCCGGAAAGGTTCATATACGTCTGTGGCTTCGCTAGCGCGACGTCGACGCCGTTCAGGCTGCCGCGCGCCACGACGCTCTGGCCCCGCTTCCCGGTGAAGCGGAGCCGGTGCTTTTCCGCCAGCCGTTCGAGGCAGAGGAAGCCCATATTGTGGCGGGTAGCGGAATATTCGAGGCCGGGGTTGCCCAGCCCGACGATCAGCTCGCTCGGTCCCATCTGCTCGCGTTCTGGCGGCTCCTCGGCCCCAGCCTGGACCGAACGCGCCCATGCAAGAAGAGGGCTGGCCAACGCGGCCAGCCCTGTCCGTACGTTCACCCCCGAAGTATACGGCCCGTAGGCGCGCCCTGACCGCGCGCAGTGGCTCCCGATGCGGGCAGCATCACCCGGGCGGTATCCGTGAGGGCGCTGCGCAGGGGTGGTGCCGCCTCGTCGCCCTCGGATCAGCCGTGCATGCTCGACCAGGCACGTGCGGACCGTGTCAGGCAGCGCGGATCGATGGGTGATGAATTGGCGAGCGGCACTCACCGGGCATGTATGCGTGGCTCACACCCGATCCCGTGGACGGAAGGCGAGCGCGCGGCCCTCGGTACGTCCTGCGCACTCTCGATCCGCAGCCCCAGGAGCGAGCCCAGCAGATAGCGTGTGAGCCAGGGATGGCGGCGGGCGTAGCTCGCCAGCTCGCGGACGGCCTCGTCGTCGGTCAGGAACCGTTGTTCCGGCACGTAGCGAGTCCGGCCGGTGCGGACTGCGAGGGCTGGCGCTGCCTGGATGTTGCGGTACCAGTCGGTTCGGCCTTCCCACCCGGCGAAGACGATGCTTTCGTGAGAGCGCGAGTCGTAGCGCACGACTTCGACGACGGTGCGGTGAAGCTGACCGCTCTTTCGGCCGCGATGAGTGATCTGGAGCAGACGGTGCCCCGCCAGCCAGCCGAGATCGAAGCGGTAGAGCAGGTTCGGAGTCAGTGCCAACCATCTGAACGCACCGGATGGCCGCGACCGAGCGAGGACACCATGTATCATCGGACCTCTCCGTCCGGAAGCGTAGCCCGTACGAGGGTGCGCCTGTCGCTATTCGTCTTCCTCACGTAGCCGACGATGACGAGGGGACGTCAGTTGTGGACGTCGTCGCTTTCGACTGGAGACGACATCGCTCACACCATGTCTAGCTGAGGCGTGCTTGCTGTGACCGGCGCCCGGCGTCAGCGCTGACTGCGCCGGTAGCCGGCCCGCTCGGCGTCGGCCGGCGTGGCGAAGCATTCCTCGGGGCGGGTGCGGGCGTAGAACTGCCCGCCGGGGGCGTGGTAGATCATCGACGGCCGATTCGCCTTGACCGGGTGATCGGCTGGACAATTCTCCGCCTCAGGACGGACGCTGGCCGCCGAGCCTGCGGCCCCGCGAGCACCCGGACTGGGGGATGGCTGGGCGCCTCCAGGCGCGGTCCCGGCAGCGGTCGACTCGCCGGCTGTGGGCGACGCCGCTGGGGTCGTGGTCGGTGGATGCGCCGTCGCGGTCGGCGGAGGCGCAGGAGCGGCAGCCGGTGACGAGGCGGGTGCTGAGGCAGGTGGAGCACTCGGGGCGGCGGTCGTCGACGCACTGGCCGGTGCGACGCCGCCTGGAGCCGGGAGCGTGGTTGGCTCGGCGGTCAGGAGCGCTGCTGAGGCGGGCACTGATGCCTCGGTGGCGGACGTTGCTACAGCGGGCGGTGTCTGGGCGGGAGCCGCGGCAGGCGGCGTGAGCGGCGTGGTCGTCTCGTGGCCGATCAGCGAGATCTGGACCGCCTCGCCACGATCGGCGCGCTGGTAGGCTAGCCAGACCAGACTGCCGCCGAACAGGACGGCCACGACCGCCGCAACGGCCAGCAGCCGCTCGCGCCAGGCGTGCAGCCGAGCCGTTCGCTGGAACGCCGCGATGCCGCGCGGCGCGATTGGCTGGGTATGCAGCGTCCCGCCTGGCGGAGCTTCTGGCGCATCTGACGGCGCGGCGTTCGGCCAGACTGTGGGCGAGTGGCGCGCGGCCGCCGCCCTACCGTTCGGTCCTGCCGCCTCCGCCTCGGCTCCACCAGTCTCCGGCGTGGGGGCGCGATCCATGTCGACAAGCGACCGCAGCTCGCGAAGGTCGGCCGCGCACGCGTCACAGCCGGCCGCGAGGTGGGCGGCAACGTCCGGAAACGCCGCCGCTGCTGCCTCGGGTCCAGACCGGTCCACGCTCTCGGCATATTCGCCGAGCGCGCCTGGATTGACCAGGTGAAGCGGGCCGGCGGCGTCGAGCGCAGCGAGCAGGCGATCCCGTCCAGGGTCGCGCCCCGGAACGTGTGCCCCGTCCTGCCCGCCGTTCCTCGCCTGGTCTGTCATCGGCTCACGCCCGCTCACCCATCATGACGTCGGCACATCCGCCGGCTCTCGGCCCGCGCTCGATAGCTCTCACCTCGCACCCGATTGCGTCGGCCTCGCGCTCGCCGGCCATCGGGTCACACCGCCGGCCGGCTCAGGCGGTACTCGACGACCGACGCCTGAGCGCACTTCCGCAATCGGTTCACCCCGTTGAAGACGATCCGGCGGGCGTTGCCCTCCGTAACGTCGAGTTCGCTGGCGATGCGCTCGGCGCGGGCCTGCTCGAAGTAGCGGAGCTCGACGGCTCGGCGGTCGCGGGGTGGCAGCCGCTCCAAGCACCGATCGAGGATGGCGTAGCGCGAGTCGTAGCCGTCGTCGCTGGGTGGCGCCGGCACGTCCTGTACCTCGTCAGCCCAGGTTCGGCGCAGCGCGGCCGTGCGCTGCACTCCCTTGACGACGTTCCAGAGTTTGCCGCGCACGAAGCCGCTAAAGGTGTCGCTGCCCCGCGCAGCATCGAGATCGAGGAGGACGCTCGCGCAGGTATCGGCAAGGGCGTCCTCGACGGCATCGTAGCCCAGATTGCCGAGTCGGTCACGGGCCATCAGCCGAACGCGCGCCTCGAGCGCGCTCCAGCCGGCAACGTCGTTCGGATCGGCGTGGAGTCGCCGATAAATGTCGGGCCACTCCACGCCGTTCTCCTCCCAATGCTCGCGCTGCCGTCGTGTCCTGTCGCAAGTCTACGGACCGAGCGCGCGTCTGTCTAGCCCCCGGCCGTCCGGTCACGGAGCACTATCGCCGAGCGAGGCGTAACGTGTCGCGCGTGCCGATACCTGGAAAGGTAGAAAGACTCGATCCCCAGGAGCGGAGGCAGCACCATGCACGACATCAGCGGTGGGATGACGGCCCGTGACATCGACCGGCGGCTCTGGTTGGAACTGACGCACGAGCAGTACGGCCTCGTTCGTGACCTCGTCCGCCTCGAGGCTGATGCCCCGATCCTTGGGCTGCTCGACGAGACGGATCGCCTGGTCGACGGCCTGGCGCGGCACTTCCCGGCGTTTGGCCCGGCGATCCGCGCCGTCGCCCGCCACCTCGTCTACGATGGGGTCGATGGTTCCGAGGCGTGCTGCACCCAGCCGTGGGCGAGTGGTGAGGAGGTGTGAGGAACGGAGGCCGGACGCCGCGCATGCTCGCGCGATTGGCGAACGGTGCCGAACGCCGCTACACCTCGTGACTGGCTGGAAGACACGACACTTGCGTTCCCACGGCCGCACGTCGTGCAACACCTCCTCACCATGTACCCCTCGCCTGTGCCGGCCGGCCGGGGTCTGCGATAATCCAGGAGAGTCGATGGCGAGCGTTACCCTGGCATGGTACTCGCCGTGGACCTCATCTCACCTGACACCCGCCGGAGCGTGGAGTACCGATGCTCAGTCGCCTCTTTCGCCGCGAAAAGCTCGATCAGGGCGTCGAGAAGTCCCGGGCCGGCTTTTTTGGCAAGATCCGGACGCTGCTGACTGCCGAGCGCCCGATCGACGACGATCTCTGGGACGAGTTGGAAGAGCTCCTGCTTCAGGCAGACGTCGGCGTGCAGTTGACCGACGAACTGATGGAGCGGCTGCGCGGCGAGCACCGCGCCGGCGAGATCCAGAGCTCGCGCGACCTTTTCGACGCCCTCAAGGATGCACTCGCGACAGCGTTGGAGGAGGTCGCCGAGCGGGCCGGCCCGAAACACCTCGTCCAGCGAGGTGCCCTCTCGGCAATCCTGGTCGTCGGAGTGAACGGCGTCGGCAAGACGACCAGTATCGCCAAGCTCGGTAACTTCTACCGCCAGCAGGGCTATAACGTCATTCTGGCCGCCGGCGATACCTTCCGTGCGGCCGCCATCGATCAGCTCAAGATCTGGGGCGACCGCGCCAAACTACCCGTCGTCGCTCACCAACCGAACGCCGATCCTGGCTCGGTCGTCTTCGACGCGCTCGCCGCCGCCCACGCACGCGGCACGGACGTGGTCATCATCGATACCGCCGGCCGCCTCCACACCAAGTTCAACTTGATGGAAGAACTGAAGAAGATCCGCCGCGTCATCGATAAGCAGAACGTTGAGAACGTCGTGACCCTCCTGGTGGTCGACGCGACGACCGGCCAGAACGCCGTTTCGCAGGCCGAGCAGTTCGCCAAGACGGCCGGCCTGGATGGATTGATTGTCACCAAGCTCGACGGCACGGCCAAAGGTGGGGTCGTGTTTGCAGTGACCAGGGCTGTCGAGGTGCCGATCCTGTTCGTCGGGACCGGTGAGAAGCTCGACGACCTGAGCGACTTCGACCCCGATGACTTCGTCGACGTGCTCGTAGGAGATGGCCGTGTTTGAGAGTCTGTCCGATCGGCTGACGGCGGTCTTCGACAAGCTTCGCAGCCGTGGCACCGTCACCGAGGCCGACCTGGACGCCGCCCTCAAGGAGGTCAGGATCGCCCTCCTCGAAGCGGACGTCAACTTCAAGATCGTCCGACAGTTCGTCGCGTCGGTCCGCGAGAAGGCGCTCGGGACCGAGGTGCTCAAGGGGTTGAATCCGGCCCAGCAGGTCATCAAGATCGTCCATGACGAACTGGTCGAGATGCTCGGTGGCGGACAGGCCCGCATCAACACGGCCCCAAACCCGCCAAACGTGGTGATGCTCGTCGGGCTGCAAGGCTCGGGCAAGACGACGACAGCCGCCAAACTTGCCTTAAACCTCCGTAAACAGGGGAACCGCCCGCTGCTGGTGGCTGGCGACCCGTACCGCCCGGCCGCCGTCACCCAGATCCAGACGCTCGGCAAGCAACTCGATATCCCCGTCTACCATGAGCAGGGGCGCAAGCCGCCGGATCTGGCGCAGGATGCCATCCGCTACGCCGACCGCTCTGGCTTCAACTACGTCATCATCGACACGGCCGGCCGCACCGTCATCGACGAGGCGATGATGCGCGAGGTGGCCGAGATTCGCCGGCGCGTCAACCCGCCGGAGGTGCTGCTCGTCGCCGACGCGATGACCGGCCAGGACGCCGTCAAGATCGCCGAGCAATTCAATCAACAGGTTGGGCTAACCGGCGTGGTGCTGACCAAGATGGATGGCGACGCGCGCGGCGGCGCGGCCCTGTCACTACGCTCGGTGACGGGCGTGCCGATCAAGTACGTCGGCGTCAGCGAGAAGCCAGATGGCCTGGAGCCGTTCCATCCCGACCGTGTCGCTACCCGGATCCTCGGGATGGGCGACGTGATGACGCTGATCGAGAAGGCGCAGCTTCAGACCTCCGAGGAAGAGGCGAAGCGGCTGGAGAAGAAGTTCCGGACCGCCACCTTCGACCTGGAAGACTTCCTGGAGCAGATGCAGAAGATCCGCCAGATGGGACCGCTCGAGCAGTTGCTGGGGATGATCCCGGGCGTCTCGCAGGCGATGCGTGGCCAGAACGTCCAACTCGACGAAAAGCAAATCAAGCGGATCGAGGCGATCATCCAGTCGATGACGCGCGAGGAGCGCCAGAACCCGGACATCATCGGGTCGAGCCGCAAGCGGCGAATTGCGCGGGGTAGCGGTATGACGACGGCCGACGTGAACCGGCTGCTGAACCAGTTCCGCGAGATGCAGAAGATGATGAAGATGGTCTCGCGAGGGAAGATGCCGCGCGGGATGCGCGGGCTGCCGTTCGGGATGGGCTGAAGCCAGCCACGGTCCGCTCGCTGAGTACGCCTCACCCCATTCGGCCGGCCTCAGTCCGCGGGATCGCGCGCCGCTCCTGCCTCGCGCCGCTCCTGCTTCGCTTACCCTTGCCGCGCCGCCCCTTCCCCGCCAGTAGCGGTCGCTTCGTCAGGCCCTGGCCCTGGCTGTCAGACCCCTGGCGATGCACGGTGGCGCACTCGGCTGCGCGTCGAGCCCGTCTGTGCGCGCTCGTGGAACCAAGCCGTCACCCTCTGCCGTCTGACATCGTTCTTTTGGCCGCGCGTCACCGAAGACTCGTCAGAACGTTACAGACGAGTGGGATGCGTGCCGCCTGGGTGAACGAATCTCCGGCCCTACCCGAACGGGTGGGAACGTGAAGGAAACATCGGCCGGTTGGCGTTGCTCCGCGCGAAAGGACTAAAGTAGGCGCCAGAGGGCGCCCGATTCTGTCGAACCCGCTCGTATAATGGCGCATCAAGCGAAGCGCGGAGGGGGCGACTCAAAGCCCTCGTTCGCAGACGGAGCGCCCGCATAGGGCGTGTGTGACGAACAGCCTGGCGCTGCCGAAGGCCCGATCGTAGGGGTCGGCGTCAGGTCAACTCGAGCAGGCAGGTGCCGTATGTCTGCCTGCTACGAAGATCCGGCAGCCCGGAGGGACAGCCGATGGCCCGTCCAGTGGCTCGCGAAGGTGTCAAGGCGCAACTTCTGCAACTTGCCCGCGAGCGTGGATACGTGACGCTGGAAGATGTCGCCCGCACTGTAGTCGACGAACCAGTCGACATCGATGAGCTCCGTGAGAGCCTGGAAGAAGCGGGCTTCGAGCTCGTCGAGGACGAGGAGGAGTCTCCGCGACCGCTGGCCTGGGCCAGCACCGCGGCGAGCGCTCGGACCGACACCGTGGAAGAAGAGGAAGTGGTCATCGGCGCCCACATCCTCCGTGCCGCGGCGCTCGAAGCCGAGGAGTTGATGCCGGATACGCCGGCCGCCATCTACCTGCGTGACATCAGCCGCGTGCCGCTTCTGACGGCCGAGGAGGAAGTCATGCTCGCGAAGGCGCTCGAGGCTGGCGATATCGCTCGCCGGAAGCTCGATGACGGCCAGGTTGCCGCTGACGAGCGTGACGACCAGGAAGACATCGCCGTTCGCGGCGCCGAGGCTCGCCGCCGCCTGACCGAGTCGAACCTGCGGCTCGTCGTGTCGGTGGCTCGGAAATACATGGGGCGCGGGCTGCCGCTGCTCGACCTGATTCAGGAGGGCAACATCGGCCTGTCGCGGGCGGTCGAGAAGTACGACTACCGCAAAGGCTACCGTTTCAGTACGTACGCCTACTGGTGGATTCGTCAGGCGGTCACACGCGCGATTGCCGACCAGGCTCGGACGATCCGAGTTCCGGTCCACATGATCGAGTTGATCGGTGACGTCTACAAGGTGGCGCGCGAGCTTCAGCAGGGGCTTGGGCGTGAGCCCGATGCCGAGGAGATCTCCCGCGCGATGAAGACGACACCCGAGAAGGTGCGTCAGATCCTGCGGGCCGCCAAGCAGCCGATCTCGCTCGAGACGCCAGTCGGCGAGGACGAGGGCAACACGATCTCCGACTTCATCGCCGATCGCGGCGCACGGGCGCCCGCGGACGCCGCCGACGAGGCGATGCTGAAGTATCAGGTCGAGAACGCGCTACAGGAGCTCAACCCACGCGAGCGGCAGGTGCTGCGGATGCGCTTTGGCCTGGAGGACGGACGGGATCGGACCCTCGGTGAGATCGGCGAAGAGCTCGGGGTCAGCCGCGAGCGGGTGCGCCAGATCGAGGCTGAGGCGCTGGCGAAGCTCCGTCACCCGAAGCTCAGGAGCCGCCTCCGCGAGTACATCGACTAGACGGCTAGTGGGCTGGGGTCGTCGCGCGTGTCGCCCGGCCTCCTGTCGAGAAGACGCCCGGTGTGCCAGAATTGGAGGCAGGCCGGGCGTTTCTATGTCCGGCCTTTTCGGGCCACGTGTTAGCCACATGCTAGCCATAGTGGTACGTCCGGAACCTCTAGGAGCAGCTTCCCGCGCATGCCCACACCCTCTCGGTCACCTCGCCGTAGGCCGTCGGAGCCCGTGCCGATGGCGAGCAGTACGTCAGCGGGCCTGGGAGATGGCGTGACCGTGGCTGCGCGCGGTACGAGCGAGCATGGCTCCACAGAGGCCGGTATGCGCGGCGTGACCGGCGGCGATGCGCGTGGTGAGGTTGCTGGTGGGGCGCGCGCACGGATCAGGCTGGACGTTGCGCTCGTCCAGCGAGGGCTGGCCAAGTCGCGCGAGAAGGCCCAGGCGCTGATCGTCGCCGGCCTCGTCTCGGTGGATGGCGTGCCGGCCCGTAAGACGGCTGGGCCGGTGGACGCCGACGCGGCGATTCAGGTCGAGACGTTCGAAGGGTTCGTCAGCCGAGGCGGCGAAAAGCTCGATCGCGCGCTGACCGCATTCGGCATCGACGTTACTGGCAGCGTCTGCCTGGATGCCGGCGCCTCGACGGGCGGCTTCACCGACGTCCTGCTGCGGCGGGCCGCCGGGCGGGTGTACGCCGTGGACGTGGGCCATGGGCAGTTGGACTGGCGGCTGCGGAACGATCCGCGCGTCGTTGTGTACGAGCGCACGAATATCCGCACCCTGGACGCGCTCCCTGAGCCAATGGACGCAGCCGTCGCCGACCTGTCGTTCATCTCGCTGCGACTCGTCCTGCCGACGCTCGCGCGCCTCTGCCGGCCGCTGGCGCCGTTGGTTGTCCTGGTGAAGCCGCAGTTCGAGGCCGGCCGCGAGCACGTCGGGCGGGGCGGGGTCGTCCGCGATCCGGCAATTCATCGGCGGGTGCTGCTCGGGCTGTGGGAGTGGTGCGAGGCGCATGGGCTGACACCGCGTGGCCTGACGCCATCACCGATCCGTGGCCCAGCCGGCAATGTCGAGTTCCTGCTCTGGCTGACGAACAGGATGGCCGAGGCGCGATCAGGAAACGAGGCTGCCATCGCCGCGCATGCGTCAGCCGGCCAGCCATCAGCTGTCCACGCCGTCGAGGCCGAGGCTGCCGTCGAGGCCGAGGCTGCCGTCGAGGCCGAGGCTGCCGTCGAGGCCGCGTTGGCGGCAGTTCCGGGACGGTAGCGCGCTCGATGGCTCGCGTGGCGCTCGTCCATCAACCGTACCGACCAGAGACGGCCGAATCCGCCGCCCGGGTGGCCAACTGGCTCGAGTCACACGGCTACGAGGGTGTCACCCTGTCGGCCTTCGACCTCGAGCCGCACGACCCGGCCTCGTTCACGCTGGCGCTCTCGTTCGGGGGCGACGGCACGACGGTCCGCACCGCACGCTGGGCGGCGCGTGCCCGGTTGCCGATCGTCCCGATCGGCATGGGTACGCTCAGCTTCCTGTCCGAATTGACCCCCGACGAAGTGGAAACCCAGTTGGACCCCTACCTCGTCGGCGATTACTGGCGTGACGAGCGCGCGATGCTCCACGTCAGCATTGATGGACGGGAATCGTTGGCGCTCAACGACGTGGTGGTGGCGCGCGGCGCGTCCCTGCGCGCGATCACCGTCGACCTGTTCGTGCAGGACCGAGAGGTCACCCGCTTCACCGCCGATGGGATCGTGGTCGCGACCGCGACCGGCTCGACGGCGTACGCTCTTGCGGCGGGCGGCCCGGTCCTGGCGCCTGAGCTTGGGAATGTGGTGGTCGTGCCGGTCGCAGGGCACCTGTCTGCGCTGCGGAGCATGGTTCTGCCGGAGACCTGCAACCTCGTGCTAACCGTCGCACGGCACCAGCCGGCCATCGCCTCAGCGGATGGACAGGTTGACTTCGATCTGCCGGTCGGGAAACCCGTACGGGTGTGCGTTGCCGCGGAGCGCACGGTGTTTGCCCGGCGGGGCGACCCGCGCGATTTCTACAAGTATCTCACCAACCGGCTGCGGCGCTCGCCACACGGACCGCTGTGAGCCGCCGGCTTTCCCCCCACCTCCTGGCCCCTCTCCTGCGTGTGGGAGAGGGTGAGAGATCGGACTGGAATCCGTCCCCGTGCTCACCCAACTGACGATCCGTAACTTCGCCATCATCGATCGTCTGACGATCTCCTGGTCGGATGGGCTGAACGTCGTCACCGGCGAGACCGGTGCCGGGAAGTCGATCATCATCGACGCGATGGGCGCGCTCCTCGGCGGGCGCGTCTCGCCGGACTTCGTGCGTGCGGGAGCGGCGCGTGCCACGGTGGAAGGGGTCTTCGACCTGTCGCGCACCGAAGACCTGAGCGAGCTTCAGGCGACGCTCGACGAACATGGGTTAGAGATCGAGGACGGTGGGCTGATCCTCACCCGCGACATCGCAGGTGCTGGTGGACGCGGCGTGGCGCGGGTCAACGGCCGGGCCGTCCCGACCGCTGTGCTCCAGCAGGTCGGCGAGCAGTTGATCGATATCCACGGCCAGAGCGAGCATCTCTCACTGCTACGCCCGCGCGAGCATCTGGAGCTTCTGGACCGCTACGCCGGGCTGGGCGCCGAGCGGCAGCGGCTGGCCGGGCTCGTCGCCGACTTGCGTGCCATCGGGCGCGAGCAGCAGCGCGTCCGCGACGAGGCGCGGTCCGCCCAGCGCGAGCAAGCGCTGCTTCGCCATGAAGTCGACGAGATCGACGCGGCGGCAGTGCGGCCAGGTGAGGAGGAGGACGTGCTCGCCGCGCGTGACCGGCTGCGCAACGTCGAGCGGCTGCGCGAGGCGGTCCAGTCAGCATACGCGGCGTTGAGCGGCGACGAAGACCACCCCGGCGCGCTCGACCTTGTGGGGCAGGCGGCGCTCTCGTGCGGCCAGGTCGGGCGGATCGATCCGATCCTCAGGCAGCAGTCTGAGGCGCTGGACGTAGCGGCGAGCCAGATCGACGACGCGGCTCGCGCGTTGCGCCGCTACCTCGATACTATCGAGGACGACCCCGAGGCGCTCCAGGCGGCCGAGGAACGACTGCTCGCACTTGCCGATCTTCGCCGCAAGTACGGCGACACCATCGGGGAGATCCTGGCCTATGCCGAGCGAGCCCGCGCTCGGCTCGCATCGGTCGAGCGGCAAGACCAGATCCTCGCCGAGCTCGCGGAGCGTCGGGAGGAGCTGCGCCACGAGGTCGGAGCCCTGGCCGGGGTGCTCTCTGCGCGACGAGCGGCAGCGGCTCTCGAGCTTCAGGCGGCCGTCGAAGCGGAGCTTGAAGACCTGAATATGCGGGGTACGCGCTTCGTGCCCCGCCTGGAGCAGTCCGACGTCCCGAACGGCGTCCCGGTCGTGGTGAACGACGGCGAGGTGCGGACGCTCGCCTTTGATGCGAGCGGCATCGACCGGGTCGAGTTCCTGATCGCCCCGAACCCGGGCGAGGAGCCGAAGGGGCTGGGGCGGATCGCGAGCGGCGGCGAGTTAGCACGGGTGGCGCTGGCGCTGAAAACGGCGCTGTCGCGGGTGGACCGGCGCGGAACGCTGATCTTCGACGAGGTAGACACCGGCGTCGGCGGGCGGAGCGCGCCCGTCGTCGGAGAGAAGTTGTGGGGCCTGACGTCAGAGCATCAGGTGCTCTGCGTGACCCATATGCCCCAGGTGGCCGCGTACGCTGACGCCCACCTCGTGGTGGCCAAGGGCGCCGACGGCTCAGCAAGCCGGGTCAGCGTTCGGGCGCTGGAGCCGTCCGAACGCGTGGCCGAGTTAGCTCAGATGCTGGGCGGGCCACTTGGCGGCGAGGGAGCGCGCCGTAATGCCCGCGAGTTGCTGAAGGGCGCCCAGGAACGCAAGCGCGCGATCGGCAGGCGCTAGGTTCAGCGGCCGACGCTCGAGCGGGGCGGCCGGCAGCCTGTTCGGGCCAATCGAGTATGCTGCGGGCATCATCCACAGTCGCCGACGGCTGACGGAGATGCTCGGCTGTGCCACAGTGCACGGCCTGAGCAAGTGGCGACGTTCATGGCGCGCACGTCTTGACCGCGACTGGTGGCGCCGATGAGGGAGAAGCATCGTGTCCGACGCACGCATCGCGACGATTGAGTGGGGAATGCTCTGGGGCAAGCGCCCCCGGCCGGCCGGGTCGAACTCCCACATGGAGCCGCTGGGTGATCGGGTCCGAGTGCCGCTCGTGCGGGTGACACTCGACGACGGCAGCACTGGCTTTGGGCTGTCGCGGGCCGAGCGCGGGGCAATCGAGCCGTTCGTGGGCGCACCGCTCAGCGAGGCTGTCAAGGAGCGGAGCGGAGTGGTCGTCGGCATCGCCGAGCGCTTCCACCCGATCGAGAACGCGCTCTGGGATCTGCTCGGCAAGCGCGAGGGGCTGCCGGTCTACGCGCTGACGACCCGTGCAACTGGACAGCCGGCCCCCGAGAACCTGCGCGTCCGCTGCTACGACACGACCCTCTACCTGGATGACGTCGACCTCGAGGACGACGCGGCCGGCGGCGAGCGGATGGCGGCCGAGGCGATGGAGGGCTGGGGCCGCGGCCACCGCAACTTCAAGATCAAGGTCGGGCGCGGCAACGTCTTCATGCCGACAGAGGCCGGGCTGCGCCGAGACGTCGCCGTCGTCAACGCGATCCGCCGGGCGGTCGGCCCAGAGGCGGCGATCATGACTGACGCCAACAACGGCTACACCTACAACATCGCCCGCGACTTCCTGCGAGGAACCGCCGATGCCAGGCCATTCTGGCTGGAAGAGGCGTTCTGGGAGGATGCCAGCACCTATCGCCGCCTCAAGGCGTGGCTCCGTGCCGAAGGGCTCGAGACGCGGATCGCCGACGGCGAGGGGCGCGGCCTGGTAGACCAGAACCGCCCGTCACTCTACGAGGGCATCGAGAATCTGGCGGTCGGCTCGGAAGCCCCCTCGGGCCGCCTCCTCGACATGGTCCGCGAGGGCATCGTGGACGTACTCCAGTACGACATTATCATGCCCGGCATCTCGCGCTGGCTCGAAGTCGGGCCGCTCATCGATGCCTGGGGCCGCTCGGTGGCGCCCCACCATTACGGCACCTGCTGGGGCAACTACGGTTCGGCGCACCTCGCGCCGGCGATTCGCACCTTCCTGTTCGTCGAGTGGGACGAGGCGACGACGCCGGGCTTGAAGGCCCCGGGGTACGCCATCGTCGACGGGTACGTCCAGGTGCCGTCGAGCCCCGGCTTCGGCCTGGAGCTCGAAGAAGAGGTGTACGGCCGGGCCGTCCGAGATGAGGGCTTCACGCTCGCCTGAGCTTCACGCTCGCCTGAGCTTCACGCTCGCCTGAGCTTCACGCTCGCCTGAGCTTCACGCTCGCCTGAGCTTCACGCTCGCCTGAGCGGGCGCACCTGGTCCGGGCCACGTCTGTCGGAGCGGGCCGGCCAGCAGGTCAACCCGCAGGTCGACCCACCCCAGGCGAGCCCATGGCTGACGCGAGCGGGGGAGTGCCCACCAGGCGCTCCCCCGCTCGTCGATGTCGCGTAGGCCGGACCGGCTGTGTCGATCAGCCGATCAGATAGTACAAGACGAAGTAGGCGGCGAAGGCGATCGAGACGACCCACATGATCGTACCGGCCGTGCGGACGTGGAGCAGCGTGTACAGGATGAGGCCCGCGCCGATGCCGTTCGAGATGCTCCAGGTGAGCGGCATCATCATCAACGTGAACAGCGCCGGCAGCCCGATCGCAAAATCCTTCCAGGGAATCTCAGAGGCAGTCGCGGCGATCATGAGCAAGCCGACGATCATCAGCGCCCCGGCCGTTGCCTCCTGGGGGATGATCGCGAACAGGTTCCCGAGCCACATGGCGATGAAGAAGGGGATCGCCGTGATGACGGCGGTCAGGCCGGTTCGCCCACCCTCGGCCACGCCAGCGCCGCTCTCGATGTAGGTCGTCGCACTCGACGCGCCGACGATGCCACCGGCCAGCGCCCCAAGCGAGTCCACGAGATAGGCCCGATTCTCGTTCTGGCGCAGGTTCCCATCGTCGTCGACGAGGCCGCCTTCGGTGCCGACCGCGGTGAACGTGCCGGCCGTGTCGAAGAAGTCGCTCAGCATGATCGAGAGGGTCGCGAGCAGGCCGGCCAACAATCCGGCACCGCCCGCGCGCGTCAGGAAGCTGAGGCCGGGGATGCCGATGCCAAGGTACTGGAAGTCCGGCGCACTCACGATCTGAGCCGGGAGCTCGAGCTTCCCGGGGATGGTGGAGAGCGGCACGCCGAGTGCCGCATGCACGATGACGCCGAGCGCAGCCGTAGCCAGAATGCCGATGAGCAACGCGCCGTGAACGCGCCGGTGCATGAGCACGGCCGTCAGGACGAGTCCGAAGGCGGCGTAGAGTACAGACGGCGACGTAAACGCGCCGAGCGCGCCGGCCGTAGCTGGCTGGATGGTGCCGCCCTGGGTCGTCGCGATTGGCACGACGAAGAAACCGGCCTCGAAGGCGCCGATGGCGAAGAGGAACAGGCCGATGCCGCCACCGATGGCCAGCTTCAGCGGCACGGGGAGTGCCCGGATGACCGCCTGACGCAGACCGGTGAGAACCAGAATCGTGATGATGATGCCTTCCAGCACGATCACGCCCATCGCCTCAGCGAACGTGTAGCGCATGCCGACCATGAGTTGGAAGGCGACGACGGCGTTCAGGCCCATGCCGGGGGCGAGGGCGAACGGAAGGTTGGCGGCCAACCCCATCGCGGCGCACATGATCCCGGCGATCAGGCAGGTGCTGGTCACGATGGCCGGGAACGAGAGGGGCTGCCCGGCGATCGTCGCACCCGAGGTGATGACGGCCGCGTTCACGACGATGATGTAGCTCATCACCATGAAGGTGGTCAGGCCGGCTCGGACCTCGGTACTGACGTCGGTGCCACGCGTGCTCAACTGAAAATGGCGTTCGAGAAAGGAAGCGCTGCTCAGCGTTTTGACAGCCATTGCGCCCTCCGCGCTGGGGCATCGCCGCCGGACGTGGCGACACCCTCGGGTTCGACGAACTCAGGATACCGGCGACCGGCCGGCGCGCTCACTGTACCGATCGACCGCGTCCCTGTAAAGCCTGTGCTGGCGCATCGAAAGGCACGGTCACGTCTCAGATCGGCCGGGCCGCGAGCGGACCAGCGACGTTCGGACGGCGGCACAGGCGATGTTCGGACGACGACACAGATGTAGACGACGGCTGCACCGGCAACAACCACACAGCACCGGCCGGGCGTGAAGCGAGGCCGAGTGCACACCAGGGCCGGTCATCACGAGGACGGTCATGAGCCGATGCAGCTTCAGATGTACGTCTTCGTGGACGGTGCATGTGCCGGCACAATCTTACCGTAACTCCTGGATGATTGAAGAATTCGCGTGCCGACGTCGCCGGCTCGGAGGGCGGCCCGACCGTGCCACGCGCCACTCGCCACTCGCCACTCGCCACTCGCCACTCGCCACTCGCCACTCGCCACTCGCCACTCGCCACTCGCCACTCGCCACGCGCCACTCGCCACTCGCCACGCGCCACTCGCCACTCGCCACTCGCCACTCGCCACTCGCCACTCGCCACGCGAATGCTAGACTCCCGGCCGATACTTCGAGTTTCCTGACTTCAGCCGGCCTCTCCGCGCCGGCCTCCCGGGAGGAACCGTGGCCTCATTCAAGATGGTGTTTCTGCCGCCTCAGCGTGATGCCGCACCTTCGTTCGCCAGGGCCGTCGACGAGGCCGTGCCCGAGGCGAACGTCGTCGTCGCCGAGACCGAGGCCGATGCGCTCCGTGAGATCGTAGACGCCGACGCTGCCTTCGGTGACCTTCCGAGGAATATCCTGGCGAAGGCGAGTAACCTGCGCTGGCTCCAGGCGCCAGCTATCGCCCCGCCAGCCGGCTACTACTATCCGGAGCTCGTCCAGCACCCGGTGATCGCGACCAACTTTCGTGGAATCTTCAACGAGCACATCGCGGCTCATATCCTGGCGTTCGTGCTGGCTTTGGCCCGCGGCTTCCACTACTACATCCCGCGTCAGCTTCGCAGCGAGTGGCAGCCCGAGCGGACCGACACCGGCACGGTCTACCTGCCGGAGTCGACGGCGCTGCTGGTTGGGGTCGGCGGCATCGGCGCAGAGACGGCTCGGCTGCTCGCGGACTTCGGCGTACGGGTGATCGGCGTGGACGCCCGCCGCGAGGATACCCCTCCGGGTGTCGCGGAGATGCACCGTCCGGACGACCTCGACGCGCTGCTGCCCCAGGCCGACTTCGTCATTCTGACGATCCCGCACACCCCCCAGACCGAGGGGCTGTTCGACGCCCGCCGCTTCAGTCTGATGAAGTCGTCGGCGTTCTTCATCAACATCGGGCGCGGCAAGACGACGCGTCTGGACGCGCTGAATCAGGCGCTGCGGAACGGCACCATCGCCGGGGCCGGCCTCGACGTCTATGAGGTCGAGCCGCTGCCGGCCGATCATCCGCTCTGGACCGCCCCGAACCTCCTGATGACGCCGCACACCGCCGGGTTCGGGCCGTATCTGGACGACCGCCGCCGCGAGGTCATCGTCGAGAACGCACGGCGATTTGCGAACGGCCAACCGCTGATAAACGTCGTAGACAAAGCGAACTGGTTCTAGCCTCTGGCACGTACACCGAGGCCGGGGCGGCATGCGGCACGGCCTCGGTGGCAGCCACAGCAGTCTGCCCAAAGGCGGCCCATGCCGCGCGAGCGTGAGGCATGGGCCGTTGCACGTGCCCGTGTAGCCTTCCGCTGATCGCTGACCGCTGACCACTGACCGCTGACCGCTGATCGCGTCACCCCGTGATCTTCGGGATGACCTCCTCGGCCAGCCGGGTGACAATCCGCGCGGGATAGGGTGGGCGAAGATTCAGGATAATGTGCGTCGCACCGGCCTCGACGAGCCGATTGGTGGTGTCGATCGTGTGCTGAAGATCGTCCGGGTGAACGTTGCGCTGGATCGAGAGCACGATGTCCGACGGATCGCGGCCGATCTCGGCACAATGCTCGCGCAGCACCTGGATCTTATGGCGGAAGACGTCCGGTTTGGAACTGATGAAGTTCCAGATGTTGGCGTACTTCGCCACCACTCGGAGCGTCAACTGCTCGCCGCTACCGCCGATGACGAACGGCGGGTACGGCTTCTGGACCGGCTTCGGCTCGCAGCGCGCGTCCTTCAGGTGATAGTAGCGGCCGTCAAAGTCCGTCGTTGGCTGGGTGAACAGGAGTTTGACGATCTTGCAGGCTTCGCCAAGGCGGCGGATGCGCTCACCTGGCGAGTAGAGTGGGATACCCATGCTCTCGTGCTCGTAGACGTTCCAGCCGGCTCCGATTCCGAAGTCGAGACGACCGTGGCTGATCTCGTCCACGGTCGCGGCGATCTTCGCCAGGACAGCCGGGTGCCGGTAGGTGTTGCCGGTCACCATCAACCCGAGCCTGAGGCGCGAGGTCTGGCCGGCAAGGGCGGCAAGGACAGTCCAGCCTTCGAGACAGGGGCCGTTGACGTCGCCGCCAATCGGTGCGAAATGATCGAAGAGCCAGGCATGTTCGAAGACCGGGATGCTGTCGGCTTCACGCCAGACGTCGAGGATTGCCTGGTAGGTCGTGTGCTGAGGAGCCGTCTTGATCCCGAAGCTCAGGGCTGCCACACGTCACCTCGCTCGCCGTTGTGCCGGCCGGATCGCCGCCGACCTCTCATCATCTTCGCACGGTCTCGAGCACCCTTCACCCTCTCCCGCACCGGCTCAGAGGCGGAGAGCTCCTGTAGCACCAGAACGGGGCCCGCTGCGCGGGGGGCGGTATAGAATGGCGGCAGAGAGGGGCAGACTATGCCGATGGAGCGACGGATGCAGGTGCGGCGCGTCTCTGAGCCTCGTTCGAGCGCCTCGCCGATCCTGCTCGCCGCGGCGCTCGTTTTCCTGGCCGCGTCGCTCGTAGCCGTAGGAACGGCAGTCGTGCTGGGCTCGATCCGGCTGCCGAGTATTCAGATGGGGTCGAACGAGCCGGGCCAGCCACCCACCCGGACGCCGCTGGCGACGCCGCGCGCTACCCCGGGTGTCTACAGCGTCGGGCAGCAGGACGCCGCGGGGGATGCGACGCCGGTAGTCCTTGCCACGCCATCTGGCAACGCGGGCGGAGCCCCGATCTTCCAGCCGGCCCCGTCGTCCGGACGCAACGTGCAGCCCCCGAATGCGAGCGGTGCCGGCGCTGCTGCCGCTACCGATGCACCTGCTACCGAGACGACCGCCCCGATTCCAGCAGGTGTCGCTACCGCGGGCACCTCGGCCGCCCCGCCCACCGGCAGCAGCGATCCGCGCGTCGAGCAGGCGTTCGCGGCGCTGAAGACCGATGAGGACAAGGTCGGGCAGTTGCTGCTCCTGGGCTGGATCGGCTCGACCGCTGAGGACGCCCGCGCGACGATTCACGAGCTGCGGCCAGGTGGCATCGTGTTCGTCCAGAACGCGACCACCGCCGCGAGCGCGCGAGCGATTAACGTCGGCCTCGTCAAGATCGCTGACCAGGAGGGCGCGCTGCGGCCGCTGATCGCCATCGACCACGAGGGCGGGCTGGTCCAGCGCATCAAGGACATCCCGAACCTCGGCGCGAACTGGGACTTCGGCGCGCGGAACCCATCCGACCTTCAGGCCTGTCAACGCGGCCAGACCCACGCACAACAGCTTTCCCAGCTTGGTTTCTCGATGAACCTGGCGCCGGTGCTGGATGTGAACAACAATCCCGCCAATCCTGTCATCGGCACCCGCTCCTATGGCGACGATCCGGAGCTTGTCGCGCGGCTCGGCGCAGCCTACATCCAGGGGCTCCAGGGCAACGGGATCGTAGCGGTCGGGAAGCACTTCCCCGGTCACGGTAATACCAGCACCGACTCGCATCTCGGACTGCCGTCGCTGCCGCAAAGCCTGGACGATCTGGAGAAGGTGGAACTGGTGCCCTTCCGCCGTGCTATCGGCGTCGGCGTCTCGGCCATCATGTCGGCGCACATCGTCTTCCCAGCCGTCGACCCGACCGGCGCGCCCGCCACACTGTCGCGCCCGATCATGACCGGCCTTCTACGCGAGCGACTCGGCTTCCAGGGGCTGACCATCAGCGACGATACGGGCGCGATGAAGGCGATCACCGACAACTACACCCCGGGCGACGCCGCCGTCCGCGCCGTGAATGCCGGCGTCGATCTCGTTATCATGTCGGCCGAACTGTCGCGTCAGCAGCAGGCGCGTGACGGGCTCCTCGATGCGCTCCAGTCGGGGCGGCTCTCACGGGAGCGCGTCGACGAAGCCGTGCGCCACGTCCTGGAAGTGAAGGCCCGCTACGGCCTGCTCGGCGGCCCCGGGCCGGCAGCGACCCCTTGCCAATGATCCGCCTGACCCCGCATCGACGGCTCTTGCTCGCGGCGGTCACCGCCGCGTCGCTGGTGCTGCCGTCATTCGGGCTTGCGCTGTCGAGCACGGAATCCGCCGCTGGCGCCAGCATCGCGCGGCTCGATCCCGGCCCCGGCTCGGCAGCCGAACCGGCCGTGCGGCAAGCGGCGGCCGTGGAAATCGTCCCGCTGGGCGCCGCCGTACCAGGCAAACCGCTCGAGGTCGAGATTCGCGCGATGAACGCGACCGGCGTCACCGGTCCGGGCGGCCTCACTGTCATGTTGTCTGGCATCGACGCGTTCGACATCGTCAGTTCGACGTCTCCAGGTGCCACCAAGAGCTACGGCGTGGGCGAGCCGATGTACAACTTCGCTCAGGGCGGCAATGTCCCCAATCGGGCGCCGGCGGTCGAGGTCTTCCTGAACCCCTGGCCGGCCGGCGACCGCCAGACGCTGCGGCTCCGGATCGCGGCAACTGACGCCTCGTATACCCTTCAGGCGCGTGCCACCGTCCGCACCCCGAATGGGTTCATCTTCGAGCCGTCCAGGGGCCCGCTCGACCAGCAGGGCGCCCCGACGCACGCCCTGGAGATCGCGCTCCCGCAGTCCGCCCCGCCCACGCCAGTATCGCCGCCGACCGCTACCCGCCGGTCGGCCACGGCCACGCCCGCGCCGCCTACCGCGACGGCGGTTCCCCCCACCGCTACTCACCCGGCGGCGGCGACGACGGCCCTCCCGGCGACATCCGCACCGGTCGTCGCCGTGAACCCAACGGCCCTGCCGCGCGCAACTGCCGTGCCACGGGGCACCGGTCCAGGACAGACGACAGCCCCAGGCACCGCTCCGACGTCCGTACCGGCTGGCTCCGCGAGTGACGGCGTGAACCTCTCGTTGCCACTCCTGCTCGGTGGGCTTGGCATCATCGGACTGGGCATCGCCATCGGACTGGCGGCGCTGGTACTGGTCACGCGTCGGCGTGATACCGCCCGCCCCTACCCTGGCACCGATCCGCGCACCGGCTGGCCAGCAGCGCCCGTCTATCCACCCGGCGTCTACCCGCCGGGCATCGTGCCACCCGATACCGCGCGAACTGGTGGTTACGGTCAGACGAGTCAGATGGACGCGGCTGGCGTGCCGCCGAGCGCGCCGCCCGGGTCCGCGCCGCATCAGGATGCTCCGCCCTGGGGCCGCCCAACGGCTAGCACGTCGCCGGCCGGCAACTGGCCGGTCGACGAGGTGCGGTCGCCATGGGAGCAGGCGCCGAGTACCGGCGGCCAGGGCGGCAGCGTCGTCGAGCCATCCAGACGTAGCGACGTGCGGCCGGAGGCCGCAACGCCTGGCCCGAGCGTGCCAGCCGGAGGCATGTCAGCGGGGACAGTGCCGCCGATGGGGACGCCGGCGGAGCCTGCTCCGGGGACTGGGCTCGCCCCTGCCTCGACGGAGCTTCAAGGCGGCCTCGTCGACTATGGGGCGGCTGGCGCACCGCCATCCCAGCCTCGGAGGCTGTCAGGGCCGTACCCGGATGACGAACGCACGCCCCACCCTGGCTTGGGCGTGCCGTCCGGGTCGGCGGTCCCGCCGCTCGATAACAGCCGCTATCAGCAGCGGACGCTCGTCGCGCGGGGCGGCATGGGCCGAGTGTACAAGGCGTACGACAGTCGTCTGCGCCGCTGGGTAGCTCTGAAAGTGATGCACGCAGACCTGAGCGATCAGCCGGAGTTCGTGGCGCGCTTCGTCCGTGAGGCCCAGGTCGCCGCGATGTTAGCCCATCCGAACATCGTGACCATCCACGACATCGACCAGACCCCGGATAACGTCCAGATGGTGATGGCCTGGATCGAGGGCGAGGATCTTCAGCACATCCTCGAACGCGAGGGGCCGCTCCCGCTCGACCGTGCGGCGCGCATCCTCGATCAGGTGGCCGTCGCGCTCGACCACGCCCACAATCAGCAGCCGCCGGTCCTCCACCGAGACGTCAAGCCGTCGAACGTGATGGTCGGGAAGCATGACCGCGTCGTCCTGACCGACTTCGGTATCGCCCGCCTCGTCGGAGATCGCACGCTCACCCAGGCCGGTCAACTCGTCGGAACGCCGACGTTCATGGCGCCGGAGGTGGTGCAGGGCTCCGAAGCCGATCGTCGGTCCGACGTCTACGCGCTCGGCGTGGTGCTCTACCAGATGGTGACAGGCCGGGTGCCGTTCCGCGCCGAGACGCCACTCGCCGTACTGCACGCGCAGGTCCATACGCCGCCGCCGGTCCCGCACACCCTGATGCCGAACCTGCCGTCAACCGTCGATCAGGTGCTGATGATGGCGCTCGCCAAAGACCCGAACCAGCGTTACCAGGGCGCCGGTGAGCTTGCCCGCGCCTTCCGAGCCGCCATTGCGGAGCTACCGGCCTGACGTATCGCGTTCTATCCCTGTGACAAGCGGCGGCTCGGGCGCCGCGATGTGACCACGCCAGTGTTTAGCCCGAACCAGTGCATCTCGCCGAAATAGCGGCCGTGCTCGATCTTCATGCAGCGGTCCATCACGGCATCCAGGCCAGCCGCTTCCGCCCGTTCCGCCGCCTCCGGCGAGAGCACTCCGAACTGGAGCCAGAGCGCCGACGCCCCGATCTGAATCGCCTCATCGGCAATGGCTAGCGCGGCCGACGGATCGCGGAAGACATCCACCACGTCGACCGGAAAAGGGATCGCCGCGAGGGACGGGTACGACCGCTCGCCCAGGATCTCGTCTGCCCTGGGGTTGATCGGCACGATCCGATAGCCTCGATACTGGAGGTACTGCCCGACGAAGAAACTTGGGCGGAGACGGTTCGGGGAGAGCCCGACGATCGCGATGGTCTGGCTGTGGCCGAGGATCTTGCGAATCACCTTGGGGTCCTGAAAGCGCGGCGCGACGGCCGGCGGCACAGCGTGACCGGCTCCCTCCTGCTCGGCCGAGACCGGGCTTGCGGACGGCGGTCCGCCCTCGTGGGTGGATCGCAGGTGCTCTGACTGGCTCATCGTGCCTCTCCCGCCACTCCCGCCTGGCTCGCCGCTGCCTGGCTCGCCGCTGCCTGGCTCGCCCACAGCGCCCGGTCGAGATCCCAGCAGATATCGCCAACGTCCTCCAGCCCGACTGAGATCCGGATCATCTCCGGCCCGATCCCGGCGGCCGTCAGGTCGGCGTCGGACATCTGCTGATGGGTGGTGCTGGCCGGGTGGATCACCAGCGTCTTAGCATCCCCGACGTTCGCGAGGTGCGACACCAGATCGAGGTGCTCGATGAACGCCTTACCGGCCGCCCGGCCCCCCTGGACGCCAAAGGTGAAGACCGCGCCCGCTCCGTGCGGCAGGTACTTCTTCGCCAGCGCGTGGTACGGGTTGTCCGGCAGGCCCGGATAGCGGACCCAGGCGACGGCCGGATGCGCCGCCAGCATCTCGGCGACGGCCTGAGCGTTGTGCACGTGGCGCTCCATCCGCAGCGGCAGCGTCTCCAGTCCGAGCAGCAGCAGGAAGGCGTTGAACGGCGAGAGGCACGCGCCGACGTCCCGCAGGGACTCACAGCGCAGCTTCATCAGGAAACCGTACGGCCCGAACGTCTCGTGGAACGCCAGCCCATGATAGGCCGGTGAGGGATCCGCGACAGCGCCAAACTTGCCGTTCGACCAGTTGAAACGACCGGACTCGACGACCACGCCGGCGATGCTGGTACCGTGTCCGCCGATGAACTTGGTGGCCGAGTGAACGACGATGTCCGCGCCCCACTCGATCGGCCGGCAGAGATACGGCGAGGCGAAGGTGTTGTCCACGATCAGCGGGATGCTGTGCTCCCGCGCGATGGCCGCGATCGGCTCCAGGTCGAGCACATTGGCGCTCGGGTTGCCAATCGTCTCGCCATAGAGCGCTTTCGTGTTCGGCCGGATCGCCTCGGCGAAGTTCTGTGGATCGTCTGGATCGACGAAGGTGACCTCGAGGCCGAGTTTCTTGAACGTCACCTCGAACTGGGTGAACGTCCCGCCGTAGAGCGTCCGCGCCGCCACGAGGTGATCGCCGGGGACGAGCATGGTGGTCAGCGCAAGGTACTGCGCCGCCTGCCCCGAGGCTGCCGCGACGGCTCCAGCGCCGGCCTCGAGCGACGCCATCCGCTCCTCGAAGGCGGCGGTCGTCGGGTTCATGATCCGGCTGTAGATGTTGCCGTACTCCTGGAGCTCGAACAGGTTGGCGGCATGGTCCGTGCTCTCGAAGACGAAGGAGGTGGTCTGGTAGATAGGCATGGCGCGGGCGCCGGTGTACGGGTCCGGCCGCTGGCCAGCGTGAATCGCGCGGGTATCGAAGGCGAACCGCCGGGCCGCGTCGGCGGCGCCGTCGTTCGTAGCGCTGCCGTTCATCCGTGTGGCGCCCTCGATGGTTGGCCCATTCGCCTCCGCGCTCCCGTTCGCCTGCTCGCCACTACGCATCTCGGGCTGGCTGTTTCCGCCCGGCGGGCGCGTCGTCTTCCGCTGGCGGCTCCGCTCGCTCCGGTCCTGCTGCTCGGCCATGGCGTGCCCTCCCATCCGCTCGGGTAACTGTACGCCGGAGGGCGAGACGCGCTCACCCCCAATCGACGTGATGACCATGGTCTTGTGGGTGTGGCAGTTGGTGACAGAGCGCGAGACGCGCCCACCCCGGATCGACGGGGGGACGTCATAGCGCGCGGACAGGCCGGGGGTCAGCGACGGGTAACGACGATCCGTGCGAAGCGGCGGAAGCCGTCTGGCAGCGTAGCGAGCGGCTCAGAGGGATGCTCGGTCAACTGGCGGCGCAGGGTGGCATCGGTTGCCGCGTCGACAGCGGCGACGCGTAGCTCGTGGTTGATGCCGGCCGGCCCGCCCAATTCCAGGTCCGCCGACCAGCGGCCATCGGCATCCAGATCGAGTTCGCGCGGGTAGAAGTACCAGCGGCTCCCCTCGACCTGCGCTCGCACCGCTAGCCAGACGTGCGCCGCGTCCGGTGAGGCGTCGGCCGTGCGGCGTCCCTGCACGGTCAGGCGGCGCTCGACGCTCTCTCCATCGGTCGGCGCCACGATCTCCATGCCGGCTGGCTCCTGGCTCGTGTCAGGCACGTCGGCAACGCCGCCGTCCGGGTCTTCGCCAGCTTCACCCGCATGGATAGCATCGGTGGCGGGCACGCTGCCGGGCAGGTGGCGCCCGGCCGGGCTGCGCCACACCTCCTTCGGCGATGGCCCGAGATAGCCGGCCGCGTCGGCTGCCGCACGGTCCCTGACCGTATCCTCGCCGCTCGCGACGGTCGGATCGTGCTGGAGTCGACGGATGCCGCTCGCGATCGTCGCCGCTGCCAGTTCGGGCGGCTCGGCCAGTACCCAGAGCCGATGCGAGTAATCATGGGCGATCGGATCCCAGGTGCCGGCACAGGTCATCATCGTCAGGCGTGGATCGTCGGTCGGATCGAGCGGTGAGCTGTCGTCGTTCGGCAGGATCGCGACCTCGCTGACGACGAACGGATATTCCATGCCGCGCGAGACGGCCGTCACCTCGTCGCCCGGCTCCAACTGGTCGAGGTGTGCAAAGACGTCGCCCGCCAGACCCGTCAGGTGGCCGATCAGGACCGTATTCCCCTCGGTCAGGTTGGCCGTGCCTCTGATCTGCCCGACTACGAAGGCTGGCGGCTCCCAGGCAGTCGGGACGACGGCGGCGCGCAGTCCGATGCGCGAAATCTCGATCGCCCGGGCCGGCCCCGGATGTGGGCGAGGCGACTCGGTCTGAGGACGAGCGCGGCCGATCTCGTCGCCGTCAGCGAGGGTAAGGCGAAGATCGGGTGGGTCGACCAGATCGTCAGTCGCGGCAAGCTGGATCTCGAACGTCGTGTCGTCGCCCGGCTCGACGCTCGGCAGATCGAAGACCCGCAGCCCATCCCGCCCCACGCGGTCGTCGAGGAGCGGCGGCTCTGCTCCCACGACGTCGAAGCCTTTGAACCAGCGCGATGGCGCGAGCAAGCGGAGTGGGCCGGTCGGTAGATCGGCGTGATTGCGGACCAGAACGGCGATGATCGCCTGAGCGCCCGGCTCCGGCGGGTCGAGGAAGCGGAAGCCAGCCTCGGCGAGCTCGATCTCGCCAACGGATGCGTGCGGCGAGGCCGCTGCTACCGGCGTTTCGTCCGACGCAGCAGTCTCGGCTGGCGCGTCAGCATCAGCTAGCTCGATGCTAGTACGTGCATCGCCGTTCGTCCGCGCTGCACCAGGCCCCGTGGCGTCAGCCGAGCCAGACGGCCACGTGCTCGGTTGCCCGACCCCGCGTGCTTCCGCTGTCAGGCCGTCGACGGACGTGGGCGGGATAAGTCTGTCGGCGGCATCGGCTCGCGAGGCGCTGCTAACCAGGTCCGGCCTCGCGGCGCCTGTCTCGGCACCGGTTGCCCGAGCTCTCGCATCAGCACCACTCGCCCCGGCGTTCGTGACGCCCGGTCGCTGACTGCCCGCTGGTGGTTGCTGGGAGCGGGGGATGGCGGTCGGACGCGGCGCGGCGTCGTCGATCCAGCGCGGCCGCTCGCGGCTCAGTTCGCGCTCGGCAAGTTGGGCCTCGTCGGACGCCGCCCAGCGCCAGCCAGCGTACCAGGTGGCGGCATACACGCCTCCGCCGATCGCCATCGCTGCCAGTCCGCCGATGAGGAGAACGACGGCGAGGGCGGTGCGAAGCGGCGGTCGTTGGCCAAGAGTGACGCTCGGGAAGGGGATCGTGTCCTGACCTCGCCTGGTAACCCCTCATCGCCGGCCCCCTCTCCCGCGTGCGCAGGAGAGGGGGGAGATGACCTGATGCATTTGCCGCTCCTGGGGGGAGCCAGCGGCCCGACAGATTGGGAGGGGGAGTGCTCTCGGGGCGGGATGACGGGACGTGCCGCTCGGTGAGACACCGTGTCGCCGAGCGCGGAGCGGAGCATGCACGCGGGCTGGGCGAGGCGACAGGGGTGTTAGAACGGACTAGCTGCGTCGGCGGCGCAGCAGGTACGCGCCGGCTCCGGTGGCGGCTGCACCTCCGGCCAGCAATGGGAGTGCCAGGCCCACCGGGAAGCCGCCGGCACGGGGGGCCGGCGCCGTCGAGACGGGCGATGCTGCCGGGCTGGCCGCCGGCTTCGCGGCGGGCAAAGGCGCCACCGGGCTGGCTGCTGGACTTGCGACGGGACTGGGCGGCGTGGGAATCTGCTGGGCCAGCGTGCCCGTCGCTGGCTGGGTCAGGATGCCCAGCGAGACCGCCAGGGCGGCGCCCATCGAGAGGCTGGTCGCTCGAACGCTACGCTTCACGCTCACTCCTCGCCTGGCCCGACCCCTTACGCACAGGATGGCGCGCGGAGCATCGGCGGCCGCGCTGATGATAGCGCCTGCCCCGAGTGGACGCCATAGGGGACCGCCGGCGGTCTGTTTTCGACGGCCGGCGGCGGGAGCCAGCGATTGCCTCGCCCTGTTGCCGTGCCGACTTGCCCTCTTGCCGTGCCGACTTGCCCTCTTGCCGTACCGATGGGTGGTCAGCGACAGACGGCAGGCGTTCAGGTCTCAGAAGTCGACGGGCAGATGGGTGTTGACAGCGCCGAGCACGGGTACTACCGTGGCCGCATGCAGCACTCGTCGGCACACCCTGATGGCAGCCGTACCAACGCCGAGCAGCGCGACTCCTGTCCGAATGCCAGTGGCATGAACGGCGAATTGAGTCCGGCCTTTCCCCTTCGCGGTGTCAAAGGGCTCTGGTGGGAACTCGATCGGTACCAGCCCTGGCCGGCTCTGCTCGCGCACGCTGGCTACAACCTGCTCATGCTCTGCTACTCCACCTGCCCCGAGGCCGGGCTATCCTGGCGCCAGCCGCTCCGTGCGCCAGAGCAGGAGGTGATCCGACGCCTTGCCGCCGACTGTGCCGCACGGGGCATCACCCTGTGTCTGGCGCTCCATCCGTTGATCGGAGCGCAAGCGTGGGCGCCGGAGCAGGCGGCCGTCCGCTTCCACCCGACGAGCGGCCGAGACTGGTTCCTGCGCTACTGGCAGCAACGACGGCCCGGCGTGGCGCTCGTCCCTGACCCCCCCATCCGCTACGGCAATGAGGGAGACCTGACGCTGCTTACAGAGAAATGCCGTCAGGCCTGGGCTCTCGGCGTGCGGGCGTTCGCACTCTGCCTCGACGACGTCGATCCGGGCGCTGTGCCGCCCGGCTTCGCGAGCCTGGCCGACGCGCACGTCTGGCTCGTCCAGCGGCTGCACGACGATCTCGTCGCCACAGGCGTCGCACCCGAGCCGGTCTCGGCTGATGCGAGTATGCGGACCGCCGACGTGGCTCGGACCGCCGACGTGGCTCGGACCGCCGACACAGCCCGGGGCGACGGGGTGGCGGAGAACGCCCAGATCGCCGATCGCCAGCCGCCCGCACCGCGCCTGTTCGTCGTGCCGACCTACTATTGGACAGGCGGCGCACGCGAGCACCCCGAGTACACTCAGACCCTCGCGCGGAACCTGCCAACCGGCGTCGAGGTGTTCTGGACCGGGCCGATCGTCCGAGCGAACGGTATCACGGCCGAGCAGGCGCACGAGGCGGCCATGCTATACGGCCGCAAACCGGTCGTCTGGCTGAACTACGCGTCGAACGATTCGTTCCGCTTCGCCCTTCAACTTCCGCCCGATCCGGCGCCTGCTCCCGACCTGGCGCCTGAGACAGCCGGCCTGCTGGTGAACCCGATGCGCCAGGCAAGCCTGACCCGTCTCCACGTTCTGGCACTCGGAGAGTATCTCCGCGATCCGGTCGGGTACGACCACCCGGCGGCGGTTACACGCGCGATTCGTGTGCTCGTGGACGAGGAGGCCGCACTCTGGCTGGAGCGGATCGTCTGGGCCTGGGCGGCAGCACCCGATACCCGCACGCTCCTGGACGATCTGCGCAACGGCGGGCGCGCCTTCCTGGCTGACTTGTTGGCACGTCTGCGCCCGGCCCTGGCCGCCGTCGATGCGGGGTTCGCCGGCCTCGATCCACGGCTCTCCGACGCCGAGTTGCGCGCCGAACTTCACTCTGGCATCGAGCGGCTACGCCTGCTGATTGCCGCGCTGGGTGTCCTCGCCGCCGAGGCCGGCCTCCGAGGTGAGACCGAACTCCAGGACGAGGCCGGCCTCACCGCCACTGCCCGCCTCCAGGCCAACGCTGCTCTCCCCACCGCTGCCAGCCGCTCCGAGCCGAGCAGCATCGAGAGCGATGACACCAGTGATGTCAGTCTGTCACCCTCGCCCGAAGGCTTCTGGTCGCGCGAGGCGTTGCTGGCCCATCTCACACCACTCGACGCCGATGTTCGCTGTGATGCCGAAGCGGTGCTGACGCTCCGAGGTACAGACCTGCCGTAGACCGTCGTCTTCTCCCCACGCTCGCAGCCCTCCCCCACCGAACGCCCGCTCCCACTGAACGCCCTCCCCCACCGAAGGAGGGCCTGGCTGAGGGTATTTCTCGGCGTACGCGGACTGGTGGGAGCGCGGCCGGCGCCAACGATCCTTATGACAGGCATTTCTTGACGTACGCGGACTGGCGGATGAACCTTCACCGGCGCGGCGCGCGACCTCGTCCATTAGGGGAGGTCGAAGGGCGTGACGCACGCTGCTCCGGCCCAGGTTGGCCCCCCAGGCTCGCCCCCCAGGCTGGCCCCGCCGAAGACTCCGGATCAGTGGGTTTCGAGGAGGCTCGCGAGGCGTGGGTGGACCCGCACGTCCCCGGTCTGCCGGCGAACGTCCGCGAAGGTCAGGATGCCGGCCGCCCCGACCACCCCGCTCAGCAGATCGAGTGACGTGCAGTCGAAGTACGCGGTCGCGACGGCCAGCCCTGCCGGTGGATCGGTCACCACTTCGGAAGGCCGGCCGCCTTCGGTCAGCGCGCCGACGAGGCGCGAGGGGAGCCATTTCTCCGAGCCGCAGAGCGCGTACGTCGCCACACCGTGCTGGCGTGCCGCCAGTGCCAGCCCGAGCGTCCCGATCTTGTGGACGAGCCCATCGGGTGCGAGTGTATCGCCGCCGAGCAGCACCAGGTCAGCGCCAGCCACCTGTGACGGTCCTGCCGCGTCGACGGCCAGCGTGACGTTCCGGCCCGCCGCTGCGAGTCGGCGGGCCAGTGCTACGCCCTCTCGGGCCGGCCGTGACTCCAGACAGACGATCTCGCGGGGGGCTGTCGCCAGGAGCGCTCGCTCGACGAGGCTGCTCGCCGAGATCGTCACGACGACGTCGTCGCGACGAATCAGCCGCCCGGCTCGCCGAACGATGCGCGGCGCTTCGTCGTTCACTCGCTGCGCGAACGCCCGCACGGCGGCATCGACCTGGCGCGCGGCGACCTCCGGTCCGGGCGCGCCGTCGGCGGCGAACAAGGCTGCCCCGGCCAGCCGGCAGAGCCCGCCGAGAGCGGGGCGCGCCGACGCGACCGCCCGCACCGCCGCATCAAAGTCGCGCCAACCTCCGGCTCCCCCCCGTCCCAGATCCTCAACGGCGAGCAGAATCGCCTCCGCAGCCCGCCCGAGCAACGCCGTCGCACCCGACCGATTGTCAGCACGGATCTCCTCGACGATCTGCTGCCAGCCACTCATCCACCCGCACCCCTCATCCACCGGCCCCCTTCATCCACTCGTCCACCAGGCCGCACGGTATCGCCTGGCCCTGCTCTGGGGAGGACTCGCCACAAACCAACTGTCCTGTCGATATGTTGCGACACAGTTTGCCCGGCCTGCCAGTGCATGGTATAAACTGGGCTGCATTCGCCGCCGGTGCGAATGCCTCGGGCCTGTAGCTCAGCTGGGAGAGCGCGCGGTTCGCATCCGCGAGGTCAGGGGTTCGAGTCCCCTCAGGTCCACCCGCCTCAGCACAGGGCCGTGACCGCGTAGGTCACGGCCCTGTGTCATGCCTCGCGTACGCCGTCAGGCCTGCCCCCGTCGCGTCCTGGCTCACCTGACGGCTCACCGTAGGTCACGACAGCATGTGACGGCAGCGGACCGCGAACGAGCGACCGCGAACGAGCGGCGCCCTCGGGTGAGAGCGCCGCGCGTCGAGTGTGAGCGCCGCATCCATGGATGCGGGATCAGATGGATGCCGGTTCGGCAGCCGTGGCAGATGTCGCTAGACTCGATTCTCATCCCCAGGCTCGATGTGTGGGGCCACCGTCGAGCCGCCCGCCGCGCGGCCGGACGTCGTGCCGGCGGGTGCAGTGCTCGTCGTGCTGGGTGGTGTGCTGGTCGCCGTGCCGGCGGGTGTAGTGGTCGTCGCGCCGGATGGTGTGCCGGTCGTCGTGCCCGAGGGTGCGCCACTTGTCGTATCAGAAGGTGCCCTAATCGTCACGACGGGTGGCGTACTGGTCGTCGTGCTGGACGGTGTACTGACCGGGCGTGTGGTGGTCTCCTCGGTCGTTGTGGCGGGCGTGAAACCGTAGCCTCGGACGTCGATACCGCTGTTGCGCTGGAGGATGCGATACGCTTCGTGCGCCTGCTCGTCGGTCCTGGCGTTCACGGTCAGAAGGATTCGTCCGCCCTTGACGTGCTCGTGGTAGCCGCGCGCCTCTTCCTCCGGCACGCCAGCGTCAACGAGCGCTCCGATCAGACCACCAGCAACGGCGCCGATGGCCGCGCCAGCGATCGTAGTCGCGAGTGCGCCTGCTGCTACGACCGGCCCGATGCCAGGGATCGCCAGCGCGCCGATGCCGACCAGCCAGCCAATAACGCCACCCGTAATGCCACCGAGGAATGCGCCGCTCGTGGCGCCCTCAGCACCCATTCCGGTGTTCTCGACCATGTCCTGACTCTCGCGCGCGTCCCGTGCGACGACTGAGACCTGATCCGGCGAGAAGCCGGCGCCCTTCAAGGCGGCGAGGGCCGACTCGGCGGTCTCCGAGCCGTCGAAGACCCCGACGACGGTGCGACGGTCGCCGGTCTTACCTGGTGTGGTGTCCATACCTGCTCCTTACTCGGGCGGGCGTGTCCCTTGGAGATCCCCTCCTGCACTGTGGATCCGCCAGGCCTGTCCATTCAGGCTCCCGGCGTACCCATGTCCGTCGGACGTCTACCCCGGAGCCTCTGCGCGATGCGCGCGGGGCTTCGACGGCGATAGCCTGGCTTCAAAGCTCGTTGTTCTGGAGCCAGGGAGGCGACGGGAGTCATTCATGTTGCCTCAGTCGTGCTCTTCCCGAGGGACGCCCATCTCACCGGCCCCGGCCATCCTCGTCGGGGCCGCGTGCCGCGAATCGACCTACCCGATGAAACAGCAAGGGCAAGAGGTGTGCCAGTTTCGGACGGACGTTGGCTCGGCCAGGCCCGAGTGAGCGCTCCCTCACGCACCTTCTCTATCGAGAGCGCCAACACGGTCGTCGTACAAGATCGCCTCAAGAGCAGTGGCATTGACTGCGTAGCCTAGCTGGGCCCATCCCTGGAGTCGACGCTTTCTCTTACATGGCCCTGACGCGGCTACAGAACGCTGACGCACATTCGCTCCAGGCCGCTAAGCCGCCAAAACGTCGAGCCCGCGCCCTCCGAAGAGGAACGCGGGCTCAGGATGCCGTGCAATCGAGTGTCGACGGGGCAGCGACAGCGAGGTGACGGGTCAGGCGGCTCCCTGCCGGGCTGCTTGCTGCTCGGCGAGGCGCTGCTGAGCCAACCGCTTCGGCGGCCGTCCGCGACGCGGCTGGTCGTCAAAGAGGCCGGACGTACTCATCTGCGTACGCGACTGGAACTCGTCGAAGTAGGTTGGGCCTTTGCAGCGGGTGCAGCGCAGCACCTTGCGGTCGCGGAGCGGCGTCTCAACGTCGCTGCCGCGCTCCAGGAAAGTCATCGCCGTGCTGGGAGCGCCACGATCGATCCGGGCCACGCCCGAGACGAACCCGCAGTGGTAGCAGGTCACGTCAGCCTCTTGAAAGACGCGAATAGTAGGCATACCGCTCCCTCCAGGAGCCGAGGCTCCAGCAGAAAGAACGTTCTGGGGCTTGGAATTATTCCCGCCCTTGCTACCTCGAGGAGTCAACTTTCACGAAGCTACCGCCTTGAAGCCGTCACTCTCACGATTGTTCTATACGAGCGTTGCTCACACGCGCCTGCGGCACGATCGCGGCTCATGTCACCGTCCCCTGGTCCGCGAATGCCTGGTTGATCTCGGTCAGTGAAACCTGTGGCTGAGCACCTTCGCCCAGGGGTACGTGTCTCGCCTCCGCCAGGCCCGATCGAGCGCCTGCCGGAGATGCTCGGCCCCGTAGTAGACCATCCCCAGGATCGAGCGGTTGTAGCCGACCAGCCATTGCGGGTCGAGCGTGAAGGTCAGGCCAGGGTTGATATTGCCGATCTCCAGGTAACGCCCCGTCCGACCGGTCATCCGTAGCCCCTCGTTGCAGACGCGCGGATGGCCCACTAGCTCGGCCACCACGTCCGCGCCCCAGCCATCCGTCAACTCGAGCACCCGCGCGACCCGGTCATCCTCCGACGTCACATCGCGGAAGTCGATCGCCTCGTCGGCGCCGAACGCCTTCGCCAGATCGAGCCGCTCCTGAATGCCGTCGATGACGATGATGCGCCCCGCGCCCATCTCCCTGGCGAGGGCTGTGGCGTACACCCCGAGGCCGCCCGCGCCCTGGATGACGACGTAGTCGCCAGGCTTCAACTGCGCCAGTTGCAGGCCGCCGACCACCTACGCGAGGGCGCAGTTGATCCCCGCAACCGCCTCGTCCGGAAGTTCGTCAGGCACCTTGAAGATCGCGGCGCCAGGGTTTACGTAGTAGTAGTCGCCAAACGCGCCGTAGAAGTGGGGGCGGGGTGGCACAGGAGTTGGCGAGGTAGGCGCGGGCGAACGGGCAGGCTCGGAAGACGCGCTTCATGCAGGCCCGGCAAGAGCCGCAGGGGTAGAAGTAGCGGTAGATGACCCGGTCGCCTATCTGGAGCGGGTTGCCGGCCGTGTCGCGCGTCAGTCCGTCGCCGAGGGCGTGAATCGTCCCGGTCATCTCGTGCCCGAGGATCTGGGGGTACGGCCACCCGAACCGCGCGATGTCGAACTCGCCGCGCCACTGGTGGAGATCCGAGCCGCAGACGTTGGCGAGCGTCATCTTGACGATCGCTCCGCCCGGGGCCGGATCCGGCACCGGGTACTCTTCGATCTCCATCGGCTTGCCGGGGCCGTAGAACGCGGCCACCCGCCCCATCAGCGTCGCCATCGTAACCCTCCCATGCAGACCAGCCAGGTGAGGGGGCGCACCCTTGTGCCCCCTCGGCCAGCCGCCTTCAGAAAGGGTACCGCGCTACGCCCACCCCAACAGCGCCCATCTCCCCACCACTCGCCACTCCTGAAGACTGACTGTTGACAACTCTCTGCTCGCCTAGAACGCTCCCGCGCCGCCGCCCACGAACGTCGGCCAGGGGCCGCAGCCGTCAACGACCGTAAACGGAACGTGCACGGCCGCGCCCGGAGCCGTTCGACGGACGAAGAACGTCGTCTGGTGGGTGCCAGATGGAAGCTCCAACCGGGCGTGACTCGGTAGATCCTGTAGACCACCCAGGACGTCGACCCGTCCGTTCGTCACAGCGCCGAACTGGACCGCGAGCAGGGAGACGGCATCCGGGTTCGCCGTGACGGTCACCTGAAGTCGACCATCGCCGGCCGGGACGGCGACGACGGACGGGGCCGGCCGCGGCGCACATGATGGCGCCTCAGGCTCGTTCGTGGTGGTGGAGTAGGTCGGGGAGACATTGCCGGCGTTGTCGCGGAACTGGACGAACGCGGTGCCGCCGCGATCCCAGCGCCGAGACCCGGCGAACGGCTCCCAGCCTGCACCGGCGAGGTCCGGCCGCACCGAGACACGCATATCGGCGACGCCGCTCACGTCGTCACGGGCACTCAGGGCGAGCGTGACCGACGACGCCCGGACTGGCCCGTGCTCGTCCGGCATGCTGTGCCCATCGTCCGGCGTTCTGCGCCCATCGTTTGGCGGCCTGTGCTCATCGGCTGGCGGCCTGTGCTCATCGGCTGGCGGCTTGTGCCCATCAGGCGCCGTCTTGCGCTCGTCCGGCGAACCGCTACCGAGCACGACCGAGCCGGTCGGCGGCGTCTCGTCGAGGATGATATCGTCCTGGAAGGCTGCCGAGACCGCTCCGTTGACGTCGCGGAAGCGGACGTACACCACGCGCGGCAGGACGTAGGTGCCGAGCCGCGTGATCTGCCACGCCTTCGACGCCGCGTACGGCTCCCAGGTGACGCCGGCGAAGCCGCCGTCGTTGCTCACCTGCATCTCGGCCGTGTTGGCCGCCGCGCCGATCCCGAGCGCCACGTCGACGCGGTTGGTGAACAGCGCGCCCTGATTCACCGAGACGCCAAAGCTGCTGCCAACCGCGCCGTTCAGCGAGATCGCCGCCTGCCTTACCTCGGAGATCAGACCGGCCTTGTCGCGGACCCGCACGAAGACGCGCTTCGGGCCGTCGCCGGGCGCGAGGGTCCAGGCCGTCGAGGAGGCGAAGGCTCGCCAGGCGCTCCAGGTCGCGCCATCATTCGAAAGGCTCATATCGTAGAGGCCAGTGCCGACGTCCGACGCCGAGACGCTCGCGGTCACGTTCGGGCTCGTGGTGTCGAACGCGCCGTTGTTGAGGCGGACCTCGGCGAGCGTCGGCGGCGTGCTCTCCACCAGCCAGGTATTGCTCGCCGGGTCGTACACCTCGACGCTCAGCGCATTCGTGCCAGCCGGCTGCCCGACGACATAGATCAGGTGGTTCACGGCGGTGGCGGCCAGCATCGCCCATCGCGTCGGCATGCCGGCCATCGTGGTCCAGGTATCCTGCTGCGGGTCGTAGACGTCGACGACGTTCGCCGTGTCGCCGCCGAAGGCGTAGATCTTTCCGTCGAGATACGTAACGCCATACCCGCCAATTCCGGTCCGGGCATTCGGCATGACCGCCCCGGTAGCCCACTGAGCAGTGGGCGGGTCATACTCCGCGACGGGCATGACGAAAGTGATCCCCCAAGCCCCTCCGACGACATAGAGCTTGCCATTCGGCGCAGCGGCGAGCTCAGGAAATACGCGCGCGACAGGCATCGTGACGCCGCTCCCCCAGGTGTCGGCGCTCGGATCGTACGTCTGAATTCCGGTAGGACCAAAGATGCCACCGGTGATGTAGATCGTGCCGCCGGGGGCAGTGGTCGCAGACCCGCCTTCCGGAAGGGTCGCCGGCGCATCCGCACCTGAACGCCATGCGTCCGTCGCCGGGTCATACTCCCAGGGCGTCCTGACGCCAAACTCCACCAGGCTGCCGGACTCACGCTTATTGCCGCCGAGGACGTAGAGCTTGCCGCCGCTCGCCGCCAACGCGAACTTCTCGCGATACTCCGGCATGCTCGTCAGGGCGGTCCAGGTGTTCGCTGTCGGGTCGTAGCGCGAAAGTCTCGTATCGCTCGCGCCCTGAATGACTCCGACGAGGTAGACCTTGCCGTCGATAGCCGCGACTCTCGGATAGTTGAGCATGACGGGCGGTGGGGGCGGGGAGGCCACGGCCTGTCCGGCCTGCACGATCGACGTCGAGAGCGACAGCGCGACGAGCAGTGCCAGCGTGAGCGAGCGGATAGCGCGACGAGGATCCATACGTGCGACCCTTTCCGTTCCCCCCATAGATCCGGGCATTGACGGGATGCCATGAACGAGGGCATTCGTTATGCACACCAACGCGATGTCACAGCGAAAAGTGACGCGACAGATCGTCGTCCAACTGGTGCGCCGTGGAGGCTGTGACGCCGGTGGGACGTCGCCCTTCTTCCCTTGGTCCGGGTGATGGCGTATGCTCCTGGCGTCAGGCGCGGTGGCCCCGCTCACCAGGGCAGGGTGGCCGGCTGATGCGGTGGGCCGGCCTTTCGGGGGACGCCGCGTCGGGCAGGAGCGAGGTGACGGTCCAGCCTCGTTCGCCGCCTGACAGGCGGCCCGGGGGGCGCAAGCTTCCCGGGCCGCTTGCGTTGCCTGCCTGAACTCCCTTCCCACTCTCGCGCCTGACAGACGTAGGCGCGGGACGCACCGCCTGTGAAGGCACATTCGTGGCGGGCGCGGCCGCTGGTCGGCTAGAATCCGCCCGCCGGACGCCCGCCCAGACTGACGAGACGTCGCGGTCGCGTCCAGAGAACGACGAGAGACGGTGCAGCGCATGCAAGGGCTGATCAACAGGCTCGGGATCGCGGGCGAGCTGCTCAGCTTCCTCTGGGCTCAGAAGCTGTGGTGGATGATTCCTCTCGTGGTGATGTTGCTGCTGCTGGCGGCCCTCATCGCCTTTGCCTCCGCCACCTCGCTCGGGCCGTTCATCTACCCGCTCATCTAGCCATCGCCACCGGCACCGAGGCGCCCGACGCCGCGCGACGAGCCGCTCAGGCGGGTTCGTCGCGCGGCCGGAGCGCACGTCGCTGGGGTGCCCGGCTCGGCCTGCTACTAGTCGGGCTGCTGTTGCCACTCGTCCTGATCGAGGCGGCACTGCGGCTGTTCGGGCCGATCCTGCCGGGCAACTACAACACCGGCTCGTTCCTCACCACCCACCCGGTATACGGCCGCTTCCACGTGCCGAGCTTCGACGGCTGGGTCAAGACCGCCGAGTACACCTCGCGGGTGACTATCGACTCGCGTGGGCTGCGCGGTCCCGAGCGGCCGTACGCGAAGCCGGCCAATACTCACCGGATCCTCGTTCTCGGCGACTCGTTCACCGAGGCGGTGCAGGTGCCGGAGGCGGATGCGTTCGTCTCTCGCCTGGAGACGTCACTCAATGCGCGCGGCAGCGGCCGCTACGAAGTGCTGAACGGGGGCGTCGGCGGCTGGGGCAACGGCCAGGAGTTGGTGTATCTGCTGGAGGAGGGGTACCGCTACCAGCCCGACCTGGTCGTGATGCTGCTCTACCTCGGCAACGACATCTTCGACAACTCCTGGGTGCTTCAGGGCAAACCCAAGAACCCGCACGAACCGTACTGGGTGTACGACGACGACGGCACGTTCGCGCCCATGGCGTTCCGCACCCGCAAGCCGGAGGACGTCAGCCCCGTCGTCGCCACCCTGCGCGAGCGCGTCATGCTCTGGAACGTCTTCGAAACCGGCGTGCTCGAAAAGCTCGCCGACGCCGACGACGACTCGGAGCTCCGGGCGAACCGCTTCAACCTGAACAAGATGATCGTCCACGCCACCAGGCCGAGCGAGCGGCAGGACGACGCCTGGAAGGTGACGCTCGGCATCCTCCAGCGGCTGCGCCAGACCGGCGAGGAACGCGGGTTCCGCACCGCCCTGGTCATCGCGCCGGCACAGTTCCAGGTCTACGACGCCGACTGGGGCGCGCTCCTAGCGGCAAACGACCTGAAGGCGAGCGACTGGGACGCCAGCCGCCCAAACGCCGTGCTGGCCGCGCACGCCGGCGAAATCGGAATGCCGATGCTCGACCTGCTGCCACCCCTCCGCGCCGCCGCCGATGCCAGCCCCGTCCTGCTCTACTACCCCTATGACAAGCACTGGACGTCGGCCGGCCACGCCGTCGCAGCCCAGCAGATCGGCGCCTTCCTCGACGCACAGGGGCTCACCCCCTGACGCTCGCCGCCAGGCACTCTGGCTGAGGGCGCGAGTGATGGAACACCCCTTCAGCGTACGACTCGGTACCGGCACCTATCGACACACGGTGTCGTGCGCGGCGTTCACGGGACTACTATTTCAGGGGGGGGGATTCAGCGAGGGCTAGTGTTGTGAGCATCGAGAGGCAGATCATGCAAACTGGAGATACGGTACGTGTGCGGACGAATGGCCGGCGGGCCGTGATCGTCGTGGCGCTCTCGAACGATCGGTACGAAGTGGAGTTTCTGCCCGACCCATCCGTCGATCCCATCGACCGGTATACGATCGAGAACACCGACGCGGGCGGTATCTACCGCGCCCAGGACCTCGAACCGATCGTCTAGCCAGCCCACCACGCGGTCAGACAGTGGGCAGCCCAATCCGTTGGGTAGGGCGATCGGGTGTAGCCAGGAGATCGGCGCAACTCGGGGGAGCACACACGGGCGGGCGACGAACGTGGAGCGGAGGGCGCGCCCTCCGCTCTGCCCGGCTTACTTGACGGCGTGGGTGTCGCGTTCCTCACGGAGCCGCGCGAGGAACGCCGAGCGTTCCATCGCGCCGAGGTCACCCTCGCCGCGCGCTCGCACCGATACGGCCCCGGCCTGGATGTCGCGGTCCCCGACCACCAGGATGTAGGGCACCTTCTGAGTCTCGGCCTGCCGGATCTTGTTCTGCATCCGCTCGCGCCGACCGTCCACGTCGACGCGGAAGCCGGACTTCTTCAACTCGTCGGCCACCTGTTGCGCGTACTCCAGGTGCCGGTCGGCGATCGGTACGACTGCCACCTGGACCGGCGCGAGCCAGAGCGGGAACGCGCCGGCGAAGTGCTCGATCAGCACGCCAAAGAACCGCTCCATGCTCCCGAGTAGCGCCCGGTGGACCATATACGGCCGATGCGCCTGGCCGTCCTCTCCGATGTACTCCAGGTCGAAGCGGGCCGACATGTTGAAGTCGAACTGGATGGTGGAGAGCTGCCACTCCCGGCCGAGGGCGTCGTGCACCTTCAGGTCGATTTTCGGGCCGTAGAAGGCGCCGCCACCCTCGTCCACCTCCAGCCGAAGCTGCGCCGCCTCGGCCGCGCGCCGCAGCGCCTCGGTCGCGCGCTCCCAGTCAGCCGGGTCGCCAACGTACTTGTCGGGCCGGGTCGAAAGGTACGCCGTGAAGTCAGTCAGGCCGAAGGCGCGAAGGACGAAGAGCGACAGGTCGAGGTTGTGGCGGATCTCCTCCTCGACCTGATCCGGGCGGCAGAAGATGTGCGCGTCGTCCTGGGTGAAGCCGCGCACGCGGGTCAGCCCATGGAGCACGCCGCTGCGCTCGTAACGATAGACGGTGCCGTACTCGGCGAGACGCATCGGCAGGTCGCGGTACGAGCGGATCTGATTCTTGTAGATCTGGATGTGGAAGGGGCAGTTCATCGGCTTAGCGATGTACTCCTCGCCTTCGACGTCCATCGGCGAATACATGCTCTCCTTGTAGAAGCCGAGATGCCCGGAAATCTCCCAGAGCCGAGAGCGGCCGATGTGAGGGGTGAAGACCCAGTCGTAGCCGTTGGCGGCCAGCGTCTTCCTGGCGAAGTCCTCCGCCTCGATCCGGATGATGGCGCCCTTGGGGTGCCAGAGGATCAGGCCCGGCCCGACGTCCTCGGAGACGCTGAACAGATCCAGTTCGCGCCCGAGCCGACGGTGATCGCGCCGCTTCGCCTCTTCGAGCCGCCAGAGATACCGATCGAGCTCCTCCTGGGTCGGCCAGGTAGTGCCGTAGATGCGCTGAAGCATCGGCCGCTTCTCGTCGCCACGCCAGTAGGCGCCGGCGACCGAGAGGAGCTTGAACGCGCCGATCTTGCCGCTGCTCGGAACGTGTGGGCCGCGGCAGAGGTCGGTCCAGTCCGAGCCAGTATCGTAGTACGAGATCGTTTCGTCCTGGGGCACAGACCGGATGATCTCGAGCTTGAAGTCTTCCCCGCGTGACGCCGACTCCGCGAGCGCCTCGTCGCGTGGAACCTCCCGCCGGACGAACGCCTCGTCGGCGGCGATGATCCGACGCATCTCATCCTCGATCGCCGGCAGGTCATCCACCGACAATTGCTTCCCGGCGACGTCGATATCGTAATAGAAGCCATCCTCGGTGGTCGGGCCGATGCCGAGCTTCGAACCCGGGTACAGGTGCTGGACCGCCTTTGCCATGACATGGGCGGTGCTGTGGCGCATCGTATCGAGATCGGTGGTGTGCTGCTGGCCGTTACACGACATCCCGGGAACCTCCCCTGGCGCCAGGGAGAGCGGCTCTCGAGCACCGGCTTGATGCTCAGCCACGCTCGCCCAGGCGCTCCCTCCTTTCGAGGAGGGAAGCCTGATTCTCCTCATCGGTTCCGAGGAGAACGCACGTGGCCCCGTCGTCCTCGGGACGACGGGGCCACGCGTGGTTCCACCCGGGGTTTCCCCGCATTCGCTCGGGACGTTCCTCGAGCGGGCATGCGGGGCTCGTTCTCGCTGCTAACGGGGCGACCGTGTCCGTCTACTGGCGCCGGCTCTGCCGGTCGGCGCGTTCGGGGGCAGGCTCGCGGGGGGTGTTCGCCGGGGGCGCGAGCGAGGGCTTCCAGCCAGCGGCCCCCGCTCTCTGATCGCGCTGTAGCCGGGTACTCGTCCCGGTCGACGCCGTGGTATGGCGACGAGCGGCCGGAGCCGCCCGTCCTGTCAGGGAGAATGATAGGGACGTTGCCCGAGAGCGTCAATGGGCCACTTCAGGACCACGCTCCGCGCCGCTGCCCGGGTCGTGCCGGCGAGACCCGCGCGCTACCCCACGGCCGGCTGCTCGACGATTACCGGCCACGTGGCGGCTGACTCGGCAGCCGCGGCTGCTGCCCCGGCTGCTGCCCAGATGGCTGCTGCCCAGATGGCTGCTGCCCAGACGGCTGCTCCGGAGGGCGTTGCCCGAGCGTCACCTGGACATCCTGTTGCTGGCCGTTGCGGAGAATTGTCAGCGTGATCGTGTCGCCTGCCTTCTTGTTCTTCTCCAGATATTCGATGAACTGCTCGGGCCGTACGATCGGCTGACCGTCGACCGCCGTGATGATGTCACCACCGACGGCGACCTGGCGCGAACGAACGTCGACTTGCCGAGTGCCGCCCTGGAGCCCGGCCTGTGCAGCCCCACTACCGGGCTCGACGCTCTGGATCAGCAGGCCCTGCTTGACCGGCAGGTTCAACGCCTCCGCCAGTGTCGGCGTGATCTCAGCGGACGCGATGCCGACGAACGGGTGCGGATACGAGCCAGTCGCGATGAGGTCCGGCATGATCTTCTTCGCGCTGTTGATGGCGATGGCGAAGTTGATGCCCGCCGGCGAGCCTTGTGGCATCAGTCCGAGCGTGTTGACCCCGATCACCTGGCCGCTCGCATTCAACAACGGTCCCCCCGAGTTGCCCGGGTTGATCGAGGTGTCTGTCTGGATGGCGTCGATGAGGACGCCGTCGCCACCCGGCTCGCTTACGACCGGCCGCCGACTGCTCACGACGCCGGTGGTCACGGTCCCTTCCAGGCCATACGGGTTGCCGATCGCGATCGCTTGCTCCCCGACCTGGATCTGATCGGAGTCGGCAAGTTGGACTGGCTTGAGCTTATCCTGAGGAATGTTCGCCTGGATGATCGCCAGGTCGAAGCGGGAATCGCGCCCGACAATCTGGGCGGGCATGGTGGTGCCGTCCGAGAGCGTGATGTCCAGGCGGTCAGCGTCCTGCACGACGTGGTTATTGGTCAGGATGCGGCCCTGATTGTCGATCATGAACCCCGAGCCAGTGCCGGTCGGCTGCGGCTCGGAGCGGAATCCGGGCTGAACGACCGAGCTAATGACCGTCACAACCGATGGGCGCCAGTCCTTGTAAACCTGGATGACCGTCTCGGCCCCGCAAGACTGGGAGCACGTCTGGGCCGCCACCGACTGCGCCGAGGGATTGGTCGCTGGCTGTGCTGCCGCCACTGGCTGGACACCGGCAGGGGCAGACGCACTGATCGGTGAGCCGGCCGCCGTGCCGGTGCTCGGCGAGGATGCCACGGCCGGCGAGGTCGCGGCTTCGGCCCGCGTGGTCGTGGCCGCCGAGGTCGACGCCGGCGTCGTCAGCGTCGCCTGCGCGGCCGGGGACGCCGACGGGGTCGATGACGCGTTAGATTTGACGGCATCGCAGCCGGCGACGAGCGCGAGCGTCGTGATGACGCTGATGATGGCGACGAGCGTGAGGCGAAATCTTGGCATCAGGTACTCCTCCACAAGCGCTCCCTCGCACGGCCGCATGAGCGTGCAGGCGGTACCGCTTGGCCGTGGCCTGGGTCGTGGCCTGAGTCGTGGCCTGGGTCGTGATCCGCTGGCGCTTCTAGCAGGAAGCCTGCCACGGTGACCAGGAGGGGGGCACGCAATTTCCCAGACTCTCACCCTGCCCTTAGGGGGGCCTTATCTGAGCAGGGGCGAGGAAGAATCGGGGGAGAACAGGCACAGCGCGCATGCATCCGCGTCGTTCGGACGGACGGCTCGGGCAGACGTCCCGTAGGAGCGCTGCGAGCGGCGCTTGCCCGTCCTTCGGTATCGTGCTGGGGCGGGTGAGGCAAGCCCTACCTGGGACAGCTTTACCTGGGACAGCTTTACCTGGGACAGCCCGGCCGTGCGCGCAGGCGCCCGTACAGCCAGGCGATGGCAGCTCCCAGTGCGCCGATGGCGACCACGTCGATCAGCGGCTCAACTGGCACCCGGTACCGGGGGATCGCCCCCACCACCGCCGCGTGGACGACGATCAGTCCGAGCGCGGAAAGCCCGGCCGCCAGTACCGGGCGCCAGCGCGGAACGCCTAGCGCGATCGCCAGTCCGAGGGCGAACAGCACCAGGATCGGGCCGGCCGTCGAGGCTGGATGGTAGATCGACTCCAGCGCTTCGACACGCGGGAAGGCCGCTTCTTGCTCGTCAGAGGCCGGGCCTACGTAGCGGCGCATCGGCCCCCGCCAGCCCATCTGCTCCCAGAGATCCCAACTGTAGCGCAGTGTCCAGTCCGCCTTGCTCTCGTCAGCCAGGAAGATGGCGACGACGTTGCCGGCAGCGTCGCCAAGGTAGACGAGGGGACGGGAGAGGATCGCGCGGACGGCGATCTCCTGCATCACCCGATCGGTCTCCACCTGGGACATCTTCGTCTCTTCGCGAATATGGTTGAAGATGCCGAGGCCAGTGATGTCACGCTGGGGTTTGGCGAGCTTCGCCTCCATCTCCTGCTGGATCATCTTGCGGGCCGTCGCCTTCTTTGGGTCGGCGTCGACCTGCCGGACGAGCGGATCCTCGAACGAGAAATCCGGGCGATGGATAATCGCCGTGAACGTCACGAGGTTCTGGCCGGCCGCGCCGGCCGTCGTGAACGCACCGTGGACCGCCTGATTGCGGAACATCCAGGGCACGGTAATCACGGCGCAGGCGCCGAACACCAGCGTCGACTTCGCCAGCGTGGATCGCCAGGAGCGTTCGACGAGCACGAGCATCGGTGGAATGACGAGCAGCGCCACCTGGCCGCCCGAGCGAGTCAGCATCGCGAAGCCGAGGACGACTCCGGCCGCAAGCCATGGCCAGAGTCCGCCGTGGCGCAGTCCGAGCACGATCGAGAAGACCGCGAGCGTGAACAAGAACGTGAAGACGCTCTCAGTCATCAAGAACTGCTCCCAACGGAGCGTCTGGCTGGAGAACGCGACCAATAGCGCCGCGATGCCGCCGCTCCAGCGGCCGAGCGCCGGCGCACCCCACCCCCAGCTCAAGCGGGCGATACCGAACGTGAGCGCCGCCACACCCGCGCCGAGGACGTGCTGAAGCACGATCACCGGCGCGAAGCTCGTCCCAAACGTCACCTGCGAGGCGAGCAGGAGCCAGGGATAGAGCGGCGGCCGCTTGAGGGTCAGACTGAAGCCCTGGCCGTTCAGCAGGTCGTGGACCGGCTGGAAGTACTGGATCGAGTCGCCGCCTATGAAGACTGGCGCCCAGACGGCGTACAGCAGGCGTGGGACGAGCGCGACCAGGAACAGGCCGAGCGCGAGCAGTGCATCCGGGTGAGCAGCGAGCCGGCCGAGCGCGGCAGTCCGCGTAGTGCGCTCGACTACGTTCGGTGCGGCACGTGGGGGTGGCGACGGGGTCGCGGCCGTCGCCGAGGAGGCGGCAGTCTCCATCGGCGCCTTTCGGGAGAGACGGTTCAGGTCAGACGAGGCAGCCTGAGCGAGGCGGTCGGAAGCACCATAGCTCGGGCGTGGTGACGCCGGCTCCAGGGTTCAGGTAACGCACGCCTCGATCGGGCGCACGCAGAAGACACATCGCCGCTCGCCGGCCGGGGCGGAGGATAGCCCCGGCCGATCCGGGCCGTCAAGGTTGGCGCACCTTTGGAGTATTAAGAGTTCTTTACAATCTCTGCTCGCCGGTCCTAGAATAGCCGGGCCGACTCGGTGCGGCGCGTCTGCCGGCCAGCTCGAACGTGCAGGGATCATGCTGCCACATCTACAAGCGCTCCAACGCGCCGTCATCACCTACCTCGCCATCGGCCTCGTGGTCACTGGCCTTGGGTCGGCGTGGGCCGGAGCGCTACCGGGTACCACGTGGCAGGCCCGTGCGGCAGAGGCGATCCAGCGGATTGTGACCTGGCCGCGGCTTCTGCCGATGGCGGCACGTTCGCTCGACCGCTCGCTCTCCGAACTGCCGAGCGAGAGTCAGCCGACGCTCTACTACCTGGTGCGCGGTGCCACCTGGCACGATGCAGTTGAGGCGCAATGATGAGTCTCCAATCAGCGCGACAGGGGAGGTGTGCTGTGATCGGGCGTTGGAAATGGCCGCTGTTTGCCGTCGCCTCGCTCGTCCTCGCGCTCGGGACGATTGCGCCAGGGACGATGACGCCGAGCGCGCAGGCACAGGCAGGAACCATCAAGATCGTCTCCAGCCTGCCCCGGAGCACCCATTCCGATACCCGCTACGACATTGCCTCAGTGGAGAACGCCATGCGGATGGCGCTCGAGGAAGTCGGCTACCGGGTCGGTGACCTGGCGATCCAGTATGAGGCGCTCGACGACAGCACCCCCAGTACCGGCGCTTCGGAGCCGCACCACGAGCTCAGAAACGCCCGCCGCTCGGTCTCCGACCCCTCGATCGTGGCGTACATCGGACCCTTCGGCGCGGGGGTCGCGCGGGTATCCATCCCCGTCTTGAACCGCGGTAACCTCGTCACGATCAGCCCGACGGCCGCCTATCCTGGGCTGACGCAGGCGCTCGACCCGCTGCCGTCCGACGAGCCGGGCAAGTACTACCCGACCGGGGTCCGGACCTTCGCGCGGACGATCCCAACGGACGATCGCGAGGGCGCAATCGGGGCGACCTGGGCAGCGCAACTTGGGACCAGCCGTGTGTACGTCCTGAACAATGGCCGGCCCCGTGGGAAGCTCATGTCCGACGCTTTCATCGCCACTGCACACACGCTCGGTCTCGACGTGGTCGGCGGCCCAGAGAGCATCGATCCAGAGGCGCCGAGCTACCGTCCGCTCGCGGCAAAAGTCCGTGCAAGCGGGGCCGATCTCGTCTACCTTGCCGTCAACACCCAGAACAACGCCGCCCAACTGGTGACCGACTTGCGTGACGTGCTCGGGCCTGACGTCAAGCTCATGGCGTCCGATGGTGTCTACAACCAGGCGTTTCTGGACGAGGCCGACAGCGCCGCCGAGGGCATGTACGTCACCTTCAACGGCGTGCCGGCCCGCAAGCTCACCGGCCTGGGCGCCGAGTGGTATCAGGCGTATCTGGCCCACTACGGCGCCGAGCCGAGCGTCTACGCTGCCTACGGATATCAGGCGATGCGGCTGGCGCTCGGCGCCATCGCGCGGGCCGGCACCGCCGACCGTGAAGCGATCCGGGCCGCCGTATTCGCCACCCAGGACGAGAACATGGTTCTTGGGAACTGCTCCATCGACCCGAACGGCGACGTGACCTGTGCGGTCATGAGCGGCCGGCAGGTCGTTGATGGCCAGTTCGACGAGGACAACGCCGTCGTCCTCACGACCGGCGGCACCTGATCCACGCACCCACGCGCTTCCCGACGCGCCCACTCATCAGCCTGCTGGTTTCAGTCCCGTATAGACACTTACGTCGAGCGGCCCCGGCGAGTGGCCGAAGCCCGTCAACTGCGCGGCGGCTTCCGAGCGATGCTGGGTGCCGTGATTGACGATGTGCAGCATCATCTGCCAGAGGTACATCCCGCCGGACCGGCCGTCCGGCAACGCGAAGGAGTAGATCTCAGCGGCCTTCTCGTCGGTCAGCCGCTCGACGAAGGCATCGGTTTGGCGGGCGACGTCCTTCCAGAGCGCCTCGAGCGCCGCGAGGTTCGGGAACTCGGTTGGCGTAGCCTGACGCCGGTACGCCTCGGCGGCCGGGAGGGAGCCATCCCACCAGGAGAGCCAGCCCCGCTGCGCACCGACGACGTGAAGGAGCCCCTCATGAATCGAGCCGCGCCCCTCAGTGCCCGGCGCATGGTACTGCTCAGGTGAGAGCCTGGATGCCGCCTCGAGGAGCCGGTCGGTTGCCCAGCGGTTGTAGCCGTACATCATCCGAAGTGCGGTCGCCAGCATGACGCCTCCATGCAGATACGTTCATCCATACCGTAGCATCCGATCCGGACGCTCCTCGTCCGCATTCGCTGCTCGGCAGCCGGGATTCGGCCGGACGATGCGTGTCGATGCGGCCGTTCTCACGACGAGCCTCGACGGCGCCGCGACACATGGCCGTGTGCTCCGCTGTCAGGGGGAAGATCTGGACTCCGTCGCTCATCAGGTGCTCGCACTGCCCTCGCCGGCCGCCGTCCAGGCGCCAACGGAGTTGGTGGCAGCAGTCGGAGGTATCGCCGCTGGTGCCGTCACCATGCGGGCATCGAACGCCGTCGCGGGAGGGAGCATGCCGTACCGTCATCGAGATCCGGAGCAGACGACATCTTGACACAGGTTGACACCAGCCGGCGCGGCAGTAGTTCCATCGCTCGTGACGTTGGTCCGCGGCGTTGGCGTGCATCGTCCGTGGGGCGACAGGCTCTGCGCTCGGCCGGCCTGCGACTGGCCCTCGCCAGCCTGATCCTCCTGACCGCCTGCCAGTCGGCGACGCCAACCCAACCGACCGCCGCCCCACCGGCCGAGGCGAAACCCGCCGAAGCCGCCAGGCCGGCCACGCCTCCATCTGCTACGTCTCCGGAGGCCGTGCTCCCGCCGGTCGCGTCCCCGGCTGCCGCTCCCTCGCCGGTGGCCACGTCCCTGGCGGCTGTCAGCCCGGCTGCCTCGCCACCGTCAAGCCCGGCCGCCTCGCCACCGTCAAGCCCGGCCGCCTCGCCACCGTCAAGCCCGGCCGCCAATCCTGCCGCAAAGCCGTCTGCTCAGGGCGCGCCATCCGTTCCAGCGAAACTTACTGACAATCGGCTCGTCATCGCCGTCATCAACGATCAGTCCAGCGTCTACGCGGACCTGTCTGGCAGCAACGGTGTCAAGGCGGCCCAGATGGCGGTGGACGACTTCCTCGGGAAGTACGGCCAGAACGCCCTCGGCGGCCCAATCGAGGTCATCAGCGCCGATCACCAGAATGCGCCGGACCTGGCCTACGCCAAGGCCCAGGAGCTCGCCGACCGACACGGCGCTGACCTGTTCATCGATGCACCGACGTCATCCGCCGCGCTGGCCATCGCCAACGTCGCCCGAGAGAAGCGTCGGGTCTACTTGAACGTCAGTGCTGCGACGACCGAGCTAACCGGCCCACAATGCAACAAGTACACGTTCCACTACGCCTACGACACCTACATGCTGGCCAACGGCACCGGCGCCGAAGCGACCAGGAGCGTCGGCAAGAAGTGGTACATCCTGTATCCGAACTACGTCGTGGGGCAGGACATGGCCCGCTCGTTCCAGGCATCCATCAAGGCAGCCGGCGGCGAGGTGCTCGCCAGCGACGTCACGCCATTCCCGAACGACGATTTCTCGACCTTTCTCGTGAAGGCTCCCACGCTCCATCCCGACGTGCTCGGAGTGATGCAGACGGGCGGCGATCTGGCTAACGTCGTCAAACAGTACAACGAGCGCAAGCTGCGGGATCAGGGCATCACGCTGGCCGTCGGGCTGCTGCTCGACACCGACATCCACGCTCTCGGGCCGGATGCACTGGCCGGCACCGTCTACACTACCCCCTGGCTGTGGACGCTCGACGCCCGGTCGCGCGCCTGGGCCGACAGGTTTCAGCAGGTGACCAGCGCCCGTCCGACCTTCGCGCACGCCGGCGACTACTCCGCGACGATGCAGTATCTCGAGGCGGTCCGCCGCTCCGGTACCGACGACTCGGACGCCATCGTCAAGGCGCTCGAAGGGCTCGCCATCGACGACTTCTTCCTGCACAACGGCACGATCCGGGCGGAGGATCACCGCGTCATCCACGATGTCTACCTCGCCCAGGTCAAGCCCTCCAGCGAGGTCAAGGAGCCGTGGGACACGTCGAGGGTGCTGAGCACCATTCCTGCCGACCGGGCCTTCCGGACGGTGCAACAATCCATCGAGGCAGGCTGCAAGATGCCGTCATAGCCATAGACGGATGAGTCAGCCGGGCGCGAGCCCTCGCTCTCCAAGGGTGCGGACGGGGCTCGCGCCTCCGAAGGGCAGGCGGCACGGTGGCACTCGATCTCCTGGCGCTCCAGATCCTGAACGGGCTCGTCACTGGAGCGTTCTACGCCATGCTTGCTCTCGGGCTGGCGATGGTTATCGGCATGCTGCGAGTCGTGAACTTCGCGCACGGCGCTTTCTACATGCTCGGAGCGTTCGCGGCGTACATCCTGAAGCAAGAGGCCGAGATCGGGCTCTTGCCGGCGCTGACGATCGCCCCGATTGCCGTCGCCATCGTCGGTATGATCCTCGAACGGACGCTGATTCGCCGCCTCTACGGTGTCGATCCCGTCTACCACGTCCTGCTGACGTTCGGCCTGACCCTGATCCTGCAAGACGGCATGCGCCTGCGCTACGGCATCCAGAGTCAGCCGTATGGGATACCGCCGGAACTGGCAGGCACGCTGAACGTCGGCTTTCTCTTCTACCCAACCTACCGCCTCTTCATCATCGTTTTCTCGATCCTCATCTGTGTGGCAGTCTGGTACCTCGTCGAGCGGACTCGCATCGGGCTGGCCGCCCGCGCCGCCACCGAGACGCGGGCGGTCACCGAGAAAGGGGAGCAGACCCGCGCGCTCGGAGTAAGTGGGGACCACTGGATCACCCTGGTGTTCGGGCTCGGGGTAGGGCTGGCCGCGCTTGCCGGCGTGCTCGCCGCCCCGACCCGTAACGTCTCGCCGCTGATGGGCTCGGACCTGATCGTCACCGTCTTCGCCGTCGTGGTGATCGGCGGGTCTGGCTCGATCGTCGGGGCGGTCGTCGCCGGGTTCTTAGTGGGGGTGCTTTCGGCCATCGGGTCGCTGTTCTTCCCACCATTGACCAATACGCTCGCCTTCATCATGATGGCAGCGGTGCTGCTAATCCGGCCGGCTGGCCTGTTTGGCACAGCGGGGGCGTCGTGAGTGGGCGTGGGGCACGCCTGGTCGGATACGGCCTCGGGTTGGCGCTCGCGCTCATGTTGCCGCTGCTGATCCACCCGGTCCTGGCGCTGGACATCCTGGTCTGGGGGCTGTTCGCCGTTGCGCTGGACCTGCTGCTTGGCTATGGCGGCCTGCTCTCGTTCGGGCAGGCCATGTTCTGGGGCACGGCTGGCTATACGGCCGGCCTCGTCGCAAAGTACCTCGAGGCGCCCGTTCCACTGGCGTTGCTCGCGGGTGTCGCCGCCTGCGTCGTCATGGCATTGCCGATTGGTTACCTCGCGGTCCGGCGCACCGGCGCTTCCTTCGCGATAGTAACGCTGGCTTTCGCCCAGATGATCTCCTTCATCGTCGACGAATGGCGGGACGTTACTGGCGGCGAGAACGGGCTCCAGGGGATTCCGCGCACCCTCGTCGACCTCAGTCTCTCAGACAGCCTGACCTTCTACTACGCTGCCCTGCCGTTTGCCCTGTTCGGGTACTGGCTGGCGTACCGGATCGTGCATTCGTCGTTCGGCCACGTCTTCACCGCCATCCGCGACGACGAGACCCATGCTCGGGCGCTCGGCTACCCGATTCGCCGCTACAGGTTGCTCGGCTTCGTGCTGTCGGCCGGGCTGGCGGGGCTGGCCGGCGGGCTGAACGCCCTCAGCCACGGCTTCGTGACGCTCGATTCCGTCCACTGGACGACCTCTGGCACGGTCGTCGTCATGACGGTCCTCGGCGGCATCGGGACGCTCTGGGGCAGTGTCGTCGGTGCAGCAGTGGTGCTGCTGCTCCGCGACGTCCTGTCCACCTGGACGGATGCCTGGGGCCTCGTGAGCGGAGCCATCGTCGTCGTCGTGGTGCTCGGCTTTCGACGCGGCATCTGGGGCACGTTCGCCCACCTCCGGCGCGAGCGGCGGGCGGACGCCGCATCGCGCCGGTCACCGGCTGGCGGGACGGTCAGGGGGCGCACGCCATCCTGAACGGCGCCCGCCCCCACGCCTGGGATCGTGCCGTCGCTGCTACACCCCAACGCTGGTGAGAGCGCGAGGCCGGTTCATAGGGCCGACCGGCGGACGGTCGCATCGGGCCGGTTCGCCAGATCGGGCAGCAGTTCGACGCCCAGCCCCGGGCCGGGCGACGGCCGGACCGTCCCGTTCTCGACGATCGGCAGGCCCGTCACCAGCTCACGGTACCAGTCGGTGTAGAACGCCCGTACGGTCTCCTGAATTAGCGCGTTCGGCGCATTGAGCGAGAGGTGGCACGAGGCCGCCCAGACGATCGGGCCGGTGCAGTCGTGTGGCGCGATTGGTAGCCCGAACGCCTCGGCCAGGCTGGCGATGGCCTTGCCCTCGGAGATCCCTCCACACCAGCCAAGGTCGAGCATCACCACCCCGCATGCGCGAGCCTCCAGCAGTTCACGGAACTGGAGCCGGCCGGACAGGAGCTCACTGGCGGTCGTACGGAGACGCGTGCCGTGCGCGAAGGCGGCCAGACTCGCCATGTCCTCCGGCCGGAGCGGATCCTCGATCCAGTACGGATTCAGCCCCTCAGCCTCGAAGGCGTGGGCGATCTTGAGCGCCATCGGCAGCGACCAGAGCCCGTGCAGCTCGACCATCAGGTCCATCGCGTCGCCGACCGCCTTACGCACCGTACGGAACGGCTCCAGCGCGCGGTTCAGGTCGGCGGTCGACAGTTCGTAGCCGTTGCTCGCGCCGGCCGCGTCGTCGAACGGCCACATCTTCATGCCGGTGATGCCCTGCTCCAACAGGCTATGGGCGAGCTCGTCGGCGCGGCCGCTCAGCCAGGTCTGGAGATCCTCGTACGGGCGCGCCGGCTGCGCCTGCTCGGGGAGGCCCCAGGCCTTCGAGCCGGTGATGTTGGTCGTGCTGTTGGTGTAGCGATAGCCGGCGCAGGTGTTGTAGGCCCGAATGCTTGGGCGGGTAGCTCCCCCGAGCAGATCGTGGATCGGCCGGCCGGTCGCCTTACCGAACAGATCCCAGAGTGCGATGTCGACGGCTGAGTTGCCCCGACTTTCGACGCCGGTGTCGCGGGTGCCAATGTAGCGCTGGAGCTTCAGGCGCAGGCCATCGATTCGCGCCGGGTCTTCCCCGAGCAGCAGCGGGGCCGCCGACGTGTGCAGATAGGCCGCGACTTCGGTCGGCGTGAAATACGTTTCGCCCAACCCGGCGAGGCCCTCATCTGTGTGGACCCGCAGGATCAGCAGGTTCGGCATCTCACCAAGTTGAATCGTCTCGATGGCGGTGATCTTCACGGTCAGGTATCCCCCAGAGGATTCTTTACTTGTTGTCGCGTGCTGCCGATTATCGGACTGACAGCAGTGCGCGTGTGCGAATCGGCGAGTCCCGGTCCCTCCCTTGATGAGTCGCGGCTCCGGGATGGCGACGCCCGGCGTGACAGGGCGCGCACCGCCCAGCAACCTCGATCTGGAGAGCGCGATGCTCCGCAATCCCTATCAGCAGTATCGGATGACGACGGTCGAGACGGCGAGCCCGGTGGATCTGGTGGTGATGCTGTACCAGGGGGCGCACCGCTTCATCCGACAGGCACTCGCCGGCCTGGAGAGCCAGGACGTCCAGGCCGCTCACCGGGCGTTCGTGCGCGCCCAGGATATTGTCACCGAGCTAGCTGGCAGCCTGAACGCCGAGGAAGGCGGCGAGATCTCCGAGCAGTTGCGGGCGCTCTACGAGTACATGCACCGCCGGCTCGTCGAGGCCAACTGCCGCAAAGACCCGGCCCCGGCCCGCGAAGTTCTCGGCATGCTGCGCGAACTGGGCACGGCCTGGCAGCAGATCGCCGCTCAGCAGCGTCAGACACGATCCATGCAGTCGCCTGCGCGGTCGATGCCGCGCGCCGTCGCGGTCTGAGGCATAGCCTGAAGAGAGCCGCCCGCGCCGTACCGCACTGCCATCGCCCCGCGCCACACTCGCACGCCGACCACATTACGGCCGCACGTCAGGCCACGATCGCACGCCATAGCTCTCGCACGAGCCCGCGCCACCTCTCAGGAGCAAACAGGGATGCCAGGAACGAAGCCGAGCCTCCGCCGCCTCGCTCAGTCGCGCCGCGTGAGCCGCCGCCGCATCCTGGCGCTGGTGCTTGGCGGGCTGATCCTGACGGCGTGCCAGAAGGAAAAGATCGTCTACGTCACACGCCCAGACCCGACGTCGGAGCCGTCCGCGCAGCCCGCGCCGCCGGCCACTCCCGCTGCCGCGCCGACCGAGCGGCCACAGCCGACGGTCGTTGCGCCGCACCAGGGGCAAGGCTCAGTCGGCCTCGCGCCGATTCTGGTGAGTCCGGCGATGGCGGCGCAGAGCCAGGTCATACCGGCGCTCGATCACCCGCATCCGTACACCAACCGTGCCCAGATGCCGGACCGTCTCCAGATCCCCGGCATCGACCTGGACGCGAAGGTCGTGCCAATCGGAACGAAGCGCGACGACAAGGGTCATATCCTCTGGGAGACAGCCGCCTTCGCGGTCGGTTACCACAAGGGCACCGGTCTGCCCGGTGAAAACGGGAACATCGTACTCTCGGGCCACATCAGCAGCCCTCGCGAGGGCGCCGTCTTCTCGAAGCTGCCGAAAGTAGAGGTCGGAGATGGTGTGGTCGTGTCCTCATCGGACCGGCAGTTCTTGTTCGTGGTAGCGTCTGCGAAGGTTGTGACACCAGATGCCGTCGAAGTCCTGGATCAGACGGACCACTCGGTGCTGACGATGATCACCTGCGTCCCGGACGGAGTCTACAGCCACCGGCTGGTGGTGCGCGCCGAGGCGGTCTGAGCCTCGAGGCTTCGGGCAGCCTGACGCATCAATCGCATCAGGCGCTGCTCTCCAGACGTCGATTGGCGCTCGCTCCTCAACCAATGCTCAGGTGGGATCTGCATGGCCATGAGCGCGGCGCATGTGGGTTCACGGTGGGCCTGATTCAGTCCTCGTCCACAGGCTGTGCCGCGGTTGAGCGGCGCATAGTCTTGTTTCTGCACGGTTCACCGACAAGGCCCGGTACGGCCGTCTAGGCCACGTCCGTACTTCTGGCTACGCGATCCGGTAGCCGCGGCCCTGCATCACCCTCCTGGCTCGCTCGTATTCTCAGCGTAGTCCGCGAACGATCATCGCAACGACCGTCTTCACGACCGTCGCGGCGACCGTCGAGCGGACACCGCCAGGGGAGAGACGGGCATGCTCAACATTCTGAAGACTGCCGGGTCGGCGCTTACCGCTCAGCGTTTGCGCATGGACGTCATCGCGAGCAACCTCGCGAACGCGGAGGCGACCAGCACCCCCGAGGGTGGGCCGTACAAGCGCGAGCGGGTGGTCTTCGCGCCGATGCTGCGCGATTCGCTCAACAAGCTTGGGAGCAGCGCGCAGTCGATTGTTCAAGGGTCAGCGCCCGGCGGTGTCCAGGTCACCGCCATCCTCGAGGATCAGGACGAGCCGCGTCAGGTCTACGACCCGACTCACCCTGATGCTGATGAGAGCGGCTACGTGGCGTACCCGAACGTCGACCTTGTAACCGAGATGACGGACATGCTCTCGGCCAGCCGCTCGTACGAGGCGAACGTCACGATCATCAACGTTGCCAAGAGCATGGCCCAGCGCGCGCTGGACCTCGGTCGCTAGCTGGGAGCACGACTGATGGACATCACCCCGATCTCGATGAAGATCCCCTCGCTCAAGGGGCTCGATCTGACGCCAGCATCGCCGACGAAACCGGCCTCTGGGACCGCTCTCGACGGGTTCGGCACGGCCCTCAAGAACGCCATCGACGGCCTGAACGAGGTCCAGAACGTGGCCGACGACAAGGCCGTCGAGTTGGCGGCCGGCGGCGCGGTGGACGTCCACGAGGTCGTGCTGGCACGCGAGACCGCGAACCTCCACTTCCAGCTTGCCCTCCAGGTACGCAACAAGCTCGTCGAGGCGTATCAGGACGTGATGCGGATGCAACTCTAGAGCCTACGGCACATCGCGCCGACACGCCGCGGCGGCGTCGCCGCACACGAGTGCCGACGTAGACCAGAACGACCGCTCAACTGACGATTCGGCCACCTGACGACCGAGCCGCCTACGAGACGATCCGAGACCGAACGACCCGCACGATCTGAACTGACGGAGCACGAGGCCGCCGATGCTAGCTGTACTGCCAGCCCCCCGAGACGCCCGTGGTGTGTGGCTCAACCTGAGCCGCAACCAGCGGCTCGCCCTGGGCGGCATCGCCCTCGCGGCCGCCGTCGTTCTGGTGATGTTCGTGACGCTGTCACGGCCTGCTGAGTATCAGGCCGCATTCTCCGACCTCCGCGAAGAGGACGCGGCGGCCGTCGTCGCGAAGTTGAAGGAAGCCAAGATCCCGTACGAGCTTGCCGAGCGCGGCACGATCAAGGTGCCGACCGGCCAGGTCCAGGAAGCCAGGCTGATGATCGCCGCATCCGGCGTCGTCAAGCAGGGCAGCGGCGTCGGCTTCGAGATCTTCGGCGAGCCGCACTTCGGGCTGACTGAGTTCGCCGAGAAGATCAACTACCAGCGGGCGCTGGAGGGCGAGCTTGGGCGGAGCATCGGCCGGATCGACGCCGTCGAGGAGGCCCGCGTTCACCTGACCCTGCCCGAGCAGAGCCTGTTCGTCAGTCAGAAGAAAGATCCGACGGCCGCCGCCGTCGTCCGGCTCAAGCAGGGCCGCAAGCTCGATTCGGCCCAGGTGCAGGGCATCATCCAGTTGATCGCCGGCAGCGTCGAGGGGCTCAAGCCGGAGGGCGTCACCGTCATGGATACGGCCGGCAACGTCCTGACCGACCGGGGCGCAGACACCGATCCGGCCCGCAAGTCCAACACCCGCACCGAAGTCCAGCGGATGATCGAGCAGCGCTTGACCGACGACGTCAAGACGATGCTGACGCCGGTCGTGGGGCCGGATAAGTCGGTCGTGCGGGTCTCGGCAGACCTCGACTGGGATCAGTACGAGGCGAACAGCGAGACTTTCTCCCCGAACAACAAGGCGCCTCAGGTGCGCAGCCGCCGTGAGACCTCCGAGTCTTCGAATCAGGGTGTCGCGAGTGCCGGCGGGGTACCCGGCGCCGAGCGCAACGTGCCCGGCTACCCGGCGGCCGATGGCGGCCAGAACGGCAGCGCGCAAGCCGATAAGCGGGACGTCACTACCAACTACGAGTTGTCGCGGACCGTTGAGAAGACGATCCGCACGCCGGGCAGCATCAAGCGGCTGAACGTCGCCGTCGCGCTCGATAGCGATGTCATCGCCGATCCGACCCAGGCCGAAGCCATCACCCGTCTGGTAGCCACGGCGGCCGGGCTGGACACGAGCCGCGGCGATCTTGTCACCCTGACGAGCCTGCCATTCAGCGCGACAGGTCTGGTGAAGCCGACCGAGATCGCGGAGCAGGTACGCCAGCGCGAAATGATGCTCTCGCTCGCCCGGATCGTCGCGATGGTGCTCGGCCCGCTGCTGGTCGTCGGGATCATCTGGCTGGTGCTGCGGCGCAATCGCCCCAAGCCGGTCCGGCCCAACATCCAGGACGTCCCCACGCCGAAGCTCGAAGGGCCGATGCTAACCGCCGAACAGCAGATCGCGGCGCTCCCCACCCCCGAGCCGGACCCTGAAGTTCAGCGGATCGAGTCGGAGCTGGTCAAGATGGCCCGCAACGACCCGGCGATGATGGCGAGCCTGATTCGAACCTGGATGAACGAGGACAAGAAGGGATTCTGATCGGCCATGAAGGGCAAGGAAAAGGCGGCCGTTCTCCTTATCGCGCTCGGCCCCGAGGTCTCCGCGAACGTCCTCAAGCAGATGCGCGAGAACGAGATCGAAGCGCTCACGATGCAGATCTTCACGACCGAGCAGGTCGCGGATGACACCCGCAAGCAGGTCATGAGCGACTGCTACGAGATGGCGCTCGCCAACGGTTACCTCTCGACCGGCGGCGCCGCGTACGCCGAGGAGATGCTGGCCAAGGCGCTCGGCCACGAGAAAGCATCCGAGATCATGGGGCGCCTGCTGTCCTCGGTCCGCCCCCGCCACTTCGAGTTCCTCCGGGAGACCGATCCCTACCAACTCGTCACCTTCATTCAAGACGAGCGGCCCCAGGCGATCGCGCTGATCCTCTCGCACCTGCCGGCCCCTACCGCTGCAAAGATCCTGGCGATCCTCGCCCCGGAGCAGCGAGCCGAGGTGGCGATGCGGATCGCGACGATGGAGCGCACGCCGCCCGAGGTGATCGAGGGGGTCGAATCGGTGCTGCGCCGCCGCGTCTCCACGATCCTCCATAGCGACTTCTCGGCGGCCGGCGGCATCGAGCACCTGGCCCAGTTGCTGGCGAACGTGGACCGGAGTACCGAGAAGGTCATTCTCGACCACCTCGACAAGAACGCGCCGGAGCTCGCTACCGAAGTCCGCAAGCTGACCTTCACCTTCGACAATCTGATTCAACTCGACGATCCGTCGCTCCAGCGGGTGCTCCGCGAGGTCGACGCCAAGGATCTGGCGATGGCACTGCGCGGCGTCTCCGAGGAGCTACGCGAAAAACTGTTCCACAACCTCTCCAGCCGAGCCGCCGAGATGCTCCGCGAGGACATCGCCGTCTCCGGCCCGGTTCGGATGCGGCAGGTCGAGGAGGCGCAGCAGCGAATCGTGGGCGTCGTGCGGCGGCTCGAAGAGGCCGGCGAGCTGGTGATCCAGCGTGGGTCAGACGATGTTCTCGTCTAGCTTCCTGGCGGGCCTCGCCGACGCTGGCCCGCACCTCCTCATCGAGGCCCGGCCGGCCCACCTCGGCGGCGGTCAGAGCTCAGCCAGGCCAGCGGTCGGGCAGGCATTCGGCGCCAGGCCCCGCGCACAGGCCGGCAGCACGGGTGCGGCGAACGGCCCATCGGCGGCGAACAACATGTCCGCACCGGATAGCCAGGTCCGGCCAATGGTCTTTACCTCGTTCGCCATACCCGGCCGGTCCGCGAGCGCGCCAGCCGGTCAGGAGTCGTCCACCGAGGGCGAGGCCGCTCCTGCGCCACCACCTGACTTTGAGGCGCTCGCGGCCGAGGCTCGCAACGACGGCTTCCGGCAGGGTTACCAGGCCGGCTACGCGCGTGGCTACACCGATGGGCTCCAGCAGGCTGCCGACGAGCAACAGGCGACGACCAGCCAGCTTGCAGCCCTGCTCCGCGACATCGGAACCGACGCCGAGCGCTTCGTCCGCGACCTCGAAAACGAGGTGGTGGAGCTTGCGCTGGCCGTCGCCGAGAAGGTCATTGCCCGCGAGGCGCGGCTCGACCGGAGCTTTGTGGTCGAGGTGGTCCGTTCGGCGCTGGCCGAGGTCCACGACAGCACCGAGCTTCGGATCCACGTTCATCCCGACGACTACGCTCTGATTGAGCCTCGCTGGGCCGAGATGCTGCCGCGCGGTGTGGTCCAGCAGAGCGAACTCATCGCCGACCACCTGATCGAGCCGGGCGGCGTCCTCGTCGAGACCCGCATCGGGCACGTTGACGGCCAGTTGAAGACCCGCCTGAATCAGATCGTCACCGGGTTCCAGGCCGTGCTAGATGGGGAGCCGGTATGATCGCGCTCGACCTGGCCCGCTACCACACCGCCCTGCGGGACCGCTCGGTGCTCCGCTTTCAGGGCCGCGTCGCGCAGGTCATCGGCCTGTCGATCGAGGTCGAGGGGTTGCGGCTAGCAGTCGGGGATGTCTGCACGATCCTGCCGAACGCCGGCGGACGGCCGGCCCTGCATGCACCGGACGTCGCGGGCGCGGACCGCCGTCAGGGCGGTATCAGTGCCGAGGTGGTGGGCTTCCGTGACAACCGCCTGATCGTGATGCCCTTCTCGGATACCCAGGGGGTGCGGCCCGGCAGCGCCGTCTTCCCGCGCGGGCGCGCCTTCAACGTGCCGGTCGGTCCATCCCTGCTCGGGCGCGTCATCGACGGGCTTGCCCAGCCGATCGACGGCCTCGGCCCGCTCGGCGTGAGCGAGCGCTACCCGGTCACGAACCAGCCGCCGGACCCGCTCACCCGCCAGCCGATCCGCGAGACCCTCTCGACCGGCGTCCGCGCCATCGACGCCATTTTGACCTGCGGCAAGGGGCAGCGCATCGGGATCTTCGCCGGCAGTGGCGTCGGTAAGAGCACGGCGCTCGGCATGATCGCTCGCAACGCCCGCGCCGACGTCAACGTGATCGCCCTGATCGGCGAGCGCGGGCGTGAGGTCCAGGAGTTCATGGAGCGTGACCTCGGGCCGGACGGGCTGGCGCGCTCGGTCGTGGTAGTGGCCACCTCGGATCAACCTGCGCTTCAGCGTATCAAGGCGGCCTGGGTCGCGACGGCCATCGCCGAGTGGTTCCGCGAGCAAGGGTTAGACGTCACGCTGATGATGGACTCGGTCACGCGCTGGGCGATGGCGCAGCGCGAGATCGGGCTGACAGTCGGTGAGCCGCCGGTCGTCAAAGGCTACCCGCCATCTGTCTTCGCGCTGATGCCGAAGCTGATGGAGAAGGCTGGCACCTCTCATCGAGGCACCGTCACCGGCTTCTACACCGTCCTCGTCGACGGCGACGATGTGAACGAGCCAATCGCGGACACAGCCCGCGGCGTCCTCGACGGCCACATCTGGCTCAGCCGCAGGCTCGCCAACGAGAACCACTACCCCGCCATCGACGTCCTCGGCAGCATCAGCCGGCTGATGTCGTCGCTCGCCGTACCTGCACACCAGCGGGCCGCCAGCCATCTGCGCGACGCGATGGCGACCTACCGTGCGTCCGAAGACCTGATTAGCATCGGCGCGTATCAAGCTGGCGCGAATCCGTCGCTCGACCGAGCCGTCACGCTGATGCCGCGCATCCGCGATTTCCTGTGCCAGTCCGCACAGGAAGCAACGACCTTCGAAGACGCCGTGCGCGATCTGTGCGCGATCTTCCCCAGTGAGGCCGACGTTGGCAACACCTGATGGATTCCGCTTCCGGCTCCAGAGTGTGCTGGAGTATCGCACTAGCCTGGTGAACCGCGCCCGGCTCGAACTGGCCGCGCTCCAGGCTCGCGTCCGCGCTGAAGAGGCCACGCTCGACGAACTTCGCGACGCTGAGCGCGCGGCGCTGCTCCGCCTCCGTGACATCCACAGCGGCGGTCCCCTCGACATGCTCGAGATCGCTCGCCTGGAACAGTACGGCGAGTATATCGCGAGCCGGATCGTCGAGCAGCGCGAGGTCTTGGAGCGGCGGCGTCGAGAAGCGGATGCGCAGCAGGGGCTTCTGATCGGGCTGACCAAAGAGGCCAAGGCGATCGAGAAACTGCGCGAGCGTCAGCACCACGAGTTCTCACGCGAGGAGGTGCGTCGCGAGCGCATCGAGACGAGCGAGATCGCGGCGATCCGGCACCAGCGGCTGCAAGGATCTCATCCATGACCACGCCCGGTACGCGCCCGACCCCACAGCCCGCCACGGTACGTGCGGCCGGTCCGTCCCACCGGCCCGGACAGCGCCCGGCTGACGCCCACCGTCAGACCGCCACACCGCCGGCCACGTTCGCCCGCGCGCTTGCCCAGGCCCGCCGCTCGGCACAGACACCTCAGGCCACCCGGCCGCCTGCCACTGTCAGCCCGGCAAGCGCCAGCCCGGTAAGCGCCGCTCCGAGCTCGACGACCGCCCGTTCGCGGGCACGGACACCGGCGAGGGCTCCGGCGCACACGCAGAGTCGAGACCCAGCGAGTACAGCGGCGACCGGTGCGGCGGGGCCCACGGCCCAGGCCCTACCGGGCGGCGTCAGCGCGATCGTGCAGCAGGCCGCGGCGAAGTACGGCGTCGATCCGGCGCTGATCGCCGCCGTCATCGAGGTCGAGTCGAGTTTCAACCCGAACGCCGTCTCCGTGGCTGGCGCGACCGGGTTGATGCAGTTGATGCCGGCTACAGCGCGCGGCCTCGGCGTCTCCGACGCCCGTGACCCCCTTCAGAACGTGCTCGGCGGCGCCAAGCTCCTGGGCCACCTGCTCGACAAGTATCACGGCGACGTCTCGCTCGCCGCCGCTGCGTACAACGCCGGCAGCGGAGCCGTCGATACGTACGGCGGCGTCCCTCCGTACGCCGAGACCCGCCGCTACGTCCCGAAAGTCCTGGCCGCCCTGTCGCGATATCGGGGTGAGTAGCACGCAGTCAGCAATCGATGCTCAGGCGTCTGAGAGCCATCGGGTGCCGAGGCACTCCTGGCTGCTGACAACTGACGACTCGTCGGAGGAACGATGGAGATCACGAACAGTCGCGACGACCGGCTGATCCGGGCGGCACTCACCGGTTTGAGCGAGCGTCAGCGTGCCATCAGCGACAACGTCGCAAACGCCGATACGCCGGAGTTCAAGGCATCGCGAGTGAGCTTCGAGACGGCCTTGAAGCACGCGAGCGGTCAGACCCATCAGCCCTTGCCGATGTTCGAGGTGCCGAACGCCGTCGCTGGCCCGGGCGCCGCACCGGTCGACGTGACGCCAGAGGTCCACGTCGAGTCGACCACCAGCCGCCGGAACGACGGCAACAACGTCGACATCGACCAGGAAATGACCGAGCTTGCCGACACGAACCTGCGCTTCAACGCACTGATCCAGCAGATGGGATCCAAGCTCCAGACCCTGCGCTACGTCATCAACGACGGGCGCCGCTAGCACGCGAGCATCTGACGATGGCCCGAGCCCGCCGCCATCGGCTCCCCAGGAAGGGGCACCCATGACCGCCTCGCCTAAGCTCACCGCACCCGACGCCGCGGCTCGGCCGCGCCCGACGCAGCCGGCTCGACCGTCACGTACGCCGTATCGCCCGGCCCCCAACGGGCCTACGTTCAGGCAGGCGCTCGAAGCCACCCAGCGCGCGACGAAGGCTGGCCAACAGGGGGCTGAACTACTGTCACAGGCGCTCGCCGGCCCATCGGCGGCAGCCGTCGGAGCGCCCATCGCCGACGAGTCATCGGGCGCATCACCTGCCGCGACGTCGACAGCGCCGCTCGATCCGGCAGCGCTTGCCGCGTCTACCTCCGATCTGTCCGCGCTCGCCACAACTCGTCTCGAACCGACGCCGTCTGCGCTGGCAGCAGCTACGGCGGTTGGCACTGCGCCGATTGGGACGCCGGCGCCTGCACTCTGGCATGGATTGATGCGCTCCGCGCCAATCGCCAGTGTCCCGGCCGGGAGAGCCGTGACGAGCGCACTCGCTGCGAGCAGTGCATTGACCACGAGTCCCCTCACCAGCGCCGCTACACCGGCTGCGCGTGCCAGCGCGAATGGGGCCAGCACGAATGGGGTTAGCCCGAACACGCAGGCGCTCCGGCCGCCGGCGAGCAGCGCCGAGAACGCCCAGACCTTCCTGCGTTCGATCGCCGGCTTCGACCAGACGAACGTCGACGAATATGAGAGCCAGGCCCAGGCCCGCGCCTGGGGCCACTCCACCTGCTCGGCCGCGTCGCTGACGGCCGTGCTCCGTGCCGCCGGCCAGGACGTCCGGATCGCCGACGTGATGCGGGCGATGCCGGGCGGCATGACCATCCAACTCGGGCTGGTTTCGCGGCCGGCACTCGTCAACGCTGCCACCCAGTTCGGCGCGACGGCGGTCGATGACGTCGTCGGGTACGAGGCGCTGAAGGCCGCCACCGGCAGCGGCCAGCCAGTCCTCCTCGACATCCGCAACAGCCGCTTCCCCGAAGGTCACTGGATCGTCGTGACCGGCGTCGACGACGGCGGCGTCAGGGTCGCCGATAGTTCGCGCTACAACCTGACCTCGATCTCGCGCGGGGAACTGCTCAGTTCCTGGAAGAGCGGCCGGGGCATTCGCCTTGGCGGCCTCGCACTGCCGGCCTCGTCACGGGCGAGCACCGCCCGAGCGGTCTGAAAGGGGGTCACTCGACATGCAGATCCTGCCAACCGCACCCGCGCTCGGCGCCCTCGGCGGGCCAGGCAACCCACCGGGCGATGCCCGACCCGGCGCCGATGCCTCGGACGTCGCGGCCTTCCGCGCTGCCCTCGCCGCCGCACAGCGAGCCGCTCAGGGAGCGACGACACCGCGCGCCTCGCGGGCCTCTCGACCCCGGGCTGACGCACCAGACTCGATGCGCCCGACTGATGATGCTGCCGCCGAACGGGATCCAACTGACGACGCCGACGATGCGGCCGTTCGCGACGCTGTACTACCGATCGTGCTGCTACTCCCGATCCTCATCCCCCCCACCCCAGCCAGCGCCTCGCAGAATGGCCCGGCCGCGCCCGGCCAGGCTCCATCAGACGGAATCGCCGCTGCTGTTGCAGTCGCCGCGTCCGGGGCTGCCTCGGCAACGCCGGGCAGCCCAGCGTCGGCGCTCGGGTCGACCGCCCGCACCATTACCGCCACCTCCACGGCGATCATCGGCAACCTTCTCGGACAGGGTGCACTCGCGACGGCGGCAAGCGGCGCGACGGCCATGAACGTCGGTGCTACCCCTCCCACCACGGCTGGTGCGCAAACGTCCGCTGCCGGCCAGGTGGCCACGAACGCGCAGCCCGCACCGCTCCCGTCCAGTGCCGCCGCCGATGCCCTTGCACAAAGCCAGCCCGACGCGCTCCGCGTCCAGGTCACACCAGGCGCCGCGACAGGCCAGCCTGTCGCACTCGGGCAGCCTCCCGCTCACGCAGCGGCCCAGGCAGTCGCGGCCCAGGCAGTCGCGGCCCAGACCAGTCTCGCGCAGGCCATTGCCGCGGCTATGGCGGAAGCACGGGGCACGCCGGCGGCCGAGTTAGCTGTCGGTCCCGCTCGCACGGGGGACACGGCCACACCGAGCGCAGTCGGCGCGACGACGGATGTCAGTCAGGTCACCACGACCGACACTGTCCCTGGCTCCCCCACGTTGGCCGTTGGGAACGCTCAGACGGGCGTCTCGACAGACGGCAGCGCCGGGAATGAGAGCGACGGAGATGCGGGCGCAAGCGGTGCAGGCGGGCAATCGGCAACGGTCGCGCACGGCCTGAGCGACGCCGGCCGAGCCAGCGCGGACTTCAGTACAGCGCTGGGGGTGCACGCGGCCCAGGGGCCGGCCGCGGCCACTCCGACTACTGCACCGCAGGCCACGCCAACGACCACGCCGCCCCTGGCCAGTCAACTCATGAACGGCGTCGATCTCGCCGCCCGTCGGCTCGGGCAAACTGTTCAGATCGTGCTCCAGCCGGAGGGGCTCGGCACGGTCTCGCTGAAGCTCGCCCTCGAACGTGGCCGAGTCGGGATCCACATCGGCGTCGACAACACGGCTGCCCGCGATCTTGTGCAGGCGACCTGGCCACAGCTTCAGCAGGCGCTCGACCAGCGTGGCCTGTCGGTCCAGTCGCTCCTGCTCGACCTGACCGGCGGCCGGAATGGCAACGAGACGTTCCAGGCATTCCAGCAGTTCGCGGGGCAGCAGTTCGGCGGCCAGCCGTTCGCCGGGCAACAAGGAGGCGGGCAGCAATCGCGCAGCGGCGCCACGCCGGGCCTCTGGCAGCCCGAGCCCATCGCATCGTCCGGCGAGAACGCCGCTCCCGGCCGGGCCGCCGGCGAATCCGCTCGCGTTGACTATCGCGTCTGAAGCTTCGAGGAAGGATCTCCATGACGTTCAGCGTCACTAGCAGCACCACGAACGGCCAGGCTGGGTCCACGCGCACCGTGAGCACGGCCGGCACATCCGGCAGCAACACGAGTAGCACCGCGAAGCTCGGCCAGGCGGCCGGTCTGGGCAAGGATGACTTCATGCAGTTGCTCATCGCCCAGCTCAAGAACCAGGATCCGATGAAGCCGATGGAGGACAAGGAGTTCATCACCCAGCTCGCGCAGTTCAGCTCGCTCGAGGCACTCGACAAGCTGAACGAGCAGATGCAGGAGCTGGTCGGGTCACAACTGCTGGTGCAGGCGGCTGGCCTGATCGGGAAGACCATCACGGCGAAGCTCCCGGATGGGACAGTCGTGACGGGAAGCGTCAGCCGGGTCAAGATGGTGGAGGGGAAGCCGCGCCTGCTGGTGAACGGCACCGAGGTCGACGCCGCGCTGGTTACCCAGGTCGGCCCCGACGCGGCGCCAGCCACAGCCCCGCCAGCCACGACGCCGCCAGCCACGACGGCCCCAGGCGCCACGCAGCCAGCCTCCACCCCGACAGCACCACCTGCCGGCGCGACGACGCCGGCGGCCGGAACGGCACCGACGACCACGCCTCCGACTGCGCCGGCCGCGTCGGCTGCACGCACGGCGGTCAGGTAGCCGGAAACGCACGTACCAGACGGCCGGCCTCCTTGGAGCCGGCCGCCGTAGACGCGTCAGGCAGCGGGGGCATCCGCTGCCGTTCAGGCCCCGGCACGAGGGCCGCGACGATCCGCTCGCGCGCAGCAGCGCGCTCGATCCAGACCCACCGGCGCGCGAGCGCCACGAACAGAAGGAGACCGTTCCGCCATGATGCGTTCACTGTTCTCGGCCATTTCGGGCCTCAAAGGCCACCAGACGATGATGGACATCGTCGGGAACAACATCGCGAACGTGAACACGACCGCCTTCAAGACCGGGCGGATCACCTTCCAGGACATCATCAGCCAGACCCTGCGTGGCGCCCAGGCGCCCGCGGGCGCTCAGGGCGGTCTCAACCCGATGCAGGTCGGCCTCGGGATGCAGGCCAGTTCGATCGACACGATCGTCACTCAGGGCAACCTTCAGTCCACGAACAAGCCCACCGACATGGCGATCCAGGGTGACGGTTACTTCGTGCTGAACAATGGCGGGACGCCGATCTACACGCGTGACGGCAACTTCACACTCGACGCGGCCGGGAACCTGGTCCAAGCCTCGACCGGCCTCCAGCTCAACACCAACATTCTGATCCCGGCTGGTTCGACGAACGTCAACATCGCACCGAACGGCTCCGTCTCGGCCACCAACGCGGGCGGCGTAACCACGGTGATCGGGACGATCCAACTGGCGAATTTCCCGAACCCGGCTGGCCTCACCCGCTCTGGCAACAACCTCTTCTCCGTCAGCCCGAACTCGGGCCCGGCGACCCTTGGCACGGCCGGAGCGGCCGGCCTCGGCACGATCCAGGCTGGCTTCCTCGAGATGTCGAACGTGGATCTGGCCGCCCAGTTCACAAACATGATCATCGCGCAGCGCGGCTTCCAGGCAAACTCACGCGTCATCACTGCCTCAGACGAGATCCTTCAGGATCTCGTCAACATCAAGCGGTAAGCTGACCCACGCTGTGGGGTCTGACGCGGACGTGTCCGCGCCTCACCTGCCCAGCACCTTCTGGCTCCAGACGCCCGCACTCCCGACCACCAGGTACAGATGAGATGGTGGTTGGGAGTGTGGGCGTCTTCGTGTCTGGCTCGCGCGCTGTGATGCCGCCGTTTCCGAGCGCACCGGGCCGCAAGCGAGAGCGTCGCATCATCTCCGGGCGGCACGGGTACCACAGCAGACCCGCCAGGGTGCGCTGGCGGGCCCAACGTTGACACGGGGCAGAGGAGACGCTCGTACAGACGAAAAAGCGCGCCCGAAAATCTTCATCCAACGAGCCATCCCGCCGATATGGGTCGAGTCGTTGTCAGAACCAGACGATCGCTACTGGCGCGACAGCCCGCCACGCCGAGAACGGAGCGGACACGGTGGCGGGACACCTGCACGGCACTCCCTGCACGGTACTAGAGCGGCGCTCGTCAACGCGACGAAGAGGAGTCTGGGATGATCAGAGTGCTGCTCGCCGACGACCATCAGTTGCTGCGCCAGGGTGTGCGGCGGCTGCTGGAAGCCGAGCCGGACGTTCAGGTCGTCGGCGAGGCGAGCGATGGTCTCGAAGTGCAGCGGCTCGCCCAGGAGCACCAGCCGGACGTCATCCTGATGGACGTCAGCATGGGCATCGTGGACGGTATCTCGGCCACCCGCCAGCTGCTCCGGCAGTATCCCTGGATGAAGATCGTCATGCTGACGATGCACAGCCAGGACGGTCACCTCTTCCAGGCGCTCCAGGCCGGCGCAACCGGCTACATCCTCAAATCGAGCGGCGCCGATCAAGTGCTCAGCGCGGTCCGTGCAGCCGCCACCGGCGGCTCGGTGATCGCACCGCCGCTCGCGAACAAGGTGCTCGGCGAGTTTCGCCGGATGGCCGCCAAACTCGAGGTCACGGATGGACTCGGTCAGTTGAGTGAGATCGAGATGGACATCCTGCAACTGGTGGCGTCGGGCCTCTCGAACAAGGAGATCGCCACGAAGCTCACGCTCGCCGAGAGCACGGTGAAGAACCGGCTGTCCGTGCTCTTCCAGAAAATCAACGTGGCCGACCGCACGCAGGCTGCGATCTATGCGATCACCCACGGCCTCGCGCCGATCGAGATGACACAGCCGCCGGGAACGCCCGGCTGAGCAGACTGGACCGACCAGGTCGACGACCTTCGCCCAGGGTAGGCGTCGGCGGGAGACAGACGATGGCAGTGCTGACGAGAACGCAGGACCGAGCCGACCTCGCGACGTCGATCCACGACGACGTCCTTCAGTCGCTGGGCGTCGCCGTTCTGGGCATCGATCTCTGCCGCCTGTTCCACGAGCGCGCCCGCTACGAGCAAGCGTTGGACGAACTGACCGGCATCAGCGACGCCCTGGCGAGCACCCTGGCAACCGCCGAGCGATTGTTGCCGGAGTTGCGGCTGGCCGTTGCCATCCCCGCCCGCTCGTTCCGGCCTAACCTCGTGCTGGCCGCTGCGACGGCTGCCGAGGCCGCGACGGTGACCCCGATCGCCGGTCCTGACGAGATCGTGCTGACCCTCGACGCATGCCGCCATCAGGCCGAGCGCTGCCGGCGGGCCTACGACGCGGGACTCGCGGCCGACACTCTCGACGAGCTCGGGTTGTTGCTCCAGCGGCTCGAGTTTGTGGCGCTCGCCTTTCGCCAGATCATGGCCCTACTCTGCCAGTCGGTGCCGCGAGCCGTCGCCGTACGAACCGCCTGATGCGCGACGGCCCCGGCATGGCGCCACATCGGGGCGGTCCTGAGCATGGGCGCCTCTCTGGTGCTCCACCGGAAATCGCCGCGACTCGAGCGCCTGGCCGGCCAGCCCGGCCGCTGACACGCCGGCTGACCGCTCTCGGCCCCGGCCGGAGCCCCTCGCAACCGCACCGTGTGGCACCGCCCGGCCTCGGGGCGTTTCGCCACGCTACTCTCTATCGGGTGACTCCCCGCCGTGCGACTCCCCGCCTGGCAACACCTCGGTGGGCTGCTCCCCGCCTGGTGGCAGGGCTGATGCCGCACGGTGCACCGCGCGGAACCGGTCGCGCCCAGAAAAGGCCCGGGCTGTCGGCCGGTGGCGTCAGACCCTCGAGCGACAGGCGGCGAGCCGGGTTACTCCGCTGGCGGCTCGGCGGTCGTGGGCACCTGGCCCGTCCGTGGCCGTCGCCGCCGGGCGCGCACCTGACGCAGCACGTCCAGAAGTTCGACGTCACGGCTCGGCTTCGGCAGCACGGCGTCGACGTCTGGCGTCATGAGATCCGGATCGTTTGGGCCGGTCGCATAGCCTGATACGAGCACGATGTAGCTGTCGGGGCACCGCTGGCGGATTGTCCGGGCCAGCGCGTGGCCGGGTCGCTCGGGCAGGCGCTTGTCGATGCAGATCAGGTCCCAGGCTGCCTCGTCGAGACGCTGAAGCGCCGTCGCCGCATCGCCCACCGCGACGACGGCGTGACGATCGACACCAAGCCGTCGGGTGAAGATGGCTCGGAACGCGCTGTCGTCGTCCACCACCAGGATCGAGAGCGGCGGCGCCTCGCCAGCATCTCCTCTGAACCCCCTGGCACTGGCTGGCTGTATTGCGGGTGTGTCGGGCGCGCGCTGATGTGGCGGCGCTGTTGAGGAGGCAGGCTGATGCTCCGTGTCCTCGGGCCGGTTAGCGGATGCTCCGGGACATCGGTCCGCCGCACTCCTGGTAGCTGGCGGCTGTCGCCCCTCATCCACCATCGGGAGGCCGAGAAACGCGTCCGGCTCAGCCGCCGGTAGCGTCAGCGTGAACGTTGCGCCATGACCGGGCTCGCTCTCGACCGCGACCTCGCCGCCGTGGCGCGCGGCGATCCCATAGACGATGGCTAGCCCCATGCCGGTGCCGCGCGCGCCCTTGGTCGAGAAGAATGGCTGAAAGATGCGCGCCTGAACGTCGGAGGGAATGCCACGGCCGGTGTCCTGACAGGTGATACGTGCCTGGCCGTCGACGGAGGCGCTTTGGAGCGTCAGTATCCCACCATGCGGCATCGCGTCGACGGCGTTGACGATCAGGTTGACGAGCGCCTCGCGGAGCTCAGATGCCACGCCGACAACGACGGGCGTAGCACCTAGTTCGATCTGGAGTTGAATTGGGGTATTCCGCTGAGCGGGCTGGTCGTGCCAGCGCGGACGGGTCAACTCGACCGCGTCGCGAATGACGCCGTTCAGGTCGACCGGCTCGAGATCGCCTGACGGGAGCGACGCCCCACCACGACTGAACTGAAGCAGGCGGCGAGTGAGCTCCGCCCCATCCAGTGCGGCCTGATGGATCAGGCGGAGGCGCTCGGCTGGCGCCGGCCCTGGCTCGTGGAGGAGGTGTGCGGACTGACCAGCAACGGCGGCGAGCAGGTTGTTCAGCCCGTGTGCAACGCTCACCGCCATCTCGCCGACGACCCGCAGGCGGACGTCGTGGCACGGCTCCGCGGCCGTATCTGCGACCGGGGCGGACGGGGCCGCCGTAACAACAGATGGGGCCGCGCCGAGCGGCTGTCGGTACTCTTCTTCGCCCACCTGGAGCCCATTGGTCGGAGCGAGGCGAATCGTCAGCATCCAGGTCGTCTCAGTGTCGACCAGCCCGAGCGTAAGGCGGGTGACCGCGCGGCCGACGTGACGTGCGGCCACACTGCCGAGGATGGCGGCCAGCAGCCGTACATCGGCGCCCGGGCTTCCAGTCACCGGCTGCTCTGCCGGCAGGGTCACGGTGAGGCGGTCATGGGCAGCCTTCAGATGAGCGCTGGGCGTGAGGTGCTGCACGATCTGGTCGACGAGACTGACGAGGCCAGTCTGGTCGAGCAGCACGCCGGACTGCTCGTCGGCGCGCCAGCGGCGTTCTAGCTCCTGCCCGAGCGCGCGGCCGGCCTGTCGCAGCCGATTGGCGGGCGTATCTACACTCGGCGCCTGCTCGGTAACGCTCGCCAGGGTAGCCAACAACCCTTGCGTTACGGTGCGCGCGTTCAACGATCTTCGTGGCGCGTTCGTCTGATGATCCCCCCGCGCTGTCGTACCTCGGTCCCAGCGATCGACTGGCGACGCGCCGAGAGCGAGTGTGGCTCCACGGATCGGCCGGCGGCGGCTGCGGTGAGGGCCGGATCGGCTGCCGGGAAGTGCCGGGGGGGTGCCCGCCCATGTCCGGCACGTCCGATTGTACCGCGGTGAGGCCGCCTCGTCAATCGCCACTGCGCCGGGATGACGCGCACTGTACGCATCGCGGGTACAGATCTCGGTCACTCGGTGCGTACGGTCAGGCATACCACCTCGTGCCCCGATGCTCTCCCTCTCCCTCCCCCTCTCCCACACGAGGAAGCATGAGTCACCGTGCCCAGTCCATGCGCCAGCCGGAAGGTCAGGCCGGTTCGGTCGTCTCGCCTACAAGGAGCGGGGCTCCGGTACTTTCGACGCTCCACCCAGCCGCCGACACTTCATGAGCCGAGAGATCGCCGCATCGATATCGGCATAGAAGGGGAGACATTTCGTGAGCTCGACATCCCACGGCCGGCTGAAGCCTTCAGGCCCCGAGTCAGAACCTGCCACGCCGCGACCGTGTGCAGGCGCAATCCATGCAAGTGTGATCCCGCCGTGCCATGTGGGCCACGAGGCGCTCTTTCGACAAATCGAGCAGCTCGAGTCCGCGCGCGCGCTTCTGCTCCGCTATGCCAACGACCTGAAGTGCGCGTACGAGGCCGAGCGGGAGCGGCGTGCTCGACTGGCGCAGGCTACACACGAGCTCCTGACGCTGCTGTCGACGGTCCTCGCCGCCGCGCCAGCCGCTCGGAATCCTGCCGCATCCTGACCCCACGCGGTACCGAGGCGCTGGCAGTGAAACGGCCGCCTGATGGCAGGCGGAGGGCCAGACCGGCCGCGCCGCTACGAGCGTGCAGCAGTGCCTTCCGTCGTGGCTTCGACGTCAGAAGCCCCATCCGCGCCCAGGCCGCGAGAACCTGGGGATACCATGGCCGGAGGCGCAGCATCGTGACGTTCGACGTCGACCGGATGATCCGGAACGGACTGGCGGGCGCTGGGGCCGGGCGAGCCTCGTTCGGCGAGCAACCGGTCGAGCAGCGCGATCTGCCGTTGTTGCAGCCGGACCAACTCCGCCCACTGGTCTTCCTGAAGCACCTCGAGCCGCTCGTGCAGGAGCGCGAGATCGTGGATCGTCCGGTCGGCCGTCCCGGCGAGCCGGTCGACGTCTCGGTGCTCGTTCTCCCAGCCGCGCCAGACAGCCATCAGCACGAGCGACAGTTGGATTACGAGCACGACCGAGATCAGCAGGCGCAACAACTGGAAGGGATAGGGATCGAACCGGGTGACGAGCAGGCCGAGCGCGTTGAGGCCGGCCCATAGCCCGACGGCAAAGATGAACAGCCCGACAAACGCCCAGCTTCCGAAGACCTTCACGACTGATTCCAGTCCCGTGCGGCCCCCGTCGCGCGGTGGATCGTGTGGCGCGTCGCGCCGATCCACTGGTGCCAGGGACGGCCCCCGCGTCTCTAGCCGAGCAGCATCCACCGGCCCCCACCCCCGAGGCATACGTTGCGAAGGAGGGTATCGCTCACCGCTCAGGCAGACCTGAAGCTCGACTGAAAGCGATGTTAGAGATGCCTGAATCCCGCGCCAGAACGAAGCACGCGTGTGGGGCGTAGGCGGCCAACCTACGGCGTAGGGTGTGCCCACACCCGCCCTGGCAAACGCAGGCACGCCACTCGCCACGTGCTGCTCGTCCGTCAGTGGCCGCGCAGTTTCGTCGGGGTGACTCGGATTGGGACGCTGTACCCTCGCGCGAACTGCTCGTCGCGCAGGCCAAGCCCCACGATTGCCTGGCCGTACTTCTCCAGGTACGCGGGAATTTCGTTGGCTGGCGGCGCGTCGGCCGCCACGGCGGCGGTGCCCGTCAGCACGATGACGTCGCCGCCCCTGGTGTCTCCGTCGAAAGTGAAGGAGACACGCGGATTGGCGGCGATGTTGCGGAGTTTGGGCATGTTCTCCTGGCTGAAGATGAGGATGTGCTCGCCGTCCCACAGGAACCAGACAGGGCTGGGCTGCGGCGTTCCGTCGAGACCCACCGTCGTCAGCCAGGCAACCTTCTCGGTTGCCAGCCGGCGCGCCACCCGCGCGCCAAACTCGGTGCTCGTATCGATCTGCATGGCTACCTCTCTCACACGGGGATCGCGCGGCAGGATCGTGGCTCGTTCCAGTCTAGCGTGCGTGTAGCAGGCCAGGCCGGAGCATCCGGGAAGCAGGCTAGGCCGGAGCATCCGGGAATCCCTCTCCCTGGCTGCCTCGACGACAGGCGCGGGCCCAGCGGCGAGAACGACAGCACCCCGCTGAGAGGAGAAGGCTGGACGACCTGGCCCGCGCGGCCTACCATCCAGGATATACCGCCAGGAGGTCATCCCCGATGTTCCGCATCCCGCTAGGCGTCTTTGGGGTGGTGACGGCCCTGTGCAGCGCCTTCTTCGTGGCCACAGCCCTCGGCGAGATGGTGACCGGCGGTGATGGAAGGACCTCCTTCGGTGTCTACCTCGGCCTGTTCGTCTTCTTCCTTGGGACCGGCGTTATGGGCACGTGGCTCGCTTACGCGAACCTCTGGCGGCGGCAGGTTGCACCCCGGCGAGCCAGCACAGCCGCTGAGCCTGGAGCCAACGCGGTGCGCGAGGACTGCATCCTGGGCCTTGCGCAGCAGGAGCATGGGCGCGTCACCGTCGCGGAGGTGGCGAGTCACTGCAACCTGACCGTCGCAGACGCCAAGGCCGCGCTCGACCAGATGGTGCTTCAGAAGGTCGCCGAGATGCACGTGACCGAGAACGGCGTGCTGGTGTATGTCTTCGACGGCTTCCTCTCGGATGACGAGAAGGCCCGCGCGGCTAACCTGTAGGCGGGGGCTCCCCTGACCTCCATCACCCCGAGCCCTTCACCTGCGCGTGGGCGGGAGGGTGGCTTCACCCGTCGGGCGCACCTCGTGGTAGGATTCCGCCGGCCGCGACACCGCTGCCTCCTGTGACGGGGCGTTCGAGCCGTGGCACCAATGAAGGGGCCGCCTACTACGGGGAGCGCCCAAGAGGGGGGGAGCGTGTGAGCACCACGGCTGCGACCGCCGGCGGGTCACGAATGGCCTGGGCGCCCCTGGTCACTGTCAGCCTCGGGTACTTGCTGGTCGCCTGGGCAATGGGACCGATCTCCGCGATCCTGCCGACGATTAGTGCGGATCTTCACGTCAACGTGACGGCCGCCGGCTGGATCATGAATTCGTACTTCCTGCTCCTCGTCGGCGCGATCCTGGTGACCGGGCGGATTGGCGATCTCTTCGGCCATCGGCACGTCTTTACGACTGGTATCGCCGTGTTCGGGGTCGCGGCGGTCGCAGCCGGACTAGCGAATAGTTACGCGCTGCTGATCGCCGCGCGGGGCGTCCAGGGGCTCGGCTCGGCGATGGTCTTCGGGACGAGCCTGGCCCTCGTGACCGAGGCCGTGCCACCGGCCCGGCGCGGTATGGCGATCGGCATCCTGACCATGTCCGGCAGCCTGGCCGGGATGCTCGGAGTCCTGTTCAGCGTCTACGCCGCCGAGCGCCTCACCTGGCACTGGGCCTTCTTCATCATGGGACCGCTGGCGCTCGTGGCGTTCATACTGGCGCTACGGCTTCCGCCGACTCGCACGAGTGGCAGCCGCCAGCAGATCGACTGGCTGGGCGGGGTGCTGCTGTTCGCCGGACTGACCGTCGCGATGCTCTCGCTGAACCACTTCCATGGCGGCGAGGAGAGTTTCCGGGAAGGCGCCTACTACCACGTGACGACGCACGCGATCGCACTGGCGATCCTGAGCGTGTTCGTCGTTGTCGAGTCACGGGTACCTCAGCCACTCCTGCTGCTCGCGATGCTCCGCGACGTCCGCTTTGCGAGCGGGGTCTTCGCGAACGGTATCGCCCATATGAGCATGCTCGCGTCGTCGTTCCTGCTCCCATTCTTGCTGGAGCGCGGGCGGGGGCTGACCCCCACGGACACCGGCTATTTGGTGCTGATGATGCAGGTCGCAAATATCTCCTCGTCACTGCTGACCGGCTTCCTGTACGACCGGATCCGTACGCCGGTCATCTCCTGGCTGACGCTCGCGTCGATCGCGGCCGGGCTGGTGACGCTCGGGCTGGCCGGCGCGTCGCTGCCGTACGAGGTGCTGGTCGGCATCGGCGCGCTGCTGGGTATCGGCCTGGGCGGCTTCACGACGGTGAACAACACGGCCATCATGGGGTTGGCCAGGGACGGCAAGCGTGGGTTTGCGGCCGGCATGGTCGAGACGACGCGCCAGTTCGGGCACTCGGTCGGCGTCACGCTCTCGAGCACGATCATGGCCGGCGCGCTCCTCGGCGTCGAGGTACCCGATCTCCCAGCAGCGTACGCCACGGGCTTCCAGCAGGCCGCGCTGTTGATGGGCAGTTTCACCGTGCTGGCGTTGCTCGCGGTGCTGGTGCCCCAGTTCGGCCCCGGTCGCTCTGGCCGCGCTCGCCGCCGTCGCGTGGAGCAGCCCGTCGCCACGAGCTAACCCGCTGACCCCGGCGCACCTTCTCCTGATGTGAGATCTGGTGAAGATCGGCCGGGCCAGATACGGAAGCTGACCGTCGCCGTGTACAGCCACGCCAGGGTGCAAGTATCATGGGGCGCGTGACGTCTCGCGCTGCCCACTCCTCCTGCACGCCCGGTCAGGAGCCGCCGCCCGGCGACCAGGTTCGGGCAGCAGCCGAAGCGTCTCGGAGTGTGCGGCGAGGGCTCCTCCACGCGAGCCTTGCGCTGGCCATCTGGTCAGCCGTCGCACTCGTCACCCCGACGTTTCTCTCGGCGCCGATCTGGCTGTCGAGTGATGCGGGCGTCTTCTACGCCGTCTTCCATCAACTGAATCAGGGTCACCGTCTCTACGCCGACGTCTTCGACCACAAAGACCCCCTGTTTTACGCCGGCTATTCGGCTGCCTATGCAGTGGCGGGTCTTCGCGGCCCGATGCTGTGGGAGGCGATCCTCTCGTTCGTCCTACTGCTCGCCGTGCTCGAACTCGGTGCTCTGAGTGGCCTGGGAGCAACGTCACGCACGCTCCTGGCGCTCGTATTTGCGTCGGTTCACTTCCTACCGACGGTCTACATCCCGGTCCACACCTACCAGCAAGCGTTGGCGCTGTTCTCGATCTCCTTGTGTCTGGCAGCTTCTGACCGTGCCGGACTCGCTGGCGCGGCCTTCGCGGCAGCCGTCCTGTCGAAGCTCACCCTCGCTGCCTACGCGCCTGGCTTCTGCTTGTTCGCCGCGCTATCTGGAGCCACTGGTTCGGCATGGCGCGATCGACTGGTCCGGGCGGCACTCGGGGGTACGGCGGTCGTCTGTGGGGCCGCGGGCGGCCTCTACCTGCGTGGCGAGCTTGGCGGATACGTGGACGCGCTGCTGGTCAACCTGTGGTATCCGGCGCTTAATCCATCCGACCTGACGTCGTTCGTCAACACGCCAGACCTGTGGGGGCGCGCCGTCACGCTCTTCACCATACCCGTCACCAGTGTGTACCTCGTGCTCGTCACGCTCTCGGCAGGTCTGATCTTCCTGGTGGACCTGCCTTCATCTCGGCGCACAGCGATTGGAGCGTCGGCGTGGCTGGCACTTCTGGTCTTTGGCGGGACAGTCGCTATCCTGCATGTCGCGTCATGGTGGGCACACCATTTTCAGATGGCCGGCCTCGCGCTGGTGTTGGCGCTGCTGCCGGTGCTCGCCGCGACGAGCGCCGCTCGCGCTAGCACCTGGCGGCCGAGACTCGTGCTCTGGCGCGGAGTCGGAATGCCGCGTGCTAGCCTGTTTGTACCGAGTGTCGCGCTCGCCGCAACACTCGGCGTGCCGATGCTCTTGCTTGGGCTCGTCGGTCCGGTCCTGGCCAGCCATGTCACTGTCCAGCGTTTCGATCTCTCGCCACCCGATCCGTGCCAGGTTCTCGTCTCCGTCTACGCCTGGCGTGGGGGCCGGCATCCGGAATGTAGCCTGCTGAAGCAACGCTGGCCGGCTGGCACCCGCTTCGCGACGATCCAGGGCAATGACCCCGGTGGGCTAGCGGCCTGGACTCCCCCGACAATGATCCTGGCGTGTCGGGTCTTCTATCAATTCGTCTGGCTCGAACCGGCGCTCCTCGATGAGACCGAGCGTTGTCTGGAAGATGGGGGGGTCGACGTGGTGTTCCGGTCCCCGCTCACGGGCGACTACGGCGCTGTCCAGAAGCCGTTCCTCGAGATCCTTCGTTCGTCCTACCGCCTCACGCACCGCTACGGCGACATCGAAGTGTGGACCCGCCGCACGTGAGCCAGCCCGGGACGCCACTACATGACACCACTACGTGACGTTAGCCCGACTCGACACCCCGGCCGGCGAGGCGGGAGGCATAACCGGCGAGGCACGACTCGCCTGACGAGGGGGTCGTCGACGACAGTCCGGCAGCCGGCCATACGGGGTGCACGCCGTTCGTCAGACCGGAGCGACCGAGTCTCCGTCCTGCGCGTGGTCGGACGGCTTCGCGGCGAGGCTGTTAGTGAGGAACTCCGAGATGTCGAGGATCGGGACCGTCTCGTAGACGCCTTTGGCGCGAGCACCGTCCTCCAGCATGATCATGCAGTAGGGACAGGCGACGGCCACCTTCTCCGGGTTCACCTCAAGGATCTGCTCGGTGCGGAGATGATTCACACGGGTGCCACGGCGCTCCTCGAACCAGATCTTTGCGCCGCCGGCCCCGCAGCACATCGCGTTGCGCTTGCAGCCGGCCCGGACCTCGCGCAGTTCGAGGCCGGGGATCGCCGTCAGGACGTCGCGCGGCTGCTGGTAGATGTCGTGGTAGCGGCCGAGATAGCAGGGGTCGTGGTAAGCCACCGCGCCGTTCCCCTCCAGCGGCTCGGTCGGACGGAGCCGGCCCTCGCGGACCAGTTCGGCGAGGTACTCGGCGTGGTGGCGCACTTGATAGTAGCCGCCAAGCTGCGGGTACTCGTCCTTGAGGGTGTTGAAGCAGTGGGGGCACGAAGCAAGGATCGTCTTGACCGGGCGCGCAGCCGCCGGCGCCGCAGCACCTGCGGACGCATCTGTTGACGCACCTGTTGACGCGGCTGCTCGAGCTGCGCCATCTGCCTGCGCACTGCCCGGACCAACGGCTGCCGAATCTCTACCGTCAGCAGAGCCTGCCCCACTCGTCGCGCCGTTCGCCCCAGCCGGCCCGTTGTCGGCGGCCAGCCCAAGCTCGTTCAGGGTCGCCACGTTCTCCATAGCTAGCATCTGCCACAGATACTCGTTGCCGGCCCGCCGGGCTGGATCGCCGGTGCAGGTCTCGCGGGTACCGAGGATCGCGAAGCGGATGCCGGCTGTCGCGAGCAACCCGGCCAGCGCCCGCGCCACCTTCTGATTGCGCTCGTCGTAGGCGCCCGCGCAGCCGACCCAGTAGAGTACGTCCACGTCTTCGATCTGAACGTCCTGCCCGAGTATTGGGATGTTCTGGCCCTGCGCCCAATCGGCGCGGTCCGAGCGGGGGAAGCGCCAGGGGTTGCCGGCCGCCTCCAGATTGTCGAACAGCCGTCCGAGCTCCGGCTCGAAGCGGCTCTCCACCAGCACCAGATGGCGACGCATCTCCACGATCTTCGGGACGTGCTCGATGAAGACCGGGCAAGCTGACATGCAGGCCTGACAGGTCGTGCAGTCCCAGAGGACCGAATCGGTGATGACGTCACCCACAAGCTGAGGCGGGCTCGCGGTCTCACCTGAGACCCCTTGTTCCGGTGTCGTCTGGAGGACGGCGCCCTTACCGTTCGTGCTGTCGCCGGCCCGCGGGACACCCTTTGCCGCCGCCGTTCTGCTGACCCATCCATCCAGGGTCACGTTGCCGGCCGCGTCGGAGAGATCGCCGCGCGCCTTGCGCACCCGCGCCAGCGGAACGGGGCCGGACGCGTCGAGCAACTGATTCCGAAGGTCGAGGATCACCAGCATTGGCGAGAGCGGCTTGCCGGTCCGGCTGGCGGGGCAGGCCATCTCGCAGCGCGCACACTCGGTACAGGCTTGAACGTCCAGCCGGTCCTTCCAGGACAGGTCGGAGAGCTTCGAGATGCCGATTGGCGGGGGGTCTTGCTCGAATGCCTTCTCGATGTCGACGAACGGCAGCGCCCCGCGCGGGCCGAGCGAGCGGAAGTAGATGTTGGCCGGCGCGGCGAACATGTGGCGGAGCTTGGAGAATGGCAGGTATCCCAGCCAGATCATCACGAGCGCCATGTGGAACCACCAGCTCGAGGCGTGGAGCGTGCGCAGCGCCCCGGTACTCACTCCGAGCCCATGCATGGCCAGGCCAGTCGCGTAGCCGACCGGCGACCAGGCTGCCCACGGGTCATTCGTCACGATGATCCGGGCGCCCTCGATGACAAAGCCGGTCACCAGGATCACCTGGAGTCCCCAGAGGATCCAGTGGTCGTCGAGGATGGTGCGGGGGTCGGACGGGGGTCGGTAGAGGCGGTCGCGGCGCGCCATGACACCGCCTCGCCGCAGTTGCGCCATCGCGATGCCGACGATAGCCGCTAGCCCGAATATGTCCAGCGTGAGCGACTGGAACCAGAGGTAGAAGTCGCCCTGCATGATCTTGAAGATCGGGCTAAAGTAGCCGAGGTCTTCGTGGATGAAGACGACGGTCGTCCCGATGAACAGGATCACGAAGCCCCAGGAGAACATCCAATGCGCTGAGCCGGCGTAGTGTGCTCGCAGGGTCCGCACCTGGATGACAGCGTGCTCGAGGAGGCCCCACAGCCGCTCGCCGGGCCGGTCGAGGCGCCACTCAGGCTTGCCACAGGAGAGGAGCCGGTAGTAGCGATAGGCGCCGTACACGAAGGCGACCATCATCACCCCGAACACGGCATACATGATCCAGATGTTGTGAATGTTCCAGTAGACCTCGCGAGTAGGGACGCCAGGGGGCACGGGCGGCTCCTTCGAGCAGCAGCAAAATGGGCGCGGAAGCGGGGGTCTGGGAAAGTTATCTCATAGCCCGACGTGATCCGGTGAGGGGGATACCTGCGATACGTGCTCGGCATGGTAGCAGAGGCTCATCGATCCTCTACACTCCCTGTACGGTGACGCCGGGCGACCGAAAGGGCAGACATGTTCAACGACCTCATCACCAGCGAGCAGCAGCTTCGGGCGATCATGGGCGAGCCGAGCGGGACGGCGATCGCGAAGGAGACGACCACCCTGACCGACGCGAGTCGGGCGTTCATCGCGTGCTCGCCTTTCGTACTCCTGGCGACTGCCGGCGCTGACGGGCGCTGCGACGTCGCGCCGAAGGGCGACGCGCCAGGCTTCGTCCGGGTTCTCGACGAGTCGCGACTGGTGATTCCCGATCGGCCGGGCAACCGCCGCTTCGACAATCATCGGAACGTCCTCGAGACCGGCCGGATCGGGCTGCTCTTCCTGGTGCCCGGCCGGGGGGAGACCTTGCGCGTCAACGGCCGGGCCTGCATCACGCGCGATCCGGCGCTGCTCTCGACCATGCTGGTGCAGGGGAAGGAGCCCTGGTTCGCCATTGGCGTCGAAGTCGAGGAATGCTACATGCACTGCGCCAAGGCGCTCCGCCGCTCCCAACTCTGGGATCCGGAGACATGGCCAGATCTCGGCACCGTTCCGACCGGCGCCGAACTGCTGATGGCAGCGGTCCACCCGGCGAACACGACGCTCGCGGATCTGGAAAAGCACCTCGAAGAGGGCTACCGTGCCCGGATGTACTGAGCTTCGCCGTTCGCGGTGAGCGGCGGCACCCGAGGCCAGGCCGTCCATGGGGGCCGTGGGCGCCCAGATGGGCCTTCCGTTCATGTCGGTACGCGCGGCAGGAATGGATGCAGGCGGCCCAGACCTCAAGGAAGAATCGCCGGACTGGATCGCCGCGATCGCTACTCGTGGAGACGGTCTACACGTTGAGGAAGAACATCGATGGATGTCCTGGAAGCAATACGCACGCGGCGGACGGCTGGACGGATGAAGCCGGACGCACCGTCCCGCGAAGCGATCGAGGAGCTACTGGAAGCGGCGACCTGGGCACCGAACCACCATCTGAACGAGCCGTGGCAATTCTTCGTCTTGACCGGTGAAGCTCGCCAGCGATTCGGGCAGGTGATGGCCGAGGACGCCTGTCGCAGCCTGCCCGATCCAACGGGCGAGCAGGCCCGCGCTCTCGCCGATGCCCAGATGAAGAAGGCAGTCCGCTCGCCAGTCGTCATCGCCGCCGTCGTCGACCCGCCGAACGGGCCGAAGATCGTAGACGTGGAGGACGTGGCCGCCGTCGCCTGCGCGATCCAGAACCTGCTGCTCGCGGCCCACGCACGCGGCTTCGCGACCAAGTGGAGCACCGGCGGTCCAGCGCGCTCCGAGATCGTGAAGCGCTTCTTCGGGCTCAGCCCGGCCCATCAGATCCTCGGCTTCATCTATCTGGGCTACCCCGATGAGGAGCGGACGGCCTCGCTCCGGCGGGGCCACCGCGAGAAGGTCACCTGGCTCGGCTGATCGGGTCAGGCAGGCGGGGCGGGCTTGCGGATGGCGGCCAGCGCGGCTTCTGCTTCGCGGGCAAGGGCGAAGCAGACGTCCTGAAGGCGCGCCGCCAGTTCGAGCGGCGTCTCGCCCGGACGACGCTCGAGTGGCGGCCCGAAGGCGATCGCGAGCGGCCCCTTCGCGAGCTTGACCGGGATCCCCGCGAGCTTCGGACCGTCGTAACGCTCGTCCACGATGGGCATCACCTGCTCGGTACCAGCCAGCCCAAACGGCACGATGACCGCGTCGAGGGCGATCGCCAGATGCCCGACGCCCGGCTTGAAACGTGCATCCGGCCGGTCCGCGACCTCGTCCTCGGGGTGAGTGTGCCTCCCCTGGGGAAAGATCACGACCGGGTTGCCCTGCTCCGCGAGGCGGGCGAGGCCACGCAGACTCACGTCCTGCTCACCGTACTGGCGCAGCGGATACAGCCCCCAGGCCAGCATCCCGTACCAGGAGAGCAGCCCTGCCTCGTCGAAGCCTCCCGCCCGGGTCGCCACGACCAGCCGGTCCGCAAGGCCGCGGGCCGGAGTTCGGCGCAGCGCGTGGGCGAGCAGCGGGAAATCGGCGTAGGCGCGGTGAGTACCAGCCAGGATCACCCGGGGCGGCAGGTTCTGAAGGTGCTCGCCGCCGATGACGAGCGTGCGGGTGACGAAGGCGTTGAACAGCAGATCGAATGGCAGCCGGATCGGCCGGAGCGCCCGACCCCAGGTGTAGGGCCAGAGCGGTTGCCTGGCGCGGGCCTGCTCCTTCGCCCGGCCTGGCGCTGAGCCGATCCCGACACCCTGGGCCGGTGCGCTCGCCATCCGCTCGCGCACCTGCCCCACTGTCATGTCGGGCGTGACGGCAGCCTCGGGGACGCTCTTACCGGTCTTGTCCTCCAGGGCCAACCCGAGCTCGACGAGGGCCAGGCTGTCCAGGCCGAGCTCGGCCAGGGTTTGCTCGTCGCGCACGGCCGGCACCCGCGCGACGTTGGCGATTGCCTGCCCGACCGGGTCGTCCGAGGCAAGCGTGGCGTCGACCTCCACCGCTTCGACGGCAGCGGGCGGCGGGATCAGGTGGCGGCGCACCTTCAGGGTCGAAGTACGCGGGAAGTCAGGCTCCGGCCACCAGGAGGCCGTGGCGACGCGCTGATGCTGCGCCAGCCGGCCGTTGACCTGGGCGACCAACTCTCCCAGGTCCGCCTCACGGGCGTTCGGACCAGCCGGGAGCAGGTAGGCGTGGAGCACCATCCCGCCGCCTGGCGTTGGCACGCCGATGACGGTGGCATCCTTGACCGACGGCTCGCCGCATAGCGCGTCCTCGACGTCCTCTGGCCAGACGTTCATGCCAGACGGCAGCACGATCAAGTCCTTGGCGCGCCCGGCCAGGAAAATGTTCCCCTGCCCGTCGATCCGCGCCAGGTCGCCGGTGTGGTACCAGCCGTCGGTCAGTACCTCGGCAGTACGGGCCGGGTCTTTCCAGTAGCCCCGCATCACATTCGGGCCACGCACCAGTAGTTCGCCCCCGTCGTTCAGCCGGACCTCGACGTCGCGGAGCGGCTTGCCGACACTGCCGAGCGGCGTCGAGCCGTCCGGCCGGCCACCGGACACGATCGGGGAGCACTCGCTGGCGCCGTACCCTTGAACGACTCTGACGCCAATCCGCTCCCAGAGCACCTGGGTCTCGGGCGACAGGGCCGCGCCACCAGCCGCCAGCAGCCGGAGGTGTCCGCCGAGTTTCCGGTGGACCGGCCAGAAGAGCTTTCGCCGCGCAGTCATGGGCAACTTTGGTGCAAGCGCGGTGGCAGCACGGTAGACCTGAGCGGGCAACTTCTCTTGGAGTTGGCCGTCCAGGGTCTGCCCCATGATCGTCAACATCTGGGGCACCGTCACCATGTGGGTGATGCGCTGCTCCTGGAACACCCGCAAGACGTCGGGGCCGCGCCGACTCGGTACGTAGTGGATGGCCGCGCCCCGCGCCAGCGGGTAGAGCATGCCACAGGTGAACTCGAACAGGTGTGAGAGCGGCAGGATGCTGGCCAGCCGGCAGGTTGTGTCGAGCGGGATGATGTCGCTGGCCGCATCGATCTGCGAAAGCAAGTTGAGGTGCGTGATCATGCAGCCCTTGGGGTTGCCGGTGGTGCCTGAGGTGAAGAAGAGCGCGGCCAGATCCTCGCCGGGCTGGGTCCAGCCGTTCGGGAAGGCTGGCAGCGCTGGCTCGGCGCCCACGCTATCGCCGGGCTCCCACCACGCCCGGACCAGTTCGGCCGGCGCCCAGGCCGGGTGCTCGTCGTCGTCGACGAGGATCAGGCGGGGCTCGACGGACGTGATGATCCGGCTGGCAGCATCCGGGTTCATCTCACGGTCGAACGGGACGATCACCGCGCCAAGCTTCCAGCAAGCGAAGAAGTAAACCGGGGTGCGCCAGGAACTCGGCAGCCAGGCGATGACGCGGTCGCCCTCGCCGACGCCGAGCGCGGCCAGTTCGTCGGCTAGCCGGTCCACGCGGGCTAGCAGTTCGCGACTGTCAACCGTTCGCCAGATCAGCCCCTGCTGGCTGCCGAGCGCGATGGCATCTGGGGCGGCGGCAGCGCGTCGGCGCACCACGTCATACAGGTGGTCGAGCATCGGAGCACCCCCGTCGAGGCAGGACCGCGCCGCCCGAGGCCCGGCATCGAGGCGGCCCGCGTCACGCGGATGGCGCTGTTGTACCGCATCCTGGCCCACGAGCGGGACGGTTTCTCCCGGGCCGGTGGCGGACACTCACCCTGCATAGGTGACCCGATAGATCTGGCCGGCCTTGTCATCGGAGATCAGCAGCGCGCCGTCTGGCGCGCTGATGACGTCGACGGGGCGGCCCCACGCCCGCGTGCCCTGGAGCCAGCCAGTCACGAAGTCCTGAACCTCGCCGGTCGGGCGGCCATCCTGCATCCGCAGGCGAACGACCTTGTAGCCAGTCGGGATGCTCCGGTTCCACGAGCCGTGGAAGGCGACGAACAGGTCGCCCTGATAGCCTTGAGGGAACTGCGAGCCCTCGTAGAACGCCAGTCCGAGCGGCGCCGAATGGGCCTGCATCTCGACGGCGGGCCGGGACACGCCGTCACAGGCACCGGGCGTTCCAAACTGGGGGTCTGGCGTGGCGCCGTTGATGCAGCGCGGCCAGCCAAAGTCGTCGCCGTCATGAACGATGTTGACTGTCTCGGGCGGCACGTTATCCCCAAGCTGGTCGCGGCCGTTGTTCGTCGCGTACAGGTCGCCGGTCGTCGGGTTGAACACGAAGCCGACGGCGTTGCGGAGGCCGCGTGCATAGACCCGCCCGTCGCTGCCATCCGGCTTGAACTGCATGATGGTTGCGCGGCGGGCATCGCGCTCGTTGCAGACGTTGCAGGACGAGCCGATCGAGACGTAGAGCATGCCGTCCGGCCCGAAGCCGACCGTGCGCGTGGAGTGGCCGCCGTTGGCGGGGAGATCGGCCAGATGCTCGTGGCGATCGAACACCCCGTCGCCATCGTCGTCCCAGAGGCGGGACACCTGATTCGTCTCGCCGACATACAGGGCGCCGTCGTGGAACGCCAGTCCGTGCGGGTTGTTCAGACCCTCGGCCACCACGACCGTATCGTCGGCCACGCCGTCCCCATTCCGATCTGGCAGACGCACGATCTCGCCCTGTGACATCAGACTGGCGTACATATCACCGCTCGGCCCGACCGTCATGAAGCGCACCCCATCCAGGTTGGCCGCGAACAGGCCGATCTGGAAGCCCGGCGGCAGTTGGAGTGAGTCGAGCCGCCCATCCTGGGCGGTCGCGCTCGGTGCACCCATCAGGAGCGGTACACCCAGGAGTGCAACCTGCACCAACACGAGCACGCCGATGATGGAGAGCAACGCGCGCCACCCACGCAGCCGGCCGGCGAGACCTCGGTCCGAATGTGCGCCGGGGGCGAGGTCCGTACCCGAGGTGGTGCGCAAGCCAGCCGGCGGGACAGCCTCCGAGCCAGACCTGGCATCAGGATTGGAGTCAGGGCGCGGAGCAGGACGCATCTCGCCTCCCCGGCGTCGGCGTGCACCGAGAGTATCCCTCGCCAGACGCGCCGCGACAACGTTGTAGCGTCCGCGTGCTTGATGATGACTACTCTGCTTGCTATCATGACAAAGACACACGACAGATGAGTGCCCGGTGACCTGCCGGCCTCGCTGGAGAGGAGGCCGGTCGGGATGACGACCCACGGGACGCTCGACGTTCTGCTGCGCGCGGCGCGTGCTCAGGCCGGTCTCTCCCAGGCCGAGCTAGCCATCCGGGCCGGGGTCACTCGACAGGCTATCAGCGCCATCGAGTCTGGCAAGGCTGCCCCCACGATGGCCGTCGCCTTACGGTTGGCGCGAGCACTCGGCCGACGCGTGGACGACCTGTTTCGTCTCGTGGACGAACTGCCCGGCGTCACTGCCGCATTGCTGAACCGCGAGCCGCTGCCGGACGACGGCGCGGTTCGGGTCCAGGTAGCGAACGTCGGGGGCAGGCTCGTCGCGCGGCCCCTGGCAGGCGCGGGCGGAGCGGTCCTGACGCTTCCGCGCGCCAACGGTATCGTCTCGGCCGAGCAGCTTGGGCGAGTCAGGTTACGGGGTCGTGACGAGCAGCCGAGCGTACGAGTGAGCCTGTTCGTGGATCCTGAGCGGCTGGCCGGCACGGTCGTCGCGGTCGGCTGCGATCCGGCCACCAGCCTGCTGGCGGATCATCTGCGCCGCCGACATCCCACGATGGAGCTCGCCTGGCACGGCGGCAACAGCCTGTCCGCGTTGGAAGCGGTAGCGCGCGGCGACGCCCACCTGGCCGGCTGCCACCTGCTGGAGCCGGCGACGGGCGAATACAACGTCGGGTACGCCCGGCGGCTGCTCGGCGCCAACGCACGTCTCGTGACCTTCGCCAACTGGGAACAAGGACTGATGCTCGCGGCTGGCAACCCGCGCGGCATCCACGAGGCCGGGGATCTGGCTCGGCCGGACGTGCGCGTCGTCAATCGCGAGCCGGGCAGTGGAGCGCGCGCCCTCCTGGACGCCGAGCTTGCCCGGGCAGGGCTGCGTCCAGAGCAGATCGGCGGGTATGCGACGGTGGTGCATAGCCATCTGGCGGCGGCTGAGTCGGTCGCGGCAGGGCTCGCCGACGCAGCGGTTGGGGTGCGCGCGGCAGCCCAGGCGCTCGGGCTGGCGTTCCTGCCGCTCGCTCACGAGCGCTACGACCTGGTCATCCCAGCCACGTTCTTCGAACTGGCGCCAGTCCAGGCGCTCCTCGAAACCCTGACCAGCCCGCTCTTCCGGCTGGAGGTCGAGGCGCTCGGCGGCTACGACGTGACGCCGATGGGAACGCTCGTGTCGGCGGCCTGACGCAGCGTTCGTCCTCGGCACCGGACGTGCCGGGTGGCGGGGGCGGGGCATCCGGCCTGTCCCAGTCGACTGAACAACCCTGAGAGGAGACAAGTCGTGGAGATCAGCGCGCGCAACCAACTGCACGGGACCGTCAAGAGCATCAAGCTCGGGCAGGTGATGGCCGAGGTCGTCGTCGACGTGAACGGGAGCGAGGTCGTCGCCGCGATCACTCGCTCGTCAGTCGAGTCGCTGGGCCTCGCGCAAGGCGACCGGGTGACTGCCATCATCAAGGCGACCGAAGTCATGATCGGAAAGTAGGGCGCCGAACGATCACAGTGGGATCCGGGAGCAGAGCGCGTGCACGGCGGGCAATAGAGCGGAGCGCATCCGCTGAGGAGACACGGTCCTGCTGGATCGAGGGAGGCAGATGGTGGCCTGGGGCTCTGGATTCGTCAGGCGGGGGCTGGCGGTAGTCGGCGCGATTGCCTTGACTGTAGCAGCGGTCATGCCGCTCGCCCCGCCGACCGCGCCCGCGGATGCCCAGGGCGCCGAGTTGACCGTGTTTGCGGCTGCTTCCCTTGCGGACGCCTTCGGTGAGATCGGCACGCTCTACACGGATCAGACCGGTATCCCGGTGCGCTTCAATTTTGGCGCGTCGTCGCAGCTTCGGACCCAACTGGAGCAGGGCGCACGTGCCGACGTCTTCGCCTCGGCAGATCAGGCCCAGATGGACCGCGCCCGGGCGGCCGACGTCCTCGATGGGGATGACGTGACGTTCGCCACTAATCGGCTCGTCATCATCACGCCGGCGAGCGATCCGGGCGGCATCCGGAGCCCCGCTGACCTGGCGCGGCCGGGCGTGCGGCTGGTAACTGCCGCTCCGGAGGTGCCTATCGGGGCGTATACCCAGGCCATGCTCGACGCGATGAGCCAGTCGCCAGAGTACGGCACCGAGTTCAAGGGCCGCGCCAACGCGAACGTCGTCTCACGCGAGCCGAACGTCCGGCAAGTCGTGGCCAAAATTCAGCTTGGCGAGGGCGACGCCGCCGTCGTCTATTTGACCGACGTCACCCCCCAGTCGGCGCCCGACCTGCGGACCATCGAGATCCCGGCTGAGGTCAACATGCTGGCGGCGTACCCGATCGCGTTAGTGGCGGGCGGACCGCGCACCGAGGCCGGAGCGTCCTTTATTGCCTTCGTGCTGTCGCCGGCCGGGCAGGGCGTCCTCCAGAACTGGAACTTCACGCCGGTCGGGCCCGTCGCGCTGGCGCCCGGTCTACCGGTGCCAGCCGTTGACTCACCCGGGCGCATGGCCGCAGTCAGGCTGCCAGGTGGCCTGGAAGCCGCGCCGGCCGCTCCACCTGCCGGCGGGGCGGCACACGCCTGGTGAACGTGGCCTCCCGATCTGGCGCGGCCGCCCGTCGCAGCACGCCTTCCTGCCACGACGCGGCCGCCCGCCACGGCGCGGCCGTGCAGACACTGCCCGCCCCGGTGTCGACGCGGACGCGCGTCGTAGCACCGTCGACGGCCGGCCCTGCCGCGTCCTCCGCCACCCGCCGACGACTGCCGACGGGTGGCTCTGCCCTGCTCGTGGCCGCTGCCGCGGCGTTCGTCCTGCTCGTCGGGCTGCCGATTCTGGCGATCTTCGTGCGGGCCATCCCGAGCGGAGCGCTCGGCCCGGTGCTCGCGCGGCCGGTGGTGGTAGAAGCGTTGCGGTTGAGCCTGCTGACGACCGCCCTATCTCTTGGGCTGACGTTGCTGGTCGGGACACCGGTTGCCTGGCTGCTCGCACGAGGGCGGTTCCCTGGCCGTGACCTGCTGGACAGCCTGATCGAGCTTCCGATGGTGCTGCCGCCGGCCGTCGCTGGCGTCGGCCTGCTGATGGCCTTCGGGCGGCGCGGGCTGCTCGGCCCGGCGCTCGAATCGCTGGGGATCACCATCGGCTTCACGACCGCCGCCGTGGTCCTGGCTCAGTTGTTCGTGGCCGCGCCGTTCTACATCCGCTCGGCGCGTGTCGGGTTCGCGGCGGTGGACCGCGAGCTCGAAGAGATGGCCTTCACGCTGGGCTGCTCGCGCTGGGCCGCGTTCTGGCGGGTGACGGTGCCGCTCACGCTCCCGTCGCTGCTGGCCGGCGCGGCGATGTGCTGGGCACGAGCACTCGGCGAGTTCGGCGCGACGATCATGTTTGCTGGCAGTTTCCAGGGGCGCACCCAGACGATGCCGCTGGCCGTCTATGCGGCGCTGGAAACCGATCTGGACGCCGCCCTCGCGCTGTCGGCTGTCCTCGTGGTGGTGTCGTTCGCGGTGCTCGGCGTGGTCCGGCTGGCCGTGCGTCGCTCCGGTCTCGGCACCACCTGAGGCGCGACGCACTGCTTCGCGGCCGTGCCACTCCCGCAGAACGCGCGACGGTCCGGTGTGGCGGCCGAGTAGCGCCCTCGGGCCAGAGCAGCGCTCTGATAGAGCCGGACCGAGCCGTGTCAGGTTTGCGTAAATAACGGCCTGCCCCTCCCGTTTCGGGTGCAAGCGCCGTTATGAACCTATGTACCGTCCTGTCAAGCAGGGTGGTCGCGGCAGCAAGCCTGTACGGGGGCGCCCTCGCCCAGGCACGCACGATGGAGGATTGGGTGCGCTGGTTTCATAACCTTGGCATACAGACGAAGTTACTCGGCACGTTCGGCACCGTCTGCGCCATCATGGCGCTGGTCGGTTACCTGGGCATCAGCACCGCTCAGAGCATCAATGCCCAACTGAACGACGCTAATACGGTGAACATTCCCAGTGTGGATGCGCTGGCTACTACCCAGGCCAGTTTCCTCCGTGCCCAGCGCGACGTCCGGAGCGTCATTCAGGCTACCGACCCCGGCGAAGCCAACGCGCTATTCGCGAAGGTCAAGGACAGCCTCAGGGAAAGCGACGAAGCATGGGCCGCCTACAAGGCGTTGCCAGCAAGCGACGAGGAAAAGCGGCTCTGGCCGGAGCTCGAGCAGAACTACAAGGCCTGGCGTGATGGGCTCGATCGAGCCGGCATCGAGATCGCCAAGAACACTGACCAGGGTAGAGCGGCAGCCGCCGAGATCGTGCTGAAGACGACGGCCCCGTTGTCCGCGAAGGTCGATACCACGATCGACAGCCTGTCTAACCTCAACATCAAGGGCGTCAACCAGGCGGCACAAGCGGCCAGGGACGACTTCGATCGGGCGCTCAAGACGCTCATCGGGGCGATCGCGATTGGCATGCTGCTGGCGCTCGGGATCGGGTTCTACCTGGCGCGCACCATCGCCACCGCCGTTGGACAGGTCGCAGCGACCGCGCAGCAAATCGCCCGCGACGATCTCCCGTCGCTCATCGACGTGGCCAAGGCGCTGGCCGCTGGCGATCTCACGAAGGACGCCGCCGTCAAAGCCCAGCGTGTCGACGTTCGCAGCAAGGACGAGATCGGGGTGATGGCTGAAGACTTCAACGTCATGATCGACGGCTTGCAGGAGACCGGCGCCGCGTTCGCCGAGATGAGCGCCAACCTCCGCGATTCCATCGGCCAGATCCGGACGGCGGCCGACGGCGTAGCGGGCGCATCGCAGCAGCTTGGCGCGGCGGCCGGCCAGAACGGGCAGGCGGTCCAGCAGGTCACGACCGCGGTGCAGCAGGTGGCGCAGGGCGCCGCCGAGCAGGCGCAGACCGCCCAGAGCACCAGCCAGTCCGTCGAACAACTGATGCAGGCGATCGATCAGGTAGCCCGTGGCGCCCAGGAGCAGGCCCGAGCAGTCGGGAGCGCGTCCGCGACGACCGAGCAGATGGCGGCAGGCGTGGAGCAAGTCGCAGCGAACGCGCAGAGCGTGGCAGCCGCCTCCCAGCAGACACGAGCCTCGGCCGAACAGGGCGCGCGGGCAGTCCAGCAGACCGTGGCCGGCATGAGCGAGATTCAGCAGGTCGTCTCCCAGGCGAGCTCGCGGGTCGAGGAACTGGGGGCGCTGGGGGAGAAGATCGGGGCAGTGGTCGAGACCATCGACGACATCGCGGAGCAGACCAACCTGCTGGCCCTGAACGCGGCCATCGAAGCGGCCCGAGCGGGTGAGCACGGCAAGGGCTTCGCGGTGGTGGCCGACGAGGTCCGCAAGCTGGCCGAGCGCTCGCAGCGTGAGACCAAGGCCATCGCCGGCCTGATCCGCGAGGTGCAGGACGGCACCCGCCAGGCGGTCGGAGCGATGGAGCAGGGCGCGCAGAAGGTCGAGGAAGGCTCGGCCCAGGCCGACCAGGCGGGCCGCGCCCTCGAAGAGATCCTGCGAGCCGTCGATGCCACCGTTCGGCAAGTCGAGGACATCGCGACAGCCGCACAGGACATGGCCGAGCGCAGCCGGACCGTCAGTAGCACGATGATGAACATTTCGGCCGCCGTCGAGGAGGCCACGGCCGCATCCGAGGAGATGGCTGCCTCAGCCGAGGGGGTCGGCCGCTCGATCCAGAGTATCGCGGCGGTGGCTGAGCAAAGCTCGGCGGCCACCGAGGAAGTGTCGGCGTCGGCCGAGGAGATGAGCGCTCAGGTCGAGGAGATCTCCGCCCAGGCCGAAGAACTGGCTGCCACCGCCGATCAGCTTCAGCAACTCGTCGCCCGCTTCACGGTCGATGATGCGGCGACGGCCGGGCAGCTCACCCCACGCCGCCGGGCCGGCGATTGGGGCAAGGCGGCGCGCTCGTCCATCCGGGCTGCGAGCTAACCCACCGCCAACGAATCACGTTGCGCGGGGCGAGACGGGGTCGGCTCGCCCCGCGCAACTGGAGCGTGATGGGGCAACAAGCGCAGGCGGCAATCGAACGCGGCGCTCGGCGGTGAGCGCCTGCTCGACCTGTCCCGCCTGCCCTTTTTGGCTGAGAGCCCCCACCCCCAACCCCTCCCCCGTGCGCGGGAGAGGGGCGGCCGATCTGAAAGCACCGAGGCTCAATCACTGGTGACGTGGGTCACGAGTAGTACCCATCTCGCCTGCTCCTCCGTTCTCCTGTTGGGATTCGTTGACTCGTGCGGGGCATCATGGGGCCGCGCCCCCAAGAGTCACCCCGCCTGTTGAGTTCGTCGACCCGTGTGGGACATCATGACCGAGTTTCCTCCCATCCACCCCAGCATCCTCTGCGTCCCGGGTCGCCGCGACACGCTCGGCCAGAGCGGTCGGCTCGACGGCAGTGGCGCGGCTGACCGCGAACATCGTGCGAAGCTGGCGCTGCTGGACGCGGTACCACACGGCATCGTCGGGCTCGACGGCGACGGGCGGTGCACGTTCCTCAATCGGGCAGCAGCCCACCTGCTCGGCTACGAGCCAGAGGCAGCCATCGGAGCGGACGTCCATACGCTTGTGCACTGTACGCAGGCAGGGGCGTCGCCAGACCCGGCGGACGCCTGTCCGCTGCTCCACGCGGTCCGGTCTGGCCAGGCGGCGCGCGGGGAACGAGTCCTCCACCGTCGAGACGGAACGACGGTCCCGGTCGAATACTCCTGTGCACCACTGAGCAACGGCGACGACGTGCTCGGGGCCGTCGTGAGCTTCGTCGACCTGACCGCGCGCCATCAGGCCGAAGCGGCGCTCCGAGCGAGCGAGGAGCGGTACCGTACCCTCGTCGCCGATCTGCCCGGGATGGTCTACCGCTGCACGGCTGATGCCGAGTGGACGCCCATCTACGTGAGTGAGGGGATCGAGACGCTGACCGGCTACCCGGCCTCGGATTATCTGAGCGGCGCCCGCACCCTGTCGGGGATGACGTACCCGGACGACCGCCGGTGGATCGTGCAGCGGGTGGAAGAGGCCATCGCGCGACGGGAGCCATTCGAACTCGAGTATCGCTGCCCGCACCGAGACGGGGATATCCGCTGGGTTCACGAGCGGGGACGGGGTGTCTTCTCGGAGAGCGGCGAGGTGCTCTACCTCGACGGCGTCATCTTCGATGTGACCGCGCGCCGCCGGGCAGAGGAAGACCGGAAGGCCGCACTCCGCACCCTCAACGAGCGAGTGAAAGAGTTGGGCGCCTTCCACGAGGTCGCCGGGATCCTTCAGGAGCGGCTCGCACCGGCCGCCATGCTCGAGCGGGCCGTCGCCATCCTTGCCGATGGCTGGCAGTATCCGGAGATCACGGCCGTTCGGGTGGTCTTCGGCGGGGTAGAAGCCACCACGTCCAACTGGACCACGACACCGTGGACGCTGCGCGCCTCGTTCGCGACGGTAGATGGGCGGCAGGGTACCGTCGAGGTCGCCTACCTCGCCGAGCGCCCGGCCAGCGCTGAAGGCCCCTTCCTCGCCGAGGAACGGAGCCTCATCGACTCGGTTGCCGAGTTGCTGCGATCCTCTTTCGAGCGGGCGGGGGCTGAAGAAGCACTCCGCCGAAGCGAGGAGCACTTCCGATCGCTGATCGAGTCCGTCTCGGACTTGATCTCGATTGTCGACGCCGATGCGACGATCCGCTATCAAAGCCCGTCGGTCGAACGACTGCTGGGCTATTCTCAGGCGGAGCTGATCGGGCAGAGCGCCTTCGAGATCATTCACCCGGACGATCTGCCAGTCGTGTACGCTGCCCTGACCGATTGCGTGCTCGAGGCCGGCAGCGATGGCCCGACCGAAGTTCGGGTTCGCCACAAGAACGGCTCCTGGCGTGTCATGGAGACGATGAGGACAGACCAGCGCGACAATCCGGCCGTGCGTGGCATCGTGGTGAACTCACGCGACGTCACCGAGCGGAAGGCGCTCGAAGCCCGGCTCAGCCATCTCGCCTTCCACGATCCACTCTCCGGGCTCGCCAATCGCGCGCTGTTCATGGATCGTCTGGAGCACGCTCTGGTGCGCACGTCCCGCGCGAACAGGTCCGTCGCAGTCCTGATCCTCGATCTGGACAACTTCAAGGTCATCAACGACAGTCTCGGCCATCAGTCCGGCGACGAGCTTCTCCGGACGGCGGCCGGCCGGATCCGCGACTGCCTTCGGGCTGGAGACAGCGCCGCCCGCCTGGGTGGCGATGAGTTCACGATTCTGCTCGAAGATATCCCAGACGTCTACACGGCGGTGCAGGTCGCGGAACGGCTGGCCGAGTGCCTGAAGACGCCGATCCAGCTGGCCGAGCGCGAGTTGACCGTCACCGCCAGCATCGGAATCTCGGTCGGCACGTCGGGCGAGGACACACCTGGCCAGCTCATGAGCAATGCAGATCTGGCCCTCTACCGAGCCAAGGCCCGTGGGAAGTCCTGCTACGCACTCTTCGACGAGGAGATGAGCGGCGCGGCCGTCGAGCGCCTGGACCTCGAGATCGCTTTGCGGCGGGCCATCGAGCAGGACGAGCTACGGATCCAGTATCAGCCCATCGTCGATCTGGTGAGCGGTGCCGTCGTGGAGCTCGAAGCACTGGTACGGTGGGAGCATCCGAGCCGGGGCTTGCTCGCTCCCGACACGTTCATCCCACTGGCCGAAGAGACCGGGCTGATCGTGCCGATTGGCCAGCGGGTGCTCTACGAAGCGTGCCGACAGGGCCGCGCGTGGCGGCAGGCCAGCCCGGAAGGCGTGTCGCCGGTCGTCTGTGTCAACCTCTCGGCCCGTCAGTTTCAGGAGCCCGGTCTCGCAGACGACGTCGCACATACCCTCCGCGCGAGCGGGCTGCCGCCGAGCGGGCTGCGGCTGGAGATCACCGAGAGCGTGGTGATGGCCGATGCGGACGTCGCGACCAGGACGTTGGGGCGGCTCCGGGGGCTGGGCGTCGAACTGGCGATCGACGACTTCGGGACTGGCTACTCGTCGCTCAGCTACCTGAAGCGGTTTCCGGTCGACGCCCTCAAGATCGACCGCTCGTTCGTCGGCGGGCTCGGTCGTGACCTCCACGACACGGCGATCGTACGGAGTGTCGTGGCGCTCGCGACGACGCTGAATCTGACCGTCGTCGCCGAAGGCATCGAGACGGTCGAGCAGGCAGTCGACCTCCGGGCACTCGGCTGCGAGCGCGGCCAGGGCTTCTACTTTGCCCGGCCGCTCCCTCCCGAGGCGGTACCCGCGCTCCTCGGCCACAGCCTGCCGTTGGCCACGCCGGCGAGCGTTCCTCCGTCCATGAATCGGGATGGCGCCTCAGTCGTCGACGGGAAGGCGAGCGCTCCAGCGATCGCTCGTCCCCGATGTGCCCCAGAGCGGGGCGAGTCGCCGAGGACTCTACCGCTTGATGTGCAGGTGCACGCGCCTGAGACCGACAACACAACGAGCGCACCACCCGTCGCCGATGCAGGGATGGTAGCGTAGACACACGAAACGGGTACCGCCGCCTGACGTACGGGCTTGTGTCGGCAGCGGGTAGCCGACTCGTGCGGGCTCCGTCTCATGCAGGCGAAGGCAACCGCCGGAGTCTGGGACGTCAGTCGACTCGTGCGCGCGTCGTCTCGCGGGCGGCACCGCCCGGACCGAGGCGTCGCGCCCCCCGCTGCTACTGGTCTGACGGCGCCTCGGGCGGCAGCGGGAAGGGCCGGCCGACGTAGCCGTAGAGCCGTTCCATGTTCGGGCGGTCCGGCCCATCTTTAGAGTAGCCGGGCACTTCGAGGTAGAGCGGCGTCTCCCCGAGCGCTGGGTGATTGACGAAGCGCTCCAGCGCCTCATCCCCGATCTCGCCTATGCCCAGGTTCTCGTGGCGGTCCTTGTTCGAGCCGCACGGCGCTTTCGAGTCGTTCAGGTGGATTGCGCCGAGCATTCCCAGCCCGATCTGCCGATCGAACCGTTCGAGCGTGGACTCCAACCCATCGGCGCTCCGGAAGTCGTAGCCGGCTGTGAAGATATGGGCGGTGTCGAGGCAGGCGCCCAGGTTCGCCGGCGCCCCGAGCGTGCGGATCATCGTCCCCAGTTCCTCGAACGTCCCGCCGAGCGTGTCGCCGGCCCCGGCGCTCGTTTCGAAGAGCAGGCGCACGGGGCCGCTGTACTGGTTCAATACCTCTGCGAAGACGGCGCAGGCCCGGTCGAGCGCGCCGACCCGCTCGGCGCCCTTGGCGCTTCCCAGATGGGTGATAACCCGGCTCGCACCGAGTGCCTCGGCGGCACGGAGGGTCGCCACCAGCGAGACAGCCGTCTTCGCCCGTAGCTCCGGGTTCTCGCTGGCCGGGTTCACCAGATAGATGGCATGGACCGCGATCGGCCCGAGACCAGCGTTGGCGCAGGCGGCGCAGAAATTGGCGGCCTCCTCGGGTTTCGTACTCGGCGGCCGCCACATCTGCGGGGAGCTTGCGAAGATCTGGACTGCCTCGCAGCCGATCCCAGACGCCTTGCCCGGAATGCCCCTGAGTCCGCCGCCAGAGACGTGCGCGCCGAGTTTGACGCGCGGCGTCGTCGAGGATGGGACGTGGCTGGCAGCGGCGGATCCGGGCTGGGCATTCGGGTCGACGGTCATCGATGCTCCTCAGGCCGCGCTGGCCGGCCCACGCATCGGGCCGAGTCTCGGCGCGGGGTCGCAGTGTAGCACGCGAACGACGTTTCCGAACTCCCGTCCTGGCTACGGTAGATGCGCGGTCAGGGGATGGAGACCGTGCCGTCGCCGCCCTCGAACGGCAGAGGCTGGCCAGCCTTGTCTAACCAGGTAAGGCGAATCGTGTACGGGCCGGTTGGTGCGTCGGGCGGGAGCGGAAGGTCGATGGCCTCGGCGATCGTCTGGCCCTTGTTCCAGCGCGCGGGCGGGAGGTACGGATCGAGCGGCGCTGCCTCGGCGCGGGTGACGATCTGCCCGTCCGGATCGAGGAGATCGGCGATGCGGGTGCGCGCGCTCGTGCGGGCCGTCACCTCCCAGTAAACGGTAAGACGGAGCCGGCCGGGCGCCCGCTCCAGATCGTAGCCGTTCAGGCGGAGTGTGCTGCCGTAGAGCAGGGCTATCGGGATCGACGGCGACGGCCGCTCGCGGGTCAGCAGCAGGACGTCGTCGCCCCAGACCCGCACGTGATAGCGCGGCTCGCCGGTCAGCACGGTATCCCGATCGGTCGCATCGAGGGCGCGGCGGGTCTGCGAGTCGGTCAGGTCGAAGACGAACGCCTCGATCTTGTCCAGGTTCGGCCGCATCGGTGCGGTGTAGAACGTCGACGGGAACTGATAGACCTCGGCACGGTTCGCCAGATGCGGCACGATCCGACGGGTCGCGTCGAGCCGCACATCAGGCGGAGCCAGCGCGACCGCCCGCGCGAGGTCGTCCTCCTGCTCCGTCCAGGTGAAGTCACCGGGGTCGTAGCCATCTCCGCCGGGGAACAGGCTGAACTGCCAGTAGCAGAGCGCGCCCGCTACCACGAGCAGCCCGACCCCGACCCCACGCGCTGCCTGTCGTCGCGCGCCCGCCAGCCGGGTGAGCGCCGCGAGGCCGGCCCCGGTCGCGAACCAGTAGACCGGCAGGACCGCGCCGGCCCAGTGTCCGGCCACGTTCCCGTCACGGTCGGCCAGGAACAGCAGCGCGAACGAGGGCGCGGCCAGCGCCAGGACGTGGGGCGCGAGGAGCGAGAGGCCGGCCATCGGGGCCAGCAGCCAGAGGGCAGCATGCGCACCCCGCTCGCCGGCGAGCCAGGTCAGGCCGACGTTTGGATCGGCTTGCACCTGCTCGTAGTGGGCAATCGAGCGATTGCCGTCGACCCGCTCCAGTGTCTTGCGGTCGTGGAAGGCCGGCATGACGAGCAGCACCAGCGCCAGCAGCCAGACGACCGCCAGGCCGCCCAGCGCGGCGCCACTCCAGCGACGATGGCGCAGCCAGAGGTACGCGCTAGCTGCCCCCACGAGCGGGGCCGTCTCCTCCTCGAAGAGCAGTGCCAGTATCAGCCAGGCGACAGCCGCCCGGGTCTTGCCCTCCAGCACCGCCTTGACGGCCAACGAGGCCGGCAGCGCTGCCATCACGATCGGGTGGAACTCCGACAGGGCAATCCGCGACGTCGCCGGCATCGCGTAGAACCCGAGCAGCAGCACCAGCGCCACCGCTGGTCCGAGGCGGGCACGGCTCCAGAAGAAGAGCGGCAGCCCGGCGCCGGCGAGACAGGCTTGCTGAACGACGAGCAGCAGAATGGGCGTCGGTGCAAGGGCGTAGAGCGGAGCGAGCAGCGCCAGCACCGGCGCGACGTGCTCCGCGATGTGCAGGCCATTGTCCTGGAGGAGCGTCGAGGCAAACGGGCGGCCCTGAGCCGTGTTCCAGAGCACCTGGGCGTAGATGCCCATGTCGCGGGCGCGGGTATGGAAGGTCAGGTGCTGCGCGACGGCGAACCAGGAGAAGGCGAGGAACGCCAGCCCGGTGAGCGTCCAGGCCGCCAGCGTCGACGCCGAGGCCCAGTCGAGCACGTGCAGGCGCGGGCAACCTCTGGTGCGCGCGGGAGCGGGCGCATCGGCGGCGAGGACGGTCGGCACGCTCGGAGCGAGGGGCGACGGCACGGGGCCAGATTATCGGCGAGTGGGGCGCATCAGTCCAGGCGGGCAGAAGAAGATGTCGGTTCGGGGGCTTGCACAGAGGCAGGGAGGCGTGTATACTGGCGTCAAACCCCTCCCAGGGGGGTTGGGTTTAGGAGGTACCCTCTGCATGCACGCAGCCAAGCACGACGTGCTCAAGCGCCTCGCCTACGTCGAAGGCCATCTCAAGGGCATTCGCAAGATGGTCGAGGAAGACCAGTACTGCGTTGACATCCTCAAGCAGACCTACGCCGTCAAGCGCGCCATCGACAAGCTCGAGGCGCTCCTGCTGCAAGGTCACCTCGAAGGCTGCGTCCGAGAGGGCTTCCACGACGGCCGTGAGGACACCATCATCGGAGAATTGCGCGAGCTCTTCGAGCTCTCGCGGCGGTAAGAACATGGCGGCGAGCATGAATCCAGCGACAACCACGACCGGTGAGGCGCCCGAGGCGAGCGGCGCGAACGGCCCCACGACCGAGGTGACGTTCCCTGTCACCGGCATGACCTGCGCCTCCTGCGTGCGGCGCATCGAGAAGCGCGTTGCGAAGGTGCCGGGCGTCCGTGACGTCGCGGTGAACCTGGCGACCGAGAAGGCCCGAGTGGCGTACGACCCATCGCTCGCCTCGCTCGACGATCTGGTAGAGGCCGTCGAGAAAGCCGGCTACGGGGTGGGCGAACTGCCAGAGCCAGGCGCCCCTGCCAGCGCGGCGGCGTCCCCGCTGACGAGTACCCTCGCCATGTCGGCGGACGCTCAGCCGGTCAGTGGGCCGGCCGAGGCGATCCTCCCCATCGAGGGGATGACGTGCGCGTCCTGCGTGCGGCGGATCGAGAAGGCGCTCGGCAAGGTCGAAGGAGTCCAGGAAGCAAACGTCAACCTGGCCACCGAGAGGGCGACGGTCCTCTTCGATCCGTTCCTCGTCGGGCTGCCGCAGCTCAGCGCAGCCGTCGAGAAAGCTGGCTACAAGGTGGGGGAGATGCCGGACGAGGCGCCCTCACCCCCCCGCCCCCTCTCCCGCACGCGGGAGAGGGGGAGCGGTGCTGCCACCCTCGCGCGGGAGGGGGGGAGCGGTGCTGCCGCCCTGGCGCAGGAGGGGGGGAGCGGTGCTGCCGCCCTCGCGAAGGAGAGGGGGAGCGGTGCTGCCGCCCTCGCGCGTGCTGGCAGCCCCGCCCCCGGTACTGAGAGCCTCTTCGACCACCCCGCCATCTCCCCTCTCCCGCGTGCGGGAGAGGGGCTGGGGGTGAGGGCGTCCTCCGGGCTGGGGGCGCTTCCAGAGGTGAGGGGGTCTGCTCGGTCGAAGGACGACGAGCGCGAGCGGGCACGTCAGCGCGAGATCGACGACCTGAAGCGGAAGTCGCTGATCAGCCTGGTCGTCGGGCTGGCGATGATGGCCATCATGTACCTGCCGCTCGGCCTCGATATGATGCTCGTCGCGCCGCTCCTGCTGATCGCCGCGACGATCGTGCAGGTCTGGGCCGGCGCGACCTTCTACCGTGCGGCCTGGGCCGCGGCGAAGCATGGCGGCACCAACATGAACACGCTGGTCGCCGTGGGCACCAGCGTGGCGTACGCCTACAGCACGTTCGTCACCCTCTGGCCCACGCTGGCCGTTCGCTGGGGCTTCCCCTTCCACCTGTACTACGAGACAGCCGTCATCATCATCGCCCTGATCCTGATGGGGCGCTGGCTCGAAGCTCGCGCCAAGAAGCAGACTGGCGCCGCCATCAAGGCGCTGATGGGGCTCCAGGCGAAGACCGCGCGCGTCATCCGCAATGGCGTCGAGCAGGATATTCCGGTCGAGACGGTCCAGGTCGGCGATCTGGTGCGGGTGCGCCCTGGTGAGAAGGTGCCAGTCGACGGGGTCGTTCGCGAGGGCCGCTCGGCCCTGGACGAGAGCATGTTGACCGGCGAGAGTCTGCCGGTCGAGAAGGGCGCGGGCGATCCTGTCATCGGCGCGACGCTGAACACAACGGGCAGCCTCGTCTTCGAGGCCACGAAGGTCGGGCGGGACACCACGCTCGCCCAGATCGTCCGCCTCGTCGAAGAGGCACAGGGCTCGAAGGCGCCGATTCAGCGCCTGGCCGACACGATCTCCGGCTACTTCGTGCCGGCCGTGCTGATCCTGGCGGCGCTGACCTTCGTGGGCTGGCTGCTGCTGGGTGGCACGTTGACCCAGGCGCTGACGGCGACCATCGCCGTGCTCATCATCGCCTGCCCGTGCGCGCTCGGGCTCGCCACGCCAACCGCGATCATGGTCGGCACCGGCAAGGCCGCCGAGCACGGCATCCTGATCCGGGGCGGCGAGGCGCTCGAACAGGCCCGCAAGATCACCGCGATCGTGCTGGACAAGACCGGCACGCTCACCCGCGGCAAGCCCGCCGTCACGGACGTCGTGGTGAGTGGCGAGTGGCGAGCCGCAAGCGGCGAAGGCGATCTGGCGCCTGTCGAGGCGCTCCTCCGGCTGGCAGCAGCGGCGGAGGTCGGCTCCGAGCATCCGCTCGGCGAGGCGATCGTCCAGCGCGCACACGAGCGCGAGTTATCGCTGCCTACCGCCGATGCGTTCGAGTCAGTGACGGGTCAGGGGATCCGCGCGCGGGTCGAGGGCCAGGACGTGCTGCTCGGCAACCAGAAGTTGCTGGTCGGGGCTGGCATCCCGACCGAAGCGCTCGCACAGGACGCGGCCCGGCTCGCAGGCAGCGGCGCAACGCCCATGTATGTGGCTGTCGACGGGCGCCTGGCCGGCATCATCGCGGTCGCCGACACGCTCAAGCCGGAGTCACGTGCGGCCGTTCAGCAGCTTCGGGCGCTTGGGCTGGACGTCTGGATGTTGACCGGCGACAACCGGGTCACTGCTGAGGCCATCGCGCACGAGGCCGGCATCGAGCGGGTGCTCGCCGAAGTACTCCCCGACCAGAAGGCGGAAACAATCCGCCGTCTCCAGGCCGAGGGGCTGGTGGTGGCGATGGTCGGGGATGGCATCAACGACGCCCCGGCGCTCGCCCGCGCCGACCTCGGCATCGCAATCGGGACCGGCACCGACGTGGCGATGGCCGCCTCGGATGTGACACTCATCGGCGGCGACCTGCGGAGCATCGTGACCGCCATCGCCCTCTCCCGCAAGACGGTCGGCGCGATCAAGCAGGGGCTGTTCTGGGCGTTCGCCTACAACGTGGTCCTGATCCCCGTCGCGATGGGCGCGCTCTACCCGCTCTTCAGCGTGCTGCTCGATCCTGTGCTCGCGGCAGCCGCGATGGCCATGTCGAGCGTAAGCGTCGTGACGAACGCCCTGCGCCTGCGTGGGTTCAAGCGCCCCGCGAGCGCCGAAGCGATCCTCCATCCACCGCTCGGGGAGCGAGTGCGCGAGTACGCCTATCTGGTTGGCATCGCACTCGTCGCCCTCGCAGTTGGCATCGCGGCGCTGCTGCTGGCCCAACCCGACCAAAGCGCGGCGATGGAGGCGCCGGCGGGCCAGCACGGCGACACGAGCGGTCACATGAGCGGCCTGGCCAGTCGTCAGGCCGGTAGCCCGGCCAACCCGAGCGACCACGCCGACATTGCCGAGGGAGCCAGTATGGACACCCCCCTATCTCCGAATGAGGCCGGCGTAGCCGTCGCGCTGGCGGCGCCGGCCGCGATCCAGCCGGACGTCTCCACCCGACTCGTCTACCGCCTGACCGACGCATCGGGCGCGCCGCTGAACGATATCGTGTTCAGCCATGAGCGCGAGGTTCACCTGATCTCAGTTCGTGAGGATCTCGGCGGCTTTCGCCACGTCCATCCCGAGCGGACCGGCGCGCCGGGCGAGTACGCCGTCGACCTGACGTTCCCAGGCGCTGGACGCTACCGGCTCTTCGCCGAGTTTCAGCGTGCCAACGGCCAGACGATCCTCACGCGTGACGAATTTCAGATCGGCAACGGTTCGCGGCCAGCGCACCTCGCCGAAGACCTGACTCCCAAGACTCTCGATCACGCCCGCGTGTCGCTGCTCGGCGCCACAGACCTGCGGGCAGGCCAGGAGGTGCAGTTCTCATTTCACCTGGACGACCCTTCGACCGGCGCACCGGTCACGGACCTACAGCCGTACCTCGGCGCGCCGTCGCACGTCGTGATCCTGAGCCAGGACGGCGCTGAGTTCGCCCACACCCACGGCGAGGCGGCTCCGTCCGCGGGCGGGCACGCTCACGGCGGTAGCGATGACCATGGGGCTGCATCGCCCACCGGCGCAGCAGCCTACGGCCCGGACATCGCATTCTCGTACAGCTTCCCCGCGCCCGGACTGTACAAGGTCTGGGGGCAGTTCCAGGCCCTCGACGGCCACGTCATGACGGCTGACTTTGTGGTCGCCGTCCGATAGCCAGCCACCCCCACAGCATGCCCATGGAGGCTCTTATGGCAACCGCGATCCTCAATGTTCCGACCATCTCGTGCGGGCACTGCCAGATGACCATCACCGAGGCGCTCCAGCCGCTGCCGGGCGTCACGAGCGTCAACGTCGACATCCCGACGAAGAAGGTGCAGGTGGTGTACGACCCGGCCACGACCGGCGTGGACACCTTCAAGGAGACGCTGGCGGAGGAGGACTACCCGGTCGAGTCGGTCGAGTAGCGTAGGGGGTGGCGTCGGCCCTCGGCCGTCGCACTTCGACGCCCGTAGGCCACGCGCTGTGCATCCCACACCCGTGCATCCAGCGTGTCGTGTTCGTTGCGGCGCACTGGATATGCGGCTCGAACCCTTCATGGCTACCGTGCCAGGGCGGCTCGCAGGCTACGCGAGCCGCCCTGGCACGCCCTCTGCCCCAACAGCGCGTGACCGAGCGATCGACGGGGCTCGGCCGCGGCGGCTCAGACCCGGCGACGCGGGCGCTACCACGAACTCAGGAGGAAGCATGGCCGACAATGAGCGCGTCCTCGTCGGCATGCGGGTGGTCGGCTCGGATGGTCAGGACGTCGGGATCGTGACGGAGATTCGGCGCACTGATTTCCGGGTCGGCCGCGACCTGCTGCACGACATCTACGTCCCGTCCGCGATCGTGCAGGAGGTCCACGGGCGGGTGAAGCTGACCTGTCCGGCGGCGGAAGTTCACAATGAAAGCTGGGACTGCCCCGACGCCGACATCGACCGGATCGCCACCGGCGCCCACGACACCCGGATCCGGCCCGCGCCGCGCAGCACCCCGCCCGGCGTCTGACCGCCGCACGATCCTCGTCTGGCTCGCTCGGCGACGAACCGCTCAGCCGCGCTCGCAGGCGAGCACACGACGGCGGCTGCTATCGGACTGCCATCAGACGGCGGCGTGCTTCCGTACGCGCAGGACGTACTCGCCCGACGCCGGTTCTGCCTGACCCGCCAGAAGCGTTTCGATGACGACGGTGCGGCCATCGGGGGTCATGAACGCGATCTCACACGCTGTGCCGTCACCATGTACGGACACGGCCGCCCCGCTATCCCGCTATCGCCTGCGATGAGCCCATAGGCAGGCACGTCCTGACGCAGAGCGGCAAGCTCGAGCATGCGAAGCCTCGGGCAGCTCACAGGATCTCCATCAGGCCGGGTAGGCCGTGACGAAAGAGAGCAGCGGCTGAGAAGGAGCATGTCGCGGCCAGGTAGCGGACGGGCGCGATGATTGGATAATGGCAGAGCGGGCCACCCCCTCGGCGCTCTCGCCCAGGAGATGGCCCGCTCGCTTCAAGTGCGTCGACTGGAGTACCGAGTGTCAGTGGCGCTCGAGCGCTCCCGCGATCGTCTCGGCCAGGCTCGCGGCGTCGAGGCCGTGGTGCTGAAGCACCTCGTCGTTGGTGCCACAGGCCGGGATCTCGGTGACGCCAACCTGCACGGCACGCGGGGGTTTCGCCAGTCCGAGCTGCGCTACCTGGCTCAGCAGGTACTCGCCTTGACCCCCATGTACGAAGTGATTGTCGAGCGTGAACAGGAGCGGGTAGCCGTCCACCGTCTCCCGCAGCCAGGCCGGATCGGCCTGATTCAGCCAGGGCAGGTTCACGACCTTCAGCCCGATGCCGCGCTCGCGGAGCCGCCGCGCCGCCTCGTACGCCTGAGGTAGCAAGACCGGGCCATACCCGATCAGGACGGCATCCTGACCCTCGGTCAGCGCGACGCCCTTCCCCTCCTCCAGCCGGTAGCCGGCCGGTAGCTCGTAGGGGATCTGGCAGGGGATCGAGACAAGCCGCAGGTACGCCGACCCCGATGCCCGGGTCAGCACGTACTCGGTCGCCATCGCCGTCTCGGCCTCGCAGGACGCTTCCAGCAGTACCATGCCCGGCATCGCCCCAAGCGCCGAGATGTCGCGCACGCACTGGTGGGAGTGGCCGGGGCCGCCCGGCACGAGGCCGGCCAGCGAGCCGACGTATACCACCTTGGTGCGCTCGGTCGTCTGGTTGTAGATCTGCTCGTTCGGGCGGGGCGAGAGGAAGCAAGCGAACGAGTGACAGACCGGCAGCATCCCGGCGAGCGCCAGCCCACTCGCCTGCGACACCATGTCCTGCTCGGCGATGCCACACTCGATGAAGCGATCCGTGAAGCGCCCCTCGAACTCCAGCAGGCCGGTGTCGAGCACGAGGTCCGCGTCAAGTGCCACGATCCGCTTGTCACGGGCGGCGCACTCGACTAGCGTCTTCGCGTACACCGGCACCATTCTCTGGACGTTCATCGGCGCCACCCGCTCGGGGAACGGCTCCCGCTCCAGTCGCAGCGGGGGGGCGCCGGCCTCGCGGAGCAGTCGATTCGCCGTCTCGATCAACTCATCGGCCATCTTCTCGTGGACGTCTGGGGCCGGCGCACCGCTGTGAAACTTGTAGAGGCGGTCGGTCGGGGCCATCGCCGTGTGCTCGGCGAACGAGACGCCCTTCCCCTTGATCGTGTCGGCGATGATGATCTTGGGCTTGCTCTTGCCCTCGGCGCGGACGGTCGCCAGCGCCCGCCGAAGGTCGTTCAGGTCATGCCCATCGCACCGCGCGACCGCCCAGCCGTACGCCCGCAGCTTCCCTTCGAGGTCACCCAGACTGCTGACCTTCTCGACGAGCCAGTCCGACTGCACCTTGTTGTGGTCGATGATGACCGTGATCTCGTGGAGGCCGTGGTTCACCGCGCCCGGCAGGGACTCCCAGAACTGGCCCTCCTGAAGCTCGCCGTCGCCGGTCAGCACGTAGACCTCGCCTTCGCGCCCCTGGAGCCGGTGCGCCTGAACCATCCCCTTCGCCTTGGAGATGCCCATGCCGAGCGAGCCGGTGTTCGCCGCCATGTTCGGCGTGCCCACGTCCGGGTGCCCCGGCAGCCCGCCAAGCCGGCGCAGGGTGTGAATGCTCTCGAACGGCAGGCGCCCGAGCCCGATCAGCACCGAGTACAGGGCCGGGACGTCGTGGCCCTTGGAGCTAAAGTAGACATCCTGGGGAGCGTTGGGGTCGTTCGACGTCCGAAGCTCTTCGAGATGGAGCCAGGACACGATGTCCAGCGAACTGAAGCTGGTGCCGATGTGCCCGGAGCCGGCCTTGCCAATCGCATAGAGGGTGTTGATCCGGCAGGCGGCGGCGAAGATGGCGGCGCGCTCGACGGGGTCGACCTGGAGGGTGCGAATGCGCTCCAACTCGGCGGCCGGAACGTAGACGAGATCGGTCATCAATGAAGTCCTTGTCACACGTGCGTCTCAGTGCGAGTCGCGAGAGTCTATCAGGTACGCGTTTCGACACGGCCGAGAGCTCCGTCACGGCGAGGAGCGATGCGCAGCAGGTAAGCATGGGTGAGGTGGCTGGCTCAGGCGGGCCATCCTGAGCCGGCCATCCTGAGCCGTCCATCCTGAGCCGGCCACACCGTGCCTGCACCAGTCAGAAGGGCGCGGAGCGCAGCCGTGGCGGCGTGCTCCCGCGCCAGCGCGACACCCGCTCAGAGTTCCAGCGGCCGGGGGTAGGGCGGCACCGAGATCGGCGGAAGCGTCGCCTCGCCGTTCTCCAGCATGTACTCGGCGTAGATCCAGTCCGCCACGTCGTTGACGTCGTAGCCCTCGTCACCCTCGGTCAGGAAGGGCACGTAGCTGTTCCCAGCAATGGTCCGATCCTGGAAGATCACCCGCGACCACGCGATCTCCAGGCTGGCGTTCTGGACGTACACCTCGGGCAGCGACGGGTACTGACTGCTGTGCCACGGCTGCTCCTTCGGCCCGATCGGCAGGAGCGGGAACATCCGCTGCCCCCGCACCACCCACATCTTGGCGGGATGCTGCTTGCACTTCTCGACGGCTCGCAGCGAGTCGACACCCTCTTCGGCCAGGAAGGTCTCCCAGGCGCGGCGTATCGTAGCCGCCTTGCGGAAGGGGCTGGTCGGACGAAGGATGGAGAAGCAGTCGTAGCCCTTGCCCTCGTCGCGGAGCCGTTTCAGCGTGTACTCGATCCACTCGACGTCGGGGGAGCGGTCGCCGGCGTACTCGTCCGGTCGGAGGAACGGCACCGACGCGCCGTAGTGGCGGGCGATGTCGGCGAAGTGCTCCGAGTCTGTGGAGACGATGACATCATTGAAGACGCCACTGTCGCGGGCTGCCGCGATGGTGTAGGCGATGACCGGGTGCCCGCCCAGCAGACGGATGTTCTTGTTCTTGACGCGCTTCGACCCGGCCCTGGCCGGGATCAAACCGACGATGCTCGGCGTACGCTCGCGTGCCATGAGAGTGCGCTCCAGTTTTCAGCTATCAGTGGTCTGTTCTCGGGAGAGAGCGGCCATCGGCAAAGAGTAGCGAGTCGAGCGTGGCGAGTCGAGGGGGGCGCGTCGAACGTGGGGGCGATAAGGGAGGAGGCGCGTATCCTGTGTGGAGAGTACGGACATCATATTCGCCCGCTCAAGACGCATACGCACGGCCTTGATGCCTGATGGCGCTCCGCGGCCGCCCTCGCCGCGTTCAACCCGCTACTCCCGACTGACACCAGAGAACTAACCGCTGACCGTTCGTGCGCTCACCAGACCGTGATGCCGCCGTCGACCTGGAGGTTGGTGCCGGTCACGTAGGCCGAGGCGTCCGACGCCAGGAACACGAGCGGCCCGACGAGGTCCGCATCCACGGCCATGCGCCGCAGGGGGATCTTCTCGCAGAGCTTCCGCTTGAACTCGTCGTCCTGCCCGCCGAGCACCCCGCCGGGCGAGAGCGCGTTGACTCGCACGCCGCGCGGCCCCCAGAACGCCGCGAGGTATTTCGTCAGGTTCAAAATCGCGGCCTTCGAGGCACCGTAGGCCGGCGGCTTCAGGAAAGGTGGATCGAACGGCAGGTGCTCGTAGAGGCGCTGATCCGGCGAGATGACCGCGTACATCGAGCCGATGTTGACGATCGCGCCCCGCCCGGCCTCGGCCATCGCCGTCCCGAACACCTGGCAGACTTGAAACGTGCCGAACGTGTTCACATCCAGCACCCGCCGGAAGACGTCCGCCGGAATCTCGTCGAGTTGGTACTGGGGCGCGTCCGTGTTCGGCGGCTGGTCGATGCCAGCGTTGTTGACCAGCACGTGCGGCACGCCCAGGTCGCGCACGATCGCGTCCTGCGCCGCGTCCAGATCCGCCCGCTCGCGAACGTCGGCGCGGTAGAGCGCCAGCCGCTCCGGGCCGGCCGCCTCGCGCAGGGCGGTGAACGCCTCGGAGATTGGCGCGGCGGCAAGGTCGACGCCGGCGACGGTCGCGCCGGCGTCGAGCAGCCCGCCAATCCAGATCGGCCCGAGCTTGCCGAGCGCGCCGGTGACGACGGCGACCCGCCCGGCGAGTGGGCGCCCTTCGCTCACCGTTCGGCGCTCGGAAGAGGTTCGATCGCTCACCGCGACCCGTTGTTGGAGACGCCGGCACCGGCCGGCGAAACGGCCGCGCCAAGCTGCTCGGGGGTGAACGCGTCATCCTCGGTCAGATCGACGAGCAACACCCGCCCGATCACCGTATCGAGCTCGTAGGCGGGCATACCACCGCCCGGCGTCTTGATCGCCACATCGGCCTCGGTCAGGACGTGCCCGGCCGGCAGACTGCGCGCGGCGTAGAGGCTCTTCGCCATCTTCAGCATCGGCGCAGCCTCGCTCGGGCGCTTCCTCTTCTGGCCGTCGCCGAGCGCCATCCGGGTGCGGGTCAGGTCGCGGATCATCTTCCGCAGCCCGACCGGCTCGAGCGAGAAGATATGGTCGGTGCCCTTCATCGCGCGGTTGAGGGTGAAGTGCTTCTCGATCACTCGCGCGCCGAGCATGAAAGCGATCAGCGCCATCGCGATACCGCTATCGTGCCCGGACCACCCGACGGTAACCTCGGGGAAGCGCTGGCGGTAGGTCTCGATGACCCGCAGATCTAGCTCGGCGAAGTCGGCCGGGTAGGAGGCCGTGCACTGGAGGATGCACAACTGAGTATTGATCGGCAAGATCGTCTCGACGGCACGATCCACATCCTCGAGCGAGGCCCCACCGGTGCTCACCAGCATCGGCTTGCCAAGCCGCGCGACGTGGCGCAGCAGGGGGACGTTCGTCAGGTCCGCCGAGGCGATCTTGAAGAACGGGACGTTGAGATCCTCGAGGAAGTCCGCGCTCGGGATGTCGAACGGGGTCGCGAAGAAATCGATGCCCAGTTCGGCCGCGTACGCCTGAAGCTCGACGTACTCGGAGCGGCCAAGCTCGAGCGCCTGACGGTGGATGCCGTAGGTCGGACCAAAGCTGTTCTCGTTGTCGTAGGGCCGGTTGAACGCCGCCCTGGTGAACAGCGTCTCGTTGTCCCGCTTCTGGAGCTTGACGGCGGATGCGCCGCACTCCTTGGCCTGGCGGAACAACTCCTTGGCCTTCTCGACGCTCCCTTGATGGTTGTGGCCGATTTCGGCGATGACGTAGCAAGGGCTCTCGTCGTCGATCCGCGTCCCGTTGATGACCAGCTCTCGTGCCACGGCGACCTCGACTTCCGACAGGGATGCAGGAGTATGACTTGGCCCCCGTCGAGCGGCTGACTATATCGGCAAGTCTGCATGGCGGGCAAGGCAAAGGCGAGCGGTTACCATCACACGGCGAGGTCAAGTAGAGGCCGGCACGACGTCCCAGGCGAGCGCGTGCCAGGACTCCCAGTCCCACCGCCAGATGAGTTTCGCCTCATGATCCACCCATGGGCCATGGGTCTGTGCGCTGGCGACGGCCGTCTGCGCCAACTGCGCCACCGATGCCCACGCGAGCATCGCCGACTGACCCACGTGGAGCGGCAGCAGGCTCGCCCCGCTGTTCTTCAGGTACGCCAGGCCCGTCGTATCGCTGACCATCACCACGACACGACGCTGGCTCGGGGCTGATGCGACCTTGTTGAAATCGGCCAGTAGACTGCCGAACTGCTGGGTATGTGGCCGGTTGTGGCCGCTCGGGATAGACCGGTGATACTTGATCTCAATTGCCAGATTAAGTGGCGCAATCCAGATATCTGTTTGCTGCTTCCCGGCGGGATGCTCGAAGACGATAGCTCCCAGCGGCCACTGGTACACGGACTGGAAGCTCCACGCCAGGCAGAAGTGGACGCTGTGCTCGTGAACCGGCGGCCCGGCGAAGTCCATCTGGGCGCGGAAGTGCTCGGCGAAGGCGTCCAATCCGACCTGAAGCGCTGTCGACACGATAGCCATACCCCCGAAGTTCGTAGATGATCTTCGTGCCATGCTGGAAAACTCGGTGTCGCCACAAATCTGGTGTCTGCTGAGGAGTTGGGGGCGACGAGCGTAGGCGATGCGCTGGGCAGCCGCGCTTCCGAGGCACGCATACTGACCTTATGGCTCTCGTGTCATGTGAAGCTGGACGAGGAAGCCTGCGCCGACTGACCGCTCCAGATCGTGGAAGTACGAACTGATAGCAAACCGGCACTGCGCGTGGTCGGCCATGTTCGTCGTGGTGAAGACGATGCCTATCGTCGTGTGCGAGCGCACGGGCGCGAATGCCAGGCCGATTGTGGCCGCCCCATGAGCCTGAACGAGCCCGTCGAGCAACGACTCCAGGCAGATGACACGTCCGGCAACCGCTTCGCGGACGTCACTCAAGTCGGGGGCCGTGCAGAGCGCGATCATGGCGCGCTTGTCGCCTGAGACTATCCGATACGATGGGAACTCCACGAGAGACGCGTAGAGAACGGCCTCTCCATCATCGATCTCGACGACGGGGACGAATCGGTCCAGCAATTCTGGCGCTGGTCGATGGCGCCAGGCCGGAAGTTGCTGCACCGCCCGAAGGGCATTGGCGCGGGCTTCGTCCGGCCACGCTCGACCGACTCGGCCCTGCCCCAGCATATGGGTCAACGGTTCGAGCCTGAACGCGCACGACGGAGAAACGCCAAGGATGGCAAGCGTTCTTGGTATCAGCCCGGCGGCGCCGAGCAGGCTCAGGGCATCGCTGTCGAACAGAATGCCGTCAACCAGTTCCGCCACGCCTGATTACTGAACGCCGGCGAGAGCCGCTGCCCGGGCGACCGTCTCCGGAAGGTCTTCCTGGAGGTGAGATCGCAGGCGCTCTGCGACAATCTCGTGGGCGCCCGAGGTCAGCCCCATCTCCTTGAGCGCATTCTGAGCGACTCCCATACGACAGGCTGAATGGCCATAGATCAGCGCCACGGTCCCTGGATCAATCTTGTGCGTTTGTCCATAGGCAGGAGCCAGCAATGCCAGTCGAGTCGCGGTCAGCCCATATTCAGGCGCAAATGCTGGCGCCTGATCTCCAGTTAGCAACTCGAGGGCAAATGCATTGGCTTGTCGCTCCTCCATATCGGGATCATCCAGGCTTCGGCTCGCATCGAAGATCGGCTGCTCACCTTCACGCACATGCCCAAGCATGAGATGCCCCAATTCATGACCGAGACGAAAAGCGAGCCAGGGAGGACTATCAGATAAGCGTCCATTAGCCGCTAAGACGATCACAGGCTGTTCGTCACAGAACATTGCCACGCCATGGAGCTTGCCGGTCATGGCTGGTCTATCGGCGAGTTGCGCCACAAGAATTCCAGTCCGCCAGGCGAAATCGACGAGTTGGGCTAGCCCCACATCCGGAGCAGTTTCTAGGATCTCAGCCCGCACTGATGATGCCGAACGCTCGCCACCGTACCCCGATACGCCGATCAGATAAGGCATCAAGTGGCTTGCCACGCGTTCCGCGACGCGTACAGCGGGCGCCAGGGCAGAAGGATCCACATCAGCCGTCCGCTTCAGGCGAGCGGTCGAAGCCAGAGGCAGGCTCAGCGGGATAGCGGGGTCGCGGAGTGATGCTATGGGCAGGCCGAGCATCCGAGCGATTGCCATTTCGGCGATGGCAAGATTCGCAGGATTTGCCGCGAGGCTATCGTCCCACCAATCTGGAAGCACCCTGTTCCGGACGAACGCCGTGTCGAACCCAGCCTTTTCGAGCCGACGATACAAACTTTGCATCGCACGGTCCCCGGCGATGGCAGGGTTTGGGATACTAAAGGCGGGCCTCCTGTTTACGTTCATTGTACCCCGTCCTTCCCGGTCAGGCTGGCAGATTCCAACGGACATGACGACTCCGCCATAACCGCATCGTCGTCTGGCTGAGCGTCGCGACACGATACCATGGCCCGAGCCGAGGAGGTCGGGGGCGCGGGCGCGCTGTATGGCCGGCTCCCAAGACCGTGCCTCTGCTTTTCGATCTAGCACCGCGCTTTAGTACCGGCGTTCCACAGCAGACTCCGCGGGGCGTTCCCGGGGAACCGGAGCGCTCCTCAACGAATCGGTGAGCGCGCCGTGAGCCAGGAACGTCTCGCCCGCCGAATGGAACCAGATTGACGGAAACATGACGCATCAGTGAGTGCACCGGCCCGCCGTCTGGCATGCGGTCTGCCGCACCCCCGGTATCACGAGGTTGGAGCATACCTATGGCGGACTATGACCGCTACGACCGTGGCGACGAGCAGCAGCGCGGAATGCAGCGCAGCGATCCCAGGAGCATGGAGCAGTCCGATCGCGGCCAGTTCCGAACCTACGGCGATCCAGACTGGCACGTCGGCCGGGACAGGTACGGCAACCAAGTCTGGTACCGTTCCTACGGCTGGTCCTGGCGCTCCGGCGCCGAGCAGATGCAGCAGCCTGGGCAGGAACCGCACGAGCACGGCCGCACCGAGTCGAAGCACTACCAGCGCTCGGACGACCGTATCCGCGAGGACGTCTACGATCGCCTAAACGATCACGCCAACATCGACAGCAGCGACATCAAAGTCACGGTGAAGCACGGCGAAGTCACTCTCGACGGCACCGTCCACGATCGCCGCGAGAAGCGGCTGGCAGAAGACATCGCCGAGTCCGTATCTGGGGTGAAGGACATTCAGAACAACCTGAAGGCCGCCACCCGCGAGCACGACAAGACCGCCGAGACCACCAGCCAGCACGGCAAGACTGGCGAGCCAACCAAGACCGGCGAGCCAACCAAGGCCGAGCAGGCTAAGACCGGCGAGCATGCCGCCCAGCCTGCCGGTGCGCCGAACGGCCGCTGACCCGTCGTCTGATTCGCGTCACTCGCGGCGCTGCCCCTCGTCGCAGCGGAAGCGACCATCAAGCCCCACCCCACGCCTGACACGACGCGGAGTGGGGCTCGGCCGGCTCGCACTCAAGGAGTACACTACCGTCGTGCCGTTCTAGGAGGAAGGCGCCTCGGTGACCGCCAGGTCCGACGTTCGTGCGCCAGTGCCCTGAATTAATGGCTGATGATTCACGCGACCACCCGTTTCGCGGCAGGCCCGGCGGCCTGTCGCATACTGGCGCGCTGGATGCCATCTCTGCCGGCGACGGCCCCACGACGCCGACCATCATCAGCCCGCGACTGCTGCGAGACTGGCCCCTCCCCTGCCCGACCGACTGCGCCGACACAGGGGGCCGCGGACGCGTTCTCGTTGTGGCCGGCGCGCCCGAGCTCCAGGGCGCAGCCGCCCTTGCTGCCACAGCCGCCCTGCGCGCTGGTGCCGGTGAGGTGCGGATCGGGACCGTCCGCTCGATTGCGCCATTCGTCGGGCTGGCCGTCCCTGAGGCACGAGTCTATGCTCTGCCAGAGACGGATCACGGCGGCATCGATCCCTCGGCGGCCGAACAGGTTGCCGAGATCGCGAGCGGCTGTCGGGCGACGCTGATCGGCCCTGGCCTCGTCGACCTGCCAGCCGTACGACGGCTCCTCGAACGCCTCCTGCCTCGACTGGAGGACACCGACCTCGTGCTCGACGCCGAGGCGATGATGGCTGCGCCCGCGTGCCGCCGCGATCTCCACGTACGTCGGGCGCCGGCCATTCTCACGCCATACGCCGGCGAGCTAGCCGGCTTGCTCGACATGGAGAAGGAGCGCGTCATCGCCGAGCCCGCCGCGACCGCTCGCGCCGCCGCCGAGCACTTTCACTGTGTCGTCGCGCTCAAGGCCGCCAGGACCATCGTCGCTACGCCAGGCGGCGCAACGTGGTGCAATCGGAGCGGCAACGTCAGCCTGGCGACGCCTGGCTCGGGCGACACGCTCTCAGGCATCATCGCTGGGCTCGTGGCACGTGGCGCGGACCCCGCCCGTGCGGCTACCTGGGGTGTCTACTTGCATGGAGCGGCCGCCGGCCGTCTCGCCAAACGAATCGGCCCGCTCGGCTTCCTGGCACGTGAGCTACTCGCCGAGATCCCGACGCTGATGGCCGGGTTAGCTTCCGGTACCGACGGGAGCGCAGAGCGTCCGTAGCACCTGCTCCCAGCACCTTGCCTGACAACGTCACCACCATCCGCTCCATCGATACCTTAGCCTGGAACCGCCTGCCGCCGACGTGTTGCGTGACGAACGGCTGATGCTCGCCACAGGGAGCGGCACCATCGGCAACACGGTCAGACCTGGCTCCCATCTACGGTCAGGGCCGGCGTCACTCTCTGGACGGCCCGCGCCCTCGCCGCGCTCCCTCGAGAGCTGATGACGCCGACCGGCTCATACTGTCACACTGCGGGCATCTGAGAAAGGGCGTGGCGGGCCGGTTTGTCCCGGTCCGCCACGTCTGGGGAGCCTCAGCCCTCGACCTCAGCCCAGCGCCGTGCGGATCGCCGCCCGGATGTCCTCGGTGGAGGGGAGCACCGCGTTCTCCAGTGGCGGGCTGAACGGCATCGGCGCGTGCCGTGCCCCGACTCGCTCGACCGGCCCGTCTAGCTCGTCGAACAGGTCGCGCCCGATCCGGGCCGCGATCTCCGCACCCAGGCCGCCGTGCATGTACGCCTCGTGGACGACCACCGCTCGGTGGGTCTTGCGGACCGAGTCGGCGATCGTGTCCCAATCGATCGGAGCCACGCTGCGGAGGTCGATCACCTCGACGTCGATCCCTTCGCCGGCGAGTTGCTCGGCCACCTCCAGACAGAGCCGCGTCATCAGTGAGTAGGTCACCACCGTCACGTCGGCGCCCTCCCGCGCGACGGCTGCTTTCCCAATCGGGATCAGGTACTCGCCGGCCGGCGCCGGCCCCTTCGCCTTCCCCAGCACCTTGTGCTCCAGGTACATAACCGGGTTGCCGTCCGCGATGGCCGCCGCCAGCAGCCCCTTGGCGTCGGCCACCGTCGAAGGCGCTACCACCTTTAGGCCCGGCAGATGCGCGAAGATCGCCTCCAGGCACTGCGAGTGCTGCGCTGCCGCCTGCCGGACCGCGCCGTCCGAGGCCCGGAACACGAGCGGCACCCGCACCTGACCGCCAAACATGTAGCGGATCTTCGAGACTTGATTGAACAACTCGTCGGCCGCGCTGAGCGTGAAGTCGACGAAGCTCATCGAGATGATCGGGCGCAGGCCGGTGATCGCGGCGCCGAGCGCGGTCGAGACGATGATCGGCTCCGAGATCGGCATATCGACGACCCGGTCTGGGCCGAACTCATCGTACAGGCCGTTGAACTGCCCGAAATTGCCGCCCCAGTGGATGTCCTCACCCATCACCACGACGTTGGGGGCGGCCGTCATCGCCTGCCGCATCGCCTCCCGCGTCGCTTCGCCGAAGGTCAGGTCGCGCAGGCCGCCGCCCGGCTGCTCGGTGGTCGCGAGTGACGGCGCGTAGACGTCCGCCAGCGCCTGCGCCACGTCCGGCAGCGGCGACTCGAACGCGAAGCGCTCGGCCTCTTCCATCTCGTGACGCGCGGCCTCCAGGCTCGCGTCGATGGCCGCGCGGTCGCAGTGCCGCTCTTCGAGCAGCCGCCCTTCTAGCAGTGAGAGCGGGTCGCGCGCCCGCCACTCGGCCACCTCCTCGCGCGAGCGGTACCGCTCGGGGTCTCCCACATAGTGCCCGTAGTAACGGTAGGTCTTCATCTCGAGCAGCGTCGGACCCTCGCCGCGCCGCGCCCGGGCAACGGCCCGGCTGGCCGCCTCGAAGACGGCCTGCGCGTCCTGGCCGTCCACGACCTCGCCGGGGATCCCGTAGCCGGTCGCACGGTCCGCGATGTTCTCCACCGAGACGGTGAAGGCCGGGTCGGTGAACTGGGCGTAGTGGTTGTTCTCGCAGACGAAGATGGCGGGCAGCTTCTTCGCAGCCGCCCAGTTGAGCGCCTCGTGGAACTGGCCCTTGCTCGACGCACCGTCACCGAAGAATGCCACGGCGACCTGATCGGTGCCCCGGTACTTCGCGGAGAAGGCGGCGCCGGTCGCGATGCCAATTCCCCCGCCGACGATACCGTTGCAGCCCAGCATCCCGACCGAGAAGTCAGCGACATGCATCGAGCCACCCTTGCCACCGCACATGCCGGTCGCCTTGCCCATGATCTCGGCGGCCATCTGATCCATCCGCGCGCCCTTGGCCAGCGCGTGCCCGTGGCCGCGATGGGTGCTGGCAATGTAGTCGTCGCGGCGCAAGGCGGCGCAGATGCCCGCCGCGATCGCCTCTTCGCCGACGTACAGGTGCACGAAGCCCGGCAGCCGGTCGGCCAGGAACAGTTCACGCATGCGCTCCTCGAAGGTGCGGATGCGCGCCATCGACGCGTGGATCTCGAGCAGCTTCTCGGTCGAGACGGCCGCCGTCTCGGTGATAGCTCGGCCTGTGACGGTCATTGGTGGTCTCCAGGTTGTCAGTGTCAGTCGTCAGTTTTCAGGAGTGGCTCGCCAGCCGCTCGCCCTTCCCACGATCGCTCACTACCGAACGCTCACTCCTGAAACCTGAGCACCGCTCGCTGACCGCTCGACTCATCCTTTGACGGCGCCGGCGGTCAGGCCGGCGGCGTACTGGTCGACGAAGAACGAGTAGACGAGGGCGACCGGAATCGAGCCGCAGAGCGCACCGGCCATCAGCGGTCCCCAGAAGTAGAAATCGGCCCGCGTCAACTGAACCAGCACGCCGACCGGGATCGTGCGCTCGCTCGAGGCGGTCACCAGCGTCAGCGCGTAGATGAACTCGTTCCACGAGAGGGTGAAGCAGAAGATCCCGGCCGAGAGGATGCCCGGCATCGCCAACGGGAAGGCGATCCGTATCATGGCCACGAGCCGGCTGGCGCCGTCGATGCGGGCGCACTCTTCCAGTTCGCCGGGGATCGTCTTGAAGTAGCCGGACATCAACCAGGTGGTGAACGGTAGCAGGAAGGTCGGGTAGACGATGACCAGCCCGACGACCGTATCCAACATGCCGATCGAGTTCATCACCTGGACCATTGGGATGAACAAGAGCGTCGTCGGGACCAGATAGGTCGTGAAGATGCTCAGGCTGATCGTATCGGCGCCCAGGAAGCGCAGCCGGGCCAGCGCGTAGCCGGCCGGCACCCCAAAGAACAGCGAGACCGCTGTCGCCGAGATCGCCACGAACATCGTGTTCCAGGCCCAGACGATGAAGTCGGTCTGCGTCCAGAGATACTCGAAGTGCTCGATGGTCGGGCTGTGGACGACGAGCGGGCTGATGGCGCCGTTATAGAGCTCCGAGTTGGGTTTGAACGCCGTGATCGTCATCCAGTAGAAGGGTGCTAGCAGGAAGACCAGCGCCAGCCCCAACGGCAGGTACAAGGTGAGCAGCCGGTCGAGGACTCGGCCGGAGCCGGCCATGCGGGCCGCGCTGGCGGTGCCCGTCGGTGCAAGTGCGCTCATGGCGTTGGCCTCCGTGATGGCGCGCTCATGCGCCGCCGCTCTGTCGTAGCTGCCGAAGCTGGAAGATCACCAGCAGCAGGAGCAGCGGCAGCATCGTCAGCGAGATTGCCACGCCCTCGCTGATCTTCCCCGACTGCAAGCCGATCTGGTATGAGAGCGTCCCCAGCACGTGGGTGCTGTTCATCGGGCCGCCCTTGGTCAAACTGTAGACCGTCTGGAAGTCCGAGAACGTCCAGATGATCGAGAGCACCAGCGTGATCGTCAGGATCGGCGCGATGAGCGGGAACGTCACGTAGCGGAAGCGATGCCAGCGGCCGGCGCCGTCGATGGCGCTCGCCTCATACAACTCGGCCGGGATCGTCTGGAGACCAGCCAGCAGGGTGATCGCGAAGAACGGCACCGCCCGCCAGGCATTCACCAGCATGATGCAGAACAAGGCCAGGCCAGGGCTGGTGAGCCAGGGCAGACCGACCTTCAGGATACCGGCGTTCACGAGCACCCAGTTGATGACGCTGAAGTTCGGCGTGAACATCCACTGCCAGGCCATCCCCGACAGGACGGTCGGGACGATCCACGGCAGCAGGATTGCGGCGCGGACCATCTTCCGGCCGGGAAACTGCTCGTTGATCAGCAGCGCGACCCCAAAGCCGATGAGGAGCTTCATCACCGTTGCGCCGGCCGTGAAGATGAGCGTGTTCCGGAGCGTCTGACGGTAGAGGCTGCTATCCCAGAGTCCGACGATCGTCTGGAGCCCGACGAACTTCCCCTCGCCGCCGATGGTACGGTCCATCAGGCTCAGTTGGATGGCATAGAACAGCGGATATGCCACCAGCCCGAGGAGTATCAAGACGACCGGCGCGACTAGAACGTAGCCGAGGGTCGCCTCGTGATCCAGGGCGGTCGAGAGCGCCTGAAACGGCCCGCCGCGCTGTGACCGCTCCACCGCGAGCGTGGGCGCCCGTCCCGTCGACGTCCCCCCAAACCGTGCCGAGTGCATAGTGTCATCCTCGATGGGTGGGCCGGAGAGCGGCGATCCGCCCTCCGGCGCCAGCGCGGTCGGCGATCGTCAGCCAGACTTCGCGACGATCTGCTTGTACTCGTTCTCGGCCCACTTGACCGCTTCCTCGGGCGACGCCTGGCCGGTCGCCGCCTTGGCGAACATGTCGACCAGCACGAAGTTGTAGACGGCCTGGGCAGCGGCACGGGTGGGCGGCCCGGGGGTGCCGGGCAGTCGGTTCACCTTGTTCAACTCGCGGAAGATCTTGAGCTTGGGATCGTCCGGCCAGACGTCCATGTTCTCCAGCCCCTTGAAGGGCGGGATAAAGTAGGACTGGCCAGTCTTGGTCCATTTGGTGAGGAAGTCCTTGTCGTGCCAGGCGCGCAGGAAGGCAAGCTGCCCCTCGCGGTTCTGGCTCGACGCGAAGGCGCCCCAGAGGTTGATGTTGTACTGGCCGAACCGCCCGGCTGGCCCCGAGGGCCAGTTGGCGTGGTTCATGGTGTCGATCAGCTCCTTCTTGGCCGGGTCGGGCTTGGCCGGGTCGTTCGCGGCCGTACGGGCGGCAAGATAGATGGTGTTCACGTTGACGGTAGCCGAGACCTTGCCGGCCAGGAACGCCTGGTTGTTATCCGGGTCGAGCCAGGCGGTCGAGCCCTGGTCCATCACCTTGAACATGTCGACGTACCACTGGCACGCCTTGACCGTCTCGGGCGAGTTGATGGCGACCGTCTTGCCGTCAGCCTCGAACTCCTTGCCGCCGAACGCCCAGAGGACCGGGTAGTTAGTGGAACGGCCGTCGCCGGGTGCATGGCCGAGGGTCATCCCGATCGGGGTACCCTTGTCGTACAGCTTGCGCCCAGCCGCCAGGAGCTCGTCGAAGGTGTCGGGGAAGGTGTTGATACCGGCCGCCTGGAACATGTTGGTGCGGTAGTTCCAGGCCGCTGGTGCCTGGCCGATCATCAACGCGCGCCACTTGCCGTTGATGGCGCAGCACTGGCTGGCGATGTCGAACCAGCCGCCCCAGGCATCGCCGATCTCCTTCGAGAGGTCGGTTACGTCGACCAGCTTGTCGGCGTACAGGAAGGCATCGAAGTCGCGGATGACGCCGATGTCACCGCCGGTGCCGGTCTCGACGATCGAGGCGAACTTGGCGTCCATCTCGTTGTCGGCGAAGCGCTCGACCTTCGCTTCCATACCGGTGTCAGCGCTCAGCTTCGCGACGAGTTGATCGAGTTGGACGTTGTTCTCAGGGACGTACCAGTTGCCAGCGATGATCGTCAGCCTGGTGCCCTTGAGCGTGCCAGTCGGCTTTGCGGGCGCGGCCTGCGCGGCAGGCGACGCGGCAGGTGACGCACCGGCTGCTGGCGACGCTGCCGTCGCAGGGGAGGCGCCGGCTGCCGGCGCGGCCGGCTTGGTTTCCGCCGGCTTGGTCTCGGCCGGCTTTGACTCAGCGGCCTTGGGCGCCGCCGTCGGCTGTGCAACCGGACTTGACGGACGGCAGGCTGCCAGCAGGGCAGCCCCACCGCCCAGGCTGGCAACTGCCAGGAACCGCCGGCGCGTCAGTGCGCGGGTGGCGCGGCTGGGGGCCTCGCCCATATCAACGGGTCGTTGTGCCATCGAACACCCCTCCGTCGTCGAGGTAGTCCAGCGGGCGCCGATTCTTGGTGCGCCCCTGGCCGGGGATCGGAAGCGTCAGAGCGTGAGTACGATCCGGGGTACGAACTTCAGCCTGTACGGTACGCATGCGGCCCGATTTGGGCGCACAGTACCCTGGTGGCGGGGACACCGGTCTAGGGGACACCTGCCTACAGGGCAACTTCGCCGGCTTCGCCGGCACCGGCTCCGCTCACTCCTTTCCGGTCTCCCGCCGACTGCGCCCGGGGACATCCTCTAGCCTATGCTCCGCCAGCGCATCTGCCTGGGCGACGAGCGCGCTGGCTTCGGCGTGACGCGAACGGATCATGTGCGCGTAGGTCGCGGTGTCGCCGGCTCGGATCAGCTCCAGGCGGCGGCGGTTCATCGCCAGATCCTCAGCCCAACGGCTCGGGTCGCGTGTAGTCAGGATCCATCCGTACCGGTCGAGCCGGTCGTTCAGGCGAACGGCAGCTTCGGGCAATGAGGGGTGGCCGGGCGCCCCGAGGATCGTGGCATGAAGCCGCCGCTGCACCTGGCGGTAGCAGCGATAATCGCGCGCCTTGAACGCCTCCTCCATCGCCGCTACCGCCTGTTCGGCCGCTGCAAAGTGCTCCTCAGTCATGCTTGCTACGATGTCGTCAAGTGCGCCGATCTCCAACACGTCGCGCAGGAAGATCAGGTCGTGCCACTCCTCGATGGACAGACGCGAGACTTCGGCCCCCCGGTGCGGCCGGAGCCGGATCAGCCCCTCGGCCTCGAGTGTGAGCAGCGCCTCCCGGACCGGCGTCTTGCTGACCCCGAACCGGGCTGCCAGATCCGCTTCGACGAGGCGGTCACCCGAAGCAAGCTCGCCGACGACGATCCGCTCTCGGAGCTCGTGGTAGATCACGTCTTTGATCGTCGGATGGCCATCCAGACTCGGCAGCGGGCGAGCCCTGCCGCCAAGAGCTCGCCCGTCCATCAGTGGATAGTGGGCGGTGAGCGGGGTAGCGTTCTTGGACCCGGCACGCGAGTAGCCCTCAGCCGCCGTCTCAGACGGCGACGCGCCGTTGGCCGTCACGTCCGGCGTCACTGAGCGACGTACCCTCCGTCGGCGGTCAAGATGTGGCCAGTAACGAACGAGGCAGCGTCAGAGGCCAGGAACATCGCCGGCCCGACCAGCTCCTCAACCGTACCGAAGCGGCCGACCGGATGCTTCTTGCGGAACTCGACGTAGAACTCGGGCTCCTTTTCTGTTTGCCGCGATACTATCGGCGTGGCGATCACCCCCGGCGCGATGGCGTTCACCCGAACGCCGCGCGTTGCCCACTCCACGGCGAGCGCCCGCGTCAGCATGACCACGCCGCCCTTACTCGCGAGGTAGGCCGGATTACCTTGATATCCGACGAGACCAGCAATCGAGGCGATGTTGATGATGCTTCCCCGTCCGGCTTCGAGCATCGCGTGGCCGGCCTCGCGGCAGAAGAGGAACGTCCCGGTCAGGTTGATGTCGAGGACGTGCTGCCAGCGCTCCAGCGGGTAGCCGTCGGCCGGGTGGCGTGCGCCGATGCCGGCCGCGTTGATCACGATATCCAGGCGGCCCCAACGGTCGAGCACCGCCCCGACCGTCCGGCGAACGTCGTCCTCGACAGTCACGTCCACGGTTGTGGCGTAGGCGTCGCCGCCGATCTCACGCAACTGGCGGACGGTTGCCTCAGCAGCATCGGGGCGACTGTCGGCTACCAGGATCGCCGCACCGGCGCTGACGAGCCCGCCGGCCATCGCAGTCCCAATGGCTCCGCCGCCACCGGTGATGAGTGCGGTTCGCCCGTCCAGCCGGAACAGTTCCAGACCTGCCATCGTCGTCACAGTCACCTCCGCTCGGTCACCTCTGCTCAGGGCGCTGCATCGCGCTGGTCCCGTCCTGAAGCGTGGCATATCATATCCGATTGTTGGCCGGGCGTCTACGGCCGGCAGCGCGCCCTGGACGGAATCCGCTCTCCCAGAGTCCAGCGGCACCGGCGGTCGGGCGGCGCCAACGGATGCTCGATTCCGGGCAACGATCCTGGGTATCGGCTCCGGGCGGTCGAGGTCGGGCTACCAGCCCCGCCCTCCACGGGCCAGTCAGTGGCACACTGGGACGCGCACTGCACGAAGACGTGACGAAAGGGGCGCTGATGCGACCAAACCCCGCGAAGCAGAGGCTCCAGGCCGGCTTGCCGACCCTCGGAGCGACCGTTACCTGCGCCAGCCCGCTGGTGGCCGAGACGATGGGGCATCTCGGCTACGACTGGGTGCTGATCGACCTTCAGCATGGCGAGAACAATCTCGGCAACCTCGCCGCGATGCTCACCGCCGTGAGCGCCACGCCCACCGTACCCTGGGTCCGGGTCGTCTCCGACGACGGTCCGCTGATTCAGCGCGTCCTCGACCTTGGGGCGTACGGCGTCGTGGTTCCGCTCGTCAACAATGCGCGCGAAGCTGAAGCTGCCGTCCGCGCCATGCGCTACCCCCCGAGAGGCGAGCGCTCCTGGGGACCCATTCGCGGCTCGCTGTACGGCGGCGCGGACTACCATGCCGCCGCCGAGCGCGAACTGCAACTGATCGTGATGATCGAGACGGCTGAGGGCATCAGGAACGCGGACGAGATCTTCGCGGTCGACGGCGTCGACGGCTGCCTGATCGGCACTAACGACTTCACGATGTCGTTCGGGCTGCCGCCACGCCCGGTCCCTGACACCACCTCGATGGATCCTCGCGTCGAGGAAGCTGTCAGGCAGGTGTTGGCGGCCGCCAGACGGCACGGCAAGGCGCCCGGCATCTTCACCACCGATGACGGCATGGCCAGCGAGCGCGTACGCCAGGGCTTCCGGGTGATCTCCCTGCTCGGCGACGTCGGTGGGATGCGCGCCGGCTGCTCCGCGATGCTACGCTCCGTACGCACCACTGCCGAGCAGGTCGGCGGCTGAGCGGAGGCTCCTGGCCGCGCCCAGCCCGCTTCCCACGCCTCGCGCCATCTCCCTTCCCACGCCTCGCGCCACCTCCCTTCCCACGCGTCGTATCTGGAGACGAATCACACCGACCAGCCGTGCCTGCGCCCCGGCTCTTACGTGAGGGAGACAGGGCCGAGCGTGAGGGGATGTCCAGGGCGAGGGGCTCCCGGTAGGACACCGCGGTACCGACACTAGAAGGAGAGAGTAACGTGACGACGGTCTCGATCTGCCTGGGACGAATCAGCGATTCTCAGGCCCCGGAGCTAGCCGGGCTGCGCGCCGCCGGCTACGACATGAAGTTCGGGAGCGGCTCCCCGACCAAGCCGGTCGCCCAGGTCATCGACGACCTTCAGGGCTGCGTTGCCGTGCTGGCGGGCGGCGAGCCGTATACCGACGAGGTCTTCCGTTCCTGCCCGGACCTTCAACTCGTCTGCCGCTTCGGGGTCGGCTTCGACGCCGTCGACGTCGAGGCCGCGACTCGGCACGGGGTGGTCGTGGCAACCACGCCCGCGAACGACTGGGCTGTCGCCGATCATGCGATGGGCTTGATCGTCGACCTTGCCCACCATATCAGTCAGCACGACCGCTCGATCCGACGCGGCGAATGGACGTCCCTCCGAGGCGTCGACGTCTGGAGGTCCACGCTCGGGATCGTCGGCCTGGGGCGGATCGGCAAGGGCGTGGCTCGGCGGGCACGCGGCTTCGACATGCGCGTGCTGGCCTACGAGCCGTACCCGGACCGGGAGTTCGTCGCAGTGCACGGGGTCGAGTTGGTGGAACTGGACGACGTCTTCCAGCAGAGCGACTTCGTGACCCTGCACCTGCCGGCGAGCGCCGAGACCGCCAGGATCGTCAATGCTGAGAAGCTGGCGCTGATGAAGCCAACGGCGTATCTCATCAACACGGCGCGCGGGAAGCTCGTGGACGAGGACGCCCTCTACGACGCGCTCGTCAGCGGTCGCATCGCCGGGGCCGGCCTCGACGCCTGGACCGTCGAGCCGCTGGATCAGGTCGAGCGGTGGGCAGCACTCGAGAACGTGGTGCTGACGCCGCACTCGGCCCCCTCGACCAGCGGGGTCTGGGAGGCGACCTGGGTGCTGGGGACGGAGAGCATCCTGCGGCATCAGCGTGGCGAGCACCCGCCCAGCGTCCTCAACCCGGAGGTCTGGGACCAGCGCCGCCGCTAGGGCGAGCGCCATCACGACCGTTCAGGGAGCCTCGGCCGGGCCGTCAACCGACCGAGGCCCACTGCTACTATGGCGTACCAGAGCCTATCGTCAGGAACGCCTGCCGGCACATCTACCACCGTCAACAGGTCTGAGGAGGGCATCCATGAAGGCAGCCGTCTACTACGGGCCGCGCGATATCCGCGTCGAGGACGTCCCCCGCCCGAGCCCCGGCCCGAACGAGCTCCTGATCGAGGTCCGCGCCTGTGGGATCTGCGGCTCGGACCTTCACACCTATCGATACGGTCTGTTCGAAGACCTGGGGCGGGTGATGGAGGGGCGAGATGGCCGCCTGATGGGGCATGAGTTCGCGGGCGTCGTCGCGGAGGTCGGCAGCGACGTGCGAGGGATCGAGGTTGGGCAGCGGTTGACCGGCATCGGACGCGGCGCCTACGCCGAGTACGTCCTCGTCGAGGTCGACGAGCGGAACGTTCACCCCCTGCCCGAGCACGTCGCGTTCGAGGAGGCGGCCACCCTCGAACCGTTGGCGACGTCCCTGCATGGCGTCGGTCTCGCCGAGCCGAAGGACGGCGAGACGATCGTGGTGCTAGGTGCCGGCATCATCGGGCTTGGCGCGATCCAGGTGCTCAAGCTCGACGCGCCCGGCGCGCGGGTGATCGTGGTGGACGGGACGCCGACGCGGCTCGAGATGGCGCGCCGGGCTGGCGCCGACGACGTGATCGACTTCACGGCCGGCGACCCGGTCGAAGCGGTCTATCGGCTCGTCGGGGAGCAGGAGGTGCCGCGTCTCGGTTTTCGGGGCGGGAACGTCGACGCCGTACTGGACTGCGCCGGCGCTCCGACCAGCACGCAGCACGGCCTTCAACTCTTGAAGCAGGAGTTCGGCCGTCTGGTGCTGGTAGCCCTTTTCGAGCAACCAGGATCGTTGGACCGCAACATCATCGTCCGCAAGCACGTCCGACTGCTCGGCTCGTGGGCCTGGTCGACGGCCGACTTCCGGCGGGCGGTCGACCTGCTGGCGAGTGGAAAGGTGGATCGTCGGATGCTCGTCTCGCACGAGTTCAAGCTCGACGACGCCGCCGAGGCGTTCGCCACCCAGGAGCGTGGCCAGGCGATCAAGGTACTCGTCAAGCCATAGCCCGCATGGAGGCCGGCCGCCCTCCTCGGATCGGAAATCAGCCGCCCTCGGCGGGTTGGGAGATCGGGATGCCGCCCCCTGGTATCGGGCCTGCACTCGCGCCCGGTACCAGGGTACGGGTCATCCACACCAGGCCGTGGACGCGCACCATCACGATGACCGGAATCGTCGCATCCTGGGATGGCGATCTCCTGGTGCTGACCCGGACATTTTCCGGTGGCGGCTGGTACGACAGCGTCGGCGTGCCAAAGCTCGCCGGCGACTGGGGCACGATCGAGGTCTCACCCGGGGCGTGGGTGTTGCCACCTCGCGATCCCCCTGCGGAGGATACGCCACAAAGGAGAGGCGGGCCGATCTCGGCCCGCCTCCCTCTTGCCCGGGGTGAAGCGCGTACTAGGGACGCTCGTAGACGGCGTAGAGGCCCGTCTGGTTGATGGTCGCCGAGATGTACGGATTGTTCGGGTTCGGGTCGGGGACCGTGTTCACGTTCACCCAGCTCGAGCCATCCCAGCGGGCGATCTGGAGCTTCGACTTGTCGGCCGGTACGCTGTACGGAATGCCCAGGTTCACCGCCGACGGGAACTGATCCATGCCGCTACCGCCGCACCCGTTGAGCGCCGTCACACGGAAGACGAGGTCGTCGAGGAAGGCGCCCGGCGCCGCCGCGACCGTCGACTTGTCAACCTGATCGAGGCTGACCTGGGAGGCGCTGGGGAACGAAGAGACCGGCACCACGTCGATCGTGACGCTCCCGCCCGGCAGGAACAGGGTCAGCGTCCCAACTTCGCCAACAGCGTAGCAGCGGCTCACCTGGCCTTGACCAGACGGCGCGCCACCGCCAGGGGCCGGAACGAGGATCGGCGAGGGGGTGAACTCATTCCCGTTCCCGTTCTCGTTGCCATTCCCGTTCCCGTTCCCGTTCTCGTTCCCGTTGCCGTTCTCGTTCCCGTTGCCGTTCTCGTTCCCGTTGCCGTTCTCGTTCCCGTTGCAATTTCCGTTATCGTTGCCATTATCACCGTTGTCGTTATTGTTGTTGCAATTGTTATCGTTGTCGTTACCGTTCTTGTTGTCGGCGGCCGGCGAACGAATGCCCAGTTCGTTACCAGCCTGGGCGAACGCCGTCCCACTGAGCGACGCGGTGTCGCTGAACGCCAAGAACACGAGCGGTGACCCCGCCACACCCAGGATGATGATGGCGATAAGTCCCGCGCGAAGCGCAGACATACGCCGCACCTCCACTCTCTTCTGCTCGCATCGAGCGAAATCCTCCAGAGGATAGCACTAACGACGGCCAACGCCAATGCCCATGTTTTCATGATTTATTGACGTAACGTTGTTGCACTCCGTCGAAGCCAATCTCGAGATCGACGTAATATTCCCGAACTGGGTCGCGTCGATCCGGCTATGGCTTCGGCCGTCACTCGCTGGCCGGCTCGCCCGATCCCGGTCACAACTCCGCGCGAGCCGATACCTGGAGCCCTGACCTGGCTCCGCAGGTCAGTCGGCGGCGACGAAGCGATGGAACCGCTTCTTGCCCGCCCGTACGAGCAGACCTTTTGTACCCAGGTCGTCCCGCCCCACCCGCTCGGCCGGCTCGTCGATCCGCCGGTCGCCAAGGTATGCCCCGCCCTGTTGGATCAGCCGGCGCGCTGCCGCTTTCGATGGCGCGAGCTTCGCCATGACGAGCAAATCGACGACCTCGATGCCGTCGTCCAGGCGCTCGGCTGGCACTGCCGTTGTCGGCACTGCGTCGAGCGAGCCGGCCGCTCCGCCGAACAGGGCGTGCGAGGCCGCCCGGGCCTCGTCGGCGGCAGCCTGACCGTGGGCAAGCTTCGTCACCTCGTAGGCGAGGATCTCCTTACTGGCGCGAAGCTCAGCGCCCTCGGCGGACGCCAGTCGCGCGATCTCGTCCAGCGGCAGGAACGTAAACAGTTTCATGAACCGGCCGACGTCGGGATCCTCGGTGTTCATCCAGAACTGGTAGAAGACGTACGGGCTGGTGCGCTCCGGCGAGAGCCAGACGGCGCCGGCCTCGGTCTTCCCCATCTTCACGCCCGAGGCCGTCGTAATCAGCGGCGCCACCAGCGCGAACGCTTCGCCCCCGTCGACCCGCCGGATCAGTTCGGCGCCGGCCAGGATGTTGAACCACTGGTCGGTGCCGCCAACCTGGAGCACGCAGCCGTGCTGGCGGTACAGGTGGAGGAAGTCGTACGCCTGGAGCAGCACGTAATTCAACTCGAGGAAGCTCAGGCTCGATTCCTGGAGCCGCTGCCGATACGTCTCGTGCTGAAGCAACTGATTGACGGTGAAGTGCCGGCCGATCTCGCGGAGGAAGTCGACGTAGCCAAGGCCGAGCAGCCAGTCGGCGTTGTTCAGCATCAGGGCGCGGCCGTCATTGAAGTCGATGAAGTGGGCCAGTTGGCCCTTGATTGCCTCCTGATTTTCGGCGATCTGCTCGCGGCTCAGGAGGGGCCGGGCCTCGGTCTTCCCGGTCGGGTCGCCCACCATCGTCGTACCACCGCCGACGATAGCAATCGGGCGATGGCCGGCCCGCTGGAGGTGCGCCAGCATCATGATGGGGACCAGATGGCCGACGGTCAGGCTCGAGGCGGTCGGATCGTAGCCGCAGTAGAGCGTGACCGGGCGCGTGAGCGCCTCGCGTAGCGCCTGGTCGTTCGACGACAGGTTGACGAAGCCCCGCTCTACGAGCAGGTCGAAACCGCTCTCCATATGCTCTCGATCCTCCATCGAGATGGTACCGGATCGAAGCTCCACGCCCGAGAGCGCCAGCGTGCCAGTTCCGATAGTCTATCAACGTCGGTCCATCCGGTAGACTCATCGTATGCCGACCTGCGCCTTCGACGCTGTTATCTTCGATCTCGACGGTGTGCTGCTCGACTCCGAGCCACTGTACCTCGCTGCGACGAACGCCGTGCTCGCGCGTGAGGGCAAGTACCTCAGCCCCGAGGACAATGCACGCTACATCGGAAATCGCTACCGCGACGTCCTGGATGACTTGATCCCTCGGCTGGGTCTGGTGCACGGCCCGGAGTACTACATCGCCGAGACGAGCGAGCATCTACGCCAGGTCTTCGACGGGCCGCTCCAGCCGCCGCCCGGCGCGTTGGATCTGATCGCACGGCTCGCGGAACACGACGTCCCGCGAGCCGTCGGGTCGTCGAGCGGACATGCCTGGGTCGAGCACATCTTGACGAGCCTGGACGTACGCGAGTTCTTCCCGGTCGTGGTCGGCGGAGACGACGTGGCGAGCGGGAAGCCGGCGCCGGACATCTTCCTGCGCTGCGCCGAGCTTCTCGGAGTCGTGCCGGAGCGCTGCGCGGTGATCGAGGACTCGGCGCCCGGCGTGCTCGCTGCGCGCCGGGCACGGATGACGGCGATTGGCCTGCGTACGGCTGCGACGGCCACGGTCCCGCTCGAAGGATGCCTGGCGGTAGTCGGGAGCCTTGCTGAGGCGTCCGTGCACCTCGGCTTCGGTGGCCATCCGTAGGCCCAGACAGCCCCGGCAGGTACGATCCTCCTCTCTGGAGGATCAGTAAGCCGCGCGCATCGCTTCCGACTCGTCCCGTGCGTCGTCTGGCGCGCCCGCGAGCAGTTGGCGAACGGCGGTGCGGACTCGTTCGGTAAGCGCGACAGAACCTTCACCGCTCGCGGCCAGCTCAGCCGCGGCCAGCGGCCGGCCGTAGCACACCTGTACCGTCGTCGGGCTGAGGCGGGGAAAGGCCAGTTGGAGCACCGCGGTGAGGTCTTCGCGGCCACGCGTCGTCCGGCGGAGCCGGATCAACGGGTCGAAGCGCCGCCGCGCCTCGGCCGAGAGCGCGCCGGCGATCGCCGTTGGTACGACCTGGAGCGGGATGCCGTGACGTGCGGCGAGCCGGATGAGCGTCCCGACCCCCGGTGACCACTCGCTCAGGGGCTCCCACTCGGATGTGGTCGCCGCCTCGAGGGCGCGCGCAGCGCCGTTCGCCCACCCAGCGCGGGCGGCGCCGTTCGCCCGCTCGGCATGCCCCGCACCGTTCACCCACGCGACGTCACCAGACCTGGTATCGCGAGCGAGACCGGCGAGGTCGTTCATCCAGATGTCGCCCTTCATCGTGCCGCGCCGCTCGACGCCGCCCCCATCCTGGTCGCGCGCTGTGGCCTCGTTCATCACGTGGCCACGCTCGGAGCCGGGCGGCAAAGGCCAGCCCAGGAGCGCCGGTTCTGGTTCGAGGTGGCCGGCCGGGACGATCAGCAGCGCGCTGCCCGCCCGAAGGGCCTGGAGCACCGAGCGCAGGCCGCCAACCCGTGTCGGCCCGTCGTCCGGCAGGAACAGGAGGTTGGGGGCAAGTGTCGAGAGCAGCGTCAGTAAGGGCTGCGGCCGTGCCAGCGCCCGGACATCCGGCCGGGGCGCCGTCGCATACACCGCGAGTGTGTCGAGCAGGCCGGGATGATTCGCCACCAGCAGGACCGGTCCGTTCGTTGGCACGTGCTCTGCCCCCGTTTCGATGAGGCAGCCGCCGTACCGGCGGGCGAGCTCGCGGGAGGCCGATGCCACACCATCCACCGCGAGTGCGCGGTCGAAGTCGGCCAGATCGCGGGCAAAGCGCCGCACCTGGAGATGGAACGCACGCACGGCCACTGCGCCCATCGTCGGCCGATGCCCGAGGCCGGCGAGGGCCACCAGGTCACGCCGGCAGACTTCAACAAGCAGCCGCGCCCGTTCGGCCTCGTCGAGGGACGCATCCGGGGGGCAAGGTGTCAGTGGCGGTAGTCCCCCGGCCGCGATACGCTCTCCAGTCACGACCGGTTCACGATCGGTCCGATCTTCCCAGCGCCGTGGCTTCGCTCGCGCCGGATCGCGGACGGCGACGTGCTTCACTCCCAGCCTCCCGCCATGTATCAGGGCATAGGCGCCCCGCACGGGTCGTCGCTCCGGTTCCCGCGTGGCCGGCCCTCACCCGGCGGAGTGCTCCCGTGCCCTGCCGAATCGTCTCCGAACTCGGCCCCCGTCCGCGCCCCCGAGCACAGAGCGAGGACCGAGTGCAGAGTAAGGGCACCCCACCCGGATACCCGGCAGATGCCGGGCAGATGCCGGGTACACACCCGGCGTAGCCCGGCCATCCCGTTGAGTACGCTCAGGTCAACCCGGCGGATTCACGCTCAGCCCGGCGCCGCCCCCTGCACGCCGACGAAGACGGCGTAGATCGACTGGCTGCCGGCCATGAAGAGGCGATTACGCTTCGGGCCGCCGAAGGTGAGGTTGCCGACCACCTCCGGAATTCGGATCCGGCCCAGCAGATCCCCCTCCGGGCTCCAGACTGTCACGCCGCTGTAGCCGACGTTTCGACCGGCATTGCTCGCTGCCCAGAGGTTGCCGTAGACGTCGGTGCGGACGCCGTCAGGACCGCACTTCACGCCGTTGACCATGAAGTCGCTGAACTGGCGCTGATTCACCGCCCGGTTGTCGTCGGTGATGTCGAAGACGTACGCGACGCCCTTGCCGCCGGGGGGTGTGTCGCCTGGGCCTGCCCCGGTACTGGTGACGTACAGTTGCTTGTAGTCGGGTGAGAAGCACAGCCCGTTGGGATCCGGCACCTGATCCTGGTTGATGACCATATCGAGTCGGCCGCTCGGATCGATCCGGTACACGTTCGTCGGAAGCTCGCGAACGTAATTACCGATCTCGGCCGGCTGTCCAACATGCGAGTTGAGGAGCCCGGCAGGGTTGCTCGGCCCACCCGGCGCATCCGGCGCGCCTTCGTACAACTGGCCTCCATAGGGGGGGTCCGTGAACCAGTAGCTCCCATCCGGATGAGGCACGATGTCGTTCGGCGAATTGAGGCGCTTCCCCTGGTAGTTGTCGGCGAGGATGCTGATCGAACCGTCGAGCTCGTAGCGGACGACCCGGCGAGTCAGGTGCTCACAGGAAAGCTGGCGCCCAGCGAAGTCGAAGGTATTGCCGTTGCTATTGTTCGACGGCATCCGAAAGACGCTGACGTGCCCATCATCCTCGAGCCAGCGCATCTGCCGATTGTTCGGGATATCGCTGAACATGAAGAAGCGCCCAACACTGTTCCAGGCCGGCCCTTCGACCCAGGCGGCCCCGGTCCAGAGCCGGTGGATCGCGGCATTTCCCACGATCAGACGGCCGAAGCGCGGGTCGTGCGACACGATGTCCGGATCGGTGAAGTAGGTGGTCGGGGCGCCCTCGGGGCCGAAATCGCGCGGCGGATTGGTCACCGTCGTCGGCGGCGAGACCGGGGGATCGTTCGGCGACGTCTGAGCCAGCGCGACGCCCGGTGCGGCGACCGCGACGCCGGCTGCTGCCGTCATGGCCGTGAGAAAATGTCGCCGTGACACCAAGGCCGAGTCTCGGGGGGTATCCGATGCTCGCGACATATATGAGCCCTTATGAGCTTGGCCTCACCTCGAGGGGTCTGCACGCGGTCGGCTCGTCGATCGGACGACGAACGAGACGCCTCCACTGGACGTGACGAACGTGTGGGCGTGACGAACGTGGCGCCGCTCGGCGAGTGCCTACGAGCGGCGGCTCGGGGGCGGGCGCGCCGCCCAGCCGGCTTCCACCATGCCAGCAGGCGTCGAGCGGTGAGGCATCGAGCGAGTGGTGTGCTGACGAGCGCCCGACGGGCCGTAGGCACCCGGGCCGTGGGCACCCGGGCCGTGGGCAGCCCGCATACCCGCTGGACAGCGCCCACGACGCCGTGAGGATCGACGGCCGGCGTGCACGGCAAGCCGAGTGCTCCGCATCCCAGTGCGAGCAGCGCCGGTCGTACCGGACCACCAGACCTGGTGCGGCGCCATCGACCGCATGGCACTCCCTCTCTGCCTCGCCAACATGCCTAGCTAACTACAGGGCCGGTCGCATTGTCAATAGTCCAGTCGGAGCGTCCAGCACGGAGCGCGCGCGATGCTCGCGCGCGGCTTCCCACACAGGCACACGAAGGCACACCCGCACATGCCGGCCGCACGTGGTTGAAGCACGCTGCCAGCACAGTGCAGCAGGACGGTCCGAAGCGGTCATGCGATGGCACCCGGCAACCGCGCGGTTGCAATGTGGTATCTGCTCGCCCGAGTGCTTTACTCGTGACGCGCCGTCGCGATACCATTCTGCTAGCTCGGGCGACAGGCTCGTTCGCTGTCTGTTTGAGGTCTGGACTGAGGGCATGAGGCCTGAACTGAGGGCATGAGGCCTGAACTGAGGCGCCGGCGACGTACTGGCGCCTCGGATGTCGCCGCCGGAGACACGCGCGATGTCGATTCCACCACTTCCGCCCCGATCCCCGCGCGAGCCCGATCAATCGAGCCCACGCCAGACCGGCTCGTTCCGTCCCGACGCGTCGACTGATATCCTCAGGCGCACCGACGGTCCAGCGCCTGCTTCGACACGTGGGCCTCAGAGTGACGAGGCGTTGACCGGCCATCCTCTGGCGGGCCGTCTTCGGCACGCCGGCGAGACGGTCGAACGGCTGGCTCGCGGAGTCGCGTTACTCCAGGAGGCTCGCGCTGGCGTCGCCAGCACCCGCAGCATCGTCCAGCATCTGCGCGACGTTGCCGTACTGGCTGAGGATCGAACGCTCTCCGCAGCCGACCGTGTGACCCTCCAGCAGCAGGTAGATCGGGCACTCGCAGACCTCGACGAGACGGCCGACACGACGTCCTTCGACGTCCGCCTGCTCGCGAACGGGGCGCCCGCCGATGGCGTCGAGTTGCCGTCGGCCCATCCGTTCAGCGAAGTCGGCTCGGCTGATCTCGGATTGACCGACCTCAGCGTTCGCACGCCTGACGAGGCCTTCGCGGCAACCCACGCCCTCGACCTCGCTTTCCTGCGGGTGCACGATCTCGCATCGTCGCTCGATACCCGAGCCGGGCAATTCGACGGCGCGCTCGCAGAGGCACTGAGCCGCTCGGCGCTCGCCGCCGGGAGCGCCATCGGCAGCGCCGAGGCCGCGCGTGAGGCCGTAGCCCTGGCGCGTCAGGCGCTTACGACACGAGGCGAGCAGGCGCCGCTCACACACGGACGTCTGGATCCTGCGCGGGTGCAACGCCTGCTCGGCTGACGCAGCCGGCCGGGTCCCGCACCAATCATAGGGCAGCAGGATCATCCGCGCCGCTGCGGTCGAGTGCCCAGCGTACCTGCGTCGACCCCAGGCGCGTCGGCCCCAGGCGCGTCGGCCCCAGGCGCGTCGGCCCCAGGCGCGTCGGCCCCAGGCGCGTCGGCCCCAGGCGCGTCTCCCGCGGGGGTGCACGGGGCCTGTGCCCCGGTCCAGTTTCGAATCGCCGGTGCCAGGACGCGTAGTACCAGCACCTGGAGTGCACCTGCCGCGGGGATGGCGATGAGCGCGCCGAGCAGCCCGCCGAGCGCGGCCCCAGCCAGCAGTGCAATGATCGCCAGTACTGGCGGAATGTCGGCCTCCCGCGACATGACGTTTGGGACCAGAAGATGGTTCTCGGCCTGCTGGAGCACGACGTAGAAGGCGATGACGATGAGGGCGGTCATCGGCGATTTGAGAAAGGCAACGATGACCGAGGGGATCGCTCCGACCGTTGCGCCTACCAGCGGGACCATCTCGCCCAGGCCGGCAATGATGCCGAGCACCAGGGGGAAGTCGAGGCCGATCGCGAGCATGCCGATGTACGACGCAACACCGATTGCCAGCCCGTCGATGAGGATGCCTCGGACGTAGCCGCCCATGTTCTGCCCCATCTCCCGCAGCACGGTGTCGGCGGTGCCCTGCTGCTCCGGTGCGAAGAGCGACAGGATGAATCGGCGCAGCGCGGGAGACGTGAGTGACCAGTAGATCGACGTGACGATCAGGAACACGATATCGACCGTGGAGGACACGATCGTCAGCGGTAATGAGAAGAGCAGGCCAGTCAGGCCAGAGACGTTCGTCTGCAAGTGCTCGAGGATCGGCTGGAGTGCCGCGCCCTGCCACTGGCTCAGGTGGTTCAGCAGGCTTTCGGCTCGCGCAATCCAGCGCGGCACATTCGCCAGCAGCGACACTCCCTCGGCGATGATGGTCGGCACGATCAGCCAGGCAATCAATCCGACGGCGACGATGCCGCAGAGGTAGACCAGGAGAATCGCGAGTGTACGCGGCACGAACCGCTCGAGGACGCTCACCAGTGGCGCAATCGCGTCCGCCAGCACGATCGCGGCGAGCAGCAACCCCAGAACGTGGGAGAGTTGCACCAGTGCCCGCAGCAGCCCGAGGCCAAGGATGAGCGCCACGGCTGCTGCCAGGATGGCATACAGCCAGGTCGCGGGCGGCACCGCCCGGAGGCTGACCGGCAGCGGCTCGGAGCGCGTACCGGCGGCGACCCGTCGGCCGATGTCTGGGATGACAGACTGCGCAGACGGGGGCGCTACCCCGGATGCGGCCGCTCCGTGCCACCTCGCCCCTCCCGCTCGCCTACCCCTGACGCTGAGCCTGAGACGGCCGATGGCCCTACCAAGCCCGGCCAGGCCGTGTGCCACGGTTGACAGCAGCCCTGACTTCCCCGTGCCGACGTCATGTCCACGGCGAGGACGTGGGGCTCGGGGTGCCATGGGCCGCGCGCCGCTCCAAAAAGGTGGGGATTGTCGAGTGGGAGACGCCGAGTGGGAGACGCCGATGACGGCCCGTCACGTGACGGGGCGTCTCGGATGACGGGGCTGTATCGGGGTGCGAAGGGCTGAGATACCGTCCGGCCTGCGGCAGGATGCGTGCCCCCGGCTCGCCGCGAGACGGCAGTGGTGCTCGAGATACCCGCTGCCACGGCTGGCGCGGCTCACACTCCGAAAGCTATCGTGCACTATGCCGACACGAAGCACCCTGCCGACGACAGGCGCGTCGTCGGCGTCAGGCACGCATCGAGGAGGGCGGTAGCGATCGAAACGCACCATCCAGGGAATGGGCGGGCGCTCGCCGGTCAGGCCGTCATCGACGCAGCCGTCCGAGTACATCCGCGAGCATGTGTCCCTGACCACCCAACCGGCAGAGGAGCCGCGCAGGCCACGGCACTTCAGCCAGTTGCTGGAGCACTTCGGCAGCATGGCGAGCCACATCGCGTTCGCCAGCGATTGTCCGCACTGGGATAGCGACGACCCAGATTTCACCCTGCCGACGGTGCTTTCCTCCGACGTCAAGGCGATGATTCACTACGGGGATGGGCGACGGCCGTACGGCCTGTAAGGTGAGACCATGAAGTTCATTGTCGGCAAAGCTGACGAGATCCCGCCCGGCGGCCGCAAGATCGTCCGCGTGGAGGGGCGGTCGATCGGCGTCTTCAACGTGGATGGCGAGTTCTACGCGATTCGCAATCGCTGTCCGCATCAAGGCGCGCCACTGTGTGAGGGTAAGCTGTGGGGCATCCTGAAATCGGACGTGCCCGGGCAGTTCGAGTACAGTGGCAGCAAGGAAATCATCGCCTGCATCTCGCACGGCTGGGAGTTCAGCCTCAAGACCGGGCAGTCCTGGTGCGATCCAAAGCGGCTGCGCGTGCGTAGCTACGAGGTCAGCGTCGAGGATCCAGATGGGATCGGCCCGGAGACGCCGGTCGCCCCCGCCGATTACATCAAGAATCCGGTCGTCCGTGCGACGATGCCGCCGCCGGTGGGGAGCGCCCCGCCTACGGCCGCGTCGACCGCCCAGGCATCGCCGAACGAAGCGTCAGCCGCCGACACCTCCGTGAGTACGTGCGAGTGTCAAGCCGCGGAGGTGATCGCGAATGCGCCGGCAACCGAGGATCCCGAAGCTCCGGCGCCGGGCATGGTGAAAGGCCCGTACGCCGTCGAGACGTATCCGGTCACGATCGAGGACGGCTATCTGTATCTCGTCGTCGATGTGAAGGACGTGGTGATGCGAGGCTCCCGACGCTCGGGACACGCCACCGTGTAGCGTTTACACCCTCGCCCACAGCCCGGGCTGCCCCCTCGCCCTCGGTCCTCCCCCTCGTGCGGGAGGGGTTGCGGGTGAGGGGGGCTATCCCCCGCCTCGAATGACAGGGAGACGAGCGAGCATGCCGACAGCAGATGGACGGGTCGGGTTTGGCGTGGTTGGGGTCAACTTCGGCCTGGGACGATGCGCCGTCATCCAGAAGACGCCTGAGGCGCAGCTCGTGGCGGTCGCGGCGCGGTCCGAGCAGTCCGCCCGCCCGGCTGGGGAGCAACTCGGGGTAGACTGGCACACCGACTATCGCGAGATGCTCCAGCGCGACGACGTGGACGTCATTGCAATCTTTACCCCGAACGCTAGCCACGCCGACATCGCGATCGAGGCGGCGCGCGCTGGCAAGCACGTCCTGACGACGAAACCGCTCGAGATCACGACCGAGCGGGTAGACACGGTGATCGAGGCATGCCGCGCGGCCGGCGTCAAGCTCAGCACCGAGTACATGTCGCGCTACGTCCCCGAAAACTACCTCGGCTACCGCGCTATCGCAGATGGTGCGCTCGGGAAACCAGTGCTCGGGGAGTTCGCGTACAAGTGCTACCGGCCTCAGGAGTACTACACCGGGACGCGCGGCACCTGGGCCGTGGACGGCGGCGGCGCGATCTTACTCCAGGCGATCCACACCATCGATCTCATGCTCTGGTACCTGGGCGACGTACAGAGCATCGTGGCGAAGTGCGGAACGTTCACGCACCGCATGGAGACCGAAGACACCGGAGTCGCGCTCGTGACGTTCGTAAGCGGCGCCCTGGCGACGCTGGTCGGTACGACGACCTTCCACAATCCGCTGCCGCCCGGTCAGTATGGCGGCGGGTCGCTCACGCGTATGGAGGTCGGGGGGTCGGACGGCAGTTTCATCCTCGACGACGGGACGCTCGCGATGTGGAAGTCCACGGTCGCGGAGTGCGCACCAACAGGCCCTCTACCGGCTCAGAGCGCCTTTCAGGACTTCGCCCGCTGGGTCCGCGACGACGCCTACACCTCCCCAACACTCGTGACAGGCGAAGGGGCACGGAAGTCGGTGGCGTTCATCCAGGCGCTCTATGAATCGGCGCGGACCGGCCGCGAAGTGACACTCTAAACCAACGCCGCGGTGGGATCTCCCTGGTCGTAGCCAGGGCGCATGTGGGATTCACCGTGGTACCGGTCCAGGTCGGCACGGAGCAGGTGAAGGTTCAAGCCGCTACCCTCAGTAGGAACCTTCTCCCAGTCCATCCCCCAGCAGGAGGGGTCGTGCGCGCCACGCATGAACGGCGTACGCGCTGAGGCGACGGCCTGAGGCGACGGCCTGAGGCGACGGCCTGAGGCGACGGCCTGAGGCGACGGCCTGAGGCGACGGCCTGAGGCGACGGCCTGAGGCGACGGCCTGAGGCGACGGCCTGAGGC
>JADLFM010000174.1 GCA_020845495.1 Chloroflexota bacterium
CAAGCCCGGCCCCGGCCGATGGGGTCGTGGGGGGAAGGGCTGGTACGGCGGAAACGATCAGAGTTCCGTCTACGAGTACCCGCGCCCGAAGGCGTCGCGCGACCACCCCACCGCCAAACCCGTGCGTCTGATCGAAGCGCTCATTACGAACGTCACCCGCCGCGCTGACACCGTCCTCGACCCCTTCACTGGATCTGGCTCCTGCCTTATCGCCTGCGAGCGACTCCAACGTCGCTTTGTCGGGCTCGAAGTCGACCCCGTCTACGCCCAGGTGGCCATTGATCGGTGGGAGCGCTACACCGGCCGCCGGGCTGTCCACGAGGCACGCTGATGGCTGCCTCGGCGCGCGCTGACATCGCCTTCGACACCTACCTCGAACTTGGGCCTGACCGGAGCCTTCTCCAACTACGGATCGCACTGACAGGGCGCGTACGCCGCGTCCCCTCTCTGCGCACCCTCGAAACCTGGTCCGTCACCTTCCACTGGCAGGAGCGGATCCGGGATCTCGAACGCCAGGCGCGGGAAGCGGCCGAGCGCGAGCGCGTCGAGTGGGTCAGCGAGTACCGCCGGCGCCTCCGCGACGAGGGCCTTGTGCTTCAACGACGCGGCCTGGAATGGCTCCGCGACAAAGCCGGCGACACCGTCCGGGCGCATGAGGCGATCCGGGCGATCGAAACAGGCTTCCGACTCGAGGCCCTCGCCCTGGGTGAAGCCACCGAACACGTCATTCTGGAGGAATATAAGGATGAACGCATTGAAAGACTCAGCGACGAGGAACTCAGAAGACTCATCGAGGGCGGTGGCCCGGGTCCAACAGCAGGCACGGCATGAGCTCGCAAAGCGCAATCCGAACGACCCGCTCGTCTGGGCCGAGGCGTTCCGCACCCTCCATGGAAGGCCCTTCGTCGTGCCGCCTCCTCTTCGTGACATCTACCGGGAATCCCACCCCTTCACGGTCGTCCAAAAGCCGGCGCAGGTCGGCGTCACGGAGATGATGATGAACCTCGCGTTCTGGGTAGCGTCAACGCAGCAGGGCGGCCGCGGAAATGTCCTCCAACTCATGCCCACCCAGCAGAACGTCGAGCGACTATCACAGGGTCGACTGGCGGCAGCCATCGCCGAGAGCCCGGCACTCCGACGGCTCGCCTCCCGCGCCCGGGACGGCCAGCCCCTTGCCCAGCGAGCGCTCATGCGGACGATCGGTCCCGGGACCATCTACCTGAGCGGTTCCGATCAGGCCTCCCAATACACCGGGATCGATGCCGACCTCGTCATCCTCGACGAGTTCGACCTGATGAAGGACGAGGTCTTGTCACAGGCTATCCCAAGACTCCGCTCGAGCCACCTCAACCGACTCTGGATCGCTTCGACGCCGACCATTCCCGAGTTTGGGGTCAATGCCCTTCTCGGCCTCTCAGACGAACGCCACTACGAACTCCAATGTCCATCATGCGGGGCTTGGGTCGATCCACAGTACCCGGAGAATGTCGACTTCGAGCGCGGAGTAGTGGTCTGCCACTGCGGCGGTGCACTCGACCCCTACCGCCCGGGCCGATGGGTCCCGATGCGCCCGGAAGTCAAGGACATCCGTGGCTATCAGCTCAACCGACTCGTCTTTCCCCTGCCGCGGATCAACGACATGAGGCTAGCTGCCAGCGGCAATGTCGGCATGAACCAGGAGCAGTTCTGGCGCCAGGATCTCGGCATGCCGTTCGTAGCGGCGGACTCCAGGCTGTCGGCTGCGGACCTGGATTTCTGTCAGGCGGGAGAGCCCAGCCCTGACCAGGTAGAGAACGCCGACAGCGTTGTCATGGGGATCGACGTCGGTCAGAACTGTTTCTGGATCGTGATCCGCGTCTTTCTCAAACAGCACTCGTATCCAATTTTCGTCGAGCGATTCACCGGAGGGTGGGAGGATGTCGATGAGCTCTGCCGCCGATTCCGAGTCCGCTACTGCGTCGTCGATGCACAGCCTGACACGCGGGGCGCTCGGGCCTTTCACCGACGTATGGCCCGGAGGGGCCGTACGAACGTATTCCTCGCCTATTACAGACAACAAGGTGCCCATCATGAGTTTGTCTGGGGTCGCGACGCCCACGTGTCGGCCGTGCGCACCCTGTCGCTGGACGAAACATTCGGGTCGTTTCGAGCGAGGCGGAGCACTCTGCCGGCGAATGCGCGTGAGCTCGCCGGCGGTGCCTACTACGAGCACATGCAAGCACTTGTGCGGACGACAGCGCCAGATGACTTTGGGCAGCCGATTCCGGCCTACCGCCACACGCGGCCAGATGACTTCGCTCACGCCGAGAACTACATAACGCTCATCGCCACACGCTTTGGCCGGTACAGCATGTGGAGGGATTGACGTTGGCCTTGACTTGTTGCCGATGCGCGAGCGGTCATGTTGCCGATGGACGATGAGTTGTCGATCTGCTCGATCACGTTTCGCCGCTCGCGGTCGCCACGGTTTCAGGAAGCCATCGCGGTCGCGCGGAGCCTGCCGAGCTTCAAAGACCGCGAGGAGTGCTATTCAGTCGACGTCACCGCATCCCAGTTGGTCCAGGCGGAACGCCTCCTGGACATCGTGGGGTCGTGGCGCGCGACTACGGTCGAGGCTGATGGCCAATACCTCACAGAGGTAGAGAGCCTCAAGCTGCGTCGCGTGCTGCGGTGCTACAGACGCAAGCTTCG
>JADLFM010000175.1 GCA_020845495.1 Chloroflexota bacterium
GAGCCCGGTAAAGATGAGCACATCGTATTCTTCGTAGGGGGAGCCGTACCGCTCGACGTGCTCCTTGAGGGACACGGCAGGCGAGATTCCGATGACATGTCCGCTCGCGGCCTTCGCCCCGAGGACGACCTCGTGCGGCACACCCGGACAGGCACCGGTGAGCAGACAGCATCCGCTCGAGGCAATGGCTCGTCCGAGTTGCCGGCAGCTGTCGACGATGGCTGGGACAGGTTCGCCTCCCGCGGAGCCCATCACGCCGATGCGAACCTGCACACCGGTGAACGGGTCGACTGTCGGGCGAGCGCCGGTGTCGTCGCGCATGGCAGCATCTTCGCATGCACGGGTGGTGTGCGCTACGGCGGCACGGCGCCTTCGGCGCATTGTTAACGACAATTAATCGAGGGCGATGAACTGCTCTGTGCCCTGTCAGGTATCGTGACGCGGGACGCACTGGAGACACGACTCACTCAACCCCCTGCAGGGAGGAACGTTCGTGAGCAAGAAGAAGCGCCGCCAGCCGACAGATGTGTCGCCCCACGGCCCCCGGGACAACTACAAGCGGCAGCTTCACACGTTGCAAGTGGAGCTCGTCAAGCTCCAGCGGCACTTCATCCGGTGCGACGACAAGATTCTCGTCGTGCTCGAAGGACGGGACGCGGCAGGCAAGGACGGTGTGATCAAGCGCGTCGTGCAGCATCTGAGTCCTCGTGAGACGCGCGTCGTCGCCCTTGGTCGTCCCTCAGACCGGGACCGGAGTGCGTGGTATTTCCAGCGCTACGTGCCGTACCTGCCGGCGGCACGGGAGTTCGTGCTCTTCAATCGATCCTGGTACAACCGCGCCGGCGTTGAGTACGTGATGGGCTTCTGCACGGACGACGAGTATCAGGAGTTCATGCAGTCGGTCCCCGAGTTTGAAGCGATGCTCGTGCGCTCCGGCATCAGGTTGCTCAAGTACTACCTCGACATCAGTCGGCCCGAGCAACGGGCCCGACTGCGGGCGCGCCGAAAGGATCCCTTGAAACAGTGGAAGGTCAGCCCGATCGACGACAAGGCCCTGAAGCGGTGGAAGGCCTACAGCGACGCGCGCAATGCGATGTTGGCCCGAACCCACAACCCCGTGGCGCCGTGGACGCTCGTGCGCGCGGACGACAAGCGACTCGCCAGGATCAATCTCATCCAGGACCTGCTGACGCGCCTGCACTACGCCGACAAGGACGAGACCGTCCTTAGGGCAGACCCGGCCGTCGTCTTTCCCTATCACCCGGACTGCGTGGAGCAGGGAGCCATCGCCCCGTGAGCCGACGACACGAAGGACACAATCCAGCGAACCGCACGGCGGAAACCGTCACGGTGGATGTCGGAGGGCTCGTGTCGGCACTGAGTGCCGCCGGTGTGGAAAAGCAACTGGCGAGATTGCCTGGCGTCGAGCGCGTCGCGGTCAACTACGTCGGCGGCAGTGCCACGGTGACGTTCGACACGGCACGGACCACGCTCGACGCCATCAAGGCGCAGGTCCGGGAGTGTGGCTATCACTGCTCGGGCCAGCAACTGCCTCGTCACGTCTGCGAGCCCCGCGATCCCCCGGCAGAGCCGGCCACCGCCACGGCTTCGGCTCACGTCGGCCACGGCCCCGCCTCAACTGAGCGGGCCGGTGCGCCCGCCGCGCCGAGGGACGAGATGGCCCACGAGATGGGCCACGGCGCCGGAGCGGACATGCAGGCGATGGTGCGCGACATGCGCAATCGCTTCTGGCTGTGTCTGGCGTTCACCGTGCCGCTATTCATCTACTCGCCGATGGGCGGGCTCTTCACCCCGCCGGCACCGCCGTTCCGACTCGCACTCGACGTGTGGCTCTTCCTCCTCGGCTCGCTCGCCATCATTTATCCGAGCTGGCCGTTCTTCGTGGCGGCATGGCGGGCCCTGAGAAACGGCGTCCTCAACATGGCGGTCCTGATCGTGCTGTCGGTCGGCACCGGCTATGTCTTCAGCGTAGGGGCGACGTTCTTCTTCGAAGGGGTCCAGTTCTACGAAGCAGTCGCCGTGCTCCTCGTCTTCATTCTCCTGGGCCACTGGCTGGAGATGCGAGCCCGCGCGGGCGCCTCGGACGCCATTCGTTCGTTGATGGATCTCGCCCCGCCCATGGCGACCGTCCTCCGGGATGGTCGCGAGATGGAGGTCCCGACGGCCGAGGTCGCGATGGGCGACATCGTGGTGATTCGGCCCGGCAACAAGGTTCCCGTGGATGGCGAGGTGCTGGAGGGGGACTCGCAGGTGGACGAGTCGATGCTGACCGGCGAGTCGATGCCGGTGGCCAAGAAGCCGGGCGACATGGTGATTGGCGCCACCATCAACAAGAGTGGCAGCTTCAAGTACCGCGCGACCAAGGTCGGCGCCGACACGGCCCTCGCGCAAATCGTCAAGCTGGTACAGGAGGCGCAGAACTCGAAGGCGCCCGCGCAACTGCTGGCCGACAAGGCCTCGCAATGGCTCGTGCTCATCGCCGTCGTCATCGGGGTCGTCACATTCTCGGTCTGGTTCTGGTGGATTGGCCAGACGCTCCTGTTCGCCATCACGCTCACGATTACCGTGTTCGTGATCGCCTGTCCGGACGCGTTGGGACTGGCGACGCCGATGGCCGTGATGGTGGGCACCGGGCTCGGCGCGCAGCGCGGCATCCTCTTCAAGAACGCCTCTGCGCTCGAGGATGCCACCCGGCTCGACATCGTAGTATTCGACAAGACCGGGACCCTGA
>JADLFM010000176.1 GCA_020845495.1 Chloroflexota bacterium
ACGGGCGCGGCGCCCGGCTGGCCAGGCGCGACGACCGAGAATACGGCCAGTATTTGAAGGAGGAGCAACGCCGCCAGCCGGGATGCCCCGCCCGTCGAATGCAGCGCCACTTTCGCCACGGGCTGCTAGCGGACAGCGGTGGACGACTGTCCTGGACGATAGCGAACCGGGGCGAGGGGAGTCCTCTCGGTCGAGTCGGCAACGGCGTCGGCCGTCTTCGCTCGCAGCGATCTTCACGCGCGCTTGGCCACCTTCATCGCTCGTCGGCGAGCCAGCGCCACCTTGAGGTCGAAGTTCGCTTGCATGTGCATCCAGAACTGCGGCGTGGTCCTGAAGTGCTGAGCCAACCGGAGCGCCGTGTCGGCAGTGACGCCGCGCTTCCCACGAACGAGTTCGTTCAGCCGCACGTTCGACATCCCGAGCACCTTGGCGGCCGCGACTTGCGTCATCTGGAGTGGCTTGAGGAACTCCTCGAGCAGAATCTCGCCCGGGTGGACGGCCGGTCCCGGCTGAGAGGCGTCGCGCGGGATGCTGTCAGTGGTAGTCCTCGCAGCAGACGGTGTACGCATCCTGTCTCTCCCACCGGAACGTGATCCGGTATTGCTGGTTCACGCGAATACTGTGCTGGCCCTTGCGGTCGCCCGCAAGGGCTTCGAGCCGATTGCCGGGCACGGCCGCCAAGTCCTCGAGTCGCTGCGCGCTGTCAAGCACCGTCAACTTGCGCAGGACGATGGGCCAGATGTCGCGGGGCACCCGCCGCGCCGCTTTGCTGTTCCGCTCGGCCCAGAGGTCCGCGGTCGTCGCATCGGCAAACGACTGGATCACGATCCAACGATATACGGATACCGTGTATGCGTCAAGCCGATCGAATCCGGCAGCTTCGCGCAGGAACGGCAGTCGCTGTCTCAGGCCTTCCGACGCTCGCTGGACTCGCCCGACGCGTGACCGTGAACTGTCCGCGCGTTCTTCCGTCCATTGGCCAAGCGCTGACGCGTCTCCGCGGCGGGTCAGCCCTGCGTCTGGATGAGAGCTGGAATACGGCTCTGACCGCGTGCAACCTACTCGTGTCGGATCAACAACTTATAGCCCAACGGAGTGGGTGGGTGACCACCCAACACCACAACATCGAAGTCGTTGATTCTAAATGAATTGTTGGCGGAGAGGGTGGGATTCGAACCACTGCTGGTTGTTGAAAACAAAGAACTTAGCGGATTCTCGCTTCCTCCAGATCCGCCAGAACCGCACGAAAGCCGAGATAGAGACACGTATTAGACACGTGGAACGCCAGGCCAAGGGGTTCTCGATCCACCCACGTGGCCAATGGCCGGCAGCGTTCGGTGGACGCGCGCGGTGCTGGTGTCACTGCCGTGCCCACGCGGAAGTCGCGCTCATCCGACCGGTGGTCGACCCGCGGGCTTCAGGCCTGATTCTGCGGTTATCGACCCGGCATTCGGACAGGCTGAGGAACGCATTGAGCAGCACTTGGCTCCCATCCAGGCCAGGAACGCCAGGCGGCCATGAACCGAACCAGGCCTCCGTCGATCCTGAATGCTGGCAGCTCCACCATGATCCTCATATCGCTTCGCGAACTCAGGACTGCTGGGGCGTCCTCGACGCAATCGGCGGCGCCCCAGGCGGCGCCTCACTCGGTGCCTTGAAACCCCATCTCAAGGAGGAAGCGCGAAGGTTCCTGGCGACGCATACCGAACCTGGTCTGTCGCATTCGCGGGCGCGACAGCCAGAGCGCCCTGGACGCGCGTGTAACGCCGACGTACATCAGACGCCGCTCACCCTCGATGTCCTTCCCGTCGAGATTCCGGAAATCCGGAAACGAACCGTCGTTCAGGCCGATGATCGCCAACGCCCTGAACTCAAGACCCTTCGCCGCGTGGACAGTCAAGACACGAACTCCCGGCGCTTCCGGGCGCGGCGTGCTAACAAGCTCAAGCACCACACCATGCCATCCCCTCTGCACGGACTGCGGGCGGTTCCGGTACTGAATCCAGCGGTCGCGGAACAGTTCGCGATCGGCATTCAGCAGGTCGGCCTCGTCCGGATCGGCCACATCTTGGCTCGGATCCCAGTCCGCCAAGCGCTGAAGGACTACCGCCATCGAGTCTCGTCCTGCAGCGGCATCTGAGAGGGCGGCGAACGGAACGGCCATGTTCGTTCGGGTCACGTCACTAGCGAGCCCCGCGACGAGCTGAGCAGCGTCGTCGAGAATGCCGTCGTAGTCGCGGACAACAGCCCCTGCGTTCGAGCGCCTGACGTGTGCAATTAGGCTCCTGGCGACCGCAACATCTCGTTCATTGGCGAGCATTTTGAGCCCGTACAACAGTGCGGTGTACTCCTCCGTGTCAAAGACCCCAGCTTCGCCTGTCGAGAAGTGGTACGGAACGTTCCGTTCGTCCAATTCCGCCAAGACGGCATGAAGGTGATTCCGACTTCGTGCCACGATCGCCAGTTCCTCTGCGCGGATGCTCGGCTGCTCCTCTATCGTCACGCTGGAGGCAGGTAGCCCGTCGCGAATCACACCCTCCGCCCAGTCCACCGTGGCGACGGCTTCATCTCGCTCCGAGTTCCACGCAGCGAAGGACACCCACCCCTTAGCCCTCGCAGCGTGCGCCCGCGATTCCCTCTGCGCCTTCGTGCTCTGTGGTTGGAGTGTTGCCGCAATACGCAGAATCTCACTTCCACATCGGAACGTCGTACCGAGCACGTACCTAGTAGCCCCGAAGTCGCGCTGGAAAGCATCAATGTACTGCGCGCTGGCGCCAGCAAACGCGTAGATCGACTGTGCCGGATCAGCAACCATCAGCACGTTACGATGTTCGTCTCCACACAGCGCCCGCAAGATCTCGTACTGGGCGGTGCTGGTGTCCTGCGCTTCGTCGATGAGGATGTAACGATAGCTTCGTCGGTATTGGGCGCACAGTTCTGGTTGAGCGCGCAGCAGCTCGTGTGCCTTGACGAGAACGCCATCGAAGTCCAGCGCTCCATTCTTTCGTAGGGCCAGCTCGTACGCGCGGTAGGCCACCGAAAGCGGTACGGACCATTGCGCCGACGCCTCATCCGGGGCGGCAGTCGGGAGGACCAGGTCGCGCTTCAACCGGCCGATCAGTCCCAGCGCTTCGAGCGCTGCGGCTCGATCGATTTCGCTTGAGTCCCCAATCACCCCTTCCTCGACCAAGCCCTGAGCCAGCGCCTGCAGTTGATCCTCAGCCGTGTCGTACAGCGTGAAATCACTCGGCAGGCCGACCAGGTCGCCGTAGCTGCGAAGCAGGTCTGTGCAAAACGCGTGGTACGTCGTGCACACGACGCGCCACGTGAATTCGCCGAGTCGGTCTCCAACCCTGCGACGCATCGTTGCTGCCGCATTCTTGGTGTAGCTCAGGGCCAGCACCTTGAACCCGGCATCTGGAGCGCTCTGGACGAGCCTGACTACTCGCTGTGCCAGGACCTCGGTCTTGCCGGATCCAGGAGGAGCAACAACCAGGTACGCACCGTCAGTGAGGCTGACAATAGCCTCCTGCTCAGGCGTGAGCGCGATCGACTGGGAGTTCACTTCAGCCACTTGTCCACCTTTTTGAACACTTCACGAACTACTGGCGGCAAAGGCGACAGGTTGTGCTTCTCGGCATCTCGCAGGATCACGGCCGCGAGAACTTGCCCTAGTGTGCCCTTGTTACGCTTGCAGAACTCCCGTACGAGGCGCTCTTCCCAGCCGGGGCTCCGATAGTCCCGTGTGCCTCCCCCTTTCACAGCTTGACCATGCCACCGTGCCCTGCAGCCGACCAGCTCGTCGGGCCCATAGTGTTCAGCGATCGCGGCCTCGATCGGGACGCGATAGCCTGCATCGATGAGGTACTCGTCGAAGCCGACACTGCCCGGAAGCCGTACCAGTTCGTCGGCGGTAAGCGACCGTCCGAGAGCCTGCTCGATGGAGTCGACACCCTTCTTGCCAGCGTCGTCGCTATCAGCCATGAGTACCCACGGCACTCCGAGGTATTCGAGGATGCGGACGACGTGCTTGCCATTGCCGGCGCCATCGGTATGCGCGAATGAAATCGCGAGGAGGCTTGGATCTTTCGCCCAGTGGTGACGCGCAAAGACCGGCAAAGCGAAGTCCTCCGTGTCGCCCTCGATGACGACCACGGCTCTCGCGAAGAGAATCTCCCCATTGTTGCGCTGAACGAAGCGCGTGACGTTTGCCAGTTCATCGCCAGCGAAGGTCGGACCACCGTTGGACTTCCGAGGAACCGCCTTGCACTGCGGCGCCCCTGACACGGTTCTGGAGATACTACGGATGGCATGGATGTCGGCCACACGCACCACGTGCGGGGAGTGCGTGGAGACCAACTTCTGCCCATCGAGCTTGGCAATCAGGCCCAGCATGGCCCTGTGCGCCTGCGGGTGAAGATGGGCCTCTGGTTCCTCAAAGGCCGCGACAACGAGCGGCGACACGGGCCCGCCAAGCGTCACCCGCTTCCTCACAAACGATTCGAACACCATCACGGCAGCGAGGCTTCGAGAGCCCTGCCCTTGAAGGCGAAGCGGCAGCGCCGCCCCTTGCGGGCGCTGGATCATTACATCGACCGCACGAGACAGGTCGTCGACTCGCCCCGGCACCGGGGCAATGGCGACGTCGGACACACTGGCTCCAAGGGCGTCTTTCACCCCGCCTAGGCCTGTCTTGACCGAACCGAGGACCGGGCTGGATGCGACAATTCGGTCGCCCACCGTCGCAAGGGCCTGCTCGATCGCCGCTCGCTCTGCCGGCTCGAGACCCAGGTCGGCCAGTAGACGACCCCAGTGGCTCGTTCGCGTTCTCAGCTCCTCGACCAGGTCCCGCCGAGCATCAAGCATGAAGAACTGCACAAGGGACAGATGTTCACGGCCGGGTCTGTCGGTCAGCTCCCGCAGCGCCGCGGCAGACGTCCGCGTCTCGGCCCAGCCGGCTAGAAAGCGCCTTTCAAGTTCGATGCCCGTTCCGTCCTTCGCCGCAGCACCGATCGCGCGCATCGTGAAGTACTGCGGTGCTGTCGCATCCTGTGGAAACTGAATGCGTCCAACCAAGCGTGCCTCGACATCTGGAGCGAACTTGACACCCTCTCCGGGAACGAAACGAACGTCGATCACAAACTTCGGCGCACGCGTTCCCGCAGCGTCGACGTGAAGGTCGTCCTCCGTGGCGCGAGTGGCGCCAAAGAAGACGGCTAACGATTGGAGGAACGATGTCTTTCCAGAATTGTTCTCCCCAACGAAGACCGTCAGGGGATCGAGCGACGTGACCAAGTCGCTCAGGCCACGGAAGTCCTGAATGCGAACATCGGCCATCAACACTGGCGGCGCAGCAGTAGGCGGTACCGCGGGAGAGAGCCTGAGCGCTTGGTCGGTGGAGGGTTGATTCGATATCGGGTCGGTCCCGATCATTCGGAGTCTCCCAGACGGTAGTCGGTGATGGTCGTCATCGCAATTCGGCGAACGGTAGACACACGAGGCCCTGTTCGTCGAGCAAGCGGCGCCTCGCCCTCAAGAAGTCGACGAGGTCGATCGCTCCGGTAAGGATCATCATCAAGTCGTAGCCGTTCATGACGAAGAACGCCGGTCGCTTGCCCTGTCGAATGGCCTCCCTTGCCTCTGTGCTGACGTCGTTGAGCGCAATGAACACACCCCGTGTGAACTGGCTCTTTCCGCCGACCTTGCCGTGAAAGACGAGCAACTGACTGTGGCTGACGGGCTCGCGTTGCCACTTGGCCTCGACGAGGTAGACGCTGTGGTCGAGCTCGAATGAACCATCGATCTCCTCACCAACGACACGAAACGCTGTCCGGCCTTGGAGTCCACAGGCATTGAACAGGCGCGTCAGCAACGACTCCAACTGACGACCGGCGGCACTCCTGTCCGTCAGAACTGCTAGCTGCTCCAGCTCGAGGCGCAGCGCCTGCAGTTCGTCCTGAACCGTTCTCGTGGAACGCCTGATCTCCTCGTCTGTCCTGGCACGTTCAACTGCCGCCCTTGCCCGGTCGTCGTCAGTCTCACCCAGACTGGCTCGTAGAGCCCCGTCACAGAGCTCTGGGAATCTGAATCCCAGTTCGAGAATGTGGCCATTGATCCGATCGAGCTCGTGTGTGGCTAGAGGGCGCCCCTGTTTACGGCGATAGGTGATTCCGGCTCGCACGAGCTCGACAACGAGTCGCTCGAGCAGCGTGCGGCGCCGCTCCAATGTGAGTTCAAGTAGCGTCTGAATGGCAGGTTGCTTGGAGCCGCCTGGCCAGAATTCACCGACTCCAACGCGACTCGCCACAGTGGCAAATGTCACGTGTCCGCGCCAGGCCTTGTTGCCGGACCCGGGGAGAAGGTCATAGAGGGCCGCCGCAAGGGCACCGACGGCTTGCGAGTCCTTCAGTGGTAGCGGCATGTAGGTCGTGTCCTCGGTCAGTCTTTCTCAAAACCCTGACTGCCGAACTTCAACGTCCGCCCGTTCTCCGTTACCGTCCGCACAATCTGTTCCGAGGCCCCGTCCGGAATTGTCGCCTCGATTTCGAGCGTGACCTTGACCTTCGCGCCAACCAAGCCCGCGAGGTGCGAGATGACCTCGTCGGCTACGCGGCTGGCATCGCGTCCCACCCGCGCGGAGTCGAGGATCACCGACCCGTGGTAGCGCTTCGGGCGGACGGCCTCAGGCTTCGTATCTGGCGGCGTCACACCTCCAGTGCGAACTGTTGTCGAACCGCCGGCTACCGGTCCAGTTGCTCCCGAGGCGCCCGACGCTGCCGCAGCAGCCGCGGCGTCTGCCTCCTGCTGCTTGGCAACACGTTCGGGCCGGACCAACAAACCGCTCGTGTGCGCGGCGGACACGCTGACGTTCTGGCCGCAACGGAGGCCACGGTAGCGATCAGTTGCCTCGTCGTAGCTGTCTGCGTAGGTGAACGACTCCTCCGACCAGAGTAGGAGGCCAAGTCCCTCTCGGATGGCCTCGAGGAGCACGTCTGGATGGCGAAGACGCGGCAGGTATAGGTACCGTGCGAAGTCTTCGATCAGGAGCCGGATCTCGACGTGATGACCACGCCACAGCGGCACGCGATCGAGCTCCATGCGCAGCCGCGTAGGGGCAAACCCGGTGACCAACAGTTCGTCGTTCCGGAGCTTCTTGCTGGCCCGGACGGCGAGCGGATCCTGCCCAGAGAGCCTTGTCGCCTGCCAGTCCATGGCCGACTGCGGTGTCGCCTGGACGGGTACCAGCAGCCACTGATAGGTCTCGGGAATCCGGGCGGCGACGGCGCCGTCGGCGCTGTTTCGCTGCGACTCGGCCTGCTTCACCTGGTGAGGCGAAAGATCGAGTGTCTCGCGTTCGGCAAGGATGGACTCCCACGCGAGGAATCGTCGGACGGCTTCGAGTAGGTCCTGCAGTCGCGACTTGTCGGCCGCCAGGAACGTCAGCGTGTTCCGATACAGACGTGGAGCACTGCCCCTCGACTCCAGGATGGCCTTCGCGGCGGCAGACGCTGGGCTCGTGGCCTCCTTGCTGTACGGGTGTTCGATGCTCAGGACCACCAGGCGCGCGTCGGTGTCGTCGGGCACGTCCTGCCCAGACTGCGGGAGGGGGTGGATGCGCGTGAAGTCGCCCGTCTTGCGCAGATCGAGGCGCAGCCGCCGGTCAATCTCCTGCGCGACGGTGTCGGGGATGGGATCCCGCCTCAACTGCTCGGCCCGGTCCTCCGCCATCTTGGTGACGGTTGGCTGGGTCGAGTACCAGTACCGAGCGGCATCCTGATACAGGTACGTCGCCGACGCGCTGAGACGCCGCAAGGCATCGCCGAAGATGGCCGGCGACTCCCCAGGCATGACGCATCCGAGCTTGATCTGCCGGTCCTCGAGCCCGCGATTGGCCGCAGCCGCCGTCGGCGCTGATCCGAGATAGATGGTCCGGGCCACGCGACGGCAGGCAGCGAACTTCCCGAGATTCGGAACCTCGCCGTCGATCCTCAGCGGCAACGCGCCCGGGCCGTCCACGTCCTTTGAGATCACCGGCACCCAGTTGTCGGAGAGATACCTTGTGAGCTCGAACTGCACTCTCGGCTCGTCGATCGAGATGTTCGCCGGGAGAATCAGCGGGTTGCGGTCGCCCTTCTCCCACAGGCTGTGGATCACAGCCGCCATCAGCCGCAAGACGCCGCGCGTGCGCTGGAACTTCACGAGCGTGGACCAATCGGTGTAGAGCCGATCGAACACCTCGGGATGGATCGGATACGCGGCTTTGATGCGCTTCTCGTAGTCGGAGTCACGGCAGTCGGGCGGGAACTCCTGGTGCTGTGTGCGATAGAGATCGAAGAACGCCCGCGCGACGGTGTCCCGGGCGACGAACTGCGCGGTATCGACGATGGGCTCGAAGAGTCGGCGGCGAACGATCTCGAACCCTTCCTCAGCGCTCGCCGGGCGCCAGGAGGCCTCGACTCGGCCCACGGCGTTGCGCAGGCGATCAAGGGCGGCACGTCCGCGCTCACCGCCAACCTCGACGTCGTTCGCTTGCGCGTGTGGCGAACCGGTCGTGTCGGACGCCGGCAAGCTGATCACCAGCAAACACCGCTCCGCGAGCTTGGCCGACTCGGTCAGTGCCTGAGCGAATGTGAAGTGGGTCTCGAAGCTCCCGGCCGGCAAGTCGCTCTGGTCGTGAAGCTGCCGCGCGTACGCGACCCACTCGTCCACGAGCACCAGGCACGGCCCGTACTCGTTGAACAGTTCCCGCAACACATCGCCCGGGCTGGTCGCCCGTTCATCGTCGGCCTGCACGCGTGCGAAGGCCTTCTTCCCCCCGAGCTGATACGCGAGTTCTCCCCAGAGCGTCCGAACCACGGTGCCATCGGGCTTCGTCTGCGGATTGCCTGGCGAGATCTTGTTGCCCACGAGCACGACGGGCTTCAGCCTGGGCAGCGTCGTCGCGCCTGCCTTCTTGAGCACGTCGTCGACGCCCAACAGTTCCCCGGGCGGAACGCCTGAGAACAGGTGGTAGAGCGCGAGCATCGAGTGGGTCTTGCCGCCGCCGAAGTTCGTCTGGAGCTGGACGACCGGGTCTGCGGGCTGCCCTGACAGCCGCTGAACGGCGCCCACCAGCAACTGCTTCAGGCTCTCGGTGAGGAACGTGCGGCGGAAGAACTCGACAGGGTTCTTGTACTCGTCCGAACCGCCTCCGATGTGCACCTGCCACAGGTCCGCCGCGAACTCGGCCTGCTGGTAGCGGCCCGATGCGACGTCCTGGTGCGGCGTCACGACCTCTCGCCACGGCTTCAGCGAGGCCGATGCCTGGCTCTCGATGGCGGTACCAGCCGTCCGGCGCTTCTCGGTTCGCATCTGCTCGTCGAAGCGGACCCGGAGCAGCTCCATCTTCATGCGCTCGAGTTCCTCGGCTTCGCCCGCGGACACGGCGGTGAGCAATCGTGAGGCCGAATCGAGCGCTCGATACGCGTCGTCGCTGGAGAACGGGTTCTGGTGGGCCCACCGGTTGCGGACGTCGCGCAGCTCGCTGACCAGGGTGCGCTCCGCCTGGCCGAGTGTCTTGCGGAAGACCAGGTTCCACTGGTTCCACACGACGGCGAGAAGCGAAGCGGCGTCCCACTGAACGGAACCTTCGGACTTGAACAAGTGTGCCTGCGTCGGACCGACCGCGGAGCGCGCTTCTTCGATCCAGAGCTGGGCATGTTGTGCCTTCAGCTCGCGTTCGACGAACGGCACCAGCCCGTCCTTGACGAGGTCGAGCGCCTTGCCGACGCGTTCGTGGTTGCTGATCGCCATTCGCTATTCCTGATCGAAGAGTCCGCCCTGCTCGACGGATGCTGTCGGCTTCTCGTTCGCCAAGCGAACAATCTCCGGCCAGCTCTGCACAAGGCCGTTGTAGGACGCGGCCTCCTTTGCACGCTTCCGCCGCTCGCAGGATGTGTAGAGGCGATAGGCAAGTTCGCGCACGACGTCCGCTTTGGAGCCGTATCGGGCGAGAAGATACGCGGCGGCAGATTCGCCCCCGTGCTCGAGGACGCGAATCAAATGGTGGAGCATCTCCCACACGTTGGTGCGGCGGTCGTCTGCCGGATCCCAGTCCACCGGCAGTTCGCCTGGACGCAGGAGCCGTACCTTTCCTGCTCTCGACATGAGAATGCCGGATTCGACCATGCCTTCCACAGATGTGTTCTTGGCCTTGGAGAGCGTCTCCGCAACGCCGTAGGCGCCTTCGGCGAACCCCTGGTGGTCGAACCAGGCGAGCGCCCAACGGCTATCGACGTCGAAGTCGCCCTCCTGTTCCGTGAGCGCATGGTCGAGGGTTTCATTGATCAGCGCGAGGGCTTGCTGAACAGAGAGTGGATTCCCGGCCGCATCGATCACCTTGGAGTAGCGAGTAAAGACACCCATGCCAGGACCGATAGCAGCCTGGGCCAGATCGACAGGAGCGATGCTACCTCGCTGGAGGTGCGCAAGGGCGGCGGGCAGCTCGGTCTTCAGCGTCGCGACGAAGTCACGACGGCTGACGGTAGGTGCCGATGTCGAGCGTGCGCGGCAGACGAGGACGATGCTCGAAGCAAGAGCGTTGGAATCTATGCCCCGACTCCGTGCGTCGCGTTCGGTTCGCATCGGCCATGTGCCGGTAGTGGCGAAGCCAGCCCTGATGACAGCATCAAGGAAGGTCTCCCACCCAGTGCTCGACGTGCCGACTTCGCCATCAACCTCCGCTTGCTTGAACGCGTAGTAGATCGTGACTGGAAAGTCCGGGTGCGCCTGCGCCGCCAGACGTCCCATCGCCGACGTCATGCCTTCGAGGAAGAACGCCTCCGCCTTGTCAAAGCCGCCGTGCCGGTGCGGTGTCGCCACCAATTCCTCCGCCTTAGGGGCGGCCACAGTCGAGAACAGTTCTGGAAGGATGGCCCTCAGTGAACGGCGTAGCCAAACGTAGAAGAAGTCTGACAGGTCCGCATATCCGACATTGTCGTAGTAGGGAGGGTCGGTCGAGACGATCTTGCTGGTGGAGACGGACTGCGTTTGAGCGTCTGCGGCAATCGCGACTCCGCCTCTCACGTCTCCGGAGGCGAGCGACGAAACCACACGCGAGATACCTTCAAGGCTGACCGCAATGTCTCCGGCTGCTCCCGCAAACGGGTTGACCTCCGCGAAGTCCCAGGTCATGTGGATGGCCTGTCGAGCGAACGTCGTCTTCGCCTGATCCCGCGTGGGGCTCCAGAGCACCAAAGTGCTGCCATAGTCAGCGGTCTTGTCGACCGCCATCGCAAGGTAGACTGCCACCGCCGAGGCGTACGCCAGGCTTCCGGCACCACCCTCTGACAACTGACGGCCATCATCTGCCATGCCGACCGTCGTGGCGTCGTGCGAGATCCTGGACTGCACATCTTGCACGAGCCCAGAAAGCTCTCCCAGCGAAGCCAGTTGGCGCGTCGTGAAGAGGTCGCTCCACTTCGCCATTCCGTAGTTCCCGACGCGAAAACCGAGCGCCTGCTGAAAGAACTCAACGTCGGGCCGCCAGGGCGGGCTTATGCAATCTGCCACGGCCTCGTGGTCAGCCGTCGGAGGTAGGTAGACTCTGCCGCGGCCTCCATCGACCACAGTGGCCATGAGCCGCATGCCCAATCGGCCAGCCTTGCCCTCGGTCTTGATGTAGTCTCCACTGATTGGTGTACCCGACATCACACAGAGGAAGTTCGCCCCTCGACCGGTCGCCTTCGTCCCTCGCGTCACCGACTCTGCATTTCCAGGCTTTCCTGTCTTCACGATGAACCGGTATTCGGTCCCCGCTATGACCGGCTCGACGTAGACCTCCCTGCCAGCCCTCGTAGCGAGCATGAAGGTCGAGACAAGCGGTACTTCTACGCTTGCGAAGGCCGGATTCGGGCTCCTCACGGTCCGTGCCCAGAGCCATGCGATTACCGTGAGCTTCTGGCCAACGTACGGCTCAAGGTCGGGTCTGTCCTTCACCATCTCCGGTGTGATCTCAACCTTCGGGTACAGATGACCAATGCGCTTCTCGGCCTCGTCGCGTATCCACGTGCCGTAATAGCGCACGTCCTCGGCGAGCCCTTCGGCCCCCTTCCATTCGCGGGCGAACAGCTTCTTGTCCGCGCGCGCCTCCGGGTTCACCGGTGGCCTGCCGGCGAACGTCGGTGGGATCTCGATCATCGCCTTGTTGATCAAGACCGCGACGGGGTTGAGGTCGGAGGCGTACGCTTCGAGTCCCAAGCGATGCGCTTCGAGCGGGAGGGCGCCGCCGCCTGCGAACGGGTCGTGAAACGCGGGGAGCTTGTGGCGGTCGAACAGCTCCTTGGCCCGAGGATGGTCCGCGTTCTCGGCGCAGGTCCGACGCCAGCTCTGCCAGATCTCATTCCTGGCGCGCTCGAGGACCTCCTCGTTGGTCGTGTTCTCCCACTTCACGAGGTCCTCGATGATCCTGAACAGGCGCTGGCGTTCCTTCTCCTGCTTCTTCTCCGTCGGGAACAGGTCGGGGTGCGCAGACGGATCGTCCACCATCTGGGCGAAGATGACGGCCCGGGCGGCGGCGAGCGGGCGGCGTGCCCACCAGAGGTGCAGCGTGCTGGGGTGGCCGTGGCGGATGGACTTCTCCCGAGCCGACGCTGCGTTGATGGCGTCGAGCGGCAGGGCCACCTCGATGAGCTTCTTGCGACCGGTCATCGGCGGCGGTTCCTCGGCGTGCTGGACTTGGCAGCCACCGCTCGCTTCGAGGTCCGCGGGCGTTGCGTCGGGGAACCGCTCACTTCGGTGGACTCGATCGACGGGCCGGTCTGCGAGTAGAACTCGTGCAGCTTGGCCTGCAGAAGCCGCTTGTCTGGCAGTTGCGTCTGGTACTCGGCAATGAGCGTGGGCGAGACGGACCGACTCAGCGCATACTCGACGACTTCAGCGTCCTTGCTGGCGCAGAGCAACATGCCGATGCTGGCGCCTTCATGGGGCTTGCGAACGTCACGATCGAGGGCCTCGAGGTAGAACTCAAGCTTGCCCAGGTGCTCGGGCTCGAATCGGCCTACCTTCAGCTCGATGGCGCACAGGCAGTTGATGCCGCGATGGAAGAAGAGCAGGTCGATCGCGAAGTCGCGACGGCCAACCTGGACGGGGTACTCTGAGCCCACGAAACAGAAGTCACGTCCAAGCTCGATTAGGAAATCCCGCAGTCGTCCGACGAGTGCCTGGTGAAGGTCCCGTTCAGCGTGCTCGCGCGGCAGATCGAGAAACTCGACGACGTACGAGTCCTTGAAGATGTCGGATGCCGCGGGCTGGACGCGAGCGACCTTCGACGAACCGCGGACAGGCGTGAGGACGGCTCGCTCGAACGCGGCGACCCGGAACTGACGCTCGAGCTCTCGTGAACTCCAGCGCTCACGAATCGCCATGCGCACGTAGAATTCACGTTCCTCTGGGCGCTTGGATTGACCCAGGATGACGAGGTGATGGGTCCAGGGCAATTGTGCCAGCAGTGCTGACACTTTCTGGTGGTCCCGGTACGCTTCGAAGAACTGCCGCATGCGAAACAGGCTTCGGCGCGTGAAGCCGCGAAGATTCGGCTGACGGCGCTGGATGTACCGGGCCAGCTCGTCGACGACGCCGTCTCCCCATGCCGCACTGGCGATCTTCTTGGAGATGTACTCGCCGACCCGCCAGTACAGATCGACCAGAGCGGAGTTGACCTCGGCCAGGGCCCTGCCGCGAGCGACCTCGATCATCTCGAGGACTTCGCCGAATCCGCGATCGTCGGATTCCACAGACGTCTTCGGAATCGCCCGCCCACCCGAGGTGGCTGGAGTTCGGCAAACCTTCCGGCGGGACGGCGTCGCCTCGATCAACTTCGTCTTCTTGTGCATCTCTATGTAGACACCCCAAAGCGACCACCCATAGAACTCTCTGACAATACGGCACTTACAGCGTTATGGCGCGGCTCGCAGCTACCGCCAAACCGTTCGAGACGCCATAGAGGGACGCTCATCGAGGCTCCTCGGACCGGGCCAGGAGGCCGGCGAACGGGAAGTCGATGCTCGCGCCATTGAAGTCGGTGGTGACGCCACTGTGTTCGAACGGACGCCGCAGGTATCGCACCTGAAGAGCCTCAGCGTCATGGAACTCGACGAGCGCGAGAATGAAGTCGTCGGGCTTGTTCAGGCTGGTGAGCAGCTCGTTCTTCGTGACGGTCACCGTGTCGGCGCCGCTCACCCGGCCTTTGACTTCGATGAACCGCAGGCGGCCGGTGCCTGGTACCCGGCTCTCGATGTCGTATCCGACCCGCTCGAACTCGCGGTCGATCGGCTCGAAACCCAGGCGGCGTTCGACATCCATCACGGCTGCACGGGCGCGCGCGGCTGACGCCAGTGTGTCGGCACTCGCGGCGATCTTGGACTTGCCGCCCATCGCGGCGATCAGACCCGCAGGGACGACGAGCATGCCGCCGAGGACGACGGGAGGCAGCGGCGCCAACTGGCGCTCGAAGCGGAGTTCGGCGAGCCGCTTCTCGAGCCGACCCTGCAACGCGTCGGCACGCTTGCGCGCCTCGGCGGAGTTGAGCTTCGCATTCGGGCGACCGGCGCGCTCCTGCAGCCGGAGTTCCTCGGAACGGTGGTCCCAGTAGTTGATCTCCTTGGTGAGTCGGTCCTTCACCGCGGCCTCGGTCTTGTCGAGCCGCTCGATTGTTCGCGTCCTCACTTCGCCAATGTGCTCGGGCACCACATCTGCGACCGCGTGGGCGAGCGCCGTTGACTCGAGATCGCGCCTGAGCCAGGCCGACTCAGGGCGGCCGAGGATCGCTTCGATCGAAGGCTCCTCAGGCGCCAGCGGCCGGAAGTCCAGGTACGGCGCGTAGTGCAGGTGCCGCGTGCTCTCGGCGGCGTCCATCTCGACGTACAGCATCCGCTTCGAGACGATGCGTCGCTCACCCGCCTCCGCGAACGCACCGGCAGGCACGCCCGCTACGCCGGTCCGCGCCCGCGATCGCGTGACGGCGTCCTGGATCGCGTGCTCCAGATAGAAGACTGCGCGTGGCGAGAGCCCGGGATCACGCTCGTCCACCAGCACGGCGCCGCGCCGCAGGAGATCCGGATGCCGCTCGAGCGTCAGATCGATCGTGCTGTCGAGGAGCGGATGCCCGGGGAACACGTAGGCGGCAAGTGGCAGCCCTTGCGGGGCCACGAGCGCCTTCTCGAACGCTATCCGCTCGTACCTCGGCAGGACCGGCTCCCCGACGCCGATGAGCCGATCGCGGTTTCGCACGGGAGCCGGGACGTGGGTGACCTCGTACCGCCGCGACTCACGCTGTCGTGTAGATCCGCCGAGCCGCTGGAAGGCCTCCAGGAAGAAGGCCTCGACGTAGTGTGGCTGCAGCCGCCAGGCCTCGGCACGCTCCATGTCTTCGCGGATCCGGCGCACGCGGCTGGCGTCCATCGCATCGTGCGCGAGGGCGCGCTCCTCGAGCAGGTCCTGAAGCTGGGCACGGTCGAAGGCCTCCTCGACCGCGCGCGTCAGCCTGCTTCGCACCTCGGGGCGCTCGCCGTAGCGGATCGCCTCGATGAGCAGCTCTCGGAGTGAGCGCCCTTCGAACTGCAGCTTCCCGAGCACGTCGAAGACCTGTCCTCCGAGCGCCGTGCGCGCCTCGTCGAGCTTCTTGAGGAGCGTTCGGTAGACTTCGCCCTCACGCGTGCCCTCGGCTACCAGGTTCCAGAGATGGCAGACCTCGGTCTGGCCGATCCGATGAATGCGCCCGAAGCGCTGCTCCAACCGGTTCGGGTTCCACGGCAGGTCGTAGTTCACCATCAGATGGGCACGCTGCAGGTTGATGCCCTCCCCTGCGGCGTCGGTCGCGATGAGCACTTGCACCAGCGGATCGTGCCTGAAGGCCTCCTGCGCCTTCATGCGGTCTTCGCGACCCATCCCTCCATGGATCACGACCACCGCGTCCTTGCGGCCGAGCAACGTGGTGATGCGCTGCTCGAGGTAGTTGAGCGTGTCGCGCTGTTCCGAGAAAATCACGAGCTTCTGCGACGGCGATGTGGCGATTCCCGATCCGGTCAGCCTTGACTTCGCAACGGCTGGCGCAACGCTGGTGGGAATCGTCGCGAAGATCTCCGTCAGCAGGCTCGACAGCTCGCGCCACTTGCGATCCTCGCCGCTCCGTCGCACCGAGGCCGCCAGCGACTCCAGGTGCTTCAGGGTGTGGATCTCGGCCTGTAACTCCACGAGCGTGCGCGCCGCCGTCGCCTGGTCGACGACCTCCTGGATCGTCTGCTCCTGTTCGTCGTCCGGCGCATCCTCGATGTCCTCGATGTCCTCGTCGGTCATCGCCGGGAGCGTCGCAACCGCATCGAGACCGGCGAGTGCTCCGCGCTGCAACAGCTCCTCCTCGCGCAGACGCTTCTCCAGGCGTTCACGCCGCCGCACGAGCGACTGGTAGATGGCCTCGGGCGACGAGGCTAGGCGGCGCTGCAGCACCGTGAGCGCGAAGCCGACGGTACCCGAGCGCTTGTCGTTCTCGAGCGCCTTCGCGCGATCGAACTCCTGTCGAACGTAGTCGGTGACCGCCTTGTACAGGTGCGCCTCAGCGTCCGAGAGCAGGTACGGCACGGTGTAGGCGATGCGCTCGGGGAACAGCGGCGTAGCGTCGAACTTGAGCAGGCCTTCCTTGACCATCCGACGCATCAAGTCCGACACGTCGGCGGCGTGGACGCCATCACGGAATCGGCCCTCGAACCGGTCGCCGTCCAGCAACGCCATGAAGAGCTGGAAGTCCTCTTCCTTCCCGTTGTGCGGCGTGGCCGTCATCAACAGGAAGTGCCGCGTCAGCGTGGACAGGAGCTGCCCGAGCTTGTAGCGCTTCGTGTACTTGATCTCGCCCCCAAAGAACGTCGCCGACATCTTGTGCGCTTCGTCGCAGACGACCAGGTCCCACTGGCAGTCCGGAGCCGCCAGCTTGGCCTGGACATCCTCATTGCGAGACAGCTTGTCGAGCCGCGCGATGACGAGGTTCGTCTCGAAGAACCAGTTCCCGGTGCGGGCGGCTTCGAGCTTGTCGTTCGTCAGGATCTCGAATGGCAGGTTGAACCGCCGATACAGCTCGTCCTGCCACTGCTCCGCCAGGCTTCCCGGGCACACGACGAGGCACCGCTGGAGGTCACCTCGCGCAATCAGCTCCTTGATCAGCAGGCCGGCCATGATCGTCTTGCCGGCCCCGGGGTCGTCGGCGAGGAGGAAGCGCAGGGGCTGCCGGGGCAACATCGACCCATAGACCGCCGTGATCTGGTGCGGCAGCGGGTCAACCAGGGACGTGTGAACGGCCAGCAGCGGGTCAAAGAGGTGCGCGAGGCGGATGCGGTGGGCCTCCGAGACAAGGCGGAACAGCGCGCCGTCTCCGTCGAAGCTCCACGGCCGGCCCTGCTCGACGACCTCGATGCGCGACTCGTCGTGACGGTAGAGCAGTTCGTTGGCGACCTTCCCGCCTGCCGACTTGTACGTCAGTTCAAGCGCTTCAGAGCCAAACCAGTGCATAGTGACGACGGTGACGAGGCCGTCGGGCAGGATGCCCCGGACGGCGGCGTTCGGGCGGAGGTCTTCGAGTCGGCTCATGGGCGGCGGCAGTCGCCGCCTACCTTATCCCAATGTCAGCGGAATTCGGCGGCCACGGGGAGTGCAGCACAGAGGTGTGACAGGAAGGGTCACGAAGGGCCATCCGGACTGCCGCGACCCGGTCCCACCGAACGATTCACCGGGCGCGGGCTCGCAGGCGACTGCGCCGGTATGACTCGCCGCAGCGTGAGGCACGCTGCACCCGCGAGCGCGCCCTGTTGAACCCACTTGCCAACTCTACTTCGAGGCGCTACAAGATCACTCCAGCCCCAGCACCAGGGAGTCGGCGATGGCGTCGTCAGCCCTTTCGTCTCGGTGTATTGCCCTCTGGACCGCCTGGGTGCTGTTAGCGTCTCCTGCATCCGCGCAGCCGACGGATCCCGCCAAGCTACTCGAAGAAGCCGACCGCCTCGCGTGGATGAAGTCCTGGGCGCGAGCCGAGCCGCTCTTCGCGGAGGCCGAGAAGGCGTTCGCAGCCAAGGGCGACCGCCTGAACACCCTCCACGCCCAGGTGAGTCGTCTGCGCTCGCAACTCGCTCGACGGCCAGTTCCGGAGGTCTCGCGTCGGCTGGGCGACTACCTCGACAACCCCTCGGTCCAGGGCGACGACCGGCTGCTCCTTCGAGTCCTCGTCGCGAAGGGCGAGACAGACGAGGACCTCGACCCAGCGTCGGCTCGGAAGTCGTGGCAGGCCGCCCTCACACTCGCCGAGAAGCTCGGCGAGGCGGCGACCGCCAACCGGGCCCGCGGCGAACTCGGTGTCGTCGCGGCCCTGCTCGGCGAGGTGGGTGCCAGCGTGATCCAGCTCGGGACCGCGCTCAAGGTTGCCCAGGCAAATGGAGACATGCCGTCGGTCGTCAGGTGGTTGACGCTCTTCGGACGCGGGTTCGCCGAGATGGACCGCGCCGCCGATGCCGTCGGCTACTACGACCGGGCGCTCACGGCCGCCGCCACGGTCCCCGAGCTGACCTTTCCCGTGATGACCTACCTTGGAAAGGGCGAGGCGCTGGTCAAGCTTGGACGGTTGTCCGAGGCGGAGGTGACGCTCACGAAGGGACTGGACAGCGCGGCGCAGCAAGGCTCGTTGGCCTACCAGGCAGAGCTCTCGCTCAAGCTGGCTGTGCTGGCAGAGGAGCGGAAGGCGCCGCAGGATGCAAGGCGACTTCTGACGAACGCGCGGGACTTCGCTCAACGCGCGGGCGCCAGCCGCATTCTCGCGCAGGTTGCGCTCGAGGGCGGGCGCATTCTGCGCGCGCAGAGCCAGCTCGCCGAGGCATCCGCTCTCCTGGAGAGCGGGATCGCGGTCGCTCGAACGATGCAGGAGCGGATGGCGCTGCCGAGACTCCTCGCGGAACTCGCAGAGGTGCGCGCGTCCGAGCGCCGCTTCGTGGATGCGGCGGATCTGCTGGAAGAGGGCAGCGACCTGCTCGAAGGGCTTCTCAGCAAGGCGAGCAGTCCGTGGGTTCAGGGGCGGATCATCAACGGCGCGCGCGACATCATGCTCGCCAGGATCAGGCTCGAGGGCATGCGAGGGCCAGCTGCGGCGCGACTGTTCGCGATCATCGAGCAGGCCCGTGGACGTGCCTTGCTCGAACTGCTTCGGGCGCGACCGGTGGCTGCGGTCGCACAGCCTGCCGCACTACGGAAGCAAGAGCAAGAAATCGCGAAGCTGCAGCGGCAGTTGTTCCAGCCGATGAGTCGCGCGGCCCGGCGACGCCTGCTGGATCGGATTCTCGCGGCCGAGGAAGCTCTCGCGCCGATGGCCACCGAAGTCTTCGACCGGACGCGCCGCTCGGCGGTGACGGGCGAGACGACGTTGACATCGTTTCAGCAAGCGCTGAAGCCGAACGAGCTCTTCGTCGCGTTCGCCTTGGTCGACCCGCAGTCGTTCGTCGTGATTGCTAGCAGCCAATCTGCGCGCGTGCAGACGCTCGAAGGGCGAGCAGCGGTGCGGCGTACCATCGAGGAACTGCTCGACGCCATTCGAGGCGGCCGAGACTCCGCGACGGCAGCAATCAGGCTGGGGTCAGCGCTCTTGAGCGGCGTGAAGGAACTCTCGGAGCACGACGCGCTCGTCGTCAGCCCGGACGCCGAGTTGCACCAAGTCCCGTTCGAACTACTGGATGCAGGATCCGGCAAGGCCCTCCTGCAGTCGCACTCGGTGTCGTACGTCCCATCGGCGTCGGTACTGTCCCTGGTCAGGGCGCGCCGCCGAGTGGCCACCCATCGACCGGCACTCGCCGTGAGTTCGTCGCCGGAGGCCGGGCCGCCGGCGAACAACACGTCGGTGTCGAGGAGTGTGTTCGATCTCGACGGGTCGCAACTGCGCCCGCTGCCCTCCGCGAACGACGAAGCACGAGCCGTCGCGGCGGCGATGGGTGAGAAGTCGACGCTGTTGTTGGGCGAAGCGGCCACCGAGGCTGCAATCAGGCACTTGCCGCTGCAGGACTACCGGCTCGTTCACTTCGCGGTGCACGGCATCCCCAGCACCAGATTCCCGGCGCGATCAGCGCTCCTCGTGCGGCCGGCCGGCGACGACGATGGGCTGCTTCAGGCGCGGGAGATACTGGGCCTCCGGTTCGGGGCGGACCTGGTGACACTGTCGGCCTGCGACACAGGCAGCGGCTCGCTACACGAGCAGGAAGGCGTCACGAGCCTCGTTCGTCCGTTCCTCGCCGCGGGAGCACGCGCAGTCGTCGCCAACCTGTGGGCTGCCGAGGACAAGTTCAGTCTGACGATGATGCGGGAGTTCTACCGGCAGCTGTCGACGGGGGCCGCGGTTGGTGAGGCGCTGAGGCGTGCGAAGCTGCGCATGCTGGAGATGTTTGGCCCGGAGGCCGTGCCGAGACTCTGGAGCGGCGTGCTCGCGTATGGTGATGCTGGAGTCCGCGTGGTGGACGTCGGCCCGCAGCAAGAGGACAAGAGATGACAGCTCTGACCGAAGCTCAGCGTCGCACGGTCTTTGACAAGATCCTCGAGCTAATCGACACGAAGTTCGCCGGCCCGGAGCCGGACACGCGCAAGCTACGCGAGACGCACGAGGCCGGCATCGTCGGCAGCCAGACGAGCGAGGCCTTCGAGGAGGGCGTGGACGCGCTGCTGCGGGCACTCGGTACGAGCCACACGGGCTTCTTCCACGAAAGCCGTCCTCGCGCGACTGGCCGAATCGCGATGGCGGCGACACTGATGAAGGCAAGCACCGGCGACGGTGAGCGGTGGGTGTTTCAGGACGTGCACCCTGGCGGCGTCGCCGCGGCGGCCGGCATCTCGCCAGGCGACGTGCTGGTCGCGATCGACGGTAAGGAAGTCGTGCCGCCGACGGCCATCCCGTTTCAGCTCGGACACTCGTACGGCCTGACGGTCAGGAAGGCCGATGGCACAACGGCTCGGCCGACCCTTGCCATTCCAGGCTCCAAAGAGAAGCAGCGTCCCATCGTCGTGCCTGACCAAGTCGTCACGGCTCGGAAGCTCGAACCGAACGTCGGCTACGTGCGCGTCAGCATGTTCCCAGGAGTGCTCGGCATCGACGTCGCGCGCGACATGACGCGGGCCATCTCCGACCTCGCCTGCCCACGCCTCGTGATCGACCTGCGCGGCAACACGGGCGGTGGCATCGGGTGCCTGCGCCTCATGAGCCACCTCTGTCCAGACCGCCGCGGTGTCGGGTACTCCGTCACGCGCGATGTCGCGAAGAAGGGCTACGACAAGGAGCGGTTGCCGCAGTTCGACGGGATCCCCTCGTCGAAGTGGGGCATTCTGCCGCTGGCTTTGAAGTTCGGCTTCGCGGGCAGGTCCGTTGCGGTGTTCACGGAAGCGCTCGGTCTGAAGGCCCACCACGGGAACGTGGCGATGGTGGTGAACGAGCACTCTGCCAGCGCCGCGGAGATGGTCGCGGCGTTTGCGTCCGAGTACAAGCTCGCCACCTTGGTGGGGACCAAGACTGCCGGAAGGCTGGTCGCCACAGGCGCTTTCAAGGTGGGGTTCGGCTACAGGGTCGCGTTGCCCGTTGCCAAGTACTACACCTGGCACGGGACGGACATGGAGGGGAGAGGCGTCGAGCCGGACATGTCTGTGGCCGCCGACGTGGACCTGCTACAACGGGGCGACGATGGCCAGCTCGTGCAGGCCGTTCAGGGTCTGCTGCGGACGTAGTGGCACTGCTCTATCAACCGCCGGACGACCCACGGGCCTGCTGGTCCTGCCAGTGTCGTTTGACGTTCCTGACAACGTCCGGTACGTGCCGAGCCAGATCTCGAGCGCTCGTCGCGAGCTGCTGATGCTCCACGTTAGCGGAGTTCCTCAAGACCCGCTCAACGCGCTCGAGGAACGCGGCGATGTCCTCGATCTGCCACACAACAGTTCCCTTGCTCATCAGTATCTCCCTTCGTCCCTGTCGGTTCAGGCGGCCTTCTTGTCATCGCGCCCGTCGACGCACTCTCGATCGGAGCGGCGAGGCTCCACGATGACACTCCGACACATCTTGTGACGCCGTCAAGAAGCAGGATGGGGCTGCGGGATCGCTTTGGGTACCCCGTTCAGGGGCTTCCGCAATGTCGCGACCCGGTACAGCCGTCCAAAAGCGGCAGGCTCGTCGGACTCCACGGCGAGCGTTGTTGCGGCTACGATCGGCCCCAACCTCCGATTCATGTCCGAGAAGAGCAACGCTGCCAACACGTTGAGAACCCGGCGCGGTACCGACGGCCGCTCGTCGTCGGGAAGGAACTTGTCGAAGACAGCAACGCGCCCCCCTGGCATCAGCACACGCTCGGCCTCGCGGAGCCCGACGGCTGGCTCCGGCATCACCGCCAGAATCAAGTGCATGACGACCGCGTCGAAGTGCCAATCGGGGAACGACAGGTCTCGGGCGTCCATCACTCGCGCGTCCACGTCCACCGCGAGCTCGCTCGCGCGCGCTCGGAGCCGTGCCAGCATCGCTGGCGTCACGTCAACGGCAACGACGCGAACACCTTGAGGCACGTGCGGAAGGTCAAGTCCCGTTCCCGCCCCAACGATGAGCACGCGTTCGCCTGGACTGAGATCGAGACTCCGGATGGACCGACGTCTCGCCTCGTCGAACGCCGGGAGTCGTCGCAGGAGAGCGTCGTAGACGCCCGCCCAGACCGTATAGCGCATTCGGTTCCAGTTCACCGCGCCCTCCGCCGTGGGCTCCAGGAGTGAGGCACTCGGCCACCAGTCTGACGCGTGCCGTCGGGTGCAGACGCGCCGCCTGCCACTCAGGTTCGCAGGTATTGCGAGACTACCGCAACGTCCAGCGGGCAGGGCCAGTGCCGCCGGTGACGACCTGCAGCAGTTCGGACGAGGCGCGGTCGTAGAGCTGGTCGAACGCGTCGCTGACGGACGGTCGGCCGTGGGCAACAGCCACATGCTTCGACGGCAGCGTCTTGACCGCAATGACATCGCCGCTGCGACCGTCGATCAGCACCAGGCGCACGTCGAGTGACACGGTTTCGTGCACATCGGCTCGACGGCCCGCTCGGTACGTCGGCCGCCTGGTTGGATAGTCGTAGCGGATGGTACCGGTCACCACCAGAGGCGAGTATTCGCCCACAAGTGGCGCGTATCGCTCGCTGGTGAAGATCTGCCCCTCTTCTGTCAGCCGGAGCGGCGTCTCGCTAAGCACGCGTGCCGTCGTTTGGGTCCGGAGCGCCGTGCGCACCTGCTCGACAACCGCCGCGTTGACGTCGAAATCGCGGCGTTCAGGGGCGACGAAGCCGGCGACCCAGATGCTGCGGAACTCAAGTGGCTCAGCGGAGATCGGCCGGGGGGCCGGCACCAGCTCTGGCGGCAGCGTGGCGCATCCCACGAGACTGCCCACGCAGGCGAGGACGACGACGAAGAGCGCTGAGTTGCGCATCGATCACTCCTGCGCGTGTTTGCGTCGGGGGCAGCGAGTCAAGCAGGCCATGAGAATGCTCGGCGACGTCGAACACGGCGGCAGCCGCACGGACGGGGTTTGTGGGTTCCATGGGCGAGTCCGGGCGTGCATGGCTCCGTCAGCGGAGCAGTCGAAGGGCATTCGCAATCACCGCGAGCGACACGCCCATGTCCGACGCAATGGCGGCCCAGAGCGAGGCGTCCCCGAAGAGCGTCAACAGGACGAAGAGTGCCTTGACGCCGAGGGAGAGCGCGATGTTCTGGCGGATGATCCGCATGGTGCGTCGGGAGTGCTGAATGAGCCACGGCACCTTGGCCAGGTCGTCTGACATGAGGGCGATGTCAGCCGTCTCGATGGCCGCATCGCTCCCCGCGACGCCCATGGCGATCCCGAGCGTGGCCCGCGCCATCGCCGGCGCGTCGTTGATCCCGTCGCCGATCATCGCCACCGCGCCGTGTTTCGCCACCAAGGCCTCGACAGCGGCGACCTTGTCGGCCGGCAGCAACTCCGCCATCACCTCCGAGACGCCGGCCTGCGTCGCAATCGCCTCGGCTGTCGGGCGATTGTCGCCGGTCAGCATCACCACCGGGGCCACACCGAGGCGGCCCAGTTCGCGAATTGCGTCCCGTGTCGTGGGCCGGATGGCGTCGGCGAGCGCCACCATGCCGCACACGTGATCTCGGTTGCCGATGACGACCGTGCTGTGACCGGTGCGTGACAACCGCACGAGCTCGTCGTGCACAGTCACGGTTTCCTGTCCGCGCTCTTCCAGATAGCGATGGGAGCCGAGCCAGTACGGGATGCCGTCAATGGTGCCGGTCGCCCCTTTGCCAGGGACGACGACGAAGTCGAGGACCGTTGCTGGCGTGACCCGGTCGGCGTCTGCTCGCGCCAGAATGGCGCGAGCCAGCGGGTGGTCACTATGCGTCTCGAGCCCCGCGGCAATCGCCAGCAGCTCTCGTTCCGTGTGCCCACTGTGCGGCAGCACACTCACCACCGTCGGGCGTCCTTCCGTCAACGTGCCGGTCTTGTCGAGCGCAATCGCCTTGAGCGTCGCGGGCGCCTCCACGAAGGCGCCACCCTTGATGAGCACGCCGTTGCGCGCGGCAGCGGCCAGCGCCGCTACGACACTGACCGGGGTGGAGATCACCAACGCGCACGGGCAGCCGATAACCAGCAGGACAAGCGCACTATAGAACCACGCGGTCCACGTGCCGCTGATGAGCGGCCCGACGATCGCCACGAACCCCGCGAGCGCGAACACCGCCGGGGTGTACACGCGCGCGAAGCGATCGACCCACTGCTCGACCGGTGCGCGTCGCTCCTGCGCCGACTCGATCAGGCGAATGATGTGCGCCAGCGTCGTATCGCCCGCGACTTTCGTGGCCTCGATCTCGAGGGCACCGTCTCCGTTGATGGTGCCGGCGAAGACCTCTGTCGCGGGTTCCTTCAACACTGGGACGCTCTCGCCCGTGATGGGGGCCTGATTGACCGCGCTCGTGCCCGCGACGACACGACCGTCCAGGGGGATCCGCTCGCCGGGACGCACGGCGAAGCGGTCACCGACGCTCACTTCCGTTGGGCGAACCTCCACGTACCCTTGCGGTCGCACGAGCCTGACGGTCTCAGGTGTGAGCTTCAGCAAGGCCTCGACCGCCCGCCGCGCCCGACCCACGCTCCAGGCCTCGAGCGCCAGCGACACGGCGAAGAGGAACGACACGGTGGCGGCCTCGAACCATTCCCCGATGCCGATCGCGCCGATCACCGCGATCGTCATCAACAGGTTCATGTCCGGCCGACGCGTGCGCAACGCAAACCAGGCACGCGGGAGGATGAACCACACACCCGCCACGACCGCGACTGCGTAGACGACCTGGGCAGCGACCGGTACGCCGTGCACCACTCCCGGGGCCTCTGCCCCAAGTGCGGCGCGGACCCCACCCGCCAGGACGGCGTGCACGACGAACCCGACGACCGTGCACAGGCCACTGATGGCCGTGAACACGGTCCGCGTCATCGGCCGGCGTCGCGGCCCGTCCGACGGTGGGACATCTGCCCAGGGCTCCGCACGCATGCCCGTCTGCGACACGGCGCCGACGACGGTGTCTACCGTGACCCCTGGAGGGAGGGACACGGACATGCGGCCCTTCAGGATGTCGAAGGTCAGGTGTTCTTCGCCGCCGACCAGCGGCCCGAGCTGCCGCCGGAGCACGGCGACCTCCTCGGCGCAGTCCATGCCGTGAATCTTGAGTTGGACGGTCACCGTGCCTCCTCTCGCACCACTGATGGACGAGGTCACGGACGGACGGCGGCCTCGCCGCTCGCCCCCGTCCGAATCCGTTGGGCCTGCACCACCGGGCTCACGAAGATCTTGCCGTCTCCCGCATTCCCCGTGCGTGCCGCGGCGCGGATGGCCTCCACGATGGTCGGCATGTCCGTCGTGCGGCAGTAGATCTCCAACCGCGTCTTCTGCTCGAAGGCGTCCACCTCGGTCCGCTCGCCGGGCTGCGGAGGGTGCGCCCCCGTGCATCCGACGCCCCGCACCTCGGAGACGCTCACGCCCGGACACCCGTCGATCCGGCGCAGCGCATCCACGACTGGCTCGAGTTGGAAGGGCTGAATGAACGCGACCACCAACGACAGGGCGTGGGTTTCCATGCCTGTGCTCCTGGCCTATCGCCGCACCCGGTACTCGCGGACGAGCGTGTACACCGTCGGCAGAATGAACAGCGTCAACACCGTGGACGTGAGCAGACCCCCGATGACCACCGTGGCCAGCGGTCGTTGCACTTCCGCGCCCGAGCCGGTCGCCAGCGCCATCGGGACGAACCCGAGGGAGGCCACCAGCGCCGTCATCAGCACCGGGCGCATGCGGAGGGCACAGGCGTCGCGCACGACCTGGCGCACTGGCAGGTCGGTCTTGCGTTCGAGATCTCGGATCTGTGACATCAGGACGACGCCATTCAGCACGGCGACGCCGAATAGCGCGATGAACCCGACGCCGGCCGAGATCGAAAATGGCAAGTCGCGCAGGACCAAGGCCACGATGCCGCCGGTCGCGGCGAACGGCACGTTGAGGTAAATGAGGGCGGCCGGCGTGAACGCGCCGAAGGTGAAATAGAGCATCGCGAAGATCAGGGCCAGCACCAGCGGCACGACGATCGACAGCCGCCTGGTCGCCGCCTCGAGGTTCTCGAACTGCCCGCCCCACTCGATGTAGTAGCCCGCCGGGAGCGTCACGGCGCTCCGCAGACGGGCCTGCGCGTCGGCGGCAAACGAGGCCACATCGCGGTCGCGCACATTGAGCTCGACGACCACCCTTCGCCGGACGGCCTCGCGCGAGATCTGCGCCGGGCCGCTGTCCAGGGTGATCTCCGCCAACTGCCCGAGCGGCACGAGCGCGCCGCCGGGCGCCGCGACCGGGACGTTCGCGAGACTATCCACGGTACGCGCCGTCTCGTCGCTGAAGCGGACGGCCAGTGAGAAGCGCCGCTGCCCCTCGAACACCGTCCCGACCACCTTGCCCGCCCGCGCCGCCTCCACGGTGTCGAGCACATCGCCCACCGAGATGCCGTAGCGGGCGCAGCGATCACGGTCGACTTTCACGCGGACGACCGGGAGGCCACTGGTCTGCTCCAGCTTCACGTCCTCGGCCCCGGGTACCCGTGCCACGACCCGCGCGATCTCCTCGCCCTTCTGCTGCAGCACGTCGAGGTCATCGCCGAAGAGCTTGATGCCGATGTCGGACCGCACGCCCGCGATCAACTCGTTGAACCGCATCTCGATCGGCTGGACAAACGAGTACCCCACGCCGGGCACGGTTTCGTTGAGCGCGGTCTCCATGCGTTCGACGAGTTCACCCTTCGTCTTCGCGGTGGTCCATTCAGCTTTCGGCTTCAGCATCACGAACACGTCGCCCGCCTCGATGCCCATGACATCCGTCGCCAACTCCGGACTGCCAGAGCGGCTGACCACCGTGATCACTTCGGGGAACTGCCGCAGGACCCGCTCCATGCGGCCGGTGCTGGCGGCCACCTCGGAGATCCCCACCGACGCGGGGCGGATGGCACTGATGGAGATGTCCCCCTCATCCAGCCGCGGAATGAACTCACCGCCGAGCCGTGTGGCCAGCAGCCCCCCGGCCACCATGACGAGGACGGCGACGACGATCAACGCGGCCCGATACGCCAGGCAGCGTTCGAGAAGCGCGAGGTACCACCGCCGGAGCCCGCCGACGAACCGCGGCTCGTGCTCCCGTCCGGTCTTCTTCAGGAAGAGCGATGCCAGGACCGGCGTCAGCGTGACGGTGAGGAGGAGGGACCCTGCCAGGGCGAAGACCACCGTCCATGCCATGGGCTTGAACATCTTCCCTTCGATCCCGCCGAGCGTCAGGATCGGCAGGTACACCAGGATGATGATGCCGATCCCGAAGGCGATGGGCCGGATCACCTCGTGCGCGGCTTCCGCGGTGAGCTGGCGCACCGTCTTGTCGCGGCCCTCCGGTTCGGACAGGCGCCGGACCACGTTCTCGACGAGGACGACCGCGCCGTCCACGATGAGCCCGAAGTCGATTGCGCCGAGGCTCATCAGGTTCGCGGAGATGCGCGTCTGGACCATGCCGGCGAAGGCCAACAGCATCGACAAGGGAATCGCCGAGGCCACGATGAGGCCCGCACGGACGTTCCCCAGGAAGGCAAACAGGACCGCGATGACCAGCAGGCTGCCCTCGAGCAGGTTCGTCTCGACGGTGCGAATGACGCGCCGGACGAACGTCGCGCGGTCGTAGTAGGGGACGATGCGGATCCCCTCCGGCAGCGTGGGCTGCAGGGCCTCGACCGCCGTGCGCACGCGCGTCGCCACATCCAGCGCGTTCTCGCCGGCGAGCATCTGGACGAGTCCGATGACCGTCTCACCCCGTCCATCCGCCGTGGCGACGCCGATGCGGAGCATGGCCCCTTCCCGCACCTGCGCCACCTGGCCGACCGTGACCGGCGTGCCTTCCGATCCAACGGTGAGGACGACCTTCTCGATGTCGGCGAAGGACCCGACGAGGCCTTCTCCCCGGAGGATGTATTGCTCGCGGTTGTGCTCGATGTAGCCGCCGCCGGCGTTCATGCTTCCCCGCCGGACCGCCTCGAAGACGTCCTTGAGGGCAAGGCGGTGTGAGACGAGCTTGGCCGGGTCGATGATCACCTGGTACTGCTTGGGCAACCCGCCCCACGTGTTGACCTCCGTGACGCCAGGCACCGCGCGCAGGCGCGGCGCGATCATCCAATCGAGCACCGTGCGGCGTTCCATCGCGGAGACGCCCTCGCCTTCGACGGTGAACTGGAACACGTCACCCAGCCCCGTTGTGACTGGGCCCATTTCCGGAGTGCCGAGGCCCTCGGGAATGGCTTCGCGCGCTTGCACCAGGCGTTCGGCCACGAGCTGACGGGCGAAGTAGACGTCGACGCCATCCTCGAACACCACCGTCACGGCCGAGAGCCCGTAGCGCGAGATCGAGCGGATCTCGACCAGGCGCGGCAGGCCATTCATCGCGGCCTCGATCGGGTACGTGACGAACTGCTCCATCTCGACCGGCCCGAGGGCGGGGGCCTTGGTCAAGACCTGGACCTGCACGTTGGTGATGTCGGGCACCGCGTCGATGGGCAGGCGGGTCGCCGCGTACCCGCCGCCCACGATGACCAGCACCGCCGCCAGCAGGACGGCCGGGCGGTTGGCAAGACTGAGATCGACCAGGCGGCTCAACATGTCACTCGTCCTCCGCGAGGAGCGCCTTGGCGAACTCAGACTTCAGGACGAAGCTGCCCTCCGTGACGATCACGTCGCCCGGTTTCACGCCGGCGAGGATCTCGGTCACCCCTTCGAAGGTGTGCCCCAACTCCACCGTGCGCCGCCCGAAGACGCCGGGCGACACCTGCACGAAGACCGTCTGATGGCCATCGAGCGTCTGCAGCGCCGACTGCGGCACCACGAGCGTCGTGTGCGATTCGGATTGCGGTTTCGGGATGTCCACCTGGCCCCGCACGAACATCCCGGGGCGCAGCCGTTCTGTGGCGTTCGGTACCGTCGCCCGCACGCGCACGGTACGCGTCGCCTCATCGACCACGCCTCCGATGAAATCGATCCGTCCCGCGAAGGTCTCTTGAGGATAGGCGTCGGCACGAATCGTCACGGCCAGCCCGATCGTGAGCACCGCCAGGTCCTTCTCGTAGGCCTGGAGGAAGACCCAGACCGAGGAGAGATCGGCGAGCGTCACCAGTGGTTGCAGCGACTCGACGAGCGAGCCCGTCGTCACCTTGCGATCGACGACGCGACCACCGAACGGCGCACGGAGCGAGAGCCTGGGCGCATCGCCCGGCGGCAGAGCCGCTTCAGACTCGACGGCCTTGCGAAGCCGCGTGATCTCCGCGTCCGCGTCACCTAACAGGTGGAGCGCACGCTCCGCCGCTTCCGCGGCCGCCCGCCGCGCGAAGTATTCCCCTTCGCGGGCCTGAAACTCGCTGGCACTGATCGCCTGGCCGCCGACGAGCACTTTGGCCCGTTCGTACACCCGTGTGGCCGCACGCAGCGCATAGAGTTCCTTCAGGAACTCCTCGCGGGCGCGCCCGAGTTCGAGACTCTCGATTTCCGCGACCACCGCGCCCTGTGCAACACGGGCCCCGAGGTCGAGTGGGATGCGGGTCACACGTCCGCGGACGTTCGCAGCCACCTGCACTAACCGGCGCTCGTCGTGTTCGACGCTGCCATTCAGCGTCAACAGGTGGGTCAAGTCGACGGGCTTGATCTCCCACGTCTGGATGCCGGCCTCGGAGATCGCCGCGGGCGTGAGCGTCACCCTGTCTGGTGTCTTGGGCGTGGACTCGGACGCTTCGGCGGACGCTTCGGCGGCCGGTGGTGGTGGTGGAGTTGTGCTGCGGCACGACCACGCCGCCGCAGACAGGAGCAACACGGGAGCGATGGCGCGAAGGGGAGCGGTGCTCATGATCATTTCCAGGGGGTGAAGTCGGGACCGACGAGCCGCTGCGCTTCGGCTTCGGCCAGGGACAACGCCAACCGGGCGTCGGCGCGTTCCTGCTCGGTCTCGCGGAGCGTGCGTTGGGCGTCGAGCAGATCGAGGAGGGACGTCTCGCCTTCCTCGAAGCTGAACCGCGCCAGATCCACGCTGCGCTGGGCGGCCGACAGGATCTCGCCGTCGAGGAGGGCGAGTTGCCCGGCGGCGATCTGCAGGTCGCGAAGTGCCGCCTCGACGTCCGTCGTCAACTCGACGCGGACACGTTCGACCTCGGCGTTCGAGACCGCGGTCGCGGCTCGCGCTCGGGCGACCTCGCCTCGATTGGCATTCCACAAGGGCACCGTGAATCCAACGGACACGCCGGTGGACGCCTTGTCGAGCTCGTTCGTTCTGAATACGGTCACACCCAGATCCGGCACGCGGCTGCTGCTCGCGACCGACAACTGTGCGCGCTGTCGCTCGGCCTCGGCGCGTGCAGCCAGGAGGCGCGGGTGTCCCGCGACCAGCAGCGATGCCACCAGGTCGTCGCGCAGGCCCGTTGAGGCTGCCCGTCGTTCGGGAGCGAGGTGCAGTGGCTCCGGCAGGGGTTCCCCGGAGAGCGCGCGCAGGATGCGTTCGGCCGCAGCGGCCTCACGCTCGGCGGTCGACACGGTGCGTTGTTGGCGCAGCCACTCGACCGTCGCTTTGATGCGGTCCGACTCCCGCGCCTCACCGAGTTCTGCACGACGTGTCACCAGGTCGCGCAACGCGCGCGCGTCCTGTTCGGCGGCGTGGGCGACGTGGAGACGTGCGCGGGCCGCGACCAGGCGCGCGTAGGCGGCGCGCGCGTCGGCTGACACCTCCCACCGAAGCGCGTCCGCGTGGGCGACGAGGACCGACGCCGCGGCATCGCCCACCCGCGTCCCGGCCCGGTACGCGCCCGGCAACGGGAACCGCTGAGACAGCGCGAACTCCGTCTCTGCCGCGCTGGCCCCCGCGCCATCAGCAGGGCTGCCTCGTCCGGCGGCGATCGACAGCGCCGGATCCGGCAGGCGGCGGACCGCCGCGCGTTCCGCGGCCGCGGCCGCCTCGAGCCCGGTGCGTTGGCCCGCGACGGGGTGCGACCGCAGGACGATCGCGATGTAGGCGCTGACGTCCAGCGGCTCCTGCGCCATCGCGGCGTGGGGGACGGCGAGCACGACGCCGAGGACCGTACAGGTGACGGCCCGAGACAACGGGACCAACACGGAACCCTCCGTGGAGAAACCAAGGGGAAACAGCCGGCAGGCGTCCCCGGTCAGGGGAGGGCCCAACAGCTCACGCAGGAGCGCGGGGACTCAGACGAGCTGGAGCGGCGGGTGGTAGGGGACGGCAGGCACGACGTCAGGTGGCGCCGTGGGGCTGAACGCGGGAAGGGTGACCGACCCCCCGACCTCGGGGAGTACCACGGTCAGCAAGGCCGCGACCGTGCGCGAGCAGCAGTAGCAGTCGGCGACGCAGAGGGGCGCGCAGGCGTCGTTGTCGTGATCGTTCGTGGCCCGGGCGATCGCGACGCCACTCATGGCCGTCGGCGGCGGGCCGTCGCACCCGACATCGAGCGTCAGGTCCGACACGATGAGGCACACGAAGAGCGCGGCCACCAGTCGGACCCACACAGAACGAGGCGAGAGCCAGGAACGCATCAGCCTTGGCAGGCTAGCACGTGGTTTCGGACGGGAGCAAGCACGTCCTCACGATGGGCTCATCATGCGCTGCGCCGGGATCAGAGCGCCGACGAGGCCGCAGGTGACCCTGCCGCTGACACCGACGACTGCGATGTCGCGGACCTCAGCCGCCGAGGCATGGCATCACCCAACCCGCCAGGCAAGGCGGACGGAACACGCCCGGACACGAGCGACGGCTATACTGGCGTCGTGCTCCGGCTTGTCGCGGCCCTGACCCTCGTGGCCTTCACGCTGCTCGTCGGCGACAACGCTTGCTGCCAGGACCGCTGCCCGGAGAGCCGGTGCACGGGCTCGATGGAATCGGCGCCGCACGACTCGGCCCCGACCTGCGTACAGTGTGCGATCGGCATCGAGATGCCGCCCGCTGCGCTGTCTCTCAGGCCGCTCGCCGTGGTCTCCATCGTCTCCGCGACGATCGTGCCGTGGCCGCTCGTTCAACATCCTCTGCCGCCTGATCACCCTCCGCGCCTCGCTAAAGGGTAAGCTCCGCGTTCTTCTGCTCGCGCGCCTCGTTGCGCGGTGTCTGCATTCGCGTAGACAGGGTGCTGACCGCTGGGTGAGAGACCGAACTCCACGACCGCCAGAATCCCAGGCGCACGGAACGACGCGGTGTGCCAAGACACCCGACGATGGTGGCGGAGGTCGGACACGCCACCGAAATACGAGATGACCATGCCCACGCAAACGAATACACCGCGCGAGTGGAACCTCCTGTTCGCCTGCTGGCTGATCGCCAGCGTATCCGCGCTCGGCAGCCTCTTCTTCAGCGACGTGATGGGGTTCGCCCCCTGTGTCCTGTGCTGGTACCAGCGCATCGCCATCTTCCCCCTGGTCCTGATCCTCCCGATGGGCCTCTTTCCGTTCGACGCCAAGGCGGCGAGATTCGCGCTGCCGCTGACTGCGGCGGGCCTACTGACGGCGCTGTTCCACAACCTGCTCTACGCCGGCCTCATCCCGAAGAGCATCCAGCCCTGCGCACAGGGCGTCTCCTGCACCGAGGAGTACATCGAGCTCTTTGGCTTCGTTTCAATTCCATTGCTGTCCTTGTTGGCGCTTGCCGCCATGACAGCCTTGCTTGTCATCGTCAATAGGAGAAACACCCCATGAAGCGGAACGCCGTCTTCGGAATCTCGGCACTCGCGCTTGTCGCATTCTTCCTGGTCGCCAGCGTGCTGTACAGAAGCCAGCGCGCCAAGGACCTGGAGTCCACGGCGCAACAGAACGCCTCGACGCTGATCAGGCCTCACTCCCCTGTGCTTGGCGACGCCGCAGCCAAGGTGTCCATCGTGGAGTTCACCGACCCGGCGTGCGAAACGTGTGCTGCCTTCTCGGACTTCGTGAAACAGAGGATGGCCGCGTACCCTGGCAAGATCCGGCTCGTCGTCCGGTACACGCCGCTCCACGAAGGTGCCTCAGACGCGGTCAGGATTCTTGCCGCCGCCAAGAAGATCGACAAGTTCTGGCAGGCGCTCGACATTCTGTATGCGTCACAGGGGCAGTGGACGCAGCACCATCAGGTGATGGTGGACCGTGTCTGGCCACTCCTCGAACAGGGCGGCCTCGACGTTGGCGCCATCCGCGCCGGGATGGACGATCCCGAGATCCACCGCATCATCGAGCAGGACCTGGCCGACGCCCGGGTGCTGGACGTGCGCAAGACGCCGGGATTCTTCGTCAACGGTAAGCCCCTCGAGCCGTTCGGCGCCGATGAGCTCGGCAGGCTCATCGAGTCCGAACTCCGCGTGAACTACCCGGAACTTGCACGCTAGGGACAATCGGTGTCGCGTGGCAGCGCGACGGCCTGGCCGCTCGTGATTCCGGTCTCTCCTCTGCGCGATGGTCTGATGTACGCGGCGGAGCGGCCGGGAAGTGGTGCGTTGTCCCCGACGTAAGGCCCGCGCCGAGGTCGGAGGCTCTCGGCGCGGAAACCGCCTCGTCATGCGTGATGCACTCACACGTCGGGTCGGCTACGAGGCGATCCACGGCGGACTGACCTATTCTCCAGCGTGGACGTCCCGGCCTTGAGCGAGACGATGAGTGGACAACGGCTGCGGTCCTTCGAGTGGGAGCAGGCCGCGATGGTCGACCGCAGGGCCTTCTCGATCCGACGGAGTTCACGCAACTTCGCCTGAACGACTCTGAGCCGGGCGTCGGCGATGCGTTTGGCGTCGTCGCACCTGGTGCCGTCGACAAGTCGGAGAAGGTCCGCGACCTCGACAAGGCTGAAGCCAAGCCCTTGCGCCGACTTGACGAACCTGACGCGGGAGGCGTCGGAGGGATGGTACCTCCTGATCTGTCCACGAGATCGCGCGGGTTGCGCGAGGAGGCCGGTCCGCTGGTAGAACCGAATCGTCTCGACGCCGACACCCGCTGCTCCGGCCAACTGTCCGATGGACATCAGGTCGCCATGGCTCATGTGCGTTGACTCCGTACCTGGGTACGGAGTGTAGCCTAGCACCGTGCCCTCCCGACAGGTGCGAGACACCCCTCTCCGACGGCCGACGCCCGGTCCACGGGCGAGGCGACTCGGCCCGTGGCTCCTGAGTGGTGCGGGGCTGGTCACGGTCGTCGTCCTGTGGTCGGCCTGGGACGGGACCCCGAGGCGGCAGATGGGCGTGCTCGAGTTCCTGACACGCGATGGCTGTGTGAACACCGCGACGATGCGAACGCGCCTCGACGAGGCGCTCCGTCGGCAAGGCGTCGCGATCGCCTATCGCGTGGTTGATCTCGACGCGCTGACGCACGAGGACAAGCGGACCGGGTACGGCACCCCGACCGTCCTGTACAACGGTCGTGACATCTTTGGGCTGCCTGAGCCTGATGGGGGGCGAGATGTACTCACGTGAAGGCTGTACCGGGGCGGAGTTCCGTCCTCCGAGGACATTGAGCGCGCTCTGAGGACCGCGACCAACCGCTGAACTCTTCAACGGTCCCGACTAATCATGCGCCAGATCGCGTGGCGCAGTCAGACGCTCACGCCGCAGGCCATCGTGGATTGCAGCCCACCTCTGAGTCTGGACGGTAGTTCACTCGACCACCACCTCCCGCATCATGCCCATCTCCATGTGGTAGGCATGGTGGCAGTGCAGCAGCCAGCGGCCCGGATTGTCGGCCACCCACTCGACATCGACGGCGCCCATCATGGGCTCGACGAGCACGGTGTCCTTGACGGGGCCCGACACGCGGCCGGTGGTGCGGTCGACGAGTTGGAAGAAGTGCCCGTGCAGATGCATGGGATGCCGCAGCATCGACATGTTGCGGAACTGGAACCGGATCCGCTCGCCCACCCGGAACCGCAGCACGTCCGCCTCGGGGTAGGCCTGGCCGTTGATCGTCCACGCACCGTTGGCGCCCGCGCTGAGCGTCAGCGGCATCATCCGCCCCGTTGACGACTCACCGCGCCCATCGAGCGGCCGGAGGTTGGCATACGAGAGCGTTCGACCGCGGGTCAGCGACGTCGGCCAGGTCGTGACTGGCGCAGGCGTCGGACGTTCACCCGCGTAGATCACCGGCAGCACCACGCCGGGGACGGATTGATCGACTGAACCGGCCAGCAGCGGCCACGCGCCCGGGTTCTCCATCCGCACGACCACGTCGTAGCGTTCGCCCATGCCCACAACGACGCTGTCGACGTCGACGGGAGCCACGGGCTGACCATCGGCGTGCGTGACCGTGAGCGTGTGTCCCATCAGACCAACGCGATGTGTGGTAGCGGCACTGCCGTTCACGATGCGGAAGCGGACTCGCTCGCCCCGCGTCACGGGCAGCGGTTCCGCGGCTGAACCGAGCCTGCCGTCGACCAGGTATCCCGCGTAGGGCGGCTCGGAACTGGCCGTTGCGCCGGCCATCCCGCCCCCCATCATGCCGCCGCCCATCCCCATGCCCGGGGCGGTCGCCATCATCGCGGCCATCGCATCGTCGGGGCTGGATGGCAGCCAGTCGTCCAGGAAGAGCAGGAACTCGCGGTCGGCGAGTCGTTCAGGTTCGGCGGGATCGATCACCAACGGGCCGAGCAACCCGCGATCGAGTTGGAGTCCGACATGCGAGTGGTAGAAATACGTCCCGGGCACGTTCGCGTCGAACTCGTAGACGAACGTCTCGCCAGGGGCCACGGGCTCCTGGGTCAGTCCCGGTAACCCATCCATCGCGTTCGGCAGGGGTACCCCGTGCCAGTGGATCGTCGTCGGCTCGCCGAGCTGGTTCTCGAGCACGACGCGGATGCGCTCGCCCTGCGTCGCACGAATCGTGGGCCCGGGCACCTGCCCGTTGTAGGCCCACGTCGACCACACTCGCCCTGGCGCGACCAGGATGTCGACCGGCGCAGCCACCAAGCGAAACTCGCGAACGGGACGCTCGGAATCGGCCAGCGCAGTTCGCGCGAATCCACACGCTGCAAGTGCGGTGGCAGACTGCTTCAAGAACGCACGGCGGTCGACGGGAACGCCGAAGGGCATCTCAACTCCGGACGCGAACGCACCGAACCACACTGGCGGTTGGCGCGTACACCACGTCAAATAGCAGCCAAGTCAGGACGAACGGCGACGTCTCACCGGCGGGACATGTTCATCTGCCCGGTCCCAAACGGTCCCGAACACGAGTTCGAACCGCTATAGGTGCAGGTCATCGTCATCGTTGTCGGGTCCAGGTGCGCCGTCCCGGTCGCCCGCGCCGTACATGCGGACGACATCATCGACGCATTCGGCATGTCGACCGTGAACGTCATGTCGTTGCCCGACATAGTGCCCGTCAGCGTACCGGGCATGTGCCCCTGCATACCGCCAAAGGACATCGTCCCGGTCACCATCGTGCCGGACTGCGACAATTGCCACGTGGGTGTGCCCATGCCGGCCTGGCCCATCATCGCGCCCGCGCCCAGCGCGCTGCTCGAATCGGAGGCCGTCCCCGACCACGTCCCACTCACGCTCGACTGCGAGGCCGGCGGGGTCGTCGACGTCGCCATCCCCGATGGGGACATCGGCGTCGAGTTGCCACATGCCGACGAGAGCAGCGCCAGAAGACCAACAGCCATCAACTTCATCGTCTTCCTCTCGATTCTTAGCCGTGTCCACGGGATGCGGAGCCGCACCCTCTCGAGAACAAGGATGCACAATCCGGAGGATCAGTCACAGCGACCGGCCACGAGCATGTCCGCGATCATGCGCTCGGCCTCCGTTCGTGCGTTAGCCAGGGCTGGAAGCGGCCGATCGAGACCGTGCCCGATCGGCCTGCAGGACCTGGGTCAATAGGTGATGCCGCCGTCGGCCGCCACCCTCGCAAACACGAACGGCGCTCCTGACGACCGCCACGCCAGCACCTCGTACGATACTGGATGTGGCGACTCCATCCCCGGCGACCCCGCGGGCATCCCGGGCACGCCGATGCCCACGACATCCGGGCGATCCCGAAGGAGCCGCTGGACGACCGCCGCGGGAACGTGTCCCTCGACGAGGTACCCACTGACGACCGCCGTGTGGCAGGAGCGGATCGTCTCGGGCACCATCCTCCGCTCACTCACGGTCTCGATGTCTTGCACCAACTCGGTCTCAACTGAGAACCCGGCAGCCTGCAGGTGCTTGCCCCACAGGCCACAACACGGTCAATTGGGGCCCTCGTAGATGTGCACCGCACCGAGCGGCTCGGAACGGCCGGAAGGTCCACAGGAGGCCGAAAGCGACGCCAGGAGCGGTCCCACGGCCACGACGAAGAGCGTCCGTCTTGTCACGCTTCTCACTTCGACGCCTCGACCTTCTCGACCTTCAGGATGCCCGTCTTCTCGTAGAGCTGACCGGTGATCTTCACCTTCTGGCCGGCGAACTTCGCAGGCGTGTCCTGGTCGCTCAAGGTGTAGAGCTTCGTGCCTTCGAGCAGGGCGTACTTGTAGCCGTGCTTGACACACTCCAGCACGCACTTACTGTCCGGTGACACCTTCATCGGGGCGTGGTTGGCCCCACACATGGTGTCGGTGATGACTCCGACGTGCGTCTCAGATGACGCCGCGGACAACGAGCCGACGAGCAGGGACGCGGCGAATAGCGACAGGGCGAGTCTCATGACAGTACTCCTTCAAGGGGTTGTGCGAGCGCCAGCTCGCGCTTGAGCCGTGCCACCTCCAAATCTCGTAGATGGCCGGGTAGACGACGGAGGGGCAGTTGACGGCAGCACGATCCCCAGGTTGGACCCTGGCACAGCCTTCGCCAGACCGACGAGGCCAGTCCACGGGGAGGTCGTGAACTGGCCTCGCGCGGCCTCATCGCTCGAGGAGGAGGTGCGAGAGGCCGATGGTCAGGCCAAACCGAGGGCTGGCGTCCGTCAGTCCCGTCGACGGAAGCACGCTCACCAGCAGGCGGTCGCCCACGCGAACGCTGACGCCGATGCCCACTTCGAACGGCGCGTCGAACTCGGACAACAGGGCCGTGTTGCCGATCGCTGAGGCCAGGAGCGATAGGCGCGGGGACAGGGAGCGGCCAGCCGCCGCGCTCCAGAACACCGCGTTGCGCAATTCGAGTCCGGCGGGATCGCCGACCCGAAGGTAGCCGAGTTCACCCGCCAGCCATCCGTGCGCAAGCTGCCTGCGGATGCCACCGAACCCGCCCACGTCGAGCTTGCCGGTGCCAATCCCGTTTCTGGACCCGGCGGTGGGGACCTTGACGCGCGTGCCGATGGTCGCCTGCCAGCCCGTGAGCGTGTTGTCGACGATGCGATATCCCACGCTGGCGACGATGTCGCCGACACCGGTCTGATGCATGAGTGCGCCGGAGGGCGTGAGGAGGTTCGAGCCCGCGGACGTGCCCTGGCCAGCCATCGAACCGCTTCCCATCATGCCGCCCATGCCGCTCTGCCCCGCGGCGCCCGCGAGCCCGCCTGACATCGACATGCCAACCCCCGGCGATCCCGTGAGGCTGCCTTGCATGGGGACGAAGCCACCCTGCGACCACGCCACCGTGGCGCTGTCGAGGCTGACCCACGGGAAAGCCACCGACGTTTCGACGCGGTTCCAATCGATTCGCAACGTCGCGGGCACGTACACCATCCGCGTCGTCTCGCTGCTGCCAAAGTCGCCCGTCACGAATCTGGCTGACAGGCCGGCGGCGACGGTGACGCTGTCCTGGGCCTCCGCCGAACCAGCGCTGGCCAGTGAGGCCGCTGCGGTCAGCGCGATCGCAGCCAGCCGGCGCCTACCTCGCACCATGGGGCAGGCCCTTCATCGCGCTGGTCATGTTCTTCGCCATGGCATTGAACGCCGTGGCCATCTGCTCCAGGTTCTTGCTCGCCTGGTTGAAGGAGCGCATCGCCCCGGCGTTCTGCATCACGGCTGGGTCCTGCATCATCGTCGTCAGGCCACCGTGCATGCTGCGCATCTGGCCGAGCATCCCATTCATGCCCGTCAGCAGCGTCGCATGCTGGCCGCCCATGGGCATGGCGGTGAGGTCGCGCATCATGACCTCCGCGCTCCGCATCATCGCGTCGGAGTTCTGCATCATCTGATCGATGCCCGCTCCGTGCTGGCCCATGCCGGCACCGGCCGTGGCGGGTGAGGTGCCGTGCTGATGTCCTTGGCCGGTTGCCCCGCCCATGTGCTGGGCTGCCACGGGCAGTGAGAGCAGGGCCGCGAGGGTGAACGACGTCACGGTCGTGCGGATGAGCATCTGCGAGCGAGCCATAC
>JADLFM010000177.1 GCA_020845495.1 Chloroflexota bacterium
TCTCGCCATCGTGGCAGTGCAGGAGGATGGCGAGGCCGTATCGACGGCCCTGTTGGGCCTCGGTCTCGACGTGCGCCGCGGCGAGACCAGCACCGAGATCGTCCGCATGATCTACGGGCTCCAGCCGAATATCGTCGTCCTCGACGTCCGGCGCCCGTCAGTGGATGGTCTGGACATTTGCTGTCGGCTGCGTCAGGACGCGGCGAACCTCAGTGTGAGCCAGGTACCGATCATGTTGCTCGCGGGTGACGACGCTGAAGTGGACGCGATACTCGGCCTTGAGCTCGGCGCTGACGACGTCGTTCAGAAACCGTTCAGCGCCCGGCTTTTGCAGGCCAGAGCCAAAGCCCTCCTTCGGCGCGTTTCCTTTGCCGGGGAATCACGCATTGTGAGCCGGCGATTTCTTTCGTCGGGTGACTTGACTGTGGATCTGGTAGGGCGGCGCGTCAGCCGTGCTGGCGAGCATATCCGCTTGACCCCGCGCGAGCTCGACCTGCTTGCTCTTTTCGTGCGCTATCCCGGCCAGATCCTCACGCGTGACGAGATCCTTCGTCATGTCTGGCGCGACCAGGTTCCGCGTGAGTCACACACGCTGAACGTTCACGTCCGCTGGCTGCGAAGCAAGATTGAGCCGGATCCATCTCAGCCGACTCGGCTTCAGACAGTGACCGGGCGCGGGTACATCTTCGTTGAGTAGCGACGGGCCTCTGTTCAGACTTCCCGGTTACCGGTGGGTAAACTCTCGCCTGGACGATCCGTCGTGAGCATTTCGCCGGTGTATGCTTCGGATGTGCCAACGCCGAGACGAGGAAGACGCCAGCGATCAGGCGGCAGAGTCGATACAACATCGACGCTCGACCGACAGAGTGCCGTCATAGCTGGCCTACATGCCCTTGGCGACCCAACTCGATACCGGGTCTTTGCGTCCCTGGTCAGGCATGGTGCGTCGATCAGAGTCCGAGAACTGGTTCAGTCGCTTGGTGTCGGCCAGTCAACCATCTCGTATCACCTCAAGCTCCTCCGTGACGCTGGACTGGTAGCCGAGGACGATGGACGCTACAGCGTCGTGGCCTCCGGCGTAGCTCAGATCAGACGCGCCCTGGCCGAACCCGGGCCTGCCGACCGAGCACGCTACGCCTGGCTAGATGGCTCCGATCTCATCGGCGAGCGTGGCTCCGAAGACCAGGCAGCGCCGACCGAGGCAGACCCGAGCATTATCGAGGCCCGCGAGCGCTTGATTCGTCGCGCGACCGATCGCCTTGCTGATGAGTTTCGTGGCACGTTCAGCGAAGCGACTATCGAGCGCTACGTTCGTGAGTCGCTTCAGGCGCTTGAGGGCTCTCGGGTGGTCGACTTCGTGCCGATCTTCGTCGATCGTTTCAGCCGGGAGCGCCTGCGGGCGCTTGCACAGGCCGAAGGCATGGCGAACAAAGAGCGCCCCGAGCTGCTCTTCGTGTGTGTCCAGAACGCTGGACGTTCCCAGATGGCGGCCGCCCTGGCGCGACTGCTCAGTGGCGGCCGCGTCCACATTCGGTCCGCGGGATCGATGCCGGCTGACGGTGTTGATCCCGTCGTGGTCCAGGCGATGCGTGAGCGCGGCGTCGATCTGATCGAGGAGTTCCCGAAGCCGTTGACGGACGAGGTGGTTAGAGCCGCCGACGTCGTCATCACGATGGGATGTGGCGATGCCTGCCCGATCTACCCTGCGAAGCGATATGAGGACTGGTCGATTGAGGATCCCGTAGGTCGCCCAATCGAACAGGTCAGATTGATTCGCGACGAGATCCAGTTCAGGGTGTCCGCGCTCCTTCGAGACCTCGGCGTTCGTCTCGTCGCCTAGTCACAGTTCCCGGGATCGATAGAGTCCCCGAAGACGTATCCGCACCTTGCGTCTTCACCCCGCCAATCACGTTGCCATCCGGCACCAATCATCCAAGAGTGTGGATGAATATTGACACCTCATCGTACTTTATCGATGATTGTCGCGGGCGGTGGCATGACGACGCATCACGATTCAAAATCCCGGCTCGATCGGACGGCTGCGCTGCTTCGAGCATTGGCCGATCCGACGCGCCTGGAGATACTTCGGTTACTCATGGCTGGGCCGTCGCTCCCCGTTCGTGAGATCAGCGAGCGGCTATTCCTTCCGCAGGCCACGACCTCGTATCACCTGAAGCTGCTGCGTCAAGCCGGCGTGGTCAGCTCTCGATCGCAAGGTGCTGCCGAGTTGCACGAGGTGACAGCGACGGGCGCCGATCTGCTTCGTCGATCGCTGCTCGACGTGCTCGGACTCAACACCGGCCAGGCCGACCCATCGACCAGAGTCACGTCTGAAGGCGCACTCCCGGAGCGGGTAGCCGTCCGGTTACTCGACGAGTTTCGTGGCACGTTCGGCGAGCGTGTGATCGAACGGTACGTCCGAGAGTCGCTGCTCGCATTCGCTCAGACGGACGACGATCTCCTCCCCGCCCTGGTGCATCGCTTCACTAGAGAGCGTCTCCGCGCGCTGGCGCAGGCACAAGGGAAGGTCAATAAGGACTCTCCAGAGCTGCTATTCGTGTGCGTCAGGAACGCCGGACGCTCACAGATGGCTGCGGGGCTGGCGACTCGCCTAAGCGGCGGCCGGGTCAGCGCTCGATCGGCCGGTTCGCGCCCCGTTCTCGGTGTCGATCCGGTTGTTGCTCAGGCGATGTGGGAGCGTGGGGTCGATCTGATCGAGCAGTTCCCCAAGCCGCTCACGGACGAGGTGGTTCGCGCTGCTGACGTCGTCATCACGATGGGTTGCGGCGACGCCTGTCCGATCTACCCGGCCAAACGGTACGAGGATTGGGAGATCGAGGACCCAGTTGGTCAGCCTCTCGAGCGAGTACGCCTCATACGCGACGAGATCATGCACCGCGTCATGGGGCTGTTGCGCGAGCTCGGCGTTCGGCTCGTCGCATGAATCCAGGAGGTGAACGAATGCATGTCACTAGTGCGGTGCCGCGCCGGGAGGCGGCTTGATGCGGGATCTCCGGGCCGCGCTCGTCGGCGAGGCACTGGGCACGTTCCTGTTGGTCTTGTTCGGTACCGGCTCGGTCGCTTGCGCGGTCCTGACCGGAGCGCTGCAAGGGCTCTGGCAGGTGGCCGTGGTCTGGGGTTTCGGGGTGACGCTGTCGATCTACTGCTCGGCCGCGCTCTCCGGTGCTCACCTGAACCCGGCCGTCAGCCTCGCGTTCGCCGTGCTTCGTCCGAAGAGCTTCGCGCCGAGCCACCTGATCCCGTACTGCGCGGCCCAGCTCACCGGCGCCCTCATGGCCGGGTTCGTCGTGTGGGCGGTGTTTGCACCATTTCTGGCGCGCTTCGAGGCAAAGGAGGGTCTGGTTCGAGGAATGCCCGGCAGTGAGCGCGCGGCGATGATCTTCGGTGAGTACTTCCCGAATCCGGCCATCTTCGGAACCGGACCGGATGCAGCGGCACTCGTGACTCCTCTGGCAGCGATGCTCGTCGAAGCGCTCGGGACGGCGATCCTCGTTCTGGTGATCTTCGCGCTCACTGATCCGGACAACGGCGCGGCGCCCGAGCCCACACTGATCCCGTTCTTCGTCGGTTTCACGGTGGCCGTGTCGATCAGTCTCTTCGCGCCTGTCACCCAGGCAGGCTGGAATCCTGACCGGGATTTTGGCCCGCGCCTGGTGGCGGTGCTGGCCGGATACGGGTCGATCGCCATTCCCGGACCCCAGGGCGGATTCTGGATCTAACATCGTCGGGCCGCTCCTTGGAGGCCTGGTGGGCGGCCTGACCTACGACAGGCTAGTGCGGCCGTCACTGCCCCGAAAGATGCCGCCGGGTACCGAGATCGCCGCGCGTGAGTAGGTCCGCCTCGACAACGGCGTCAGGAGAGGAGTCCTTCAATGGTCGTCAACTTCGAGCGTGAGCAGCTTCTCGAACGCGCGATCGAGCGTCTGGCAGAGGAGTTTCGAGGCATCTTCGCATTGGAGACCATCGACCGATACGTGCGGGAGTCGCTCCAGGCACTCGAGGGCTCGCGCGTCACGGACTTCATCCCGATCTTCGTGCATCGGTTCACCCGCGACCGTCTGCGGTCGCTGGCGAAGGCCGAGGGCA
>JADLFM010000178.1 GCA_020845495.1 Chloroflexota bacterium
CAAGCTCGCTCGTTCAGGATGACAGACGCTTTGCTGACCGCTGACGCAAACGTCGAGGGGCAGCAGATAGCGCGAACGTTGACGGTCAGCGGGTGAGGTCCTTCGCTGCGCTCAGGATGACAACTGCAACTTGCACGCTTTCACCAACACCCACGACCCACGACCTATGACCCACGACCTATGACCCACGATCCACGCCCTACGGCCCGAGGCCAGCACCGGCCAGCAGCCCGACCAGTGTGTCAATCCCAGACGAGTGTCCGTAGCCGAGCAGATCGTCGATAGCCGTCGGCAGCAGGTCAGCCGCTGGGTCCGTCAGCAGGGCGCTGAGGACGCGGTGCGTGCGCTCGTCGGCGTGACCGTCAACCGCATGCCGAACGCGGGCCATCGCCACGTCCGTCGTTCGGCCAGAGACCGCGTCCTTGAGGCTGGCTGCGAGGGTGGCGGGCAGACTACCCCGGCGTGCGCGCAGTCCCAGCGCAAAGCCAGCCAGGAGATCGTCGCCCGAGGGTGTCAGGCCCGGCCCCAGCCCGCTCAGCGCCCGAGCCGGTTCGGCGCACGCGTCCCAGTCGCCGCGCCGCGCCGCCGCCAGCAGCTCCCGAAGCATCCCCCCAGCTCGTTGTATCAGGAGACCATTCGTCCTCGATGCTCGAGTCTCACGGCCTGTCCCCCCCACTTCCGCGCTCGGGCCCGCTGTCGCGACAGGACCGAGTGGTGAGGGCGCCGCCTCGGCATCATTCAACGGATTCGACCATGACCAGACAGACGATTCCAGCAACTCCGCAAGTCCGCCGCTCGCCCCGCCGCCCACCGCAGCCTCGGCCGCCAGTCCCAGCCGTCGCGCGATCTCGTCGGGCGGCAGCGTGGCAAGCACTGGCTCCGGCGACCAGATCGCTGCGCCGGCCAGCACCAGCACCAGCCGTGCTCCGAGGTATAGGCGGTCGCCGATTCGCGCTGCCGGTGCGCCCACAGCTGCCAGCTCGAACAACGGCTCCGGCTGCTGTTCCCGTGGGCGTCGCAGTACCAGCGTAGCCGGCCCGTTCGCCCGCTCGCCGTCGACGATGGCGAGCAGGCGGCCGTCCGCGGCCTGAAGATTGATGGCGTGCGCGAACACGCTGTGAACCCGCCAGGGGCTGCTCGTCGCGAGCGCCGCCCGCGCGAGCCGGTCCATCGACTGCACCCCCAGCGCCCGAGGAGCCTCCGAGCCGCGTGCTACCATCGGCAGACACGCTGAGAGCGCGTGCGCGCACGCCAACCATCAGGCAAGGAGGCCAGCGCCGTGGCGACCGAGACCGTCCCAGGTGCGACCGATTCCAGCACCGACATTGTCGTGACCCGCGACGGGCCGGTCATGACCGTCCTGTTCAACCGTCCCCAGCGGCGCAACGCGATGACCTGGGCCATGTACGACCGCCTCGAGCAGGCCTGTGACGAGGTTGACGCCGACGACAGCATCCGCGTGCTGGTGCTCCGGGGGGCCGGCGGCAAGTCGTTCGTGGCCGGCACCGATATCGGGCAGTTTACGGCGTTCGAGACCAAAGAGGACGGCCTTGCGTACGAGCGCGACGCTGACCGTCGTGGCGGCCGCGTGGACCGGGTCACCAAACCGGTCATCGCGATGATCGAGGGGTTCGCGGTGGGCGGTGGCTTCGCGATGGCGGCCGGCTGCGACATCCGGATCGCCACGCCGGACTCGAAATTCGGCATCCCGATTGCGCGGACGCTCGGGAACTGCTTGAACATGGCGAACTACGCGCGGCTGGTGGACCTGATGGGGCCGTCCCGCGCAAAGGCGATGATCTTCATGGCGAAGCTGCTGTCCGCTGAGGAGGCCCATCACATCGGCTTCGTGCACGAGATCGTCGAGCCGGACAAGATCGAGGCCCGCGTGTACGAGATCGCTCACGAGATCTCGACCTACGCCCCGATCACCCTGGCCGTGACCAAAGAGTCGATCCGCCGCATCCAGGAGCATCGGCGCGCGCCCGGCGGCGAGGACTTGATCGAGCGGACCTACGGCTCGGAGGACTTCCGGGAGGGCGTGCGGGCGTTCCTGGAGAAGCGGCAGCCGGTCTGGAAGAACCGGTGAGGTCCGACCCAGTCGTCTGCGGGGCTGGCCCTGCTGGCCCCGACGGCGTCGTGCGGGAGTGGACCGTCGCAACGTTCGTGGTGCACGAGGGGCGGGTCCTCCTGCTGTTCCATGCGAAGCTCGGGCTGTGGCTGCCGCCGGGCGGCCACGTCGAGCACGGCGAGCTTCCAGACGAGGCGGCCGTCCGCGAGGTGCTGGAAGAGACGGGGGTCCGCTGTCGGCTCGTGGGCGGGCAGGGCGTGCAGGTGACGTATCCTCGCCAGTTGACCCTGCCATTCGGCGTGCAACTGGAGAACATCCGTCCCGGCGTCCAGCACATCGACCTCGTCTACTTCGCAGCAGCCGAGGAGGATGGCTGGCATATCTCCCCCGAGAGCGCCGCGACAGAGCGAGCCGGCTGGTACGCCCCTGAGGAGCTGCCGGCCCTTGGCGCGAACGACGAGATCCAGCAGTGGGTGGCGAAGGTCACCGCGCACATCTGCGAAGACTAGGCCTCGTCTGGCTCGGCGTGCAGGGTGACCACCCGCCGCAGCGCGTACATCGCGTAGACGCCGACCCCGACGACCGGTGGCAGTGAGATGGCCAGTGGGATCAGCTCCAGCAGCGGATGGCCGGCGATGCCGTACAACTCGGCGTCGAGCGCCAGCACGTAGGCGACCGGCGCGACGACGAGCAGCACGTTGACCAGTTGCAGCGCGACGGCCTGTTGCCGGAGAGCGTCCAGGCTTGCCGAGCGCGGCTGGTGCTGGCGACGTTCGATCTGGTGGGTTGTGTGCGAGTAGAGGTTCTCAAGGCTGGCTGCGACTATGCCAACCAGCATCAATGCCCACCATGTCGTGAGCGTCGGCGCTTCGAGCGAGCCAGCCAGCGCATACGACCAGAACAGGGCCGTGAACAGGCCGATGGCGGGTGCGCGCAGCCTCCGCTCCGGCGAGGCGATGATGACGGCCAGCACGAAGATCGTGCCGCCGACGAGGCCCTGATACAGATCGTGGGTCTTGCGGACCGCTTCGAACGTCACCATGCCGAGACGGACCAGCATCAGGCCGATGAAGAAGAGAGAGCGTCCGCCGCAGAGCCGCTGCCGGACCGAGAGCGGCAGGCGCGGGATGGGCGGGCGTGGGATGCGGCCCCGTCGCGGTGGCTTCGGGATGGCGATGGGCCAGACCGGCGTCGGGCTGGGCGGCGGCTCCAGCGTGTCGGCGCGATGGTCCGTCCGAGCCGGGATGCCACGGGTCGGCTGGGCCGGTGGGCGCGGTGACCACGGGCTCTGCCAGGCGCGGGAGAGGTGGGGCGGTCGCTGGACTATTGCAGTGCTCCCGATCATGTCGGCCACGCTGAGGCCGTCGAGGGCTCGCCGGACAGGCGTTCGTGAAGGGGCGTGGGGATGTCGGCCTGCCGGCTCGATGGCGGCGCGCCGTGGCCGGTCTCTGGCAAGCTGTTGTGGACCATGGGGGTGGTTCTCCGTGGCGTGCGTGACCGCGATCATCTGTGGTTTCAGGCTACTGCCACCGGCAGCGGGACCGCCGTGTCCTGTTGGGCATCACTCGTGTTCGCCCGCGAACAGTCGCCTGCTCGCTCCCGGAGCCGTGCGCGGCAGCGGCGCTTGACTGGTCTGCCGCCGCGTCCCTACCATTCGAGAACTCGACCTGAACGACACGCAACGAGGTTCCTGGTGGCGGCTGCCTCTGGCGTGCGGGTCTCCGGGGTGTGCATGGCGCGCCGATCTGGCTGTGAAATGGTGAATCAGTGGCAGGTACGTTGCCCGTCACGCTGAGTCGTGACGGGTAGCCCCCTGCGCGCGCTCCCCGAGGAGCGCCGCGATCGCCGCGCCGCCAGACCCACCAGCGCCAAGCGCCCACGGCCAGCAAGGCCGACGACGAGCACAAGGAACTCAGCATGACGAGTGAGACCCAGGCCGCCTCCCAGGGGAGCCAGGACGCGGCCGGCCGCGACTACGCCCCGTACGACCCGTCGGCCGTCGAGACCCGCATCTATGACGCCTGGATGCAGCACGGCCTGTTCAAGCCGATCTCGGACGCCGAGGCGAAGGGCAGGCCGCCGTTTGTGATCACGATGCCGCCGCCGAACGTGACCGGCGAGCTGCACATCGGCCACGCCATGTTCGTGGCCGTCGAGGACATCCTGACCCGCTGGCACCGGATGCTCGGCGAGCCGACGCTCTGGGTGCCAGGGCGTGACCACGCTGGCATCGCGGGGCAGCTGGTGGTCGAGCGCGAGCTGGCGTCTGAGGGGCTGACGCGCCACGATCTCGGCCGCGAGAAGTTCCTGGAGCGCGTCTGGGACTGGATGGAGCGGTACGGCAAGCGGATCCGCTACCAGTTCTACCGCCTCGGAGCCTCCGCGGACTGGGACCGCGAGAAGTTCACGATGGACCCCGGGCCGTCCCGTGCCGTTCGGACGGCGTTCGCGCGGCTCTACGAGCAGGGCCTGATCTACCGGGGCTACCGCATCACCAACTGGTGCCCGCGCTGCCAGACGGCGCTGTCCGACCTGGAAGTCGAGCACGACGAGGTCGAGGGGCAGCTCACCTACGTCCGCTACCCGCTGGTGTCGACCGGCGCACCGGGCGAGGCCGAGTGGATCGAGATCGCCACGACCCGCCCCGAGACGATCCTGGCCGACACCGGCATCGCCGTGAACCCGACCGACGAGCGGTACACGGCCATCGTCGGGCGGCTGGCGGTGGTGCCGCACCTGGGCCGGCAGATCCCGATTGTGGCCGACGACGTGGTGGACCCGGCCTTCGGGACGGGCGCGGTGAAGGTGACGCCCGGGCACGATCCGACTGACTTCGAGATCGGGCAGCGGCACGGGCTGCCGACCATCATCGCGATGGCGCTCGACGGCACCATGAACGACCAGGCTGGCGCCTATGCTGGCATGAAGACGGCGGACGCCCGCCGGGCGCTCCGCGAGGAGCTGGACGCCAACGGCCAGCTGGTGAAGACGGTGTCGCACCGGCACGCCATCGGGCACTGTTTCCGCTGCAAGACCATCGTCGAGCCGATTGCCAGCGACCAGTGGTACGTCAAGATCGAGCCACTGGCGACGCCGGCCCTGGAGGCGGTCCGCGATGGCCGCATTCGGATCGTCCCGGACCACTACGCCAAAGTCTACTACAACTGGATGGAGAACATCCGCGACTGGTGCATCAGCCGCCAGTTGTGGTGGGGCCACCAGATCCCGGTCTGGTACCGCGACGACGGCGGCCCGCCCATCGTGTCGGTGGACGATCCTGACCCGGCCGACTACCCGGGCGTGACGCTGACCCAGGATCCGGACGTGCTCGACACCTGGTTCTCGTCCGGGTTGTGGCCGTTCTCGACGCTCGGCTGGCCGGAAGACACTGAGGACTTGCGCCGGTTCTACCCCACGACGGTGATGGAGACCGGCCACGACATCCTCTTTTTCTGGGTCGCCCGGATGATCATGCAGGGCATCGGCATGATGGACGACGTGCCGTTCCGGACCGTCTACTTGCACGGCATGGTGCGGGTGGACGGCGAGAAGATGTCCAAGATGAAGGGCAACGTCAAGGACCCGGTCGATCTGATCGAGCGGTACGGGACGGACGCCATGCGGCTGGGGCTGGTCGTCGGGACGACGCCCGGCAACGACATCTCGATCTCCGACGGCAAGCTGGAGGCTCAGCGCAACTTCGTCAACAAGCTCTGGAACGCTGGCCGGTTCATCCTGAACAACCTGACCGAGGACGATCTCGGCGGGCAGCCGGTGCCGACGCACGGCCTCTCGCTGGCCGACCGCTGGATCCTGAGCCGCGCCGAGGCCGTGACCGCCGAGGCGACCCGCCTGCTGGAGGACTACCAGTTCGGCGAGGCGGCCAGGGCTGCCCAGGAGTTCCTCTGGGAGGAGCTGTGCGACTGGTACCTGGAGATCGCCAAGATCCAGTTGCGTGACGGCTCGGAGCACTCGGCGCTGGTGACCCGGCGCGTGCTGGTCAACACGTACGAGCGCGTGCTGAAACTGCTGCACCCGTTCGCGCCGTTCGCCACCGAGGAGATCTGGCAGAGCTTCGCGCCGCAGGCGTCGACAGACGGCTCCAGCACGCCGAACGGCCAGTTCCGCCGCTCGGCGCTGATGGTGGCGGCGTGGCCGGAGGCTGGTCCGCGCGATCTCCAGGCCGAGGGGCAGTTTGGCGACCTGATCGAGATGGTGCAGGGCATCCGCCGGCTGAAGACCGACTACCGAGTCGGCACGCAGCTGACACCGGCCGTCGTGGAGGCGGGCAGCCGCTCCGCGCTGCTCCGGGAGTACGCCCCCCTGGTGCGGGTGCTGGCGCGGGTCAGCCCGCTGGATGTGGAAGAGGCGCTGCCGGAAGCGCCGCACCGCGCCTTGAGCGTGGTGGCCGGCGGCGTGACGGCCTACCTGCCGGCGGAGGGCCTCTTCGACGTGGCCCAGGAGGTCAAGCGGGTCGAGAAGGAGTACGGCGACGCGGCGAAGACGGCTGAGCGCACGGCGAATCAGTTGAGCCAACCGACCTTCACCTCCAAAGCGCCGCCGCAGGTGGTGGAGCAGCGGCGGGCGCAGCTTGCCGAGCAGCAGGAGCGGGCCGCGCTGTTGCAGGCGCGGCTCGAAACGCTGCGGGCGCTCGAAGCGTAGGGGCGAGGACACTGATGCTGCGACACGCTGTCGGTTGGAGTACGCCGGCCCTGGCGCTCATCGCGCTCTTCTCGATCCAGTTCGCAGCCCGCCGTGAGGAGGTGCTGGGGTTCTGGCTCGGGGCGCTGCTGGTGGTGGCCATCGGGCTGGTGGTCGGCGGGGCCGCCGAGCTGCACACCCGGCTCCACCCGGCCTTTCGGCGCGTCGGCGAGCGGCTGGCGTTCTCGCTCTGGATCTTGCCGGGGCTGCTGATGTGGTCGGCCGGGTTGGCGCTGGTGCTCTGGCGTCCGGATGACCTGATCCTGGCGCGCGGGCTGCCGCTGCTCGGGGCGCTGCTGGTGGGGCTGTCGGTGTTCGCGCAGGATCGGGAGATCGCGAGCGCCGACAACACGGCGGAGCCGGCCGCGCTGCCGCGCCAACTGCTGAGCCTGCTGACCTATCTGGCGGCGTTCGGGCTGTTCACGCTGGTCTACCAGATCAAGGAGCGCAGCCTGATCTCGGCCACGACCACGGCGTTCGTGTCGGTGCTGCTGAGCTTCGTGATGCTGCGCGGGGCGGGAGCCGACCGCCAGCGCACGTTCCTGTACGCGGCGTTGATCGGCGTGGCGATGGGCGAGGTCACCTGGGCGCTCAACTACTGGGTGGTACGCGAGCTGGTCGGTGGCGCCGTGTTGCTGCTGGTGTTCTACGTGATCGTGGGGCTGATCGAGGTGGTCTTGCGCGGCGAGCTGAGCCGCCGCCTGCTGGCCGAGTACCTGGGCGTCGGGATCGTCGGGTTTCTGTTCATCCTCTCGACAGCGCCCTGGCGACCGTGAAACGGGTTCTCCGTTGGCAGTCGTCAGGTGTCAGAAGTGCGAGCGGCTCATCTGGCATCTGGGCTGCCAGCCCGAGGCTCTGGACGCTCTCTCTGATGACTGACAACTGACGACTGAAAACTCGTCGTGGCATGCCTTGTGCTTTAGGTCGCTCCAGACGCGGCTCGCAAGCCGAGCCGAGCTTGAGGAGGACGACATCATGGACACCACATTGCTGGTCATCATCATCGCGGTCATTCTGCTGGTGGGGGGCGGGGCGCTCGGGGCGCGGCGTCGCTGGCGCTAGCCCCCACTCCGCAGTCAAGCGGCACCCGCACAGACGCGCTCACCCAGACGGGTGAGCGCGTCGTAGTTCTCCCGGGCTATCAGTGCTTCTGTCGCAGCAATGGGTTCGCGCTGCCGTCTCCCTTCGAGAGCGAATGGTCACCCCGGATCGTCAATTCGCGTTCTCTAGAGTGATAGGGGGTGGGCCTGCCAGCCGGGAGCCTGGTGAGCCTCGCCGGAAGGATTCACCATGAACGAGTATCGACGAGACGCGGTCGGGACGATCGGACTCTCGGCGGCGCGCGTCGCGACAGCGGCAGTGCAGCAGGCGGCCCGCCACGAGCGCGCGCTCCTGGCCTGCCTGTCCGAGCTTGACGGCCGGGACGCACCAGACGATGCGCTGGTGCAGGCCGTGCGACGGCGGGCGCTGCGCCACAGCGCCCGAGCCGTGGGGCTGGTCCGCACCGCCATCCGCCTGAATCCGGATCCCCAGGCTGAGCTGCTGTACGCAGCGCTGCTGGAGCGGCAGGAGCGGAACGCGATGAATGTCGAGCAACTGCCAGCGGGCGAGCGCGTCGAGGAATCGCCGCTCGCCAGTCAGGGCGCGGGTACGGTGGGGCGCCTGCCGACCGTTCAGGGCTGATGCTGGGGAGCACGCTTCGGCTGTGAGCGGCGTGCAAGACCGTGCCGACGCCGACGCACCGTCTTGCGGCTACTGCCGCTCGAATGCCGCCTGAACGGCGACCACCCGCCCCTCGTCGAGGTTCCGCGCGAAGTTGCGCGCCATCTGCCCGGCGGCCTCGCCGAGCAGGGTATGTAAGCCGAGTGGTGGACGTGTCGCCGCGGCCCTGGCCGCCGCCAGCCGCTCGCGAAACCAGGCAGCCGCCTGTTCGGACGTGTCTTGCCAGGTCAGCTCACGAAAGCCGGCCGCCAGGATGGCGGCGCGAGTCTCGGCTGGTGGGCGTAGGAAGCTGTGCGCCGACGCCGAGGCCCAGGGTACGGGACAATGGAGCTGGCCGCCCGGGCCGGCCATGACCTCGTGGAGGGCCAGCCGGCCGCCGCGCCGCAGCACCCGCGCGATCTCCCCGTACAGCGTGGCTTTGTCGGGGATGTTCATGGAGCTGTGCTGCGTCCAGGTGGCGTCAAACGACGCGTCGGGGAACGGCATCGCGGTGGCATCGCCCACCTGAAACCGTACCTGCTCCGTGAGCCACGCACGCTCGGTGAGCCACGCCCCGACCTCGCAGAACTCGGGTGTGAGATCCAGCACGGTGACGTGGCAGCCGAACGTCTCGGCCAGGGCGCGGGCCGGACCGCCCAGGCCGCCGCCGACGTCGAGCACCCGGGCGCCCGGCCTGATGCCAGCCCGCTCGGCCAGCGCCAGCGTGGCCGCCATGCCGCCGACGTGGAACTGGTCGAGCGGCGCGAGATCGTCGGTGGTGAGGTGCCCTTCTTCCTTGCCGAGGGCGGTCAGAGCGGCCTGCACACGCACGTGCAGGCCGCCCGGCCCGTAGTGCCTGCCGATCGCGTCGCGGTTGGATGAGCTGTCGGCTGGCATCGGGCCTCCCTGGGCGCGATCCGCTGTCGTGGCGAGCCTACGCCCCGGCCACGTACACGATCCGTTCCTCGCTGAAGAACTCGAAGCCGGCCTCGCCGCACTCGTGCGCGCCGAGGCCGCTGGCCTTGGTGCCGCCAAACGGCGCCTGGGCCTCGCCGCCGAGCGTCGGGATGTTGACGTGGAGCATGCCGGCCTCGCTCTCACGCGAGTAGGCCAGCGCCCGCCCGAGATCGCGGGTGTAGATCGAGGAGGAGAGTCCGTAGCGGATGTCGTTCGCCACATCCATCGCGTGGGCGAAATCGCTGACCGGCATGATCGAGAGGACCGGCCCGAAGATCTCTTCCTGGGCGATGGTCATCTCCGGCGTGACGCCGGTGAAGATGGTCGGCTCGACGAAGTAGCCGTCGCGCAGGGCCGGGCGGCTGGGCTGGCTGCCGTCGAGGAGCAGGGTTGCGCCCTCGTCCTGGCCCTTCTTGATGTATTCCAGCACGGTGTCGCGCTGGCTGTCGTCCACGATCGGGCCCATCGTGACGCCGGGCTCCAGGCCGTCGCCGGTCACGATCTGCTCGGCGCGGTCGGCCACCATCTCGACGAACTGGCGGTAGATCGGCTCGACGACGACGGCTCGGCTGGTGGCGGTGCAGCGCTGGCCGGTCGAGCCGTACGCGCCCAGCACCACGTCGCTGGCAGCCCTGGCGAGGTCGGCGTCTTCCAGCACGACCACGGGGTTCTTGCCGCCCAGCTCGAGCTGCACGCGGCACATGCGCCTGGCGGCTTGCTGGTAGAGGCGCGTCCCGACGCTGTTCGATCCGGTGAAGGAGATCGCCTTGATGCGCGGGTCGTCCACGATGATGTTTCCGACCTTGCTGCCGTCGCCCGTGATGAGGTTCAGGACGCCCTTCGGGAGGCCGGCCTCCTCGTAGGCGGCCACCAGCAACTGCGCGCACCACGGCACGAGCGAGGCTGGCTTGAAGACGACGGTGTTGCCGGCCACCAGGGCGGGCGCGATCTTCCAGGCGGGGATGCAGAAGGGGAAGTTCCACGGGGTGATGATGCCGACCACGCCGAGCGGGTGTTTCTGGGTGTAGATCAGCACGTTGCGCTGGGCCGACGGGATCGTCTGGCCGTGCATGCGGGCGCCCTCGCTGGCCGAGAAGTACATGTTGGCGAGGCCACGATCGACCTCGGCCAGCGCCTCGGGCAGGACTTTGCCTTCCTCCTGGGTCAGCGCCCGCGCCATCTCCTGCCGGCGGCTCTCGACGATCTGCGCGGCCTTCTGCACGATCTTGCCGCGCTCGGGCGAGGGGGTGTCGCGCCAGGCCTTGAAGGCGGCCTGGGCGGCGTCGATGGCGGCGAGGGCGTCGGCCGGCGAGCCCGCCTGCGCCTGATTGAGCACCTGGGTGGCGCGGGCCGGGTTCCGATTGGGGCGAGGGTCGCCGCCGGTGCCACGGCGCCACTCGCCGTTGATGTAGTTGAGCAGTTCGTCCACGTTCGCGCTCCAGGTGCGAGTGTCGGATCGCCCGCGATCCGCCGGAAGGTGGTCAAGCATGAATGGTGGGGGGAGTGTAGACGCTGGCGGCCACGGGCACCATCGCGGTGGTGCTGGCGGGCATGCTGGAGGCCGCTCGAAGCGCGTCCGGGCGCGTCCGGGCGATTGCATGTTCATTGGTGTATCCGGAGCATCATGGAACGGGCGGTCGGGGACTGAAGTCCCCGCCTACAGTCACGCCGTCGCTGCGCGACGGCCGTCGGGAACGGCCGGCACTGGTGCGACTGGAGCGTCGCGGAGCGACTGCAGGATGGTAGGCGGGGCTTTCAAGCCCCGTCGAGGCGGCACGACGATATCAACATACGATTGCACTGGTAGCAGCATCAGGGCGATGGCATGTGCATTGGTGTCCCCGAAGCATCATGGAACGGGCGGTCGGGGACTGAAGTCCCCGCCTACAGTCACGCCGTCGCTGCGCGACGGACGCAGGGAACGGCTGGGGCTGGCGAGCCTGGAGCGTCGCGCAGCGACTGCAGGATGGTAGGCGGGGCTTTCAAGCCCCGTCGAGGCGGCACGACGACATCAACATGCAATCGCCCTGCCGGGCGCGTCCGGGTGTTGGAAGGTGGCCGAGGATTTCTGCTATGCTACTTGCCGCGCCGTCGTCCGACGTGCTGCAGCATGCCGATGTAGCTCAGTGGCAGAGCAACCGCCTCGTAAGCGGTAGGTCGTGAGTTCGACTCTCACCATCGGCTCCCGCGAGGCCCCTCCTATCCGTCAGTTAGGAGGGGTTCGTTTCATATTCGGGGAGCGTCACAGGGAGCGTATCCCGCGCATGTGGCCCCGGAATCGCCGACTGCCGGTATCGGCAGTAGCTCACCGGTCTGGGCGTCCGCGACGGCGAACTGCACTTCGTGAACAGTTCCGAACGCGACCTGAGCCCCTTCGTCATCCACCGCAAGGTCATCGGCGGCTTCCGCTCCCAACTCGGCGCCGACATCTCGACCATCTTCACCTCATTGCTGACCGCCGCCCGCAAGCAGCGCTCCAACTTCTTCGACGCGCTCCGCTCCGTCGCCGGACCGTCGCCGCTTCATGCGGCTCGCATACCTGCGTGAGCAGATATGGGTCATCAACGCCGTTAACAAACGTGGGCTCTACTCAGGGCGTCTGCCGACCAACACGCAGCGAATGCCAAATGGCCAGGAAATCCACCGCCCGAGCCATCGCTCAAGCGCAAACGCCAGACTGAGGAGGGGGTTCGTGCCGGTCGCTTGAATGTACCCTGAGACTACCCTAGTCTCCTGCTCGCGTCGTACCTTGTTTGGAGAAAGAGCGAACCGGTTCCAGAGCTTGACTGCCGCGAAGCCCGGAAACACGATTGCCCCGAGATGCGTGGCTGAGGTGATCTCAAAGCCAGCTGCGGCGAAGAGGCTTCTAATGCGCCGCATGCTATAGCGACGGTAATGTAGCAGCAACCGGTCATAGACATCGTAGAGAAGCGGCCCAGCAGGCACTTCGAGGATCAGAAGGCCGCCGGGGCGGAGGACGCGGTATACTTGTCTAAGCGCAGCCGCATCCTCCTGAATGTGCTCTAAAACGTTAAGCATCACCACGACGTCGATGCTCTGACTGGGCAGCGGACAGTGCACCAGATCGAGTTGGATAATCGGGACATCTGGGAGTGTGGTCGCTAGTTCTCTCAGCGGGCCGAGTACGTAGTCAGAGCCGATCACCGTGGCATTGGGAAGATGGTCTCGGAGCAGGCGCAAGTAGTATCCGGATGAGCAACCAACTTCGAGGACAACTAGATTGTCCTTGGAGAGCCGCTTGAATGGTTCCAGCGCGAAGTTTCGCGAGGCAACATCAATCGGATGGTTGGTGCCAGCATGCTCTTCGTGAAACGTCGTCAGGTTGTCCGACCAGCCCGATGCCCCGACGACATACGATACGATGCTGGTCGGCTTACCGTCGAGAATAAAGCCGTGGCCTGTCCACACCGGTGATGACGTCGCACCTGGCGGCACTGGCCAAGGGTATGTACTCATGCTCATGAGGCTAGACGATTTTGGAAGCCACGGTCGGCTACCGATGCTGTCTGGCTGCCGAATCGGATGCGCAATAACTCGACAATGTTCTGGATGTTACCGCGCACCAAATTGAGACGACTGTCTCTATCGTCGCGCCACTGAATGCCACACTCTTTCACCGAGTAACCAAGGCGCTCGGCGATATACAAGATCTCGACATCGCACATGTATCCATCAATGCGGGCACGCGAAAAGATATCGGCGGCAGCGGCACGAGTGAAGAACTTGAAGCCGCACTGCGTGTCTCGAATATGATGAAGGCCCACCAGCGTGTGCATGCCGATCGCGAAAAGTTTTGATCCGATCTGACGGTACAGTGGCTGATAGACTTCGATTCTGGAATCTTCTAGTGCCCGCGAGCCAACCACCAAGTCGTACCCGGCATCGAACCAGGGAAGGAAACCGGCAATCTCGTCGATCGGCGTTTTGTAGTCAGCATCTATGAAACCGACGATCTGGCCAGTCGCTAGCCGCATGCCGCGCCGAAGACCGTATCCCTTCCCGTGCCGGCCCGGCTCTGCTGTCAGTTTGAGTCCAGGCCACGCGCTCGCGATCTCGCGGACAATCACCGGCGTGTCATCATCTCCATCGGAGGCGACGATGATTTCGTAAGTGTATCCTTGCGCATCCAGGAACTCACGCATTTTCGAGATAGACGACCGAATGCTTCTGGCCTCGTTGTAGGCCGGCAGCACCACGCTCAGGTAGACACTCCCACTGGTGCTCAATTCCACCGTCATGGATGCGATTCCTGCCCCAATTGAAGGCGGCACGGATTGAACATCATGGCTCGCTCCTCCACTCCAATACGAATCCCATGTGGCGGTGCCGTACTTGACAGCCTCGCCCCTCCTGGTCAAGCGCCCCCAACACGGCACAACTCGGAGCACCTGGTATGGTGCTCGCTGGGGTTCTTGGACAGCCTAGGCTACGCTCTCCACTGCACGGGCATGTGAGATCCGTCGATGGTTCCTGCCGAAGAACCTAAAGAATTGCCCACATAGTACCAGGATCCACGCCCAGATTTCAGTAGCGTGGCTGTATAGACGGACCCTAGCGCTGTCTGTTGCCGTCACGATCTTGAGCGCGCGGGCGCTGACGGTGTTCCTCCCGGTCCTGGCCGTGGATTTTGAGACGAGTGTGTTCGTGATCGGGCAGGTGCCGTCGCTGATGTCGCTCCTGGCCGGCGTGTTTGCTCTGGTGGCCGGGCCGCTCGCCGACCGCCACGACCTCCGCCGTATGCTGGTCATGGGCCTGCTCATGGTCGTCGTCAGCGCCATCGCGCTTCCGCTCGACGCTGAAGGAGTCCGTCGCACGGGACGCGAGTTCGCTCAGTATCCAGGAATGGATCAAGCCGTATGCGTCGATCCGTCGTCATCGACAGACTGTCGCCGTGCTGCTTGCGACGCTCGTTGGCGAAGCGGGTCTCTCGTGCACGTCGACCTCTCTCGCGGCCTTCCTCGTCCAGCGTCACGGCTGTAGCATCAAGGATGTTGGCTGGGTCCTTCTGGGCGTCAGCGTGTTGGCACTCTTTGGCAATGTTCTCGCCGGCCGGGCGCGCGACAACCCTCTCGCTCAGCAGCGCCGCCGGGGGTTTTGGCACGGCGCTTGGGGGACTGTTCCGGGGCCTGATGCTGACGCTGGGAGAATGTCCCGCCCTCGGCCTCTGTTCGCTGGTGTTGCTGCTGGCATCGACTGCACTCGTGATACGGGTGCACCCAGGAGCAATTCGACGCCGACGCGCCGCCGTGCTCTAGCGGCTGCCCTTGCCGCCCCGATCCTGTCCCTGGACCATGTCCTGGCGGGCGGGGTCCAGGAGAAACTCGCGGATCTCGTCGGCGTAGACCACCTCGGAGTCGTCCTGGGGCTCGTAGCCGACGATGCGGCGGGCGTTGGTGATGCTCCAGTGTGAGCGCGTGTTGGCCGAGACGCCGTAGAAGACCTGGAACGGGATGCCGTGCTCGTCCTCGATGTTGGGCGCCTCGACGGACTTGACAAACAACTGGGCCAGATCCCTGGGGCTGACCCACTGCCCGAGATCACGATGGAGGGTCAGCGGGTCGTTCTTGCGCCAGTCCGCAAAGCTGGTGATGCTCAGGTCGCGCGGGGCGCAGATCCGGATCTGGACGATCTCCAGCTTGCGGGGCCGATCCTCGGCGCGGACCTCGCCGACGGTCGGGCCGCCGGCCACCCCCGAGGCGTACACGAACCCGAGGTGTTCATAGGCTTCCTTGGCCCATCCGTAGAAGTTGTCGGCCAGCGGGCGCTGCGCCGAACCTTCGGGGTAGACGGTGTCCATCTGGCCAGAACGCAATGGCCGCTCGTAGAAGTCCGTCGCGTGGTTGGAGCTTGCCACCACGACCCGCTTGATGCCCTCGTCAAGGGCAAGCTGGTAGACCAGGTAGGCCATGTCGATGTCGCCGCGCTCGGCCAGGTAGCGGTCGTGCAGGCTGTCGCTGGCCGCGCGCAGGTGCGCCAGATGGACGACTGCGTCCACCCCACGGAACAGGTCGCGGGCCGCGTCCATGCGGCTGATGTCCGAGATGTCCCGTACCTGGAGGCCTTCGACCGGCCGGCCGAGGCCGTCGACGTCGCGGTTGTCCACCAGTCGCAGCTCGAAACGCTCGCGGAAGGCCGGCAGGATGTAGCTGGCGATGTAGCCCGCCGCGCCGGTGATCAGAACGGTCGGCATCGATCCCTCTCCGTCATCATCATCGTCGTCGTCAGGGCATGCTAGCCGGTCGTGCTGGTCTCGTTCACCTCAGATGGGTGCGATGCACGGCGATAAGCTGCCGGTAGCGGTCCTCCGGGCGTCGCCGCTGGGCGCGGCGCGGGGTGTCGCCCCGACTGACGTGCCACTTCAAGAATGCAAGCTCGGTGGCCGCCTGGTGCAAGTCTCGCTGGGCGAAGAAGGACCGCAGCCCGTGGCTCCGCAGTGCGCGCATCTCGGCCGCGAAGCGGGCACGCTGCGAGGGAAGGCGCTCGTACTCGTCCAGCGAGAGGACGCCTTGCGGCACCTCGTCCTGCAGGTGGGTGCGGATCACGGCCGCCTCACGCCGCCAGGCCAGCGTGGCGATGATCAGCAGGGCGATCACGCCCGGCGCGGTCAGCACGACGGTCGTGACCGGCATCACGACGAACAGCATGACCAGCGGATTCACATTGTCCGGCAGGATGGCCGGGACCACGGTCGCGCCCAGGAAGTTCCAGGCGGCGTGCTGCACGATCCCCAGCAGGTAGGCCAGTGGGATGATGATCGGGATGATCCAGCGACGGCGGACCTCGCGGGCATACCCCAGCCCCGCGCCTACGGTGCCGGTGTAGAGCGCGTGCCCGAAGCCGCCCAGGATGACCCGCAGGTAGAACAGCACACCCAGGCCGACGAGGCCGTTCTCCTGGAGCATTCGTCCGAAGTAGAGGACGTTCTCGGTCATCGCGAAGCCGATGCCCACCAGCGAGCCGTACACGATCCCGTCGAGGACGTTGTCGAACTCGTGGCGAACGATCCAGTACAGCAGCAGCAGGGCCGAGCCTTTGGCCGTCTCCTCCACAATCGGCGCGACGACACTGGTGGTCAGCAGCCCGCCGAGCGCCTCCCCGACGATGGCTGAGACCAGCGCGCCGATCAGGTCGTTGGAGATCGCTGCGATGAACGTCGCGACGACCGCGCCCCACAAGAACGCCGCCAGCAACACCTGCCATGGCTCGCGCTCGTAGCGGTCGAGCTGGAGGATGACGAAGGCGAACAGGGGCACGGGGAAGACCGCCGCGACCGCCGCCACGCCGAGGGTGACGGGATTCGGAACGGCGGCCACGAGCAGCAGGCCCATTCCGAGGAAGAAGAACAGACCGGCACAACCCATGCAGCCACACCCGAACAACTGGCGGCGGTGGGCCGACTCGGCTTCGCGGTCGGGCGGAGGCGGCGGGATCGACGAGCGCATCACGGGCCGTAGGGTAGCACGTCGGGGACCGGGGACAGGCAGACGCTGACTCCTGAACGCCCCTCACCTGTCATTCGGAGTGCCCCTCACCTGTCATCCTGAGCGAGCGAGCTTGCGAGCGATGTGAAGGACCTCACCCGCTGACGCGGACTTGACGGTCAGCGGGTGAGGTCCAAGATGGTGGTCAGCGCGTCAAACGAACGTTGACGGTCAGCGGGTGAGGGACAAACTGACAGGCAGCAGATGGCGCGAACGTTGACGGTCAGCGGGTGAGGTCCTTCGCTTCGCTCAGGATGACATGGGGGAGTTGCGTGCTTGCTACATCGCAGCGGCGCGCGGCAGCCTGTATGCTTCCACGATCCACGACTACTGCCTACCATCCCCGAGCTGGGCTGCCAGCGCGTGCGGGTCCGTCACCGGCGCCTGGCAGACGTACCTTTCGCAGACGTAGGCCGTCGGCTGGCCGTCCCGCGGGGGGCGAGCTTGCAGCAGCGGGATCTCTGGGCCGCCGTCCGGGCCAGCCGCCCCCGCCACCACCCGATTCGGCAGAAACTGACCGAACACCACGCGACGGAGGGCCTTCGTGCCCTCGGCGTCGGGCGGGCCGACGATGGCGATCTCGTGCGGCCGGCCGACCGCGAAGTCGACGGCGCACAGCAGTCGGCCGAAGCTCGTCGGGTGCTGGGCGGCGATCCCCCCGAGCGCGGACGTGATGCCCTCAGCAGCCTCGGTATACCGACGGTCGTCGGTCAGCAGGCCGAGTCGCGAGAGCATATCGGCGGCCACCGAAGTGCCGGACGGCGTGGCGTTGTCGAAGATGTCCTTCGGGCGGGTGACCAGTTGCTCGTGGTCGTCGGCGGTGTCGAAGAAGCCGCCAGATTCGGGGTCGCCAAAGCGAGCCAGGACGACGTCCGCCAGTCGGCGCGCACCATCCAGCCAGCGCGCGTCGAAGGTGGCCTCGTACAGCGCGATCAGACCGTCGGCGTAGCAGGCGTAATCTTCGAGGTAGCCGTTCAGCCTGGCGCGGCCGTCCTTCCAGGTCCGCAGCAGCCGGCCCTCCTGCCAGACCTCGCGCAGGGTGAACCCGGCGTTCTGGACCGCCGCCGCGACGTAGTCCTCCCGCTCGAACGCCGCGCCGGCCTCGGCGAACGCTCGCAGCATCATGCCGTTCCAGGCGGTCAGCACCTTCTCGTCGCGGTGCGGGCGGATGCGCGCCTCGCGCGCCCCGAACAGGATGGCCCGGCCGCGCTCGACGGCCCCTGCCAGCCGCTGCTCGGACACGCCCAGGTGCGCCGCCACCGCCGCCAGCGGCTGCTCGACGTGCAGGATGTTGTGGTGCTCGAAGTTGCCGTGCGGCGTCACGTCGAAGCAGGCCCGAAAGAGTGGACCGTCCTCCCGCCCGAGCAGCTCGTCCACCTCTTCGACCGTCCAGACGAAGAACTTGCCCTCGACGCCCTCGCTGTCGGCATCCTGGGTCGAGTAGAAGCCGCCGTCCGGGTGGGTCATCTCGCGCCGCACGTAGTCGAGCGTCTCCTCGACCACCCGGCGGTACCGCTCCCGGCCCGTCACGAGGTACGCCTGGAGGTAGACCCGCGCCAGTTGGGCGTTGTCGTAGAGCATCTTCTCGAAGTGCGGGACCAGCCAGATCGCGTCGACGGCGTAGCGGTGGAAGCCACCCCCAAGCTGATCGTAGATGCCGCCGCTGGCCATCTTGTCCAGCGTCAGCGTCACCGCGTCCAGCGCCCGCTGCTCGCCGGTCCGGCTGTAGCTCCGCAGCAGGAATTCCAGCGTCATCGGCTGGGGGAACTTGGGCGCGCCGCCCAGGCCGCCCTCGTTCCAGTCGATGTGCTGCAGCACACCCTGAGCCGCCCGGTCCAGCAACTCGGTTGAGAGCGGTCCGGTCGCCTGCGGCACGATCTTTCGCTGCAACGCCTGCCGCATCTGTTCGGCGTTCTTCTCGACGTCGCCGCGCCGCGAGCGGTAGGCCTCGGCCACGCCGGCCAGGATCCTGGGGAAGCCGGGGTGCTGACCCCGATCTTCGGGCGGGAAGTAGGTGCCGCCGTAGAACGGTACGCCCTCTGGAGTCAGGAAGACCGTCATCGGCCAGCCACCGTGGCCGGTCATCGCCTGAACGGCGGTCATGTAGATGCCGTCCAGGTCCGGGCGCTCCTCGCGGTCGACCTTGATGTTGATGTACAGGTCGTTCATCATCGCCGCGATCCGCGGGTTCTCGAACGACTCGCGCTCCATGACGTGACACCAGTGACAGGCCGAGTAGCCGATCGAGAGCAGGATCGGCCTGTCCTCGGCGCGGGCGCGCGCCAGCGCCTCCTCGCCCCAGGGATACCAGTCCACGGGGTTGAGGGCATGCTGCAGGAGATACGGACTGGTCTCGTCGATCAGGCGGTTCGGCATGCTGGTACCTTCCGGTCGGCGGTTCGGGCCGCCCGTACGAGAACTGTAGCCTGATCTGGGTTTCGGGTTTCGGGTTTCGGGTTTCGGGTTTCGGGTTTCGGGTTTCGGGTTTCGGGTTTCGGGTTGGACGTGAGGTCTCCAGCGGGACGGGCGTGAGGTTGCCTACACCAGCAGGTCTGGCTCGGCGTGTGCTGCCGCCGCCATCGGCGTGGCCGCTGGCGCTTCCGAGCGGCCATTCGCAGGCGTATGGCCCGCGCCGGACCCATCCCCGAACGACTTCCGCAGCGGGATCTCGCGCAGGAATAGCACCGTCGCCAGGCCGAGCGCCACGATGATCGAGCCGGACAGGAACGTCTCGTGCAGCGACAGCGCGAGCGCCGTACGGATCGCCTCGATCAGCGTATCGTAGGCCTGGGCAGCCTGCGGGCCAGCAGCCGTCAGCCCGTCGCGCAGGCTGGCCGAGATCTGCGGGTTGAGCAGCACCTGCGGGTTGTGGATGCGGTCCAACTGCTCGGCCGGGATCACCGATGCCGCCGAGGCCGGCAGCGACTCGTTCAGGGCCGAGCCGAACCGGTTGATCAGCAGACTCCCGAACAATGCCGCGCCGAGCGTGCTGCCAATCGACCGCGCGAACTGAGTCAGCGAGGTCACCACGCCCAGCAGGTTGAACGGCACCGAGTTCTGCGCCGCGATCGTGAAGACCGGCATCGTGGGGCCGAGGCCCAGGCCGATGATCATCATGTTGCGGATCACGGTCGTGTAGGTCGCGTCCGGCCCCATCTGGCTCAGCAAGAACATGCCGAACGCCGCCACGCTCATTCCGAAGACCGCGACGATCTTGTAGCGGCCCGTCCGGCTGATGATCTGCCCCGCTGCCGTGCTCGCGACGATCATCGTCAGCATCATCGGCATCATCACCGTGCCGCTCTGCGAGGCGCTCGCGCCGATCACGCCCTGGATGAACAGCGGCACGAACAGGATCGTCCCGAACATGCCCATCGTCACCAGCATCATCGACGCGACGGCGATGGAGATGATCGGGTTCTTGAAGAGGCCGAGCGGGATGATCGGCTCCGGCGCGCGCGACTCGACGGTCAGGAAGATGGCCGTCATCAGGCCGGCGAATGCCAGCAGCCCGAGGATCTGGGGCGACCCCCACGCGTACTCGCCGCCAGCCCACGAGAGCGCCAGCAGCAGCGGGACGACGCTGGCGACGAGCGTCACCGCGCCGAGGATGTCGATGGGCCGGTCCGTGCGGGCCGGGCGGATGTTCGGGAAGCCGAACCAGAGGACGGCCAGGGCGATCAGCCCGACCGGCAGATTGACGTAAAAAACCCACCGCCAGGACAGCGCGTCGGTCAGGTAGCCGCCGAGCAGCGGCCCGACGATGCTGGCGAAGCCGAAGATGCTGGTGAAGACGCCCTGGATACGTCCACGCCGGGCGGGCGGAAAGATCGAGGAGATGGTGGTGAACACCATCGACATCAGGATGCCGCCGCCGATGCCCTGCATCCCTCGGAAGACGATCAACTGCGTCAGGGTCTGCGACAGGCCGCACAGCATCGAGGCCAGCAGGAAGAAGGCCGCACCGCCCACCAGGAACAGCTTGCGCCCGTAGATGTCCGAGAGCTTGCCGACAATCGGCACCACCGCTGTGCTCGACAGCAGATAGGCGGTGGTCACCCAGGCGTAATGGTCGAAGCCCTGGAGGTCGGCGATGATGCGGGGCATGGCCGTGCCGACGATGGTCTGATCGAGCGCCGACAACAGCAGCGTCAGCATCAGCCCGAGGATCGTCATGATCAGGCGATCGCGCGGAAGCTCGTGGTACCCGGTCGGCGCCGGCGGCCGTAACGTCTCAGTGGTCGAAGACATCGGTGGCAGGGTTCCTTTCCTGTACGGCCGTCCGAGGCGGGCAGACCGGTGCGAGTGCGGCGTCAGACGAGTGCGGCGCCAGGGTGGTCAGCGTGCGGGAATCAGCGCCCGGCTCCGGTCGCGGCCGGCTCAGAAGCTGCGGCGGTGCGCTGCGCCCGGGCAATCGCGCCCGCCAGGATCTCGAACGAACGGTTCATCACGTCGAGCTCCTCCGTGGAAAGCTGTCGCAAGAGGTCGGCCATCATGTCGCGGCGGCCAGCCATCATCCCGCGGAGCAGCTCGCCTCCGGCCTCGGTGAGCGAGAGGCGGGTGTAGCGACGGTCGTGTGGGTCCTCCTCGCGACGCATATAGCCGTGCTCGACCAGCCGGTCGACCAGCGGCGTGACGGCGGATGGCCCCACGCCCAGCTGCGTCGCGAGGTCGCGGCCCGTCAGCGGCGCGTCCGCTGACGCTAACAGCCCGAGCGCTTTGAGCTGTGACAGGGTGATGTTCAAGGCGCCCCAGGGGGCCTCGCAGCGAAGCCTGATCAGAAGCATCGCACGCGTCAGCTCCTCGTAGCGGTCGAGACTGGCGGCGATGGCGTGGTCGTCGGCTCCCATGACCCCTCCGTCGCATTATTCGTTCACGTTTACTGAATAGTACAACGGGAGTGGTTCGTCAGGTATTCCCGTACGGACTGTGACGAGATGCTGACGCAGCGGCTGGCGCTCCTCCGCGCTGCCGGTTGATGCGGAGTCCTCGGGGCTGTGCGCTGGTCGAGTTCTGCCCGTACGCCCGGCTATAGTCAGCAGTCAGCCCGATCCCGATGAGGTGAGCGCGCATGGACCCCCTGGCTCGGCGACCGCTTGGACGGACAAACGTACTGGTGACCTGTCTCGGCTTCGGCGGCGCGACGCTTGGCGATATCCGCGAGCGCATCGACGAGAGCCGCTCCGAGACGACGATTGAGGTCGGCTACGGCGCCGGCATCGGCTACTTCGACACGGCCCCCTGGTACGGCACCGGCAAGAGCGAGCGCCGGTTCGGCACCGTGCTCGGGCAGAAGCCGCGCGATTCCTACGTCTTGAGCACCAAGATCGGCCGGGTCCTGGTGCGCCCGCGCGACCTGGCCACGTTCGAGCAGGAGCGCTGGAAGCACGGCCTGCCGTTCGAGGTGAGATTCGACTACACCTATGATGGCGTCATGCGCTCCTACGAGGACAGCCTGACCCGCATGGGCCTTGCGAAGATCGATGCGCTGCTGATCCACGATCTCGACCACGGCTACCACGGCACCGAGGAGGGCGTGCAGGCCCGCCTGGACGAGCTGGACGCGGGGGGCGGCTACCGGGCGCTCCGCGAGCTGAAGGAGTGCGGCCAGATCGGAGCGATTGGGGCCGGCATCAACGTGACCGGCATGATCCCACGCTTCCTGGAGCGCACCGACCTCGACTTCTTCCTGGTGGCGATGCCGTACACTCTGCTCGACCAGGCGGCGCTCGACCACGAGCTGCCACTGGTGCAGTCGCGCGGGGCCACCATCGTCATCGGCGCGGCGTTCGCCTCGGGCATCCTGGCGGTGGGGCCGGTCCCAGGCGCAACCTACCGCTACGGTGAGCCACCCGAGGAGATCCTCGACAAGACCCGCCGCATCCAGGCCGTCTGCGAGCGCTACAACGTGCCGCTCGGCGCGGCGGCCTTGCAGTTCCTGTTCGGCCATCCGGCCGTGTCGTCCGCCATCCCTGGCCCGAACGCGCCCGATCAGGTGCGGACCAACCTGGCGTGGATGCGCGTCGAGATCCCGTCCGATCTCTGGTCCGAACTGAAGGAGTATGGGCTGATTCGGCCGGACGCCCCGACGCCGTAGGCCCGAATCCCGTACCCTCTGCCCGCCGTGTCCGCGTTTCCAGCACGTACACGGTGTGGTGGGGCGGCCCGCCGCAGCAACATCTTGTGGGCAGGCGGAGCGTGGGTATGGGAGAGGCGCGCCAGGGGCGCACGACGCGACGGCGATTTCTCGGCGGCACAGCAGCGGCAGCAGCAGGCCTGGCCGCCTTCAGCGGGGGCGAATCGACGGTACGCGCCGCTGCTGGTCCGACAACCGTCCGCCAGGGCACGCGCCGACCGAACATTCTGTTCTTCCTGGTCGACGAGCAGCGCCACCCGACCTCATACGAGAGCGCGGCGCTGGCCCAGTTCCGCGCCACCTACCTCCGCACCCAGCAGGCGCTGGCGCAGACCGGCGTCTCCTTCAACCGACACTACGTGGCGTCGGTCGCCTGCGTCCCCAGCCGGACGTCCCTGCTGACCGGCCACTATCCGTCGCTGCACGGCGTCTCGCAGACAGACGGCGCGGCGAAGAGCGCTGTCGAGTCGGACATGTACTGGCTGGACGCCTCGACCGTCCCGACGCTCGGCGACTACTTCCGCACGGCCGGCTACGAGACCTACTGGGTCGGCAAGTGGCACGTCTCGCACGCCGACATCCTGCAGCCCGGCACCGACACCGGGCTGGCCTCGTACGATACGCTCGGGCAGCGCGATCCGACCGTCGAGAGCATCTACCAGCAGGCCGACCGGCTGGAGGACTACGGCTTCAGCGGCTGGATCGGCCGGGAGCCGCACGGCAGCGACCCGCGCGACAGCGGACAGGCGGCCGGCAAGTACAAGCCGACCAACCAGGACGTCGAGTCGCGCGATCCGGCCATCCGCGGACAGGTCATCGAGCAGTTGCAGCGACTGGAGGCCCGACCCGCGAATGCCCCGCCCTGGGTCCTCGGCGCATCGTTCCTCGGCATCCACGACATCGCGCTGTGGGGGGCGTTCACCCGCCTGAGCCAGCTCGTGCCGACCAGCCAGTACACCTACGACTTCACCATCAGCTCGGCGGTGCCGCAGTTCGCGGACCTGTTCGATCAGACGAAGTTCGCGCAGACCAACGGCGAGAGCCTCTCGACCAAGCCGCGTGCCCAGGAGAGCTTCCGAGACACCTACTCCCAGTGGATGCAGCCGATCCTCAGCAATCAGTACTACCGTTACTACTATGAGCTGCACAAACTGGTGGACGCGGAGCTGGGGCGGGTCTACGACGCGCTCCAGCAGAGCCGATTCTTCCAGGACACCATCATCGTGTTCACGTCGGATCATGGCGACCTGCTGGGCGCGCACGGCGGCATGCACCAGAAGTGGTACGGCGCATACGAGGAGGCGATTCACGTCCCGATGATCGTGGCCGGGCCGCGCGTCGCTTCGCCGGGGCGCGGCGCGGACATCCCGACCAGCCACGCCGACGTGATCCCGACCCTGCTGGGACTGGCCGGCATCAACGCCGAGCAGGCCCGCCTGACGCTCTCCGCATCGCACACCGAGGCCCAGCCGCTCGTGGGCCGCGACCTCTCCGGCATCGTGCTCGGGACGGTCAGCCCCGCCAGCCTCGACGCACCGATCTACTACATGACAGACGACGATCCCGCTCGCGGCGACCAGGAGGTCAACCCGTTCGGCCTGCAGGGTGCGACCGTCGTGCAGCCGAACAAGGTGGACACCGTCGTCACCACCATCAGCGGGCAGGTCTGGAAATACTCGGAGTACCGCGACCTGCCGCGGTACTGGACCTCGCCGAACGTGCAGGACGTGCGCGACCGTCCGCTGCTCGCCACGCCAAGCTCGCCGGGCACGTACACTCAGCCGTATCAGGTGACGGTCAAGACCGTGCCCGTCACGCCAGAGCCGCGCGACTACGAGATGTACAACCTTGCCACCGATCCGCTGGAGCTGAACAACCTCGCGCTGGATCCCGCCTACGACAGCATGCAGAGTCAACTCGCCGCGCTCCTGGCGAACCAGCGCACCCTGAAGCGACTCTCACCGGGTGTGCGGACCGCGTCCGGCGGCACCCAGCAGACGGTGCGGCGGGACTCGTCAGACGACAAGCCGCGCAAGGAGACGGAGACCCAGCGGCAGCAGCGCGAGCGCACCAACGCCTCCGGCCTTGACGACTACCGCACCGAGGGCAATGTGGTCGAGACGCACCTGGATGCCACGCCGCCGTCTATCGTGATCGGCATGCGCGACGGCAACCAGATCGTGCGGCTCGCCTGTCAGGGCGGTTGCCCGGACATCCGGGTCGGGGACTACGTCGAAGCCGACGGCGTCAAGGAGACTGAGCAGTTGTTTACGGCTGAGAACGTCGTGGTGACGCGGGGCGGCAGCCGCGTTCGGTAGCCGCCCGTACTCCGCGCGGGCGGCTACGGGCGCGGCGGGCAGTACGGCGAGTAGATCGGGTGGGCGGGATCGCGCGGGCGCTCCCAGAGGCTCATCCGGCCGACCTCGCGGAAGCCCATCCGCTCGTAGATGGGCCGGCCGTCGTCGCTGGCCTCCAGCACGGCCGGCAGGGCCGGATCGGCCAGCGTGGCCGTCCAGGTGAGGGCGGCACCGTAGCCGCGACGGCGATGCGCTGCCTGCGTGGCGATATAGAACACATCGGTGTGATGCTCGCACATGATGGCCACAGCGACGGCAGCCACCTCTTCGCCAACGTAGCCGCCCCAGAACCGCATGGCGCCGCCGAGCAGGCCGGGCGGGAGGTAGCAGCCCGGCACGGTCCCAGCCACGCCCGAGACCGGAAACGCCTCCACGAGTGCCCGCTCGATGGCGGCCAACGCCGAGGCGTCGTGTGCCTCCACGATGCGTAGCTCAGGTGGCAGCGGGGGAGGCTCGCCACCCGGCAGACGGAGCATGATCGGCATCTCCTCCACGAACACGTACCCATGATCTGACAGATCGACCGTTGGGTAGACACTCCAGATCATCCACGGTCCCGCGGCCGGCCGCTCGGCGTAAAATGCGTCGAGGCTGGCGGTTAGGTCGGGCAGCTCGGCGGGGTGAAGCGGGCGTCGGAGCGTGACAGCGTTCGGAAGCCGGTCCGGGCATGCGGGGTCGGCCAGCCACGCGGCGTCCCAGGTGGCCGCACGCTGATGTTGCGCCTCGGCAATCAGCTGCCAGCCACGTGCAGAGCTTTCTGCTGCGCGCTCGATCCAGACCTCGTCCCCCGTCATCGCCCCGCCTTCCTTCGATGCTGTCTTCTGGCGTGTCGCCGCTGAGAGTACGCCGGTGTGGTCTGCCCGCATGCCGGCGTACTCTCAGACCGCGAGACTAGAGGCGATACACGCGGCGCGCGTTCGCGTTCCAGAGCTTGCGGCGCGCGCCGTCCGACAGGCCAGCGGTCAGACCGTCGAGCGTCTGGACCCAACGACGGTAGGGCGAGGCCATCAACACGACCGGCCAGTCGCCGCCGAACATGACCCGATCCTCGCCGAACTGCTCCAGCACATGCTCGACGTACGGCTGCAAGTCGTCCGCGGTCCAGTGGTCCCAGTCGGCTTCGTTGACGATGCCACTGATCTTGGACACGACGTTCGGGAAGCTCGCCAGCTGCCTGATCTCGTCAAACCACGGATCGCGCAGGCCGTCCTTGATGTTCGGCTTCGCCATGTGGTCGAGGATGAAGCTCACGTTCGGGCAGGCTTCGACCAGGGTGATCGTGTTTCGCAGGTGCTGGTGAAAGACGCCCAGATCGAACGACAGTCCGTATTCGGGCAGGATCTGGACGCCTTTGATGAAGCCCGGCTTGATGCAGAACTCGATGTCTGGCTCGGTCTGGTAGAGGCGGCGGATCCCCTTGATGCGCGGATCGACGGCGACCATCGCGTCGAGGAACGAGCGGACGCGCTCGCCGTCCTCGACTGGCGCCCACGGCACGATGCCGAGGATCGGCGGGCCGTCGTTCGGCTGATCGGCCACCCACTTCGCTTCGAGCAGCGAGTAGGCCGGCGTGACCTCCACCTGGAGGTACACGATCCCCTCGACCTCGAAGCCGGCCGAGTGCTCGCGGAATTCTGGCAGCCCGAACGGCTTCCCGATCTTCTCGTTGTCGTCGAGCCAGGGCATGCGGAAGCGGGTCGGATCCCAGAGGTGCACGTGCGAGTCGATGATCGGGCCGAGCGGCATGGCAGCTCCCCTCACTGCGATGTGTGGCGGATGTGGCCGTCAGGCTACCACGCCCGAACAGCGGCCCGCCGCACGCCAAAGGCGCACGCCAAAGGCGCACGCCAAAGGCGCGCGGCAAACGCGTGCGGCAAACGCGTGCGGCAAAGGCGTGCGGCAAAGATGGTCCGCATCGACGCAGTTGCCGATGGCGTGACGGTCAGGCGTGCCGAGCCAGTCTGGCCTCGAAAGCTGCGCGGGCGGCCGGCCACTCGCGGTCGAGCATCCGGAACCAGGCGGTGTCGCGGTTGCGCCCCTTGATGATGTAGTGCGCCTCCTGGATGCCCTCGAACTTGAAACCCATGCCGAGAGCCGCCCGCCGCGAGCGCTCGTTGAGCGCGTCGCACTTCCACTCGACCCGCCGATAGCCCAGCCCGAAGGCGTGCTTCAACATCAGGTAGGTCGCCTCGGTGTTCGCGCCCGTGCGCTGTGCCAACGGGCTGTACCAGATGCTGCCAAGCTCGATTCTCAGGTGGTCCGGTACGTTCGCCATGAAGCTGACGGTGCCAAGGGGCTGACCGCTCGCCTGCCCGACCACGGTCAGCACCCGCGTGCTCGGCGTCTGCTCCTGCCCGCGCAGCCACGCGGCCAGCCCGTCGACGTCTGCGAACGGCCCGCCGGACATGTAGCGCCAGATCAGCCGCTCGGCGTCGTACGCATCGATACGTCGGCCGCCGAGGCTGGCTGGCTGGCCGTTCGAGATGGCATGGAGCGTGGCGAGATCACGGTCCAGGTCGAGCGGCCGAAGCTGCACCAGTCGGCCCGTCAGCGTGACGGCGTCCGGCTTGAGCGGCACGTGCTGGCGGCGCGCCAGCACCGCATCGTCGAGCGGCGTCCCCAGGCCGGCCTCTGGCATGTCGATCTCTCCCTGATTCCGTTGCTCGGAGCCGCCGTAGCGTGCCGAAAGGGAGGGTACACGACCTGTCAGCGGCCGGCCACGCGCCGAGCGAGCGGGTCAGCCGCGGATCGCGGCGACGTGCTTCGCGGTGTCGGTGACGTGGCGAAACTCCACGATCTTGCCATCACTCTCGAACGTCCGGAGGTGCATCTCCTCGTCGCGGAAGCGGTAGCCGCCGTGGCCTGCACAGTATTCGACGTGGCGCGCCCGCTGGATCACACGACCGGATGACCGGATGCCGTCTGGGTGCCCCCGGGCGCGCAACGACCTCGCTGGCTCCTGGTCGATTGACGCCGGCAGGAGCGGCGCGCATACTCCCACGCCGACAACGGGGTCTGGGGAGCGCGTGAGGGAGACAACCTGATGCCGGTGAGCGGCTCGGCATGACGAATCGCTGGGGGGTGCTGGCGATCCTCTGCCTGACGCGGGTGGCGATGGGCTTGCACCTGCAAGCCGTGGCGGCCGTCGCGCCGTTCATGATGGCCGACCTCAGCCTTGGGTACGCCGAGATCGGCACGCTGATCGGCGTCTTCATGCTGCCGGGGGTCGTGTTTGCCGTCCCCGGCGGCCTGATCGGGCGTCGGTTCGGCGATACGCACACGATGACGGGTGCGCTGGTGCTGCTGATGGCCGGCACCGCGCTCCTGGCCGTGAGCGATGGATTCTGGCCGGCGCTCGTCGCACGGCTGCTGAGCGGCGCAGGCGGCACCCTGATGACGATGCAGATCGCGAAGATCGCGACCGACTGGTTTGCTGATCGCGAGCTGTCTACGGCCATCGGCATCCTGCTCGGGACGTTCCCGCTCGGGATCGCGGCGGTGATGGCCGGGCTGCCGGCGATCGCCAGCCTGACGTCGTGGCGCGTCGCTGTCGGCGTGGTCGCGGCCTCGGCGGCCATCATGCTGGCGGTCGTGATCCTGTTCTTGCGGGACCATCCAGAGACGGTGACTGCGCGTGGCAGCCGGCCGCCGCTCTGGGTCATCTCGCTGCCAGAGATCGGCCTGGTGGTGATGTCGGGCGCGGCATTCTCGCTGCTCAATGCCGGGTTGGTGGTCTTCAGCAGCTTCGTGCCAGCGCTGCTGCTCTCACGCGGGATGGATGCCGTGCAGGCTGGCCTGACCACCAGCTGGGCCTCGTGGGTCGGGATGCTGACGCTGCCGGCGGCCGGACTGCTGCTCGACCGGCTCCGCCCGATGACACCGTGGCTGCTCGGTTCGGCGGCGGCCTCGTCGGCAGTTTGCCTGCTGATGGTGATCGGCGGACCGCCGTGGCTCTGGATCGTGCTGTTTCCGCTCGCGATGGCCCCGGTCGCCGTCGGGAGCATGGCGCTGCCGGGCGAGGTGCTACGCTCGGAGAGCCGCTCGACGGGCTTCGGGCTGTACTTCACGACGAACTACATCGGCTTCGGGCTGTTGCCGGCCGTGGCGGGATACCTGGTGGACTGGAGCGGCTCGGTCGCAGCGCCGCTCTGGTTCGATGCCGCGGTGTTCGGCGGGATCGTGCCGCTGATCGTGCTGTTCCGCGTGCTCCAGCGCCGACAGCAGCACGCTGAGCGCAGTTAGCAGCTAGGGGTCAGCGGTCAGCGGTCAGCGGTCAGCGGTCAGCGGTCAGCGGCCAGCGGTCAGCGAAGAGTATGTCATCCTGCACAAGCCCAACATGTCACCTTGAACGAGCGAGCGACGCCGCCCTCTTTCATCCTGAAGGAACAAGCGCCGTCGCCCTCTGTCATCCTGAAGGAAACAAGCGCCGTCGCCCTCTGTCATCCTGAACGAAGCGAGCTTGCGAGCGCAGTGAAGGATCTCACCCGCAGACCGGCAACGTCCGTCCTACGCGCTGACCGTCATCGTGCACCTCACCCGCGGACCGCCGGCATTCGCGTCAGCGGGTGAGGTCCTTCGCTGCGCTCAGGATGACATGGGGCGTTGTGTTTTTGCTACAGCGCAGCGGCGCCTGTCAGACGTTACCCTTCCACGATCCACGATCCACGATCCACGATCCACGATCCACGATCCACGATCCACGAGCCACGCACCGCATGCATCGAGCGTCGCATGCATCGAGCGCCGCGCCCGCCTATCATCCTGGCTGACGGTTCACGTCTGAAAGGTGCACAACGATGGCGTTCAAGGTGGTGATGTCGCCCACCCGGCCGGGCTACCCGTTCGAGATCGAGCGCGAGATCCTGTCTCCCATCGGGGCCGAGGTCGTGGTGGTCCACTGGGAGAACGAGGCCCAGTATGTCGCGCAGGCAGCCGACGCCGACGCGGTCGTGCAGGGGCGCGGCGTCGTGCTGACGGCCGGCCTGATCGCTCAACTGAGGAAGGCGAAGGCGGTGATGAACGGCGCGGTCGGCCTCGACCGGATCGACATCGACGCGGCGACGGCGCACGGCATCGCCGTCATCAACGTGCCCGATGTCTGGGTCAACGAGGTCGCGGACCACGCCATGATGCTGCTGCTGGCCGTCGCGAGGAAGCTGAAGTACGCCGCCGGCATGGCGCACTCCGGGAAGTGGGCGCAGGTTCACTCGGCACTGGCCCCGGTCCCGCGCCTCCAGGGCAAGACGCTCGGACTGGTCTCGTTTGGGACCATCGCTCGGAACGTGGCGAAGCGCGCCCAGGCGTTCGGCATCAACGTGATCGCCCACGATCCGTTCGTGACCGAGGAGCAGATGGCGGCGCTGGGCGTCGGCGCGCGGACCCTCGAGCAGTTGCTGGCCGAAGCGGACTTTGTGTCGGCCCATGCGCCGCATACCAGGGGCACCCATCACATGCTCGGCGCGGCGCAGTTTGCCCTGATGAAGCCGACGGCCATCTTCGTCAACACCGGGCGAGGCAAGGTCGTGGACGAGCCGGCCCTGATCCAGGCGCTCCAGAACGGGACGATTGCCGCGGCGGGACTGGATGTTCTGGAAGAGGAGCCGCCGGCTGCCGACAACCCGCTGCTCTCGATGGACAACGTGCTGGTGACGCCGCACACGGCGTTCTACTCGGACGAGGCGTTCATCGCGAGCCGGGTCCGCGTCGGCGAGGAGATCCGAGCGGTGCTGAGCGGCCAGCGCCCGCGCACCTGCGCCAACCCGTCGGTGCTGGACGGCCTGGGCCTGAAGTAGGCGTCTCTGGGAGCGCCGCGACTGGATCGCGGCGCTCCCACGGTCTATTCCTCGAGTCGACCGGCGGCCGCGGGCTACGCGCTGGCCGATGCTCGCAGGGCCTTGGTGGCGTCGCGGTCGATGGCGAAGTGCTCCGGCAACGAGATTCGTTCCTCGGATTTCTTCGAGCACGTGATCTTGACGCCGTAGTCGCGCTCCGCGCCCTCGACGGTCACGAAGCCGTAGATCACGTCTTCCAGCACGGCCTCTGGGTCGCGCTCGAACGCCGAGTAGTAGCCGCCGCCACCCGGCGGCTCCAGGGTAGCCGAGACCTCTGGCGCGATCGTGATGTACGCCTTCGGGTTCGGGCGCTCGCCGGTGCTCAGGTAGAACTCGCCGATCGCACCATCCTGGCCGCCGTGATACCCCTTGGCGCGAAACTGGGTGCGGTCGCGCATGCCTGCCATCGACCAGGGCAGGCTGCTGGTGGTGCGGAACGTTGTGTACTGGCCGCAGCCGCCCCGGAACTTGCCGGGGCCTCCCGAGTCGGGCTTGATCTCGCGGCGCTCCAGCATCATGGCGGTCAGGTTCTCGATGACCTCGGCCGGCACGCCGGCCACGCCACTCGGGAACCCGATGTTGTTCAGGCCGTCCTTGGTCGGGCGCGCGCCGGTGCCGCCGCACTGAAAGATCGTCAGGTTGAAGGTGCGGCCATTCTGCTGCTCGCCACGGAACACGGTTGCCCAGAGCGGCGCTGCGCCCTCAGCCATGATGTGCTGGGGGATGACGTCCTTCAGCGCCCCGAAGATCAGGTTTGGCAGGAAGTGCCCGATGATGTGGCGGGCCGCGACCGGGGCCGGATACCTCGGGTTGAGGATCGTGCCCTCGGGCGCCACGACGTGCACCGGGCGAAACGATCCCTCGTTGTGCGGGACTTCCGGGCAGATCGCCGCCTTGATCGCGAAGCTCGTGTAGGCGTGGGTGTAGTTCAGGACCGAGTTGATCCCGAACCGACTCTGCGGCGACGACCCGGTGTGGTCGATGGTCATGCCGTCGCCCTGGACGATCACCTTCGCCTTGAGGACGATTGGTCCCTCGAAGCCGTCGCTCCACAGCTCGTTCTCGTACTCGCCGTCCGGCAGGTTGCTGATGGCCTGCCGCAGGGCCTGCTCGGACCGCTCGATGATCGCGTCGGCCAGCGGTTCGAGCGTCGTCAGGTTGAACTCGTCCATCAGCTCCAGCAGGCGCGCCCCGCCGACGTCGTTGCAGGTGGTCATGGCGTAGAGATCGCCCTCGACCTCGTCGGGCAGGCGCACGTTGCCCCGAATCAGCTGAAACAGGATCTCATTGCGCTGTCCCTTGTCGAACAGCTTCATGATCGGGATGTACAGGCCCTCTTCGTAGACCTCGCGGGCCTCGGCTGAGAGGATGCGCCCGCCGATGTCCGCCACGTGGCAGGTGTTGGCGAAGAACGCGACCGGCCTGTCGTCTTTGAAGATCGGCGTCAGGATGGTGATGTCGTTGATCTGGCCGGCCGTCATCCACGGATCGTTGGTCAGCAGCACATCGCCCGGCGACAGGGTCTCCGGCGGGTACGCCGTCAGAAAGTGCCGGACGCCGGTCGCCATCGCGTTGATGTGGCCGGGCGTGCCGGTTTCAGACTGGGCGATCATGTTGCCGCGCACGTCGAACACGCCGCAGGCGAGATCCTGAGACTCGCGCACGATGGTGCTGAAGGCGGTCCGAATTAGGGCCGCCTGCTGCTCGCTGGTCACCGAGAGCAACCGGTTCCAGAGCACTTCGAGGGTGATCGGATCGATGGTGGCGGCGGTGGCCGTGGCGGTCTGGCTGACGGTCATCGAGTGCTCCAACAGTCTTCGATCCCCGGGAACAGGATCAGTGCCAGAACCAGGAGATGCGTGTCTCGCACCGCCCATACGGCACCCTCGCTACTCCCCACTGAGATTCGGACAACATACTGTACCTATGCGCGACTCTGTCAGTGTTGCAGGTTCCAGCGAGACTTGCATTGTCGATGCTCTGCCACTCAGATTGCTAGACAGACTCGGGTCAATGGAACAGTATGGCACCGCCACACCGGAGATCCTTGGTGGCAGCAGAATTCACGATTGTCCCGACCTGATGTGGCTGTGCACCCTTCAGGCTACAGGGTATCTACCGACGGGATCTACCAACGGTGAGCAGTTCCCAGGGGGATTGCATGTTGATGTCGTCGTGCCGCCGCGTCGGGGCTTGAAAGCCCCGCCTACGATCCTGCAGTCGCTGCGCGACGCTCCAGTCGCACCAGTGCCGGCCGTTCCCGACGACCGTCGCGCAGCGACGGTG
>JADLFM010000179.1 GCA_020845495.1 Chloroflexota bacterium
CGCTCGTGGTTCATGGCGCCCGCTGGGGCGAAGCATTCGGAACTATCCGGGAGGCGGTCAGCGCATCGCTGCCCCAGAGTTCCTACAAGGAGTTCGCGTCGCGCTTCCTTGGGTATGGACTGGTCAACGCCGAGCGCTCTCTTGGCTGCACCGATCAGCGTGTGACCTTGATTGGCTGGGGATCGCTGGAAACGGAGTCAGCCGACGAGTTTGAGTTCCCACTCCCAATGTCTTTGAACAACCGAGCAGTCGCGCGGAGGCTGTCGGTCACGCTGGCATGGCTCACGCCCGTGAACTTCGGCCGGAAAGACTATCGAAGGGTAGTCATGTGGTTCGAGCCCGAGATGAGCCTGACTCCAGACAGACAGGAAGCGGATGGGAGGGCTGTCATGCGCGGGACCGTTCAGCATGAGATCTTCGATGGTCGGCGTGCAGAGGCGTTTATCGCGGGATCCTCTCTCCGGATACGCGTGAACTGTCGAGAGGAGGCTGGTCAGGTCGTCGGTGGAGTTCTCTACGGGCTGGCGGTGACGCTGGAGGTATCCGAACAACTTGCGCTCCCGATATACGATGAGATTCTTGCGAGAATCCCAAGCCGCGTTGCCATTCGCCCCTCTTAGTGAGCAACGGCGATAACAATCATCAGAGAACCGGCCAGCCTACGCCCCGATCGAGTCCTGAATCATCCCCGCGATCACCCGTGCCAGTAATACGATGGAGAATCCAACGAGGGCGTTCACGATAGCCGTCTTCCCGCGCTCCATCTGGTGGGGACTGCCGGCGGCGGACATATAAAGGAAGGCGCCCCACATCACGAAGAACGCGGCCACGGCGGCGCCGACGCCCATGCCAATGTTGAGCAGGTTCTCGAAAAGAGTGTTGATCTGTTCCATCACGTCGGCCTCCTATCTGCCGGTGTTCTGAAGAGGTTCTTCCGACCGCAGCCGGAACTCGGCCACGAGCCAGCGGCCGTCGATGCGAAGAAGCCGGCAGGTCACGTGCTGCAGGAGTCGCTGCTCGCGGAGCTGACCGGTAGTGGCGTCGACGGCGCGGCGAGTCTGCTCCGTGGTCGCTGACACGGTCGCCTCGGTGTCCGAGTAGGCGGTGACTTGGATCGAGACCGTGCCGGTCGTCATGGTTTGCTTCTGGCCGAGAGCGCTCGGATCGACCTGTGAGGCGGCGACCGCGGCGTTGACGTCGCCGGTGGTCAGGCTCAGCAGCCTCTCGCGGTAGGCATCCGGCTCGCGGAAGTCGAAGGTCCCGTAAGCCTCGACGAAGAGCCGGGCAGCTTCTTTCACTTCGCCCATGCCTTCGCCCTGGCCGCGCAGACGGTTCGCGCCCTGCCAGCCACTGACGATGGCGATGACCAGCAGCGTGGCGGCGAGCCCGCCGAGGATGACCATCACTCCGCGGCCGCCCGTCATACGATCGGTCCTTTCACCGGGCGACCGGCGCTGGCGAAGTGCCTGGTCCAGTAGGGGTTGTCCAGCGGTACCTCCTTCACGAACTCGCCCGGCTGGGTGGCCATGATCACGACGCCGTTTCCGGCGTAGATGCCGACGTGGGTGATGTGTTCGTGGGACGGATAGGTGTTCTCGTAGAAGAGGAGGTCGCCCGGCTGGAGGTACTCCAGCGCCACAGGCATCGTCGCGTTGAACTGCGCCTGCGACGTGCGCGGGAGCGGGATGCCGAGCTGGGCGTAGACCCACTGCGTCAGGCCGCTGCAGTCGAAGCTCTCCGGGCCTGCCGCGCCCCAGACGTAGGGCAGCCCGAGCCGGGATCGCGCCAGCGCCACTGCCCGGGCCGGGATGCCGGCCGGGTCGAAGTAGCCGTAACTGGTTGCGATGCTGAGGACGTGGTCCACGTAGGACCATGAGTGGTTGTACGCGTAAAGCGCATGCCGGAGGTCGCCGGGCGCTCCGCTGGCGAGCAGGAGCTGGGCAGCAGCGGGCAGGCAATCGTGGTAGTTGGACGGGTCGGCCACACCGTCGCCGTCACCATCGACGCCGTAGTGGGACCAGGTCGCCGGCATGAACTGGCAATAGCCCAGGGCGCCGGCCGAGCTCGGGCCCATGTTTGCACCGAAGCCCGACTCGACCTTCGCGATGGCCGCCAGCACTTGCCAGGGGACGCCCGTCGCAGCCGCCACCTGCTGCATGACAGCGAGGTGCTCCGCAGGAATCTCGGCGAGCGCGGCGGCGGAAGCTGGAGACTGGGCAATGCCCGGAGTGCCGCCAAGCGCGGCCATGACGAAGAGCATCGGGGCGAGCAAGGCGACGCCGACAACGCCCGCGACCTTGAGGCCCTCGCTCCCGACGCTGCCGAAGATGTCGCCAGTTGGTGGGTTCGTGTTCACGGCGTGCTCCTAGGCCCTTCCCGCGGCGGGCCGGGGAGCTGCCCCGCCACCACCGGCGCCAGCGGCCCCTGCGCCGCCGGCAGCAGCGCCAGCACGACCGGCTCCGGCCATCGCGCCGAGCGCGTGGGTGGCCATCGCGAAGGTGAGGACGTTGGTGATGCCGGCCTGGCTCCGGGCGGAGCGCAGGAGCGAGGGGACCTTGAGGGTCAGCCAGCAGACCGCGAGGCCGAGGAGCATCGTCAGGAGGGCGTTCGAGACACTGCCGGGGGTCAGCTCGACCATCAGCGCGGTGCCGAGCGCCAGGACCATGACCTGCACGGCCTGCTGGAAGACGGTGATCACGAAGAGGTCGGTC
>JADLFM010000180.1 GCA_020845495.1 Chloroflexota bacterium
GATCTGGGCCAGCGTCGTGGCCGGCGTGAGCGACGGGAGCGCCAGCGGAGCGACCGGGAACTCGCGCTCACCGGCCACCTGGAGGGGCGCCCGACTGGTCACGAGCACGGTGAGCGTCGGACAGGCCTGGATCAACTGGGAAACCACCGAGGCTGCGTCCAGCACCTGCTCGAAGTTGTCCAGGAGCAGCAGCCGTCGCTGCGACCGCAGATGCTCGACCACCCCATCCAGCGGCGTGCGGCCGGCCGATTCCTTTACCCCGAGCGACGCTGCGATGGCCGACGCCACGAGGCCCGGGTCGGTGACCGATGCCAGCTCGACAAGGTGTGCTCCGTCGTCGAACGCATCGGTGAGGCGCTCGGCGATCTCGAGGGCCAGGCGCGTCTTGCCCGAGCCGCCAGGGCCGGTCAGCGTGACGAGCGCCGCGTCACCCTTGAAGATGCGCAGCAAGTCGGCAAGCTCCTGCTGGCGTCCCAGAAGTGCAGTCGACTGGCGCGGCAGATCGTGCCGCCGAACACCCGGTGGTCCTGGCGTCGCAGCCATTGACCGTTAAGCTCCTCGGAGAGGCAGGCGTCAGGCACGTACCACCGCACTATGACGCCGTGCGAAGGGACGCGCCAGCGCGCGACCCATCCTGAAATAGCACGTGGATGGGCGCGCTCGCAAGTCGCCGCCGAGCGAACGAACCACGGCGACGACGGCGCGACGGCGGTTGCTGACTGGAGGCTGACTCAGCCTTGAGGTCACACCGCTGGGCCGGCGCATCAGGGTGAGCGCACGAGTCTGTGCCGCAGCGCGTATGCCGTCACGATGGCCCGGCCGGCCTTCCCCGTGATGCCGAGGCGGTTGTAGACGTTTTCGATGTGTCGCTCGACCGTTCGAACGCTCAGAACCAGACGCGTGGCGATCTCTCGGTTGCTCAGGCCGCCAGCGATCAACGCGACGATCTCGCGCTCGCGCGGCGTCAACGAGACGGTATCGCGTCGTGCGGTGGCCGGGTCGACAGCCCGCTCATCGGCCAGGGCGTAGGCGACGGCCTCATCCAACGACATCGCGGCGCCATGGCTCCAGATGGCTCGGTATCGTGCCTCGCCAAGCTCGGTCCGGGCGTCGGCCTCCGTCAGCTGGTAGTCGGCCATCTCGACCGGCGAGGGCCGCTGGCCGGTCTGCTCCTGTAGGGCCTGCGCCGCTCCAAACAGGCGAGTCGCTCGCTCGGCCCAGTTTGGCCCGACCTCGATACAGGCCAGACCTTCGAGGCAGATGGGCGTGCAGCGGCGATCACCCAGGCTCGCGAGACTGGCAATGCTCGCCCGCAGGAGCTGTCGGGCCTGTGGGTAGTTGCCCTGGGCTCGCGCCACGTTGCCCAGTCCCCGCTGGGCGTAGCCCGTCTCATGGACTTCCCTGTTCGCCTCAGCCCACACGAGACATCGCTCGTACAGGCTGGCAGCCTCAGCGTACGCCGCACTGTCGAAGTGCAGATCGGCCAGGAAGCGGAGCGTCAGGAAGTACTCTCGTGCTGCCGAGGTCTGCTGGGGTAGCAACAGGCCTTCCTCCAGCAGTGCGCGGGCGCGTTGGTAGTCGCCGAGGTGGTGCCAGACGAGCGAGAGGTGCCGCAGGGCACGCGTGATCTGCCTCGGATCGGCGATCTCGCGTCGGATCGCGAGGGATTCTTCGAGCCATGCACGCCCGGCCTCGTAGTCGCCCTGTCGCGTCGCCAGGTATCCCGCCGTGCCCAGCGCCATGGCTCGGGCTTCTGTGCGCGCCGTGGTCCGCGTCAGCAGACCGCTGGCCCAGGCACGGCCCTCGCCGGCTTTGCCCCGGAGCGACCAGTAGTCTCCGAGTCTGCCCACGATACGAAGGCCGCGCTCTGGATCGCTTGCGGCGGCCCCGCTCCACCGCAGCGCTGCCAGGATGTTGTCGTACTCGGCATCGATGCGGGGCAGCCAGGCGTCGTAGTCCGGTCCGCCCACGTGTCTGGAGAACTGCTCGGCCAGATCGAGGCACCAGGCGAGATGGCGCTCGCTGAGCCGAGTGGACTCGCCGCTCGCCCCGAGCATCTCCAGACCGAATTCCCGGATGGTTTCGAGCATGCGGTGGCGTGGCTCGCCACCCGCGGTGTCGGCGCTCAGCAGCAGGCTGTTCGCGATCAGTGATTCGATCCCGTCGAGGACGATCCCGACCGGCTCCCGGTCTGCGCCACAGACGGCAGCCGCCGCGGCGAGGGTGAATCCGCCCACGAAGACGCTGAGCTGCCGAAAGAGTTGCTGCTCGGATGGAGGCAGCAGATCGTAGCTCCAGGCGATGGTATCTCGCAGCGTGCGCTGCCGGGCGGGGGCGTCTCGCCGGCCGCCCACCAGGAACGACAACCCCTCGCCCAGGTGGCGCAGCAACGCTTCGGGCGGCAGGAGCCGGCTGCGAGCGGCTGCCAGCTCGATGGCCAGCGGCAGGCCATCCAGACGGGTACAGATCGCGGCGACCGTCACCGCGTTGGTCTCGGTCAGCGCGAAGTCCGGACGGATGGCCACGGCGCGCTCGACGAAAAGCATCACAGCGGGAGCGCTGGCGATCTGGGCCAGCGTCGTGGCCGGCGTGAGCGACGGGAGCGCCAGCGGAGCGACCGGGAACTCGCGCTCACCGGCCACCTGGAGGGGCGCCCGACTGGTCACGA
>JADLFM010000181.1 GCA_020845495.1 Chloroflexota bacterium
CGACTCCGCGTCCTCCCGCCACCGCGCCGTGCTCAACCCCTCCCGCTTCCGTCTCGCCACCGTCGCTCTCCCTCGCCAGACTCACCCCCATTCTCGCTCAGCTTTGCAGAATCCTGCAGGGCACCCGCCGCGCGCCGTGCGTTGGAGGCGAGGCCGCGGCCTCGCCTATACTTGGCGCCGGCCCGGCAGCAGAGAGACGGGGTCGACCGAAAGCGGTCGATGCGTCGCGGTCGGGACGCTCCGGGAGTCCGTGTGCCCAGCATCTCGGCGGTGATCCCCGCCTATAACGAAGAGCGCGCCATCGCCAGCACCGTGGAGGGTGTCGTCTCGGCCTTCGACGACCTCGTGGGCGACTACGAGGTGATCGTGGTCGACGATGGAAGCCGCGACGGCACTGCCGAGATCGTTCGAGGACTGGCCGGGCGCTACCCGGCCGTTCGGATGGTCTCGCACCCCACCAATCGCGGCTACGGCGCGACCCTCGCGACCGGGTTCGCCGCTGCCACTCGTGACCTGTTGTTCCTCACCGACGGCGACAAGCAGTTCGACGCCCGCGAATTGAGCGCGTTCCTGCCGCTGCTCGGGCAGGCCGATCTCGTCATCGGGTATCGCCGCCCGCGCGCCGATCCCTGGGTCCGCCGCCTGTACGGTTGGGGCTGGAACTGGCTGGTCAACACGCTGTTTGGCTACACTGCCCGCGACGTGGACTGTGCATTCAAGCTGTTTCCTCGTCGGATCCTGAACGAGTTGAACGTCCATAGCACCGGCCATACGTTCAGCCCGGAGCTGCTGATCAAGGCGCGGCGCGCCGGCTACCAGGTGGCCGAGGCTCGCGTGACGCATTACCCGCGCCTGGCCGGGCAGGCGAAGGGGGCGCGCCCGGACGCCATCCTGCGGGCACTCTACGAGCTTGGGCGGCTACGGCTGGACGTCGCGAACCAGCCCCGTCCGGCCATCCAGGCGGAACGCTAACGCCGCTAGAACGCTAACGCCGCTAGAACGCTAACGCCGCTAGAACGCTAACGCCGCCGGAACGCTGGGGTAGCCAGAGTGCTGATCCACGCTGACCGTCGGTCGACGCAGCCGGCCTAACTACCCAGATCGCCGGCTTGCCACCGCATCCATGACAAGCCATCCCGACCTGAGGGCGAGTGTCCTGGACGATTCAGGACGAACATCCCGCCCGTCGCCCTCGCGGCCCTCTCTACCCTTATCTCAGGGAGGGTCGTGATGGAGAGGCGCGTATCCCGGACAACGGTCTTCGCCCTGTTCGCCCTGTCGGTGACGCTCATCGTATCCGGCTGTGCGATGCCGCGCCCGCTGGCAGCGCCGGCCAGTGCTCCGTTCAACGGCGGCACCCTCAGCCCCGCGATCCAGGTTCCGGAGCTTGCGCTTCGCCGAGCCGACGGCCGAGCCTTCAGCACGGCTGAGACACGCGGGCGAATCTCGCTGTTCTTCTTCGGCTACACCAACTGCCCGGACGTCTGCCCGCTGACGCTCTTCCACGTCGCGCAGATTCGGAAAGAGCTTGGCCGGCAAGCGGCGAACGTCGACGCCTACTTCGTCACGGTCGACCCGGCGCGCGACACGCCTGCTCGGATGGCCGAGTACTCCGCGAAGTTCGATCCGGCCATCGTGCCGCTCACCGGCACCGACGAGGAGCTTGCCCAGGTGCGAGACGCCTTCGGCATCGTCGCCGAGAAGCGGGAGGCGCCCACTGGCGCGGCCGGCTACTTCATGGATCACACCGCCGCCATCTTCCTGGTGGACCGCGACAGCGCGATCAAACTGATCTACCCCTACGGCATGGAAGACGCGATGATCGTGGCCGACCTGCAACGGCTGATCGCCCGATGATCGCCTCAACGATGACGTGCCCATCGAGGGCCATCTCGCCTGCTCCACCGACCGAGGGCTCGCTCGGGCGGGGGGACCGCACGGAGGACCAACCGTGTACTCCTTGACCTCTCGTCTCTCACCTGCTGTCCTGGCACTCACCCTGGCCGGCATCCTCATCCTGCTCGCCGCTCTCCTCCTTGGCACGACTCGCAGTCACGCGTCGAGCGCCCTGGCCCGCATCGGCCAGACGAAGACCTCGCAGCCTGCCAACACGACGCCTCCCGCAGCCGCCGGCCAGAGCTCCGCCTCGACTGTCACACTCGCCGATGAGCCAGCCGCCGGCATCGCCGTTCAGGATGCCTGGGCGCGCGCCTCGCTGCGCGGCATGCCCTCGGCCGTCTACTTCGTCGTCCACAACAACGGCGCTGAGGCCGACACCCTTATCGGCGCTGCGAGCGACGTTGCTGAGGCTACCGAAGTCCACCGCTCGTCGATGGATAACGGCGTCATGCGGATGGGTCCGGCCGGCCCGGTCACCATTCCAGCCGGCGAGAGCGTGACGCTGGCGCCGGGCGGCCTCCATGTGATGCTGATCGGCCTCCACGACGACCTCGTCGAGGGGACCGAGTTGACCTTGACGCTTCAGTTCGAGCACGCCGGGTCGATGACGCTTACGGTCCCCGTTCGCCCGATGAACGCCACACCGATGATGCAACACTGAGGATAGAGCACCGAGCGAACGGCCGGATCAGGTGTCGGCGCCAGCCTCGGTGACGGCCGTCAGGATCGCCTCGTGCAGATGCAGGTTGCTGACCAGGATATGCCCGGAGTCCGGCCGGAACGGCTCGCCGGCCAGGTCGGTGACAATCCCACCCGCCTCCGCGACGATCAGCGAGCCGGCCGCGACGTCCCACGGCAAGACGAGGTTCTCCCAGTAGCCGTCGAAGCGGCCGGCCGCGACCCACGCGCAGTCGAGCGCGGCCGACCCGATCCGGCGTACCGCCTGACTCTTTCCGCTGAGGGCGCTGAACTGGCGTAGCGCAGTCGGTAGCCGCGTCCGGTCGTAGGGGAAGCCGGTCGCGAGCAGCGCGTGGATCAAGTCGTCGGTCTCAGAGACGTGGATCGGCCGGCCGTTCAAGGTCGCGCCACCGCCGGCTGTCGCCAGGAACAATTCGTCAAGGTTCGGGTCGTAGATCGCGCCGATTGCCATGCGTCCCTCGAGTTCGTAGCCGACCGAGACGCAGAAGGCGCGCAGACCGTGGGCGTAGTTGGTCGTTCCGTCCAGAGGATCGATGATCCAACGGTGCTGCGGGTCGTCCCCGCCGGTGGTCCCTTCTTCGGCGAGGATCTGATGGTGCGGGAAGTGGGCACGGATCAGATCGGTGATCGCTCGTTCAGCGTTCACATCGACCTCGGTCACGAGATCGACTTCACCCTTGAAGCGAACGGCGTGAACGTCGCCATACGACTCGCGGAGGATAGCGCCACCCGCCCGCGCTGCCGCGGCGGCTAGATCGGCGACGACGGCGAGATGGACTTCGGTCATCGGTCGCTGCTCCTCATCCCGCCTGCGGGTTGCCTGCTTCCGGGCTGTCAGCCGAGTGAAGGAAGTCCGGCGGGGCTCATCGGATGATGGCATGCCAGAGGCCCGCCAACGTCTTGGCGGGCCTCTCTGTGTTCGCTCTACTCACTCGCTCTCGAGTCGGAGAGAGCTGCTCGGGCGCCACCGCTGGATGGGTAGCCCGAAGCGTTCCGCGCTGGCTACTTGTTGAAGCGAGCCGACGCCGCCGGGGCGACGTTCGCCGGGGCCATCAGCACGATCGCGCCCTTGTCACAGGATGCCTCACAGAGATAGCAGGAGACGCACGCCTTGGCGTTCGTCAACTTCGCGACGGATGCCCACGGCTGGCCTGCGACATCCTCCAGGCTGAGGCAATCGAACGGACAGATGTCGATGCAGTACTTACAGCCGGAGCAGATCTCTTCGGCCACCAACGGCTTCGGCCACTCTGTGCGACGGACCTTGACCGCGAGATCGCCGTAGGTATCGAGGATCGCGTCGTACGGGCAGGCTCGCCCGCACGCACCACAATCGATACAAATCTTGGGATCGACGAAGTAATCAGCCTTCTTGACACCACTGATTGCGTCGACAGGGCAGACAATCTCGCAGGCGCCACACCCGACACACTTGTCCGTAATGAAAAACGCCACGGCAAGGCTCCTCACCAGCGGGAACTGCTCCGAGTATACCAGACATGTGCGTTCGCTTCCCGCCGTCGCCTGCCTGCGACAGATCCGGGACCGCCTCGGTTCAGGTCAGGATGCCCCTTCGCTCCAGGCCAGGATGCTCCCTGCCCCCGGCCCGGAACCCCCTCGCTCACTCGGGAGCGAGCGGGTGCGGGCGATGGGTACGGGTGATGGGTGCTGTCGCGCGCGGCCGAGCGCTATCCGAGAACGGCGCAGTCCGCTACCATGCAGGCATGCTCACCGCCGCTCCTACCGCGACGCTCACACCTCGCCCGCCCTTCGACTTCGACCTGATCCTCGCCTACCTTCGCCGGTCGCCGCTCGAACCGCTCGACGTGGTCGTAGACGGCGCCTACCGCCGAGTTGCTCGGCTGGACGGGCAGCCAGCGCTCGTCGAAGTGGCGTCGGTCGGAACGATCGACGCGCCAAGACTCGTCGTACGCCTGCTCGGCAAAACGGCCGACCCGCGCCTGCTGCCGCTCGCCGTCCGTGAGGCCAGCCGCTGGCTCCGCATCGAGGACGAACCAGCCGACCTCGACCGGCTCGCCCTGCTCGACCCGCTTCTCGCCGACGTTCTGGCTCGATTGAGGGGCATCCGCTTCCCACTGATGCCCTCCCCGTTCGAATGCCTGATCTGGGCCGTGCTCGGCCAGCAGATCACGCTTGCCTTCGCGTTCAAGCTAAAGCGGGCGCTCGTGGAGCGGTACGGCGAGAGTGTCGAGTACGAGGGGCGGCCGTATCTGCTCTTCCCCGAGCCAGCCGCGCTCGCCGAGGCCGACCCAGACGAACTGCGCGCGATGCAGTTGAGCCGCCAGAAGAGCGCCTATGTCCGGGCGCTCGGAGCCGCCGAGGCGGGCGGAGCGGTCGACTGGCCGGCAGTCGCTGCGCTCCCAACGAACGAGGCCATCGCCGCGCTGACGGCGCTACATGGTGTCGGGCGGTGGACGGCTGAGTACGTGCTGATGCGCGGCCTCGGCCTGCTGGACGTACTCCCGGCGGGCGACGCCGGCGTCAAACTGATCGTCGGTCAAGCGTACGGCCTCGGGCGGCGTGCCACCGAGACGGAGGCCCGGGCCATCGGCGAGCGCTGGGCGCCATACCGCTCCCTCGCGACGTTCGCCTGGTGGTTCACGCGCAGCGCGACGTTCCCGAGCACCCCACTCGCGGACGCCCCGCTGCCGGACGCCCCGCTGCCGGACGCCCCGCTGCCGGACGCCCCGCTGCCGGACGCCCCGCTGCCGGACGCCCCGCTGCCGGACGCCCCGCTGCCGAGCGCCCAGCTCCCAGGCTCCTTGCAACCCGGGGAAGCCGGGTGACTATCGCGATCCTGGCCGACGATCTGACCGGCGCGTGCGACGCCGCTGCGCCCTTCGCACGACATGGCCTCGCGACCCAGGTGCTGCTCGCTCCCCGGCCGGCCCCTGCCGCCCGGCCGGGCAGCGATCTGGCCGTTGTCTCGCTCGACGCCGACACGCGCCGGCTGAGCCGCCGGCTTGCCGTGGCTCGGACGATGGCCGCCGCGCACGCCCTCCGGGCCGGCGGCGCGACGCTGCTCTTCCGCAAGATCGACTCGACTCTGCGCGGTCACGTCGGGCCGGAGGTTCTGGCCTGTATGCGAGCCTGGGAAGCGCCACTCGCGATCGTCTGCCCGTCGTTCCCCGCGATGGGCCGCTGGGTCCAGAATGGGAATCTGTTCGTCGATGGGCGCGGCAAGCTCGGAGAGGTGGCGTCGCTGGCCAGGCTGCCCATCGGCCGTCGCACCGTGCGGCTCGGGCTGGAGACCGTGGGGGCCGGCGCGGAGGCGGTCACGCAGGCGCTCGACGACCTCGCGAGGCATGGGGCGCGGGTGGTGGTGGTAGACGCGAACACGCCGCTCCATCTGAGCACGCTGGTCGAGGCGTCCGTTCGGCGGCAGCCGCCGGTCCTGCTGGCCGGCTCAGCCGGGCTGGCCTCGGCGCTCGCGGGCTGGGCAGCCGGCCCGGACAGCCCGCTCCCCATGCACGCCGTCCCAGCGTCAGCGCCAGAAGCGGACCCTGCCGGCCCGCCCTGGCTGGTGGTCGTCGGCAGTCAGACGGAAGTCAGCCAGCATCAGGTGGTGGAGCTTGCGCGGGCAGGTGCCTGTGTGTTGGAACTGGATGTCGACGAGCTCCTGACCCGGCGCGCCGCCGAGCAGGCTGGCCGACGCGCGGTAGCATTCCTCCACGAAACGATTACCCCGGTCCTGCGGCTGGTCGTCTCGCCGAATGCCGAGGGAATGCGCAGCCGTGGGCCACGCCTGGACGACCGGGCCGCTCGGGCGCTTGGGCGCGCCTGCCGGGTTGCGCTGGAAGCCGCCGGCCGTGACGGGATCGTCCCGGGCGGCCTCTTCTTGACCGGTGGCCTGACGGCCCGCGCCTGTCTGCTCGAGTTGGGCGCGGCTGGCCTGCGCCTGGAGCGCGAGCCACTGCCGGGGATTGCAGCCGGCAGGGCTGTTGGTGGCCGCTGGGATGGGCGGCAGGTCATCACGAAGGCGGGTGGGTTCGGCGCTCCGGATGCGATTCGTCGGCTGGTCAGGCCGCGCTCGGCCCGTCGCCCGTTACTCGCCGTGGCAAGCGACCAGACGTCACGCCCCTCAGCCTCGTAAATAGCCCGTCATGGAGATGCGCCACCCGCGCCACACACACTGTGATGGACCTTACTCGCACCGCCACCGTCGGATCGAGAGGAATGATGGACGTCCGCGCTCGGGTCGCCGTCGAGTCGGCACCTGACGATTCGGTCGTCGAGTCGGCACCTGACGGTGCAGCCGTCGAGCCAGACCACGGCCACGGGTGTTGCGATGCCTGCGCGTCCAGACCGGCTGTCACCGAGGAGGTGGGCACGCGGCTGCGCCGGTGGGCGTGGTGGTTGACCGGCTTCACCATCGCGTGGAACGTCCTCGAAGCGCTCGTGGCCATCGGCAGCGGGCTGGCCGCCGGTTCGATCGCGTTGATCGGCTTCGGGCTGGACTCGGTCGTCGAAGTGTCGAGTGCGCTGGTGATCGTCTGGCGGCTTAGCCGACGAGAGCGCAGTCATGCAGCGAGCGTGCGGGCCGAGCGGCGCGCCGTCCGAGCGATCGCCCTGACGTTCCTCGCGATCGCGGCATATGTGACCGTGGACGCGCTGACCCAACTGCTCGGCCTGGCCGAGGAACCGGAGCGGAGCCCGATTGGACTGGCACTGGTCGCGTTGTCGCTCGTCGTCATGCCGACGCTCGCCTGGGCCAAGCGGCGGGTGGCGACGAGACTCGGATCGGCGGCCCTGCGCGCCGACGCCGCCGAGACCCAGTTGTGCACCTACCTCTCCGGCGTGGTACTCGTCGGGCTGGCGGCGAACGCACTGGCCGGCTGGTGGTGGATGGACTCACTGGCCGGCCTCATCGTAGCGGCACTCGCAGTGCGCGAGGCGTGGGCAGCCTGGACGAGCGGCGAATTGTGTAGTTGCTAACGGCCCGCCGAGCCCCATTCCGAGCGCAGTGCCGACATCGTCTGGACGCAGCGCGCTGGGCGAGCGGAGCGCAGCGCATCCCCCTTGTGCGATCTCTACACGTTCTCACTATGTCACAACGATTCCTCTACGCTCGTTCACGGCTGTCTCGCGCGCCACACGGGCGGGCACTCCTTATCAGGTGAGAATACAAGTCCGATGCGCGTCTTGATCGCCGAAGATAGCTCGATGGGGCGGCTGCTGCTGCAACGGACCATCGAACGGATGGGCCACGAGTGTCTGACTGCGACCGACGGCATCGAAGCGTGGAGCCTGTTCGAGCGAGAAATCCCTGACGTCGTCATCAGCGATTGGCTGATGCCGGGCATGGAAGGCCCGGAGTTGTGCCGGCGCGTCCGCGAACGCCCGAACACTCCCTATGCGTACTTCGTCTTCCTGACCGCACTCGGCGACCGCCAGCACGCCGTTACCGGCGTCCGCGCCGGCGCCGACGACTACCTGACCAAACCGCTCGATCCGCACGAGCTCCAGGTCTGCTTGATCGTGGCCGAGCGGGTGGTCGGCCTGCATCGTCAACTGGCTCAGCAAGCCGCCGAACTAGAGCAGGCCAATCGCGAGTTGTACGAGACGGCCCGCACCGATGCACTCACGCGGGTGGGGAACCGCCTGCGGCTCGAAGAAGACTTGCGCGCACTCCAGGCACGGGCCGACCGGTACGGTCATCGGTACTGCCTCGCCCTCTGCGACCTCGACCGTTTCAAGGAATACAACGACCGCTACGGCCATCCGAGCGGTGATGCTGCGCTTCGGGAGATTGCCAGTCTGTTCGTGCGACAGTGTCGGAGCGGCGACAGCATCTACCGTTACGGCGGCGAGGAGTTCATCGTCATCATGCCGGAGCTGTCGTTGGCAGAGGCCGGCGGCGTCCTCGACCGGGTTCGCTCGGCGGTGCACGCGGCCGCGATACCCCACGCCTCGAACGGCCAACATGGCATCGTTACCGTCAGTGCCGGCGTCGCCGCGAGCGACCTCAGCGATCGGACCGGGCGCGGCATCCTCGCCCGCGCCGACGCGGCCCTCTACCGCGCCAAGACCGAGGGCCGCGACCGGGTCTGCCTCGACGAGCCCATCCCAGCTACCGTCTGCTGACCCTGCTAGCCGACGCGCCCGGCCCGATCCTGACTGGCGCCTCATACACGTCCGTCACGGGCGTTCTTCGTGCGGGGGAATACGTCGTAGCGCTGTCGAACCGGAGTCATCGACGGAAGGTCGATAGATCGTCGATACTGGATCTCCGAGCGTGCGCGCTATCGACTCGCCATCTATAAGGCGTCGTACGCCCGGTAGATCGTCATCGGCCGCTATCTCGCGAGGGTCACCGGCTTCATCCAGCTTTGATCCAGCAGACAGTTTCAGCATCGTGAGCCGTGGGATGGGGGCTCAGCGAGTCTCGTACCATCGGCATGACGGGCAGCTATGATGCTTCCGTTCTGACGCACGGTGCGGCCGATGGCGAGACGTTGCCCGGCCAGCGCCGATCTCTGTCGAACGGGAGGCGCCATGGCGGGCGCACGGGATACCACCTGGATCGTCGCGAAAGACCAGGCTGAGGCCGAGCATGGCATGGTTGCCTCGCTCCATCCGCTCGCGTCGGCGGCGGGCCTCGAGATCCTGAAGGCCGGCGGGAACGCGGTCGACGCGGCCGTTGCCACGGCGTTCGCGGTCGGCGTTGTCGAGCCGTTCATGAGCGGTGTGGGCGGCGTCGCCGCGATGGTCTTCCATCAGGTAGCGACCGGCCGGACCGTCGTGGTAGACGGGTCGAGCACGGCGCCGCTGGCTGCCCGTGAGGATACGTTCGAGTTGGCGCCACCCGGCGAGGCCGCCGGGATGTACGGCTGGCGTGGCACCGTCGGGAACGCCCAGAACGAGGGCTTCCGCTCGCCCATCGTACCTGGGATGCCCGGCGCCATGCTCCACGCGCTCGCGAGGTACGGTTCAGGGAGGGTGACGCGCCAGCAGGTGCTGGCCCCCGCCATTCGTCTCGCCGAAGAGGGCTTCCCAATCGACCCATACGTCGCCAGCACCACTGCGTTCGAGCAGCGCAAGCTACGCCGTTACGAGGAGGCGTTCCGGACCTACTTCCAGGCGGATGGCACTCCGTATACCCCGGGCAGCCTCGGCAAAGACCCGGACCGCTTCGCGCAGCCGGACCTCGGGCGGACCCTGCGCGCCCTTGCCGAGCACGGTGCCGAGGTGTTCTATCAGGGCGACATCGCCGAACAGATCGCGCGGGATATCCAGGCCCACGGCGGCCTGCTCTCACGCGAAGATCTGGCATCGTACCGCCCGCGCGTGCTGGAGCCGCTCGAAGTCGGCTACCGTGGTGCGACGGTTCAGGGCATCCCGAAGACGTCCGGTTGCGTTACGGCCTACGAGATCCTGAACGTGCTGGAGCAGTTCGACCTGGCGTCGCTGGGGCAAGGTTCGGCAGCCTCGCTGCACCTGATCGCCGAGGCGAGCCGCCGGGCGTTTCAAGACCGCTTCACCTATCTTGCCGATCCGGACAGGCAGGCGGTCCCCTTCGAGGGCGTGCTCTCCAAAGCGTACGCCGCCGCCTGCGCCGCCACCATCGACCCGGATCGCGCAGACCCAGAGGCCGGCCCCGGCGATCCCTGGGTGTACGAGCCGGGTGGGCGCACGAGCGGTCGGCCCGGCGGTGTGGCGGCCGGCGACGGTTGCACCACCCATCTGACCGTCGTCGATGCCGAGCGAAACGTCGTCTCGCTGACCACCACCCTCGGAGAATTGTTCGGCAGCGCGATCGTGCCGAAGGGCACCGGCATCCTGCTCAACAACGGCATGACCTGGTTCAACCCGGAACCGGGCACGGTGAACTCGATCGAGCCAGGTAAGCGCATCCTCTGGGCGCCCACCCCGACGATCGTCCTGCGCGATGGCCGGCCGATCCTGGCGCTCGGCGCGCCGGGCGGACGGCGAATCGTGACGGCGGTCGTGCAAAGTCTGGTAAACGTGCTGGACTACGGGCTTGGGGTGCAGGAGGCGGTGAGCCGGCCGCGCATCCATTCCGAAGGTCCCACGACGATGGCTGAGGAACGGCTCGGACGAGAGACGCTGGGTGGACTGGCGGCACGTGGCCAGCGGCTGAAGGTGATCCAGGAGAGCGGTGCAGCCTTCAGTTTCGCGCGGCCGAACGCCATCGCCATCGACCCAGTCGCCGGCCGTCTGACCGGCGGCGTCAATCAGTTCACCCCATCCACGGCGCTCGGCTACTAAAGGCACGCCAGAGAGCATCCCCAGCCACGATGGGGAGCATCCCCAGCACAGACCATCTCGACACAGAGCGTCGAGAGAGAGGGCAGCACATGGCAACCCGACGACTCGAAGGCCAGGGGGCAATCGTGACCGGCGGGGCGACCGGCATCGGTGGGGCAACGGCGCGACGGCTCGCCGAGGATGGCGCGAACGTCCTGATCCCGGACGTCGATCTGGAGGGTGCGCAGGAGCAGGTAGCGCGGATCCGCGCGGCCGGCGGCACGGCCGAGGCGATGCGGGCCGACACCGGCATCCATGCCGACGTGAAAGCGATGGTCGAGCGGGCGGCGGAGCTTTGGGGCGAGGTCCGGATCGTCGTCAACAACGCCTACAGCGGACCGATCTCCGGCAGCGCCGAGGAGGTCGAAGAGGAAGGCTGGGATCGCGGCCTGGACGTGATGGTGAAGTCGATGTACCTGGCGGCCAGGTACGCGGTGCCACTGATGCGCAAGGCGGGCGGCGGCTCGATCGTCAACCTGGCGTCCGTCCACGGCTTGCTGATGGCGCCTCGGTCACTGGTCTACGAGACGGCGAAGTCGGCGGTGATCGGGCTCACGAAGCAGATGGCGTGCGACTTCGGTCCGGATGGCATCCGAGTCAACGCGATCTGCCCGGGCCACATCGTGACCGAGCGAATCCAGGAGCAGTGGGACGAGCACCCAGACGGTCTGCGCTATTTCGCGCAGCAGTACCCACTCCGCCGGACCGGGAAGCCGGCCGACATCGCGAACGCCATCGCCTTCCTCTGCTCGGACGACGCATCGTTCATCACCGGCCATGCTCTGGTGGTCGACGGCGGCCTGACGATCCAGTTGCAGGAGAATCTGGGCGTCAACCTCGGGCACTATCTGAAGGAGCAGCCGGACACCTGGTACCCGTACTAAGCGACGAACGCCCCTTCGTCGCCTGCTCTTCTTCGCGTGCACCTGGAAGGGGGTGCGACATGGCCGGAGCACCGGCCGCCGGCCCACGGTAGCACCGATTCACTCATCGGGCTGAAGGAGAGGCAGGAGGTTTCGGGATAGGAGGATCCTCGGCATGTAGGCATGTAGGCGTGTAGAGAGCCTTCGAGTGTGTCGTTAGCCCGAGTAGTAACCGAGCAGGTATGGTGTACGCGCGCATGGTTCGTCGCGCATCCTGCCATCTGGTATCACTCTCGGCACGTAGCCCGTGGCGAACACAGGCGTCTGCGCAGCGTTCGTTCACGTTTCCCCGTTCGTAGAGCCCTCGTTCTCACCGCCCCCTGTAGGCAGCCCTCTGCATGCACTCCTCCTTCACCCACTCTCGGTTCGGGCAGCCCCTGTCATGCATCCTCTGATCGCTTCGCTCTACGCGGCTGTCCTCCAGTTCGCAGCCGGCTCCCTGCTTGCCACCGTCGCCAGTGACACGCAGGGGGAGGTCACCCCGGGCTTCTTGCGCCAGGGCGCTCTCGCGGCGCTCGTAGGTGCGCTGCTGGGCTGGCTGCTGGTAGGCGAGGGTCAGCCGGCCGAGCATGTGACCGCACTCGCACTCCTGCTCCTGGCGGTGGTCTACCTGATCCTGACCTTCACCGGCCGGCTCCGCTTGCGGCGGTCGCTCGGCTGGCTGGCGGTGCTCGTCGGCGGGGTCGGGCTGGTACTCGCGGCCGTCGCCCGCCCGAGCCCGTCGATGGGGCCGAACTGGACGGCCCTCGCATCGGTCGCCTCGGCGCTGGCACTCGGGGCATCGGTCGTGGGGTTGATCCTCGGGCACTGGTACCTGGTCACACCTCGCCTCTCGGCCCGCCCGCTCCGACTGCTATGTGACGTGGCGGTCGTGGCGCTGATTGTCCTGTCCGGGTTCGCACTCTGGTACGTCCTGGAGCGGCCGGCGGCGACGGCCTTCGGTCCGGATACTCCCTGGTTCCGCTGGACCGGCTTCGCGGCGGTGTCGCTCGTGCCGATCGGGATCACCGTGGCGGCGCGCGTCTGCTGTCAGGAGTGGCCACGCGGCCGGGCGATCCAGGCGGCGACGGGGCTGCTCTACATCACCGCCGCGATGGTGCTGGCCGGCGCGCTCGCGGGCAACATGGTGTTGCTGACGGGCTGACCTGGGTTCCGTACCCATTATGCATTGGCCGGATTCGACCAGAAGGGGTGCTGGCTGTGATCCTCCCGAAAGTCCGCGACCGTCGTTTTGTGACGATCCACCGGGGCGGGACACTCACTGACTCGAATCACCAGCTTCTCGCCCTATGGGCGGCAGCATGCGCGGAGCACGTCCTCGACCTCTTCGAGTCGGTGAAGCCTTCGGACTCGCGGCCACGTCACGCCATCGAACAGGCTCGGGCATGGGCGCGCGGTGAGATCACCATGACCGAGGCACGCACGGCGGCCGGCCACGCAAACGGCTCGGCCAGAGACCTGCGCGGGGCCGCACGGCATGCCGCGTATGCTGCCGGTCAGGCGGCAGCGGTCGCACACGTCGCCGCGCACGAGCTTGGCGCTGCCGCCTATGCGATCGAGGCCGCACGCGCTGCCGCGCCGGTCGGAGAGGGCCAGAACGTAGGTAGACGCGAGTGCCGGTGGCAGCGCGACCAACTCCCGGAGGCAATTCGCGAACTGGTACTCGACGACCAGCGGTTGCGGAACGACATCTGCTGGTCGGCGTTCGACTGCTGAGCGCACGTTGAGACGCCGGCAACCCGCTCTGCCGGGGCGCTCTGCCGGGGCGCTCTGCCGGGGCGCTCTGCCGGGGCGCTCTGCCGGGGCGCTCTGCCGGGGCGCTCTGCCGGGGCGCTCTGCCGGGGCGCTCTGC
>JADLFM010000182.1 GCA_020845495.1 Chloroflexota bacterium
CCCGCGGCCCCAGCGACTCCACCCCGTGCCGTCGATAATCGTCCCACCGCTGCCCATCCCTGGCGCAAGCCCTTCTTTCGCTCACGCCAGCGCAACCCGCTCCCCGCAACAAGCTGAGGGGCACCCAACGTGCAGGAGAGGGGGCTGGGGTGAGGGCGGCCGGGACTAGGGCGTCTCGACGCCTTCGGCGCGCGGAGCCACGTCACTCTCAACGGATACGAGCGTCTGGTCCGGGTAAGCGGCACCGTTCGCCTGCGCGTACTGGCGCGACTTCACCGCGCCGATGAAGTCGCGAAACAGGGGGTGCGGGCGGTTCGGGCGCGACTTGAACTCAGGGTGAAACTGGGTTCCTAGCATCCAGGGATGGTCGGCAATCTCGCTGATCTCCACCAGACGCTCGTTCGGCGACAGCCCGCTCAGCACCAGCCCGGCGTCCGTCAACTGCGTGCGGAAGTCGTTGTTGAACTCGTAGCGGTGGCGATGCCGCTCGAAGACGATTGGCTGCTGGTAGGCCTGGGCGGCGCGAGTGCCGGGCGTCAACTGGCAGGGGTACACACCCAGCCGCATCGTCCCGCCCTTGTCGGCGATGTCCTTCTGCTCTGGAAGGATGTCGATGACCGGGCAACGGGTGAACAAGTTGAACTCAGTACTGTTAGCGTCCTCGCACTTCAGCACGTCGCGGGCAAGCTCGATGACCAGCACCTGCATCCCGAGGCAGAGCCCAAGGTACGGTACCTTGTGCTCGCGAGCGAAACGGGCCGCCTGGATCATCCCCTCGACGCCACGATAGCCGAACCCACCCGGTACGACGATGCCGTCGAGCCTCGCCAGGCGCTCAGTCGGGTCACCCTCCTCCAACTGCTGGGAGTCGATCCACTCGAGCCGCACCTTGACGTTATGGAACCATGCGGCATGGTTCAACGACTCCCGCACGCTGATGTAGGCGTCTTCGAGTTCGACGTACTTGCCGACCACGCCGATGACCAGTTCCTCGGTCACGGAGCGTGCCCGCGTGACGATCTCCTGCCACTCGGCAAGGTCCGGCCGGGTGTTCGACAGGCCGAGCCGCTCGGTCACGAAGTCACCGAGGCCGGCGTCTTCGAGGATGAGCGGCACCGCGTAGATGGTGTCGGCGGTCACGAGCGGGACCACCGCTCGGCGGTCGACGTCGCAGAACAGGGCGATCTTGTCCTTCAGGTCGTCCGGTACGGGGTAGTCTGAACGCGCGACGATCGCGTCGGGCTGGATACCGATACTCCGAAGCTCCTTGACGCTGTGCTGGGTCGGCTTGGTCTTCAACTCACGGGTCGGACCGATGAACGGCAGCAGCGTGACGTGGATAAACAGCGTCCGGTCGCGCCCGAGCTCGCGGTGCATCTGGCGAATCGCCTCGAGGAAGGGCAGGCACTCGATGTCGCCTACGGTGCCGCCGACCTCGACGATGACGACCTCGGCGCCGGTCTGCCGCGCCACGCGGGTGATCCGATCCTTGATCTCGTTGGTAATGTGCGGGACGACCTGAATGGTCCCGCCCAGGAAGTCACCCCGCCGCTCCCGGCCGATCACGCCGGAGTAGATGCCACCGGTGGTGACGTTGCTGGCCTGGGTGAGGTTCAGGTCGACGAACCGCTCGTAGTGCCCGAGATCGAGATCGGTCTCAGCGCCGTCGTCAGTGACGAACACCTCGCCGTGCTGGTATGGGCTCATCGTGCCCGGATCGACGTTGATGTACGGATCGAGCTTCAGGACCGAGACCGAGATACCCCGGCTTTCAAGCAGGCGTCCGAGTGAGGCAACGGTGATGCCCTTCCCAACTGACGAAACGACGCCGCCGCTGACAAAGATGTACCGAGTCACGTTGGCTCCTTCCGGTCAACCCGGCCAAAAAGGAGACCGGCGCCCCGAGGAGGGGGCGCCGGTCCGAAGAGAGGGATCTCGATCCGCACGGCCAGGGTCTGGGCCGCGTCTGGAAGGCGTGTCGTACAGGTTCGTATTCGAGAACTGCACCCTTCGACTATACGGCTCGCGTCGCCTGCCTGACAAGAACTGGCGGACCGCTCGTTCATTACAGCCGCGGCTCAACCGCCATCCGAAGTGCAGCCGTGAATGCAGCCGTGAGTGCAGCCGTGTTGGGCGTGGCCAAGGTACGCGCGTGGACGTCAGCAGGACTGCGCCGAGGCGGTCGGCGCCCCACCGGCGAGGCCCATGAGATGCCGGTACCTGACGGCGGGATGCGCGCTGACGGCATGGTATACTCCCCCCGGGTCGAAGCAGTTCCCGAGCAGAGGTGCCATCACTGGACGCTCAGACGCTCGCCAGGCGCATCGTCGAGATCGCATCGGACAAGCAAGCTAGCGACATCGTCCTCCTCGACATCCGGCCGATTTCGGCGGTCGCGGATTATTTCGTGGTCATGAGTACGGCCAGTGAACGACAACTCACGGCTGTGATCCGCGACATCGAAGAGGCGCTGCGTCGCGATGAGGCCGTTCGGCCGCTCCGCATCGAAGGGAAAGCGGCCTCCGGCTGGGTGCTGATGGATTATGGCGACGTCATCGTCCACATCTTCAGCGCCGAGCAGCGGTCGTTCTACCGCCTCGAGGAGCTCTGGTCGGCCGCGGTCCCGCTCGTGCGAGTGCAGTAGTGGGCGACGCGCGCAAGCCAGCTCGGGGGCATCCCCTCCGATTGTTCAGCGCCGGCATGACGGTAGGCATCGTTGTGGGCTTCGTGCTCGGCTCGGTCGTGGCGATGCGCCTGGGTGACGAGGCGGTTGACGCCGCTCGCGAATTGCTCGACCGAGTCTCCGGCCGACGGGACCGCGTGAATTTCGAGCTTCTGCTCCAGTAGCGGAAACGCCGGTTTTCAGCCGTCAGGAATCAGGAGACGGTGACCGTCCGGAGGGTGTGCCTGAAGGGGCGCCAGTGGGCAGCGGCCGAACAGTGCAGGCAGGCCGATCGGCCGTTCGAGTACGGCTATCGGCCGCACGTGCCGCGCTTACTGTCCGGGTAACGAGGTACGTACGCGAGGACGGGTTCGCCACGCGTTAGCGGGCGGGCATCTCCAGGTGGAAGACGGTTCCGCCGTCCTGCCGTGACTCGTGCCAGATCCGGCCCCCCTCGCGTGCCAGGGCTGCTCTCGCCACGTACAGCCCCAGCCCGAGCCCACGCACGCCGGATGGCCGCGCATTCGTCCCCCGAGCGTAGCGGCCGTAGATGTGCTCGCCGTCTTCGGCGGGGACACCGATGCCCGTATCGGCAACCGACACGCGTACGACGTTCTCGGTATGCGCGATGGTGACGGTGACGACCTCGTGTGGCTGAGAGTAGCGCGCTGCATTCGTCATGACCCGCGCGAGCGCCTGGGTCAGTCTGCGGCGGTCGCAGGTTACGGCCGCATCGCCCTCGATCCTGAAGCCTGGCACCGCCTCCTCACGCTGGCCAAGCCCGTCCACGATCTCTCGGACGACCTCGCCAACGTCGACCGGCTGCACCGATGACGGCGTGCCGCCGTGCTCCAACTCGGCCGCCTCGGAGAGCTCGTTCAGGAGCCTCGTCAGGCGCCCGCTCTCGGCCAACAGCACGCGCAGCGGCCGAGCGGTGGCCGGATGATCCGCGATCGCTCGCTGAAGGATCTGAGCGTAGCCGTGAATCGCCGTAAGCGGCGTCCGTAACTCGTGGATCACACTCGACGGGAGGAGTCCCTCGCCTTCAGCAGCCACAACCTCCTCCTGACTCCGCTGATCGTTCGAGGCGGCGCCTGGTCGCTCGGGTTCAGTATCGTCGCCCGGCGCAGACGCTACGTCGTCTCCACCGCCACCGTTCGATTCAGACTGGCCGGCCGACCGAGAACCATCGTCGAGAGGGCCGTTCGTGATCGCCGGCTTGCCACCAGCCATTCGGTACACTCCAGAGGTGGGTTCGGCGCGAGGTACGACGCTGGCACGAGCCCTGCCCCCAGCCAGGTTGCAGGAGGTATGCCAGGCATGGCGGTCGGAGTACTGGACGGACGAGCGAACGCCATCCTCATCGCGGAGCGCGCGTTGCTGGGCGACGTGCGCGAGGCACTCGTGGCCTCCGACGCGCCGACCGAGGCAGTCGCTCGCGTCCGGCAGGCCGTAGGCGACCTGGACCAGTTGTTTCTCCTGGTGGTGGTCGGCGAGTTCAATGCTGGCAAGTCGGCGTTCGTCAACGCCTTGCTCGGAGCGGACGTTCTGCCAGAAGGCGTGACGCCGACGACGGATGCGGTCACGATCGTCCGCTACGGTGGCGCACCTCGCACCGCGCATGGCGAGTCCGGGCTTGTCGAGGTGGAACATCCTGCCGCGCTCCTCAACGAGTTGAGTATCGTCGATACGCCGGGGACGAACGCGATTCTGCGTCACCACGAGCAGTTGACGCGAGAATTCGTGCCGCGCAGCGACCTCGTGCTATTCGTGACCTCGGCAGACCGGCCGTTTACGGAGAGCGAGCGCCTGTTCCTGGCCGAGATCCGGCGATGGGGGAAGAAGGTCGTCGTCATCCTGAACAAGATGGATCTGCTGCGCTCCGAGGCCGAGCTTCACGCGCAGTTGCGCTTTGTGCGCGAGGGAGCCGTCGAACTGCTCGGTCGCGAGCCGGACATCTTACCGCTCTCGGCTCGTAACGCCAGGCTTGCCCTCGAACAGACGGACCTCGAGGCGGGGCGCCGACTCTGGCACGAGAGTGGCTTTGACGCCTTCGACAGCTACTTGCACAACCGGCTCGACGATGTGGGACGGGTCCAACTCAAGCTCGCGAGCCCATTGGGGGTGGCCCGCCGGATCGTCGACGAGCAGCGAGCCGCCGCCACTGCTCGTCTCGAATTACTCCGCGACGACCTCCGCGCTGGCGAGCATATCGGCCGCCTGCTGCCGCTCTACGTCGACGACCTGCGGCGCGACCTGGAGCCGCGCCTGGCCGACATCGAGAACACCCTCCGGAAGCTTGGCGAGCGGGGACAGGAGTTCTTCGATCGGACGCTTCGCCTCGGCCGGATCTTCGACCTCTTCAATGCCGACCGCATCAAGGCCGAGTTCGAGCGCGAGGTCGTCGCCGATGCACCCGACGAGATCGACCGACGCACCCAGGACTTGATCGACTGGATGGTCGATCAGGACTTGCGGCTATGGCGATCGATCTCCGACGAGCTCGAACGGCGCCGGACCGCCACCAACGGGGGTCAACAACGCCTGGAAGGCGCATTCGAGTACGACCGTCGGGCGCTGCTTCAGTCGGTTGGTGGGACTGCGCGCGCGGTACTCCGCGAGCACGATCACGGCCGCGAGGCCGCCGACATCGCTCGCTCGATGCGTGAGGCAGTCGCCGGGACGACCCTGATCGAAGCGGGCGCACTGGGGCTTGGCGCCCTGACCGTGGCGCTGGTCGGCTCGGTGGCCGCCGACGTAACCGGTGTGCTCGCGGCCGGTGTGCTGGCGGGCGTGGGCCTCGTCATCCTGCCGTTACGGAAGCGGAAGGCGCTCGACAAGTTCCGGTCGCGCACCGACGAGCTCCGAGAAGCTCTCACAGCCTCCTTACGGGCCGAGTTCGAACACCACCTGGATGCGTCCGTCCAGCGGGTCCGCGATGCACTAGCTCCCTACGATCGTTTCGTCCGTGCCGAACGGGACCGCATCTCCTCGGTCGAAGAGACGCTCGGACGGCTCGCCGACGAAATGAGCCGCCTCCAACGCGAGATCGAGAACCTGGGCAGCGGAGCCGGTGGCCGAACCTCGCCGTCTGCGCCAGGCAACGACTTGTCATGGTCGGAGCGTGACACCCCTGGCAGCGACGTGCCTCGCCGCGTCGCGCCGACAATCCGTGGCGAGCTTGCCGATGAGCGCGATCGTAACGCCGAAGGCGAGCCGGCTTCGAGTGACGTACCGTCGAGGGAGACGCCGTGACCGATCAGGATCCTCGCGGGGCGACCGAGGCCGGCACGTCGGACGAGCACGCTGAGCCTCGGCTTCCACTCGTCGGAGACGTCGTTTTCGGGGACTTCGCCAGCCCTGTGGCCGTCTGCACGCTCGCGACCCGGTCGCTGCTTCCGTTGTTCGCCGGGCGCTCCGAGATCGCCATCGCCGGCCGAGTATTCACCGAGAACGTCGGCGTCGAGCGAATGGTCCAGAACCTCGTGGCTGCGCCGAGCATTCGGTACCTGATCGTCTGCGGCCGGGAGTCCAGGCATCGGGTCGGGCAGACGATTTTCTGCTTGCATCAACGTGGGCTCGACGCCGACCGGCGCGTCATCGGCTCGGATGCGCCCGACCCGACCATGCCAAACCTGACGCCAGCCGACCTGGCGGCATTCAGCCAGCACGTCACCCTCGTCGACATGATCGGCGAGACTGACCCCGAGGTGATTTTGGCGCGGGCAGCCGCACTCGCCGGCGAATCAGCCGAGCAACCGACGCCCGACCATGCCGCTCGCCCCGCTGGTGCAGCCCGGCCCGACGGCGCACCCCGACCCGACGGCGCACCCCAGCTACCTGAGGCGCCCGGGCAGGATAGCGCGGGCACGGCCGGGGCATCCGCGGGAGAGAGGCCCGAGCACAGTCGCTCACTCGAGCGGATCACCGCGAGGCCGACCCCTGCCGAAGGATGGGTCTTCGATCCGGCCGGCTATTTCCTCGTCTTCGTCGATCGTGCGGCTGGCCGGTTACGCCTGGAACAGCACTCTCAGGATCATGCACTGATACGCATCCTCGAGGGCCGAAATGCCGAGGAGTTGTGCCACACGGTGGTGCGGCTCGGGCTCCTCACGCTGCCGGACCACGCCGCCTACCTCGGTCGGGAGCTCGCGAAGGCGGAGGCGGCCCTCAGGCTCGGCTTACGCTACGAGCAGGATGCGCCGCTCTTCCCCGACCGGCTCGCATGATCGCCCACCATCACGCCTGAGGTCCTCGCGCTCGACCGTGCCGTACTCCCGACACATGGACCCGCACCAGTCACTCGCGCAGCACTCACGCAACCGTCTGGTACGGTGAAGCAGGCTGTGCGATTGCAGGCCCATGATCCAGGTGACCCGCTGGACAGGGCAGAACTGGCCGACAGCTAACCCAGATGCAGGAGGTTTCCTCGATGCGCAGCCGCGAGCGTGTAGCCCCCCGGTCGCGATCGCGGCCACACTCGTCGTGGCTGACGCCCGCTCTGCTCGTCGCGGCCGTTCTCGCGCTCACTGCCTGCACCGCCGCAGCGACAACGACGCCATCGACGCCGGGCGCGGCCACACCAGCAGCCACGCCAGGGGGTGCTCAGGGCACGACAACCGCCGTGGTTGCCGCGACGCCAGCGAGCGCGCCGGCGGCTGCCTCACCCGCCGTCTCCCCCGGCGCGTCGGCCGCCCTGGTGGCCAGCCCGGCTACGGCAGCCTCACCCGCCTCGTCGCCGACGGCGAGCGCATCGCCGGCCGCAAAGCCCGTCGCGAGCGGCGCGGGGCTGACGGGCACGATCAAGATCGTGTCGTCGCTGCCACGCACGGGTAGCAGCAAGGCCCAGAGCGACACGATCGTGAATGCCATCAAGATGGCGCTCGACGAGGCCGGCAACAAGGTCGGGGGCGCGACGATCGTGTACGAAGATCTGGATGATGCGACGCCGGCCCGAAGTGTCTGGGACGCCGGGAAGGAAGCCGAGAACGCCAACAAGGCGGCAGCCGACGTCGATACGATGGTGTACATCGGCCCCTACAATTCGGCCGCGGCTACGATCTCGATCCCGATCCTCAACCGCGCGAATCTTGTCACGATCAGTCCGACCAACACCTTCCCGGGCCTGACGAAGCCGGGCAAGGGCGAACCGAAGGAGCCGGACGTGTACTACCCGACCGGTATCCGCACCTACGCCCGCGTCGTCCCTACTGACGACGTTCAGGGCGCGGTGGCGGCACACTGGGCCAAGGCCTTGGGGGCGAAGAAGGTGTACGTCCTGCACGACACCGAGCGATTCGGTAGCGGCGTCGCCGCCGTGTTCGCCGACACCGCCACCACGCTTGGACTGACCGTCGTCGGCGGCCCCGAGGGCATCGATCCGAAGGCCCCAGACTATCGAGCCCTGGCGGTCAAAGTGCGCGAGGCGAGCCCCGACCTGGTGTACTTCGGTGGCATCGCCCAGAACAACGCCGGCAAGTTGTTCACAGATATGCGTGCCGCGCTCGGGCAGAGCGTCAAGCTGATGGGCGCAGACGGAATCTACGAGCAGGCGTTCCTCGACGACGCCGGCGACGGAGCGGAAGGTGTCTTCGTGACGTTCGGGGGAATCGCCCCGAGCAAGCTGACCGGGAAGGGCGCTGACTGGTACCGCGCCTACAAGACGCGCTTCAAGTCAGAGCCTGGAGCATATGCCGCCTACGGCTACGAGGCGGCGAAAGTCGCCCTCGACGCGATCGCCCGAGCGGGCACCAAAGACCGCGAAGCGATCCGACAGGCCGTCTTCAACACCGCGAACTACGAGGGCGTGCTCGGCACCTGGTCGTTCGATGCTAACGGCGACACTACTCTCACCACCATGTCAGGCCGAGAGGTCAAGAACGGCACGTTCGACGACGCCAATGCCGTCATCCTCAAAGCCGAGTAAGCGCGTCAAGCAGATTGCACGAAGAGTCGCACGAAGAAGCGCATCCGTAGGGGGCGCACCAGGACCGTCAGCGAGGGCTGGCACGCCCCGCCTCGCGCGAGGTACCCTGGCGCCCACTCGCCGCTCACGCCGCGAGTCGTCAGTAGCCAACTATCGGGAGACGATCGAGCCCTTCGGGTACCCGCCACTCATCATGGATCTTCCGCTCGCCGGTCTCCGCATCATCTCGTTCTGCCAGTTCGGGGCTGGGCCGTTCGCTAGCCTCCATCTCGCCGACCTCGGCGCCGAGGTCATCAAGGTCGAGGATCCGACGCAGGGCGGCGACGTCGCACGCTACGTTCCGCCGTACACGGGTGATCGCGACAGCCTCTACTTTCAGAGCTTCAACCGCAACAAGCAGAGCATCACCCTCAATCTGCGCGCCCCCGAGGCCCGCGATGTGCTCCGGAGGCTCGTAGCCGTCTCGGACGCGATCTTCTACAACCTGCGAGGCGACCTTCCACCAAAGCTCGGCTTGACGTACGAGCAGCTTGGGGCGGTGAATCCGCGCATCGTCTGTTGCTCGCTGAGCGCCTTCGGCCGGACCGGGCCACGCGCGGCCGAGCCGGGCTACGACCTGCTCATGCAGGGCTACGCCGGCATCATGAGCCTGACCGGCGAGCCAGGGTCGCCGCCCGCAAAGAGCGGCCTCTCGATCATCGACTTCGCGGGTGCCTACACCGCCGTCATCGGGTTGCTCAGCGCCGTTCTGGCCGCGCGGGCGACTGGTCAGGGCCGAGACATCGACGTGAGCCTGCTCGACACCTCGATCTCGATGTTGAACTACCTCGCGATCAACACGTTGAATCGCCCCTACGAGCCAGAGCGGATGAGTGCGTCGGCTCATCCATCGCTCTACCCGTCACAGGTGTTTCGGACGGCCAATGGGTACATCGCGATCATTTGCTTCAAAGAGAAGTTCTGGCGCGAGCTATGCGACGTCTTGGGCCGGCCAGCACTCGCCGACGAGCCGCGTTTTCGCAGCTTCGCCGAGCGGCTCGCAAACCGAGAGCCGCTCCTCGAGACCGTGGCCGACCTGTTCGCGCAGCGCACCACTGAGGATTGGCTGACCCGGCTCCGTGGCCGCGTCCCGTGCGCCCCGGTCAATACCGTGCGAGAGGCGCTGGAAGATTCGCAGGTGCTGGCCCGCGACATGATCGTCGAAGTCGAGCATCCCGTCTGGGGAACGCTCCGCGAGACCGGCAACCCGATCAAGTCCGGCGCGGAGCGGCAGCACACGCCTGCACCTGCCCTCGGGCAAGACACCGACGTGGTCCTGCACGACCTGCTCGGCTACTCGGACGCCGAGATTGCCGCACTACGAGCAGCCAGCGCCATCTGACGCACGCCCATGCTCGCCAGCGCTGGCTGCCATGCACGTCGCGTTGCGCTTGTCAGGACACCAATGCGCGGGTACGATAGCCGTACCCAGGGAGACGGAACCGGTCTGATACTCTCTGGGAGCCTGCCCTGCGCGACGAACATCGACTGTAGATAGCTGCAAGCGTTCGTCGCTGGAGGTGTCGACGATGACCGCACGGTTCGAGCGACGCGCGTTCCTCAAGGGCGTGGGCGCGGCTACAAGCCTCGCCCTCCTGACAGCCTGCGGCCAGTCCGCCGCTCCGGCCGCCAAGACGGACGCAGGGCCGCCGGCAGCCAAGACGGAGGCGAAGCCAGCCGAGGCGAAGCCGGCCCAGCAAGCACCAGCCAAGACGTCCGGCGGCGGAAATACCGTCACGTTCTGGGGCCGCCAACAGTTCCTCCCCGAGTCGAACACCTGGCTGACTGAGTCGGTCCAGATGGCGGCCAAGGAAGGCGGGTTCGACGTCAAGGTAGAACTCTTCTCCAACGACGACCACGTCCAGAAGGAAGTGGTCGCCATGGAGGCCAGGCAACTGCCCGACGTGACGATGACCACCAGCGCCGCCCTCTGGTATCAGAATGGCTTTGGCCTGGATGTCCCGGACATCTACGACGAGGTTGGCAAGGCGGGCGGTGGCTGGTTCGACGCGCCCGAGAAGTTCTCGCTGATGAATGGCAAGCGCATCGGCGTGCCGCTCAACGTCGAACCGTGGCTCATGCACCTGCGCAAGGACATTTTCAGTCAGGCTGGCGTCAGCGTGCCGTTCAAGTCGTACGAAGAGATGGTCGACGGCTTCAAGAAGGTTACCAAGGGCGGATTCTACGGCTTTGGCGGCCAGATGACCAGTCCAGACTTCGCCGGCAACCTGCTCTGTGCGACGATGGCGTACGGTGGCCGCTGGTTCGACACGGACGGCAAGCCCACGATCAATACGCCGAAGAACCTGGAAGGGTTCGCCGCGTACACGGACCTGTTCACCAAACACAAGGTGATGCCACAAGGGGTCGTGCAGTGGGATGCGTCTGGCAACAATAAGGCCTGGCTGGCCGGCCAGGTCGCCGCCGTCTCGAACACCGGCAGCATCATCCTGGCGATGCGCAAGGACAACCCGGAGATGCTCCGAAACACCTTGCTGATGCCCTGGCCAGGTGGCAACGGCAATCCACCTGCGACGACAGCCGACGGTTTCATGCTCGTTATCAATAAGAACACGCCCCATGTTGACAAGGCCAAGCAGATCATCAAGAAGATCCTCTCCAAGGAGCGTTATCCTGGGAACCTCGAAGCCGCTGGATCGTACTGGTTCTCGGTCCTGAAGGATCACGCCAACATCGACTTCTTCACGAAGGACGAATGGAACAAGCAGATCCAGCAGGACATCATCCCGTACGCCATCGCACCGTTCGCTGAGGGCGGCCGCAACCCGATCTTCGACGACCTGGGCATTTCGGCAGTCGGAGACGCTATGCAAATGGTCGCGGTCAACGGCAAGACGGCCCAGGAGGGCATCAGCTATCTCGACGACAAGGCAAAGGAAGCGGCCGCGAAATTCAACAAGTAGCGCGCAGCCCGCTGCCAATCGACGGCGGCCGGACCCCGAAGGAGGATGCCTCGGACCGGTCGCCACCTCGTCGCTGAAGCTCGCCACCTCGTCGCCACCAGGTTCGCACCCGGGGCATGCGGCCCTGCCCCCTCTCCGCGCACCGCCGGGAGTCCTCATGGCCCTGAGAACGGCTTCGATCCCCGAGATTTCGACGCGTCGCTTCGGCCTGCCGCGCGACGCCGGCCTCGGTTATCTCCTGCTCGTGCCAGCCGGAGCGTTGTTGCTCCTGCTCGTGGGCTACCCGATGGTGCTGGCGTTGCTCATGAGCTTCCAGCACAAGTTGCTCGGCTCGCCCGTCGCGACCTGGGTCGGTCTTGCGAATTACGTCGATTTGCTCGGTGACGCTGCATTCTGGATCGCCGTCCGGAACGTGCTGCTGTTCGCCGGCTGCTCGGTCGGCGTGAAACTGGTGCTCGGGACGGCAGTCGCACTGACGCTGAACGAGTCGCTGCCGGCACGCGGGCTGATCCGCTCGATCGTCATCATCCCGTGGGCGCTGCCGACGCTCGTCACGGTCTTGATCTGGATGTGGATGTACAGCGATGTGGCTGGCGTCTTCAATCACGTCTTGATGTCCATCGGTGCCGTCGACGAGCCCGTCCTGTTCCTGGGCGATCCGGTCCTGGCTATGGTCTCAGTCATCGTGGTCAACATCTGGCGCGGCTTCCCCTTCTTCGCGATCACGCTGCTCGCTGGGCTTCAAACGGTCGGGCACGACCTGTATGACGCGGCCAAGGTGGATGGCGCGGGTCTGTGGCCGCGCTTCCGGCACGTGACCTTGCCCGGCCTGGCGCCGGTCATGGCCGTAGTCACCCTGCTCTCGACGATTTTCACGCTCAACGACTTCGCCATCATCTGGCTCCTCACGCGCGGCGGTCCCGGCAATGCGACGGACGTGCTCTCGACACTGACGTACAAAGTGGCGATTCGCGGCCTGGAGCTTGGGAAGGGGGTGGCGATTTCGGTGATGATGGTGCCCCTACTGCTGATCTTGATCGTGCTACTGACCCGCTTCATGAGTCGACGTGAGGAGGGGCTGTGAGCGACGTTGCACCATCCATCGCGGCGCCCCGGACGCGCTCAGGGAGTGCGCCTGCGACTCTTCAGCGCGAGAAGTTGCTCAAGAACGTGCTGCGGACAGTGGTCCTGGTCATCACTCTGGCAATCGTGATCTTCCCGCTCTACTGGATGCTGGTGACCGCTTTTGACCCGCCGACGCTCGGCTACAACGCCAAGATCACCCTCTACCCAACGAAGGTGACGCTCGCGGCATTCGCCCAACTCCTACGTGAGTATCCCTTCACCCTCTGGATGTGGAACAGCCTCTGGGTGGCACTGACGAGCACGCTGTGCGCGGTGGTCATTGGAACGCTCGCCGCCTACAGCCTTTCACGCCTGCGCTACCCAGGCCGCGGCATCCTGTCAGCCGGGTTCTTCCTGGCTTACCTCTTTCCAGGCACACTCCTGATCGTGCCGATCTTTGTCATCCTCAGCACGCTCGGACTGACCGACAGTTACCTCGGACTGGTGGCGAGCTACATGATCTTCACGGTACCGTTCTGCACCTGGATGCTGAAGGCGTACCTCGCCGGCATTCCGCGCGAACTCGAAGAGGCCGGGCTGGTAGACGGTGCGACACGCCTCCAGGCAATGACTCGGATCATCTTGCCGCTGGCGGCGCCCGGTGTGGCGGCCGCGACGATCTTCGCCTTTACGCTGGCCTGGAACGAGTACCTGTATGCCTTCATTCTGATGACCGATAGCTCGAAGATGACGCTTTCGCCCGGCATGACCAAACTCGTCTTCGGCGACATCTTCCTGTGGGGGATGATCATGTCCGCCGCGACACTCATGAGCCTGCCGGTGCTGGTGCTGTACTTCATCGCGCAGCGGTTCGTGGTCTCAGGTCTGACAGCCGGCTCGGTCAAGGGCTAAGGCGACGACCTCTCTGAGCGACGACAGCTACCGGCTCGTCGGCGCCTTCGGTCAGGATCGGACCTCCCACCCTGACGCGCGTCCGGGGCACCCGCCGTTCGCCTCGACGACCTCCGGCCATGCTGCGCGACGCGGACATTGCGGCATAGATACACCGCACGTGTGGTGTTCGCGCCAGCGCGGTCGGCTCAGGCGATTGGGAGGACCGGTGACACATCCAGGTCGAGGCTCGAACGGGCGCCGGCGATGAAGCGGAAGTGACCGGCTGCCGCGATCATCGCCGCATTGTCTGTGCAGAGCGTGACCGGGGGAATCAGGACCGGCACGCCCCCCAACTCGCGCTCCGCGCGGACGCGGATGCGCTGGCGTAAGGGCAGGTTCGCGGCCACGCCGCCGGCCAGCGCGATCGTCCGCGCGCCGTGCTCCCTCGCCGCCTCGATCGCCTTCGTCGCCAGTACGTCAACGATCGACTCCTGAAAGGCCGCTGCCATGTCGGCCACGACCAACCCGTCGCCAGCGTCGCGGATCGCGTGGAGCAGCGCCGTCTTCAGCCCGGAGAAGCTGAAGTCGTACGTACCACGCAGCCAGGCGCGCGGCAATCGGTAGCGGTCTGGGTCACCGAGTTCGGCCGCCTGCTGGATCGCCGGGCCGCCAGGGTAGCCAAGCCCGAGCATCCGCGCGGCCTTGTCGAATGCCTCGCCGGCCGCATCATCCAGGGTGTGGCCGAGCCGTTCGTAGTGCCCGTGGGCCCGCATCAGCACCAGATCGGAGTGCCCGCCCGAGACGATCGTGCAGACAAGCGGGAAGGCCGGGCTCGCCCGTTCGACGAGCCAGTTCGCGTACACGTGGCCCTCGAGATGGTTGACGCCGAGGAGCGGCAGATCACGGGCGAACGAGAGCGCCTTGGCAGTGTTCAGCCCGACCAGCAAACAGCCGGCGAGACCAGGACCATGGGTAACGGCAATGACGTCAAGGTCGCGCCAGTCGCGCCCGGCCGCCGTCAGCGCCCGCTCCACAACCGGTACCAGTGAGCGCAGATGGAGCCGCGAGGCGGTCTCTGGTACGACCCCGCCGGTCTCGCGATGAACGTCCTCCTGCGAGGCCACGACGTTCGACTCAACGTAGCGCCCGTCCACGACGACCGCCGCTGCCGTCTCGTCGCAGGATGTCTCGATGCCAAGCACGCGTGCCATGCGGAAAGTATAGGCTGCCCGGTCGCCCCGGCTGCCTGCTCGTCACTGCGCGCCCGCGCCCTACCGAACATACCCGCCCACAGGATCAACCCGCCCACGGGCAGACATACGGCACAGCCTCGCCCTTCTCCAGAACCACGACCGATCCGCGCGCGGCGCCACGTTGACGCACCTGGCGGCGCTGCCCTACATCCTGACCGAGCATCAACCTCCTTGTGACGGATTCGGAACACGCCGTCCAGGAACCAGCCTCCGTCAAATGGTATACTAGAACACATGTTCTTACCGTCGATGGATCGCCGAGGTGGAGGCCGCCGTGAAGGTGGGGATTCTCTGGTACGACGCCAACCCAAAACTCGCCGCCCAGGACCGTCTTGCCGAGGCTGCCGCCCGTTACGCGGACCGTTTCGGCCATGCGGCGAACTGTTGTCACGTCAATCCGGCTGAGGTATTCGACGACCCGTCAGTTCAGGTCGTCGCGGATCCGGTCGTGCTGCCCCATCATCTGTGGGTCGGCTACGACGAGTCGCTCGCGCCAGCCGCGACGCCGCGTGTCCGCCGGAAACGGAGTGCATGAGCGTATCGTCTGCGATCCGCCGCCGCGGACGTTTTCTAACTCTTGAGGCATCGTTAGCAGATCGTTAGCAGTTGTGGCCTACGATTCAGGTGGTGGCGCGCATACGCGTCGCGCCGCACCGCGCTGCACGGCCAGCCCACGCTGACCGACATCTCGTAGGAGCACTCGATGTCCATGTCCAATCGTAAGAAGAAGGCCGCTATCGCCGGTGCTTCGCTAGCGCTGGTCGGTATGGTCGGCGTGGGCGCAGCAGTAGCGCCTCACGGCGCGCAGGCCGCCCAGTCGGCAGTCGGTATCAGCGCGCCGGCGTCGGTCGAGGCACAGGCGCCCCTGAGTCAGGCGCTTCGCCAGAGCCCGCCCGCGCCCAAGCCGCACCCGAAGCCCGGCAGCGTCGACCCACAGCAGCGTCAGCAGCGCCAACAGCAGCGCCAGCAGCAGCAAGACCAGTACCTTCAGGCGGTCGCGTCACACCTGAACGGCGTCACCAAGGATCAACTCGTCGCCGCCATGAAGCAGGCTCGGATCGACCTGGTGAATCAGGCGGTAACGAACGGCAAGCTCGACCGCGCCACGGCGGACCGGATCATCCAGCGTATCCAGAGCGGCCAGGCCGGCTTCGGAATGAACGTGCCCGCCGAGAACGGCCCGCGTGCCGGTGGCCGTGAGGCGATGCGCGGCGGCCCGTGGCTCGCCGCGCAGGTGCTCCAGATGCAGCCCCAGGATCTGCGGGCGGCGCTCAAGTCCGGCAAGACCCTCGCACAGATCGCCCAGGACAAGGGAGTCAGTCGCGATCAGTTCAAGCAGCAATTGACAGACGCCATGAAGTCTCGGCTGAGCCAGGCCGTCTCGCAGGGCCGCATGACCCAGCCGCAGGCCGATCAGGTGCTTCAGCGCTTCACGACGAACCTGGATCGCATGTTGGACTTTTCGCCCGGTCAACGTCCGGCGCCGGCTCCGCGCTCCTGATGACGGAGATACGCTGACTCGAAGGGGACGTATCCTCGGACGTACTCCTGCCATGACGCCCCTTGTGCACATCGCACAAGGGGCGTCTTTTCATTCTGTACGGGGCGACCGTTGGACGACGGGCCGGCGAGGCGTACGCTTGTGTCCATCTTCTGGCGGAGGTCATCCGGTTCATGAACCAGATCAGCGGCGGCGACACCGCCTGGGTTCTCGCCTCGGCGGCGCTCGTGATGCTGATGACTCCGGGGCTGGCGCTCTTTTACGGCGGGCTGGTCCGCCCGAAGAACGTCCTCTCCACGATCATGCACAGCTTCTTCATTCTCGCCCTCATCAGCGTTCAGTGGGTGCTCTGGGGCTACAGCCTGGCGTTCGGGCCGAGCGACAGCAGCGTCATCGGGAGCCTGGCCTGGGTCGGTCTCAACGGTGTCGGAGTCGAGCCGAACCCCGACTATGCGAAGACAATTCCCCACTACGCCTTCATGGCCTTTCAGATGATGTTCGCCATCATCACGCCGGCCCTGATCACCGGCGCCTTCGCCGAGCGGAAGCGCTTCAAGGCGTTCGTGCTGTTCAGCCTGCTCTGGGCGACGCTCGTCTACGATCCGCTCGCGCACTGGGTCTGGGGCGTCGGCGGCTGGATCCGCGAACTTGGCGCCCTCGACTTCGCGGGCGGGACCGTCGTGCACATCTCGTCGGGCGTCTCGGCGTTGGTGGCGGCGCTCGTGCTCGGGCAGCGGCGCGGCCTGGGCACCGAGCGAATGGAGCCGCACGACCTGACGATGACGGTTCTCGGAGCGGGGCTGCTCTGGTTCGGCTGGTTCGGCTTCAATGCTGGCAGCGCTCTTGCTGCCGATGGTATCGCGGCCACGGCGTTCGTGACGACCAACACCGCCGCCGCGATGGGCGCGCTGACCTGGGTTACCGTCGCCTGGGCACATAAGGGTCACCCCAGCGTCCTCGGCGCGGCGGCGGGTGCGGTGGCCGGCCTCGTCGGCATCACCCCGGCGGCTGGCTTCGTCACCCCCTCCTCGGCGATCCTGATTGGCCTTGGCGCCGGCCTGATCTGCTACTGCGCGATCCAGCTTCGCGAGAAGCTACGGGTAGATGATGCCCTCGACGTCTGGGCGGTCCACGGGGTCGGCGGCACCTGGGGCTCGCTGGCCACGGGCATCTTCGCCTCGGAGGCGGTCAACCCGGCCGGCGCGAATGGGCTTCTCTACGGCAACCCGTCGCTCTTCCTAACGCAGGCGTTGACGGTCATTGTGGCGTGGGTATTCTGCGGCGCGATGACCTTCGCGATCCTGAAGGTCGTGGACGCCATCATCGGGCTGCGGGTACCCGAGCAGGAAGAAGTACTCGGCCTGGACCTCTCGCAGCACGGCGAACCAGCGTACCAGTTGTAGTCGAGAGTGGCGAGCGAGTTGTCAGTAGTCAGTCATCAGAAGGCGAATCAGAAGGCGAAGCTGAGGATCCGTCGTTCCTGACGGCTGAGAACTGACAACTTCTCACCACTCGCCCACACATCACTCGCCCACACATCACTCGCAGGAGGTTCCTCATGGACAGCATCATCTTAGAGGCCGCTCTGGTCGCCTTCTTCGCACTCGTCGCGCTGTGGCTCATGCTTCCGGCAAGCCCGAAGATGGATTCGACCATCCTGGAGCAGGCCCATCGCCACCTGCCTGCGCGTGTCTGATCTCGATGAGCATCGAGACGTGCGGCGAGACGTGCGGCGAGACGTGCGGCCAGGATTGCCAGGAGAGGCACACCGTACGGCGTGTGATGCGGCGAGTTTGCCGCCGGTGGCACGCACGCCCTGGCTCGTTCGCACTGCCCCGGGTCGCTGGCTCCGCCGTGCTTCGGCCGGTCCGCCCCCGCCTGATGCGGGAGCCGTTCGGCTAGGAGAGGACCGGTACCGAGGTCTGCACAGCCGGCGTCGACTCGTCGAGGACGTACCAGGACGTATGACCGCCGCACACCTGCCGCACGATCGTAGCGAGAGTCTCGGTCGCCCGCTCGATCTCGTCGGGGGTCGCGGGGGGCAGGCTATGGACGTTCAAGATGGCGTTCCTGGTGGCTGGCGTGATCTTGGTGGGCTCACCCTGCCGCCACGACCAGCGCCGACACAGTACCTTCGCGTCATCGGCATAGATCACCTCGCCGGTCTCGGGCGCGTCTTCCGCCTCGGTGCCGAGCGGCACGAACGACTCGTCGCCGGCCGCGATCCGGAGGTGAAGGCCACCGCTCACGAGGTCCAGGTCGTCGCCGCCGACGGGGACCAGGAACCGCATCGAGACGGCGTTGTACACGGCGACGAGCGCGTTGATCGGCGGAATGGCGTCGCCGCGCCGCGCCCGCCGGACCAGCGCCTCGACAGACGACTGATACTTGCTCGGGCGGGCGCCGAAGCGCGTGAACGCCTGACGCCAGGCCGCGATCTTTGGATGCGAGACCACATCAGCCAGCGCGTCGTCGGTGCGGACACGCTGTTCGACGTCGCGCAGGAAGAGGATCGCCTCCTCCAGGCCCCGGCGGTTGTCCAGACCCCAGCAGATGACCTTTCCCCAGCGATAGCCAGGGAACATCTCGAAGATCTCCGGGTGGATCTGATCGGTAAGCCGACGCACCGCCGCCGTTCAGCCCTTCGGTGGAGGCGGCACGTCCCCCTTGGTCTCGCCGCGGACTCCCCGCTCGAGCTCTTCGAGGAGGTTCCGCACGTCGCTCTGCGCGGCGGCTCGCCGCTGGTTGCGGCGTGTCCGCTCGATCTCGAGCGCTGAGAGGTAATCGTCCTCCGGGGCGCCGGCAGCCATCAGCCGGTCGCCAAGCTCGCGGACGAGATCGTCGACCGGGCCTTTGCGGCGGGCAAGACCGAAGTTGACCGAGCAGTCCCAGGAACAGAAGTCCCAGACCTGCTCGGGATGACCGTCGTCGAGCACGTCCCAGTGCAGCTCCAGCCAGGTTCGGCGTTCCTGGACGTCGTTCCAGTTCACCGTACGGCCGCAGTAGTCACACCGCTTATACGCACCCATTTCGGAATCCCTCCGCCGGCCTACATTCTACCCGCGCAGCGGCGTTTCTCTCAATGCGCGCCACCCGCCCAATCGGGCAGACCAATGACGCGGCAGCGCACAGCACCTGCTCTCCTCAGGCTGGCCGATGTAGGTCGATTCCACGGCTCGTCCGCGACTCGCGTGGGGTCGACGTCTGGTTCCATCGACTGCACGTTCAGCGAAGCCGGCGATGGAGCGAGCAAGTGGGGCAGACGACGCGCCACCCTCCACCCCGGCCTCCCATTCGTGAGGACGCTAACTGCCCGACCCGCGTTCCAATGCTGCTCCTGGGCGTGACTTCAGTATGCTACCGCGCTCTCCAGATGGAACGTTCTGGCGGGCCTGGACGTGACCCATACGCGCGAAGGCCGTTTCGATGGCGTCGGGTGCCGAGTGTATCCCCGTTGACATGACGCGTACACACGATGGACGCACTCTCGAGTGTGAACCGCGCGGCCCTGGGATGTGCCGGTCTCCTTCACCGCGCTCACCGAACATCCGGTACCCTTTGCCTCAGTACCCGCGCTGGAAATCGATCTGACCGACCATCGGTTCGCCCGCCTGAAAGCGCCGGTAGTTCTCCAGAAAGCGCTGCGCGTTGATTGGCACATCGTCCGGTCCGGAGATGTGCGGCGTGACGATGACGTTGTCCATGGTCCAGAACGGGCTGTCCTCGGGCAGCGGCTCCGTCTCGAAGACGTCCAGGACGGCGCCGCGAAGCTTCCCGCTCTGGAGCGCTGCGATCAGGCCGTCCTGACGCACGACGGCGCCCCGCCCGATATTCACCAGTACGGCTCGCTCGGGTAGCAGCGCGAGCCGTCTGGCGTCGATCGAGCCACGACTCTCAGGCGTCAGCGGGACCACGAGCACCAGGTAGTCGGCGCGCGGCAGGACGGCGTCGAGGCCGGCGAGGGGGTGCACCTCGTCCAGCCCATCGACGGCTCGTCCGGACCGCGAGACGCCGATCACGTCGAGCCCGGCCCGGCGAAGCGTGCGGGCAACCTCGCTCCCGATACTACCGAGTCCGACGACGGCCGCCGTGCCACCACGCAGCAGCGGCGAATTGAACGGGATCCACTCCTTCGCGGCCTGTTGGCGGAAGGTGCGGCGGGCGTTGAGTTGAAACGCCAGGAGATAGCCAAGCACGTACTCGGCCATGGCGTCGTCAAAGACGTGGACCATCCGGGTGACCGGCACACCGGCCGGCAAGTACTCGCGGGCTGCCATGACGTTATCGACGCCAGCGCCGGTCGAAGAGATCCAGCGCAGCCTGGGCGCGTCGCGCAACAGCTCCGGTGGGAAGTACCAGGCATACAGGATATCCATCTCACGCGCGAAGGCCGCCGCGGATGGATCGTTCGGGTCGAAGACCATGACGTCGAGATCGGGGGCCTCCCTGGCGAAGATCTCCCGATAGGCCGGGCCGTCGTCACTCACGATCAAGAGCCTGGGCAACGGACGCTCCTCCTCAAGACGATGTGAACGCTATCGGCGTTGGGCGCTCAGTGGCCAGCCGCCGCGGCATCACGTTTCTGGTGCGCCGTCTCCAATGCCTCGCTTCTCACCGCATTCATCTCGCGGCTTCGCGCGCAGGAGTGCCGATACGAGTCTTCGATGCCGCCGAGCGCTCCCTGGAAGCGCGGCATGACATAGCGGGCCAGCAACTCGTAGCTCTTAAGCGTCTTCTCGCGCGACGCCCATTCGTGCGCCGAGATCAGGAAGCCGCCGAAGCCGCCGCTGGCCTCGTCGAAGCGGTGGAGAGCCGCGACGAGGTCGTCCGGCGTTCCGACGATCCAGCGCCCGAGCTCCACCATCTGCTCGACGATCCGATCGCGCGGACCGGGCACGGGCGCCTGCCGTCCGTTCGCCGCCTCCAAATAGTCCAACAAGTACGCCGCCGCGCCGGCGCGCACGTCGTTCACGGCCTCCTCGCGGCTCTCGGCCAGATGGACTGGCACGACGAGCCGCCACTCCTCGCGCCGCATCGTCTTCCCGTGACGGGCCGCCTCGTCCTCGGCGATGGCCCACTGCTTCTTCAGATCGACCGGTCCGCGCACACCACCAGCCGCACCAAGCGAGAGCAGTCCGGCGCCATGACGGCCTGCCGCGAGCGGGCCTGACGGTGACTCCATGCTCGCCACGGCGATAGATGGATGCGGCTGGGTGTACGGGCGGATCTGCAACGTCGCATCGTGCAGCGCGAACCAGTCGCTGACGTGGGTGAGCGGCGTCGGCTCGGTCAGCAGCCGCACGATGACGTCGAGCGCTTCGTCCATCATCGGGCGTTGACGACGAGGGTCGATGCCAAGCATCAGCGCGTCACTCACGAGCGCCCCCGGCCCCACCCCGAACAGCACTCGTCCACGTGTCAGGTGGTCGAGCAGCACCATCCGGTTCGCCACCATGAGCGGATGATGATACGGCAGGCTGACGACGCCGGTCCCGAGCAGGATGTGGCGGGTGCGTTCGGCCAGCATGGCGATGAACACCTCAGGCGAGGCGATCGTCTCCCAACCGCCGCTGTGGTGCTCGCCGATCCAGGCCTCGTCGTAGCCGAGCCGGTCCAACCACTGGATCAACTCCACGTCCCGCTCGAAGCCCAGGGTCGGATTGTCGCCAACGGCGTGGAACGGAGCTAGAAAAATGCCAAAACGTAAGAGTTCAGACTTGTGGGGCGAGGAGTTGGCGGCAGGCGAGGAAGGGATTGACGCCCTGGGCGTGCCAGGTGCCGAAGAGGGTGGCGAGGGCGACCTTGGTGGCGGTGCCGTTGGGGGAG
>JADLFM010000183.1 GCA_020845495.1 Chloroflexota bacterium
CGGCCCCAGCGACTCCACCCCGTGCCGTCGATAATCGTCCCACCGCTGCCCATCCCTGGCGCAAGCCCTTCTTTCGCTCACGCCAGCGCAACCCGCTCCCCGCAACAAGCTGAGGGGCACCCCTGGATCTGGCTGGGCTATGCGACCTTTCTCTGATTTCTTACCATGGAGGAGATCGGTTGGGGGCAGGATGCCCTGCATTTTCCGCATCTCGTGATCGACGGCCTCGCGATTGACTCGTTTCACGATCTCTTGCGGGTGCTCAAGAGGATGCGTACGGGCGAGCTCACGCTCCTCTTCAAGGCGTTAGGCGGACTCATGCTTGTGGCATTCCTGGGGCTGTGCGCGACCCGGGCCGGACGTGCGCTGTGTCGCAGGGCGAACCCCAGTGTCATTGTGCTCCTGGTACTGGGGGTCGGCTGTCTCTTCACCGCGACGGTTCTCGACGTACACGTGACTGATGCTGTCTGGTTCCTTCGCCGCCGCCCGCCCTATGAGCTCGAGGAGGTGTTCGAGGGCCTTGGCGAACTGATGCTCTCGCTGATCGTCCTCGAGGGCTGGCTGAACTATCGAGCAGCGGCTAGGCGGTCGTCAGCATGACCTGACGGCGGAGGAGCCGGCAATCTCACCGGACACCCTTCGCCATCAGGTCATACGTCACCAGGCTAGCGCTGGGGATCAGTCGTCGAGGAGCGCTTCCGCGACCGGTGCATCGCCCCGAGCATCCTCGCGCGTGGAGATCCCGAAGGCCTGGGCGTAGCGGCGGTATGCCTCGAGCGGGTCGCCGTACTTGCGGTGACCGGCGGCGTGTGCGGCCGCGCCCATCAGCAGCCGGCCGCGCGCAGCGTGGGAGTTTCGCCCGAAGTCCTCGAGCTGGACGAGGCTAATCTCCTGATTGTGGGGGTCGTTGCCCATTTTGCTACAGGCCAGCGCCAGGATCGATACCAGCGGTTGGGTGTCGTACCCGTTCTGCAAGTAGGCATGGGTCAGGCTGACCGCATCGTCGGGCCGCAGCGCGACGATAGCATCATCGATCTTCTGAAGGAGCTGGCGATCCGACCATGCTCGTGAGCCACGCGGGGCACGGTAGTCGCGCGGGCCGTTGCCCGGCCAGGCCTGTTGTCCCTGGCTGACCTCGTTGACGAACGAGCCGGCCACGAACAACAACTTGGCCTGATGTGGATGATCGAAATTGTCGTAGAACCAGCGCACGGTGTTGCAGTACTCGTAGGCGTGCATCGGCATGTTGTACGCCGCCGGCGTGCCGCACTCGAGGATGTTCTCGGTGGCCGCAAGCTGGATCGCATCCACGATCGATGCGATCGACGTGCCGGCCGTGAGCAGCCCGCCGATGTGGCGCACCACGCTGACCTCGTTGCCATGCAGCACGACGTCGACGGTCTGCTTCACCTCGGCGCGGGTCAGCGCCTTCGTGTTCGCGGTCCGCATCGCGACATCCTGCCCCTGGAGCACGACCCGGCTAAAGGTACAGGCCATTTCATAGAGCGAGTACCAGTGCGGCCCGACACCTAGGTCAAGGACGCCGGCGTAGAGGATGTCGTGAGCGTTCTCCCAGCCAACTGTCTCGGCCAATTCGATGGTGGCGCGAGCGCGGTAGGCGCGGTGGCCGGTGGTGAAGGAGAGGCGGAAGACCGTCCGGTCCTGGACGTCGATCAGGCCAGCGAACATGAGTTGAGCGAGCACCTGCTGGCGGTCGGCCGGGTTTTCGAGCAGTCCGAGGAAGGTGCGGTACGCCTCTTCTACCTGACAGTGCATGACCAGCGTCAGCCAGCGGTCGAGGCGCTCCTGAAGTGACGACGACTCGCCGGTGACAGGCGCCCCATCCACCCAATGCGCGACCGGCGCGATCGGCGAGCCGGTGAGCTGCATCTGGTAGAGGCGGTTGTAGTGGCCGGGCGCCTTGCCAAGCAACTGATTCCACGGGTCGAGGCCGGTCGGGATGTACCAGATCGTCTGTGCCATCGGTAGGAACGAGGTGGCCTCATCGGGCACCAGTCGCTGTAACTGAAGGGCGGCCCGCATGCTCAGCAGGCAATGATCGTTGTTGACGAAACGGATGTCGCCGCTGTCGTTCCGCTGATGGAACGGCACGTGGGTGTAGGGCGCGTGAATGCGCACCGTCTCTCGGACGAGCTCGGGGATCGGCCGTCCGTCCCGCACGAGGTCGTAGAAGATCTCGCTTGCGCCGATCTGGTCACGGGAGAGGACTCGCTCTTCGAGCCGCTCGTACACGCTGTCACGTGGTTGTGTCGGCGCGGCCATCGTCACTGCCATAGGGATCACCTCTCCGTTTCGTCTCGAAGCTCTCGGATGCCGATGCCGTGGGGCTGAGCTCGGTCGTCGACAGGAGAAGGCCCGTGAGTGCCCTCCGGGTGTCAGACCGGCACTGAGCTGCTGATCAGGCCATATCGTCGCCCTTCATCGCGCGGCGCCCTTCATCGCGCGGCGCCATCGTCGAGGGCGCCGAGGCCGCGATAACGACCGCCGAAGAAGAGCAGCGGCTCGCCGTCCGGCTGCCACTCGAGATGCTCGACCTCCCCAATGAAGATCGAGTGGTCGCCGGCCGGGTGGATCGCCACGACTCGACAGACGAGCGCTGCCGTGGCGCCCTCGATCAGCGGTAGACCGTCGACCAGCCGATGGGGTACGTCGTCGAACAGGTGTTGGATGTCGCCGTGCCGACCGGCGAAGCGGTCCGACCAGGACTGGTGCTCCCTGGCCAGCACGCTGACGGCAAACTGACTGTCGGTGCCGAGCAACTGATGTGTGCGGTTGCTCTGGTCGATCGAGACGAGCACGAGCGGTGGATCGAGGGAAATTGAGGTGAAGGAGTTGGCCGTCATCCCGCGCACGCCGTCGCCATCGCGAACGGCGACCACGGTCACCCCGGTCGCGAACTGGCCGCAGGCTTTCCGGAGATCGAGCGGTGACACGGCGGTCCGCGTGGGCGCGGGCGGCGTCTGGGTCATCTTCAGTGTCCTCCTATCATGGTGGCAAGCTGCCTAACCGACTGGAGACATCTCATCAGCGACCGGCGGTATGGAATTGAACGGCCTGGCGGCTTCGCCACGACGGTACCCGAGTGCGTCGGACATCTGGCGTGCAGCGCGCCCGCCGGCCTCCAGGCAACGCTCGCGCAACTCCTCGGTAAAACGGCTGGCCGGGCAGGCGATGAAGGCGACTGCCGCCAGCGCTCCTCCGTGGCGGTAGACCGGGAAAGAGACGCTGGCGCCGCCATCGCCCCGACCGTTGACGCTGGCACAGGAGCCAGACTGACGAATCTGCTGCAACTCCGCGCGCAGGCGATCCGGCTGGCAGACCGTCGCCGAACTGTAGGGGATGAGCTCGGTTCGAGCGAGGTACGCGTCGACGTCGGCATCGTCGTCGTGAGCCAGCATGACCTTGCCAGTCGAACTAGAGTACAGCGCCAGGTGGGCGCCGAGCGGCACCACCCTGCGCACCGACTGAGTCGTCTCGATGAGCGCGACCGGGACGCAGGCGTCACCCGACCGGATGGCGAGACCGCACGTCTCGTTCAAGGTGCTGCGGAGGTCGATCAACACCGGACGCGTGATGGCTACCACGTCCAACTGGCGGGTGAGCGCCTGGGCGAGTTCGAGGATGCCGAAGCCGAGCGTGTAGCGGCCGTCGTCGGCGAGCACGAGCCCCTGGCTCATCAGGGTCCGGAGCAGCCGAAACGTCGTCGGGCGGCTCAAGCCGACGGTCGCGGAAATCGCCGGCAGGGCGAGTGGGCCGCTGGCAGCGCCAAGCGCTCTGAGCACCGAGCCCGCTCGCTCGACGGCGCGGATGCCGTATTCGGTCGTGTCGTTCACGTGATGAAATGCCATTTCAATGTTGATACCTTATAGCTCAACGCGGAGCGACAGACAACGCCGCCCCAGGCCCACAGGCACCCGGCGGGCTCCGAGCAGGCATTGGGTGAGCGCATTCGGGTGTCAGGCTCCCGCTGAGGCTCCCGGAGCTACGCGGAACACCTCACACGACGCGTCTGCACGATCTTCGGCACGGGGCTGCCACGCTGATGCTCAATAGCGGGGAGACAGTTCCGACTGTAGCGGCGTACCTGGGCCACGCGACGCCGGCCATCGGCCGGTCGACCTACGCGCGTGCGGTGCTGGGGGCTACGAAACGCGCGGCGGACCGTCTGGCGGCAAGGATCAGGGCCGCTCGCACGGGGGCAGGCGACGGCGGTCAGCCCGTCCCGGCGGCGTCAGTTGACGCCAGTTAGGGGAGTGAACGCCAGAAGCCCCTTCAGGCGTGGTCCCGGAGGGGGCCGCTCTATCTGGTAGCGAGGGGTGGGCCCGGCCGGGTTCGAACCGGCGACCTTAGAGTTATGAGCTCCCTGCTCTGCCACTGAGCTACGGGCCCGCGTCTCGAAGAGTATACCGGCGCCCCCACCGTCGGGGGCACCGGCTCCGATGCCGTTCAGGCAGTCGCCGAGGTAGGCGGCGTTGGGCGAGGATGGGTATGGCCGTCCCCGCCATCGTGCACTCGGCGGCCGCCACTCGTCGGCTACGCGATGAGAAACGCGCGGAGACCATCTACGGTGTTGGCGGCAGAGCACCCTTCCAGCCGTGGGCGCTGATGTCGATCATCACGCCGTCCGGACCCTTGTACTTTTCCTCGAAGAAGGACGTCGTTGCGGCCGCGTCACGCGCCTCGCGAAGCTCTGCGCCATTCTCGCCCAGGCGGCGCCGGGTCTCCTCGATGTCTTCCACCCAGAACCCGAAGTGATGGAGCCCGAAGACCGGGCCAAGCCCGTCGTTACGATCCGCCGCTTCCTTCGTCTTGAACTTCAGCACGGCCACGTTCAGGACGCCATCGCTCAGGTAGATCCCCTGTGCGTACGGCGAGTCGGTCCGGCCGACCTCCGCCATCTCGAAGACCTGCTTGTAGAACTCGGCCGTCTTCTCAGGATCGGTCGTGTGCAGCGCCATGTGACGGAGTTTTGGCATCCCAGCCTCCTCGCCTCCGGCTCCCACTCCGGCCCGGAGGATCGTCGTGTGACCATGATAGAACGTCTCCGGCCGTGGGTGCGTATCACGTCTTGGCACGGGCCGGGACAGCAGAATGGTCAACGACGTGACTTGACAGCACCCTGCCGGGCAGGGCTTACTGACAGCAGCCCCGGCGCGACGCTCTGAACGGAGCGACGGCCAGCACCCCTGGGGCAGGCCATTGTCGGGCCGAGTATGCATGCCGCCCAGTCAGGACCGAGCATCGCGTGAGCGCGGAAGCGATCCTCCCACCCCCCCATCGTCTGCTCGAGGTCGCGATCCGCGACTACGTGCTCGAGTTTCCCGCCGAACGCGATCCGGCCGTCGAATCCGCAGCCTTTCCCGACATGGTCGGCATCTATCGACGCCTGACCAGCGGCCACATCCCGCCGTCGCAGGGCACCTTTGCAGACGCCGTCATTCGCGAGGTCCGTGGCTTCCCGCGGGCCGCCGTCAGCGCTCGCGCCTGCCGCGCCTATCCATCGTTCGTGCGTCAGCACCACGCCGTGCTCGTCCTGCGCCAACACTTCCCGGTCGTTTCCTGGGATCAGTGGCTCGATCAACTCCACGGCATGGACGTGCTGGTCGTGGACGAGCGCGGGCTCGCGGCCGGCATCGACCTCTCGACCAACACGGCTACCGCACACGAGTGGCACGCGGTCAAAGGCGGTCGACACGCCAAGCCGACAATTCCCATCCTCGAGGTCAAGGCCGAGCCGGGCGAGCATCGGATCGGGCAGTTCTGGCTGCACGACCCGGCCAGGCTCGTCGCGAAAGTCCGCTCCACTCTCGACGACAACATCCTACGCGTGCTGGCCGAGATCGAGCACCGCTCCGACGAGGTCTATCGCGGCTCGGAGCGCCGACCGAAATGCTCGCGCCAGGACTTCGAGGCTGGCCTGCGCGGCGCGGTCGCCTACCTCAAGGCGCGGCTGCTCGGCGCGGCCAGCTAATCTGGATGCCAACTCATCTGGATGCCAACTCATCTGGATGCCAACTCATCTGGATGCTCGCTCACCCGGATGCTGACTCGTCTGGAAGCTGGCGAGGACTCGGATACGACGGCGCAGGTCTCGCGGAGAACGCTGCCAGCCGGGTCCAGGCCCTCGAGACCTGCACGGTGAAGGTGCCAGCATCGAGGCAGTGCGTGCCTGAGGGGGGGCAAGTCCAGGCCAGACTAGCGGATGTTCGCTTCCCGATCGTGCCTGCCGACGCCGCCTGGCGCGGCACGAGATGGCGTAGATCGGACCGCGATTAGACGGCGTAGATCAGACCGCGATCGCTCTGCCGGCTCTCGGCGAGCACCGGCGTCTCGCGGAGCGACTCGTGTAAGAGCGCATCGTCGAGCGCTTCCTCCAGCTCAGCCTCGAAGCCAAACCGCCAGATCGCGATGTCCAGGATCAGGGTCAGCTCATTCCGGAAGCGGTGCAGGTCGGCTCTCGCCCAGCCCTCTGCTGGCCTCGATTGCGGATCGTCGTCGCTGCCGAGCGACTGACCACCGTCAGTCGGGCTTGGCAGGTGCTCGTCACCGCGCAGTGCAGCCGAGCTTGCCTCATCATCACGATTCACCGCTCGTTCGCCGCCCGTCGCCGAAGGACGTGCCGTGTCGATTGTGGCGGCCATCTCGCGCTCCCTACCATATCTGTGCGTTGAGTCGAGTGTATGGCCCTGACCCGACTGGCCCCATCGCGTCGGAGACGTTCTCGGTGTACACTAGCCGACAATCCGTCGGCGTTGTCCGCCGCCCCGGCTAGCGCGGTCCGATGGCTCACGGAGGCGCCCCGTATGCTTACGGCCGAACTGCTCGCACGCTCCCCACTGCTCCGTAACCTGTCGCCTGAAAGTCTGTCACGGCTAGCCTCGGTGGCACGTCGCCGGACCTATCGTCGCGGCGAGGTCGTGTTCCACCAGGGTGACCCCGGCGACTCGCTGCATATCCTTCTCGAAGGACGAGTGAAGATCGTCCTCGATGCCGAATCCGGCGACGAGGCCGTCATCGCCATTTTCGGACCTGGCGACTGTTTCGGCGAGCTTGCGCTGATCGACGGCGAGCCCCGCTCGGCGTCCGTTGCGGCGCTCGAACCGGTCCACACGGTCAGCATCAGCCGCAACGATTTCATGTCGTTCGTGCGCGAGAACCCATCCGTCGCCGAGCAGTTGCTCATGACGCTGGCAGGCATGGTCCGCCATGCCAATGAGGGGCTAGCCGACCTCGTGTTCCTCGACATGGAGGGCCGGCTCGTCAAGAAGCTCCTGGAGCTCGCCGCCAGCCACGGCCGCTCCGTGGACGGTGCGATCGAGATCGAGCTTCCGATGACCCAGGAAGACCTGGCCGCGATGATCGGAGCCACCCGCGCGAGCGTCAACAAACTCCTTGGCTGGTACGAGGATCAGGGCGCGATCCAGCGACGGGGCCGGCGCATCGCCATCTTCGACCCAGAACGGCTACGGCGCCGCATCAACTGACCCCCGAACGCGGTGTTTGCCCCGGCGCCACGTGTGCGGTATCGGTCGGCTGTGAGCGGCGGAAGCGTATGGTGTCGACGCTGACCTGGACCGGTGCTCGATGCACTGCATGGGCCGTCAATGACTGCTGACGTAGCCCAACCGGACGACATCCACCAGGGCGCTGGCTAGAGCGAGCACCGTCCAGCAGAGGCCTCTGACCGGTCGCTTCGCCACTGCAATCAGGCGACCGACAACACCATGTCGCGGCTGGCGCTGCCAGGGACGGTCTCGGAAGAGATAGGCGAGGTAGGCAGCGCCAGCGCGACTGAATGGGCGGAGCATGGCGACGTACGCGAATCTGAACCGGGCTGCCTGGAGGCGGGGGAGGGCTGGCGATCGCACGATGACATGAGGTGGGGCGAGTACTTCAATGAGAACCCGCCTCCAGGTCGGGGGCTCCAGTTTTTTGAAGGCACCGGGCGGGAACGGTGTGTCGAAAAGCAGACTGGTCCAGCAGAGAGCGCAGTAGAGCATCCAACTGACATCCCATGCCCGCGCGAGCCTGATGGCATAGTCCCAGTCAAATCCTGGTCCCTCCCGTCGCAGGAGTCGATCGATGTCGGCCAGAAGCCGGAGCCGGCCCCGGGTACTCTTGACCAGGTGGAGGGCGAGGAACAACAAGCACTCCTCGCTCGGGAGCGACAAGAGCGGCTCTCGATCCTCCTGACGCATCAGGGTGCGCTGCCAGAGCGCGGCATAGTCAATTCGAGCGACGCGCGGATTCTCGAGCCCCCAGTGGAGTTCGACGGCCGTTTCCAGTGGCGGCACCTGCCGGACCCAGGGCGCGCCGTGGAAGGGATGCGTGTCAAGTCGGGCGTCGGCGGCGGCGAGCGGTCGGTAGCCGAGGCCACGCAGGACGCCGCGCGCCTGTTCCAGTTGACGTGACTGCACCAGGATGTCGATATCGCGTGTCTGCCGACCATCGATAGCATCAAAGAGTCGAACGCCGAGGTGGGTGCCCTTGAGTGCCACCGCCGAGATCGAGTGAGCGGCGAGCCGCTCGCCGATGCGTCGCAGCTCGGAGTGATTCGCCATGCCGCGGATACGAATCTGGAAGAGCGCCTCATTGGCGACCGAGGCAAGAGCTGTGGCCTCGGAGCTTCCATAATCACAGTCTCTCAGCGCTGTGGCAACGAGCGGAAGCACCTCATGCCGCATGGCCTCAGCCACGAGATCCGTCAGGGCCTTGCTTGTGTCGCCGAGTAGATGCGCCAAACGGCCGTGTTGGCGGGGATTCCGCTCAGCGCGGACGCACAGCAGCAGGGCTTCTTCAGTGGGCCGCCAGCGCACCTCACCATGTCGGCCACGGTGCGCGGCCCCACCCCCCTCAATCCTCCGGGACACCTCATTGCCCCAGGTCGGCCAGCGCATTCTTGCCACGGTGCAAAGCGGTCTCCAATGGGCCGAACGTCAAGCGATAACAGCGTGAAGATCGAAGTACCCTGCTCAACGCGCGAAAGTTGCGGCCGTCCCGTTCGCAGAGATCCGGTACCTGTGACAGCAGCTCCGGGAAGACCCGTGCCGGCGCGACCTGGGTGAACCGAGTGCACCCCTCGTGGACGTAGCGAGGCACCACCACGGCGGCGACGGGGACGGGGCCTGCCGGTTGCGTCCGATCCGGCGGGGGCAGGAGCCAGATCGCCCGTCCATCGATGCGCCGACGCGGCAGATCGGTGCGGAGCTCGGGAAAGGCCCGGCTGAGAACCTGACGGCTGCCCGCCTTGACGCCGAGGGGCTTCGGGAACGGTAGAAGTGTGTCCGAGCTCAGGTCGATCACGGCCACCTCGTCGCTGAAGTACTCGCACCCCGCGGCGATGAGGCCGGCTACGAGCGTCGTCTTGCCGCTTCCTGAAGCCGCGGGTAGCAGGCAGCCTCGGCCCTGGTAGGCGATGGCCCCAGCGTGCAGCAAGAGGTAGCGGCTTCCCAGGGAGGCAACAGCAGCGGCATTGATGGCCCGATCCACGTAGGCCAGCACCTCATCCTGGCGATACGGCCTCCCGACGAGCTTCCCATCGTGCTCGATCCGATAACGAGCGGACTGGCCAGCATCAGCGGACATCCGCAGGTGAGCAGCCATGCCGGATGGGCTGCTGGCCTGCCACGCGGGCCGCATGCGCTGGAGCGACGCAATGAGATCTGCCGGGCCCTCGACCACGGCACGGAAGTCGAGGACGGCGATCTCGCAGGTGTCAGGCATCCTGGTCGAGCGACTTCCTCGCATCGACATCCACCAACAGGCCGAGAGTGCGCAAGCGTGCTATGCATGCCGCCACGTCGACACGCGCCCGCTGATGGTCGATGCCGTAGCGGTCCATCAGTGCCTCGACAAGATCCTCGATGCGATGATTCCCGTCGCACTTCGACCAGATCAAGGCGGCGGCCGGGTTCAAGATATGGGCATCGCTCGACCCCGGCAGAAACAACGTCACCTCGGCATCGAGTGCTTCCCAGATGACGGCGGGATGACGGCAGGGAGGGTGCCCCCTACCGCCCTCCCGGCCGAGACCGTCTCGATCCGGGTCGCCTCGCTTGCCCGCATCGGTAGGCTCGGACATGGCCGGCCTCGATTCCACGCCTGGCCGGCGCCTCAGAACGAGAAGGCGCTCGCCGTCTTGACGATCTTGAAGGAGCGAATCTCCGGGCTGGTATATGCCGTTGCTGCCACCACGGTCGCGGCCGCGGCGGCCGCACGCACGAGGCGACGACGCGTCACCCGCGGCGCTGTGCCTCCGGCGGTCCGCTCCGGTACGGAACTTCCCGTGTCGTGGGTAAGCGAGGTCTGACGGTTCTCGGCGTCCATCGCATGTTCCCTTCGGACTCGGAGCACTGAGCGCCGCCCATGGTGTGGGCGGCGCTCAGTGCCGTCTACGTCTACCGATCGGACACCATGATCTGGGCACTCCCACCCGGCTTACCCCGGGCGGTCAGCACGATCGTGTTATTGTCGCGCGGCTCCAGCGCCGATGCAATACTCAACGTCCGCATTTCGCCATCACGTAGATCGTTGAGCTTGAAGCTCCGACCGTTGACCACGATGTCCAGGTGCTTCACGCCCGGGGTCGCGTTGGTAATCGTGACCACGCTCTCGGCCTGCGGGATGCCAGTCAGCGTCTGGCTCACCGGCTTGCCTGTCTCGCGTGTGGTCAGTGTCAGGAGCGGGTCGCAGGCGGTGACGTTGCCGGTTGCGTCGGTCAACTTGAGCCCCAGGTGCGACGGCAGCGCCTGATCCGTCTTGGTGGCCACTACCGTCACCTGGGCGGTCGTCGGCAGGGAGTATGTGAAGACGGTGCCGAGGCCGGGCGTGCCGGGGGGATTCTGAGCGGTGGCCGCCGGGCTGAGCGTCACCGTCGCATTGGTCAGTTGGGTCAACTGGGCCGCCACCAATCCCTGCCCGGCGATCCCGCTACCGTTGTCTTGCACCTTCACCGTCAGTGTCGTGCGATTCTGAGCGTCCGTCCCGATGACCGGAGCGCCGCAACTGGGCCTGGTCGTGTCCCCCGAATTGGGCGACCCCAGACGGTCGCGCACGAAGACGTCATTCGTGTCGTTGGTGTCCCCAGGCACGAGGTTGCTGGCCCAGGACTTGAAGGCGACGAAGCGGCCATCGGCGCTCAGGGTCGGGTCGGCGCTCATATTATTGGCCTGGCTGCTGCTGCTGGCCACGCTGACCCGCTCGGTGGTGCCGGTCTGGCGGTCGCGCACGAAGATGTCAGCCATGCCGTGGGTGTCCCCAGGCACGAGGTTGCTGGCCGAGGACGTGAAGGCGACGAAGCGGCCATCGGCGCTCAGAGCCGGGGCGTCGCTCATATTATTGGCCTGGCTGCCGCTGCTGGCCACGCTGACCCGCTCGGTGGTGCCGGTCTGGCGGTCGCGCACGAAAACATCAGCCATGCCGTTGGTGTCCCCGGCTACCAGGTTAGTTGCAAAGGACATGAATGCGACGTAACGGCCATCGGCGCTCAGAGCCGGGGCGTCGCTCATATTATTGGCCTGGCTGCCGCTGCTGGCCACGCTGACCCGCTCGGTCGTGCCCATCTGGCGGTCGCGTACGAAGACGTCAACCAGCCCGTTGGTGTCCCCAGCTACCAGGTTAGTTGCAAAGGACATGAAGGCGACGTAACGGCCATCGGCGCTCAGGGCAGCGGTGCCACGCGAGCTTTCGTTCGCCTGGATGCCCCCGCTGGCCAGACTGACCCGCTCGGTCGTGCCCATCTGGCGGTCACGTACGAAGATGTCGGCTGCGCTGTTGGTGTCTCCCGCCACCAGGTTGCCGGAGTCGGAATAGAATGTGACGTAGCGACCGTCGGCGCTCAGCGCCGGGGAAACGCTCCCAGGGATGTTTGCGCCGGTAGTGTTCCTGGCCTGGCTGCCATCGTTGGCCACGCTGACCCGCTCGGTGGTGCCGGCCTGGCGGTCGCGTATGAAGATGTCAGCCAGCCCGTTACTGTCCCCGGCCACCAGGTTAGTTGCATAGGACATGAAGGCGACGTAACGGCCATCGGCGCTCAGCGCTGGGGAATAACTCCCAGGTACCCCAAATGTGCCGCCCGTGACCTGGGCCTGGCTGCCATCGCTGGCCACGCTGATCCGCTCGGTGGTGTCGGCCTGGCGGTCATGTACGAAGACGTCATCCATGCCGTTCGTGTCACCGGCCACGAGGGTTTCGGAATCGGACGTGAACGCGACGTAACGGCCGTCGGCGCTCACCGCTAGGGGATAGCGCAAGTCAGGGTTATTGGCCTGGACGCCACCGCTGGCCACGCTGACCCGCTCGGTGGTGCCACTGACTCCCAGTGCGATCCCGCCCATCGGAATGCCGACGAGGCTCGCCAGGGCGACTGACGTCACCAGACGTCTCACGCGCTTCACCGTTGTACGGGCCATCTCATTACACCCCTTCCCGGGCACAGCCTTGGTTTCACAGCGAAGCAGCCGGGTCGATAGCCACCTCCCGAGTCAACATACGAATCGATTGGAGTAAAAGGGAGGGACACATGTTCCACATAGCCCTGGATCCTCATCACTGGTAACCTCGGTCCCGGGCCGCCTGGCCCTTGCATGAGGCGAGGACCGTTAGTCTGCGAGCGCGATGGACCATGCGGCACTGGCTGAGCCGAGTCGCGTGGATCTGCTGGGACTGCCGGCTCTCGTTAAGTGTCAATTGCACGCGGTGGCGGTCAGGTAGTCGAGACCTTCTCGGCGGGGAATCGAATGCGTTCAGGTACCCCTCGTTATCCCTACGCCTCACCGACGTGCAGCGTCACCGACCCCAGCCCCATCCGCCGCCAGCGCACGCTCCGTAGTCCCGCGCGGCGCATCTGCTCGGCGACCGCCTCCGGACGCGGGAACGCGGCGACCGACTCCGGCAGGTAGGTGTAGGCGCCGGCATCCCCGGCGATCAGCCCGCCGATGCGCGGCACCAGCCGCCGAAAGTACAGACTGAACAGGGCGCCCCAGAGCGGAACGCGCGGCTGCGTCAATTCCAGGCAGACGACACGCCCGCCAGGCCGCACTACTCGCCGAAGCTCGGCAAATGCCTGCCCGACGTCGGGGACGTTGCGGACAGTGAACGCCGTCGTCGCGCAGTCGAAGCTTCCATCCGCGAACGGGAGGGCCATCGCATCCGCAACCAGCAGATCCACGCGTGCCGCGCCGATCCCAAATGCCGGGGCTGGCGCGCTGCGGAGCATCGGCTCGGCCAGATCCACGCCGATCACCCGCCCACGGCCCATCGCACGAGCGAGCGCGGTCGCGAGTTTGGCCGTCCCGGTCCCCACGTCGAGCGCCTGTCCGCCCGACTGGGGGCGCGCTGCCCGGACGGCCGCCCGGCGCCACGCGGCGTCCTGACCGCCGGTCATCACCGTATTCATCAGGTCGTAGCGGCGGGCGATCCGGCCGAACATCGCCGCGATCGTCGCGCGGTCGGCGCCAGGCCTCGGCGCGGTCGTCTGTACCGTGTCCTGTTGCTCCGACACCCATCCTCCGAGCGCATCGAGCGCCGCCCGCATGACTGTACCGCGACCAGTGTGCTTGCCACAGCCCGGCAGTCAGCACATCTGGCACGCGCGACGGGGCATCTATGATGCCGCGAAGCCGACCCGATCGGGCAGGTCGAGCCTGTCGAGCCTCATTGCGGGCGGCGAGACCGATGCCGGCTACAGCACCAGGCTCAGCGCGTAGAGCGCCCCAAAGGCCAGGTGAAGCTGGCCGGTGCCCTTCAGCGCTGCGTTGAGGGGCCGCCCGGCCTCGTGAAAGACCAGTCGAAGCTGGCGTGCCGCCAGCGGCGCCGTGAGCCAGGGCAGCCAGAACCAGGTCGACGCACTCCCCGCAAGCCAGGACAGGAGCGGGATCGCGTAGGCCGCCAGCAGCAGGAGCACGTACTCCAGGCGGGTGCCTCGCCGCCCGATCTGGACCGCCAGGGTGTGCTTCCCGGCCGCGCGATCGGTGTCGATGTCGCGGAGGTTGTTCACGACCAGGATCGCGGTCACGAGTGCCCCGACAGGTACCGCTGCGACCACTGCGCTGGGCACGACCGTCTCGGTGTGCAGGTAGGCCGTTCCGACGACCGCCATCAGCCCGAAGAAGATGAAGACGGCCAGATCGCCGAGACCATGGTACGCGAGCGGATAGGGTCCGCCGGTGTAGAGCACGCCCGCTGTTATCGAGAGCAGCCCGACGACGAGGATCGGCCAGCCGCTGACGGCGACGAGATACAGCCCGACGAGCGTTGCCGTGCCGAAGGTGAGGAGCATCGCCCGCTTCACCACGGCGGGCGCGACCAGCCCGCTCTGGGTCACGCGCACCGGGCCGAGCCGCTCGGCAGTGTCGGCGCCCTTGTGGAAGTCGAAGTAGTCGTTGGCGAGGTTCGTCCCGATCTGAATCAGCAGGGACGCGACGAGCGCCGCCAGAAACGGCCCGAGTCTGAATGCGCCCGCTGCCCAGGCCGCGGCACTCCCTACGAGTACTGGCACGACCGCTGCCGGCAGGGTTGGGAGCCGTGCAGCCAGCACCCAGACGCGTGGGCCACCCCGCGGCAGTGCCGGCTGTCCCATCGCCATCAGCCGCCGGCCCTTGACGCCGGGGGATGCGCAGGGGAAGGCACAATCGTTGCGCGGTGGAGCCGACAAGGCGCTGGCGAAGGCAAGATTGAAACGCCGCCTTGCGTCCGCCGTACGCCCAACTTGCGGCACCAGGGACTGTGGCGTGATGCCCTGACGGTCATGGTCCAGCGACGATCCGTCAGGGGGCCGGCTCGAGCAGTTCGCCGGCGATCCAGCCGGACGCGCCAGCCTCGTCGCGGACATTCCGCCAGGTACGGCCGTCGGCCTGCTGGTCGGGGCCGATGACGGTCAGTACTGCCCCCTCTGGCTCGGTCTTGACGGCCGCCGCCGTCGCGGATGGACCCTCGCGCAGGTTCGCCCCGCTCCCACCCGTGTTCGCCACCCTGACGCGGGCCCCGCTGGGCGCGGCAGCGCCAGAGGTGCCGCCGGGGGCGGCGGTCGGGCTCGCCTGCGCGCCGGGCTGGATCAGCACCGGTGACGGCCGAGGTGATGCGCCCGGCGACGGCGCAAGCGCCGGCGGTGAGGCGCCGGGCGACGGCAAGAGCCCCGGCTGGGGGCTCGACGCCACGAACGGTGGGGTTGGGAAGACGAGCGGGGTCGGTGGGACGGTCCTGACGCCGGTCTGGCCCGCTGCTGTCGCCAGCCAGGAATCGATGGTGCTCCGGATCGTCAGCATGGCGGCGGCCACGATCAGCGCCGCCAGGGCGAGCCAGGCGACAGTGGCGACGGCACGCGTGCGCATGGCGTAGCCGCCCTTGAGCCACAACAGGAGCAGGCCGAAGGGACCGCAGAGAAGGATCGCGATCACGATCACCGGCGGCGAGGCCCACCAGGGTCGGACCGGCGCCATGCTGGCCGGTCGAGGGGGCCGGGGTGGCGCGATAGGCGTCGCCCCCCGGTCGAGCGCCAACTCATTGCTGCCCGGCGTGCTGGACGGGCCGTGCACGGCTGGTAGTGGCGCCGTGGCATCCTCGAGCGGATGGACCGCGGCAGTCTTCCCTGATGTCGCCTCGGCAGCGGGCGGTGCTGGCTGTCCCTGTGTTGCCGTCTGGCGCTGCCGCTCGGCAAGTCGACGCGCCTCGACCAACACCTCGTCGGCCAGCTCGTGGCGTCCCTGGCGGCGATAGACGCCAGCGAGCCGTTGATACACGCGTGGATCGCGCACGCCCTCGCGGACGTTCGTCTCGAGGCACTCGGCAGCAGCGTCAAGGAGGCCGCGCGCCTCGAAGATCTGGCTCAGCCGCTCCCGTGCGACGATCTTCTGCGCCCGGTCGCCGTCGCGGAGGAGGCTCAGGCAGTAGGTCGCCTCCTCGTCTTCGTTCGCAAAGCCTGGCAGATTGGCTCCCACGCGTCGTCGCGCTCCCGTCAGGCGTACTGGCGCGGGAAGACGGTGTTCAAGCGCTTCGCCGACTGCTCGGCCACGCACTCCTTCGCGGCCTCGGACCAGCGCGCCAGGTGGGGCGTCTGCTTGTGAGCCTCGAAGCCGGCCTCGTCGTGGTACACCTCGTAGAAGTAGTACCGATCCGGGTCTTCCCGATCCTGGAGGACGTCGAAGCGGACGCAGGCCGGCTCGTCGCGCACTGAACAGATCGAGTCGTCCTCGATGACGGCCAGGAACCGCTCGCGCATCTCTGGCTTGATCTTGACCGATACAAACAGGGCGAACACGGGCTTCCTCCCGGCGAACTGGCGTCGGGCGCTGCTCCGCGCCCCGTCGTACGCTAGTCTACGAGTGCACCCTCGGTCAACCCAATGATTCCAACGACGGGCAGGCGTAGAAAGGCAGGTGGGAGTTGATGGATCGGCGCTTCACCATCTCGGGGTTTGGCGACGAGATCGACCCTGATCCGGACGTTCAACTGGCCACATTGGCGGCGCTGGGTATCCAGTACCTCGATCTTCGAGGCGCGTGGTCGCGGAACATCCTTGACTTCGATGCTGAAGACGTGGGTGCGATGCGCCGCGCGCTCGACCGTCATGGCCTCCAGGTCGCCACCATCGCCTCGCCGGTCGGCAAGAGCGAGATCGTGCAGGAGGCTGGCTATGAGGAGAAGCGCCTCACGGCGGCGATTGGCCTGGCTGAGGCGTTCGGGACGCCCTTGATCCGGATCTTCTCCTTCTATCACGCTTCACTGGACCATGCGACGAGCCGCGCCGAAGTGTTGGCCCGTCTCGAGCGGTGGGCGTCGCGCGCCGAGGCGGCCGGCGTAACGTTGTTGCTGGAAAACGAGGTGAACCTCTGGGGCGACACCCCTGAACGCTGCCGCGAGATCCTCGAAGCCGTCAACTCCCCGAACCTGCGGATGACGCTCGACACCGGCAACTTCGCGGCCATCGGCGTCGCCTCGTATGACACCGCTTACCCGCGGCTTCGGCCCTGGCTGGCGCACATTCAGATCAAGGACGTTCGGACCGTCGACCACGCAATTGTGCCGGCCGGCGAAGGTGACGGCCAGATTCCCCAGGTCTTGCGGGCCGCCTACGCGGATGGCTACCACGGGTTCCTGTCACTCGAACCGCACCTCGCGAGCGGGGGCCGTCTCGGCGGATTCTCTGGCCCGGACCTGTTCGGCACCGCCACCCAGGCATTGCGCCGCATCCTGACCGCTGTTGAGGCTCCCTGACAGCCGCCCAGAGCTGGCCGCACCTACTGACCCATCCCGAGCGGACGAGGGCGTCGTCGCCGCTTCCTCACAACTACCCGCGTTCGATCGACCCGAGCGGGTACGCTGTCGTCGGTCGGGAACGAGCCCGAGGGCGCCGCCAGGCGCGGCATGCCGCGGGATGCCTGGTCCGCTGGATGTTGTCGCGGGCCGGGTGTGCGGCTACACTGCCGACATGAACGACGCCGTTCCTCCGTTGCCCCACGATCTGGAGGCGGTGCGCCGCCTGTTCGATCTGACAGGCCGAACGGCGCTCGTCACCGGCGCGGCATCTGGCCTGGGACGCGCCATCGCGATCGGGCTGGCCTACTATGGCGCCGACGTCGCGACGGCTGACCTCGACGTGCCCGGCGCCGAGCGGACGTCGCAGGCGATCCGAGATCTTGGGCGACGCACCTTCGCCGTCGAGGTCGACGTCCGCTCCTGGGAGCAGGTCCAGAGGATGGTGACCCGGACCGTCGAGGCGTTCGGGGCGCTCGACATCGCCTTCAACGTTCCCGGCATCAACGTCCGAAAGCCGGCCCTCGAGATGACGCCCGACGAGTTCAAACAGGTGATCGACGTCAACCTGATCGGCGTGTATCACTGCGCCCGCGCTGCGGGTGAGGTGATGGTGCGCCAGGGCAGCGGCCGGATGGTCAACGTCGCGAGCATGTACGGGCACGTGGGGACGCGCGAATCGGCCGCATATACGGCGTCCAAGCACGCGGTCGTCGGGCTGACCAAGGTGCTGGCGCTGGAGTGGGCGCCGTTCGGGGTACGGGTCAACGCGCTCGCGCCGGGCTACACCCGCTCGGCGCTGACCGCACCGCTCCTGGCCGACGCGGAACGGTACGCCCGCTTCTCGGCCCAGACGCCGCTCGGCCGCTTCGGGGAGCCGTGGGAGATGGTCGGGCCGGCACTGCTGATGGTGTCGGATGCGTCGACGTTCATGACCGGCGCCTCGCTGATCGTGGATGGGGGCTGGACGGCACCGTAAGGCGGGACACGGCACGCTGGGGCGCTGGCGTGCCCCGCCTTAGCCTGTGACAGCCGCGGGCGCGTCCGTGCCGATGCCGTGCGCCAGCAGCAACTCGACGCCGGATATGACGTGCTCGGGCAGGACATCCGAATGGAGTTCCATCGTCAAGACCGTATCTGGGCGGACGTAACGGGCCAGCATTGCGAAGTCGGTGTGGCCCTGGCCCGGGCCCTGATGGTCCTTCGAGCCGACCGTGTCGTGCAGGTGCATCCCGACGAGCCGGCTGCCGTACCGCCGAAGGTACTCTTCGTGCTCGACGAAGCCGGCGTTCTCGAGCTTGGCCCCATGCCCGGCATCGTGCCAGTAGCCGACTGGCAGGCCTTCGACGGCTGCCAGCACGTCGGCGACCTCGTCGAGACTTGGGATCTCCTGGTAGTTGTCGCGGCACTCGACGCCCAGCCGCACCCCAGTGCCGCTCGCGTGCTCGCCGAGCGCTCGGATGCTTCGCAGCCCCGCTTCCAGGTGCGGGCCCTTCTTCGCCTCACGCTCGCGAACGGCCGTCTCGATGAGGCGACGGTGGGCGTCGCTGCCAGCACCGTCGCGCGCGATCGTGTCGAAGATCACACGCTGATGCGAGTAGACGCCGGTCGTGCCGAGATGAATGACCATCGCCCGCGCCCCAACCTCGACAGCCGCGTCGATGGAGCGGCGGATCACGTCGACAGCACGCTGGCGGTCCGGCTCGTTCGTCGAGGAGAGCCAGTCGCCCCAAAATGCCGGTGTGCCGTTCTCGTTCACAGCGACCGGACACGGGCTGTGCAGGCTCTGGATCTGAATGCCACGCTTTCGGGCCTCGGCCGCAAGCTCGGCAAAGGCGGTCGGCGTGTGCAGACAGTATGCTTCGAGCCGGTCGAAGCCGAGGGCGGCGTGCTCGTCGAGGATGGCGGCGGCGCTAGTGTGGCGGCGGGCGTTCCAGCACGTCGAGAGGCCAAGTCGATGCATCGTCATAGCCGGAGTATATCGCCCCGCCGTGGCAGCCCTGGTCCGTACCGCCTGACGTCTACGGCTGAGCCGGCCGAGCGGGCGGGAACGTGGCAGGCTCGCGGCCGGACGCTGCTCGTGCATGCCTGGCCTCGTGGCCGGCCCGGGCGTGGGCTACGGGCGTGGGCTACGGGCGTGGGGAGCGGACGCGAACGGACCCGGGCACGCGGCCCGGGTCCGTCGATCGATCCACCGCACCCCGAATCAGGGCAGCGCGCCACTCGCCCGTGCCGCTGAAAGCGCGTCGTAGGCCGGCCGGGTCGTGCCATCCGGGTTGGTGATGCTCCACCAATACTGCTCGAAATCCGGGGTCCAGGACGGGTCCGCGATGTTCCAGACGAACATCGGACCGATCCACGGCGACCACGAGCTCTTGGCGTACTTGAACGCCCGGACGATGTAGTCAGCCTGCTGCTCCGGCGTGACGGCGTACCAGGAGTATTGCGGGTTCACCTGATCGGTCGTCCAACCGAACTCGAGCAGCCAGACCTGCTTGGCGGTGTCGCCCTGGGCCACCATGATGTTGTGCAACTGCTCGATCCGGCGGAAGTAAAACGACGGGTCGGGAAAACGGGGGTCTGAGTTCACCGCGGCCTCGGGCGCATTCCCGTACCCAGCCCCGTGCATCCCGATCGCGTCGGAGGATTCGGCCAGCCCGAACTCGTACAGCCAGCCGAGGTAGACGTCGTCCGGCTGAGCGGTGCCATCGTTCGTGCCCGTCGGCGAGAGGCCGGCGCTCACGACGATCTTGGACGGGTCCTCCGCCTTGACCGCCTGATAGGTCTGCTTGAGCATGTACATGTACTGGGCGGCCTGATCGCGGTTGATGACGGCTCCGCCCCACTCGCGGGACAGGTTCGGCTCGTTCCAGACCTCGATCGCCTGGATCGTGCCCTTCGGCGAACCGGCCCGGTACCGCTTGGCCAGCACCGACACGAAGTCGGCGTAGTCATACGTGTCGTCCGGCGGGCCGTTCTCGACCGCGACCGCTCGCGACCAATCTGGCTGGTGGTCGACGCGTGCGAGGATATTCAGTCCCGCCGCGCTCGCCGCCCCGACCACCCGGTCGAGATCGGACCAGTCGATGCAGTTCTTGCAACTCGCCTCGATGCTGCGCCACGGCACGGCCAGCTTGATCCAGTGCAAGCCGGCCTTCTTGACGAGGTCGATGTCCCGCTGAGTGGTCTCGGGGTGCCCGAGGAGGAAGACGCTCGCGCCGTAGTCCGGGCTCGGCTGCTGCGCCTGTGCCGCCCCATTGGACGGCAGCAGCCCGACGACGAGCGCGACGAGCGCGACGATGGAGAACAACTTCTTCAAGCGAGGAACCTCCTGGCAGGGGTGGATCGACATACTGCTCGGTAACGCACCTGGGGACTGCTGGTTCCGCGCTGTCGGCCGTCTGAGAGTCCGTCGAAGACGCGCCTGGGCACCCGAAGTGCGCACGTGCCCCGCGGCACTGGTCCGCTCGGCAAGGCGCGGGATTATACGGATGGGCTCTGGCGGTGCAAAAGGGCCAGATAGAGGCAAAACGGGAAGGGAGGTGCCATGCGCTCGTTCGTGTCAGGACAATGCCGTCAGGTCGACGGGCCGTGCGCTGTCCCCAATCTCGTCAGCGGATGGCGGCGCGCTCGATGGCCGTTGCAAGCACCACGCCGTCGCCCATCGGCCAGCCCCGCACACGAATCGAGTCGCCGATGTTGTACTCCTTGACTGATTGGTCCTTTGGCATCCGCAGTCGCACCGTGCCCGGCGTCGTGCGGACGATCAGGGTCGGGTCGGTGACGTCGGTACTGATGCCGGTGATGACGCCGACGAGATCCATCGGCGGGGTCGGCGACGGTGACGGACGCGCCATCAGCAGCGGCACCGGCGTGGGCCGGGGCGCCGGCGGCCCGCCGAGCGCCCGCCCCGAGGAGGTGGTGGCGAGGCAGGCGGCCGACGCGCCGGCCCGCGCATTCTGGTAGTTGAGATCCTGGGCAATGCCGGTCCAGACGTGCCAGAGATCCATGCCTTCGGGCGCGAGGCTGATGCCGCGCTGGCGGTCGAGGTCGTTGCCGAGGTCGGTGTCCGGGTTCGGATACGGGGAGCCCCAGGGAGCAGCGCCGGCGAGGCCGAGGTCACGGATGGTCGCGGCGAGGCCGGGGTGGGAGTCGTACCAGTGACCGTCGATATCCTGCCAGGGGCGCTTCATGCCAGTCCGGAGCGCTTCCGTGCGATCCCCGCCGAACCGGAGTTGATTCTCATCTGGGCTGCCGAGCGTGAACCCGTACTCGGTAGCGAGGGTGGCGATACCGCCTCGTTCGAGCAGTATCGCGTCATCCACAGGATACGGATTGAAGTCGTAGAAGGTGAGCGGCCAGACGTTCCAGCAGTAGCCGTCGCAGGCGCGGGCCATGGTGTCGACCGCCTGTTGGTACTTCACGCGCAGATCAGGGTCGATGCCGCCGGTGCCTGGCCGGTAGCCGATGTCGGTCAACTCGGCAAAATACTGCGCGCCGTTGACAATCAGATGGTTCTTGTCGACCGCTCGAATCGCGGCGGTCATGTCTTTGACGAAGTCGACGTACCAGTCATAGCCGTTGACGATGCCGTTGCGGGCGCTATTGCGGGCCTTCAGTTCATTGCCAAGCTGCCAGCCGAGGATGGCGGGGCTGTCGGCGAGATCCCCCACCAGTTGCTGAACCCACGGCCTGAAGAAGACTTCGTAGTTGGGGACGTCGCTGGTCGGCCCGTCGCCGCACTCGGCGTCGAAGCTGAAGCGCTGGTAGCCGCGTCGATACCAGGGGGCTGCCAGAACGTGGAAGTCGCAGCCGTGGGGATTGTCGCGTAGGTAGACATCGCCGGGGACGCCGTGGCCATAGTAGTCGGTAAGGACGATCAACAGGTAGATGGCTTCGGAGGGCGCTACCGAGCGGTTGTAGGCTTCGACGAGCCGAGTCAACTCACGCACGCGCTGGGCAGCGTCGTCGGCGGTCAGGTTCGGAGCGATGCCGTGTCCGGTGGCGAAGACCCGGATCCAACGAACCTTGTTCTTGCGCATCCACTCGAGGTTCTGAACGATCGACTCGCGGTAGATGAGGTTCGGCACGTTCGCGCCGACCGACTGAAGAGGCCAGCAGTCCGGGTCGTACATCTGCCCGCCCAGCACGCCAACGAAGCCCGGCGAGCGCCAATCGTGGGACGGCCAGTCGGCCGTTGAGAGGGCGGCTGAAGCATCGTCCGCGCCGTCGCCGTAGGCGCTCTGGAACGGCAGGACGAAGGCGCTGAGCGTGGCAAGGACGAGGGCCAGGCGCACCGCGAATGGCGCCCAGGAGCGGATGAGTCGGGGCAAGAGCGGAACGTCTCCGAGAGGGTCAATCGAGCGCTGCCGCCGATTCGGTCCGAGCGAGGCGCGAGAGGCGGCCAGCAAATCGGCTCCAGTCTACCAGTTGTGTCAAGGCACGCCGGGTCATCGGGTGTGCCGCGAGCACGTCGGGCGGCCGATGAGCGGCGCCCGACGTGTGCCCGGTGGGGCAGTAACGGTCTGGCGGCGTACCTGAAAGCCTTGGCGTCGGGCGTGCCCCGGGCGTGCCCCGGGCATGCCCCGGGCTACGAGGCGCCAGGTTGCGGGCGCGCGTCAGCGTCCTTCGAGCGCTGCCCTGACGAGGTCCGGCCGGCCGGTGATGATGCCGTCCACGCCGGCGTCGAGGAGCCGAGGGAGCGGGTCGGTCGAGTCGACGGCCCAGACCACGACCTGACGGTTCGCGCCGTGGGCTTCCCGTACCAGCGACGGATCGCCGATCACAATCTCGAAGGGCGGCCCGATGACCTCGGCGCGGGCTGGCGGTTCGCCACTCAGCGGATTGGTGCGGGTGTAGAGCGCGGCCAACCGGAGGCGCGGCTCGATGGCGCGAATCTTCTCGAGCGATCCCCCATCGAACGACTGCACGATGGTGCGGTCGAGATAGTCGTAGCGACGGAGGACGTCGACGACGCGCTCTTCGATGCCAGGATACAGGCGCGGGTCTTTGACCTCCGGGAAGATGCGGATATCCGCAGCTTTGGCGAGCGCCACCACTTCCTCGAAGGTGGGAATCTGCTCGCCGACGAACTCCGGCCCAAACCAGGCGCCCGCGTCGAGCGTGCGAAGCTGAGCGAGCGTCAGTTCTCGCACCACGCCGCGCCCATTCGTCGTGCGCTCGACTCGGAGATCGTGGAACACGACGAGTTGATTGTCGGCCGTCTGCTGCACGTCCATCTCCAGCCAGTCGGCACGCTGATCGATGGCAACCCGGAAGGCGGCCAGGGTGTTCTCGGGCGCGTAGGCCGACGCACCGCGATGGGCCAGGATCTGAATACGTGGGTTTGGCGCGCCCGGCCGGAGCGCGAGCAGTAGCGGGACACCGGCGCCTAGCAGCAGCAGGATGCCCACGAGCAGCGCGATACGCTCGCGGCGTGCGCCAAGCTGAATCTTGACCGGGCCAGTGGCGACGGTCTGGGCCGGTTCCGGAGATAGCGGCTCGGCCGGCGGGGTTATGGGCGACGGGGCGCTCACGTCAGACCAGTGCCCGCGACGCCGGCGAGTTGTCGTCCTCACCCTCGAAGAGGCCCGCGTAGAAGCGCCGGACGTACGGCGGGAGCAGGGTCATGTTGCCCATGACACCGCTCGCAAGGCCGGCGAACATCTCGGTGTCGTTCTCCTCGACGAGCATGCCCCGCCAGAAGCCGGTTGGGCTGGACGGATCGGGCTGGGTCGGGATGCCGTGGACGTAGTCGTAGGCGAGGTTCTTGGCGCGGGTGTAGCGCGGATCGGCCTCATCGGCCAGCCGCACGACGGCCGCCATCAACGCGCGGGCATTGTCGTCGACGTCGCGGGCGGTGTGCCAGAAGGCGTGCGCGAGCTCGTGGAGGGCGGCTTCATCCTGCGCACCGCGCACCTGGACGAGGTTCCGGTCGCCCCACCAGAACCCGCCGCCCCACTCGGCAGACAGGTCGCCCGCTTCGAGACGGAGTGACCGAAAGCGCTCGACGGCTGCGCGCGTAAACGGGTAGCGGGCGAATAGGCCGTCGAACCAGGCACGGACGGCGGCGGGCGCCTCCATGCGATCGATGCCGAATCCCTGCCGCATCTCCGCGCTCGCCCGTACGAGCCGCCGAACGGGGTCGTTGTATGGGTCCGCCATGTCGGCCGAATGGTACTGGATCGGACTCCTAGAACACTCGGCCTGCGGGCGTGTTGACGGGCCGCGTGACCGCCCCTTAAGGCGCGGCGTGCGGCCCGCCGGCTTGCACTGCTAGCGGGCTACCCGGAACGTCGGGGCCCATGGATGGTGGCCATCGGCGCCGAGATAGACGTTTCGGGACCGGATTGGATGCCCGTCCACGTTCAGGTCGAAGCGCATGTACGTACCACCTCGAACCTGCCAGCGGATGTTGTCGATATGGTTGGCGGTGGTGAAGCGAATCTCCAGTTGCCGGCCGCCGTCCTCCAGGGCGTAGCTGTCGCCATCCTCGAGACGGGCCTGATCGACGTCCTGGATCTCGCCATCCGTGCGCACGACAGCTCGGAAGAAGCGGACCTGTTCGTCATTCGTCGTCGAGAGGTGGACGTCGTCGCCATCGGTCCAGATGTAGTACCCGGTCTCCCCGCCGACCTCCAACTGCTCCGGGCGCCCCGCGAGCCGATCCGGCCAGGCGAAGGTGGTGCCGACCGTCGTGGTGAGCGCGAGCAGCGCCGCCGCGAGCGACGCGACCAGTCGTCCTGTCATGCTGACCTCCACTGAAGGGGTGATGCGGTCCCGCTTCTCTCAGCATGACAGGCAGGTATTAGCCGGGCGTTCGCCGGATGCTAGCGAACTGTTAGCAGGTACCGGAAGGATCGCCTCCCTGTTGCACCACTACACGCCGTACGCCGGCTCGGCGGTATCGTCTGCGTCCTGGTCCTTGTAGTCGTGCGCACCGCGAATCCATGCATTCGTGGCAAACCGCTCGACCGAGAAGCTGTCGAGGTTCACGTTGGCCCAGCGTCCGTTCACAATCAGTTCGGCCAGATTACGACCGACGGCGGGCGAGATCTTGAACCCGGTCCCCGACATGCCGGTCTGGAGGTACGCGCCGTCCACACCTGGGAGTCTGCCGACAATCGGGTGTCCGTCCGCCGACATCGTGTCGTACCCCACGTCGCCCCGCCGCGCGACAGCCCGCGCCATAGCAGGGTATCGGTGGATCAGCCGTGCGCCAACGTCGGCCATGAAGTCGAGATCGGCAGTGGTCGAGTCGGTGTCCGGATCGTCCACCCGCACCTCCCAACTCGTCCCCCCGGCCAACGTCAAGTGGGCGCCCTCCGGCCGAAAGTACGCCCCGTTCGGGCCGTCGATGCAGGTAAGGTGACGGGTCAGGTCGGGTGGCCGCTCGAAGATGGCCGTCTTGATGTAAAACGGCCAGACCGGCAGATCCAGGCCAAGCGTGCCGCATAGCCGCCGTGAGCCATTGCCCGCCGCGACCACCACGATTGGCGAGGAAATCAGTCCATCGGCGGTGCGTACGCCGGCCGCTCGGCCGCCGGTCGTGACGATGGCCTCGACGCGCGTATCCCCCAGGTAGCGGGCACCGCGACCACGGGCCGCGTCCAGAAATGACTGGCAGGTGGCGTTCGGATCGGCGTAGCCGGACAACGGCTCGTAGGCGGCGACGTCGATATCGTCTACAACCATGCCCGGATCGATCTGCCGGAGATCGTCGGCGCTCACCAACTGGGTGTCGATCCCGAGCGCGGCCTGCTCCTTCACGTTCTGCCGGAGCTTGTCTTGCTGGGACCGGTGGACGAGCCGGACGAAGCCCGTCTGGACGAAGTCACAGGTTCCGCCTACCAGTTCAGCCCATTGAGTGAAATACTTCCAGGATTCCCACGCAAGCTGGGCCTCTTCGAGCACGGTGTAGTGCATGCGGACCAGCGCACTCGACTTCCCGGTCGCTCCCGCGGCCAGCCCCTTCGCCTCGACGATTACAACGTCGAGCCCCCGTGCGGCGAGGTGAAACGCCGTGCTAGCGCCGTGCACGCCACATCCGACGACGACTGCATCCGCTGTCTGCATCGTTCGAATCTCCCGCCCATCTCACTGTACGGTTGCTCGACCACCACGCACCGTGCGCGATTCAGCCTCGAGACGCCGGACCGGCGATCTGCCCGGCCCGCGCGGCTCGTCCATGGGCCGCCTCCACTCTACCATCTCGTTAGCCGCTGCCGGCCATCTCGGTCTGGCACGCCTATCTGGTCGACAAGCGCGCGCTCGTCGACCAGATAGAGGCACCGCTCAGGTGGCACGGAGCACGCGCTCCGCGCCACTCGCTGGCCGCCGATCAGGCAGGCGGCTCGGCCGGTTGGCCGGGCTGGAGACGCAGGTACGCCAGCGTCCAGTAGCTCCAGGAGAAGGTGTTCGCGATTGCCAGCAGCGTCAGCAGCACGACCAGCGCCGCCGTCACGGCAAGGGCGAGGTAGCCGATGGTTGGCGCGGTGAACGCGAATGCGCTCCAGAGCACAGCAGCCGGTATCCCGAGAAGCGCGATGGCGGCGAGCATCACGACCGTTGCGACCAGCCCGGCTGCAAAGGTCAGGCCGAGGTTGAGGAGCCATACGAGCACGCTTGCGCCGGGGTGTCCACGGAGGACGAGCCAGCCGTCTCGAAGTGCGGCCAGCGGGCCAAGGTCGCGAAGTGCGATAGCCCGCTGCGCGAACGGGACGACGATACTCGCGATAATTCCAGCCCCGATGCCGGCCGCCATCAGCACCAGCCCGACGAGTACTCCGGGCGCCACCGCCCAGATCGCGCGATCGGCTACGGCAACCAGGCCGACGATGAGTGCGACGGCAGCCGCGACGATCCCGCCGACCATCGCCACGATGCCGATCAGCACGAGCCAGAGCCCCGTATAGCGCCAGAAGAGGTGCAGACCGGTTCGCCAGGCCCGGCCTGATGAGGTCGCCCGGCCATTCGCGTACTCGGCGATCGCGCTGGTAATGCCGCCCTGAGAGATGAGCGACAGGATCAGCCCGACGACGGCGAGGACCGCCAGCAGACCGGCCGCCGCGATGATGAGCCCGATGTGCTCCGATACCCAGAGGCCGATCGTCTCAGCCCACGGGGTGCCCCCGCTGAACGACGCGCCGTTGGGTGGCGGCCCGGTTCCGCCGCTGCCGCCACCGCTGAGCGACAGCCCGGCCGTGCCTCCCGCGAATAGCCCGAGAATCCAGAGGAACGGATGCCGCCAGGTAATCTGCCAGGCGTCGCGGACCAGTTTTCCGTAGTCCATGTTACCGCTCCTTCCTATCTGTTCTATCTGCAACCGCCGTGTCCGCAACGGCCGCCGGGCGCGGGGCTCGTGGCGTGTACCGCGGCCACGCCCCTCATCTTGATGGTGCACGCCACCAGGGGCTGGGGGCCGTGGCGAACGCCTCATCATGGTGGGGGCGACCGTCCCATTTGACGCAGGCGTAGGTGCCGCGCTCGAGACCCAGCGATGGCGACGTCCTGTGCACCTGGGGAGCCGCTCCAACGCGGACAATCAGGCGCGGGCCAAAGCGTGCTGGAGAGGGTCGCGGGCGGTCGATTCTGGGCAGTCTGCCAGGGCGGTCAATCGAAGCCGGCGCGGGTAGCGTGAAACGCAGGCCAGAGCCGCCGAGCGCTCCCGAGCACCAGGACGGCCGGCCCGCCCAGGACGCCAAGCTCCACGCCGGTCGGGTTGCGCACCGCGACGACGGCAATGGCGAAGCCGGCCATCCCGAGCAGCAGCAGCGAGAGCCCCCGGTGAAACCGGGCGACCTCCGAATGGGGCCATGGCGCCTGCGACTGCACGATCTCCCGGCCCTCGTCCGAGTCCGTACACTGACTCTTGAGCGGGCAACCGTTGCACGCCGCCGGCCGAGCGCGGTACTGAATGATCTGCTGGAGCTGATCGACGGCCGTGGGCGTCAGGTGCTGGCCGGTCGGGCACTCCCAGACGTCAAGGTCGCGATGGTACATGAAGCCGTTGAGTTCGTATGACTCGCTGCGCCGGTACGCGCCGCGCGCCATCCATTCCAGCCCGAACGCCGCCGCCACCAGCAGGATAGCGTAGCCCGCTCCGAACAGCACTTCGGGATGGATCGAGCCGGCCGGGAAGATCATGGCGCAGCCGCCGGGGTGGTGATCTCCGTGAAGAGTGGGTGCACTGGCTCCTCGAGCGTGACTTTGCTTACCCGATACCGCACGCCGAGCCAGCAGAGGTATAGCAGCGGTAGGACGCCGCCGACGATCACGACGATGTCGCCTGGCAGACGCATCCACTCCAGCAGAACGTTCGTCCTATTCGTCAGAAAGTCCAGGCTCCTGGCCTCCCAATAGCTCTGACCCACCGACGCGTACAACTGCACGATCCCGAGCGGCAACAGCGTGGCGAAACACATCCAGGCCAGCCCGGCGTTCAGCGACCAGAAGCTGATCTGTGCCGCCCGGTCCGACCAGCGCTCGGCCGGGATGAGGTAGCGAAGGCAGAACAGCGAGAACCCGACCGCCAGCATCCCGTACACACCCATCATCGACGCGTGGGCGTGATTGGCGGTCAGGGCCGTGCCGATCTCGTAGTACGAGACGATCGGCAGGTTGACCAGAAAACCGAAGATACCGGCTCCCACGAAGTTCCAGAAGCCCACCGACGCCAGCGACATCACCGCCCAGCGATGCGGAAACGGCGTGACCGACTTCGCCTCCTGGATCGCGCCAAGTTGCAGGAAACTCCACGCCTCGACCGTCAGGAAGGTCAGGGGGATCACTTCGGCCGCCGAGAAGAACGCCCCGAGCGCCATCGTCACGGCAGGTGTGCCCGAGAAGTAGAGATGATGCATCGTCCCGACGACGCCGCCGATCGAGTAGAGGATAATGTCCAGATAGATGACGCGCAGAGCGATACGCTCGGCCACCACCCCCAGCAACACGAAGATGTAGGCGACCATCGCCGTCGCGAACAACTCGAGGAAATCCTCCACCCAGAGGTGGACGACCCAGAAGCGCCAGAAGTCGGTGGTGGTGAAGTTCGCCGTTGGCCGCGACAGCAGGCCAACGGCGTAGAAGGCCGGGACGGCGAGGGCTGCATAGAAGAAGAGCCAGGGCATGTTGCTGAAGTGTTCCTGGGACAGCCGCACGCGGATCCCACGGAACAGCACGACCGCCCAGAAGATCAGCCCGACGGACAAGAGCGCCTGCCAGAATCGCCCGAGATCCAGGTACTCGAGCCCCTGGTTGCCGAACCAGCCAGATGGCCCGCCTCGCCAGCCGTGGATGCCCAGGAAGGTGCCGATCAGGCTGCCTGCCACGACGATTGCGAGGGCAGCGAGGAGCACATAGGCCAGGATGTGCTGACCGCGCGGTTCACGGCCGGCGATCATCGGCGCGAGGAAGATACCAGCAGCCAGGAACGACGTCGCCACCCAGAAAATGGCCAGTTGAAGGTGCCAGGTACGGGCCAGATTGTAGGGGAGCAGGAGCGCCAGATCGATCCCAAAGAAACCGGCCAGGTCCGCGCGATAATGCTGGGTCGCGCCGCCGACAGCCGTCTGAAGCAGGAACAGGAGCGCCATCAGCAGGAAGAAGAAGGCAGTGGCGCGCTGAGCCGGGGTGAGGGCGACGGCGCCCGGCGGCATGAAACTCAGCCGCTGCTGCTCGCGGCCGTGCCATCCCAGGATGTTCCAGCGGCCAAAGATCGCCAGCAGCGCGCCGATGCCACCCAGCAACGCGATCAGCGAGAGCACGCTCCAGACGATATTGTCTGCCGTCGGGGCGTTGTCGACGAGCGGCTCGGGCGGCCAGTTGTTGGTGTACGAATAGTCCAGGCCCGGTCGATTGGCAGCCGACGCCCAGGCTGACCAGGCAAAGAAGGCGGTGAGTTGGGTCACCTCCTGAGGGTCGGCGATCGCCCGTGGGCGCAGCCCGAACCGGGTGGAGGGCTCGGCGAAGAAGCCCTGGTAATAGTCACGCGCCTGGTCGAAGCCAGCGGCCTGGGCGGCCGTAAAGGTAAGCGTGTCGCTCGGTGGGTCGTAGCGGTTCGTCTTGAAGTCCTCGACGGTGCGGGCGCGAGCGGCGTCAGACTGCTCGCCGCCGTACTGTTCGCGCACGGCGAGGGCCGCCCGACGAAGGTAGTCAGCGGTGTAGTCCGGGCCGAGGTACGCGCCGTGGCCAAAGATGGAGCCGTACTCCATGATCCCATTCCGGAGGAACAACTCCTGACCCGCGATGACGTCGTCGCCGGTGAAGATGAGCCGGCCGCTTGCATCGACCACACGGGCAGGGATGGGCGGCGCATCGACATATGCACGGATCGCCAGATACAGCAGGATCGTGAACCCGAACACGATGACCAGAATCGCCGCCTGAAACCATCCTGTCGCCAGCAGGGCCGGCCGCCGCTCGGTCCGTTCCGCCATCCCGCCTCTCCTCACCGTCCGAAATCACCCACGACTGCGCTCTCTGTGACAGTGCGAGCGCGACGTGACGACACGACGCGGGAGGACACGACGCGGGAGGACACGACGCGGGAGAGCACGACGCCGGCTCCGGGTATCGAATGCCGTGAACGCCCGCCGCGCAAGGACCGTACCACCTCGTTCTTCCGTGGCAGACAGGCTGGGGGTCCAGAGCACAGGCGAGGTCCACGGGCGCAAGGACCGTACCACCTCGTTCTTCCGTGGCAGCCTCCCGCCCTGGCGCCCAGATCCACTGGCCAGGCGCCGGGCGTGGCCAGGCGTCGTGACGCCAATCCCCGCGGCGATTGGCGTCACGGCATCCACCCCCGCAATTGCCTGCGCCATCCACCATCCACACGATCCTTCCGTGCAACTGCGCGAACACAACCTCCCTACAACCCGGACGACGCTCTACCTCCATGGGGTGCCCAAACACTGAAGCCGTTCGGTCTGCCTGACGAGCCGCTTGACAAGATCGCGGTGTTGCTTACACTAGGCGCAGTGATGTGGCCGACGACGCGCAACAACGTCGTGCACATCAGACCTGGAGCCCGCTTCGCGCATCCCATGTCGTAGCCGACGCACGTGCCTCGTGGGTGATCCAACGATGGGAGTGGGAGTGAGAGTGAGATGATCGTTCGGATGCCGCTACGTTTCGCCCTGGCGATTGCGGCGCTGCTCGCGCTTGCCTTGCTCTTACCCGCCCCTGCTGAGGCTCGGCGGAATCGGAAACCCGCTGAGTCGAGCGCGCCCGCACCCGTGCCGCCAGCGCCTCCAAATGTTGCGACTGGACAGCGGGGCACTGCCGACGCGGCGGGCGCGGGTGCGGCCGAAGCCCCGGATGCCCGAGCGGACGTTCGAGGCCCGGGGCTGGGGATCCAGGTGAACCTGACCCTGATCGTGGATCGAGCCGAGGATGATGTCGACACGGCCCCGGGCGATGGACGCTGCCAGGCATCCATCGGCGGCTGCACCGTTCGGGCGGCGGTCATGGAGGCCAACGCGAACGCTGGCAGCCATACGATCGTGGTGCCGGTCGGGACGTTCACCCTGACCCGGCCCGGCTTCGACAGCACGAGCGTCGCGGGCGACCTGGACGTCTGGGGAGCGGTCACACTCGTCGGCCAGGGGCGCGGTCTGACGATCCTCGACGGCAACAACCTGGATCGCGTCGTCGACGTACTGCCCGGCGCCGCCCTCACCCTCGCACACCTGACGCTTCAGCATGGCCGGGCATCGGGGGGGACCGGCGGCGGCCTCCGCAATCAGGGCGCGACCAGCCTGGACGACGTGGCAGTGATTGCGAATCAGGCGGTTCTCGGCGGCACGTTCGAGGGGAACGGCGGCGGCCTGTCTAATATTTCCGGCGGGACGATGGACGTCCAGAACAGCTCGGTCGAGGGGAACCGCGCCATCGCGGTTGGCGGTATCGGGGGGTACGGCGGCGGCATCGCGAACTACAACGGCAGTCAGACGACGCTCACGAATACGAACGTCTCGAACAATGCCGCCGATGCGAACGGCGGCGGCATCACCCAGGGGAGCGAGGGCTCGCGACTCAAGCTCGTTAGCTCCACGCTTGCCAACAACAGCGCGGCGGCTGGCGGCGGGATCGTGAGCGGCGGCAGCGCGACGACCCCGGCCACAACCTTCGTGGAACTCGTCAACAGCACCGTGAGCGGAAATCAGGCCCGTGCCAGCAGCGGCGGCGGCATCACGCTGGCCAATGCGCAGGGCCACCTGACGGTGACGAGCAGTACGTTCACTGAGAACGTTAATAGCACCGCCGGCTTCAGCGGTGCTGGCATCCGAATCGGCGGCCCCAGTTCGACGGCGGCCATCGTCAGCAGCACGATCGTCAACAACACTGCGTCCGGGGGCGCTGGTCTCTCGAGCCTGGCCGTCAATGGCGCCCCGGCGACCGTGACGGTGATCGGGACGGTCCTCGGCAACGACAATGGAAGCTGCGCCGGGCCGATCGTGAGCCTGGGGAACAACGCCGATGGCGGCACGACCTGCCAGTTCATCGCCCAGGGTGACCGCTCGAACGTGATTCCGATGCTCTCTGGACTGACCGAAGCCGGCAGCCCGACGGCCGTGCTCGTCCCCCAGCCCGGTAGTCCGCTCATCGACGCTATCCCGGGCTGCCCGGCCACCGATCAGCGCGGCGTCGCGCGCCCCCAGGACGGTGACGGCAACGGTCTCGCGCTCTGTGACGTCGGAGCGGTCGAACTCGAGTCCGCGATGACGTGCTCGCCGCGCCCGCCGGTCCAGATGGCCGTACTGAAGGAGGGCGCGAACCTGCTGCGGGTCACCGTGACGGCAACCGGGGCCGGCAATCGCATCCTCGACGTGGGAGTCAAGCGCTCGACGAACGCGGCGATCCAGCCGGCCACGCTGTCAGTCGGTGCGCCGTCGCTCACATTCCGACTAACACGGCCCCTCCCGCTGGGCGGCGGCGCGAGTGGCGCGGGGACCGTCCAGTTGGTCGTTACCGACCGCTGCGGCCAGTGGCCGACCGTCGTCGGCGGCGGTTCGAGCGCCTGGTAGCGGTCCGAGCGTCGTGCAGAGCTTCGGATGACGTCAGGATGTAGCGCTCCGTCAAGCAGCGTGGGCGGGGAGCGTGGCAGGGGGCTGCTGCGCTCTCGGGCTCATAAGGGTCGTGTGCCTTGCCCCGCCATGGCGTAGGGAGAGTAGAGAGCATGAAAGATCGTAGGCGGGTCAGTCCCGCCGGCCTGCTGATTGCCTCACTCCTGGTCGCCTCGGTCGTTCTCGGCGGCGTTCCCGCGACGCCCGCTGGCCCAAGTCCGGTGTTTGCGGCCGGCTTTCAGGTAGACACAACCGACGACGACGTCGACGTAAACCCCGGCGACGGCATCTGCAAGGCCTTCCTCGGCGCCTGCCCATTGCGTGCCGCCATCATGGAGGCGAATGCCTTGCCCGGTCCCGATGTGATTAAGGTGCCGGCCGGGCACTACAAGCTCACGCGGCACGACTTCTCAGTGTCTGGTGACCCGACGATGGGTGACCTCGACATCCTCAGCGACGTTGCTATCGTGGGAGCCGGAGCGGCATCCACCATCATCGACGCGGATGTCGAGAACCACATAGGACACCGGGTTCTCATTGTCGGTTCAGGTATCCAGGTTTCACTCAATGGCCTTACCGTTACTGGCGGCAAAATGAATGGATTCTACGCTCTTGGGGGCGGTCTCTACAATGCCGGAAACCTGGCACTCAAAGATGTAGCTGTGAACAATAACTTTGCTATTGGACAGGCTGATTTGGGCCACGGCCCTGGGGGTTCTGCGTATGGAGGAGGCATCTATAATGCCGGGAACCTGACACTTAAAGATGTAGCTGTAAGCGATAACTCTGCTAGTGGACAGCCTACTTGGCGCGGCTCTGCGGGCTATGCGTATGGAGGAGGTATATATAATACCGGAATGATCGACCTTGAGAATAGTACCATCGATCGTAACAGAGTAGGCGCATCTCCCTATAGTTATCATGCCACTGCCCTGTATAACACTGGAGTGGTGACTATGAAGAACGTGACAATTAGTGACAATATCATAGGATCAGAAACTATCTACAATAAAGGTCCTATGGCTCTAGTAAATGTGACAATTGCAGAGAATGCTGCTCCAAGCCTTCAGAATGAGAGTGCGCTCGAGCTGCACAATGTCATCCTGACAAGAAGCGGAGGAAGCAACTGTAGCGGGTCGATTTACTCGCTGGGCAACAACATCGAAAACGGCGATTCCTGCGGGTTCAGTGCGCCCGGTGATCTGAGCAACATAGATCCCCGAGTTGGTCCGTTGGCCGACAACGGCGGGCAGACCCAGACCCGCGCACTGCTGGTGGATAGCCCGGCCATCGACCGTGGCGCCGATGGCGCGTGCCCGCCGACCGACCAGCGCGGCGTCCGGCGTCCGTTCGACGGCAACTATGATGGAAACAACAGTTGTGACGTCGGCGCGTACGAGTACGACGGACCACCTGCGCCCACCCCCACCGCAACGCCAACAATGACTCCCACGGCGACGGCCGCGCCCTGCTCGCCTCGGCCGAATGTCCGGGTGATCGTCACGCCACGCGGGGCCAACGACCTCGCCGTGACTGTCACGGCGGGGCGCGGTGGCGTGCGCACGCTGAAGTTCACGGGCAGCACCAACGCCCGCGTCGACATCGGGGCGCATGTGGGTGAACGCGGAGCCTTTGACGTCGATCTGCCCAATGCCCCCACGAGCCTGACCTTCCTCGTCCACCGTGACAGCTCCGGGCGGGCGATGACGGTCCCGTTCACCGTCGTGGACGACTGCGGCCCCTGGCCGACGTTCGTCGGGCTGGGAGCCGGAGGCTAACGCCAGCACCCCTGCGCTGCTGTGCACCCACCCTCAAAGGTCAGGACCGCTTCAGCGCTACCCGCACGTCACGCCGCAGCTGATAGGATCAGAGTACATCTAACCAGCTCGTCGATCGGGTGCGGCGCCATCGTTCGGACGGCGGGATGGGCTTTGGGCCAGCGTGCACCGGTCGAGATCATCCCCGCCGGTGCACGCTGGCCCTGGTGCACCCATTGGATTAGTTTGCGCTCGCGCCGTCGGGGCGCGGCACGAGTGAGGCGACGGCCGCCTCATGCTCGTTCGCCATCGCGGCGAGCAAGCCAGAGAGCGCACCTGACGGCCCAGGCACCGCGGCGGGCGCCGGCTCATCATACCCACCGGCCAGGATTGCCTCACGCAGCGTCGCACGGAGCAGCGCCTGCGTTGAGGCTGGTAGATACCGGCTCCACGCCGCCACCTCGTCCCAGGGTCCGTCTCGACCTACCGGTAGGTCGGCGAGCGTCAGGCTGCGCCCGAGCATCAGAGCCGAGCCGCGCCACTCCAACGCAGCGGCGAGCCTGATCAGCGTCTCGAGTTGCGTCGCCTCATCACCACCGACGCTTGGACCAGCAATGTCCTCATAGCGGATCGCGATGACGCCAGCGTGTCGATGCCACGCTCGGTAGCCCGACAGCCGCGCCCTCAATGGAGGCTGCGTGTCGTCTCCGGTGAGGACACCATGCAGCCGGTCGGTCACAGCCGATACCACCTGTTCGTCCAGCGCCATGCTCCGACTGGCCAGCGCGCAAGCGACGTCACGCGGGTCGCGCTCGATCAGGACGACCCGGGTCGCCCGACCCGCCAGCCCGTGCGACAGGTCGGAACGGTACGGCAGATGAGTGGTGACGACGATGCCAGGGTTCAGGAGGTCGAAGAGTACGTTGTCGGCAGTGTCATCAGCGAGAGGCTTGATGACGTAGCGCAGCCCGCCGAAGAACTGTTCCAACCCGCTTAGCGGTGTCCCAGGTGCGCCGACCACGAGGACCGGCCGGAGCGCGTCGAGGCCGACGGTGCCTGGTGGTGCGGCCGCCTGGGCAGACCCTACGCCACGCACGTCTACGCTACTCACGTCCACCAGCATGGTTCAGCATCCGGAACAGCGCGCGATCGCGCACGAACTCAGGACCGGCAGACGCCACCACGTCCGCCAGACGCTCGCGCGCATACTCGTAGATCTCGCGGTCCATGCTGTTGCGCTCCTCGATCAGGGCGCGTGTCTTAGGGTCTACTGCGACGGTCCGCTGGCCGCGGCTCGCGTTGACGGGCCGATAGAGCGGCACCCGCCACCGAAAGCGTCGCCACGCGAGCACGACAAGATCCTCGAAGCGTTCGGTCACGCCCACCAACTCGAAATGCTCGTCCAGCAACCGCTTCGCCAGCCTCACTCGCTGACTGTCGCGTGCGCCTAAAGGCAAGCGGGCGCCGGTGACTGCGCCGGTCAGCATCCGGACCTGACCGTTATGGAACTGGAGGAGCGAGTTTCGGGAGTGCGTGAGACAGTCCCGAAGGGTCAGTCCTTCGCGCACGATGGCAGGATGAAGCGGGTGCTCTGGGCGTGAGGCGATGTAGCGGTAGAGTGAGACGACCCGCTCGACTGGATCCCGAAACAAGGTGACGTAGCGCGCGGGACCGGGTATCCAGGCATGCAGCCCTACGCTCATGTGGCCAGATAGTGCCAGGAGGCGGCCACGGCGCGCGGACGGTAGATGGAAGAACGGGTCGTCGCCGGCGCTGACGACCCCGTCTTCCATGACGATGCCATTGCGGAGGCGGAGGTATGCGCTCTCGCCATACTCCCGTTCCAGGATCCCCTTGAGCGTCGTACCGCCCGTGCGCGGCAGATGGACGAACAGCAGCGTCGGAGGGACCAGTTCTCGCGCCGTTCGGTCAGGTCCGGCGTCGGGTAACGGCAGACCCGGTCTCTGGCCCGCGCGTATGACTTCTGCTCGTTCCCCTGGCGGCTCGGCGTAATGGACGTTCATAGCGCTCCAGCGTGTCGGGAGGCGGAAACCGCGGTCCGCGGCTCTCGCCCTCACGCTTCACGTTCGATCGGAGTCCACGTCACGCAACGTCGTGGCGCGGCAGGCGCTGGCAGATGCACGACGCCGCGGACGCGTGGGCCGAGCCCCTCCCCGGCATCTGCGCAAGGTCACCACAGTCGCGACGTATCTGTCCACAAGAAGAACGGACCCACGACGATCACGGTTGCGCGCTGCCAACGCGCAGATACACCAGGACTGCCCGATCTCCCGCGTTCGTGCAGTCTCGCGTGAGCGGCTAGATCGTGACTGCTAGAGTCAGCGGTCGCCGATGGTCCCAGCACCCACCGTGGACTGGAACCTCCCGCATCTCGCAGACGATTGTGCGGCGCACGCCGGACGATTGTGCAGCGCACGCCGGCCCCTGAGGGGAGATGCAGGCGGTCTGAAACAGGTCCGCGTCGTGTGATGGGTCGCCGTGTCGCGAGCTACCTCGACCACTGATGGCGCGGTTGACAGCCGTGTGCGCCGAACGACCGTGCAGAAGACCCCGACGAGCACCTCGCCACCGACGCCGGTAGGTCGTCGGTGAGCGAGGTGCTCAGCACCCGGCCACGCGGTTGCGCGGGAGATCGATCAGGCCCCGGCGGGCCGCGAGCAGGATCGCCTCGAGCTTTGACTGCGCCGCGAGCGCCTGAATGGCAGCGGCGAGGTGCCGCCGGACCTCATGTACGCCGATACAGAGTGACCGGGCGCACTCGTCTGAAGTCTGACCGCTCGCGAGTGCCCCCAGCACCTGGCGCTCGATGTCTGACAGCGACACGATACTACCCCCCGGCAATCCGTGCTGCCCGTACACACGTCGGGCCACCTTCCACCGGTCAACATCTTACATGATGCAGACCTGCAAAGCAAACGTAAGAGTTCAGACTTGTGGGGCGAGGAGTTGGCGGCAGGCGAGGAAGGGATTGACGCCCTGGGCGTGCCAGGTGCCGAAGAGGGTGGCGAGGGCGACCTTGGTGGCGGTGCCGTTGGGGGAG